>JAZKAH010000002.1:0-578625 GCA_040389245.1 Pseudomonadota bacterium | reverse complement strand
CGGACGGGAAACCGCTCGCGGCTGGCGCCGCTCCCACTTTCCCTGGTCGATGCTCCTCGGTCATGGATTCGGTTTCGCCAGGTGACGGAAGGCGGCGATCACCTTGGAATAGGAATCGCGTTTGAACGGCACGATCACATGCGGCAATTCTTCCAGCGCCAGCCATTTCCAGGACGAAAATTCCGGCTCATGCGCATAAAGATTGATATCGCTGTCCTCGCCGGTGAAGCGCAAGGCAAACCATTTCTGGCGCTGGCCGCGATATTTGCCGTGAAAGGCGACGCCGACCAGATGCAAGGGAAGATCGTAGGTGATCCAGTCATCCATTTCCGCGATGATCTCGGCCTTGTCGGTGCCCGCTTCTTCCTTGAGTTCGCGCAAGACCGCCTGGCGCGGCTCTTCGCCTTCGTCGATGCCGCCTTGCGGCATCTGCCAGCCCTCGACCGTCTGGTCGATGCGTTTGCCGACGAAAATCAGCCCCTGCCGATTGAGCAACATGACCCCGACGGCGGGGCGGTAAGGAAGATTGGATTGAGGTGACATCAAGATTTTTCACACGCGGCGGGCGCGAGGGATTTTGTCACTTGAGCAGGAGGCCACGCGGAGCGTACGGACGTACGTGAGCATGGCCGACGCACTCAAGGGGCAAAAGACCCGCGCCCTATTTTGAGGGCTGATTCACTATGGCGGAGAGAGGGACCAGAACAAACCCCCGTTTTTCCAGCCCCTTGGTCCAGGCCGCGATTCGTTCGACCGTGATGGGATAGAGGAACCCGGACCCGGCGGCGCTGCCATGATCCCGCGCCTGGGCCTCCAGGTCGGAGAGATGCTTGTCGATTTCGAGTGCGGTCTGAATGCCGTCCAGCGTTTCCGTGGCCTTGACGAAGGGCGC
The DNA here is from genome assembly GCA_040389245.1 of Pseudomonadota bacterium. Lineage (GTDB taxonomy): Bacteria > Pseudomonadota > Alphaproteobacteria > Micropepsales > Micropepsaceae > Rhizomicrobium. The sequence continues at coordinate 577,733 of JAZKAH010000002.1, read as the reverse complement.
GCCGGAGCGGCCGGCGACATCCGCCGCGGCCGATTGGGGAACCGTGCCATTGTCGTAGAAATAAAGCCCCCGCCGGGACAATTGGGTCATGGTGGGCGAGAGGGCGTCCGCATCGGCCAGAAATCGCTGACCCAGAAGATTGGTTACGCCGGCATAACCGGTGAAACGCGACAACGCCCAGTCCAGCCTTTCGCCATTGGTATCCCGGTCGACGCCGGAGCGCAGCGTATGAGGCCCCGGATCGCTGTCGGGAAAATCGAACGGCTCCATCGGGATTTCCAGCAAAGCCTCATGGCCGGATTGCCGCGCCTGGGAGACCCAATGCTGAACGTCACCGGCATAGGGCGCGAATGCGAGAGTAACGCCCGGCGGCAGAGCGGCCAACGCCGCTGTGGTCGCCTTGGCGCTCAGTCCCAGGCCCGAGACCACAATGGCGATACGGAATTTGCCGCTAAGCGCGGGTGCCGCATAAGCCGCCATCGGCTTGCGGCCGTCATCGGCGATGCGCGGCAAGGGGCCTTGCGGGCTGTTTTCGATCAGGGCGGGATCGGCGACCAGCGCGCGGCCCGCCAGGATCATTTTACTGATCGCGACCGGAGGCGCGCCGAGCGCGGCGGCAATCTGCGGTGCGGCGATGTGTTTGGGAAGCGGCGGCGCCCGGAGATCCATCACCACCCCGGGGCGCTGGACCTTGCCCAGGACAGTGATGCCGAGTGCACCGGCCGCCAGCACGCACAGCACGCTGGCGCTGGTGAGGGCCAGGGCACGCGCGGCGCGGGATGGAGCGGTCAAGGCCGTCATGTCGGCTGGATTTAGCGCCGAACATGGTTAGAGGTCGGTTAACGCCCCCCTCCGGCTCACGCATCCCCGCCGGCGCGCTTTGCGCCGGCGGCCAAGCTTCACGAAGCGCTAATGCGTGCTTGGCGAAACGGGGGAGGAGGGTAACAAGCCCGTGACCGGCGTCGTGCTGGCGGAGGCGACCGTCATTTTTCCGTGCAGCAGGTCTTCGGCGTAGGACAGCTGGAAGTCGTCGTATTTTTTGCCGGACGCGGGTCGTACCACGGGTGCATTGATCTTCTTGGCCGCCGGCTCGCCAATCAGATGGCCCGGCAGATCGGCTTCCGAAGGCCGCGCGATTTTGGGCACATTGGCTTCATCGCCTTGCGATACCGCGATGTCGGGAATGATGCCTTGGGCCTGGATGGAGTGCCCGGACGGCGTGTAGTAGCGCGCGGTGGTGAGACGCAGCGCTCCGCCGCCCTCGCCCAACGGAATGATGGTCTGCACCGAGCCCTTGCCGAAGCTGGTCATGCCGACAATGGTGGCCCGCTTGTGATCCTGCAGCGCGCCCGAAACGATTTCCGAGGCCGACGCGGTGCCGGCGTTGATCAGCACCACGATGGGCTTGCCTTCGGTGATGTCGCCGCCCTTGGCGTCATAGCGCTGCGTATCTTCGGGATGACGGCCACGAGTGGAAACCACTTCGCCGCCGGTCAGAAGATCGTCCGAGACCTGGATCGCCTGATCCAGAAGGCCGCCGGGATTGTTGCGCAGATCGATGACGTAGCCCTTGATGCCGGGGCCGATCTGCTTCTTCAGCTCGCGCACCGCCTTCTCCAGGCCCGACGCGGTTTGTTCGTTGAAGCCCGGCAACCGGATGTAACCGATATCGCCTTCGCGCCGCCACGTGTCGGCGTCCACCTGCACCACGGCGCGCTGCAAGGTCACGTCGAAAGGCTTCTTCTCGCCTTCGCGCAGAATGGTGAGGGTAATTTTCGAGCCTTCAGGTCCGCGCATCTTGTCGATGGCGTCGTTGAGCGGCAGGCCCGCGATGGAGGTGCCGTCGATTCCGGCGATGCGGTCGCCGGATTTGATGCCGGCCTTGGCCGCGGGCGTGCCGTCGATCGGCGAAATCACTTTGATCAGCCCTTCTTCCTGCGTCACTTCGATGCCGACGCCGCCGAACTGGCCCTTGGTGGTGATCTGCATGTCGTTATAGGACTTGGAGTCCATATAGCTGGAATGTGGGTCCAGGCCCGAGACCATGCCCTGGATCGCGGCATTGACGAGTTCGCTGTCCTGCACGGGGCGCACATAGTTGGCGCGCACGCGTTCGAAGGCGTCGGAGAACAGATCGAGCTGACGATAGGCGCCCGTGTCGCTGGCGCCTTGGGCTTGCGGCAGCAAGCTCAGCGCCAACGCAAAGCCCGCGACCCCGCCCAATGCCACCAGAGCAATCTTTTTCATGTTCCTTTTGCCTTCCGCGTTTCCAGGCTTAGCCAAGGTTTCGGATCCAGCCCATGACCGTTCTGCCGCAATTCGAAGTAAAGCCGTTCGGTCGGAGAACCGCTTTGCGCTGGCATGCTGCCGACGGGTTCACCCGCCAGTACTTCATCGTTCGGTCGCACGGTCACACGTCCGAGTCCGGCCAGCACCAGATCGTATCCAGTCGTTATCTCCAGGATCAAGACCTGTCCAGATTTATGGTAAGGGCCCGCAAACAGCACCCGGCCATCGGACGGCGCGATGACCTGGGCGCTGTCGCGCGTAACATAGGTAAGGCCTGGATTCCGGTTGTTTTCCTCGGCCGTGGCGCTGGCGGAGGCAATGGTTCCCACCACGGGCTGCAATAGTGAACCTTTGGACAGGGGGCCCAGGGAGCCCGTATTGGACGCGGTCACGATGGTGATTCCATCATCGCCGCCGCCGGCGCGCTTCAGGGCCGCGACCCGGTTCACCAGCGCCTGAAAGTCGGCCGCCTTGGCGGCGATTTCCGCCAGCTTGCTCTTGAGCGTGCCATATTCGCCGCCCGCCGCTTCCGCCTCCGCCTCCTTCTGGGCGGTGAGGGTTTCAAGGTCCGCCCGCGCCGTGGTGAGTTGCGTGGCGGTGGTGGAGGCTTCGGTGCGGCGCTTGACCAGCGCGATGCGGGTGGCTTTCAGCACATCGATGCGGCGGGCAAGCCTGGCGGCTTCGGCATAGACCGGCGGCAGGCTGGCGCCCACCAGCATGGCGCCCCGCGCCGCCGCCAAGGCATCGTCGGGCCGGACCGCCAGCGCCGGCGGCATGTCATGTTGCAGCCGTTCGAGGATTGCCAGCAGCCTGGTCACGGAAATTCGGTCGCGCTCGAATCCCGCCGTCAGTTCGGCATTCTGTTTTTCCAGCCTTTCGATTTCATCGCCGAGGGTGATCGTCTCCTGTTCCAGGTTTTCGATCCGCGCCGCAGTGGCGATCAGCTTCTGCCGCAGGCTTTTGGCTTCGGCGGAAAGCTGGTCGCTTTTCTGCTTGGCGCTGTCCACGGCCGGCTTTTCCTGCGCCATCTCGGCCTTGAGGGTGCCGAGCTGCGCCGCGCTGGAGGGAAGATTGCCCAGCGCCTTGCTGGGCACCGCCTTGGAAAGATCGAGCGGGATATCGGGCGCGGGCCGGGCATCGTCTTTCAGCGCCGGACGCGGGCGCGGCAAGACCGGGAGCGTCACCTTTTTATAAGGCGGATCGGCGGCCAGCGCCGGACCCGTGAAAGCCGCGGCCGCCAGCAGAAGAAGAAACTTGCTGCGCAATTCTAGCCTTTCCCGAGGAGCGAATGGCCGGTCATCGGCAATGGCTGCTTCAAGCCCATCAATGCCAGCATGGTGGGCGCGACATCGGCGAGACGGCCATTTTCCAATTGCGTGCCGGCAGGTGCGTTGACCGCGATGATGGGAACGTCAAAAAGCGTATGAGCTGTGTGCGGTTCGCCCGTCACCGGATCCTTCATCATCTCGACATTGCCATGGTCGGCGGTCAGCAGCATGACGCCGTGCGCCTTTTCGATCGCGGTCCGCAGGCGGCCCAGGCATTCGTCGATCGTGTCCACCGCCTTCACGGCCGCTTGCATCACACCGGTATGACCCACCATGTCGGGATTGGCGTAATTGGCCACGATCAGATCATATTTGCCGCTGCCGATGGCTTCCACCAGCCTGTCGGTCACCTGATAGGCGCTCATCTCCGGCTTGTGGTCATAGGTGGAGACTTTGGGGCTGGGCACCAGGATGCGATCCTCACCGGGGAAAGGCTCTTCGCGCCCGCCATTCAGGAAGAAAGTGACATGCGCGTATTTCTCGGTCTCGGCGATGCGCAGTTGTTTCAGGTCGTGTTCGGCCATCACTTCGCCCAGGGTCTCGCGCACATCTTCGGGCGGGAAAACCGCCGTCATCATGGTGGCGAGTTCTTCTGAATATTCCGTCAATCCTGCGGCGGCGCTGAAGCTCACCACCCGGCTGCGCGCAAACCCTTGGAATCCGTCATCCAGCAGCGCCAGGGAAATTTCCCGCGCCCGGTCGGCGCGGAAATTGGCAAAGAGCAAGGCATCGCCATCGCCCATGCCGGCGTAATCACCCAGCGCCACCGGCACCACGAATTCGTCGCTGACATTTTCGGCATAGGACGCATCCAGCGCCGCGAAGATGTCGGTATGGCGCGGCGCGGCAGCGTCCACCATCGCGTCATAAGCCTTCTGTACCCGGTCCCAGCGCTTGTCGCGGTCCATGGCGTAATAGCGGCCGGACAAAGTCGCCATCCGGACACCCGGCACGCCGGCAATATCCTTCAGGAATTTTTCGATGAAGCCGCGCGCGCTTCTGGGCGGCGTATCGCGTCCATCCAGGAAGGCGTGGACGAAGACCGGCAGCCGCGAGTCCGCAAGCACCTTCACCAGCGCCACCATGTGATCCTGATGCGAATGCACGCCGCCGGGGGACAGCAGGCCCATCAGATGCACGGCGCCCTTGCTGGCCTGCGCTTTGGCGATCAGCTCGCGCAGCGCCGGCCGGGCGCCCAGCGAGCCGTCTTCGATGGCCACATCGATGCGCGGCAGATCCTGGGCGACCACGCGGCCGGAGCCGATATTCATATGCCCGACTTCGGAATTGCCCATCTGGCCTTGCGGCAATCCCACCGCGCGTCCGGAGGTCTGCAGCAGCGCATGCGGACACTCTTTGAGCATCCGGACGTAGTTCGGCGTCTTCGCGGCGGCAATGGCGTTGTCCGCCGTGTCGGTGCGCCAGCCCCAGCCATCGAGAATGCAAAGCAAGGCGGGACGGGGCGCGGACATAAGGGCTCCTGTGCGGTGGAGGTCGAACATAGGAATGCGGATACCCCCTGTCCATGTCCGGCAAACCACCCGTCATCGGTCGTTCGGGATGGTCTTCTTCATGACGGTCAAGAGCTTTGGCGGGGCGCTGCGGTTCGGCGCCCGCAAGCTTGCAACGACCCTCGAAACGCCCTGGGGCATCGCCGGCCATCCCCGACCGCGCCCTGTCTCAGTCCCGCGGCATCAGCCGCCTCCAGGCCTGGCCGCGCCCCGACCGGAACCGGTCATCGGACCAAATGCGCCAGGCAAAAACTGCCGCAGCATCCCGAACACTGTTCGGTATACGAATCAACGTATTGAATGCATTGATATTTTTGCAGACCAACGGCGGCATGAAACTGGCAAGGAGGTTTCCCAGAAAACAGGCAGAAGCCGGGTTCATGCGCAACGCGTCTCACTATATTCGTCTCATCACCTTCGTTCTTGGCGCCGCCCTGGTGGCCGCGCCCGGTCCCGTCATGGCCTTTTCGCGGGTCAAGGACCTGATCGAGATCGAAGGCATTCGCGACAATATGCTGGTCGGCTATGGCCTGGTGGTCGGCCTCAACGGCACCGGCGACTCTCTGAAGAACGCGCCGTTCACCCAGCAATCGATCCAGACCATGCTGGAACGGCTGGGCGTGAACACGCGCGGCCAGACTATGCAGACCAAGAATGTTGCCGCCGTGATGGTGACCGCCAATCTTCCGGCCTTCGCCGGCAGCGGCTCGCGCATCGATGTCAGCGTCAGCGCCATGGGCGACGCCAAGAATCTTCAGGGCGGCACCTTGCTGGTGACGCCTTTGTTCGGCGCCGATGGCCAGACCTATGCGGTGGGCCAGGGTCCCGTCGCGGTGGGCGGCTTCTCGGCGCAAGGCGATGCCGCCAGCGTGACGCGCGGCGTGCCGACGGCCGGGCGTATTTCCAATGGCGCGATTGTCGAACGCGAAACCGGCTTTCATCTTGCCGGCATGGAAAATCTGAAACTGTCCTTGCACAATCCAGATCTCACGACCGCGACCCGCATTGCCCAGGCGGTCAATACTTATCTGGGCGGCAACATGGCTGTCGCATCCGATCCGTCGAATGTGCAGTTGCATGTGCCCGCCAATTATCCCAACGGTGTAATGGGCCTTCTCACCGATATCGAGCAGGTCAAGGTCGATCCCGACCAGCCTGCCAAGGTCATCATCGACCAGGTCTCCGGCGTGATCGTGATGGGCGCGGATGTGCGCATCAACACGGTGGCGATCGCGCAGGGCAATCTCACCATCCGGGTCACCGAGACACCGCAGGTGAGTCAGCCTTCGCCCTTCTCCAATACCGGCACCACCCAGGTCGTGCCGCGCACCTCGATCCAGATCGACGACGAGAAAGGCAACAAGATGGCCGTGCTGAACCAGGGCGTGTCCCTGCAGAGCATGGTGGACGGCCTGAATGCTCTCGGTGTGGGGCCGCGCGACATCATCTCGATCCTGCAGGCGATCAAGGCCGCAGGGGCGCTCCAGGCCGATATCCAGGTGATCGGCTGATGGACGCGAACCTTCAGACCGCGATGATGGCGACTCAGGCCGCGCCGGTGAAAATGCCGGCCGCGACCGGAAACGCGACCGTCGCAGGCAAATCGGCCAAGGAATTCGAAAGCGTTTTCATTTCGCAATTCCTGGGCTCGATGTTCTCCGGCATTCCCACCGACGGCCCCTTTGGCGGCGGCGAGGGCGAGGAAATGTTCCGCTCCATGATGGTCAATGAATATGGCAAGTCGATCGAGGCGCGCGGCGGCTTCGGCCTGGCCAGCGCCGTCAGCCGTCAATTGCTGAAACATCAGGAAGCGCCGCAGCCGGGCGCGAGCGTGCAATGAGCGAGACCAAGCTGGAAGACGGCCCGCGCATGGAACGGCTGATCGCGCTCGCCGAACGGCTGGTGGTGGCGCTCGAAGCCGACATCGCGGCGCTGAAGGCCGGCAAGCCCGCCGAGATGAAAAGCATGGATCCGGAGATCCAGAAATTGTCCGTGATCTATGGCCGCGAGGCGCAGAATTTCGATATCCGCATTGCCAAATCGGCGCCGCCCAGCTTGCGCGAACGCTTCCTGCTGGTCACCGCCAAATTCCGCGACGTGCTGCAACTTCATGCCCGCGCGCTGGCGCGGGTGAAGAACGCTTCGGAAGGCATGATCCAGGCCATCGCCCGCGAAGTCGAGCGGATGAATGCGCCGACGCGGACTTATGGGCCTCAGTCTGGCTATAAGACGCAGCCCTCAGGGGCCATGGTTTTCAACCGGGTGGTTTGATTTTTCCCCATCTGTCTGCCACGCGGGCAGTGAGGACGAATAGCAAAAGCTCCGGTGGAGCTTTTGCCGTCCGAACGCTAGCAGCCGTTCGATACGCCTTCTTCGCTGTCGCTCAGAAGCTATCGAACTCCCCGCCAATGGCTTCGCCATGCGGGGGAAGAAAGCCCCGGCCAAGGCGCGCTTTCCTTTAAATGAATGAATTCTGACGCTAACCGCCCAGCTGGGAGAGCAGGCTGCTCAGGCTGTTGTTGCTGCTGCTGCCGCCGCCCGACACGATCGACTGGATGTTGGCGACGGCGTTGTTGGGATCGTTGCCCAGGAACGACAGGGCCAGATTGTAATTGGCCAGTTGCGCCAGGGTGGTGGCGGACGCCGTGCCCGTGGTGTTGCCCGCCGTCGCGGTCGATGGCGGGGGTGCGTTGGACTTCTGATAGGCGCTCTGGATGTTCGACAGCACGCCCAGGAGCTGCGACCGCGCCAGATCGGCGCCGGTCTTGGTCGAGATGTCGAGCGTGCCGCTAAGGCCCAGGCCGTAAGTCGTCGTGGTCTTGCCGTTCGGCGAGTTATTGGTGGTGCTGGAGCTGGTCGATTTGCTGGCGGTGGCGGGAGCGGTCAACACCCCGGGACTGATTCCCAGCCGCCCCAGCGCATCCAGATCCGCGGGTCCGGCAATCAATTCGATGGTGTGGCCGGGATTGACGGTGAGCTTCAGGCCTTCGGCGCTGCCGGTGTAATTCGCCGCGGCCTTGCCGATCGCACCCAGCTGGGCGTTGATCTTGGTGGAAAGCGAATTGATGGTTTCGCCCGGGTCGATGGTGATGGTGGTGGTGCGCGGCGCGATGCCGTCGATCTTGATCTTGAAACTGTCGCCGGCGCGCAGGGTAGTCATGGCGGTGAGATCCACCGACTGATTGAGGCTGATGGTGCCGCGCGGCAGGCCCAGCGCGTCCAGCACGCTGGAGCCCTGGGGATCGACCGCCAGGCTGGCGCCTGTCGACTGACCGTCGGCGCCGCCATATTGCTGCGTCCACTGGACGCTGCCGTCGGCATTGAGCGCGGTGGCGAAGGCGTTGCTGACTTTCTGGATATTGCGCTGCTGGCCTGCGAAGGTCCCCATCGTCGAGCCGGTGAGATAGACCGTGCCGTCGGGACCGACCGTCACCGCGCCGCCCTGCTCGCTGGCCGAGGTGCCGATATAGGAAACATGATCGGCGCTGACACTGGCGCCGTTGTCGGTCATGGCAAAAACAAAGGCATCGGTGCCGCCCGTGCTTGGCGTTGCAATGCCGGCCTGGCCGCCCGCGGTCAGGTTGCTGTTGGAGGTGGTGCCGGACACATAGACCTTGCCGCCGGACACGGCGAGCCCGCCGATCGTGCCGCCCGCCGCCAGCGCGCCAAGATCCTGGCTCCAGGTGGGCGCGGAGGTGATGTCGCCATTGGCATATTTGCTGACGATCGCTTCGCCATTCTGCACGCTGGCGACATAGAGGCTGCCGTCGGCGCCGGTGGCGGTGGCGCTCACCTGATCGTTGCCGCTGGTTCCGAATTGATTTTCGGACAGCAGCTTGCCCTTGGAATCGAATTTGGCGAGATAGGCGTCGGCCCCGCCCTGCGCCGTCTGATGGGCACCGATCACGCCGCCCGGAAGGATAGTGTCCTTGCCGTCGACGGTGACGGGAAAGCCCGACACGCTGCCGCCGATATAGATATTGCCGCTGGCGTCCACGCTCACGGCATTGGATGTGTTGTTGGCGAGTGTCTGGATCTGCTTGATCCAGGTCTGATTGCCCTGGGCGTCATATTTGGCGACAAAGGAATCCTGGTTGCCGTCCGCGACCGAGGTCGTGGTGAGATCGGCGGTCGAGCTGCCGGTGACGACCACGCCGCCGGATGGATCGAGCGCCAGGCCATAGCCATTGGCGGTGCCGGCACTGCCGAGCAATTTCTGCCACACCACATTGCCGGCGGAATCATATTTGGTGAGATAGGCGTCTTGGCTGCCCTGGTTGAGCTGGCTGCCGAAATTGCCGGTGGCATTGCCGACGACATAGACGTTGCCGCTGGCATCCACCACGGTATCGGCGGCGGTGGTCGTGCCGGTGGTCGCACTCTGGTTGGACGTGAAGACCGCGCTGGGTGCGCCGGAGTTGGTCGACAGTTTGACCAGGCGCCCGGTCTGATCGGCGGGCGTGGTGGTGGTGTTGGTGGCGCCGGCCTTGCCGGCGGTGGTGGTGTTGGTCTCGCTCGCCGTACCCGAATTGCCGACCATGTAGAGCGACGGCGTGGCGGCCGCCGATAGCGAAATCGTTTCGTTGCCGCCGGGGGTGATCTGCAGGCCATAGGTCGCGCCGGTATTCGAGGTCGTGGTCCCGCCCTTCTGGGTTTTCTGGAAGCGGGTGGAAAAGCCATCGGCCGCAAGCTGCGAATTGATATAGCTGACGACATTGCCCAGGGTCAGCGCCCCCTGCACCTGGCTGAGATCGATGGCGACATTCGTGGTGGTGCCGCCCTTCTTCACCGCGATGGTGAAGCTGCTGGAAGCCGACAGCCCGGGAATGGGATTGTCGAGGTTCGAGTTGGTGACCAGCTGGCGCGTGCTGTAGGTGAAGCCGCCCAGCGAAATATTTGCGGTCGAGCTGGTCGTTGCCGCGGGCGTCGCCGCCTGCAAAGTGTAATTGTTGAAATCCGTCGAAGACAGATATTGCTGAACCTGCGCCATGCCGGTCTGGAACCGGGCATTGAGTCCGGCGAGCTGGCCCGATGTTTCGGTCGAACCCTGTGCCAGTTTGCTGAGATAGGCGAGATTGTTGAAGGCGGAGTAGAGCGAGAAGAGTTTCTGGTTGTCCTGCTCAAGCTTGGTGTCGCTGGTCGCGCCCGCAGTCAGCGGCACATTGGATGTATCGAGAAAATTGGTGGTGGAAAGAACCTTGGCGGTTTGCGCTGCCGTGGTCCCGGTAGGCGTCGACCAGGGCGTCACGTCATTCGCGGTGGCGCTTTTGGTCTGCGAGCCGGTCTGTCCGCTGAGTGTATTTTGCGCGGCGATCGCGGATGGCGATGACGAGATCTGAGTCTGGTAATAACTCAGAAGAACAGAGGAATCCAAACCGGAAAAGCCGACGCTCGACATGACTTCCTTGGTCGCACGGCTGGACGGAATTGCCTGGCGCTTTTCCGGGCCGTTGCTCTCCCGTTTCTCTCATTTTCGGCGTTAAGACCGGGATAATGACGGCCCGGAAATGCGCAAGATCGGGCGCGAAAAACACGCTTAACGCGGCCTTAAGCCGGGCGCGCAAAACTGGAATGATGCAGGCCAGCGCCCCCGCCTATGACCAGGGTTTGAAGCTGTCGTCCCGGGGACGGCATCTGGAAGCGATTTCCTGCTTCGAAAAAGCCCTGGCGGAGCGTCCGGATGACATCCGAACACTGTTCGCGCTGGGAAATACCGCCCGCGCCCTGGGCCTTGCCCAGCCTGCCGCTGAATTCTTCCGCAAAGTCCTGGCCCTGGAGCCGGAACGGGTCGAGGCCCTGGTCAACCTGGCCAATCTGCTGCGGACTCAAGGCCAGTTCGAGGCCGCGCGCGCTTTGCTGGAGCCGGCTTTGTCGCGCGATCCGACGAACCCGGACTTGCTGCTGACCCTGGGTTCGACCTGGCGGGAATCGGGCGACAATGCCCGCGCCGCCGAATGCTACCGCGCCGCCTTGGATGCCAGACCCGGCCATCCCGCCGCCTTGTCCAATCTCGCCGATCTTCTGGCCGATGACGGACAGTTCGACGACGCGCGCGCCTTGTATGACCGGGCTATCAAGTCGGATTCGCGCAATCCCCAGGCGCGCCTCAACCGGGCGGTCCTCCATTTGCTCACCGGCAATCTCAAGGATGGCTGGCGCGACTATGCGGCGCGCAGCGAAATCACCAGCAAGGTGCCTGCGGCGGAATTGAAACTGGCCGAATGGCGCGGCGGCTCCCTGAAACGCACCCGCCTTCTGGTCCGCGCCGAACAGGGCGTGGGCGATCAGATCATGTTCATGAGCATGATGCCGGATTTGCGCACGCGCGCCGAAACGGATGGCGGTTCCGTCATCCTGGAATGCGAGCCGCGCCTGGTGTCGCTGGCGGCACGATCCTTTCCGGCGCTGTCGGTAAGGCCCCAATCGCTTGCAACCGTGAACGGGACAGTCACAGCCGATTACAGCTGGCTGAAGGCAGCGGGCGGCGCCAATGCCGTTACCTTGATGGGAACATTGCCGCGCTGGTTGCGGGCAAACCTGGATGGATTTCCCAAACCGAACGCCTTCCTGATTCCGGATCCGGCAGAGAAAGCGCACTGGACGGGGACGTTTGCCGGATCGGGTGCTTCGCCCGCGATCGGGCTCTGCTGGCGCAGCGGCAAATCGGGCGGCCATCGCGCGGTGCAGTATGCACCGCTCGAAGCCTGGGGCGCGTTTCTGCGCGATCTGCCCGGAACGCTGATATCCTGCCAATATGACGCCACGGCGGAGGAAATCGCGGCGCTGGAAACAGCGAGCAGCCGCAAAATCTTCGTGCCATCCGCATTGGATCAGAAAAACGAACTGGACCGCGCCGCCGCGATGCTGTCGGCTCTGGATATTCTGGTCAGTGCGCCCACCGCCGTTTCCTGGCTGGGTGCTGGTGCGGGCACTCGCACATTGAAACTGCTTTACGACACAAGCTGGACCGCCTTCGGTCAGAGCTATGAACCGCTGGCGCCGTCCTGCCAGTGCGTGATGCCCAAAGTTCGCGGCGACTGGCGCGAGGTTTTCGCGCAAGCGGCGGCGGCTATCGGGTGATCCTGACGGGCCGTTTTTCTTCCCTCAAAGCAGCCGCGAGATCGGCGGCGATTCGCGCCGCGCCATTGCCGTTCAGGCGCGCCAGTCCGGCAATGCGCATTTCGCGCCGCCGCGCCGCATCGTTCATCAGCGCCTTCACAGCCGCCAGGATCTCGTCATCCTCAACCTCTGACGCCACGCCGAGCGAAACGCCCATGCCTGCCGCCTCGAAAGCACTGGCGGAGCGGGCATGGTCTTGCGTCAATCCCAGATAGATGGCCGGCACGCCGAACGCCGCCAGCTCATAGGCAGTGACGCCGAAAGCACAGAGTGCCAGATCGGCCGAGGCATATTCGGTGGCAAGGTCGTCGGCGCCTTCCACCGTCTCGTAATTGTTCTTCAGCGCCACCACATTGGCCGCGACCTTGGCAGCGTCTTTCACGCCGGTGCCGATGACAAAGCGGATGCGGAATATCGGATCCAGCGGGGCGAGCGCCATGGCGGCGCGCAAGGTAAGACCTTGCGGATCGCTGCCGCCCATCGCCACCAGCAAAATGGGGCGAACGGAGTTTCCACGGACCGCGGTTAGATTCGGGTTGATCCCTAGCAGCGACCATTCCCAGCCGATGCGGGCCACAGTTCGCGCGGCGGTCCAGTCCAAGGCGCGCGCCTGCGGTACCGGCGGATAATAAGCGAAATCCGCCGCCAGGCGCGCCTCCGAGCCATCGTCGATGACGGCGACGATGGGAATATCGCGGCGGAGTTTTTCCAGTTCGACGCGCGAGGGACCTTCGCGGCCGTCCAGCAACAGCATGTCGGGCGTCCGCTTGCAGATCAGGGCGGCCAGATCGGCTAAATTCTCGATCATCACGGCTTCAAAGCCGGCGCGTCGGATGGGGCGCGCGGCGTCCTCGCTGCCATGCGGCGCGAACACCACGCCAATGCTTTCGCGGTCTCGAAGGGCGCGCGCCAGCGCCACCATGCGTTTGACATGGCCATAGCCGAACTTGCCGCCGCCATCGCAGCGGATCAGCGCCACTCCACCGGAAGGGACAATGGGCTTCTGCTTCACATGGCGGTTGATGGCGCGCAGTTCCGGTTCGCGTTCCAGCAAGGAAAGAAGATCCGCCAGCGACGCCTCGCCCGCTCGCGCCTCCAGCCGGGCATGGATCGCTTCCACGAATGCCAGATCGTCCGGCGTGTCGATGGTCAGCCGCCCGCCTTCGCGCGCCAGCGATGGATAGGCGCGGGCGCGCGCGATGGGCACGAAATCGGGATGAAGCTTGAAATAGCCGGTGATATGCTCGCGCGCGGCGGGATCCTCGCGCGCGTCCATCATCAGCTTGTCCAGACCGCGGCGGGTCAGGGGATCGACGCCTTCATGGGCGCATGGAGCGCCCTCTTCCATCAGCACATAATCGCCGCCCTGCTCGATCATGCTGGCGATCAGATGATCGACGAAGCCGGCATCCACAAAAGGCGCATCCGAAGAAACCCGCACGATGATGTCGGCGTTCAATGTCTCGGCGGCGCGGGCAAAGCGCGCCAGAACATCGTCTTCCGGGCCGCGCACCACGGCGACGCCATGCGCGGCGGCGAATTCCACGATCGCGTCATCCAGCGGATTGATGGTGGTGGCAATCGCGATCTCATCGATCAGGCGCGACGCTTTCAAGCGATGAACGATATGCCAGAGCAGAGGCTGGCCGGCGACCGGCCGCAATACCTTGCCCGGCAGGCGGGTCGAGCCCATCCGCGCCTGGATCACGGCGACGATGCGGGGGTGTTCGCGAGTCCTCAAGCTGCTTCGCCTTTGTAGGCCATCCTCACATGCTTCAGCGGCCGCATCCCGTCGCTGGGATCGGCGCGCCATTCGCGGTCGGAAAGTTCGGACGGCTGCGGGCCCTTGAAGCCGCTGCCGTCGGCGACCAAGCTTTCGCGGATGCGCGCGATCACGGGCGCGATTTCTTCCGGCAGCCAGCAATGGCCCGCCGCATATTCCGCGCCCTTGCCGTCGAGATCGAGATGGAATTCCACCACGCGCGCATTCCAATGATGCACCGCGCGTTCGATCACCGCGGGCCGCCGCGTGTGATCCGACCATCCAACGGGCAAGCCCGTCGCGGTGCGAATGGTGTCGATGGCGGAGAGATTGGCCTCCGCCGCGGGGGTGGGATAGGCCGAGACGCAATGCAGCAGGGTGACGTCCTTGGCGCCCGCATCGCGCAGGCAATGCGACGCGGCCATGATCTCGTCCAGGGTGGCCATGCCGGTGGACAGAACCACCGGCTTGCCGGTGCGAGCGCAGGCCTTGAGCAGGTCCGTGACCAGCAATTCGTAGGACGCGACCTTGTAGAAATCGACGAAAGGCGCCAACTCGGCCACCGCCTCCAGATAGAAAGGCGTGCAGGAAAACTGGATTTTCCGGGCCAAACAGTGTTCGGCCAGCCGCGGCAGGTGGGAAAGCGGCAATTCCCATTCGCTGCGGGCCCGGTGCTTGGGGCTTTGCGCCAGGATCTCGGGCGCGAACATCCGGTCGATCTTGAAAAGCTGGAATTTCACCGCGTCGCAGCCCGCATCGGCTGCTGCATCCACAAAGGCCTTGGCGCGGGAGAGGTCGCGGCCATGGTTGCTGGACGCTTCGGCGATGAAGAGCGGCGTGGAATGGTGTGTTTCCATTTAACCATTTCTAAAGAGCGTATGGCTAAGAAGCGGTTAACAACCGATGCCGGGCCGCGATCGCATGAGCCATGCCGCCGCAGAAGATTTCATCCAGGACGGTCCACATAAGGGCCGCCGGGTTGCGGCGCGCCCGGGCCACGTCATCGTGGAATGCGAAAGCTGCGGCTTCAAACATGCCTTGCCGCTGCCCCGTGCCGAAGACATGGAACACGCCTATCGCGAAGATTATTACGCCAGCGAAAAGCCGACATTCCTGGCGCATGCCGGCGAGGACCAGGCCTGGGCGCAACTCGCACAGACGGACCGGCTGGAGATTTTCGAATCTTTGTTGCCGCCCGATCGCCGCCGCCTGCTGGATATCGGTTGCGGGCCCGGATTTTTTCTCGAGACCGCGATGCGGCGCGGTTGGCTGGCGCATGGCATAGAACCGTCCCGCCAGGCGGCCGCGCATGCACGCGGACTTGGCGCCCCGGTCACGGAAGGATTTTTCAACAGCGAAAGCGCCGGCGCACTGGGCGCGTTCGACGTCGTGCATCTCAACAATGTGCTGGAACATATTCCCGATCCCGCCCATCTGATCACCTTGGCGCACGGATTGCTGGAGCCCGGCGGCATCATTTGCATCAATGTTCCCAACGATTTCTCGCCAATGCAGCTTGCCGGAATGACTGCGGCCGGCGCGGCGGATTGGTGGGTGGCGCCGCCGCATCATCTGAACTATTTCGATTTCGAGTCGCTGACCAACCTGCTGGATCGGCTGGGCTTCACCTCCGCCGCGCGCACCACCAGCTTTCCGATGGAAGCCTTTCTGATGATGGGCGAGAATTACATCGGCGACGCCGTGCTGGGACGCGCCTGCCACAACAGGCGCAAGAAATTCGATCTCGCTTTCGAAGCCGCGGGCCTGAAGACAACGCGCCGCGCTTTTTATCGCGCCCTGGCGGAGGCGGGCCTGGGCCGTGAAGCCGTCGTCATCGCGGTCAAGCGATGAGCGCCCGCCCGTTCTTCATCGTCTCGTCGGGACGGTCGGGCACGGCCATGTTGCACAAGGCCTTGTCCGCGGTACCCGGGGTGGAAATGCATCACGAATATTTGGTGCAGATCACCCAGCCCTTGGCGGTGCGGCGCTATCTCGGTTTGGTGGATGCAAAAGAAACAGCTCGCGTCATCGCCGAAACCTATGGCGGCGCGATCCGCTACAGCGACGCGGCGCATTGGGGCGATTCCTCCAACAAGCTTTCCTGGCTGATTCCGGATTTGGCGGCGGCGTTTCCCAAGGCGCGCTTTGTTCATCTGGTGCGCGATGGCCGCAAAGTCGCGAGCTCTTATTTTCACAAGCTGGGTAGCGAATGCTATGACGACCGCTCCACCGGGATTCTGCAGGCGCATTACGACGATCCCGCCGCCCATCCCGCGCCGCCGCCGGAAAAGAAATATTGGTGGCCGCTGCCCCGCCAGAGCAGCGCCGATGCGGAGCGCTTTCGCGGCTTCTCGCAGTTCGAGCGCATCTGCTGGCATTGGG
Source organism: Pseudomonadota bacterium (assembly GCA_040389245.1). GTDB lineage: Bacteria > Pseudomonadota > Alphaproteobacteria > Micropepsales > Micropepsaceae > Rhizomicrobium. The sequence continues at coordinate 561,342 of JAZKAH010000002.1, read as the reverse complement.
CGGAAGTGAACCGCCTGGCGCTTCAGGAATTATCCCGCCTTTCTGCTGAACGAACACTGTTCGTGAGATTGGAGGAGCTGCGGGTGTCTCCTTCGGAAGTGCGCGGCCTCTATGAGTTCCTGGGCCTGCCTTATCGCGACGAGGCCTATGGCGTCTTTGCCCGGCCCCACAATGTGAACCGCCCGGAAGACCGGCTACTGGATGCGGGCCAGCGCGCGCAATTCGAGACCATTGCGGGCGACATGCTGGCGCGCCTGGGCTATGCCGATAAGCCCGAATACGCAGTGAATTATTAGAATTTTAACGCTGCCCGGCCAATCATGGTTACCGGATTCTTGACCGGACCATTGCATGCACCCCGACCTGCCTTTTTGCGACTTTTGCGGCCGGGATTCCCTCCAATTCGCCTACCAGCCCGAGGGCTCCACACGGGGCCTGAAAGTCTATCTTTGCCGCCATTGCGGCCTGGTGCAGAGCGCGCCGCGCATCGACCGGACGCAGAAGCGCCACGGCGCGGCCGTATCCGGCGGCGCGGACTGGGGCAATGTTCGCTACGGCAAAGGCTTTCGCACCCGGGCGGCAATGGACGCGCTGGCGCGGCACGCCCCATTCGATCAACCGCTTGCGCTTCTGGATGTCGGCTCCAATCGCGGCCGCTTCACCGCCGCCTTTCTCGAAGCCGCGCCGCAAGGCCAAGTGACCGCCGTCGAGCCGGATGAGCGCTATGCTGATTCCTGCGCCGGTCTGCCCCGCACGCAGCTGATGCTCTCGCGCATCGAGGACGCCGTGCTTGCCGATGCCAGTTTCGACATCGTCCATTCCTGTCACACCATCGAGCATCTCGCGCATCCCTTCGCCAGCCTGAAAGATCATGCCCGGGTGCTGAAATCCGGCGGGCTGCTGATCCTGGATGCGCCCAATATCGCCTTGATCGGCGGCGAGGATATTCTGGAAGAATGGTTCATCGACAAGCATCTCTATCATTTTTCCGAAATCACTCTGGGCCGGATGATCGAAGCGGCGGGCTTCACCATCGTCGAACATCCCGACCCCAAGGACCGCATCAACCTTCTTTTTGTGGCGAAAAAGACCGGCATTCCGGCGCGGGACATCGCCGCCGACGCCGCCGAAGTAACCCATGCGGAAAAACTTCTGCGGTCCTATGTCGAAACCCGTGCCGCCAATTGCGCGGCGCTTGCCGCCGCCGCCCATGAGCTGGAAAGCCTGAAGCCGCAGCGCGTGGCGTTGTGGGGGGCAGGACGGCTGTTCGATTCCCTGGTACGGACGGGCGGTTTCAATCCCGCATCGCTCTCTCTCCTGATCGACGCGCATTTGATTGCGCATATGCCGGACCGTCACGGCGTGCGGCTGAGCCCGCCGCAAGCACTGGCGGCGGACCCCGTGGATGTGATCGTGGTGATGTCGCGCGGCTTTTCCGACGAGATCGTGGCGGAGGCCCGGCGCCTGGCGCCCAAAGCCCGCGTCATTCTCTACGCCGATCTCCTGGCGCGCGCGCGCCTCGCCAAAGCCGCTTGAGGCATCATGAACCAGCAATTCAAAACCGTATCCGCGTCGCCTGCCCTGCCGCCGGATGCCTTGGCGAAGAAACTGGCGGACGCCGCGCGCTTCATCCGCTGCCATTCCGTGGCGTCGATCTTCCATGCCGGTTCCGGTCATCCGGGCGGCGCGCTGTCCTCGGCCGATCTTTTCGCCTGTCTTTATGGGGCGGAGATGAATGTCTGGCCGGGTGCGGTGAACGAACCGACCCGCGATCGCTTCGTCCTGTCCAAGGGCCATGCCGCGCCGGCGCTGTATGCGACAGGCGCACATTACGGCTTCTGCGATCCCAAAGCGGCGCTGAGCCTGCGCAAATGGAACAGCCCCTTTCAGGGCCATCCCCATGTGCTGGATCTGCCCTGGGTGGAGACCTCCACCGGCTCGCTGGGCCAGGGCATCTCGGTCGCCGTAGGCATGGCGATCGGGCTTCGGCTGCAGAAAATTCCCGCCCGCGTCTACACCATGCTGGGCGACGGCGAATTGCAGGAAGGCGAAGTGTGGGAAGCGGCAATGTCGGCGGCGCATCACAAGCTCGACAATCTCTGCGCCGTGATCGACTACAACAAGCTGCAGAGCGACAATTGCAATGACGCGATCATGCGGCTGGAGCCGCTGGCCGACAAATGGCACGCCTTCGGCTGGTCGGTGGCCGAGATCGACGGCCATGACATCCCCCAGATTCTGGAGCATCTGCGCCGCGCCGGGGCGACGCGCGAAAAACCGTCCGTCATCATCGCCCATACCATCAAGGGCAAGGGCGTGCCCTATATGGAAAATATCCCTGCCTGGCATGGCAGCGTGAAGCTGACCCGCGCCCAGACCGAAGACGCGCTGACGGCGCTCGGCGCGAATGCCGGCGAAATGAAAGATCTCCTCGATGTCTAGCCCGGCTCTTATCGCCAACAGCGATTCCCTGCGCGAAGCCTTCGGCAAAACCCTGTCCGCGCTGGGCGACGAATTTCCCAAGCTGGTGGTGCTCGATGCCGACATCGCCGGCGGCACCGGCGTGCACCATTTCCGCAAGAGCCATCCCGACCGCCTGATTCAGTTCGGCATCGCCGAGCAGAATATGATGGCGGCAGCGGGCGGCATGGCGGCGGTCGGCTTGATCCCCGTCGTCACCACCTTCGCCGTCTTCTGCCTGCGCGCCATCGAGCAGGCTCGCCTTTCGCTCTGCTACGCCCGGCGCAACGCCAAGATCGTGGCCAGCCATCCCGGCCTGGATGTCGGGCCCGATGGCGGCTCGGCCCAGGCCTTGGAAGATCTGGCCGCGTTCCGCGCCATTCCCGGTATGACCGTGATCTCACCTGCTGATCCCACGGAAATGGCTTTGGCGACGCGCGCAATGCTGGAATATGACGGGCCGGTCTATATGCGCACCGGACGCAGCCCCTGCGCCCGCCTGTTCGGCGACGATCACACATTCGAAATCGGCAAAGGCCGGATCCTGCGCGACGGCGACGATGTCACCATCGTGGCCTGCGGCGCCGAAGTGGCGCGCGCACTGGCCGCCGCCGACATGCTGGCGGTGGACGGGATTTCGGCGCGGGTGGTCAACATGCCCACCATCAAGCCGATCGACGCCAAGCTGCTGGAGAGATGCTCCATCGAAACCGGCGCCATGGTGACGGCCGAAGATCACAATATCCATGGCGGCCTTGGCGGCGCGGTGGCGGAATCCCTGGCTGCCACGATGCCCTGCCCGATCGAATTTGTCGGCGTGAAGGACACGTTCGGCGCCTCCGGCGAGCCGGAGGAGCTGGCGCATCATTTCGGCATCTCAGCGCCCTTCATTGCCGATGCGGCGCGGCGCGCAATTCTTCGCAAACGCGCCTTCGGCGCGGCGCGCACAAGCAAATGAGCCGCTTTTCGCTCAACGGAAAATGCGCCGCCGTGACCGGCGGCAGCCGCGGCATTGGACGCGCCATCGCGCTCGGACTGGCGGAAGCAGGCGCCGATGTGCTGATCACGTATCGCGAAAAGAAAGCCGAGGCGGATGCGGTGGTCAAAGCCATCGAAGCCAAAAGCCGCCGCGCCAAAGCCGTGCAGATGGACGTCATCGACCGCGCCAGCGTGGAGGCAGCGGTCCGCGCCGCCGAAGGATTCGGCGCGATCTCGATCCTGGTCAACAATGCCGGGATCAACAAGCCCACGGACTTCGACCAGATCAGCGACGCCGATTGGGACAGCATTCTCGCCACCAATCTCAAAGGCCCCTTCATGACGGCGCAGGCCTTCCTGCCGCTGCTGAAGAAGGCGGGCGGCGGTGCGATGGTCCATATCGGCTCGGTCAGCGGCCAGTATGGCGGCCCGCGCACGGCGCATTATGCCGCCTCCAAGGCGGGATTGATTTCCCTGGCGCAGGTGATCGCCCGCTTCGGCGCGGCCCATAACATCCGTTCCAATGTGGTATCGGCCGGCATGATCGCGTCCGAGATGGCGGCAGGCGGCCTTGCAGCCGCAAGCGTGCAGAAAGCGGCGGAAAATATTTTGCTGAAGCGCATGGGCAGCCCGGACGAAGTCGCGGACGCGGTGGTGTTCCTGGCCAGCGACGCGGCGTCCTACATCACGGCCCAGACCCTCAACGTCAATGGTGGCCTATACTTCTGATGGAATAAATATTTCTGATGGATAAGCATTTCTGATGGGTAGCAGCGGCAAGACATTGCTGATCGTCTCCGGCGGCATCGAGGCCGCCGACGCGGCGCGCCGCGCCAAGGAGATGGGACATACTGTTGTCGTCTCGGACATCGACCCCCAGGCGCCCGGTTTTGCCTTCGCCGATTCCTGCCTGATCGCGGACGTTTACGGCCCGGCGGAAACCGCCGCCGCCGCCGAGCGTTACAGCCGCAAGATCCGCAAGATCGATGGCGTGCTGTGCGTTGCCGCTGACGCTCCCGTCACCGTCGCCACCGTGGCGCAGCGCCTGCGCCTGCCGGGCCTTCCCGTGCACGTTGCCGAACTGGCCTGCGACAAGCTGGCGATGAAGAAATGTTTCCGCTCCGCCGGGGTGGCGGTGCCCTGGTTTGCGGAAGTATCGACGCCGCAGGAGCTTCAGCGCATCGCGGTCGAACGCGGTAGCGACCTGGTGATCAAGCCGGTGGACAGCCGCGGCAGCCGCGGCGTGCAGCGCGTCGCACAGGTCCAGGATCTCGCCAAGGCTTTCATGCTGGCGCGCTCCTATTCGCCCAGCGAACGGGTGATGGTGGAGCAATATCTGGCCGGCCCCCAAGTCTCCACGGAATCCCTGGTCACCAATGGCCGCTGCTACACGCCGGGTTTTTCCGACCGCAATTACGAATTCCTGGAACGCTACGCGCCTTTCTTCATCGAGAATGGCGGCGATCTTCCCAGCCAATTGCCGGAAGAGACGCAAGAGAAAGTGCGCGCCCTGGTCGCCCGCGCCGCTGCCGCCATGGGCATTACCGAAGGCACGGTCAAAGGCGATATCGTGGTGCATGACGGCGAGCCCTATGTCATCGAACTGGCGGCGCGGCTGTCGGGCGGTTTCTTCTGCACGCGGGAGATTCCCTTGAACACCGGCGTGGATTTCATTGGCGCCGCGATCAAGGTGGCGTTGGGCGAGACGGTCGACGAAGCCGAGATGACCCCCACACAGGCCGTGCCGGTGGTGCAGCGCTATGCCTTTCCCACCCCCGGTAAAGTCGTTGCAATCCATGGCGCGGAAGAAGCGCGCCGGATCGCCGGCATCGCCGAACTGATCGTCACCGCCCGATTGGGTGATGTCATTCCACCCGCCGGCGACAAACGGCCGTCCGGCGCCATGGTTCTGGCCACCGGCGCCAGCCGCGAGGCAGCGCTTGCCGCGGCCAATGACGCGTTGGCGCTGGTCCGGATCGAAACCGCATGAACGCGCCGGCCCCCGACATCCAGGCTGCGAGCGGATTGCGGGTTTTCGCGTTCTTCCATCTCAACCTGGCCTTCTCCTCCATCGAGGAGGAGCGGCGCGGCGATGTGATCGCGCGCTGTTATTGGCCGCTGTTGCGGCTGGCGGAACGCTGTGGCCCCATCGGCATGGAGATTTCCGGCTATACCCTGGAAGAGATCGCCGCCCGGGATCCCGAATGGATCGGCCGCGCCCGCAGTCTGGTCGCGCAAGGCCGGATCGAACTGATCGGCTCGGGCTTCAGCCAGATGATCGGGCCTTTGGTGCCGGCGCGCGTGACGACGGAAAATCTGCGCCTCGGCCATGAGGTCTATGCGCGGCTCTTGGGGTCAAAGCCGCGCGTCGCGCTGGTCAATGAACAGGCCTATGCGGCAGGGCTGGTCGGCCTTTATCGGGACGCCGGTTATGACGCCCTCGTGATGGATTGGGAAAATCCAGCGGCGAACCATCCGGAATGGAACGCCGCGACCCAATATCTGCCTCAGCGCGCACTGGGCGCCGACGGCCGCGACATCGCGCTGATCTGGAGCAACACCACCCTGTTCCAGCAATTGCAGCGTTTCGCACATGGCGACATCACCTTGGAAGATTATCTCGGTTTTGTTCGGAGCCGGGCCGGCCGGGGCCCGCGCGCGCTTTGTCTTTACGCCAGCGATGCGGAGATTTTCGATTTCCGTCCCGGCCGTTTCCGGACCGAGGAGGCGCTCGCCGGCGACAGCGAGTGGATGCGGCTGGAGCAGGCCTTCCATGCCGTCGCGGCGGATGCGGTGATGGCGGCGCCTTCAAGCGTGCTGTCGCTTTTGAATTCGCCGGGCGCGGGACAGGTCCTGTCGCTGGAAAGCGCTGCCTGCCCGGTGCCGGTGAAAAAGCAGCGCAAATATAATCTGGCGCGCTGGGCGGTGACCGGCCGCGACAATCTGGCGATCAACGCCGCGTGCCAGCGAATCTATGAAGGCATGCTGGAAAGCAGCGCGCCGGACTGGAAAGAGCTGTGCTATCTCTGGGCCAGCGATTTTCGCACCCATCTGACCGCGAAACGCTGGGCCGCCTTTTGCGTGCGATTGCGCGATGCGGAAGCAAAGTGGAGCTCGCCGGCGCCCGCGATGCCGGAGCCGCACGGCGATGACGTCACAGAACGCTATTTCCAGATCGAAACGCCCAGCGTTGCCGCCACGCTGGACCGGCGGCGCGGGCTTGCGCTTGCCAGCCTGAAATTCGCCGGACAGAAGCATCCGGTACTGGGCGGCCTGCCGCATGGCTTTTTCGACGACATCGCATTGGCTGCCGACTGGTACACCGGCGACAGCGTCTTCGAGGCGCCGGGCGAACACAAATTGACGGATCTGGAGTGGTGCAAGGCGCAGATCGCGCGGGAGTCGAACGGCGACATCCTGGCCTTTGCCCGGATCGAAACCCCCAAGGGACCGGTCGAGAAAAGCCTGCGTTTCTGCGCGGCCGCGCCCCGGGTCGAATTCGATCTCGCCTTCCACTGGGACGATTGGCCGAAAGGCGTCTTGCGGCTTGGGCACTTCACCTTACTTCCCGGCGCGTTCGATACCGAGTTTCTGACGCTATCGACCACCAATGGCGGCGGGCGGGAAAGCTTTCCTCTTGCCGGTCAGACGATCGAGCACGGCGCGCCGGTCTCGTTTCTGGTTTCGTCCAGCCATGGCTTTGGCATGACGGAAGGCTGGGCGGAGATTGGCGACGGCAGGACCGCGCTGCGCATCGAAATGGACCGCGGCGTCGCGCCGCTTCTGGGCATGCTGACGCATCGGGTGTCGGGCGGGAAATTGTTTTGCCAGATCCAGCTTTCGGCGCTGGAGCTCGATGACACCAGAAAGCCGGAGATCTATCGTCCGGGCGTGCGCCGTTTTCGGTTTTCCGTCAGCGCGCTCTGAAAAACAGACGGGCGACGCCCCCGGCATCGCCCGCCTATCCATGCCCACCCAAAAAATTCCCCTACACCTCGGGGTGGATGCCGCCTTCTGGCAGTCATCCAAACTATCAAAAGCCAGGCAGCGGACGGACGCGGTTTATGCCGCGCCCGCCGCTTCCTGAAGCGACTTAACCGCCCTGGAACAGAGACAGGATGGTCTGCGGCGCCTGGTTGGCGATCGACAGCGCCTGGATGCCCAGCTGCTGCTTGACCTGCAGCGACTGCAGCGAAGCGCTTTCCTGCGCCATGTTGGCGTCCACCAGATTGCCGATGCCGGTCGTCAGCGTGTCGGACAGGTTCTGAGCGAACGTCGACTGGATCGAGAACTTCGCCGCACCGGCGGACAACTTGGCCAAAGCCGAGTTGACGTTGGTGAGCGAGGTCTGGATGGTCGCGACCAAAGTGGAAGCCTTGGCCTGGGTCGAAATCGTGGCCGTGGTCTTCATGGTCACGATGCTACCCGACAGGCTCATATTCTGGGCCTGTGTGGTGATACGACGCGTGCCGTCGGCAGATGCCAGCGCCGTGATCTGGTTGGTCGAACCATTCACCAGGTTGAAGCCGTTGAACACCGCGTTCTTCACGATCGTGGAAATTTGATCGCGCAGAGCGGTGAAGTCGGAATTCAAGGCCTGACGGCTGGCGGTGTCGAGCGAAGCGTCGGCCGCCGAAAGGGCTTTCTGCTTCAACTGGATCAGCAAATCCGAAATCGACTGACCGGCGGACAGCGCCACGTCGATCGAAGACGTGCCATTGTTGATCGAGTTGATGACGGACTGATAGCCAGCAACCGCGCCGCGCTGGTTCTGGGCAATCGCGTAGATGGCGCCGTCGTCACGCGCGGTGGCAACCTTCATGCCGCTGTTGATGGCGCTTTGGGTCTTGGACAATGCACCCTGGGTGGCGCTGAGGTACTGCAGCGCTGTCATGGCGCCGGTATTGGTGTTGACGCTAAAAGTCATTGGTCTCTCCGTTCTGGTATTGAGCGCAGGCGCTCATCGGGCGTTTTGCCCGGTAGACCAATAGGCAAGCGCCGTGCCGCGCCGGATTCAGATTCGCTTAAACATCGATTTTGTGCGGCGACGGAAAAAGCGTCCTGGCGGGAAATTGCCGGCCGCGCCGTGGGTCGGCAGAATTTGCCGGACAGGGGAAATATTTGCCGGGTGTCCACGGCAAATATTTCCACTTTGACGAAAAGACGCGGCGCATTTGTTGGAAAAATCTGAGTAAAGCGATATGCCTAAGAAAATCTTTCGGGCCGCCGCCCGGCACAAAAAAGAGCGGCGCCTTCGCGCCGCTCTCCGTCGATCGTCTGAAAATACGCCTTAGCCGTTCTGGAACAGTGACAGGATCGTCTGCGGCGCCTGGTTGGCGATCGAGAGCGCCTGCACGCCCAGCTGCTGCTTGACCTGCAGCGACTGCAGCGAGGCGCTTTCCTGCGCCATGTTGGCGTCCACCAGATTGCCGATGCCCGTGGTCAGGGTATCGGACAGTTTCTGGGTGAAGGCCGCCTGGATCGAGAACTTCGCCGCACCGGCCGACAATTTGGCCAACGCGGAGTTGACGTTGGTGAGCGAGGCCTGGATGGTCGAGATCAGCGCCGAAGCCTTGACTTGGGTCGAAACCGTCGCCGTGGACTTCAGGGTCACGATGGCGCCGCTGAGGCTCATATTCTGGGCCATCGTCGTGATACGGCGCGTGCCATCGGCCGACGCCAGAGCTTGAACTTTGGTGGTGGTGCCATCGACCAAGTTGAAATTGTTGAAGACGGCATTCTTGACGATCGTGGAAATCTGATCGCGAAGCGCCGTGAAGTCCGAATTCAGTGCCTGGCGGCTCGCCGTGTCCAGCGAGGGGTCGGCGGCGGAAAGCGCCTTCTGCTTCAACTGAATCAGCAGATCCGAAATCGACTGGCCGGCGGAAAGGGCGACATCGATGGCGGATGAGCCGTTGTTCAGGCTGCTGATAACGGACTGGAAACCCGCGACCGCGCCGCGCTGGTTCTGGGCAATGGCATAAATCGCACCATCGTCTTTCGCCGACGCAACTTTCAACCCGGAATTGATGGCATTCTGGGTCTTGTTGAGCTGACCCTGCGTTTCATTGAGATACTGCAGCGCCGTCATCGCGCCGGTGTTGGTGTTGACGCTAAAAGACATGGGATTTCTCCATTACTTCACTTCGGTGGGATGGCGCGCATTCTGCGGTGCCTGGGCGTTTGACCCGTCCGGACTTTTGCAACGCCTGTGCCACAAGCGTTTCGCCGCTTAACTTTTCAACCAGTTGTTTTTATTGGGTTATTTATGAAGGTCGCGACAGTTGATTAGGCATGATTTGCCGGAAGGGAAGATCTTGCCGCGCAGCTAAGGGCATCTCGTCTTGGTCGAGACCGGCCTTCCCTGTGCGTGCGAAGCACGCTGACAGGGGAAGGTGAGCAGCGACAGCGTGCGAACGTAGCAACCTCTCGAAGTTGCCCAGGCCGGAGGGGTGAGAAATAAATCCAACAAAAAAGCCGGCGCGTTCCCGCGCCGGCTTTTGAAGCCCACCCTGAAACCTGGATCTATCCGACGTTGGACTGCAATCCCTGCATGATGGTGCGATTGATCTCGATCAGAGGGTCAAGCGGCGCCTTCTCGCGCGTCACCTTGCGGGAATATTTCGACACCCAAAGCGACAGCGAAACGATCTTGGCGCGCAGATCCTGGGTCAGCGCATTGCGGTCGTCCATGCAGTCGGCCGCCAGTGTGCGCCACATGCGGCGATTCCAGTCGATCGCTTCGACCAGCGGCGTGCCTTGCGCGTTGGAGCTTTTGGCCTGGAGCAACGCGCCCGTTACCTGACCGAACAGGCGATATTCCGTCGCGCGGGGGTCTTCAACTACGCGCTGAACGTTTTGATACGCTTGAAGGGTCATAATTCAGTCGCTCCTGTTCGTAATCGAATAGCTTGCGGCACGAGATCAGCGCTTTGTAATAGGCGCCCTGCGTGACGTCCCGGCTGATCTCCACGCAGGTGGCAAGCACCTGGCGGTTCTGGATGGCGCCCATGAATTCGCTCATGCGCCGTGCAAACTCATCATAAGGTTCTTCGCTGACTCCGCCTTCGAGATACATCATCATGATGGCGAGATAGACCAGCCGCGCCGGGGTTTTGGCGTCTTTGGGCTGCATGATGTCTTTTTCGCGCAGCACGCAGGCCTTGTTCTGGATGACGAGGCTGGTGCGCTTGTCCCCATTGGTGAGCACCGCGCCATTGAGCACGAATTTCTCGCCCGGTTTCAGCGACAGTTTCAGCGGCATGCGGGGGGTCCTTGCCTGTCCACGAAGTGTGACCATATAGCGGCAGGGTTAACAAAAGCCTGATGCTTCGGAGCTTTTCGTTCACGCGTGGTTAAACATAAGACGCTTTGATGGCCGCCGGTTTTCCAGTCGAAAGATGTTGAAGATGGCCACTGCAGCAGCCCTGAAAAGCGTCGAGTCGTTAAGCGGTGTGGACGCCAGGATGGAGGCGTTGGACCGGCTGGAAAAGCTGACCAACGAAGCGGCGGCCGAAATCGCCCGCCATCGGTCCAATGTGCTTTTGAAGCGCGGCATTCGCGCCTGGCGCCGGGGCGAGATCGTGCGTGCGGGCCAATGGGCGCTGAAGGCCAGCGAGATGGATGGCTCCAACGCCAAGGCCTTTCACGTCCTGGCGATGGCGCTGGAGCGGATGGGCCATATGTACAAGGCGCTGGTGACGTATGAGCGCGCCTTCGAACTCGATCCGGAAGATCCGGAGCTGCTGATCAATCTCGGTCTCACCGCCTGGAATCTGAAGATGACCGAGGGCGCGGCCAGGATGTTCCAGCTCTATATCGACGCCTGCCCGAACTCGCCGCTGGGCTACAACAATCTGGGCAGCGTTCTGTATGATCTGGGCCGGCTCGAATCCGCGATCGAAACGCTGAAGGCCGCGCTTTACAAAATGCCGCAGGAAGCGATTCTGTGGAATTCGCTGGCCACGGTTCTGGCCGAGGAAGGCCGCGCCGAGGAAAGCCTGGTCTTCTATAACGAATCCGTGCGGCTGCAGCCGGGCTTTGCCCGCGGCTATCACAATCTGGGCTATGCCTTTCAGCATCTGGGCCAGCTTGAAGAAGCGCTGGTCAATTATGACCGGGCACTGGAATTCGCCGTCGATCCCACCGAACAGATGGAATCGCGTCATTCGCGCAGCATCTGCCTGATCGGCGCCGGCAAGCTGGAGGAAGGCTTTCGCGAATATGAAATTCGCAACAGCGAACGCTTCCGCGCCTATTTCCATCACATGATCAAGGCGCCGCGCTGGACCGGCGAGCCGGTGGAAGGCCTGAAGCTGCTTCTCGTCGGCGAACAGGGATTGGGCGACGAATTCATGTTCGCCAATATCCTGCCCGATATCGCGCGCGATCTTGGCCCGGACGGCAAATTGCAGATCGCGGTCGATCCTCGCCTGGTGACGCTGTTCCAGCGCAGCTTTCCGGATGCCGAAGTCGGCACCTATGACGACCGCACCTTGATCGACAATGATGGCAACAAGGCGCTGCGCCTGATCCCGTTTGCCGCCGACGGCAACGAGCCCGATATGTGGGCGCCGATGGGCACTGCGCTTCAGGTTTATCGCAAGCAGCTTTCCGATTTCCGGCACGAAGCCTTCCTGGTGCCCGATCCCGTCCGGGTCGCCGAATTCCGGGACAGGCTGGCAAACCTTCCCGGCAAGAAAGTGGGAATCTGCTGGCGCTCGATGATGCTGGAAGCCAAGCGCGCCAAATATTTCAGCCCGATCGACGGCTGGGCGCCGGTGCTGAAGACCGAAGGTGTCAGCTTCGTCAATCTTCAGTATGGCGACTGCGCCGAGGAGATCGCCCGCGCGGCGGACAAGCATGGCGTGACCATCCATCAGATCGAAGGCCTGGACCTGCGCAACGATATCGAAGGGACGGCGGCACTTTCGGCGGCGCTCGACCTGGTGCTGTCCGCTCCCACCGCCGCTGCCGCAACGGCAGCCAGCGTGGGCGCCAAGGTCTGGTTCCTCACCGCCGGCCGCACCTGGCCGCAGCTGGGGACCGGCGAATATCCCTGGTACGCCGACACCTGCGTGCTGTCGCCGGAAAATTTTGGCGACTGGGCCTCCCTGATGCCGCGCGTCAGCGCCAAGCTGGCGGCCTTCGCGCGCTGATCAGACCTGGAAGGTAAAAGGCCGGCCCCGCGATTTGGGATTCCAGCCCGCGTCCATGGCGCGGCGGATGTCATGCGCCAGGGCTTCGTGGTTGACGTCCGGCCGCTCGACCTTGCCGCCGGGCATTTCGCGAAACGGGTATTCCAGGATCAATTCGCGATGCGCCTCATCCTCGCGTTCGACCGACAGACGCAGGCCGATATGGTCGCCTGACGCGTTCCAGATCTGCTCGCTGCGCAGGGTCCAGCGCAGCGGATAATTTTCCACCATCAGCGAACCGCCAAGATCGCGTCTGCGCCGCTTGGTCATTGCTGCTGCTGTTGCTGTTGGTGGTAGAGACGTTCCGGCATCGAGGGCGTGGCGGAAACCATTGGCCGCGCCACTTTCAGGAAATCCTCATGCCGCACCGGCGCCTGGGTAGGCTCGATGGCGACGGCGATGGAGAGTTCGGTTTCGGCCAGGCCTTTGAAGGTGCCGCGCGTGGGCGGCACGTCGGAATAGTCGCGGCCCACGGCGGCGCGGACATGGCGTTCCATCGCCATCACATTGTTGGTCGGATCGAAGCCGACCCAGCCCAGGTTCGGAAACCAGGCTTCGACCCAGGCATGGGTGGCGTCGGCCTCGGATCGGTCACGATTGCCGCGATGGAACATGTAACCGGAAACATATCGCGTCGGCACGCCCCATTGCCGCGCCACCGCGATCATGACATGGGAAAAATCCTGGCAGACGCCGCGGCGTCCGGTCAAAACATGCTCGATCGGCGAATGGACCTGGGTTATGCCCGGTTCATATTCGAACGAATGATAGATCGTGCGCATCAGCTGCTTCATCGCGCTGAGCGGATCGCCCACGGGTTTTTCGATGTCGGCGATTTTCATGAAGGTGAGAAGATTGGCGGACGGTTTGGCGAATTTGGACGCTCCCAGCATGTCGAAATGATCGTCGCTCAATTGTGCCGGATCGTAGCGCGCCCATTCGTCTTGGCTCAGCTGCTCCGGCAGGGACGGCATCGCGAGGAACTCGACCACCGCCTGCACCTCAATCCGCAGTTCCTCATGCTCGCGCAGAAGATTGAAGTGATAGACCGCGTTGCCGAGATGATCGGTATAGGCATAGAGCTGGGCCCGGGGACTTGTGGAGATCTGAAACGACCGCAAGGTCTGCGGCCCTTCGGAGCGCGGCTGCATGCGCAATTCCATCACCGACTCGCGGACCGGCGCGGTGTAACGAAAAAGCGTGACGTGGCGGATCGAATAGAACATCAAACTCTTTCGTTTTGGTCCCAGCTTTCTTCCCCCGCAAGGCGAAGCCTTTGGCGGGGGAGTTCGATAGCGTCAGCGTATCGAACGGCTGCTAGCGGGCTTGCCCGCGTGGCAGACAGATGGGGGTCATCTACAGAGGGGGTCATCTAAAGAACAGTTTCTGCGCCGTAAGTGATATAAGAAGCAAACAAAGTCTCATGGATCTTTTCGCATTGCCGCGTGATATCGCCGAGAAATGTGGCAATACCGCCGGACATCAGATCGTCGATCTGTCCGAAATCCACACTGGCCTTCAGCCGCCCCGCGAGCCGTTCGACGGCGGCACGGCGCGCCGGCGGCGCGCCCGGCGCGACGCGGGCGAGGGCTTCGGTCATGCGATCGATGGAAAAGCAGATGGAATGGGGGAATTCCGGATCGAAGAGGAGAAATTCCGCGATCTTCTGCGGCTTGATCGAGGCGGTATAGAGCTTGGTATAAGGCTCAAAGGCGGTGCAGAATTTCAAGAGCACCAGCCAGTCGAAATATTTCGGCGCCGCCCCGCCCTGGCGGAAATGCACGTCCAGCAGGCGCCCCAGAAGCTGGACCCGCTCGATATATTTTCCCAGCTCCAGAAAATACCAGCCTTCGCCGTGGCTCAGGGTCGAATAGGTGACGCCTTCCAGCGCCTGCATCTCGTCCAGGGCATCGCGGAACAGTTCCGCCGGCGAATGCACCCAGATGGCGTTGCCCTGCACGCCGGACAGGCGCAGATAAAGCCGGTTGAGATTGCCCCACACTTCATTGGACAGCGCCTCGCGCACCTGGCGGGCATTGTCGCGCGCAAAGGTCAACGACGCGATCAGGGATGATTCATTTTCCTTGTCGAAGGCCAGCCGCTTGGTGATGGCGAAAGCGTCATGAGTCGGATCTTCCCAGGATGAGTCCTGCAGCGCTTCCACCACCCGCGTCCATGATGCGCGCGCGTCTTCCGGCGTCTGCTCGATCATGGATTCCAGCTTCACCGCGATGACCCGCGCGGTGTGTTCGCCCCGCTCGATATAGCGGCTCATCCAGTAAAGACTGTCGGCGACCCGGCTGAGCATTATCTGCTCAGGACCCAAGTATCCTTGGAGCCTCCCCCTTGCGAGGAATTCACCACCAGGCTGCCGCGCTTGAGCGCCACGCGGGTGAGCGCGCCCGGCACGATCTTGGTCTCGGTTCCGGTCAGAATGAAGGGGCGCAAATCGACATGCCGCGCTTCGACCCCGTCGCCGACGAAAGTCGGCGCGGTGGAAAGCTGGATGGTGGGCTGGGCGATATAATTCTCCGGATCGGATTTCAGCTTTTCCGCGAAGGCTTCGCGCTCGGCGCGGGAGGCGTGCGGTCCCACCAGCATGCCATAGCCGCCGGATTCGCCCACCGCCTTCACCACCAGCTTGTCGAGATTGGCCAGGACATGGGCCAATGCCTTGTCCTCGCGGCAGAGAAAAGTCTCAACATTGTCCAGGATCGGCTCTTCCGAAAGATAATAGCGGATCAGGCGCGGCACATAGGCATAGATCGCCTTGTCGTCGGCGACGCCGGTGCCCAAGGCGTTGGCGATCACCACATTGCCGGCGCGATAGGCGTTGAACAGGCCGGAAACGCCCAGCGAGGTGTCTTCGCGGAAGATCAGCGGATCGACAAAATCATCGTCGATGCGGCGATAGATGACGTCGATGCGCTTCAGGCCAGACGTTGTGCGCGTATAGACGACATTGTCGTTGACCAGGAGGTCTCGGCCTTCCACCAGCTCCACGCCCATCTGGCGCGCCAGGAAGGCATGCTCGAAATAGGCGGAGTTGAAGACGCCCGGTGTCAGCACCGCGATGGAAACGTCCTGGTCGAACGGCGCCAGCGCCCGCAAGGTCGCCAGCAATTCCAGCGGATAATGTTCGATCGGCCGCACATTCATGCTGCGGAAGACGCCGGGGAAAGCGCGGCGCGCCACGTCGCGATTGGCGAGCATGTAGGAAACCCCCGAGGGCACCCGAAGATTATCCTCCAGCACCACGAAATCGCCGGCTTCATTGCGCACCAGATCGCTGCCGCAGATATTGACGTAAGCGCCATGCGGCACGGGCAATCCGCGCATCTCGCGCCGGTAATGCTTGGAGCCATAGATCATTTCGCGCGGCACGACGCCGTCCTTCAGCACCCGTCCATCGCTGTAAATGTCGCCGAGAAAAAGATTGAGCGCCCGGATGCGCTGGGTAAGACCGCGCTCGATCCGCTCCCACTCGCCGGCGGTGACGATGCGCGGCAACAGGTCGGTGGGAATGATCCGCTCGGTCGCCTGATTGTCGCTATAGACGGTAAAGGTGATGCCCTGATGCAGAAAGCTCTGCTCGCAGGCCTGCTGGCGGCGGACCAATTCTTCCAGCGCCAGGCTGGTGAGACGGGAATCAAGTGCGATATAGGGTGGCCGGGGCCGGCGATCGGCCGCGAACATTTCGTCGTAAGGCGCGCCCAGCTGATACTGCGCATAGGGCGCGTCTTTGCCGGCCAGGGCCGCCCGAGCAGGACCAGTCACCGGATCGGGCCCGCCAAGGTCTTCGGTATTCGCCAGCGCTTCATGCTGCATCCCGGAAGTGTGGCGTTGCAACGCAGCACGTCAAGGCCGGTCCGCGCGGGCAAAAAAAAGAGCGGATGACGACAGTCTTGTCACCCGCTCCAGGTTGGGCTGACGTCCGGGTGCCGGGGGAGGTCCGACGCCAGCCAAGGGAGATTCGCACTTTATACAATCATAGGTTGAATGGTGCGCCCTTAACAGCCTCTTAAAGGCAATCCAGCATGGCCGCCTGGTTGGGGGCCGCGGCGACCCGTATTTCCCCAAGCGCCAAGCCATCAAGGGCCCCCGCCGTATTGGCGCTGATGCAGACGGCAATCAATTTGGCGGTGGAAAGGCCTGCCCGGCCAACGCAATCGGCAAAGACCTGGGCGCTGCGGGGGGAAAAGAACAAGGCGGCCTGGACGGTATTGTCCGCGAGCGCCCGGGCGGCGGGCGGCGGCAGGTGGGAGGCGGCCTCGACACGATAAAGCTCCAGCCGCCGGACCTCGAAGCCGCGTTCGGTCAGGGTTTCGGCCAGCCAGCCGCTGCCCTCCGCGCCCGCCGCATGGAGCAGGGCGCCGGCAGCCGGATCCGCCCAGCGGGGAACGGCATCGGTCAGCGCCGCGGCGTCGCCCTCGGCGCTCCGTACACGGACAAATCCGGCGGCCTGTGCTGCCGCCATGGTCTGCGGCCCGACCGCGAAGAGCGGAATGTCCCGGACTTGGGTGCGCATTGCCAGCGCGCGCACGCCATTGGCGCTGGTGGCAAGCACCGCCTGAATACCGGCAAGCGGCAAGGGCGGCCCGTCATGGATTCTGACGGTCAGAAGCGGCGCCAGCAGCGCCTCATGCCCCATGGCGGCGAGTAGATGCGCGATCTCCGCGCCATCCTCGGCAGGGCGTGTAATCAGGATACGCATGCTTTCGTAATCCGTGGCGCTGGTCTAGAGGAGGGCCTCATAACGGGACGCGCCGAGTTTGAACACCCTGACAATCTTAGGCCTGGAAACCAGCTGCGACGAGACCGCGGCAGCGGTGGTGCGCGGATTGCCGCCCGGGCCTGGCGAGATCCTGTCCAGCATCGTCTTCAGCCAGACCGAAGCCCATGCGCCCTATGGCGGCGTGGTGCCGGAAATCGCCAGCCGCGCGCATCTGGAAATCCTGGACGGATTGATCGAACGCGCGCTTTCGGAGGCGGGCGTTGCATTGGACGATGTCGACGCGATTGCCGCCACGGCCGGTCCCGGTTTGATCGGCGGCGTGATGGTGGGGCTGACCACCGCCAAGGCGCTGGCTCTGGCCAAGGGCAAACCGCTGATCGCGGTCAATCATCTGGCCGGACACGCGCTGACGGCACGGCTGACCGATGGGGTGGATTTTCCGTTTCTGCTGCTGCTGGTTTCGGGCGGGCATTGCCAATTGCTGGCCGCGGCGGGACCGGAGGATTACCGGCTCTACGGCACCACCATCGACGACGCGGTGGGCGAAGCCTTCGACAAGACCGCGAAGATTTTGGGCCTGCCCTATCCCGGCGGGCCGAATGTGGAAATTCGCGCCGCGCACGGCAATCCGCGCGCCTATGCGTTGCCCCGGCCTTTATTGGGGCGGCCTGGGCTGGGCCGGCCCGGAATGGATTTTTCCTTTTCCGGCTTGAAGACCGCGGTGCGCCAGCTCACGGCGCAGACGCAAGTAAACGCCGATGACGCTTGCGCATCCTTTCAGGCGGCAGTGATCGATATTTTATGCGATCGCACGGCGCGGGCCCTGACGCGTTTCGGTCAGGATTTTCCGGATACGCCGCGCCCGACCCTGGTGGTCGCGGGCGGTGTCGCCGCCAATGCGGCTATCGGGTCGGCGCTGAGGGAATTGGCGGAAAGACGCGGCTTCGAGATCCGGGTACCGCCGCCCAAATATTGCACCGACAATGCGGCCATGATCGCCTGGGCGGGGCTGGAGCGGTTCGCGCTGGGAAAGCGCGATCCGCTCGATTTCAGCCCCAGGGCTCGCTGGCCGCTGGATCTATCAGGCGACGACAGCGACAGTGGCAAGCGCCAAGACGGCGCTTAGGACGATCAGGACACCGGTCAGGCCTTCGATGATGTAGCTGCCGAGACGGGTGCTGGCTTCGACGGGTTTGGAAAGAACACTCATGAAAAACTCCCTCAAAAAACAGGCCCTAAAGACAAGCAGGAACCTATTGCTGCACTGCAATATAGGCAGTGTACGGAGTGCTTCAAGAGAAGCTTTTGCTAACCATGCGCAACATTATTGCGTCGTTTTTGCCCACTATACTGCTGTAATATAATGATATTTTCGACAAAACAGTGTTCGCAAGCCTATTACGCAGTCGCAGCATGGGAGGGTTGCGTTTCGTGAAAATCGCCACCTGGAATATCAATTCGGTGCGCCATCGGATCAACCTGGTGACCCGCTTCCTGCGCGAGCATCAGCCCGACGTGTTGTGCCTGCAGGAGACCAAAGTAATCAACGAGCTCTTCCCTAAGGCGCCGCTCGCCAAGCTGGGTTACGAGCATCAGGCGATCCATGGCCAGAAGGCCTATCACGGCGTGGCGGTGATCTCGCGGCTGCCCTTCAAAAAGACCGGCACCCAGGATTTCTGCCGCGAGGGTCATGCCCGCCATATGGGCGTCACCTTCGAGAATGGCGTGGAGCTGCATAATTTTTATGTGCCCGCCGGCGGCGACATTCCCGATCCGGCGAAGAACGACAAATTCGCCCACAAGCTGCATTTTCTGGGCGAGATGGAAAAATTCTTCGGCCGGCGCAAAGCCCATCGCAAGGATCCCCTGGTGCTGGTCGGCGATTTGAACGTCGCGCCTTTGGAAAACGATGTCTGGAGCCACAAACAGCTTCTGGACGTGGTGAGCCACACGCCGGTGGAGACCCGGCTCTTGGGCGAAGCGCAGGCGGCATTCGAGTGGAACGATGCCACGCGCGCCTTCATTCCGCCGGAAGAAAAGATCTATTCCTGGTGGAGCTACCGGGCCCAGGATTGGGAAGCGTCGGATCGCGGCCGCCGCCTGGACCATGTCTGGCTGAGTTCCGGCCTGAAAGATGCGCTCAAATCCCAGACCATCGTGAAAAAAATGCGCGGCTGGCAGAAGGCGTCCGATCACGTGCCGGTGATCGTCGAAATCGAAGCTTGAGAATTGCACTCCTTCGCCACGGCCCCACGGGCTGGAATGCGCAAGGCCGCATCCAGGGCCGCACGGATATCCCCTTAAGCGATGAAGGCCTGGCGAAGATGCGCGAACTTTCGCCGCCCGCGCCCTTCGAGCAAATGCGGGCGTTCGTCAGCCCGTCGCGCCGGGCCCGCCAGACCGCCGAAGCATTGGGACTGCGGGACGCGATCTGGGATCCGCGGCTGATGGAACAGAATTGGGGCAGCTGGGAGGGATTGAGCCGGGCCGATATTCTGGCGCGCGACGGCGAAGATGCATTTCAGCGGGCCGGTGAGGCGCTCGCATTTCGGCCGCCCGGCGGCGAATCCACCGCCGAACTGCATGACCGCGTCGCCGCCTTCCTGAAAGACAGAGCCCGCGAAGACGGCGACGCCATCGCCGTGGCGCATCTGGGCGTGCTCAGGGCGGCCTATACTTTAGCGACCGGCTGGGACATGGCGACACCGATGCCGCCGGACCTGGATGTTTCCAAGACGCTGATTCTCAGCCTTGCGCCGGATGGCGCGGCACGGCTTCACGCCTTGAATGTACCGCTCACGCCCAGAAAGGCTTGACCGCGCGAAACTGCTTCCAGCGTTTCAGCGCCTGTTTGGTAATGCGCGGACGGCGCGCGCGATACCAGCCCGCCACCACTCCGGCGGCATAGCGTTCGGCCGGCGCGGAACGCTTGCCATCGGTATCGCGCAGCAAGCCGGCGATAGTGGCGCGGACATGGGCGATATCGTTGATCGCGCCCAGCTGCTCCTGCAGCCCGCGCAGCTCCTTGATATAGCGCCGGACTTTATCCTTGGGGTAGAGCGGCGCGAGAAATTCCGCCGTGTAGCGCAGTTTCTTGAGCGCGATGCGCAGGCGGTGCATGTCGCCTTCCTCGCCGCTCTTGGCTTTGCGGCCGCGCCTGCGGGCGCGCGCCTGCTGGCGATCGAGCAGCCGCGCCGTCACCCGCGCCAGCTTGGTATCCGGCGCCATCGGCAGTCGCGAATGGGCCAACGCCGCGACATCTTCGGTCAGCATGGCGAAATCCGCGCCGGAAACGCAATCCACTGCCTGCTTCCAGGCCTTGTCGCGCATGTCTTCCATGCGGGCGCGCAAGCTGGCGAAGGCTTCGCGGTCGCCCTCCTCCGCCGGCACGTCGAGAAGCTGGGTGATGAAGACATCGAGGTCCCGCGCCGGGCCCAGGCGGCTGGACAGGATCTTGGCGCGGCTGCGCAGATCGCCCAGCCATTCCTGCTGAAATTCCTCGCCAAATACTTTGAGAATGACTTCCAGGCGCCGCAAGGCGACGCGCAATTGATGCAGGCCCTCCACCGAGCGGCCGGCGCGCAAGGTCGCGACATTGGCCGTCAGCTGCGCCAGACAATCCGACAAAGCGGCACGAAAGACATCTTCCGGGCGCATGTCGCGGTCGATGCGGGCAGGGCGCGCCTTGACCGGCTGCGCCGGTCCCAGACCGTGGCGGGAAAGCGAGTGAATGGAAGCAAGTCGCGGATCGTCCATGCATTGAATTTAGGACAAGCGCGCGTGAAAGCAAGGAGCGGCGATCAGACGAGCCGCACCGGCAAGCCCGCTTTCGCCAGCGCATCCTTGGCCTCGGCGATCGTGGCCTGACCGAAATGGAAGATCGAAGCCGCCAGCACCGCGCTGGCATGGCCTTCGGTGACGCCCTTGACCAGATCGTCCAGCGAACCGACGCCGCCCGACGCAATCACCGGCACATGCACCGCGTCGCTGACCGCGCGGGTGAGCGGAATATTGTAGCCGGCTTTGGTGCCGTCACGGTCCATCGAGGTGAGGAGAATTTCGCCCGCGCCATATTCCACAAGCCTTCTGGCATGTGCGACGGCATCGATGCCCGTGGCGCGACGGCCACCGTGCGTGAACACTTCAAATGGCGGGCCGTTATGGGCGTGCGCGCCTTGCTTGGCGTCGATGGCGGCGACGATGCATTGGCTGCCGAATTTCTCCGCCGCCTCGCGGACGAATTCCGGCCTGGTCACCGCTTCGGTGTTGATCGAAACCTTGTCGGCGCCGGCCAGCAGCAAGGCGCGGATGTCTTCCAAAGTCCGCACGCCGCCGCCCACCGTCAGAGGCATGAAGCAGACTTCCGCCGTGCGCCGCACCACGTCCAGCAGGGTTCCGCGCGCTTCATGGCTGGCGGTGATGTCCAGGAAGCAAAGCTCGTCGGCCCCCGCCGCGTCATAGACGATCGCCTGTTCGACCGGATCGCCGGCATCGCGCAGATGCTCGAAATTGATTCCTTTGACGACGCGGCCGTCCTTCACGTCCAGGCAGGGAATGATGCGGACTTTCAGCATGGGAAGATGGGGAGCATCAGCGCGCCTTCGCCAAGGCGGCGATATTCATCAGGGTGCGGCCGCAAACCGCTTCGGCGGGCACGGCGGTGGTGCGGCTCAGGGCTTCCGCCTCCAGCAGCATGTCCAGCGCGTCGGCCAGCCTTTCGTCATTCCAGCGATTGGCCTGGGCCTTGAAGGATTGTTCGCGCAGGAAATGCACCGGCGGCCGCAGCCGCTTCACCACCGTCTCCAGGCTTTCGCCGCGATTGACGCTTTCGCGCACCGAAGCCAGGCGCTGGAAATGTCCCATCGCGCCGCGCAGGATCTGGGCCACGGACGCGTCGGCGGTCCAGAGCCGTTCCAATGCCAGGTCGAGACGGGCAAAATCGCCGCTGCCGGCCGCGTCGGAGGCTTCTTCGGCGCGGGCTTCGGCCTCGTCGCCCATCACAGCGCGGACATCTTCCAGGCTGATGCTTTTCTGCCCCTGGGCAAACAGCGCCAGCTTCTCCAGTTCGCGCCGCGTCACGCCCCTGTCGGAGCCCAGCCGCGACACCGCATCGGCCAGCGCGTCGGGCGCGATGGAAAGTCCCTGGGCGCGCAAAGTGTCGCGCACCACATCTTCCAGATTGCGCGCGGTGTCGGCATAGCAGGCGATGGCGGCGGCCTTGCCGTCATTCTCAAAAAGCTTGCGCAGGCCCGTGCCTTTGGAAAGATCGCCGCCTTCCACCACCACCAGGGCATCGCCGGGGCGCTCGTCGCTTTCCAGAAAGGTCTCGAACAGATCGGTGAGAGCGTTGCCGGCGCCGCGCACCCGCACCACGCGGCGGCCGCCCATCATCGAGATCGCCGAGGCTTCGTCCGACAGGCGTGCCGGATCGGAGAGCAGCACGCCCTCGCTCAGATCCGCCACATTGAAAGGATCGGTGAGATCGGGCACCACGCTTTTCAGAAGCTTCTCGGTGCGTTCCTGCACCAGACCCGCATCGGGGCCGAACACCAGCGCCGCGCGCAGCGTTTTTGGCGGGTTGGCGGCGAAGCGGTCCGCCTCCTGAGTTTTGACGATCATCGCCGTCCGCTGAAAAATGCGCCCAGATCCGTGCGGATGCGATCGGCCAGATCGTCGGCGGCGCGGCGGTCGGAATCCTGCTGCACCGCCAGGGTCGAATAGGGTGAACTGGACACGTTGAAGGACGACAAGCTGGTCTGGCTGCCCCGCGTCACTTCGGTGCCCTTGGCATCGGTCAGGACATAGGTGGCGGTGAGGGTGTCGTTGTAGCGCGTGATGGTGGCGTCATTCTGCAAGGTGACGCCGTTCGATATCTGGTTGAGCGTCAAGGCGAGATGATAGGCCTTGCCTGCCTCGCGGCCATCCGAGCCCAAAAGATCGATCAGCTGATTGCGCAGCTCATAGCCATCGCGCTCGGCCAGGGGCTCGACATAGATGGAAGCCAGTTGCGGCTGCATCCGTCCGCCATAGAGCGGATGAAAGCCGCATCCCGCGACGGCGAGACCAGCCGATGCGATGAGCAGAACTCGCTTCATGCGACAATGTTGACGATACGGCCGGGCA
Source organism: Pseudomonadota bacterium (assembly GCA_040389245.1). Taxonomy (GTDB): domain Bacteria; phylum Pseudomonadota; class Alphaproteobacteria; order Micropepsales; family Micropepsaceae; genus Rhizomicrobium. The sequence continues at coordinate 537,849 of JAZKAH010000002.1, read as the reverse complement.
CGACAATGATTTTTTTCGGGTTGGCGCCGTCGAGCGCCCGTTTGACGCCCTCTTCCGCCAGGGCGGCGGCTTCCACGGTCTTGTTGTCGGCATCGCGGGCCACCACGACCTCGCCGCGGCGCTTGCCGTTGACCTGGACCGCGATGGTGACGGTGTCGGTTTTCAGCAGCGCCGGATCGTGTTTCGGCCAGGAGGTTTCGGCGACCAGCCGGTCATGGCCCAGCGCCCGCCAGCATTCTTCCGCCAGATGCGGCATCATTGGCGCAGCCAGCAGCACCATGGTCTCCAGCGCTTCGCGGCGCGTGGCGGCATCGGCCTTGGGCGCATCCGCGATGGCGTTGGACAACATATAGAGCTGCGCCACGGCGCGGTTGAAGCGCAGTCCCGCCAGATCCTCGGTCACCGCCGCGATGGCCTTGTGCGCGGCCTGGCGCAACGTCTTGGAGATTTCATCGGCCGGCGCCGCAACCGAACCGGCAGCGGGCAGCCCTTCGGCCTCGCTCACCAGACGCCAGATGCGCTGAACAAAACGCCAGCAGCCTTCCGCGCCGGCATCGGTCCATTCGATATCGCGTTCGGGCGGCGTGTCCGACAGCATGAACCAGCGGATGGTGTCGGCGCCGTAATCGGTGATGATGGCTTCCGGCGCAATCACGTTGCGCTTGGACTTGGACATCTTTTCCGACGAACCGATTTCGACCGGCGCGTGATTGTCCTTGCGGTAGGCCTTGCCGCCATCCTTCACCACTTCGTCCGGCGACAACCAGCCCGACGCGTCGCGATAGGTTTCGTGGCAGACCATGCCTTGGGTGAACATGCCCGCAAAAGGTTCTTTGATCCCGATCAGTCCCAGCCTGTTCATGGCGCGGGTGAAGAAACGCGCATAGAGCAGATGCAGAATCGCGTGCTCGATGCCGCCGATATACTGGTCCACCGGCAGCCAGTAATCGGCCGCTTCCTTATTGACGGGATCCTGGGCATGGGGATCGCAGAAGCGGGCGAAATACCAGGACGAGTCCGCGAATGTATCGAGCGTGTCGGTATCGCGGTGCGCGGGGCCGCCGCACGCCGGGCAGGTGACATTCTTCCACGCCAGGTCGCGGTCCAGCGGGTTGCCGCTTTTGGAGAAGTCGATCTTATCCGGCAACAGCACGGGCAGGTCGCTTTCCTTCAGCGCCACCACGCCGCACTTCGCGCAATGCACCATCGGAATGGGGCAGCCCCAGGGGCGCTGGCGCGAGACCAGCCAGTCGCGTAGACGGTAATTCACCGTGCGTTCGCCCACGCCCGCTTTTTCCAGGCGGGAGGCGACTTCGGCTTTCGCCTCTTCCACCGTCATGCCGTCAAGGAATCGGGAATTGGCCAACCTGCCGGGGCCGACATAGGCTTCTGTGCCGACCGAGAAAGTTTTCACATCGGCGTCGGACGGCACCACCACCGGCACGACATCGAGTTTATATTTGCGGGCGAAATCCAGGTCGCGCTGGTCATGCGCCGGGCAGCCGAAGATCGCGCCGGTGCCGTAGCCCATCAGCACGAAATTCGCCACCATCACCGGCAGCTTCCAGTTGGGATCGAAGGGATGGGCGGCGGTGAGGCCGGTGTCGTAGCCCAGTTTTTCCGCCTTCTCGATTTCCGCTTCCGCCGTGCCGGTCTTGTGGCACAGGGCAATGAAATCCTGCAGCTTGAGATCGGTCTTCGCCAGTTCCTGAGTCAGCGGATGATCCGGCGACAGGGCGACAAAGCTGGCGCCGAACAAGGTGTCGGGCCGGGTGGTGAAGACATCCAGCTTCTCGCCGTCGGACAGGGTGAACTGGAATTTCAGGCCTTCGCTGCGGCCGATCCAGTTCTTCTGCATGATCCGGACTTTTTCCGGCCATTGGTCCAAGGTATCGAGCGCGGTCAGCAATTCTTCCGCGAAATCGGTGATCTTGAAAAACCATTGCGACAGCTTGCGCCGTTCCACCACCGCGCCCGAGCGCCAGCCGCGCCCGTCAATCACCTGCTCGTTGGCCAGCACGGTCTGGTCCACCGGATCCCAGTTCACATCGGCTTCGCCGCGATAGACGAAACCGGCATGATAGAATTGCAGGAACAGCTTCTGCTGCTGGTGATAATATTCCGGATCGCAGGTGGCGAATTCGCGGGACCAGTCGATCGACAGGCCCATCATCTTCAAGCCGTCGCGCATATGCGCGATATTCTCGTAGGTCCAGTCGCGCGGGCTGACGCCCTTGTCGCGGGCCGCGTTCTCGGCCGGCAGGCCGAAGGCGTCCCAGCCCATCGGATGCAATACACTGTAGCCTTGGGCGCGGCGGAAGCGGGCGATGACGTCGCCCATCGCGTAATTGCGGGCGTGGCCCATATGAATGCGCCCCGACGGATAGGGGAACATCTCCAGCACATAACATTTGGGCTTGTCGCCATGGTCGGGCGTCTTGAACAGCGCGCGCCGGTCCCATTCGCCTTGCCAGTATTTTTCGGATTCCTTGGCGTTGTAACGCGCCATATTCATCAGCCTCTTGAAGAGTAATCTATTCTATTGGTCGCGGGGCCGGACGGAAAACCGCTAGACACTTTTCCTGGCCACGCTCCCGAGCCCGTCGAACAGGCTTGGCCGGTATTTACGCCCGGGGATTTAGGGTCGCCAGACGCAATTCGCGGGCGCGGGTGAGGATGGCGTCTTCCAGTTTGTGGGCCGTGTCGGGCGTGGGGGCGGCGTCGCCCCAATTCCCTCCGCTGCGGGTCTGGCGGAAGACGACAACTTTGAGCCCGTCGGCCCGCAGGTTGCGATCCATGATATAGATCGTGACCTTCAGTCTTTCGTCCGGAGAGGCGGGCGCGACATACCAGTCGGTGATGATGACGCCGCCGAAGGGATCGGCGCTGGCCAAGGGCATGAAGGACAAAGTGTCGAGCGCCGCATGCCAGAGATAGGAATTGACCCCAAGGGTCATCTTGCCCCCGCCCGCCACGATGGTGGCGCCGGTTTCCATATCGGTGGATTTTTCGTCGCCGCCGCAGGCCGCCAGGGTCGGCAGCATCGCGGCGCACAGCAAAATGGGCAGAATTCGCATCAGGTTCGTTCCTTCGACGGTGCCCAACAGGGTTACCGTCCACCCCCTGGCCTGTGCGGCTTATACTGGCACGGGGTCTTGCGCGCAACGGCGCGCGCCTTGTCGCAAGCGCCGTGGTTTGGCTTATGTTAGAAGGACTTATGAGCGGGCTGGGATTTCAGAAAAGCAATGCGCTGGGCTGGGGCGGTGCCGTCCTGGCCTGGTTTCTGGCCGGAACGCCGGCGATGGCCCAGGATAGCGACAGCCTGGCGCTTTCGCCGTTTCAGGCCTCCGTCGGCGATGCCCAGCTTTCCGTCGGCGGAACTGCCAGCGGCGCGGTATTCGATTCAAGCCTCAAGCGCCAACCCGCAGCGTCCGGTTCGGCCAAGCTGATGCCCCGGCTGCACCGCGACTACGATAGCGGGCTGTCGCTGGGGCTGGACGCCACCCTGGCGGTCAGCGATCCCTTGTCGCGCGGCCGTTATGGCGGCGATTTCTTCGAGAAGGTTTTTGGCGAGGTCCGCACCGGGCTGGGGCGGGTCGAGATCGGCCAGACCGACGGCGCGGGCTATGTCCTGGCGGCGGGCGGCCCGAAAGTGGATGCCCAGGTCTCGCTGGACGATCCGCAAACCACATTCTTCCGCGACCCCAGCACCAACGGGGCCGTGATCGACATGTTCGCGCTGCGCACCGCAGTCGGCGCCTCCTCCAACTATGCCAAATTCGCTTACGTCAGCCCGGCGCTGTTTGGCGCCCAACTGGCGCTGTCCTTCACCCCCGGCCAGGGCAAGAATGTGCTGCCCTTTCTGGCGGCGGGGCCGCAGGTGCCGGGACGCCAGGTCGATATCTGGGAAGCGGGCCTGCGTTATTCCGACGATTTCGGGCCGGTGACCCTGACCGGCACTGGCGGCGTCGCCGAGGGCCGCGCCGAGCACAAGCTGGTGCGCCAGGAAGGCGTCAGCGATCTCGGCTTCGGGCTTCGCGCCGATTACACCGTCAATGACGATCTCAGTCTGTCGCTGGGCGGATCCTATCGCCACAGCAATGCCTATGCCTTCGACATCACGCGCAGTTATGACGGCGCCACCACCCGCGCGCTGCATGTCAGCGCCAGCGCGACCTACGATCAATGGGTGGCGGGCATCGAATATGGCAATGCCGTCGCGGGCAGCGCGCCAAACACGCCGCGTCTGGGCCTCAATGGCTATCAGGCCTCACTGGGCTATGTGCTGAACACCAATTGGCAGATAACCGGCGGCTGGCAGCGGCTGGATTATGCTCGTTCCAGTGGATTGTTTTTCAATGGCGGTCCGCACCTGGACATGGATGCAGGGTTCCTGCATCTCGCCCTGCATGTCTAGGACAAGGCGTCTATCGCGGCGATGCCGGAAAAGCCGGACAGCAACGCCACATTGCGCGCCGTGACGCCGCCCAGGGCCAGCACCGGCAGCAAGGCGCTGCGGGCGATCAGTCGGGCGCGTGGCGGCGTCAGCGGCCGCGCCTTGGGATGACTCCGGGTGGCAAAAATCGGCGACAGCAGCGCCGCATCGGCGCGCGGCGCCTGCAATCCGCGCGGGGAATGCGCCGCCACGGTGATGATCCAATGCGGCCGGAGCGCCCGCCAATGTGCCGCTTCCCGGGCGCGGGTTTCGGGAAGATGCAGTCCATGCAGGATGCCCGCCAATTGCGGATCGTCCGCCGCGAGGAGGATCAAGCCGCTGGTTTGTGCGCGCAACGCCTCTGCCAATGCCCACCGGCGTTTGGCATTGCGCGACCGCACGATCACCAAACTGCCTTTGGGCAGGGCGCGGGCGACGCCAATGGGATCGGACGAGCGATCATCGTCTGTCAGATAGGCAAGCAAGCCCGCGTTGAGGCGGGCGGCGGCTCTTGCTAGTTTCGCGGCCGACATGAGCATTCCCGAGAATCTGGCCGACATACTGGCCCGCATCGACGCGGCGCGGAAGGCGGCGATCTCGCCCGCGCCGCAGACAAGATTGATCGCGGTCAGCAAGACCGTGGACGAGACAGGAATCCGCGAGGCCCTTGCCTGCGGCCAGCGCCTGTTCGGCGAGAACCGGGTACAGGAAGCGCAAGGCAAATTTCCCCAGCTGAAAGCGCAATTCCCGGACCTGGAGCTGCATCTGATCGGGCCTCTGCAGACCAACAAGGTCAAGGACGCCGCTGCGCTGTTCGATGCCATCCAGACTTTGGACCGGACCCGGCTCGCCGACGCACTGGCGGCAGAACGCGACAAGACCGGCAAATGCCCCCGCCTGTTCGTGCAAGTGAATACCGGCGAGGAGCCGCAAAAGGCCGGTGTCATGCCCGCCGACACGCAGGCCTTGATTGCCTATGCACGCAAGCTGGAATTGCCGCTGATCGGCCTGATGTGCATTCCGCCCGCGGAAGACGATGCCGCGCCGCATTTCGCTTTCCTTGCCAAGCTGGCGAAAGAAAACGGCCTTGCCGAACTCAGCATGGGGATGAGTGGCGATTTCGAGATCGCCGTGCGCTTCGGCGCAACCCTGGTGCGGGTTGGCAGCGCGATATTCGGTGAGAGATTAAAGCCTAACCCGTGATCCGGACCCGGTCCTGCGGCCGGAATTGCGCCAGCGCCGCGCGCAGATCGTGGTCGGTCAGCGCCACGCAGCCAGCGGTGGGCGGATAACCGTCGCGCGCCAGATGCAGGAAAATTGCGCTGCCTGCGCCAGGCACCACCGGATCGTCATTGAAGCCGACAATCCCGATAATGTCGTAGACATAACTGTCGAGCCAGAGATGCTCGGCGCTGACGGGATAGGGATGCTTCACCAGCTTGTTGTAGTTGGGATCGCCCGGCGCATCGCACCAGCCATCTTCGGGCACCAGCGCGCGCGCGGGCAGAATGGTGGCGGGCTTTTGCGTCCGGTCGGCGCGCCAGAATATTTGCCGCAAGGGGAAAACACCGATCGGCGTCTTGCCGTCGCCTTCGCGTTTATCGCGCCCGATGCCGGCCGGGCCCACGGCACAGCGGCGGGGGCCCGCGCCCCAGTCCATCACCGGACCGGCTGGAGAATTGGAAACGATGAGATCCATGCGCCGAGTTTAGCTCAACTTGCGGGGAATGGAACCAGGCTGGGCAGGGTGATCGATTTGCGATAGGCCGCCATCGCGCGCTGCGCCAGATCGCCGTCCACGCCGTTGCGGCTGAGCGAGGTTTGCAGCGCTGCCATGTCGGTCGTCACGGCGGGAGCCTGGCCTTCGGGCAGCGCGGGCAGCTTGACCGGCGGCGTCACAACGACATTGGCGGGCACATTGCTGGCCACCGCGGTGTCGCGGTGATGGCCGGTGAAAAGCGCCAATACGGTGCTGCCGAAATCCTTGCCGGTGACGGCCTCGAACGCCGCGTCGGCCACGCCCGACACCGCGCCCCACAATCCGCCATACAGCGCGTCGCCCGCTATTTTCTCAGGAATGCCGATATGGGTGCCGGTGATGGCGCGATAGATCGTGCCGATGATCGGCAGATGTTCGAGCGGATTGATGATGTCGAGCAGATTGTGGAACGAAAAATCCCAGTCCGAAGACTTTTGCGTGCTTTTCGGGTCCGCCGGCGTCGAGACGGGCGGAGCGGCAGCGGGAAGGGTGGCGTCGATGCCCATTGCCTTCTCTTAAGCAAGCCCCTTGCCAGCGAAAAAATGGCTCTATTGCGGCAATTTCATCAAGGCCGGCGCCCCGCGCGGCAGAATTTGCCGACCCGGACGGTTTTTTGGCCTATGCAAATCACGCTAGTGTGGCCCGGACCAAACTTCAGAGTGATATGGCGAGCGCCAAGCGTGTTTTGTTGGTGGATGACGATGCCGTGCTGCGTGCCTCGCTGGTCGAGCAGTTGTCGCGCGAAGGCCCCTATTGCGTGATCGAGGCCGCCAGCGCCGCGCAGGCGCGCGATCTGGCAAGGCAGGGCCGCTATGCCCTGGCCATTGTCGATCAGAATCTGCCCGATGGCGCGGGCGACGCCCTGGCCCGCGAGTTGAGAGCACAAGGCTTCGATGCGCCGATCCTGCTTCTGGCGGAACGCGATGCGCCGCCGCCCGCCGCTGAGCATATTGAAAAGCCGTTCCGCTTTGCCGATCTGCTGGCGCGGCTGAACCTGCATCTCAGCCGGCACGCTGCCAGTGACGATCTGCCGGTGGCGATCGGGCCCTATCTGTTCCGGCCGGGCGCCAAGCTTCTGACCGAGGGCGCGCGAAAGGTGCGGCTGACGGAAAAGGAAACCGATATCCTGAAGTTCCTGCACAATGCGGGCACCACGGTGGCGCGCGAAATCCTGCTGCATGAGGTCTGGGGCTATAACCCCACCGTCACCACCCACACCTTGGAAACCCACATCTACCGGCTCCGCCGCAAGATCGAGAGCGGCGTGGGGGAGGCGAAAATCCTGCTGACCGAAGGCGGCGGCTATCGGCTCGCCCCATAAAGGGGCTGGTTAATAAATTCTTTAAACCCCGTTAACCTTTGAGTCGCAACCATCTCCTTATGGGCAGACGGCGAGAACCTTTTGACGACGAACCACGCGTGCAGCGCAGATCCGCGGCGCCAATGCCGGTCTATGACGACGAAGAGGATGACTTCGAGCCGCCGCCCCGGCGCAAGCGGATCTGGCCCTTTGCGCTGATGATGCTTCTGATATGGGGCGTGATCTTCGGCGCGATTCTGTGGTCGCACTTCCTCTCGGACCTGCCCGATGTGCGCAACCTTCTGGTGGCGCCGTCATCGCGCGACATCACCATCATGGACGATCGCGGCCGCATGATCGCGCGGCGCGGATTGACCCAGGGCGCCACGGTCAATGTCGAGAATTTGCCGGCCTATGTGCCCAACGCCTTCATCGCCATCGAAGACCGCCGCTTCCGGAGCCATTTCGGGATCGATCCCGTCGGCATGGCGCGCGCCGGTGTCGAAAACATGATGGCGGGACATGTGGTGCAGGGCGGCTCGACCCTTACCCAGCAACTGGCCAAGAATCTGTTCCTGGATCCCGGCCGCACGTTCGACCGCAAGATCCAGGAAGCGATGCTGGCGCTGTATCTGGAGTCGCGCTACTCCAAGAACCAGATCCTGACCCTCTATCTCAATCGCGTCTATTTCGGCGCCGGTGTCTTTGGCATCGAAGCGGCGAGTGAAAAATTCTTCGGCAAGCATGCCAGCGATCTGGGCCTGACCGAAGCGGCGATGCTGGCGGGCAGCGTCAAGGCCCCGGCGCGCTACAACCCGATCGCCGATGCCGACGCCTCATTGGCGCGCGCCGGCATCGTGCTGCGCGCGATGCAGGACACCGGCTTCATCGATGATGCCGCCCGTGCCCAGGCGCAGGCGACACGGCCGCGGATCGTGTCCGGCACGGGCACGCCGGAATCCGGCTATTTCACCGATTGGATCGTGTCGCAGATGAACGGCATCCTGGGTCAAGGCGCCGACAAGGGCGCGGGCCCGGTGATCGTCGAGACCAGCTTCGATCTGGAAACGCAGGATTTGGCGGAGCGCGCCGTGGCGCAGGGCCTGGACGCCGAAGGCGAGAAAATCCACGCCAGCCAGGCGGCATTGGTGGCGATGACGCCCGACGGCGCCATCCGCGCCATGGTCGGCGGGCGCTCCTATGCGCAATCGGCCTTCAACCGCGCCGCCGACGCGGTGCGCCAGCCCGGTTCCGCCTTCAAGCCGTTCGTCTATCTGACCGCTTTCGAGCATGGCCACACGCCGGACGACATCATGCATGACGGGCCGGTGAATATTCACGGCTGGAAGCCCTCGGATTTCGAAGGCGAATACAAGGGCGACATCACTTTGACGGAGGCTTTCGCGGAATCCTCCAACGTGGTGTCGGCGCAACTGACCGATCAGCTGGGACCGAAAGAAGTGGCGGCGACGGCGCACCGCCTGGGTATTTCGTCTCCCCTGGATACCGTACCGTCGCTGGCGCTGGGCACGTCGGGCGTGACGCCGCTGGAATTGACCGGCGCCTATGTGCCCTTCGCCAATGGCGGCAACGGTGTCATTCCCTTCGCGATCATCAAGGTCAGCACCAAGGCCGGCAAGATTCTCTATGAACGCAAGCCCGGCGGCCTGGGCGCGGTGATGTCGCCCGCCAACAATGCCGCGATGACCAGGCTGATGGTGCAGACCGTGTTGACCGGCACCGGCAAGGCGGCGCGGCTGGCCGAGCGCCCGACCGCGGGCAAGACCGGCACCACCCAGGACTTCCATGATGCCTGGTTTGTCGGCTTCACCGCCGATCTGGTGACCGGCGTGTGGGTGGGCAACGACAATGCCGCGCCGATGAAAAAAGCCACGGGCGGCGGGGTTCCGGCGCATATCTTCCATGCCTTCATGGAAGGGGCCGAACAGAATCTGCCGGCGCGCCCGCTGGTGGGAAGCGCGCTGGTCGCGGATGCCGGCGATGTGCCGGCACAGGAAGTGGCGGCGGCCGCGCCGGTACTGGAAGCCGCGCCACCACCCGCGCCCGTCGCGGCCGCGAAACAGCCGGATTCGTTCGAGAAGATTCTCAACAGCTTGTTCGGAGGGAAATAATCTGGCCCCTCCGCCTTCGCTGGCCCGAGGGCCAGCTCGTTCGCACGCTGCCGCTACTCACCCTCCCCCGCCAGCGCGCTAACGCGCGCGCAGGGGAGGCGGGTCACGGTGCGCTGAGAAAGCTTTCTAGTTATACCGAAGCAGGCTGCGGCCGTGATCGCGCAGCCATTTGCGGGCGCGGTCGACATCGGGTGACAGGATTTTCACCTGCGCCCAGAAACGCGCGGAATGATTCATTTCCTTCAGATGCGCCACTTCATGCGCCACCACATAATCGCGCACGAATTCGGGTGCGAAAATCAGCCGCCAGGAAAATGACAGCGAGCCGTTCTGGCTGCAGGAGCCCCAGCGGCTTCTGGTATCGCGCACGCTGACGCGGGAAGGTCGCAGCCCCAGGCGCGCCGCATAATCCAGGGCGCGGGCGGACAACATCTCTTTGGCCTCGCGCTTGAAAAAATCCGTCAGGCGACGCGGCGCGTGTTCCAGGCGTCCGCTGACCAGGAGCGCGCCGTCCGCCGCCCAGACCGGCGCCGGACCGCGCAACAGGCTGTGGCGGATGGGATGGCTTACGCCCAGGAAAGGCACCGCGGCGCCCGGCATCAAGGCCACCGGCTTGGGCATGCGCTGCAATTGCCGCGCAATCCATTGGGTTTCGCCGCGCGCGAACGCCATCGCGGGGCCGCAGCCGCCGCGGCTGGGGGCGGTGACCGTCACCTCGCCGGTATCGGAATGCACGCGCATGACGATGCGCCGCGCGCGCGGGTTCAGCCGCACATTGACCGCGACATCGGCGCCATCGATTGCCAGAAGCTCGCGGCGGACCGCTCGCTTTTCCGCGCGCTTGGCTTTAATCTTGCCGCGCAAAAGGAATTTCAACATGTCAGAACGTCCGCGCTTTCATATGGCGTTTCCGGTGCGCGATCTTTCCGAAGCGCGCGCCTTTTATGGCGACCTGCTCGGCTGTCCCGAAGGCCGCTCGAGCGATGAGTGGGTCGATTTCGATTTCTTCGGCCATCAGATCGTCGCGCATTTAAGCCCTGATGAGGTCGGACACAAAGCACATAATGACGTGGATGGCGATCTGGTGCCGGTGCGTCATTTCGGTGCAATTCTTTCCATGAAAGATTGGCAAATACTTGCCGACCGGCTGACGGAGAAAAAAACCGCCTTCATCATCGAACCCGGCATCCGTTTCCAGGGTTTGCCTGGAGAACAGGCGACGTTCTTTTTTCTCGATCCGTCCGGCAACGCATTGGAGTTCAAGGCTTTCCATGATGACAAGGCAGTCTTTGCGCGCTGATCACATCGCCCTGTTGGTAGGCGCGGGTGGAATGTGCCTTTTTCTGGGCGCGCTGGGCGTTCAGTATATTGGCGGTATCCCGCCTTGCGAGATGTGCCATTGGCAGCGCTGGGCCCATATCGGCGCCGCGGTCACCGGCATTGTCGCCGTGACATTGGCGAAAGATGACAAGACGGCGCGCGGATTGGCGTGGTTCGCGATCCTGTTCGTGCTGACTTCGGGCCTGATCGGCGCCTATCAGACCGGCATGGAATATCATCTGCTGCCGGGCCCCGCCGCGTGCAGCGGTCATCGTTATGTGCTGGGCAGCAGCGGGCCGCCGCCGGAAGTGCAATGCGATGTCGTCGCCTGGCAGGTGTTCGGAATCTCGATGGCGTCGTGGAACGCGATCTGCTCGTTCCTGATCACGGCGCTTGGCATATTCGGATTGTCGAAGACCGCAGCCTCGCAAGACGGCAATGCACTGGGTCAAGGCAATGCCGCGTAAGCCAAAACCCGCAGCGCCGGGCGCCGCGCCGGATACCGAGGCGATGATCCGCGTGGATCATGCCGGGGAATATGGTGCGGTACGCATCTATGAAGGCCAGCTCGCGATCCTGGGCAACCGCGCCAGCGGCGACACCATCCGTCACATGGCCGAGCAGGAACAACATCATCTGAAGACCTTCGACCGCCTGGTGAACGAGCGGCGGGTGCGGCCCACGGCGCTGGAGCCCCTGTGGCGGGTGGCCGGCTTCGCACTGGGCGCGGCCACCGCGCTGATGGGCGAGAAAGCCGCCTTTGCCTGCACCGCCGCGGTGGAAGAAGCGATCGACGAACACTACGCCCAGCAGATCGCCGATCTGGGCGACCGCGATCCGGCGCTGAAGCAGACGGTCGAGGAATTCCGCGCCGACGAAGCGGTGCATCGCCAGACCGCGCTGGATCATGGCGCGGAACAAGCGCCGGGCTATCGCATTCTCAGCGGAGCGATCAAGGCTGGCTGCCGCGTAGCGATCAAGTTGTCGGAGAAGATCTAGCGCGATTGTCATGGCCCGCGAATGCGGGCCATCCAGGTGATACGCGACCCAATCCTTATCGATATCGCCGGCTGCAACTGGATGGCCCACACTTCGGTGGGCCATGACAGTTGAGTTACGGTTCGAGCTCAGAATCCCAGTACAGATAATCCGCCCAACTTTCGTGCAGATAATTCGGCGGAAATTTGCGGCCGCGCTCGCGCAGCTCGGTCACGGTCGGCTGGTGCGGACGATGGCGCGGATGCATGCCGGCCTGCACCGGCGTCCGCCCGCCTTTCGCCAGATTGCAGGGGCTGCAGGCGGTGATGACATTCTCCCAGGTGGTGCGGCCGCCCCGAGAGCGCGGGATCACATGGTCGAAAGTGAGTTCCTTGGGATCGCCGCAATATTGGCATTCGAAGCGGTCGCGCAGGAACACGTTGAAACGGGTGAAGGCGGGATGGCGCGCGGGCTTGATATAGGTCTTGAGCGAGACCACCGAAGGCAGCCGCATTTCAAAGCGTGCCGAGTGCACCACCCGGTCATATTCTTCCAGGATATTCACTCGCTCCAGGAATACCGCCTTGATGGCGTCCTGCCAGGACCACAGCGAAAGCGGGTAATAGCTCAACGGTCGGTAATCGGCGTTGAGCACCAAGGCCGGGCAATTGCTGGTGGAGCGCTGAGGGGCTAGCACGGCTGGAATCCTGTGAAGGCGGCGCTCCTATAATTTCCTGGCCATAATTCGGGCAGTCTGAGTGTAAGGGCGATTCGACCCTCTCCTCAAGCCGGGGAAGAATCAGCCAGCCAAAAGTGCGGCCTGTGTGTGACAGGCGTACTAAAGGAGGCTGGAAACCGGGCCTTCGGTCTTCAATCGTCCGGCAAAACCCAGCGCCAGAAACAGCCCGGCCAGGGCAAGACCGTCGGAATCGATGCCGTGCCCCATGCCCCGCGCCAGATGCCATTGGACCGGCACGCCCGCCGCGCCCAGGGTGCCGGCCGCCGCGAACATCGCGCCGACCGGGATGACTGTATCGGCGTCGCCATGGGTGAGCAGGACCGGGGGTCGCACGCCCTCTGCCGGCGGCGGGCCCGTCAACAATCCGGAAAAGCCGATGATCGCCGCGGGCGCAACGGCGCGGCGCAATCCCAGATGCAGCGCCAGCATCGCACCCTGGCTGAAGCCGGCCAGCACCAGCCGCTCCGGCGGAAGATTCAGCCGCGTCAATTCCGCCTCGACGAATTCCTCGATGCGGGGCGCCGCGGCCGCGACACCCTTCTGCATCTCATGGGGATCGATGCGGGAAATGGGAAACCATTGAAACCCCGACGGCGCCCCCGGCACGCGGTCCGGCGCATTGGGCGCGGCAAAGGCGGTCCCGGGGACGAAATCCTGCCAATGCGGCGCCAGGCCGATCAGGTCGTTGCCGTCGGCGCCATAGCCATGCAGCAGGACCACGAGCTGTGTCGCCGGGCCTTTCGCGGGGGCAAGAACAGGACCGGAGAGCAAAGCCATGAATGAGAAATCTGTTTAAGTTGCCGCCATGATCGTTACACGCTTCGCGCCATCGCCGACAGGGTATCTGCATATCGGCCACGCCTTTGCCGCCTGGACCGCGGCCCGGGCCGGGACTCGTTTTCTGCTCCGGTTGGAAGACCTGGATCTGGGCCGGGCGCGGCCGGAATTCGTCGCCGCGATTTTCGAAGATCTCGCCTGGCTGGGACTGTCCTGGGACGAGCCCGTGCTGCATCAGTCCCGGCGCTTCGATGCGTACCGCGATGCGCTCGGACTGCTGGCGCCGTTCACCTATCCCTGCTTCTGCACCCGCAAGGACATCGCCGATGAGATTGCACGTGCAACAGAAGCCCCGCACTTTGATTCTCTGTCCGCTACGCGGACGGGGCCTGACGGACCGCTCTATCCAGGTACATGCCGACATCTCTCTGCGGACGAACGCGCGGCGCGGATGGCGCGCGGCGATTCCTATGCCGTGCGATTGGACGCGGCGAAGGCGGCGGAGGTGGCGGGACCGCTCGAACTCATCGAGCACGGCCGCGCTTTTCCGGTCGAACCACTTTTGTTCGGCGACGTGGTGCTGGCCCGCAAGGATATGCCGGCATCCTATCATCTGGCCGTGGTGGTGGACGATGCGTTTCAGGACGTGACCCTGGTGACGCGAGGCCAGGATCTGTTGCCGGCCGCGCATGTGCAGCGGCTGCTGCAAGCGCTGCTGGGCTATTCCGCGCCCGCCTATGCCCATCACCGCCTGATCCTGGACAAGGATGGTCGCAAATTTTCCAAGCGCGACGGGTCGGTGACGATACGGGGATTGCGCGCGGCCGGTGTCACGCCGGCCGGGATTGAAGCGCTGTTTTGAGCTCCGGCAGACGGCGGGCGATGACAATCAGCACCAGGATCGCGCCGCCAAACCCGGTCGGGGCGTTTACGACCATGAAAGCCGCCATGACCAGCTGCGAGGCGACGAGCAGCAGGGTTTCGCCGCGGCTGAAGGCCCGCGCCCGCCACAGAAAAGCAATCGCCACCGCCAGAATGGGAAAATCGTAGAAATAAAGATAAGGCGTCGCCAGCAGCGCCGCGGTGCACAGGCCCGCGTTTTTCAACGCCAGCGATCGCTTGCTTCGCCACAACCAGGCGACAAACACGGCCATCGCCAGCAGCAGCATGCTCTGGGCGGCAAAAGCGGTGTGATCGCCGACCCCCAGCATGCGCAGCAGGCCGTACAGGCTTTGCTGCTTGTAAAAGCCCGCGCTTCCTTCGGTCAGAAAATTCCCGCTCATATTGCCCAAATGCGCCACGAAGGCAGTGAGACTGTCGGGTGTTATCAGCCAGGACAGAACCAGGATGGCGAGCGTCGCCGCCGTCGCGGCAAGCAAGACGCGCCAATAGCCGCCGCAGATCAGGGCGATGGGAAACAGCAATCCGAAATGCGGCTTATAGGTAAGAAGGCCCAGCAACAGCCCGGCAAGCAGCGGGCGCGTCTCCAGCTGCAACAGGATGCCGGCCATCAGGGCGGCGGAAAGAAACCCGTTCTGCCCCACCATCACACAAGCCAGAGTGGCCGGCGCCGCGCAGGCGATCAGGCCTGCGCCCCGGTCCTGGGCGATGCGCGCGATGGCCGCGGCGTAGAGCGCCAAGGTGGTGCCGGTCCAAACCAGAAAAGACATCGCATAGGGCATCAGCGCCAGAATGATGGCGACGCAAAAAAACAGCGGCGGATAAGCCCAGCCATAATAACCGGACGGTTCATGACCCATCAGTTGCTGCTGCAGCATATGCATGGCCGGCCAGTCATAGGCCGCGCTGGCATGGCCGCTGAGCGCCATATGGCCCGCGCTCCAGAAGGACAGGAAATCCAGGGCAATGGGGTGCAAACTGGAATCGACGATCCAGCTTTTGGCGGCGAGCATCATGGCTAGACGGACCAGATAGGCGAACGCAATGCCGCCGGCCGCTGCGAGTGCCAGTGGAGAAAGCCGTGCCCGACCTGCGGATCCCCGGATCATGGCGCATTGTGAGGGTCAGCGATTGCCGAGTGTTTAACCCGCACGCTATTTCCCGGCGGCTGGCCTGGACTATTGGCCCGTGCTAAAGCCCGGCCATGAGCGCCAATCCATGAATAAAAGCCATGCCCTTGACCGCCTCTTCGCCACTATCGCGGCGCGCCGCGCGGCGGGCGATGCGGACGGATCCTATACCGCCAAGCTGCTGTCCCAGGGCGTCGAAAAATGCGCCAAGAAGTTCGGCGAGGAAGCGGTGGAGACGGTGCTGGCCGCCGTGTCGGGCGACAAAAACCATCTGGCCGCCGAAAGCGCCGATGCGCTGTATCATCTTCTGGTGCTGTGGGCGGCGGCGGGCATTACGCCCGAGGACGTTTATGCGGCCTTGGAGGCGCGGGAAGGCCAGTCCGGCCTGGCCGAGAAAGCATCGCGCAAGCCGTAAAAACTAACTCGCCGACTCTTCTTCGTTGGCGAGGCTTTTGACGAGATCCAACACGCGTTTGCGCACCTTGGGGTCCTTGATCTTCATGAAGGCCAGGGAAAGCTGCAACCCTTCGCCGGACGACACGAATGCCATAACTGGCTGCGCCGCATCGGCGCGCCCTTCGCCAGCCGCCGTGACGCCCTCATAGAAGAAATCGATCGGCACACCCAGGATGCGGGCAATCTCGAACAGCCTGCCCGCACCGATCCGGTTGACGCCTTTTTCGTATTTCTGGACTTGCTGGAAAGTGAGACCCAGCATGTCGCCCAGCTTTTCCTGACTCATGCCGATCAGC
Source organism: Pseudomonadota bacterium (assembly GCA_040389245.1). Taxonomy (GTDB): domain Bacteria; phylum Pseudomonadota; class Alphaproteobacteria; order Micropepsales; family Micropepsaceae; genus Rhizomicrobium. The sequence goes on along the minus strand of JAZKAH010000002.1, from coordinate 521,627 downwards.
ATGCGCCGGATGCGCACCCGATTTCCGACCTGGGCGTCGATGGGGTTGGCTTTTTTGGTCACGGTTTTTCGGGTAGCTGAAGGCGGCGAAACTTAGCCGCATGTCTGCCGAACTGAAAGGAATAATTGGCCGCTTAGTTACCGGCTCTCTTTTCGCGCCAGAACGAACGCCCCCAAAGCCGCGGCGCCCAGAAGAACGGCAAAGAGCATATCGCCAAACCGCGCATAGGGTGTGGGCGCCAACGCGGCCGGAAGGGCTGCGTCCACCACGCCCATGCGGCCGAGGTCAAGTGACGCTGTCATCCGGCCCAGCGGATCGATCATCGCGGAGATTCCCGTATTTGCCGCGCGCGCAACGGGCAATCCTTCTTCGATCGCCCGCACCCGCGCGATCAGAAGGTGCTGCAACGGCCCGGCCCAGGGGCCGAACCAGGAATCGTCGGTGACGTTAACCAGCCAGCCGGGGCGCTGACGCGCTGTCACCGCGCCGGGAAAAATGATTTCGTAGCAGATCAGAGGCGTGACATCGGGCGCGCCTGTCACGTGATAAACGTGCGGACCATCGCCGGAAGAAAATCCACCCTGACCTTCTGTCAGCTTTGAGATGCCGATGCGGCCGAGAAGATCGGCGAACGGCACATATTCGCCGAACGGCACCAGGTGGAATTTGTCATAGATCGCTTCCGGCCGGCCACCGGGCCCGAAAATGTAAAGGGAATTGTAGAACGAGACCGTATCGCCATCGCGCGCGGCACGCGCAGAGCCGGTGATGAGGCTGCGCCCCCCCTGGGTCAGTGCCGCGATTTCGCCCAAGGCGACCGCGGAACGGTCGAGCAGGAAAGGCGGCGCCGCTTCGGGCCAGACGATATGGGTGACCTTGCCCGGCGCCCGGGACAGGTCCAGCAGGCGCTGCCAATTGCGCGTCACATAGCGGCGGACATATTTCTCGTTCTGGGGAACGTCGGGCTGTACCAGCCGCATCGCCACATCGGGCACCGTGCCCGCGGGCCCGGCGGCGAGCCGGAGCGCGCCATAGACCCACAGACCGGCAAACAATGCGAGCATCAGAGCGGGCGCGGCGATCCGGCGCCGCGCGGCACAGAATTCCGCCAGGGACGCACCCAGCAGAATGGTGAGAAAAGACAGGCTATAGGCGCCGAACAGCGAAGCGCTCTGCATCACGGCCCAGGACGCGCCCCAGCCATAGGCCTGGAGATTCCACGGAAAGCCGGTGAGTGCATGGCCGCGCACCCATTCGCCGGCGGCATAAAAAATCGCGAACACCAGCAGCCGCGACGGCCCGTCCCGCCACAAACAAACCGACAGGGCGCAGGCGATGCCGGCATAGAGCGCCAGGCCCGCGGTGAGAATGAGAATGGCGAACGGCATCTGCCACAGATGCGCGGACGGATCGACCATGAAGGCATAGCCGATCCAATGCCAGCCGATCAGATATTGCCCGAAGGCAAAGGCCCAGCCCGATACCGCCGCCTTGCGAACGGGATGCGGGCTTTGTTTCGCGCCGTCCAGCAGCAGAACCAGCGCGGCGAACCCCAAAAGCAGCGCGGGAATAAATCCCACCGGCGCAAATCCCAACGCGGAAACAGCACCCGCGCCCATCGCAAGCAGAAATCGCCGCCAGCCCGTCAGGCCGCGTATCGCGATGCCCAGGCGCGCGAGCCATGCCGTCATGCGGAAATAGAATTTTCGCCGCGGCGGATACGGAGCCGCTTGATCTTGCGCGGATCCGCTTCCAGCACCTCGAATTCGTAGCCGGATGGATGGGCGACAATCTCGCCCCGTTGCGGCACCCGCCCCAGCAGCCACACCACCAGCCCGCCCAGCGAGTCGACATCTTCGTCCGTTTCAGGGGTCGTGAGGTCGATCCCGCTTTCGGCCTTGAAGTCTTCGAGCTCCAGCCGGGCATCGGCGATGTAATCCTCGCCTTCGCGCTTGAGGGGCGGCGTGTCCTCGTCATGCTCATCGGCGATGTCGCCGACAATCTCTTCGATGATGTCTTCGATCGAGACCAGGCCGTCGGTGCCGCCATATTCGTCGATCACGAGGGCCAGATGCGTGTGGCTGGCCTGCATCTTGAGCAACAGATCGAGCGCGCGCATCGATGGCGGCGCGAACAGGATCGGCCGCTTCAGATTGGCGATGGAGGACGGGGCGGGCCGGTAACCACCCGCCGTGTCCGGCTCCAGAAGCGCCAGAACATCCTTCACATGCACCAGCCCGGTGGGATCGTCGAGGGTCTCGCGATAGACCGGCAGGCGCGAATGCTTGGCATCGCGGAACAGCGCTACCAGCTCCGCCATCGGCGTGTCTTCGTCCACCGCCATGATCTGGGCGCGCGGCACCATGATGTCGGAGACTTTCAATTCGCCGAATCCCAGCAGGTTGGCGAGCATCACCCGTTCCTGCTGCGACAGCGCGGGCTGCTTGCGATCGCTTTCCTCGATCACCTCTGCCAGGCTTTCGCGCATCGCCGCGCTGGACGCGTCTTCGCCGCGCAGGCGCTGCATCAGGCGTTTCAGGAGCGGTTGCGGTCCGGCCGATGTGTCGCTCATCTTGCCGCCTCATAAGGATTGGCGATGCCGAGGCGGCCGAGAATTTCGATTTCCAGTTTCTCCATCGCCTTGGCGTCGCGGACGCGGACATGATCGTGGCCGGCCAGATGCAATACGCCATGCACGACCAGATGGGTCGCGTGATCGGCCAGGCTCTTGCCCGCCAGCTTGGCTTCGCGGCGCGTGACGCCCAGGGCCAGCGCGATATCGCCGCGATAGCCGTCGGGGTTGGGCGCGGCAGGAAAAGACAGGACATTGGTTGCCTTGTCCTTGGCGCGGAAATCCCGGTTGAGGGTTTTGAGCCGGGCGTCGCCGGACAGAAGGACGGTGAGCGAGGAAGCACCGCGAAACTTCGCAGCCTTTTCGGCCGCCGCTGCGGCGCGTTTCAGCCGGGGCAAAAGCCCCCGGAATTTTCGCCAGCCCGGATCGTCCACCACTACCAGAATGCCTTGTTCAACCTTAGGGGCGGTCATTTTCCGTGCGCACTATAGGCGGCGACGACGCGGCTGACGAGGGCATGGCGCACCACATCGCCCGCGCCAAAGCGGGCAACGCCGACGCCTTCGACCCCTTCCAGGATGGAAAGCGCCTCATTCAGGCCGGATGCGACATTGCCGGGAAGATCGGATTGTGACGGATCGCCCGTCACCACCAACTGGCTGTCCTCACCCAATCGGGTCAGCATCATCTTCATCTGGGCGGCTGTGGTGTTCTGGGCCTCGTCCAATATGACAAAGGCGCGGGTCAAGGTGCGGCCGCGCATGAACGCCAGCGGCGCCACTTCGATCACGCCCTGTTCGATCAGCCGCGCGGTCTGGTCGCCCAGCACATCGAACAGCGCGTCATAGAGCGGCCGCAAATAGGGATCGATCTTTTCCTTCAGGTCGCCCGGCAGGAAGCCCAGCCGCTCGCCCGCTTCCAGCGCGGGGCGCGACAGGATCAGCCGCTCGACCCGGCGCTGGTGCAGCATATGGGCGGCAAAGGCGGCAGCGAGATAGGTCTTGCCGGTGCCGGCCGGGCCGATGCCGAACACCAGCGGCTTTTCGCGCATCAGATCGAGATAGGCGGTTTGCGCCGGACTGCGCGGGCGGGTGACGCGCGATCCGGCAGTGCGGATGGAGCCTTCACTGGCGGCGCGACTGTTGTTGGCGGCGGGATCGGTGAAGCGGATTTCCGCGTCCACTTCGGCAAGGGTGACGCTTTCGCCTGCTTCCAGCCGGGCATAGAGCGCCCGCAAAATGGCGGCGGCGCGGGCGCGCGTATCAGCCGTGCCGGCGATGGCGACCAGGTTGCCGCGCTGGGTGATGAGCACGGAAAGCCGCTGTTCCAAGCGCGCGAAATGCTTCTGATGCGGGCCCGTCAGCGCCGCCAGCAGCTTGTTGTCCGCGAATTCCAGAGTGACCTGTTCGGCCTGGGATTTGCGGGGCAAGGATCTGCCGCGATCGTTCAAAGGAGGCGGCCTTTCACGCTGTTGGCGGTGAGCGCTTCGATGTGGACCGCATGAATGCTACCGATCAAGCGCGCCGGCGCCTCGACATGGACGGGATTGAGATAGGGCGTGCGGCCGACGATCTGGCCCGCGGCACGGCCCGGCTTTTCGAACAGCACGTCCATGGTTTTTCCGATCGCGGCTTTGTTCGCGGCATCCTGCTGCGACAGAAGCAGCTTCTGCAGCACGTCCAGCCGCGCGCTCTTGACGCCTTCGGCGACCTGCTTCTGCGCCGCCGCCGGCGTGCCGGGACGCGAACTGTATTTGAAGGAAAAGCATTGCGCATATTCGATATCGCGCACCAGCTGCAAGGTCGCTTCGAAATCCGCATCGCTCTCGCCAGGAAATCCGACGATGAAATCGGAGGAGAAGGCGATGTCCGGACGCCTGGCGCGAATGCGCGCGATCAGGGCGCGATATTCGTCGGCGGTATGCTGGCGGTTCATCGCCGCCAGCACGCTGTCCGAGCCGGACTGGACCGGCAGATGCAGGAAAGGCATCAGCTTTTGGATCGCGCCATGCGCTTCGATCAGATCGTCTCCCATGTCGCGCGGATGGCTGGTGGTGTAGCGAATGCGAAGCACATCCTCGATGCCGGCGATGGCTTCGATCAGGCGCGCCAGCGACCAGGCATTGCCGCGCGCATCCTGGCCGCGATAGGCGTTGACGTTCTGGCCCAGGAGCACGATTTCGCGCGCGCCGCGGGCGGACAGCGACCGCGCCTCGGCGATGATTTTTTCCGGCGGGCGCGAATGTTCCGGCCCGCGCGTATAAGGCACCACGCAGAAGGTGCAGAATTTATCGCAGCCTTCCTGCACGGTGAGAAAAGCGCTGACGCCGGTGTCCGAGCCCGCTTGCGGCAAGGCGTCGAATTTTTCCAGCGCCGGGAAATCGGCTTCGATCCGCGTCCCCGCACCGCGCGCAATCCGCGCGATCATTTCCGGCAACCGGTGATAGGATTGCGGCCCTACCACCATGTCCACCACCGGCGCGCGGGCGAGAATCTCTTCGCCTTCGGCCTGGGCGGTGCAGCCCGCCACCGCCACCAGCATGCGGCCGCCGTTTCGGGATTTGTCTTCCTTGAGGCCCCGGATGCGGCCCAGTTCGGAATAGACTTTCTCGGTCGCCTTCTCGCGGATGTGGCAGGTGTTGAGGATCACCATGTCGGCGTCCTCCGCCGTGTCGGTGCCGGCAAAACCCAATGGCGCAAGCAGATCCGCCATGCGCGCCGAATCGTAGGCGTTCATCTGGCAGCCATAGGTCTTGATGAAGAGCTTTTTCATCGGGAGGAGGTTATCGCGGCGTGGGTCGGCAAATTCAATCCTTCTGGAAAACACCGACTTTCTTTCCCCGCAAGGCGAAGCCTTTGGCGGGGGAAGATGTCCGGTAGCGGGCTTGCCCGCGTGCCGGACAGATGGGGGTAGCTATAGAATCCCTGCTAATGCAGTGGCTTGGCCTTTTCGCACGGTTTCCCAGGCGATTCTGGCAAGTTCCTTGCGATCCATGGCCGGCAATGGCGCATGAAATTGCACCACGACATCAAGGGGCCCCGCTTTCAGGGCTTCCCACAGATGCGGCACCAGTTCCATGTCGCCATACCAGGCATAAAGCGGGCGGTTTTCGCGGCCCATCGGGATGGCATGGCGGGCGATATAGGCGGTCGAGACCGGTTGGACCGGCACCCGCTGGCCGTCTTCCAGCACGGTTTCCGCCGCCGCCAGCAGGGCGCTTTTGAACGGCAGCACCGAATTGCCGTCATTGGAGGTGCCTTCGGGAAACAACACCAGCACATCGCCTTCCGCCAGCCGCTGGGCGATGGCGTCGCGCGCCGCGCCGGTCTCGCTGCGCCGCGTCCTGGTCACGAAGACGGTGCGCTGCAGCCGCGCCAGGGTGCCGAAGAAAGGCCAGGTCCCCACTTCCGTTTTGGCGACGAAAGAAAGCGGCGCCACCGCCGAGAAGATCACGATATCCAGCCAGCTCGAGTGATTGGCCAGAAGCAGGGTGGCTTTCGACGGCGGCTTTCCCTGCACGCGAATCCGGATGCCGAACAGCCGCGCGACAAAACGGTGATAGCGATGCGGAAAGGTACGGCGGGCGGGCAGGCCCAAGCTCAGCAGCAGCCACTGCCAGGGAATGAGAATCAAGGTGACGACGAGGAAGATCGTCAGAATCGCCGCGGCGCGAATGGTAGGCATTAAGGCTTCAGCTTTTTGCCTTTGGGCACGCCGTAAAGCTCCAGGCGGTGATCGACCAGCTCGAAGCCCAACTCCTCGGCGACCCGGCGCTGGAGCTTTTCGATATCCTCGTTGCGGAATTCGATCACGCTGCCGGTCTGCACATCGATGAGATGGTCGTGATGGTTTTCCGGCATTTCCTCGTAGCGGGCGCGGCCGTCGCGGAAATCGTGCCGTTCCAGAATGCCGGCATCCTCGAACAGCTTGACGGTGCGATAGACGGTGGCGATGGAGATGTGCGGGTCCAGCGCGGCGGCCCGGCGATAGAGTTCTTCCGCATCGGGATGATCGCCCGCGCTGGACAGCACGCGCGCGATGACACGGCGCTGCTCCGTCATGCGCAGGCCCTTGTCGACGCAGAGTTGCTCGATCCGCGTCACCTTGGTCTCCATACGCGAGTATTGCCCGGCAAGGTTAGGCGAATTCCCCTGGAATCGGAACAGGATTCGCAAGCGGCAGGGCCGCCTTCAGGACATGGGCATCCTCGGCGCCATAATAGGCCTTGCGCCGCCCAGCCGCGGTGAGTCCCAGCCCGGCATAAAGCCGGCGCGCGGGATCATTGCCGGTCGCGACTTCCAGAAACAGGGTCCGGGCGCCCAGGCCTTGGGCATGAGAGGCCGCGGCCTGGACCATGAGGCGCGCGATGCCTTGCCGCCGCGCGGCAGGCGCCACCGCCAGGGTGAGGATTTCGGCTTCATCGCCCGCGGCCCGGGCAAGAATGAACCCGCCCGGCAATACGAACGCGAACACGCCGGGACCTGCGAACAGGTCGCGAATGGCCGCCGCATCCCAGGCCTTTGGAAAGCAGGCCGCATGCAGGTCGGCCAGCGTCCCGACATCATCGTTTGCGGGATCGAACAGGCGCGGAATCATAACGGCTGGACAGTTGCCGGAAGCTTGGCGTCGGGCGCCCGCAAATAGAGCGGCGCGGGCGGCCGGTCGGGCACGGGCCGCGTCATCGCCAACCGCGCCACCTGGAGCGCGTCGGGTTGGCGAATGTTCGTCAACGCAAAGCCGTGGCCCAATTTGGCGCCGGCCGCCTCCGCGCCGGTGCCGCAAAGCGCGCAAGGACCGAAGGCGCGGATGCGCGCCACGGCGTCATCGAAGGCCATGACCGTGGGCGCCAGAATTGTCGCACCATTTTCCCATAACAGCAGATAAGCCTCGTCGCGTTTGGCATCATGGATCGCCGCGGCGCGATCCGCGTCCGTCGCGGCGGCCATGGCCTCCAAAGTGGTCACGCCGATCAGAGGTATTTTCAGTCCCACCCGCAAACCGCGCATGAAGGCGAGGCCGACGCGCTGGCCGGTGAAGGTGCCCGGCCCGGTGGTGACGGCAAGCCGGTCCAGCGCGGCGAAGGCGATGCCGGCGTGCCGCATCGCCTCGTCCACCATCGGCGCCAGGGCCTCCGCATGTCCGCGCGTCATTTCCTGGAAGCGATGCGCCAGAACGCGACCGCCATCCAGAACCGCGACCGAGCAGGCGCCCAGCGCCGTATCGACAGCCAGAAGATTATTGTGGTCGCTCTCGCTCACGCGAACGCTCTAATCAAAGTATGCGGCACGCTTCGTCGAAGCTGAGGCGCGGATTGCGGGGAAACACACCCGCCGGATCGCCATGGCCGAGCGCGCAGATGAAATTGGATTTGATGTTGGTGCCGGCGAAGAACTCCTTGTCGACACCGTCATTGTCGAAGCCCGACATCGGCCCGCAATCCAGGCCCAGCGCCCGCGCCGCGACGATGAAGTAAGCCCCCTGCAGGCTGGAATTGCGCAAGGCGAATGTCCGGATGAATTCTTCCTTGCCGGTGAAGACGTCCTTCATCGTGGGATTGTTGGGGAACAGCCGCGGAAAATGTTCGGGAAAATCCAGGTCCATGCCGATGATGGCGACGGCGGGCGCGGCCATGGTCTTGTCGCGGTTGCCGGGACTCAAGTGCGGCTTGAGCCGCTCCTTCGCCGCGTGACTGGCGAGGAAATAGAAGCGCGCCGGCGAGGCATTGGCGGACGTCGGTCCCCAGCGCATCAGGTCATAGATCGCCATCAGAAGGGTGTTCGAGACCGGCTTGTCCGTCCATTTGTTCTGGGTGTGAGCATCGCGGAAAATAATGTCGAGCGCTTCGTCGCTGACCGCGTGGGACGTCATGGCGAACTCCAGATTGTCAAATAGAAATCAGACCGCTTCGACGGCGGTCACTTCCGGCACATAATGGCGAAGCATATTCTCGATGCCGTTGCGCAAGGTCATGGCCGAGGACGGGCAGCCGGCGCAGGATCCCTGCAGATGCAGCGCGACGATGCCGGTCGCGCCGTCGAAGCCCTTGAAGATGATGTCGCCGCCATCCTGGGCCACGGCGGGACGCACGCGGGTTTCGATCAATTCCTTGATCTGGGCGATCACTTCGGGATCGCCGCCCTCGCCATAAGACGCCTCGTCGACTTCCTCGGCGCCGCCTTCGATCAAGGGCAGGTCGCGGGTGAAATGCTCCATGATGATGCCCAGCAGCGCGGGCTTGAGATGCTTCCAGTCGCCGTCGCGCTTGGTGATGGAAATAAAGTCGGCGCCGAAGAATACCCGCGAGACTTCCTGCGTCCCGAACAAAGCGCGCGCCAGGGGCGAGCGGCCGGCCTGCTCGACGGAGGGAAAATCGGCCACCGCGCCTTCGCCCATGACGGTACGGCCAGGCAGGAATTTCAGGGTGGCGGGATTGGGTGTCGCTTCGGTCTGGATGAACATGGTCGGGTTCCGCAATTGTCCCTTTTACATGGACCTTGGCCCCGCCCCGATCAAGCACACACTGGATTGTCGCGCGGCCTGACGCGAACCGCTTCACACTTCGCGGGGCCGCGCTCTAAAAGTCGGAAATCAGGCCCTTTTTCTCCCAATCGCCATAGCGGGTGGGTTCCAGCCCCTTGGGGCCGCCTTGTTCCGGCGGCAGATGAAGGGGCCTCTCGGCAGCGCGCCGGGCCTCGGCCTCCGCATTGGCGCGCTTGGCGGCTTCGGCCAAGCGGGCGGCGATTTCCTCAGGCGATGAAGCTTTTTTCGGCGTGTCCATAAGCGCTTGACCCTGTGCCGACAAAGCATACATCACTACCGACACTATGGATATTCCAGAATGAACCTGTTCAAGACCGTCTTTTTGATGTCGCTGCTTACCGGGCTTTTCCTGGTCATCGGGGCGCTGATCGGCGGCGGCCCCGGCATGGTCATCGCCTTCCTGTTCGCGGCGGGGATGAATCTGTTCGCCTATTGGAACTCGGACAAGGTTCTGCTCTCCATGTATGGCGCGCGGCAGGTGGACGCCGGCACCGCTCCCGATCTGGTGCATATCGTGGAGCGGCTGGCGACACAGGCGCGGCTGCCCATGCCCAAAGTCTACATCACCGAAAATCCGCAGCCCAATGCCTTCGCAACCGGCCGCAGCCCGGAACATGCCGCGGTTTGCGTCACCAGCGGCTTGCTCGCGACCGTCAGCAAGGAAGAGCTGGCGGGCGTGATCGCCCATGAGCTGGGGCATGTGCGCAATCGCGACACCCTCACCATGACCATCACCGCGGTGATCGCGGGCGCCATCGGCATGCTGGCGAATTTCGCTTTCTTCATGGGCGACCGGCGCAATCCGCTGGGCCTGGTCGGGGTGCTGCTGGTGACGTTGCTGGCGCCGCTCGCGGCCATGCTGGTGCAGGCCGCGATTTCGCGCTCGCGTGAGTTCGAAGCCGACAAGGCCGGCGCCGAATTGACGGGCCGTCCGCTGTGGCTGGCCGATGCGCTGGCGCAGATCGACCGCACGGCGCAAAAAACTTTGAATGCGCCGGCTGACGCCAATCCCGCCACGGCGCATATGTTCATCATCAATCCGCTGCATGGCGGCCTCAGCGGATTGTTCGCCAGCCATCCCGCCACGGCGGAGCGCATTGCCCGGCTGCGTGCGATGGCGGGCGCCGGCGCGCCGCAGCCCGGTCCCTGGGGATGAACAGCGTCGCCGAGGATCGCGCAGGTCTGGCTGCGCGCAAGGCCGCGCTTGCCATGCTGTCCCAGGTGCTGCGTCAGCGCCGCCCGCTGGATTCGCAATTCGACAGCCTGAAGAATCTGGCGCCGCGCGATGCCGGTTTTGCGCGCGCGCTGGTGAGCCAGAGCTTGCGGCATTTCGGCATGCTGGACGCGGTGATCCGGCATTTCGTTCCCAAGCCCTTGGCGCCGCACAAGGCAGGTCCGGCGACGGAAATTTTGCTGCTGGGCGCCTGCGAGCTTCTGGTGCTCAAAGTGGCAGCGCACGCCGCCGTGGACGCGGCGAACAATCTGGCCGCAGCCGACGACAAGGCGGTGCATTTCAAATCCCTGATCAATGCCGTGCTGCGCCGGATCGCGCGCGAAGGCGACAGCGTGCGCAGCGGCAAGGACCGCTCGCGCCTCAACACACCGGACTGGCTGTGGACCCGCTGGAGTGCGCAATATGGCAATGACATCGCGCGCGCCATCGCCGAAGCCCACGCCCAGGAAGCGCCGCTGGACATCACATTGAAAAGCGATGGCGTTGCCTGTCCCGAGAGCCTCTCCCTGCTCGGCCTGTCGCGCCGCGTGTCGGCCGAAGGCCGAGTGGAAGATCTGCCCGGGTTCGCCGAAGGCAATTGGTGGGTGCAGGATGTGGCGGCGACATTGCCGGTGGCGCTGCTGGGCGATGTCGCGGGCAAGCGGGTGATCGATCTTTGCGCCGCGCCAGGCGGCAAGACTTTGCAGCTGGCGGCGCGCGGTGCGTTGGTGACCGCCGTGGAACTTGATCCCACGCGCGCGGCACGCATTCGCGAGAATCTGGCGCGCACCGGCCTCAGCGCGAATGTGATTGAAAGCGATGCGCGGGATTTTCAGGGCACCGCGCCGCTGGTGCTGCTGGACGCGCCTTGCACCGCCACCGGCACCATCCGCCGCCATCCCGATCTGCCCTGGATCAAGAGCGCCGCCGATGTGATGGCGCAGGCGGCGCTAGCATACGACCTCTTGGAAAGTGCGGCCGCGATGGTCGGGCCGGACGGATTGCTGGTCTTCGCGGTCTGTTCGCTGGAACGTGAAGAAGGCGAGGAACAGGTCGCGGCGTTTCTGGGTGCGCATCCGGAATTCCAGCGCGTGCCGGTCACCGCCACGGATGTCTTCGGTCATTCCGAATGGATCACGGCCGATGGCGATCTGCGTACCCTGCCCTGCCATTTGTCCGAACTGGGCGGCATGGACGGCTTCTACGCGGCGCGGCTCAAACGTTCATAACCGCCCAAGTGCATAAGCGATGGCGAGATAGATCTTGCCGGTGTCCGCCGAGAGAATCGACGAGGTGAGAATCCCGCCGCTGTCGCTTTCGCGCGAACGCGCCAGCAGCGCCTCGAATTCGTTCAAATAGGAATTGGCGGCGTCGTGGAAGCGCTCATCCTCGCGATAGAGGGTGGTGATGCGGTCGATCGCGCCGTCGTCGATGGCGCTTGCCAGCTTGCGGGCGAACACCGCGCGGTCGCCGGCCAGGTAGCGTTTCCATTCGTCGTTGCCGGGCACAGCTTCGGCGCCGATGGCTTCCAGATCCACCGCCATGTCGGCCAGTGCCAGCTGCAATGCGCCCATCGCCGCCGCGGTGGCGCTCCCGGCATCGCGAATGACCGGCTCGTTGTTCTCCACCGCCGCGAGCAGGGTCTTCATTTCCCAACCCTTGGAGTCCGCCGGCTTGGCTTCGATGAGTTTGCCGCCCCGCAGATCGTTGACCTTCCGGGGACGCTGGGTGAGCTTGCGCGCCAGGTTCTTGAGGCCTTCGCCTTCCGTGGCTTCAAGGGACGCGGCGGCGGCCTGCAGCGGCTGCGGCGCGCGCACTGCCGCATTGCGGGTCTGGATGGTGGAAATCGTGCGGGCCGAAATGTCCAGCATCTCATTGGTTTCGGTTTGCACCATCTGGCGGATGCGCTGCACTTCGCCCTGGGCGATGGTCGGCAGCCGGGACAGATGACGCTCCACGTCTTCGATGGTCTTGGCGAGATTTTCGCGGATCTGCGTCGCCTCGGTGTTCATCTCGCCCGCCGCCCGCAACAGCTTTTCGCATTCCGCCATTGCTTCGCCGACCAGGGCGCGGGCGTCCTGCTTGGCCTGGGCTGCGCTTTCGCCGATCAAGGTTTGCGCGCCGCTGCCCGCATCGCGCAAAGTCGCGACCAGGTTGGTCAGCACGATGTTGGCGTTGTCGGAGGTTTCCTTCAGCCGCTCCGCTTCCTGCGAGAATGCGGTGGTGAGTTGCGACGCGCGATTGGCGGCGCTGCTCATGATGCCTTCCAGATGCCGCTCGGCCTCGCCCGTCACGGTCTCGAAGCGCTGGGCTTCCTCGCCCAATGTGCCGATGGCGATTTGCATGCCGCTGCGCTGCTGCTCCAACGTGGATTCAAACTGAGCGCTATCTTCCTTCAGCCTGCCCAGCATGTCGGACATCGCGGCGCGATGTTTCTCCTGCCGCGCCAATACGAATTCCGCGCGCTGAAGCGCGGCGTCGGAAACCGCTTCGATCTTCTTGGCCTGGGTGTCGAGTTCGACCGCGGCGGCATGCGGCGCTTCGCTGGCGGCCTGAGCCGCGGCGCGAAAGCCCGCCGCCTGAACATCCAGCGATTGCGCCGCCATCTTGAGCGAGCCTTCCGCCGTCTCGATCGCCGATGTCAGTTGCGCCGAACGGCCGGCCACGGTCTCGGTGGCGCGCGACGCGGCGTCGGACAAGGTCTCGGAAACCGATTCCAGCCGCTGTCTTTCCTGGGTGAGGCGGGCCGCGATCGCTTCGCCGCGCACTTCGGCGCGTGCGCCCGCATCGTCCAAGGCGACGATCTGGTTCTGCAATGCCGTCTCCAGCGCGCGCAGGCGGCCGAAGGCGCCATCGAGCCCCGCGTTCAGGGCATCGAGCTCATGACGCACGGCGCGGCCGAGGCGCGCGGCGCTGCGGGAAATGCTTTCGTCGGTAGTGAAAAGATTTTCCGTCGCGTCCTGCAGCGCGTGCGCCATGCCGCCCATGCGGTGGGCCAACCCGAAGGCGGTCGCGACCGCCACGAAGAGCAGGGGCGGCAGCAGGATGGTGGCCGCGAACAGCGCGATCTGCTGCACTTCCAGGGCCAGGAGCCCCCGCGGGCCGAAATAGCCCCAGAGATAGGCCGCCCAAATTCCCATCCAGAAGAAGGAGGCGACCAGGGCAAAAACCAGCGCCCGGGCGCCGAATCGGCTGGCAACAGGGGCTTTGAGCGCAGGCCGGGCATCGTCCCGCAGCGGGGAGATTTCCCCGCCGGTGTCGGCAGCTTCCAGCACAACCGGCTGATTTCGCTCGAAATTTCGTGCCATCGGTGACGATCCTCTGTCAGGATAGGATACCGCAAAGGCCTGATGGCGGGAAGGCTACCAGCCCGGGCGTTAACGTGGCATTAGCCTTCTGACATTCAGGTTACCGGACCGAACCGGAGGGCGCCCATGGCCGCGAACGCGATCGATCTGGAACATCTGGCGCGTTACACCGGCGGCGAAAAGGACCTGAACGGGGAAATCCTGCGCCTGTTCGACGGCCAGGTCACCGGCATAGTGGCGGAGCTCAATGCCCTGCTGGCCAGCCGCGACAGCAAGCGCTGGCGGGAAATCGCCCATACAATCAAGGGGGCGGCCCGGGGAATCGGGGCCTTTGAGATGGGCGAAGCCGCCGCCAAAGCCGAGCCCGTCAATCCCGCCGACAGCGCCGAAGCCGAGGCCGCGATCCAGAAACTGGAACGCGAAGCCCAGACCGTGCGGGCGTTTATCCAGACTTATCTTGCTGCGTGATGACCCGCTGTCATGGCCCGCAAATGCGGGCCATCCAGGTGATGGAGACTCGCCGGCTGGATTGAGTGGATTTCAACTGGATGGCCCACACTCCGGTGGGCCATGACAAGTTGTTGATTTGATTGCCGGCATTCAGATCTCTGACCTTGAGAAGGCCCTTCCCGCCAAGCCGTGACATTGTGAGGCGTTAGCCCAGCGTGCGCGGGGGTTGTTGCCAGAGTCATTTTTACATATAACCACGACGTTTTCCCAACCATTACATGAAGTTAGGTGTGGAATACGCGCCTTGGACAAGATCATGACCGCTGCCGCCCCCATTGAAACCGACGTCGTTATTATTGGCGCAGGCCCCATCGGCCTGTTCGCGGTGTTCGAGCTGGGGCTGCTGGATCTGAAATGCCATCTGGTCGACATCCTCGACCGGCCGGGCGGGCAGTGCACCGAGCTCTATCCGGAAAAACCCATCTATGACATTCCGGGCCTTCCCATCGTCACCGGCCAGGAACTGACAAATCGTCTGCTGGAACAGGTCAAGCCGTTCAATCCGCAATTCCATTTCAATGAAATGGCGACGGCGCTGGAGAAGCTGGCGGACGGCCGCTGGAAACTCACCACCGATGCCGGCACGCAATTGGTCGCGCCCGTGCTGGTGGTCGCGGCGGGGGCGGGCTCGTTCGTGCCCAAGCGCCCGCCGGTCCCGGGCATCGAGGCTTTCGAGAATTGCGGCGACGGCGTCGGCGTGCATTACGCCGTGCGCAAGATGGAGAGTTTTCGCGGCAAGGACATCCTGATCGCGGGCGGCGGCGATTCCGCGCTGGACTGGACCATCAACCTGGCGCCGATCGCCAAATCGCTTACCCTCGTGCATCACCGCGACGGCTTTCGCGCCGCGCAGCACAGCGTCAATCAGATGCGCGAGCTGGAGGCGGCGGGCAAAGTCAAATTCCATGTCGCCAGCGTCAAGGCGCTGCATGGCGAACCCGGCAAGCTGTCGGGCGTCACCCTGATGGGCGCCGACAAGAGCGAATGGCAGCATGAGACCGATGCCTTCCTGCCCTTCTTCGGCCTCACCATCAAGCTGGGCCCCATCGCCGAGTTCGGTATCCACTTGCACGAGAATTTGATCCCGGTGGACACGGCGCGGTTCGAGAGCCAGACGCCGGGAATCTTCGCCATCGGCGACATCAATACCTATCCCGGCAAGCTGAAATTGATATTGTCCGGCTTCCATGAGGCGGCGCTGATGTCCCAGGCTGCTTTCCACATCGTCCGGCCGAACGAGAAGCTGCGCTTCCAGTACACGACCTCCTCGTCCAGCCTGCAAAAGAAACTGGGTGTTTCGTGATACCGGCTCTCCTCCTCACCCTGAGCCTGTCGAAGGGTGGAAGGGCGCCGCTCGGGATAAGGGAGTTTGAATCGTGAAGATCATCGCCGTCGACCGCCAGGGCAAGGAACACACGCTGGAAGGCCGCGACGGCTGGACGGTGATGGAAATTCTGCGCGACGGCGGATTGGATATCGCCGCGGAGTGCGGCGGCGCCTGCGCCTGCGCCACCTGCCATGTCTATGTGAATGACGGCTGGTTCGAGAAACTGCCCGCGCCGTCGGAATCGGAGATCGACATGCTGGACATGGCGCTGGCGGTCGAACCCAATTCCCGCCTCTCCTGCCAGATCGTCTGCAGCGAAACCACCGACGGCATCAAGGTGACAGTGGCGCCCGAATAGATGTGCGTCGGAAAGCAGACGCACATATCCGAGACTACTTGTTCTTCAGCAACTGACTGAGCGAGGCTGCGCCGGTCCGATCCAGAAGCGTGTCCAGCTTCATGTCGCTACGATGTCCAGCAGCAAAATCATCGCCATAAATGGCGCGCAAAGTGCCCACCTTCGTTGCACCATTTTTATGGCGAATCTCGCCATTGTTATCGCGGCACCTATCGTCCAGGCCGGGACTACATTTCTTGACCACGGCTATCCTCCCTAATTTTTCGCGCTAGGCGCATTCGCTCAGAGCAAGCAGGTTGTCGTTCCAAACCCCATCGGCATAAGTGCGGACATATTCACCGTGCGGGCCCTTGACGACACCGACTTCAGCTCGCCGATTCCCGACGAGAGTGTAGAACGTGTTGGTCTTCGCATTGATGGAGTCGACAACTTGCTGGCGCGTCCACTTCCAGTTCGTGCCGCCCAGATGCGTAATGCCCTCGTGGGTATTGTCTCGAGGAAGCTTATTTATGCAGGTGACTTGAACGTCGGCCATGGTGGAACTCTCCCTTTTCCGATTGAGCTTGACGGGCGGCGCCCGCCATGATTCCGTGCCTTACGAACGAAGCATTTCAGAGTAGAGGCGTACTGCCTCTCTTGTAAGGCAGTGGCGCCGTCGCTGTCAAGAGGCTTCGCGTGGGCAAAAAATGGAGAGTAGATGGCGCTTCCGATCGCTGAATTGGGCCGCCTGATCGCGGCAAAACGGGGCACGCGTGGCATTCGGGCTGCCGCTGCCGATGTTGGTATCAGTCAGGCGACCCTCTCGCGGGTCGAAAATGGGCATATGCCCGACCTCGCAACTTTCGCAAAAATCTGCAAATGGCTAGATCGCGATCCGAGAGAATTTCTGGGCCTCGACACAGAGCCCAATTCTGCGCCGGAGCAAAAAGCCGTCGTCCATTTTAGGAAGAAAAAGACCGTCACGGCAGAAACAGCGACTGCGCTAGGAGAACTCATCCTCGCAGCGCAGCGTGCTATTCAGGCCCGAGATGACTTGATCGGTCAATGAAATGAGAAGGGGGTTAAAGGCGCAAGCCGAGAGGGCCGCGGCTTTGGCACGAACCGCGCTTCACCTTACTCCTCTTTCACCGATTGACCCCTGGGCCTATGCACAACATCTCGGCCTTGTCGTCCTCGATTTCAGTACATTAAAAATCTCAAAATCGTCAGCAAGCCAACTGCTCGTGGTGGATAGCGAGAGTTGGTCCGCAATGACACTCAAGGAAAGCAACACCACAGCGATCATCGTAAACCCAGTTCACAGTGCCGCGCGGCAACGAAGCAATCTTATGCATGAAATCGCCCATTTTGAATTGAAGCATTTGCCAAGTCGCGTCGAGGTTTCAAAGAACACCGGCATGTTGTTGCTCAGCGATTATTCTGATGAGCACGAGTCAGAGGCCGACTGGTATGGAGCTGCACTATTGCTGCCACGTACCGCGCTAACTCATCACCGAGGGCGTCGAAAAACGGTTGGAGATATCGCAAATTTATATGGCGTCAGCGAACAGTTATGTGAATGGCGGCTTCGAATGACGGGCGTTGATATTCAGCTCCGTCGTTCACACGGTATCATCTAATGCCGCTTATATTCATTATGGGCTACAGCGACTATCCCTGCCACAGAACCGCCCTTCTCACCGCTAGACATCCCGTAACGCTTAGCCGCAGAATGATCGTGCGCGGCAGGGAGTCATCCGGGGCATGCGGTTCACGAGTGCGGTTCTTCTGATCGTCCTGGCCGGGCTTGCCGCCTGCTCGCCGGACGGCAACAAGGATGCCAAGGCTGAAAAGCCCGCCGCCATTGCGGCAGCCGCCAAGGCCGCGGCCAGCGGACCGGAACCGGTGCGGACGGCGACCGCGTCGGGGCCGCTTCTGTTTTACGGCTATGCCTGCGGCAGTGACTGCACCATGCATTGGAAAGGTTATTCCTGGGCGTCGGCGCACCAGATCAGCGATCCCAACGACTGCCGTGGCACATCCGAAACCTTCATCGAAGGCTGCAAGGCCTTTGCCGGACTCGAGGGGCCGTTCGGCGGCCGTTACATCGATCCCAGCTTCCCGCACATGACCGGAATCGATTGACCATGTCCTGGAAGAACGCCGCGATGCTGTTTGTCGTGCTCGCGCTTGGCGCCGGATCGCCCGGTGCGGCCGCACCGGCCAACAAGCCCGCCGCCAAGTCCATCGGCGCAACGCCCCGGCCGCTGAAGAACGCCACGTCCTCCGGCCCGCTTTTGTTTCACGGCTATGCCTGCGCCGGCGATTGCACCAGCCATCAGCAAGGCTATGGCTGGGCCTCGGCGCACAAGATCAGCAACCCCATGGACTGCCGCGGCACATCCGAAACCTTTATCGAAGGCTGCCGCGCCTATGCGGGCGTGGATGGCCCGTTGGGCGAGCGCGAGATATTTCAGGACGAGGACTGACGTCCGACTCGCCACAACTGCGGATTGTTATTAATCTCCGGTTCGGTTGGGGAGCATCGGCCAGGAAAAGTGTGCAGCGCCCCTGGGCGCGAAACGGTTTTCCGTCCGGCCGTGCGACAGAATAAGAGATCTGATGACCGTCGCGCACATCTACACCGTCGCCTTTCAGGGCGTCGAAGCCCGGGAAGTCGATGTGCAGGTGCATGTCGGCGAATCCGGCGGCGGGCAATTCAATATCGTGGGACTGGCCGATAAGGCGGTGGCGGAAAGCCGCGAGCGGGTGCGCGCCGCACTGGCCGCCATCGGGTTGGCGCTGCCCTACAAGCGCATCACCGTGAATCTCGCGCCCGCCGACCTGCCCAAGGAAGGCTCGCATTACGACCTGCCGATCGCGCTGGGGTTGCTGGCGGCGATGGGCGTGCTGCCTGCCAGCGAGATGGCGAATTACGTCGCGGTGGGAGAATTGTCGCTCGATGCGCAAGTGACGGCGGTGGCCGGTGTGCTTCCGGCGGCGGTTGCGGCATCGGCTGCGGGGCGCGGCTTGATCTGTCCCGCCGCTTGCGGACCGGAAGCGGCCTGGGCGGGCGATCTCACCATTCTCGCCACGCCGTCCTTGATCGCGCTGGTCAATCACATGAAGGGGACATCGGTGCTCAATCCGCCGGTGCCGAAACTGGCGAGCGCGCTGCGCGCCGTACCCGACCTGAAAGATGTGAAGGGCCAGGAAAGTGCCAAGCGGGCTTTGGAGATCACGGCGGCGGGCGGACATAACCTTTTGATGATCGGCCCGCCCGGTGCGGGCAAGTCGATGTTGGCGCAGCGACTGCCGGGCCTGCTGCCGCCGCTGGACGCGCGCGAGGCGCTCGGCATTGGGCAGCAAACGCACCTGAGCACATTCCGGATTTCTTGAGCCCTTTGCCGTTCGGGCGTAGGACGAAGTAAATCAAGGATGTACCTCATGAGTGTTCAAGGATCGGCGGAAAAAGTTGGCGACATTCGGCAGCTTCCCCGCCTGAAGGGCCGCAAGCCCAGAACGCTTCCTCCTGCCGGAAGCCCCGTGATTTCCGGCTTGGAGCGGAAATATCAAGAGACGCTGGGTTCGCTGAAAAAATTGCAGGAGCAGGAATTCGATTGGGAAGGATTCGCGGGCTACGAGGAAGCCACGGCCAATTTTTACTTGCGGCTAAGGGAACTGGAAAAAACGCTCGTTTGCTTGGAAGGATCGATACGCCAGTTTGATCCGAACTGGGTGTATGGCCGCAAACGTCATATGGAACCGAAAGTGAAGCGTTCTTCTCCAATGTTACCGAAAAATAGCTTCAAACCGGCACTCATTAGTGTGCTCCGCCGGGCAGCGCAGCCTCTCACCGTGAAGGAAATCGCGGACGAGTCCGCCAAGGAGTTGGGTTTGCCAATGAATTCTCGTGGCGAGCGGCAGCGCGTATGGGGCCTTACCTACAACGCGCTGCGCGCCAGTTTGGACCAAGGCTACGTGGTATGCTTTGAGGGATCGCCCGCAAGATGGTCGGCCCGCCCCAACAGCCATTCTGACGGCCGCCGCGAACCACGCTTTGGAAGCTGATCAGTTTCCTCGATGGCCTGGCGAAACGCGGCCCTCGGTCCCGCAAGCAGGCTTACGAACGCACTTGCACGATTATGCTCGAAGTTGAACGGGCTGGGTAAGCGCGAGATGACCTGTTGCTCAACCTTGCCGACCTCGCCAAGTTTGTCACAAACCCGAAATGCAACGACCGTGTTGGCCATCAGCCAGGTCGAAAGTCGTTTTTCCCACACAGCAAGATTCAAACGCTCGGGATGCCAAAGCACTCCCTTGTGGAATTGAAGTGCCAGAATTCCCTCACGTAAACCGGAGTCCATGACGGAACCTTCTAGGTGATGCATTGCCCGCGACCGCATTGCAGCGCTTCGGCCAGTATAGGCGTGTTGGTATCCGTCAATAGAGCAGCGCCTTAGTTCACACTTATGCTGATCGTCAGCTTGTGCAAAAATGCTGTCCAGATTTTTGACGAACAAGATGTATACGCCGACTGTATTGCGCACTTGATTTGGCGCTTCCGCCAAGGCTGCGGCTGTCACGACCTTATAGTTTTCGCGGCGTAGCCATTCTATGGTGTCGAGCCCGTTGATGTTAGCCATTTTGCTTTCTCCGCTGCCATACGCCTGCAAACCTCGAACGCCCTCCCAACCCGATGGCATTGATCAGGTCGGCGAACTTGTCTCCGGTGGGTTTCTTCCGCCGCTCGAAGCGCCAGCCACGTTCTTTGACATAGGAGACGGCATAATCAGGATGTGTAATCCGATGATACACGCCGGTGATCGTCGCCTTCAGGCCCGAGAAAAATGACTCAACCGTGTTCGTGTTGGCCTCTCCGGTCCAAAAGCAGACCGAGTGATTGACCTGAAGATGCTGCTTCACATCCCAGGCAAGCTGCTCGTACAAAGCGGTTGCATCCGTGAGCAACACCGTTTCGGCGCTCACCTTTGACCGGATGATGTCACGGGAATCGATCTCGGCTTTCGTCGTATCTACAAACACGCGGCCGTTCGGCCCCCGTTCGATAATGGCGGTGACATTTCGCTTAGTCGGCCCATTGTCCCGAAATGCGTATGGGTTTTTCTTCACCCTGTCCGTGTTCTTGTAGTCGGCTTGCTGACGAAGGTTCTGCGGCCGTTCATAGCCGCCGATCCAGGAAGTATCAGCTTCGACTTCTCCTACGAAGGGACCGTTGTCTTTATCCATGGCGCGGCTCATGGCTTCACGCAGCTTATGCGTGAGCACCAAGGCGACTCGGTACTGGCATTTCAACTGGCCGAAGATTGCCAGTGCCGCCGTACCCTTCTGAGCTTGAACGAAGAGCGCAATCGCATAGAGGATGTCTTGGAATGACATCTTTCGGTACGCAAAAGCGGTTCCGGACGTAGCGGTGAATTGATGATCGCACTTCTTGCATTTGAATATGACGCGACTGGTCGTATGCGCTTTATTCCACCGCCGGAAAGTATTGACCGCGTCGCAGTGGCAGTGGCGTTTCGGACAGACCGGCCGTCCACCTGACCCCGCGTATCGCAAGAGCTTGAACCGCTCGAATGCCTGATCTTCGGTCAGCCGAGCGATCTCACGAACGTTCAGTGTGTAGGCGGCCTTGGTCCGCAGGAAGCTCTGCCGTTGCGGTCCCCGGCGTGGTGTGGCCCGGCCGGTCACTGCGCCGCTCCAGACAACGACATCCACACTTTTCCTGCCGGAAAAGTAGCGCGTTCAGCGCGGTGTGTGATAGGACGGCCCATGTAGAACCGTCATTTGCATCTTCTAGGCGTCACCGCAAGAAATATGAGCATCTTCTAGGCGTCGTTCGCATGCTCTATGACAAATTTACATCATCTATAGGGAAGCGACGATGCCAAGAACACTGAAGACTGATCCTAGACTTCTTGGACTGGCCAGGCTTTCTGCACGTATGCTGTTGAAATTCCTGATGGAACGGGAAGAGCTTACCTACCGGCAACTTGCCGAGAAGCTCAACGGATTGGGAATCGAGGAAAATGAACGCAACCTTCGAAATAAGATTTCGAAGGGCGAGATGTCCGCCGCGATGTTCCTCATTCTCATGAAGGTTCTCAAAGCGAAGAATTTACCGATGGAGAGCCTTCCAGTGCTCGGAGATGACATCGGTGCGGACTTAACTGCACGTCCGGCTATCAGCCTACCAATCGACGAGAACCAATAACCGGAAGGCGAGATCATTTCGCTGCAACGACAGCGAATATAGCTACGCCTCGCTATCATCCGAAAGAACGTCACGTTGGGCTTCCAGTAAACGAATGAGCTTGTTGATCTCCCTGGGTCCAAGTTCGCCAGTCACAATCAACCGATAACTTACTTCTTTACCCAACGGCCCACGTAGCCATTCGCGTTCTTTTGCGGCGAGGACCACATTAGATTCATTGAGCGATAGTGTCGGAGGCGGCTTGCCCGCTCCGGCAGCCGACCCTTTCTGCTCAACAACAATTTCGTCCATCGGTATCCCCGTCTCGCTGCCCTCAACGAAAACCCATTCTTTTCCGTCATGCGTCTGGATGGCGCGGACTCGCGCGGCTGCTTCCAGCTTCAACACGCCCTCAGATTCCCATTGCACGAGATCACCGACTGCTGCGCCGCCAAAAGAGCCGCCGTTCCGGCTATTCTTGTCCGAAGGATGCAGAAGTTGAGGCTGAGAAATTGCTCCGCCGCCGACATCCTCGGAAACTCCAAGCTCTTGAAGATACAACATGGTAGATATGAAGGCCTTCGTTGCTGGCCTGACAGCACTGGGATTGAACCCTTGCCGGTTAAGATAGGTAATGACTCCGTCTTCCGGTGGTACAGGAATGCCTTGGAAACGCTCGCGTATCTCCCGAAATAGCTCAGGTTCAAGCGCTGCCTCCAACAACCGCAACTTACGTTGCTCCCCATTGGCGGCGTGAAGTATGTCACGAGCACGCTCAGTGACTCGCGTCTCGCCCTTGCCAGCACGGTCCAGCAATCCAAATGATGCCAACGCTGCAAGAGCTTTATTCGCAGGACCGCTCAATGAGGAATAGCCAATGAGCTTTGCTGCAACAGTCCGGTCAACAGGCGTAGACCGATATTGACTCTCGATCTTCTTCACCTCTTCGACAGCTTCTCGAAGGTCCATATTCGGATATGATGGGCTACGAATCGGCTTCGGAGACGGCGGGGGAATTGGCGCACTCATCGCATTTCTCTCCAGGTGACTACAGATTGAACGTCTATCATGACTTTCAGCCGCAAGCAACCGATGACTTCCATGACTTGACAGACGGTCTATGGCCGTGCGACTGTTCTGTCCGAACCTATGGTGGTGATATGCTGAGAAGAGAAGCGGCCCCTGCTGGCGCTGGCCGAGCGGCAGGGGCGACGAATAGGGCCGTTTCCGGTAACCCCTTGGAATGGAACAGGAAACGGCCCGCAATCGGCTTTATTACTTTCCACCGGTGACGAACACCCATTGGAAATTCCGGGGCGATGACCCAGATTACGTCTGTGCTCTAACATAGCGTTTCGCGGCTCGATCTCCAACAGTCAATGGATAATCCGCGACTTCGAAAGCTCTTTCCCGAGTTTTGCCAGGTTCCGCATCAGCCGATACCGCCGCATAGACCATTGGAATGGCGTGCCATCGATCTGGGAAAAAAACATCGGCGAGTGATTGATGACGAGGCATATGACTGAGAGGCAGCGGCCGCCTCGATAGACGCATACGAGCGTTAGGTCCGTCTTCTCACTTGGAC
Organism: Pseudomonadota bacterium; assembly: GCA_040389245.1. Lineage (GTDB taxonomy): Bacteria > Pseudomonadota > Alphaproteobacteria > Micropepsales > Micropepsaceae > Rhizomicrobium. The sequence continues at coordinate 498,021 of JAZKAH010000002.1, read as the reverse complement.
AGTCTTGGTAGCCCATTGGTCAGACCAGACCGTTCCGTCGCGGTCGAGCGCCCAGAGTCTTGAAACTACGACGGTGTTCGCGGACCAGCGCTCGAAGAGCTTGGTTCAAGAGATGTGTTTCAATAGTGAGTGCATAACGCTCGGCAACCGGCCGCGATTTGAACTTACGCGTCTGCGTGGAGCCGTCCTGACCTCGCCATTCGACCCGAAACCGCCCCAAAGTGCCTTGATCACCGAGCTTTTCTTCAACGATATTTGCCAAATCGGCCTCCACGATCTTTGCCCTGGCCCTTGCGGCAGTGGCGTATGAGCATCATGGAAACTGTGGTCGCGGCGTCCGCGCTGGCCACGGAAAGCCCGCCATCGAAAAAGCCCCAGTAATAACTCCGCCCAGCTTCGATGAACCGGCGGACCTCAAGCGTGTGCGACCCGAGCCGGAACCGGATACGCGTGGCAGAACCTTCCATCCCCGTACGCATGGTGCTCAAGTCCGCACCAGTGGTTGGCGTACGCCGGAAGCAAACCCGCGCTTGGGTGGGAAAGACGCAACGTTGCCGTCGTCCGTGTCCGCCGGGTTCCGCGCAATTTGCCAGAGGTTATATTGGCCAGGGCCAAGAATAGAGACCACGCGTCCCGCATCACGTTGGTGGCGGAGCGCCACCCCAACCCTCTTCGACATGAGGCGGATCAGTTTCTGATCGGTCTTGTCGAGTGCCCGCTCAACTATGAGTTCGAACGCAATATCGCGGCTGGTCAGAGGCTCGGTTGCCCGCCGCAGAACGCTCACGATCAAGCGCATCATTTCGCCCCGCTTTGACCAGTTTTCTGGCGGTCGGAAGGCGCGGGGCTTGATGGTCTCCACCGCCAGGTTTGGATCGAATTGAAGAAGGGTCGCGTCCAGATTTTCTAGGTCGACGACCATCTGGCGCAGGCGCTGGTGGGTCTCTTCAATCTCGTGCGTAAGCAAGGCGCGGCGCTTAACCAGCCCCATAACTACTGTCGCGTTCATCGGGAACATCCTTGTGTGTTCCCGTAAGTTCTTGAAATTACGGCGGGAATTCAATTGGGCTTGGGTGCGTTTGCTGCCCAATGCCGGAGGCGCTGGAGATTTCCATGGTGCGGTCGCTGGCGGGCGAATTGACCGATGGCGCCATCAGCCGCGAGCGGCCGTTCCGCAATCCGCATCATTCCGCCTCGATGGCGGCGCTGGTCGGCGGCGGGTTGAAGGTGAGGCCGGGCGAAGTCTCGCTGGCGCATCTGGGCGTGCTGTTCCTGGATGAGCTGCCGGAATTCCAGCGCGGCGTCCTGGACAGTTTGCGCCAGCCGATCGAGACCGGCGAGGCGGTGGTGGCGCGGGCCAATGCGCATGTGCGCTATCCCGCGCGCTTTCAACTGGTGGCGGCGATGAACCCCTGCCGCTGCGGCTATCTCAGCGATCCGGCGCAGGCCTGTTCGCGCGCGCCCAAATGCGGCGCCGATTACCAAACGCGCATTTCCGGGCCCTTGTTCGACCGCATCGACCTGCATGTCGAAGTGCCGGGCGTCTTGGCCAGCGATCTGTCCCTGCCGCCGCCGGCGGAAGGCAGCGCCGAGGTGGCGGCCCGCGTCGTCCGCGCCCGCGACATTCAGCGCGCCCGCTTCGAGGCCACGAAGATTCGCACCAATGCCGAAGCCGAGGGCGAATTGCTGGACCGCATCGCCACGCCGGAGCCATCGGGCATCAAGCTTCTCACCGAAGCGGCGGAGCGGATGCGTCTGTCGGCGCGCGGCTACAGCCGGGTGCTGCGCGTCGCCCGCACGATTGCCGACCTGGCCGGTGTGCCTCAGATCCAGCGGCCGCATATTGCCGAAGCCCTGTCGTATCGGAGATTGTCGCTGCAGAGTTGAAGGCGGAGGGGCGCATCATGACGAGCTGGAGAAAAGATCGCGTCCGGGTTGCTGCGCTGATTGCGGGATCGCTTGTTGTTGCCGGCACCCTTCCTTTGGCGGCGGCGGATCGGCCGGTCACCCTTCCATTGTCGCAGCTGCCCGCCTTTCCTGCGCCCGCGCTGGCGCTTGACGGTCTTTCGCCCGATGTCGCGCGGAATGTGAAAGCCGCGCTGGCCGATGCAGCGAAAGGCATGACGCGAATGGCCCCCGCGGAAGCGGCAATCCGCGCCGCGACAGAGGCGGCGCGCAACGCCCGTAACGCCGCGAAAAGGGCGGGGCGCGAACAGGCCGCGACCTTGGATGGCGCATCCTGCCGCTATGGCGGCCAAACCAAGGACGGCAAAGCCGAGGGCCTGGGCGTGATGACGTGCGGCGGGGATACCTATGCGGGCCATTTTCGCAACGGCATGCCCGACGGATCGGTCGCGGCGCAGAAGGCAGGCATCTCTTTTCTCGGCGACTATCGCGCCGGAAAAGCCGACGGGCTGGGCGGCGACTATCCGGTGGCCGGTGGCGACGCCTATGAAGGCGAATACAAGGATGGCGCGCGGGCGGGCTTTGGCGTCGAGCGCGACAAGGACGGGGTCTATCCCGGCCGCTTCGGCTTCTATGCCGATCCGAAAGACAAAACCCACCGCATCGACATGGTGCTGTCGGGCCGCCAGGATTTCGCCACCGCGCATTGGGCGGGACGCTTCGGCGCTTACCTGGGACCCAAGATCGCCTGCACCATCATCAAGGGGGCAACTCTCGAAGGCAGCGTGCTCGATGGCGCTGGCGCGAAATTCGATGCGACCGGAAAACTGGTCGAACAAGGCTTGTACGCAACCGGACTTTTAAAAGGCGCCAAGGCGCCGCCCTGCTGACGGGAACTTAAGTTCCCCCGGCCCGTTCCCTCCCGACAATGGGAGGCATCACATGAAGCCGATGAGCATTCTGGGCGTGATTCTGATTGTCGCCGGCCTTGCCGGGCTTTTCATCAGCCGCGTCAGCTGGACCGAAACCAAGCCGCTGGTGAAAATGGGTCCGATCGAGATCAATCATCAGGAAGATCACTCGGTCTGGATCCCGACCGCCGCCGGCGTCGTTTCGGTGCTCGCGGGTCTTGGCCTGGTGATGGCGGGACGCCGCGCCTAGTCAGTTTTTGATTTTCGCGAGCGAATCCAGGTCGGCCTTGATCGCGCGGGCGGCGCGGCGTTCGGCGTTGCGGTAATATTTGACGATGTCGCGGCCCCGGGCCGTGAGCGCGGCCCCGCCGCCGGACTTTCCTCCCGTCCGCCGGTCCAGGATCGTGCCGCCAAAGACTTTCTCGATGTCCTGCAGCAGCAGCCAGGCGCGGCGATAGCTGAGCTTCATTTTCGTGGCGGCGGAGCGGATCGAGCCGGTCTCTTCGATCAATTCCAAAAGACGCACTTTTCCGGGCCCGAGATTGCCGGATTCGCCAATGGGTAGTCGCAGAAACAGCCCCGCCATGGAGCTCATCCTGGCGCGGAGAGGCGCGCCGGAGCAAGGGTTTTGCAGGCGCCGCGAAACGTGATATTCCCCTGAACATCACGATAGACGAGGGGAAATTGATGACGAGATTGCTGCGCGCGCTGGCCGCATCCTTGTTGCTGGCGCTGGCGCCGCTGCCGGCCCTGGCCGCGGATGTCACGGTATTCGGCGCGGCTTCGCTGGCCGATGCCTTGAAAGAAATCGCCGCCAACTATCAAAAGCAGAGCGGCAAGCAGGTGGCAGTGTCGCTGGCGGCTTCTTCGGTGTTGGCGCGCCAGATCGAGGCCTCGGGCGGGGCGGACGTCTTCATCTCCGCCGATCTCGACTGGATGGATTATCTCGACAACAAAAACCTGATCCAGCACGACACCCGGGAAAATCTGCTGGGCAACAAGCTGGTGCTGGTGGCGGGCAAGGGCGTCGATGCCGACATTGCCATTGCGCCACATTTCGATCTTCTGGGCGCGCTCAAGGGCGGCCGCCTCGCCATGGCCGATCCGGATTCCGTGCCGGCGGGCAAATATGGCCGCACCGCGCTGATTTCACTGGGGGCCTGGAACGGCGTGGTCAATCATGTGGTGAATGCCGAGAATGTCCGCGTCGCACTGGCCTATGTCGCGCGTGGGGAAGCGCCGCTGGGCATCGTCTATGAAACGGACGCCAAGGCGGACAGGAATGTGAAAATCGTCGGGGTGTTCCCGGAAAGCAGCCATCAGCCCATTCTGTATCCCGCCGCCCTGGTCAAGGATGCCAAGCCGGAGGCCCGGACCTTCCTCGCCTATCTGGCCTCCCCCGCCGCGCGCGCGGTGTTTGAAAAGGACGGCTTCACTTTTCTGGCCAAGTAGTGAGTATGCGATAAATACAAATTGAGGCCGTGAAATAGGCCGCCTTTCTAATCTCGATTGATTTGGTAGAGATTTGGAATTAAGACGAACGCAAAGCCTTTGGGGGACGAGATGAGACGTATTTTGTTGCTGAGCGCGGCCGCCGCCATGATGATTGCCGCCGCGCCTTCCGCCTTTGCCGCCGACGACAGCGCCGTGATGAAGCGTCTCGATCAGATGCAGAAAATGATCGACGCGCAGCAGAAGCAAATTGAATCGCAGAAGAAAGAAATCACGGGCCTGAACCGCGCCTTGGGCCGCAAGGGCGTCATCGTGCCGGCGCCCGAGCCGGTTGCAGCGCCCGTGCCCGCCGCGCCGCCTGCGCCGCCCCCGATCGTGGAAACACGGCTGCAGCAGCAGGACCAGAAGATCGACGATGTGGTGGCGAAATTCGCCGCCGAGCAGGACGCGCGCCGCCTCGGCGCCCAGGAACAATCGCAAGCCAGCGTCGTCAATGGCCGGCTGCAGATCGCCTCGGCCGACGGACGCTTCAGCGCCGCGCTGCGCCTGACCGGCCAATATGATCTGGGCTATTACATGCAAGGCGCGCGCGCCCGCACATTGTCGCTGGGACCGGACCTGTCGAGCGGCGGCAATTTTCGCCGCGCCCAGATCGGCCTGCAAGGCAAGCTGTTCGGCGACTGGTCCTATTACGTCAATATCGATTACGGCTCCGGCGGCTCGACCGGCACCGAGACGCCGGGCCATATCCAGCAGGCCTATATTGAATATGACGGCCTGGCGCCGTTCGCTTTCCGCATCGGAGCGCATCCGCCATCGACGGGCCTGGACGATTCCTACGCGGCCACCGATCAGCTTCTGCTGGAGCGCTCGGCCCCCGGCGACGCCAACCGCAATATCGCCGGCGGGGACGGGCGCGACTCCATCGAAGCGGTGTATATGGGCGACCGGCTGTACGGCTCGCTCGCCTATACCGGCGACAAAGTGCAGGCGACCGGCGCGTTCGACGAACAGCAGGCCGTGGTGGCGCGCGCCGCTTATTCGCCCATCGTCAATTCAGACTGGCGCTGGGTGGTAAGCGCGGCGGGCACCGATGTGTTCAAGGTCGTGGATACGGGTGGCGCGACATCGAGCGCGGCGCGGGCCTTCACGATCTCCAATCCGCCCGAACTGATCGTGGACGACAACAGCGCCAAATTCGCTTCGGTCGCCGATCCCAATGTCACCGATGTCTGGACCTGGAATCTGGAAAGCGCCGTGACCTACGACAATTTCCTCGCCCAGGCCGGCTACTTCAAATACGGCATCGACCTGCGCGGCCAGCCGACATTGCGCGGTCAGGGTTTCGATGGCTGGTACGCCGAAGGCAGCTGGGTGCTGACCGGCGAAAGCCGCGGCTGGTCCACCGCCAATGGCGCCTTCAGCAATCCCAGGCCGCGGGTCAATTTCACTTCCGAGGGCGGCGCGGGCGCGTGGGAAGTGGCGGCACGTTATTCGACCCTCGACCTCAACGACAATGAAGGCGTGCTGGGCGCGGCGCTGCCGGCGGGCGGCGTGCGCGGCGGCGAGCAGCGCATCAGCACCATCGGTCTCAACTGGTATCCCAACCAGGTGCTGAAATTCATGTTGCAGGCGCAAAGCGTCCAGGTCAGCAAGATCGGCACCACGACGGTGCCGAACAGCAATCTGGGCCAGAATTTCAACACCGTCGCGCTTCGGTCCCAGGTCGCGTTCTGATTCTTTTCGACCTTTATCAAAGGGGGCGGCGGATTGCGCCGCCCCCTTTTTTGCGCCTAGCATCCCGGATCGGGAAATCGCGGGAGGCCTTCATGCGTCTTTCCACAATCATATTCGGCGCCCTGGGTTTGGCCGCTTGCGTTTCGGCGGCGTTGGCGCAGACCGGCAAGCCCGATCCGTCCCACATTATTTTCACCCCGCCCAAGGACGTCGCATGGAAGACCGGCGAGGCGCAGGATCAGGCGGTGATTTTCGGCGACCCGGCCAAGCCCGGCATCTATGGCATTCTGCTCCGCTGGCATGCCGGGCATTTCAGCCGCCCGCATTTCCACAACGCCGACCGCTTTGCCTATGTCCTGTCGGGGACCTGGTGGGTGAGTTCGAGCGACACCTATGACCTGTCCAATACCTATCCCATGCCGGCGGGCAGCGTGGTCACCGATCTGGCGAACACGGTACATTATGATGGCGCCAAGGATGGGGACACCGTATTGGAACTGGTGGGCATTGGGCCGGTGACCACCACCCCGGCCGAAGCCAAGAAATAGTGCCAAAGATTGATGAGGGATTCTGGGGGGCATGACGCACGGACTTGAGGCCGATCCCGTCACCGTGACGGTATTCCTGTTGCTGTTCGCGGGCGTGGCCGGCATCGGCCTGTTCGCGGCGCGCTGGCGCAAGGGCGACCTGTCGCTGCTGACCGAATGGGGTCTGGGCGGGCGGCGCTTCGGCACCCTCATCACCTGGTTCCTGCTGGGCGGCGATCTCTATACCGCCTACACTTTCATCGCCGTGCCGGCCTTGATGTTCGGCGCCGGCGCGACGGGCTTTTTCGCCATTCCCTATGGCATGCTCGCCTATCCGCTTCTGTTCGTGGGTTTTGCGCGGCTGTGGTCGGTGGCGCGCAAGCACGGCTATGTCACCGCCGCCGATTTTGTCCGCGGCCGTTTCGGCTCTCGAAGCCTGGGGCTTGCGGTGGCGATTACCGGCATCGCCGCAACCATTCCTTACATCGCGCTGCAGTTGCTGGGTTTGCAGGTGGTGATCGCCGCCCTGGGGATTCAAACCCTGCCCGGCCTGGCTGCGGTGCCCAATTCGGCGCTGCTGATCGCCTTTCTGTTCCTGGCCTTCTACACCTATTCCAGCGGACTGGGCGGCACCGCCGTGATCGCCATCGCCAAGGACATCATGATCTATGCCACGGTCCTGGCGGCAGTGGTGGTGATCCCAATCGAACTGGGTGGTTATGGCAAGATCTTCGCCAGCATCGATCCGAAGCTGCTGCTGCTGGGACACGGCACGGCCAACAATCTGGGACCGGGCTTTGCCTATTCCTCGCTGGCGCTGGGCTCTGTTCTGGCGCTGTTTCTCTATCCCCATGCGACCACCGGCATGCTGTCTTCGTCCAGCCGCGACGTGGTCGAGCGCAATTCCATCATCCTGCCGATCTATTCCTTCGCCCTGGCGTTGATCGCGCTCTTGGGCTTCATGGCGGTGGCGGCGGGCGTCAAGGCGATGCCCGGTTATGCCGGCGGCTTTGAACGCTTCGGCAATAATTTCGCGGTGCCCGCGCTGTTCCTCTCGGTGTTTCCCAACTGGTTCGCGGGCGTCGCCTTCGCCGCGATCGGGGTCGGCGCGCTGGTGCCGGCCGCGATCATGTCCATCGCCTGCGGCAATCTTTTCACCCGCAATGTCTACCGCGACTTCATCGCCCCCGACTGCACGCCACAGACCGAAGCCCGTGTCGCCAAGATGGCCGCCTTCGTCGCCAAGCTGGGGGCGCTGTTCTTCGTGCTGGCGCTGAAAAGCTCCTATGCCATTGAGCTGCAGCTTCTGGGCGGCATCTGGATCTGCCAGACCGTGCCGGCGGTTCTGGTGGCGCTGTTCACCCGCGCCATGCATCCGATGGCGCTTTTGATCGGCTGGGCCTGCGGCATCGGCGCCGGGACGGCGATGGCCTGGAGCCTGGGCCTCAAAAGCTCGATCTATGTGCTGCACATTTTCGGCGTGGCGGTGCCCTGCTACGCTGCCCTCAGCGCCCTGACGCTCAACCTCGCGGTCGGGATCGTGCTGAGTTTTGTGTTCAACGCACTTTCATCCGGCGCACGGCCCGACGAAACCGCGGCACAGGATTACGCCTAGCCGAAGCGGCCGGTGATGTATTGTTCCGTGCGCTTGTTGTCCGGCGCGGTGAAGATTTTTTCCGTCGCGCCATACTCGACCAGCTCGCCCAGATACATGAAGGCGGTGTAGTCGGAGGCGCGCGAGGCCTGCTGCATATTGTGGGTGACGATCACGATGGTGTAGTCGGCCGACAATTCGTCGATCAGTTCTTCGATCTTGGCGGTGGAGATCGGGTCCAGCGCCGAACAGGGCTCGTCCAACAAAATCACTTCCGGCCGCGTCGCCACGCTGCGGGCGATGCAAAGCCGCTGCTGCTGGCCGCCCGACAGCGACAGCCCCGAAGCATGCAGCTTGTCTTTCACTTCGGTCCACAAGGCGGCGCGGGTGAGCGCGTCCTCGACGCGGCCATCCATCTCGGAACGCGGCAGGCGCTCGTACAATTTAATGCCGAACGCGACATTGTCATAGATCGACATCGGAAACGGTGTCGGCTTCTGGAACACCATGCCGATCCGGGCGCGCAGAAGATTGAGATCCTTGACCTTGAGGATGTCCTCGCCGTCCAGGGTGACGGAGCCCTCGGCATGCTGATGGGGATAAAGATCGTAGATGCGGTTGATGACGCGCAGCAAAGTGGACTTGCCGCAGCCGGAAGGGCCGATGAAGGCGGTGACCTTGCGGTCGTAGATTGGCAAGGTGATGCTCTTCAGCGCCTTGCTGGCGCCATAGAAGAAGGACAGATCGCGGATATCGATCTTGGACTTTTCGCCGGCATGGGATGCGATCGTCGCGGTTTGCATGAGATCAATTCCGTTTGGTTTCGAGCAGGCGGGCGGCAATCGACAGGGTCAGCACCGTGGCGGTGACCAGAAGCGCGCCCGCCCAGGCGAGCTTGTGCCAGTCGTCATAGGGCGACAGCGCATATTGGAAGATCACCGCCGGCAGGGACGCCATCGGCGCATTGAAGTTGGTGGTGAGAAACTGGTTGTTGAGCGCGGTGAAAAGCAGCGGCGCGGTTTCACCCGAAATCCGCGCGATCGCCAGCAACACGCCGGTCACGATGCCCGCCTGGGCGGCCTTCCAGGTGACGCTGCGGATGACAAAGCTCATTGGTGCACCCAGCGCGCTGGCGGCTTCGCGCAGGCCGCTGGGCACCAGGATGAGCATATTCTCCGTCGTGCGCACCACCACCGGGATCACGATTACCGTCAAGGATAGCGCGCCGGCCCAGGCCGAAAAATGGCCCATCGGCAGGACCACGATCTCGTAAATGAAAAGGCCGGTGACGATGGATGGCGCCGACAGGAGAATATCGTTCACGAAGCGCACGACAAAAGCGAACCTGGTGTGCTTGCCATATTCGGCGAGATAGGTGCCTGCGAACAGGCCGATGGGCGTGCCGAAAAACACCGCGATACTGCTCATCAGCACGCTGCCCAGGATGGCGTTGAGGAGCCCGCCCGGCTGTCCCGGCGGCGGCGTCGAGTGCGTGAACAGGGTGGGGGAGATCGCGGAAAAACCTTCCGACAGCAGCGCCGACAGGATGAAGCCCAGCCAGACCAGGCCAAAAATGGCGGCGGCGAAAGACAATGTGATGAAGACGGCGTTGGTGACGCGGCGGCGCAAGTAAAGTGAACTGGAAACGCTCATTTGGTCCCCGCCTGCCGCTCCAGCGAACGCAGCATCAGCTGCGCGCAGGCCAGCACGATGAAAGTGATAAAGAACAGGATCAGGCCCAGCGAAATCAGCGAGGACGTGTAAAGCGCGCCCGTTGCTTCGGTGAATTCATTGGCGATGGTGGCCGAAATGGTGGTGCCCGGCGCGAACAGGGACGGCTCGATGGTATGGGCGTTGCCGATCACGAAGGTAACCGCCATGGTTTCGCCCAGGGCCCGGCCCAGCGCCAGCATCGCGCCGCCCATCACGCCCGAACGGGCGTAAGGCAGCACCACACGCCACATGACTTCCCAGGTGGTGCAGCCAAGGCCGTAAGTTGCTTCCTTCAGCATGGCGGGCACGGTCTCGAAAACATCGCGCGTCACCGCCGAAATGAACGGCAGGATCATGATGGAGAGAATGAGGCCGGCGGTGAAAACGCCGATGCCGTAAGGCGCGCCGCCGAACAGGGTGCCGATCAGGGGAATGCCGTCGGTGGCATCGATGATGGGCTGCTGCACATGGGCCTGAAACCAAGGCGCGAACACGAACAGGCCCCAGATGCCGTAGATGATCGACGGGATGCCGGCCAGCAACTCGATGGCAATGCCGATCGGGCGACGCAGCGGGCGCGGGCACAATTCGGTGAGGAAGATCGCCACCCCGATGCCGATCGGCACCGCCAGCAGCATGGCGAGCACCGAGGTCACCAAGGTGCCGTAGATGGAGGGGAGGCCGCCAAACTGGTTCGCGGTGGGATCCCAGGCGCTAGAGGTGAGGAAGGAAAAGCCGAACGCCCGGAAGGCAGGGATCGAGCCGATAACCAGCGAGGCGATGACCCCGGAAAAGATCAGAAGAACGGCGGCGGCGGCGGCCCAGGTCAGGAAATGAAAGCGAACATCACCGCGTCCGGCGCGGCGGGTGATCTCTGCTCTTGTAACCAGATCGGCGGTGGCGTTTGCGTCGGTCAAGGCGATATCAGCCATAAATTGTGATGCCTGCTCAGCGGTCGGCGCCAATTCACACGGCTCTCACGCCACGAACATCACAGTTCTGCAAAGCTTTTGTGACGGCGGGAAGGGCAATTGCCATCCGCCGTCTAAATAATTGATGATAAATGGAAATATGCCGCAGATGCGCCAAATCTGGAGGCCAAAAGGCTTAACCGACGCTAACCAAGGAACTTTAAGCTTTTTGTATGGGTCTGCGGTCAAAATAAGGCAACAAACCAGGAAAACGGAAAGCGGCGGACAACGTGACGGCGGCGCGGTTGATCAGAACTGTGTTCGGCGCCGTGGCGGGATTGATGCTCGCCATGGCGGTCGGCGATGTCGTGTTGTCCGGCCATCTGACGATCATTTCGCCCGCCAGCTTCGGCGCCCTGCTGGCGGTGGCCCTGGCCTTTCTGATTTCCAATCTGCTCAATTCGCGCGAACGCAACGGCATGCTGACGCGGCAGGCGAATGAATTGCGCGCCGCGGCGGGACGGTTGGAAAGCTCCTTGCGCAACGCCGCCGCGGTGAATTCGCGGCTTTATCAAAGCGAGATCCGCTACAAGGGATTGGTGGACGCGCAAGGCGACGCCATTTTCCGCCGCGACGCCTCCAGCCGGCTCACCTATGCCAACGAGGCTTTCTTCAAATTGTTCGGCCTCGAACCAGCGCATGCCCTGGGTTATCCCTTTGCGCCCGAACTGCATCCCGAGAACCGGGCGCCGCGCTTCGGCAGCTTCGCCGCCATCGAGACCGGCCGCGGCCGCGCGCATTACGACCAGCATGTCCGCACGGCATCCGGCTGGCGCTGGATTTCCTGGGAAGATTACGCGGTGCGCGACGGCCACGGCCGGTTGGTCGAAGTCCAGAGCGTTGGCCGCGACGTCACCGAACGCAAGGCGTTGGAAGATGCACTGACCGAGGCGCGCGACAATGCCGAGGCGGCCAGCCGCGCCAAATCGGGGTTCCTGGCCACCATGAGTCACGAGATCCGCACGCCCATGAATGGCGTGCTGGGCATGGGCCGCCTGCTCCTGGAAACCGATCTGAAACCGGAGCAGCGCACCTATGCCGAGGCGATCACCCAATCCGGCGAGGCACTGCTGATCCTGATCGGCGACATTCTGGATTTCTCCAAGATCGAATCCGGCACGCTCACCCTGGATGAAGACGAAGTCGAAGTCCGCGCCCTGGTGGCGGGCGTCGCAGAACTTCTCGGCCCTCGCGCGCATGCCAAGAATATCGAGATCATTACGGTGGTGGGGCGCGATGTGCCCGGCGCGATCCGGATCGATCAGGTGCGCTTCCGCCAGATCCTCACCAACCTGATGGGCAACGCCGTCAAGTTCACGGAAAAAGGCGGCGTCTGCGTCGCACTGGAGATGTCCGCAGGCCCTGACGGCGATTTCCTGCGGGTGGAAGTCCGCGATACCGGCGTGGGCGTGCCGGCGCAGAAGCGCCAGGAGATTTTCCACGAATTCGTGCAGGCCGATTCCAGCCACGCCCGTAAATTCGGAGGGTCGGGGCTGGGGCTGGCGATCTCCAAACGCCTGGTCGAGGCCATGGGTGGCGCGATCGGCATCGAGCCGGGCCCGGAGAACGGCTCGATCTTCTGGTTCACCGTTCCCGCCATCGCGATCAGGCCCGCCGCTGCCGACGCCGCGTTGCTGCAAGGAAAACGCATCGCCATCGTCAGCCGCAACAAGGTTCTGCGCGAAGGCCTTAGTCTGCAGATCGCGGCCCAGGGCGGCGAAGGCATCAATTTCCAGCGCCTGCCGCCGGGCGGAAGAATCGACGCAGTGCTGATCGATTCCGGCACCGACAGCGCCCCCGATCCGCTGATGCCGCCTGACCTTTCCGTCCCCACGCTGGTGATGGTCACGCCCGCTTCCCGCTCGCGGCTGGACGATCTGCGCGCCATGGGGTTTGCCGGTTATCTGGTCAAGCCGATCCGGGAGACGTCGCTGGCGGAGCAATTGAATCTCTGTCTGGCGATGACGGATGCCGGCAGTGCAGCACCCGCCCAGCCCGCAAGCCCCGTCCAACCGCAGCTGCCCGATGCCGCCGCGATCGCGGCGCCGCAGACTGAACCACTGCAGCCTGAGCCACTGCAGCCTGGGCCGCCGCCGCTGGCCCTGCCGGCGCCCAAAGCCACCGCCGCGACCGGTTTGAAAATTCTTCTGGCCGAGGACAATCCGGTCAATGCGCTTTTGATCCGCGAATTGCTGCGTCGTCGCGGTCACCAGATCCGGGAAGTCACCACCGGCAGCGCCGCCGTCGCCGCAATGGAAGATGACGATTTCGACCTGCTGCTGACCGACATTCACATGCCCGGCATGGACGGCATCGAAGCCACGCGTGCGATCCGCGCAATGGAAGAAAGAAATTCCCGTCCGCGCGTGCCCATCGTGGCGCTGACCGCCGACGCTCTCGAAACGGGCAAGCGCGCTTGCCAGGAGGCCGGCATGGACGGCTTCCTCACCAAGCCGGTCGATCCCGCCGAGCTGGAGGAAATGTTCCTGGCCCTGTTTCCCTCGCAGGAGAGACTGCCGCATAATGCGGCGGCATGACTCGACGCCGCCGGTATTCCTTCCGCGAATATTTGACTCCCCGCGTCCTGGTCATGGCGGCGCTGGGCTTTTCGTCGGGCTTGCCCTTCCTTCTGGTCGGCAACACCTTCGGATACTGGCTGCGCGATGAAGGCAGCACGCTCAAGGCGATCGGCTTTCTGTCCTGGGTGGGCATCGCCTATTCCCTGAAATTCTTGTGGGCCCCGATCCTGGATCGCGTCGGCGCACCGTTTCTGTCGAAGCTGGGGCGGCGGCGCGGCTGGATGGCCCTAGCGCAATTGGTCGTCGCCGGCGGATTGGTGGCCATGGCCTGGGCAGGGCTCGCGCATGGCCTGGTCATGCTGGGTGCATTCGCCCTTGTCGTGGCCTTCGCTTCGTCGACGCAGGACATCGCGATTGATGCGTGGCGGATTGAAAGCGCGCGCGATGCCGATGAATTGGGACTTCTGACCTCCGCCTACACATTCGGCTATCGCACAGCGCTGCTGGCCAGCGAAGCGGTCATTCTGCCGATCGCCCAGCGGATCGGATGGAACGCGTCCTATGTCTTGTATGGCGCACTCATGAGCATTGGCCTTGCCGCCTGCTTTCTGTCCGCCGAACCCGTCAAGGCGGACACGGTCATGCAGCGCAAGGAGGCAGAGGCGCCGATCTGGACGGCGCGCGGATTTTTCGATGCCGTCGCCGGACCTTTCATCGTCTTCTTCCGGACGCACGGCGCCAACGCGCTTCTGATACTGATCGCGATCAGCCTGTTTCAGCTTCCCAATTTCGTCAGCGGGCCGATGTACAACCCGATGTATGTCGATCTCGGTCTCAGCAAGGACGTTGTCGGCGCGGTGCGCGGCAGCGTGGGACTGGTGGGTGTATTTCTCGGCGTCGCGACGGGCGGCTATCTGTCGCTGCGGCTGGGACTGATGCCGGCGGTGCTGGCGGGCTGTGCCGCGCAGATGTCGGGAACCGCACTTTATGCCGTGCTGCCCTTCGCACATGACCCCGTGACGTTCGCCGTCGTGATGGCGCTGGACAATTTCGCCATCGCGCTCGCGGGCGTCACGCTGGTGGCCTACATGTCGTCGCTCACCAGCCTGGGCTATACCGCGACGCAGTACGCGCTTTTGTCCTCGACCTATGCTTGGGCCGGCAAGATCCTGAAAGGATTCTCCGGCGCCACGGTCGAAGGGCTATCGGCTCATTTCGGGCTGATGCCCGCCTATGCCCTGTTTTTCCTGGGGTGCGGGGCCATCGGGGTTCCCGCTCTGTTGCTGTTCTGGCTGCTGGAGCGGCGGCAAAGGCTGGCCTGACCGCCGGAGCATCCGCCAGGGAAAGTGCAGCCCCGGCGGGTAACCATTTCAGGCGAGGGCTGTCCGACCAAGCCGAGTGTCACAATTGATTGCGCACCCCCAAGCCACTGGGCTAGATTATAAATCTGTCGCAGAAGCGGCCTATGCCGTTCCCAGGACAGCGCCCAAAAAGGGATTCGCGTGGTCAATATTTATGAAGCCGGGTCGTTTGAGGGCCGCGCCGAACAATGGCCGGTTCTGGCCGTTTCGGGCGCCCTGGAAGTGCGCCTGGCCGAGACCGACCACGAAGTCGAGCAGGCGCAGCGGCTGCGCTATTCCGTTTTCTACCAGGAGATGAGCGCGATCCCTTCGCCGCAGATGCGCGAGGCGGGCCGCGATTTCGACAAATATGACGATGTCTGCGACCACCTTCTGGTGGTGGACCGCGAAGCGCATGGCGAGGACGGCCAGCCGCTGGTGGTCGCCACCTATCGCCTGACGCGCGAGAAGGACGCGGCGCGAGCCGGCGGGTTCTATACGGCCAGCGAATATGACATCGCCCCGATGCTGAATGGCTTGCCGGCGGATACCAAATTCCTGGAGCTGGGCCGCTCCTGCGTGCTCAAAAGCTATCGCGCCCGCCCCGGCACCATGCAGCTCCTGTGGAAAGGCCTGATGGCCTATGTCGCGCGCTTCGACATCGACCTGATGTTCGGCTGCGCCAGCCTGGCGGGCACCGATCCCGACGCCCTGGCCTTGCCGCTATCCTATCTGCACCATTTCCACCCCATGCCGGCGAATTTGCGGGTGCGGGCGCGGCCAGAATTGTTCGTGGACATGAACCGCATGCCCCAGGACGCCATCGATGCCCGCGAAGGGCTGCGCAGCCTGCCGCCCCTTCTGAAAGGCTATGTGCGGGCGGGTTGCCGCATCGGCGACGGCGCGGTGATCGACCGCCAGTTCGGCACCACCGATGTCTTTATCTACTTCCCGCTGTCCGGCATCGATGCCCGGTACAAGTCGCGGTTCGGACTCGTGAAATAATTCGCTGCTAACGGCAACGCGCGCTGAAATTCTCTCACCTTGGTCGTGCCCATCCTTCCCCGTGCGTGCGTAGCACGCTGACGGGGAAGGGTGAGTAGCGACAGCGTGCGAACGTAGCTGGCCCTGGAGGCCCGTCAGCAAAAGGTCCAGTGGACCTTTTGTAGGGCCGACCGCCAGCGAAGGGCGGATGAGGTCAATCAAGCCAAATCAAACAGCAGCACTTCTGCTTCGGTGCGTGAACGCAAGGCGACCTGATCCTGATCGGTCACTGCCGCCGCGTCGCCGGCATGCAGCCTGTGCTCGCCGAGGCTGATTTCGCCTTTTGCCACATGAATCCAGGCGCGCCGTCCGGGGCCGATCAGGTGGATCGCTTCGACATCGGTATCCAACCTGGCCGCCCAGATTTCCGCGTCCTGCACCAACCGGACTTCATTGGGCTGGGGATCGGGTCCGGCGATGCGGGCGAATTTGTTGGTGATCGCCTGGGCGTCGATCGCTTTCTGCTCATAGGACGGCTCGATGCCGCGCTGCGACGGCATGATCCAGATCTGCAGCAGATGGCAGCGCCGGTCGCGGCTGGCATTGAACTCGGCATGGACCACGCCGGCGCCCGCGCTCATGCGCTGGATTTCGCCGGGCCGGATGACGCCGCCGCCACCGCTGGAATCCTTGTGCTGCAACGCCCCTTCCAGAAGATAGGTGACGATTTCCATGTCGCGGTGCGGATGGGGCGGAAAGCCTGCGCCGCCCGCGATCCAGTCCTCGTTGATCACGCGCAGGGCGCCAAAGCTTTCATGGGCGGGATCGTAATATTCGCCGAACGAGAATGTGTGCTTGGAATCCAGCCAGTCGATCTTGGTGGCGCCGCGCTCGGCGGATTTGCGGACGGTGATCATGTGCGTGCCTTTGCTTCGACCGCATCCCACACCAGCTTGGCGATATCGGCCCCGCCGAAGCGTTTGACTTCGTGGATGCCGGTGGGCGAGGTCACGTTGATCTCGGTCATATAGTCACCGATCACGTCGATACCAGTGAAAATCAAGCCGCGGCGTTTCAGTTCCGGGCCGATGGCGGCGCAGATGTCCTGTTCACGCGGCGTCAACTCTGTTTTCTCAGGCCGGCCGCCGACATGCATGTTGGAGCGCGCCTCGCCGGCCGCGGGCACCCTGTTGATGGCGCCGGCGAACTCGCCGTCCACCAGGATGATGCGCTTGTCGCCCTTGCGGACCTCCGGCAGATAGCGCTGCACGATCACCGGCTCGCGATAGAATTGCGTGAACATCTCCAGCAGCGAGCCCAGATTCTCGTCGCCCGGGCCGATGCGGAAAACGCCCGCGCCGCCATTGCCGTAAAGCGGCTTGATGATGATTTCCTTGTGCCGTTCGCGGAAGTCGCGCACTTCGCGGGCATCGCTGGTGATCAGGGTGGGTGGAATGAAATCCTGGAATTCGGTGACGAAAAGCTTTTCCGGCGCGTTGCGGACTTCGCGCGGATCGTTGACCACAAGGGTCTTGGGGTGAATGCGCTCCAGAATATGCGTGGCCGAGATATAGGCCATGTCGAAAGGCGGATCCTGCCGCATCAAGACCACGTTGGCGGCGGAAAGGTCATAGACAAAGGATTCGCCCAGCGCGAAATGATCGCCTTTCACGTCGCGAACATTGAGCGGTCTTACCCGCGCCGTAACCTTGCCTTCGCCGAAGGAAAGGTCGCGCGGGCCATAATAGAGAAGGCCATGGCCGCGGGCCTGCGCCTCCAGCGCCAGCGCGAAGGTGGAATCGCCGCTGATATCGATCTTCTCGATCGGGTCCATCTGGATCGCGACAGTGAGCGCCATGCCTTCATCCATCCATTCGCCAGGCGTCCCGCAAATGCCTGGGAATGCCGGCCACCGTGACAATATCAAATCGCGCCCCGCGCCGGGCAAGAGCCGGGCGGGAGGCCAGATATAGGGAGGCGGCGCGGGCAATGCGAGTCCGCTGCTCCGGCGTCACCGCTTCGGCGGCGTCACGCGCCAGCCCCCGCGCTTTGACTTCGACAAAACAGACCGGACCGAAAGGACATAGGGTTATCAGGTCGATTTCGCCGGCATGGGTTTTGACGCGGCGGCCCAGAATGCGGTGCCCCTTCAGCCGCAGCCACCAGGCCGCCCAGGCTTCGCCGCGATGGCCGCGCGCTTCAGCTTTTTTGCGGTCCGCCATTCTTCATCTCGAGGCCGCGGGCATAGACCGCCTTGCGCGAAACGCCGGTGAGGTCCGCGATCATTTCGGAAGCCGGTTTGAGCGGCATGAAAACCAGCGCCGCCGTCAGGGCCGCATCGACCGCACCAAAATCGGCTTCGGCGGCATGCGGCGGCGAGACCAGCAAGGTCACTTCCCCCCTGGGCGCGGATTCCTTTTCATAGGCCTCAGCCAATTCGGCCAGGGTGCCGCGCCGGACTTCTTCGTGAAGCTTGGTCATCTCGCGCGTCACCGCGGCGCTGCGCGTGCCCAAAACCGCCGCCATGTCCTTGAGGCTTTCGGCCAGGCGGGGCCCGGACTCGAAAAAAATCAGGGTGGCGCGGATGGCTTTCAATTCTTCCAGCACGCTTCGGCGCTCGCCGGATTTGCTGGGCAGGAAGCCCGCGAACAGGAAGCGGTCCGATGGCAGGCCCGACAGCACCAGCCCGGTCAAGGCGGCCGATGCCCCGGGCAGGGCATGGACAGGCAATCCGTCCTCGATCGCGGCCCGCACGAGCTTGAAGCCGGGATCGCTGACCAGGGGCGTGCCCGCGTCGCTGACCAAGGCGATCCGCGCCCCTTCGCGCAGGCGGCTGAGCAGGCGCGGCCGCTCGCGGGCGGCATTGTGGTCGTTATAGGCGATGAGCGGTTTTGAAATGCCGTGGATCGCGAACAGCTTGGCGGTGACGCGGGTATCCTCGGCCGCGACCAGATCCACAGCCTTCAGCACGTCCAGCGCCCGGAGCGTGATGTCGCGGGCATTGCCGATCGGCGTGGCGGTGACGTAAAGACCCGGCGCCAGCTCCTTCAAATCGCCCAGAAGTTGCGGTTTACCGGCAGCGGCGCGCGCTTTACTGTCGCCGCTCAGGGAAGTCATTGATGATCCAGGTTTCTTCATTCCGTCCGGCCGTTCGACTGGCCCGCCTTTGTGCCATCCCCCGTCTATTTGCCATCCTAAGTGCGGCCGCGATAGCGGGGTTGAGCGCTTGCACCCCCCCACCGGCGCCGCCGCCCAAGGTCGTGGCGCCTCCGCCGCCCGTGGCTGGCAATCCGCTGGACCGGGACCTGCCCACCTATCTGCGCCTGCCCCACACGCCGCCCGGCACCACCCCGGTTCGGGTGGGTATCATCCTGCCCTTTTCCAGCACCACGCCCGGGACACGCACCCTGGCGGCGGCGATGCTGAAGGCGGCGGAGCTGGCCCTGTTCGATGGCGGCAACCGCAACATCCTGCTGATCACGGCCGACGAAGGCGCGACGCCGGATCTGGCGGGCGCGGCAGCCGTGAAGCTTATGAGCCAGGGAGCGGAAATTATTATCGGTCCATTGTTCGGACCTTCGGTCTCGGCGGTCGCGCCGGTCGCGCGTGATCGCGGCATACCTGTACTGGCCTTCTCGACCGAACGCAGCGTGGCGGGCAATGGCGTTTATCTCCTGTCCTTCCTGCCGCAGAGCGAAGTCAAACGGGTGGTGAATTATGCGGTATCGCAAGGCCATCACAATTTCGCGGCAATGGTGCCTGCGACGCCTTATGGCGACGTGATCTCTGCTGCTTTCGATGACGCGGTGAAAAGCGCGGGCGCGACATCGGTCGATGTCGAGCATTTCGCGCCCAACTCGGCCACCGTGATGGCGCCATCGGCAGTGATCGCCAAAAGCAACGCCGATGCGGTGATCATCGCGCAAGGCGGCGGCATCTTGCGCGCCATCGCCCCTTCGCTGGTCTTCAACGGACTGGATCCGGCCAAGGTGAAGCTGCTGGGTACCGGTCTGTGGGACGACGCCAGCACCGTCAAGGAACAGACCCTGGATGGCGGCTGGTTCGCCGCACCCGAGCCCAATGCCGACAACACGTTCAACGACAAGTATCGGGCGATCTATGGCGCCCCGGCGCCGCAATTGGCCTCGCTGGCCTATGACGCGGTGTCGCTGATCGCGCTGTTGTCCAACGGCGAACCCTATCACCGCTTCACCACGACCGCCTTGATGGACCCGAACGGTTTCGCCGGCGTCAACGGCATCTTCCGTTTCAATGCCGACGGCACATCTGAGCGCGGTTTGGCCGTACTGGAAGTCCAGCAGGACGGCTTTCACGTCGTCAGTCCGGCGCCACGGACATTCCAGCCAAAAAGCTTTTAGTTCAGCAACGCAGCAATCACTGCGTTCAGCACCAGGCGGCCTTGCGGCGTGGCCGCCAGCACGTCGCCGTCCTGGCGCAGCAAGCCCTGTTCGACCAGCGGCGCGATCTTTTCCGCCGGCGGCCGCGTGTTCCAGCGGGCTTGATAGACGGCCAGGTCGAGGCCTTCGGCCAGACGCAAATTCATCAGAAGATGCTCGCGCGACGCGTCCGCATCGTCGATGGCGGCGAAATCGGCGAAAGCGGTCTCGCCTTTCATCACCGCGTCGCGCCAGCGTTCCGGCAGGCGAATGGCGGAGGTCGCGATCCGCTTGTCGTCCAGCATCAGGCGGCCATGCGCGCCGGGGCCCACGCCGGCATAGTCGCCATAGCGCCAGTAAATAAGATTGTGCCGGCTCTCCGAGCCGGGGCGGGCATGATTGGAGATTTCGTAGGCGGGCAATCCCGCCGCTTCGGTCAGTTCCTGGGTTGTCTCGTAAAGCCCGGCCGCCAGATCGTCATCCGGGATTCGGATCTGACCATTCTTGTGCAGCAGCGCAAACGGGGTTTCCGGCTCGATGGTCAATTGATAGAGCGACAGATGATCGGTGCCGAAATCCAGCGCCTGTTTCAGTTCGCTGCGCCATTGGACGTCGCTCTGGTCCGGGCGCGCGTAGATCAGGTCCAGCGACACGCGATCGAAATTCCGCATCGCCAGCGCCAGCGCGGCCTTTGCTTCCTGTGCATTGTGCAGGCGGCCTAGAAACTTCAGATCGGCATCGTTCAACGCCTGCATTCCCAGCGACAGGCGATTGACGCCCGCGGCGCGGTAATCGGAGAAGCGCGCCGCATCGGCGCTGGCGGGATTGGCTTCCATCGTGATTTCAATGTCATTGGTCAACCGCCACAGACGCGAGATCTTGTCCAGCACGCGCCCGACCGAGCGACCCTGCATCAGGGATGGCGTGCCGCCGCCAAAGAAAATCGTCTCGACCGTGGGACGCGCGCCGCCTTGCGATTGCGCCGTCCAGTCCAGCTCGCGCGTGATCGCATCCACCCAGCCATCCTCATCGAGGGCGGTGCGGACATGGCTGTTGAAATCGCAATAGGGGCATTTGGCGGCGCAGAAGGGCCAGTGGACGTAAATCCCGAAACTCACGGAGCGTCGGCCAGGAAAAGTGCGGCGGCGGCGCGGAGACACAATGACGTCCGCGGTTTTCCGTCCGGCCGCGCGACCATCAAAAAGATTCCGCCAGGATGCCGCTGTGCAGGAGCTTTTCGAAAGCCCGGGCACGATGGCTCATGGCGTTTTTCACATGCGGGTCGATTTCGCCGAACGTCTGGCTCCCGCCATCGGGAATGAAGATCGGATCATAACCGAAGCCGCGGTTGCCGCGCGGCGGGAAGGTGAGGCGGCCATGCACTTCGCCTTCAAAAGTCTGGATCTCGCCCTCTTTGCCATCATGGGCGGGCATCGCCAGCGACAGGGCGCAGACGAATTTGGCGGAAAGATCGTGCGCCTGTCTTTCCAGCAATTCGCGTTCGACGCGGGCCATGGCGGCACCGAAGTCCTTTGCGGAGCCGGCCCAGCGCGCGGAATAAATGCCGGGATCGCCGTTCAGCGCATTCACCCAGAGCCCGGAATCGTCCGCAAGCGCGGGATGCTTGCCGGCATCGGCAGCGGCGCGCGCCTTGAGTTCGGCATTGGCGGCGAAGGTCAGGCCGGTCTCTTCCGGTTCGGGCAGATGCAGATCGCCCGCACCGATGGGCTGGATGCCGTGCGGACCGAGCAGCGCCTTGATCTCGCGCACCTTGCCGGCATTGTGGCTGGCGACAATCAGGACACTGCCGCGCGGCAGTCTCACGCCAGAACCTGCTTCTGCACTTCGACCAGCTCGGCGATGCCCTTGCGCGCCAGGCGCAGCAATTGCGCCAGCTGATCTTCGCTGAAGGGGGCGCCTTCGGCGGTGCCTTGAATCTCCACCAGCCCGCCCGCGCCGGTCAGCACGAAATTGGCATCGGTCTCGGCGGTGGAGTCTTCGCTGTAATCCAGATCGAGCATGGCTTCGCCCTTGATGATGCCGCAGCTGATCGCCGCGACATGATCTTTCAGCACCTGCGTCTTGATCAGACCGGTTTTGCGCATGAATCCCACGCATTGGGCGAGCGCGACATAGCCGCCGGTGATCGCGGCGGTGCGGGTGCCGCCATCGGCCTGGAGGACATCGCAATCGATCACGATCTGGCGTTCGCCTATTGCGGAAAGATCGCAGATCGCGCGCAGCGAACGGCCGACCAGGCGCTGAATTTCCTGCGTCCGGCCGGATTGCTTGCCTGCCGCCGCTTCGCGCCGCATGCGTTCATGGGTGGAACGGGGCAACATGCCATATTCCGCCGTCACCCAGCCCTTGCCCGAGCCTTTGAGGAAGGGCGGCGCTTTTTCTTCCAGGCTGGCGGTGACCAGCACATGGGTATTGCCGAATTTGACCAGGCAGGAACCTTCGGCATGAAGGGCGGCGCCAGGTTCCAGGCTTACGGAGCGAAGGGAATCGAAGCTGCGGTTGGAGAGGCGCATGGGGGTGTATATCTTATCGCTGGAGACCGGGGCGGTTACCTAGCCGCTTTGCCGGAGCGCGTCCAATGCGGCCGCTGCCGGGCCATATAATATCGATTTATCAAAGGCTTATAGTTGGAATCCTTTCCCACCCGCCTCACTTATCCCTCGCTCAGCGAGCGTCCGCGCGAAGTCTTCCGCCATCTGGTGGAGGCCTTCCTGGCGTCGGGGGAGCCGGTCGGGTCGCGCACTTTGTCCCAGCGCCTGCCCCTGACCCTGTCGCCCGCCTCCATCCGCAACGTGATGGCGGATCTGGAGAGCATGGGCCTGCTATACGCCCCGCACACCAGCGCCGGGCGCGTGCCGACGGAAAAAGGGCTGCGTCTGTTCGTGGACGGGCTTCTGGAAGTCGGCGATCTGGAACCGCAAGAACGCGGGATGATCGAAGCGCGCATGTCCGGCAGCGGCCAGCGGCTGGAAGACGTCCTCACCCAGGCGACCAGCCTGTTGTCCGGCCTGTCGCGCTGCGCCGGATTGGTGGTGACCGCCAAACAGGATTCCGCGGCGCTGAAACATATCGAGTTCGTCCATGTCGGTCCCGGCAAGGCGCTGGTGGTGATTGTCAGCGGCGATGGCCAGGTGGAAAACCGGGTGATCGATACCCCGCCGGGACTGCCGGTTTCGGCCCTGACGGAAGCCTCCAATTACCTGAACGCCCGCCTGGCCGGCCGCACCATCGACGCGGCGCGGGCCGAAATCCTGGCCGATCTGGAAAGCGAGCGCGCCGTACTCGATTCCCTCACCGCCAAGATCGTGGCCGAGGGTCTGGCGACCCTGGCCCAGCCCGGCGGCATCGATGAGAAAGTCCTGATCGTGCGGGGCACCGCCCATCTGCTGGATTCGGTCGAGGCCCAGGCCGATATCGAGCGGATCCGCACCCTGTTCGACGATATCGAGCGCAAGGCCGATCTGATCCGGCTTTTGGAACTCGCCAAGGCGGGGGATGGGGTCAGCATTTTCATCGGCTCGGAGAACCGGCTGTTCTCCCTCTCGGGCTCTTCCATCGTGGCCGCGCCTTATGCCAATGCGGCGGGCAAGGTCGTGGGCGTGATCGGCGTTCTGGGCCCCACCCGCCTGAATTACGGCCGCATCATCCCGATGGTGGACCACACCGCCAAAGTCATTGGACGATTGCTGGGTTAGCGTTTAAGGAGCTACGCCCTCAAGTAGCGAAGCGGTAGGGCACTAAGGAACGTCATGACCGAAGAAACCGAACAGGAAATGCCCGAGGCCCGGATCACGGAACCCGCGCCCGATCCCATCGCCGTGCTTAAGGCGGAAATCGAATCCTTGCGCGACCAGCGTCTGCGCGCCTTGGCGGAAGTCGAAAATATCCGCAGGCGCGCCGAGCGCGAGAAAATCGAAGCCTCGCAATATGCGGTGACCAAATTTGCCCGCGACATGGTCTCCATCGCGGACAATTTCTCCCGCGCCCTGGCCGCTTGTCCGCCGGACTTGCGCGAAGCCGCCGACCCGCAGGTGAAAGCCGTGCTGGATGGCGTCGAAGCCACCGACCGCCAGCTGCTCGCCACCTTGGAACGGCATGGCGTCAAGCCGGTCTCGACCGAGGACGGAAAATTCGATCCCAATCTGCATCAGGCGATCGCCGAAGTGCCCGGCAACGGCAAACCCGCCGGCAGCATCGTCGATGTGGTGCAGTCGGGCTACATGATCGGCGACCGGCTGCTCAGGCCCGCGATGGTGACGGTGGCGCGGCGGGGCGATCCTCCGCCCCCCATCGACGCCAAGGCGTAGGCGATGGCGGACCTCAATATCGTTGTCGCCGGCGCGTCCGGCCGCATGGGCCGCACCCTGGTGCGCGAAATCGCGCAAGCACCCGGAATGATATTGTCCGGCGCGCTGGAAGCGGAAGGTCATCCCGATCTGGGACGTGACGCGGGCCAGCTGGCGGGCCTGGCGCCCAATGGCGTCAAGCTCACCGCCGATCCGCTGCCCCTGATCGCACAGGCGCAGGCGGTGCTCGATTTCACCCGGCCGATGGTATCGCTGATGCTGGCCGATCTGGCGGCGCAGGCGCGCATCGTCCATGTCATCGGTACCACCGGCTTTGCGGCCGATGCCGAGTCTCGCATCCAGGCGGCGGCCCGTCACGCCGTGATCGTCAAGTCGGGCAATATGAGCCTGGGCGTCAATGTGCTGGCGGCTCTGGTCGAGCGTGCCGCCAAGGCCCTGCCCGACTATGACGTCGAGATTCTGGAAATGCATCACAAGATGAAAATCGATGCGCCGTCCGGCACCGCGCTTATGCTGGGCGCGGCGGCCGCCAGAGGCCGGGACGTGTCGCTGCAGAAAAATTCCGTCCGCGGGCGCGACGGCGAGACCGGCCCGCGCAACGATGGCGCCATCGGCTTTGCCTCGCTGCGCGGCGGCACCGTGGTGGGCGAGCATCAGGTGTTTCTGGCCGGCCCGGGTGAACGCATCATGCTGTCACATTCGGCGGAAGACCGTTCGAACTTTGCGCGCGGCGCCTTGGCCGCGGCGCGCTGGGGCCATGGAAAGAAGCCCGGCCTTTATGCCATGACGGATGTGCTGGGCCTGTAATGGTCAAGCTTCTCAAGCGTGAAGAGATCGAAGAATTCTTCGCGCGCCTGAAGAAGCACATTCCCGATCCCAAGACCGAGCTGCAATACAAGAACCCCTACACGCTTCTGGTGGCGGTGGCGCTGTCGGCGCAGGCGACCGACAAATCCGTCAACAAGGCGACGGAGCCCCTGTTCAAGACCATCGACACGCCGGAAAAAATGCTGAGGCTGGGCGAAGCCAGGCTGACCGATGCGATCAAGACCATCGGGCTTTATCGGGGCAAGGCGAAGAATGTCATCGCGTTGTCCAAAATCCTGATCGAGAAGCATGACGGCAAAGTGCCCAGGAACCGGGCCGCGCTGGAAGAATTGCCCGGCGTCGGCCGCAAGACCGCCAATGTGGTGCTGAATGTGGCGTTCGGCGAGCCCACCATCGCGGTCGACACCCACATCTTCCGGGTCTCGAACCGCACCGGACTGGCGCCCGGAAAAGACGTGCTGGCGGTGGAGTTGAATCTGGAAAAACGTGTGCCGGAAAAATACCGCCTGCATGCGCATCACTGGCTCATCTTGCATGGGCGCTACACTTGCGTGGCGCGCAAGCCTTTATGCCCGACCTGCGTGGTGCGCGACCTGTGCAATTTCCCGGACAAGACTCCATTGATGGTCGCGCGGCCTGACACGAACCGCTCCACACTTCGCGGGGCCGCGCTCCGCGAACTCCCGCCGGAAAAACCGAAGCTCAAGACGGTTTCACGGAAGACGACCGGAGCGACGACCAGAAAAAGTGGGAGCCCGCGCTAGCGGGTGAGCGGTTTTTCGTCCGGGCGCGCGACCGCCCTGAGACCGCTGAGACATTCCGGATCCGCCGCACTGGTCTTGCCGCGGGGCAGGGTCTCGACATGCTGCACCTTGGCGGGGGCGCCTGACAGGAAAAAGAAGGCGTGGCAGGACCCGGCGTCGTAGCGCCACATCTCGATATTGCCGTCCTTGCGCGAAAAAGCCGGCGTCCCCACCAGCGCCCGCAATCTAGCCGCATCGATGCCGGTGAAAAGACGGGGCTCGCCTTTCGGCGGCGGCGGCGGGATCGGCACGGTCGGCGTGGGCGCGGAGGCGCCTGGCGCGACAGGCGCACGCGGCTGCGCGGCGCAACCGGCCAGCGCCAGCGCCGCCAGGATTGCCAGATTTTTCCTCATGCTCTGTTCCGTGCCAGCATCTGGTGAAACAGATGCACCATCAACGCGGTGCCGAACAAGGGCGCCGCGAGATTGACCAGCGGAACCATGCTGCCGAGCGCTATCAAGATGCCGCAGGCCCAGATGGTGCCGCTGTTTTCCCGGCGCAGCGCCAATGCCCCGGCCAGGTCCAGGTGCCGCAGCGCCGCCAGCTCGAAAAATTCTCGCCCCAGCAGCCAGCCATTGGCGGCAAGACTGAGCAATTCGCCCAACCCCGGCAGCCCGATATCGAAAGGCAGCAGCACCAGGTTGATGCCCACCACCAGCGCCGCGAGTTTCAAGCCCGCCCGCAAGGTGACGGCGAAGGATGCGGGCCGGGCCGGCATCCCCGGATAATCGCGCTGTTCGATGCGGGCCGCGATCTGATCGAGAAACAGCGAGGCGAACAAGGCCGCTACCGGCGGCCCCAGCACCACGCCCCCGAAAATGAACACCAGCGGCGCCAGCAATTCGAGGAAGGCGTTCACGGCCGGGCTGCCCAGCACGGGCAGCCGGGACAGGGCGTACTCGCCAAGCGCCAGGCCGGCCGCGAACAGCAGAACCGTGAGCAGCAGGGCCTTGACGGCGATCCCGGCAAGGGCGGGATCGAAAATCAGCCGCGCCGCGCGGCCCATGCTTGCGAACATCGCATCCGTCCCGTAATGGCTTTGGTTATAACGCCTTTCGGAGTGCTCATGCCGCCAAAATACGATGTCGCGGGCCTTGGCAACGCGATCATGGACGTAATTGCCGCGGTGGACGATCAGTTCCTGCTGGATCAGGGCATCGCCAAGGGCGCCATGACCCTGATCGACGAATTCCGCGCCGAGGAATTGCACAAGGCGTTGTCGCACAGCGTGCAGGCGGCCGGCGGCAGTGCCGCCAACACCATGGCGGGGATTGCCTCGCTGGGCGGGCGGGCGGTTTTTCTGGGCAAGGTCTGCGACGATGTCTTGGGCGCGCGCTTTGGCGAAAGCCTGAAATCCTTGGGCGTGCATTATCCGACGGCGCGGGCCTCGGGCGGATCGCCCACCGCGTCCTCCATGATCGCGGTGACGCCGGACGGACAACGCAGCATGAACACCTATCTGGGTGCATGCCGGGAAATGACGCCCGGCGATGTCGATGCCGATGAGATCGCGGCGGCGAAGATCCTCTATATCGAAGGCTATCTGTGGGACACCCACGATGCCAAACAGGCTTCCCGCAAGGCGATGCGGGCCGCCAAGGGCGCCGGCGCGCAAGTGGCGCTGTCCCTGTCGGACAGTTTCTGCGTCGGCCGCTTCCGCGATGAATTCCTGGATCTGATCCAGAACGATCTCGACATCCTTTTCGCCAACGAAGACGAAGCCAAATCGCTGTTCGAGACCGAAGATTTTGCCATCGTGACGGAACGCTTGAAAGCCTGGGGCGGAATCGCCGCGGTCACGCGTTCGGCCCAGGGCTGCGTCGTCATCAAAGGCTCTGAGGTTCATGCGGTTCCGGCGTCGCCGGTTGCGAAAGTGGTGGACACCACCGGTGCGGGCGATCTGTTCGCGGCGGGATTTCTGCATGGATTGACGCAAGGCAAGGGTCTGGCCGATTGCGGCAGGCTGGGCGCGCTCGCGGCCGCCGAAATCATTTCGCACTATGGCGCGCGGCCGGAAACATCCTTGCAAGAATTGGCGGCAAAGTCCGGTTTGGGCTAATCGCCGATGAAATGGAGCAGCACCTCGCGCGCATGTGGCGCGTCGCGATGCTCGAAGACATAGAGCCCCTGCCAGGTGCCGAGCGCGGGCTTGCCATGCCGGACCGGAATGGTGATGGAGGTCGCGGTCAGGGCGGCGCGGATGTGCGACGGCATATCGTCCGGACCTTCCGCCGTATGCCGGAAATTCATGCCCCTGGTCGCCAACTGGGCGAAAAAATCCTGCAAGTCTTTTTGCACGTCGGGATCGGCATTTTCCTGCACGACCAGCGACGCCGATGTGTGGCGGATGAAACAGGTCAGAAGACCGTCGCCAAACTTTTCAGCCTCCGCGAATTGGGCCGCCGCGTCGGTGAATTCATAGAGACCCGGGCCATGGGTGGAAATCCGAACCGTATGGAAAGCCTGCTTCACGGTTTTTTCCGCAAATAGACATAGAGAGCGCCGTCGCCGCCATGGCGGCGATGTGCGGGGCCCGATCCCGAAACCAACGCGTTGAACGCTTTTTCGTTCAGCCAGCGGGGCACCATTTCCTTCAACGCGCCATGGCGTGCGCGCATCCATTCCGCATTGTCCTGATCCTTGGGGTTGCCGATTCCGGTGATCACCAGCGCCAGCCGGACGCCGCGCGCCTGGGCGCCGGCAAGAAACGACAAAAGCGCGCCATGCGCGGCGGCTTCGGTCATGCCATGCAGATCCATGCGCGCGCCGGGCGCGATCTGGCCGCGCTTGAGCTTTTCCGCGGTATTGCCGTCGAGGTTTTTTGCAATTCCCTCCGGCCTTCGCAGCGAAGCCGCTATTGCAGGCGCTTTGAGAGTCTTCTTTGGCTTCGGAGTCGCCGCCTTAAAGGGGCGCGCCGCGTCGATATGGGTTTTGAAAAGAATCCGTTCCTCATCCGTGGTCTTACGTTTCATGGCGTGAAATTCCTGCCCAATCGGGCCGCCACGTCATTGGGCAAGAGGACAAACATGCGGCCTTGGGATTTCATGCCGCCGGCCTGCTGCTCGGCCTTCCCGCCGAAACCGAAGAAAATATCGCCGCGGACCGCGCCGCGAATGGCGCCGCCGGTATCCTGAGCGATCAGCAAGGTGCGCACCGGATCGGCGGCAACGTAATAGGGCGCACCAAGCACGTTCTTGCGCGGATCGACCGCCATGCTGCCCAGGGGCGTCAGCCGCACGCCTTGGGTGCCGGGGCTGCCCAGCGCAGTGTCGCCCAGCCCTGCTTCCTGGAAGAAAATAAAAGACTGGTTGGCTTCCATCACGCTCTGGGCCAATTTCGGATGGGCCTTCAGCCAGGCACGAATGGTCGCCAGCGATATTTTGTCCTTCGCCAACTGCTTGTCCGCCAGCAGCACGCGGCCGATCGCGGTGTAGGTCCGGCCATTTTCGCCCGCATAAGCGATCCGCGCCGACGTCCCATCGTCGAACCGCACCCGGCCCGAGCCCTGGATCTGCAGGAAGAACAGCGCGACCGGATCATCGCACCAGAACAAGATCCTGGCGGTGGAAAGGCCCTTGGCATCGATGTCGGCGCGGGTCGCGTAAGGCACCAGCGTCTGGCCGCTCAAGCGACCGGAAATATGTTCGCTTTTATATTGCGGCGCGAACTGGCCCAGATCGACCCGGATCAGATCGGCGGGCAGGGCGTAAACCGGCGTCTGATAAGCGCCATGCCGGTTGCGGCTGCCTTGGATCTCAGGCTCGTAATAGCCGGTGAACAGCCCCTCGCCGCCGATGGCATAAGGGGTGAAGTTTTTTTCGAAGAACCCGCGCGCATCGCCGGTGTCCTTGGCGCAGACTTTCTGCCAGTCCGCCGCCGTGCCGGCATAATCGCCAATCATTTCCGATGACGGCTTTGCGGCGAGGACGGTGCAGCTGCGGCGGAATGCGGCGCGCGCGGGGCCCAGATCGGCAGTTTGCCAGCCGGGAAGATCGGAGAATTGTGCTTCGGTCAAAAGTGCGGCGGGGCGGCTCAGCCACCACCAGCCAAGCGCCGCCAGCACAAGCGCGACGATCAGCAGAGCGACAAGTCTGCGGCTCAGGGCAGCGCGCCGCTGGTTGCGACCAACGTCCAGGTGGGACTGGCGGCGCCAATCTGGCGGGCAAAAGTCCAGACATCGGTGACGTCGCGCTGGACCGTGTCGCGGGAAGAGGGATCGCCGCTGGCAAACTGGGCACGGAACGACACGGTGATCTCGGCGGTCTGGCCCGCCAGGGTCGCTTCGACGATCCTGGCATCGGTAAGGCCTGCCAAGGTCTCGGCCGGGGGCGCCGCGCCCCGGGCCGAGATGTCGGCATCGAACGCCTTATAGACTTCCTCGGATAATAGCGGCTTCAGGCTGGCGCGATCGCCCACCGCGAAGGCTTTGAGAATGGTTTCATACGCCGTCCGGGCCCCGCTCAGGAAATGGCCGGTCTCGAAACTGGGATCGGCCAGCTGGATGTCGAACAGGCTGCGCGCCTGCGGCTCGGCCGGCCGGTCCACCGGCGGTGAGCGCAAGGTTGAACTGGCGGAGGACGATGCGATCCGATCCCGCGACTGGGGTTCGTGACCGGTGCGCCGGCCGAGAATGGTGTAAAGCCGGAACAAGACCACGCCCGCGACCATCGCCGCGATCAGAATCTCGATCAGTTGCGCATCCGGCATTCCGAGTGGCCCTAACATGCGGCAGACCCTAGCTCCGGGGGGGCCTGCGGTCCAGAAGCGGGTTCATCGAAAACGCCGCAGGCCCGGATTTCGCGGCTTTTCCTTGTCAGGGGTCCGCCATCATGGTAGCGCGCGGGCCGCGATCAAAGGGAAAGCAAGAATGAGCAGCGGTGGAACGGCAATTCCCGGGCAAGACGAAGGCACCTCCCCGGCCCCCAACTTTCAGGTCGTGGGCCAGTACATCAAGGACCTGTCGTTCGAAAATCCCGGCGCGCCGGCCGGCCTGACCGAGCGGCCGCAGATCGAGTTCGGCATCGACGTCCAGGCCCGGCGTGGCGACGACCTGCATTTCGAGGTCGAGCTGAAGCTGCGTGTCCATGCCAAAAGCGAGACCCGTCAGCTCTTCCTGCTTGAACTTGCCTATGCCGGCCTCTTCCGGTTGCAGAATATCCCCGAGGAAGCCATGCAGCCCGTCCTGCTGATTCAGGCGCCGCACATGCTGTTCCCCTTTGCCCGCAGGATCATCGCCGATGTGGTGCGCGATGGCGGCATGCCGCCTTTGATGATCGAACCGATCGATTTCGTGGCGCTGTACCAGGCCAAGATGGGCCAGGCGGCGGTGCAGCCGACCATGGGCACCGCCTAGTCGCTGCCTAAATTGCGTCAGGCCGGATAATTCAGGCCAGTTTCCAGATCGCGCCGTCGCCCAGTTCGGCGGTGACGAAAGCGGCATGGCGCGCGGCTTCTTCGTCCGTAATGCGGGGGGCCAGGGGCGCGGGCCGCTGCCGGGCCCGGCTGCTAACTTCGTCTTTCACCTCGGCAACGATCTCGATGGGGGCCAGTGCCAGGCCGCGCTGCCGTCCGCCCACCAGCTCCAGATAGACCTGCGCCGTGAGCTCGGCATCCAGCAGCGCGCCATGCTTGGACCGCGCGGTGAGATCGATGCTGAAGCGTTTGCAAAGCTCGTCCAGCGAATAGCGCGCGCCGGGTATCTTGCGCTTGGCAATTTCGATCGTATCCACCGTGCGCGCCATGGAGAGCGGCGTGCGGCCCACCCGCGTCAGTTCGGCGTTGATGAATTTCATGTCGAAGCTGGCATTGTGGATCACCAGCACCGCATCGCCGACAAATTCCAGGAACTCCTCCACCACATGAGCAAAGAGCGGCTTGTCGCTGAGAAATTCGGCGGAAAGCCCGTGAACGCGCTGGGACTCGATCGGCACATCCCGCTCGGGATTGAGGTAGAACTGCTTGGACCGGCCGGTGGGAAAATGATCCATCAGCTCGACCAGGCCGATCTCGACGATCCGGTGCCCCTCGCCCGGCTCAAAGCCCGTCGTTTCGGTGTCGAAGACAATTTCACGCATCAGGGCTTCTCTTTTGCCGCTCTCGCTCACGCCAACGCGGCGAGCTTGTTCCGTATATCGGCAAGGATCATTTTCACCTGTTGGTGGGCGTGATCCAAGCCCTTATCGGTCATCACCACATAATGCGCCTGTTGACGCTTTTCCGCGTCGTCCATCTGGCGGGCTTTCAAACTCTCGAATTTTTCCACCGTCATGCCGGGCCGCGCCAGCACCCGGGCGCGCTGGGTCGCTTCCGGCGCGCTGGCCACCACGATCGCATCCATCTCCTCGTCCGCGCCGGTTTCGAACAAAAGCGGGATATCGAAGAGGATGATCGGCGCGATGGTTTCGCGGAGAAATTTCTGACGCTCCGCCTCCACCAGGGGATGGACCAGTTTCTCCAGCTTTTGCAGTGCGGCCCCGTCCTTCAGAACCAGCGCCGACAGTGCGGCGCGATCCACGCTTCCGTCCTTGATCGCGCCGGGAAATTCGCGGCCGACGATTTCCACGGCCGCGCCGCCCCGCGAATAAAGCCGCGCGATGACAGCATCGGCGTCATGCACCACCACGCCTTCGGCGGCAAAGAGTTTGGCGGTCTCGCTTTTGCCCATGCCGATCGAGCCGGTCAGCCCAATGACAAAAGGCTTAGGCATGTTGCAGCGCCTGTTCCAGGCAGGCGCGAAGACCCGCCGTCACTTCGGGTTTGACCGCGAAGAACGCTTCGAAAGACGGCACTGCCTGATGCATCAGCATGCCCAGCCCATCGATGGTCGCAAGCCCCCGTGCCTTTGCCTGTTTCAGCAATTCGGTCTCGAGCGGATTGTAGACGATGTCGAGCACCGTGGCGTCGCCGGGCAACTGCGCCAGATCCAGACGCAGCGGCGGATTTCCTTTCATGCCGGCGCTGGTGGCATTGATCAGAAAATCGGCGCCGGGCGCCACCTTGCCCCAGTCTTCGAGGCCGCCGGGCATGATTTCACACCGGACCGCGGGCTGCAGCGAACGCGCCAGCATCACGGCCTTGTCGGCCTGACGATTGAGAAGATGCACTTTGGCGGCGTCCAATCCATCCAGCGCCAGAACCGCGGCGCGGCCCGCGCCGCCCGCGCCCAGGAGGATTATCGTCCGGCCTTGCAGGCTGCCCATCCGCTCGCGCACCGATTCCGTCAGGCCGACCGTGTCGGTATTGCGCCCTTCGATACGACCGTCGGCGTGGAAAACCAGGAGATTGGCGGCACCGGCCGCCGTCGCGGCGGCATCGCAAAAATGCGCCAGGGCGAAAGCCGCTTCCTTGTGCGGCACCGTGACATTGACGCCGCGAAATCCCGCGCGCTGCAGGCCGCCGATCACCCGGGCGAAATCTTCCCGGGAGATCGCCAAGGGCACCAGCGCGCCGTCAATTTTCAACGCGTCCAGCCAATAGCCATGCAGCAGAGGCGATAGCGAATGGGCGATGGGCCAGCCCACCACGCCCGCAACCTTGCCCGCACCCGTCAGCATCACGATTCCAGCAATCCCAAATTCCGCAACTGCGCCAAAACCGGCAGCAGCGGCAATCCCAGAATGGAGAAGTAATCGCCTTTGACGCTCTCGAAAAGCTGCGCCCCCCGGCCTTCGAAATGATAGCCGCCAACCGAACCCAGAAGCGTTTCGCCTTCCCGCGCCAGATAATTATCCACGAAGGCCTCGCTGAGCACCCGCATCGTCATATTCGCATGATCCGTATGGCGCCAAAAAATGGCCCCGTCGCGGGCCAGGGCCGCCGATGAAACGAGCTGATGGGTCCGGCCCGATAATTTGAGCAGCAATGCCCGCAGGGCCGCCAGATTATGGCTCTTGCCGATGATTTCACTCCCCAGCGCCAGCACCGAATCTCCGCCCAGCACGATCTCGCCGGGGCTTCGCCGCGACACCATCATGGCCTTCTGTTCGGCCAGCATTTCCGCGACGAGTCCGGCGGCGCTGCCCTTGGCGGCAAGATCCTGCATCAGGGCCGGTTCATTGATGCTGGCCGGGGTGACGACGAAATCGACCCCCGCGGCACGCAGCAGCGCCTGGCGCGCGGTGCTGGCCGAGGCGAGCACCAGGCGGCTCACGCGCTTTTCTCCCGCCGCTCGGTCAGCAGATTCATCACTGACGCGGCGGTTTCCTCGATCGAACGGCGCGAGACATCGATCTGCGGCCAGTCATATTGATCGAATAATTTCCGGGTCGCGGCGATTTCGGAACGTACCGCGTCGAGGTCGATATAGTTGGTGTCGCGCTCCTCGCCCATGCTGGTCAGGCGATTGCGCCGGACCTGCACCAGCCGGTCGGGCGAGACCCACAATCCCACCACCATGGGGCCCCCAGGCGCCGTCAGAGGAGACGGCAGAGCCATGCCGGGGACCAGCGGAATATTGGCGGCACGGATGCCGCGAATGGCCAGATAGACACAGGTGGGGGTCTTGGAGGTGCGGCTGGCGCCCACCAGAATGACCTCGGCATCATGGATGGTATCCAGGGACTGGCCGTCATCATGCTGGATGGTGAAATTCAACGCTTCGATGCGGGCCAGATAGCGCTGGTCCACTTCATGCTGCCCGCCGGGGCGATGGGTTTCGGTGATGCCGAGGAACCGGGAAAGCTCCATCACCGGACGTTCCAT
The DNA here is from genome assembly GCA_040389245.1 of Pseudomonadota bacterium. Lineage (GTDB taxonomy): Bacteria > Pseudomonadota > Alphaproteobacteria > Micropepsales > Micropepsaceae > Rhizomicrobium. Next base: position 463,312 of record JAZKAH010000002.1, on the reverse strand, counting down.
CACGTCGACGCAGGCGATATTCAGCGAGCCGCACCGGGCCAGCAGCATCTCGCGCAGTCTCGGATTGACCAAAGTGAAGAACACCAGACCCGGGCTGATGGCGATATGATCGATGGAACGATTGAGCTGATGCTCGCTGCGGACCAGGGCGTAGGAATGAACCTGGACATCGACGCCTTCGAACTGAGCGAGCGCCGCATTGACGATGGCGTTGAGCGTCTCGCCGGTGGCGTCGGACACCAGATGGATATGGAATTTTTTCTCCACAAACTATTCCCGATTGCTCCACGGATCGGGTTTATGCCCGCTTCGGCCCCCTGTGGACAGAGCCAAATCGGGGATGCGTGTGCGCAATACCCTCAAACCAAGGTCCGGGCTCTGGGTAACATCGCGGCGGGTCGTTTCAGCAAGCTCTTGAGTCCATTGGGCCCCGGGACTACACGAAGCGGATACCAACCGAAGCCTCCACAGCCCACAGGCCTTACATCATCTTCATCAGCTAGTATTAAGAGTCTTGTTATGAAGGTTGCTCTGTGAAGTTAGGGATAGTTCTCTTCAATCTGGGCGGACCGGACAGTCCCGAGGCGGTCGAACCTTTTCTGCGGAATCTGTTTTCGGATCCTGCGATCATTTCCTTGCCGGCGATTGTGCGAAGGCCCCTGGCGTGGTTCATCGCCCGGCGCCGGGCGCCCTTCGCGCGAAAAATCTACGATCACATTGGCGGCCGTTCGCCGATCCTCGAAGAAACAAGGTCGCAGGCGCAGGCTTTGGAAGCGGCATTGACCGGATCGGATGTGGAAGCGAGGGTGGTGGTGGCGATGCGCTGTTGGAATCCCTTCAGCGACGCCGCTGCCGAAGAGTTGCGCCATTTTGCCCCGGAGCGGATCGTGCTTCTGCCGCTCTATCCGCAATTCTCCACAGCCACCAGCGCGTCTTCCTTCCAGGATTGGGAGCGGGCCGCGCGCAAGGCAGGACTTTCGGCGCGCGCAACAAGGGTTTGCTGTTATCCGACCGATACCGGTTTTATCGCGGCGGCGGCGGCGAAAATTCGCACCGCGATGCGTGATCCCGCCCCTGGAATTTCCTACCGGTTGCTGCTTTCGGCGCATGGTTTGCCCAAACGCACGATTGAAACCGGCGATCCCTATCAATGGCAGGTGGAACAAACCGCGCGGGCCCTTGTGGATGCACTGGGGATAAAAGATCTCGACTGGAGCGTCTGCTACCAGAGCCGGGTCGGGCCGCTGAAATGGCTGGAGCCTTCGACCGACGCGGAAATCCGCCGGGCCGGGCAGGAAGGCAAAGGCGTGGTGGTCGCGCCCATCGCATTCGTCAGCGAGCATTCCGAAACCCTGGTCGAGCTGGATATCGAATATGGCAAGCTTGCACGCGAGACCGGCGTGCCGGATTATCGCCGCGCCGCGACGGTGAGCGCCGATCCGGCTTTCATCGCTGGCCTGGCGGGGCTGGTGAAAAAGGCATTGGCGAATGGCGCTTGTGTCAACGACAGCGAAGGCCGGGTCTGCCCGCAAAAATTCGGGCGCTGTGGTTATCGGGAGAGATGATGGGAGATTCCATTCGCAACACGCTGGCCGATTACATTCCCTGGATTCTGGCCTTCCACATCATTTTCGTGATCACCTGGATGGCGGGGATGCTCTATCTGCCGCGGCTGTTCGTCTATCACACCCAGACCAAGCCGGGCTCCGAAGGTTCGGAGCGCTTCAAGGTGATGGAACGCAAATTGCTGCGCGGCATCGTCAACCCGTCGATGGTCGCTGTGTGGATCCTGGGGCCGACCTTGGCCTGGCTCACAGGCGCCTATCTCGATGTCTGGCTGCAGATCAAATTCGCGCTGGTGGTGGTCCTGAGTGGCATACACGGCTATCTGGTGCGCTGCTGGCGGGACTTCGCGGCGGACCGCAACACGCGCTCGGAACGATTTTATCGAATCCTGAATGAAATCCCGGCGGTGCTGATGATTTTCATCGTCATCCTCGCCGTGGTTAAGCCTTTTTCATAAAAGGCTCAGACCTCACCGGTTACGCGAAAAAACTGACGCGTCTTGGTCCTGCCCTCCCTCCCCTGCGCGCGCGGTAGCGCGCTGGCGGGGGAGGTGGCCGTAGCAACCTCTCGAGGTTGCGTAGGCCGGAGGGGGAATTTGCAAAGACTCCAAATCAGGCTATAAGCAATCCGTTCTCCAGACCCGCGCGGCATCGGTCCGCTGACGCTGAAGGCCAGACGGCCGGTGCGGGTCCCAACCACTTCCCGATGAATCGTTTCCAGGGCCAAGGGCCCGTTTCATCGGACCAAATTCCTCTCTAGGTGTTTTCATGACCGTCCAAGAAGGCCTGCAAGCGATGAAGCTGCAGGATCTCAAGAACAAAAAACCCGCCGACCTGTTGTCCTTCGCCGAGGAGCTCGAGATCGAGAATGCCTCCTCGATGCGCAAGCAGGACATGCTGTTCGCGATCCTCAAGGAACTCGCCGAACGCGATGTCGAAATTATGGGCCAGGGCGTGGTCGAGACCTTGCAGGACGGCTTCGGCTTCCTGCGCTCGCCGGAATCCAATTACCTGCCGGGTCCCGACGATATCTATGTTTCGCCGTCGCAGATCCGCCGCTTCGGTCTTCGCACCGGCGATACGGTGGAAGGCCCGATCCGCGCGCCCAAGGATGGCGAGCGTTATTTCGCGCTGCTCAAAGTCACGACCATCAATTTCGAGGACCCCGAGCAGATCAAGCACAAGGTCCATTTCGACAATCTGACGCCGCTCTACCCGACACGCTGGCTCAAGATGGAGCTGGACGACCCCACCCTCAAGGACAAGACCGGCCGCGTCATCGATATCGTCGCGCCGCAAGGCATGGGACAACGTGCGCTGATCACCGCCCAGCCCCGTACCGGCAAGACCGTGATCCTGCAGAATATCGCCAAGGCGATCTCGGCCAATCATCCGGAAATCTTTCTGATCGTGCTCTTGATCGACGAACGGCCCGAAGAAGTCACCGACATGCAGCGCTCCGTGAAGGGCGAAGTGATTTCTTCCACCTTCGACGAACCCGCGACGCGTCACGTCCAGGTCGCCGAAATGGTGATCGAAAAAGCCAAGCGCCTGGTCGAGCATAAGCGCGATGTGGTGATCCTCTTGGATTCCATCACCCGTCTGGGCCGCGCCTATAACACTGTCGTGCCGTCCTCCGGCAAGGTGCTGACCGGCGGCGTTGACGCCAATGCCCTGCAGCGCCCCAAACGCTTCTTCGGCGCGGCGCGTAACATCGAAGAAGGCGGCAGCCTGACTATCATCGCCACTGCCCTGATCGATACCGGCAGCCGCATGGACGAAGTCATCTTCGAAGAATTCAAGGGTACCGGTAACAGCGAAATCATCCTGGACCGCAAAGTCGCCGACAAGCGGGTCTTCCCCGCCATCGACATCATGCGCTCGGGCACCCGCAAGGACGAGCTGCTGGTCGAAAAAGGCACCTTGGCGAAAACCTATGTCCTGCGCCGCATCCTGGCGCCGATGGGCACTGTCGACGCGATCGAATTCCTGCTCGACAAACTTCGCTCAGCCAAGAACAACGCCGATTTCTTCGAGAGCATGAATACTTAAAAAATAAAAACCCAGATCCTAATTGTCATGGCCCGGGTATCCGGGCCATCCAGGTGGTCCAGACTCACTTACGATACAAAGGCACGGTTCAACTGGATGGCCCACACTCGGTGGGCCATGACAGATCGCCAAGTTCGTCAGGGAATTAAAACCGTCGCCCCAGTTGTTTTCTTCCCAGCCAGAGCTTCCTGTGCTTTGGCCGCGTCTTTCAGCGGCACGCGCTGGTTGATTGCGACTTTCACTGCGCCGGATTTGATCACCGCGAATAGATCGTCGGCGGTTTCCTGCATCTCCTCAGCCGTGCGGGTGAAATGCGCCAGGGTTGGCCGCGTCAGCATCAAGGATCCCTTGGTCGCCAGGATGCCCAGCGGGAATGGCGTCACCGGGCCGGACGAATTGCCGTAACTCACCATCAGGCCGCGAACCTGAAGACAATCGAGCGAAGCCTCGAACGTGTCCTTGCCGATCGAGTCATAGACCACCGGCACGCCCTTGCCGCCGGTGATCTCACGCACTTTCTTTTCCCAGCCCGCATCTTTGGTGTTCAGCACATAGTCGCAGCCATTCTCCTTGGCGAGCTTGACCTTGTCCGGTGAGGTGGTGCTGCCGATCACGGTGGCGCCCAGATGCTTGGCCCATTGGCAGGCGATCTGGCCAACGCCGCCGGCGGAAGAGTGAAACACGATGGTCTCGCCCGACTTCACCGGGTGAATCCGGCGGAGCAGATATTGCGCCGTCATGCCTTTGAGCATCGAAGCGGCGGCAACTTCGTCGCTGACCCCGTCAGGAAGCTTGACCACTTTTTCGGCGGCGACATTGTTGGCCTCGGCATAAGAACCAATAGCGCCGCTGCAATAACCCACGCGCTCGCCGACCTTGAAGCCGGTGACGCCGGCGCCGATTGCTTCGACCACACCCGCCGCTTCCGAGCCCAGGCCCGACGGCATCGGCAGCGGATAGAGGCCGCCGCGATGGTAGATGTCGATGAAATTCACCCCAATGGCGGTGTGCTTGATCCGCACCTGGCCCGCGGCGGGCGCGGGCAGATCGTAGTCCTTATATTCCAGAACCTCGGGACCGCCGGTCTTTTCGAAACGGATGGCTTTGATCATTTTCGTTTCCTCGAATGCGCTAACTGAGATTCTGGCGGAAGAAGGTGGCGCTGCGGATATTGGCGAAATCCGCATTGGCCTTGTCGTAATGCGCCCCGCCGACCCGGGCGAAGGCGTGGTTCATCAAGGGATAGCGGTAGAGCGTGACATGGGGATTGGGCTTGAGGCCCGCCTCGATCTTGGCCTGGGCTTCCGGCGGCACATATTCGTCGGCTTCGGCGATGTGCAGCATCAGGGGATGCTTGATCTTGTCCGCTTCGTTCAGGCGGGTCTGAATGTTGATGCCGTAATAACCCACCGAGGCATCGGAATTGGTCCGCGCCGCCGTCAGAAAAGCGAGTTGTCCGCCCAGGCAATAGCCCAGCGCGCCGACCTTGCCGGTGCAGCCCGGAAGGCCGCGCAGCCGGTCGATGCTGGCCTGGATGTCTTCCACACCCTTGTCGATGTTGAAGCGGTTCATCAGGTCGAATGCCTTTTTCCAGTCGGCATCGGTCTTGTCGGTGAGCTGGACCTTGGGTTCGAGCCGCCAGAACAGGTCGGGCACCAGGGCGTAATAACCCCGCGACGCCATGCCGTCGGCGATGTCGCGCATCACCTGATTGGCCCCGAAAATCTCTTGGATGACGACGATGCCCGGACCCCGCCCGGTCCCAGGACTGGCGAGATAGCCGGTGAAGTCGCCGTCCTTGCCGGAAATTCTGATCTCTTCGCCGCTCATGACCACCCCGTTTTCCGGGCAGGTTAGCCGGACGTCAGAAGAATCCTAGCCCCCTTCGGCGACGATCAGGCATGCCCTTCGAACCAGATTGAAATGCCTGGAGCGTCTTGGCCGTGCCCCGCCTCCCCCGTACGCGCGCAGCGCGTTGGCGGGGGAGGTGGTCGTAGCTGGCCCTCGGGCCAGCGCAGACCGGAGGGGTAAAAGTTAAGCCGAGCCGACAGGCGCGCGAGGCGGCAACGTCAGCACCTGGCTGAGCGTCACCGCGCTGGTGATCGGCGTTGAAGCGGTATTGCGGCTGCAGAGATAGGCGGCGGGCGCTCCGTTCACCATGCCCTTGCCGAAGGCGGGATGGCCGGTGGGCAGCGCCTCGCCGGAATCCACCACATACAGCAGCCGGTTGGGCAGCGCCTTGCCCCAGACCGCGCGGATCAATTCCTGGGTGCGCGGATTGTTGCGCGGACCCACCACGACGACCTGGAAACCGGAGACGAAGGTCTCCAGGCCGGTGATGTAAGACGCACACGATGCCCAGGCGCGGCCATATTCGTCGGCAAAAGCGTCCAGCAAGGCGCGCGCGCGGTCGCCGTAGGCGCCCTCGCCGGTAATCAGGCCCAGGCGCGTCAGCACCCAGGTCATCGTGCCGTTGGCCGAAGGCACCGCCTGATCGTAGAGCACGCGGGCCCGCACGATCAGGGGTTCGGCGTCGTTGCTGATGGTGCAATAGCCGCCCTTCTCCATATTCCAGAAATGATCGTTGAGGGTTGCGACCCAGCGTTTGGCGGCGTCGAGGAAGCGCGCTTCCCCGGTTGCTTCCCACAAATGCAGGGCGCCGCGCGCCATCATGGTGTAATCATCGGCAAAGCCCTGGGCGCCGCGCACGCCGCCATTGGCGGAGTGATAAAGCCGGTCGCCCTCGCCCAGCGCTTTGACCACCGCATCGAAGGTGGTGATCGCGGCCTGCAGCCAGTCGGCGCGGTCGAGCGCCATGCCCGCCTGGGCCAGTGCCGAAACCGCAAGGCCGTTCCAGTCGGCGAGCAGGGTTTCATCGCGCGCCGGATGCACCCGCTTTTCGCGTGCCGCCAAAAGCATGCCGCGCTGCTTGAGGAGCAAGGCTTCGTCGGCCTCGCTCAGCTGGGGCTGCGGATGACCCATGCGCCGCAGGATATTGCGGCCCATGTGATTGCCGTCGCGGGTCACGCCATAGACCGCCTTGAAGCGCTGCGCGAAAGTGCCGGACAAGGCGGCATCGATTTCCGGCTCGCTCCAGAGATAGAATTTTCCTTCCTCGCCTTCGGATTCCGCTTCGAAGCCGGCGGCAAAACCATCGGCCATCTTGAGGTCGCGCAGAATCCAGCTGACGGTTTCTTCAAGACGCTGGCGGCAAAGCCCGTTGCGATTGAACTGCCAGATGTTGGTCATGAACTCGACCAGCAAAGCGTTGTCGGCCAGCATCTTCTCGAAATGCGGCGTCAGCCAGCGCTCATCCATCGTGTAGCGGAAGAAGCCGCCGCCGATGTGATCGTAAAGGCCGCCCAGCACCACCGCATCGATGGTGGTGGTGACCATCTGCAGGAATTGCTGAATGCCCGAACGCAGATAGGCCCGCCACAGAATGTCCAGGAAAATGGCCTGCGGAAATTTCATCGCGCCATTGCCCAGATAGGCAAGCTGGCCGCCCAGGAAGATATCGTAGCGCTGGCCGATGCGCAGGGCCCCGATATCGATCTGGATCTGGTCCGCGGGCCCGCGCATGTCGCGGTCCAGCAGGTGGGACATCTGATCGAAAACCGCCTGGGCGTTTTTGTCGACCTCTTCGCGCTTGTCCCGATACATGTTGGCCATGTCGGTCAGCACACGCGAGAAAGCCGGCTGCCCCAGTTTCTCGACATCGGGCAGATAGCCGCCGACGAAGAAGGGCTGGCCCTTGGCATTGAGGAAGATGTTGAGCGGCCAGCCGCCCTGATGGCCCATGATGTTGGAGGCGGCCTGGTACATCTGGTCGAGATCGGGACGCTGAACCCGGTCGGCGATTGCGGGAATGAAATTGTCGTTGATCAGCTTGGCGGTTTCGGGATTGGAAAAGCTTTCCCGGTTCATCACATGGCACCAATGGCAGGCGGCATAGCCGATCGCCAGCAGGATCGGCTTGCCCGTCTGTTCGGACTCGGCGAGCAGGTCGTTGCTCCACATCCGCCATTGCACCGGATTATCCTTGTGCGCCAGAAGAAAGGGGCTGGTGGCGTTGTCGAGAGCGTTCATCGCTGGTTCCATTGGGGGCGGCGATGATGGAAAATCGCCGGAGGTTTTAAGGGCCGCGCTTCTTAGCCGAAACCGCCTGCCCCCGGAAGGGCGAGCCGCGGCCGCAAAGCGGACGAAATGGTCCGGTGGACCATTTCGAGCGGCGAGCGCCGCGAGCATGGGCGAGCGGCCGGGTGGTAAGGTAGCGATAAGCGGCTCTAAACCGCGAATGTCAGGAAAAGGGATTGCGCCCATGAAAATGCATGTAGAGCTGGACATGACGCCCGAAGAGGCCCGCAGGATGATGGGCTTGCCGGATATCGCCCCCCTGCAGCAGCAGATGATGGACGAGATCAAGGCACGCATGACCCGGGCGATGGAAGCCGGGGATATGGAAAGCCTGATGCGGGCCTGGACCCCTCTTGGGGGAACGGAAGCCTTCGGGCAGTTTCAGAAATTCCTTTGGGACAGCGCCAGCATGGTCGCCCGGGGCGGCAAGCCCAAGGACAAGCCCTGACCTTGGCGACTGTCGAGACGATCTTCGCCCTGGCCAGCGCAGCCGGCCGCGCCGGCGTCGCGGTGGTGCGGGTGTCGGGGCCGGGTGCCGGGCGGGCCCTGGCCGCGCTGGCGGGGACGCTGCCCCCGCCCCGCATCGCCTCGCTGCGGACCTTGACGCACAAAGACATCAGGATCGACCGGGCGCTGGTCCTGTGGTTTCCCGCGCCGCACAGCTTTACCGGCGAGGATGTCGCGGAATTTCAACTTCACGGCGGCCGCGCGGTGCGCGAAGCCTTGTTCGCGGCCCTGGCGGAATTGGGCCTCAAACTCGCCGGGCCGGGGGAATTCTCCCGCCGCGCGGTGGAGCATGGGCAGCTGGATCTGACCCGCGCTGAGGCGATCGCCGATCTCGTGGATGCCGAGACGCCGGCCCAGTTGCGCCAGGCGCTGCGGCAATATGACGGCGCGCTGGCCGCGCTTTATGAGGGCTGGCGGGCGGCGCTGATCGCCGCCCTTAGCCGGGCCGAGGCGGCCATCGATTTTTCCGACGACGGGGTCGGAGAGGCGGAATTCGCCGCCGCTCGCAGCAAAGCCAAGCAAATCATCCAGGCTATCGAGACGCATCTCGACGATAGCGGCCGCGGCGAGGCGCTGCGCGAGGGGCTGAGACTGGCGATCGTGGGGCCGCCCAATGCCGGCAAGAGTTCGCTGATCAATGCCCTGGCCCAGCGCGACGCGGCGATCGTTTCGGAGATCCCAGGCACCACCCGCGATGTGATCGAGCTGCGCCTCAATCTGGGCGGCTATCTGGTTCAGGTCGCCGATACGGCAGGTTTGCGCGAGACGGCGGACGCCATTGAAGCCGAAGGCGTGCGCCGGGCGCGGGCCCAGGCCGGCGCCAGCGACCTGGTTCTGCTGCTGCGCGACGGCACTGTTCCGTACACGGATCATTCCGAGATTGCCCCCGATCTTGTGGTCTGGAACAAAAGCGATTTGCCGGGCTTTCAAAAAAAAGACGGGATCTCTTTATCGCTGAAAAGCGGCGAAGGCCTGGCCGGCCTGATCGCAACCTTGACCGCGATGGTGGCGGAACGGCTAGAAACAAAGGGCGAAACCCCTGCCCTGACGCGGCCGCGCCATCGCCTGGCGCTTGGCCAAGCGCTCGAGTCCTTGCGCCATTCTCTCGCCGCACCCGCCGATCATCCAGAATTGTTCGCCGAAGATCTCCGCCTGGCGTTGCGCGCAATCGGTCGCATTACCGGCCGGGTCGACGTCGAAGAATTGCTCGACAGCGTGTTTCGCGATTTCTGTATTGGGAAGTGAGACATTGCCCTGAATAAGCGATGCGCGTATTTCACCGCGCATGAAGGCTTATGACGTCATCGTGATCGGCGGCGGCCATGCCGGCTGTGAAGCGGCGGCGGCGGCCGCGCGCGCCGGCGCCCTCACCTTGCTCGTCACCCACAAATTCGAGACCCTGGGCGAAATGTCCTGCAACCCCGCCATCGGCGGCGTGGGCAAAGGTCATCTGGTCCGGGAGATCGATGCCTTGGACGGGCTGATGGGGCGGGTGGCGGACGCCGCCGGAATTCAATTCCGCCTGCTCAACCGCCGCAAAGGCCCGGCCGTGCGCGGCCCGCGCGCCCAGGCCGACCGGGCGCTCTATCGCGCCGCTATGCAGGATGCGCTCCGTCAGACTGCCAATCTGGAGATCCGCGAGGCGGCGGCGGAAGACCTGATTTTAAAGCACCGCCGGGTCGTCGGCGTTCGCACCGCCGAAGGCGAAGAGATTTTCGCGGCGGCAGTGGTGCTGACCACCGGCACGTTCCTCAACGGCGTCATTCATATCGGCGAGACCCAGATTCCGGCCGGGCGGATGAAGGTGGAAGACGGTGTCGAGCCGCCGTCGCTCGGCTTGTCCCGCACGCTTTACGGTTTTGGTCTGCCGATGGGCCGGCTGAAGACCGGCACCCCGCCCCGCCTGGATGGCCGCACCATCGATTGGGCCAGTCTGGAGTCTCAGGCGGGAGATGAGCCACCGCAGCCCTTCTCCTTCCTGACCCGGGCCATCACCACGCCTCAGATCGCTTGCGCCATCACCCGCACGACCTTGCAGACCCACGCGATTATCCGCGCCAATCTGCACCGGGCGCCGATGTATTCCGGTCAGATTGCTTCAACGGGGCCGCGCTATTGCCCCTCCATAGAAGACAAGGTGAGCCGCTTCGCAGATCGCGAGAGCCATCAGATTTTCTTGGAACCAGAAGGACTTAACGACGACACCATCTACCCCAACGGGATTTCCACCTCCCTGCCCCAGGATGTCCAGCTGGCCCTGCTGGCGACAATTCCGGGCCTGGAAAAGGCTGTCATCCGCCGCCCCGGCTATGCCATCGAATATGACTATGTCGATCCCCGCGCCCTCACCCAGACGCTGGCGGTCAAGACGGTGCCGGGCCTCTATCTGGCGGGTCAGATCAACGGCACCACGGGTTATGAAGAAGCCGCCGCCCAGGGTTTGATGGCGGGCCTCAATGCGGCGCGGGCCGCCGGCGGCAGCGATCCCGTCATCCTGGATCGGGCCCAGGCCTATATCGGGGTCATGATCGACGATCTGGTCACCAAAGGTGTCAGCGAGCCCTATCGGATGTTCACATCCCGGGCCGAGTACCGCCTCAGCCTGCGGGCCGACAATGCCGACCAGCGTCTCACGCCCCTGGGCAAAAAAGCCGGGATCGTCGGGAAAGACCGCCGGGAGAGATTTGCGGACAAGCTGGACCGTCTCAGTGTTTCACGTGAAACCATGACGGCTCTTACCTTGACCCCGAACCAGGCCGCCGGGCGCGGCCTGACGATCCGGCAGGATGGCGTCAGGCGCACCGCCTTGGATCTTCTGAGCCTGCCCCAGGTTGATTTCGCGACGTTGACGCAGATCTGGCCGGAATTGGCCAGTTTCACTCCCGAGATCATTGAGCAGATGGAGATCGACGCCCAGTATGCTGGCTATCTCGACCGGCAGGACGCCGACATCCTCGCATTCCGCCGGGACGAAAGCCGGGCCCTGCCCGCCGACCTGGATTATCGCGCCGTGATCGGGCTTTCCAACGAAGTCCGCCAGAAACTCGAGGCCATCAAGCCTGCCACGCTGGGCCAGGCCAGCCGCATCGAAGGCGTGACGTCCGCGGCTTTGACCTTGGTGCTGGCCCATGTGAAAGGCCGACCCAAAAGCGCCGCCCATGCCTGAAGCGGGCTTCGGAGCCGAGGAATTTGCCGTTGCCACCGGTGTTTCACGTGAAACATTGGCGCGCCTGCAGAAATACGCGGAACTGCTGCAGGACTGGAACCTTCGCCACAATTTGGTTTCCCCGAATTCGCTCGGGGATCTGTGGCGGCGGCACTTCTGGGATTCCGCACAATTGGCGCCGTTGGTTCCAGAAACCGCCAAGACCCTTGCGGACTTGGGTTCCGGAGCCGGGTTTCCCGGCCTGGTGCTGGCGGAACTGCTGCGGAACCGGGTCCGGGTCACCTTGCACGAAGCGACGGCCAAGAAATGCGTTTTTCTGGCCGCCGCCGCCGAAGCGATGGATCTTCCTGTCACGATCGAAAATCGGCGTATGGAAGACACGGTCTCCAAGCCCTTCGATATCGTCACCGCGCGGGCTTGTGCGCCCTTGCCGAAGCTTTTGGGGTATGCGCATCATTTCATGGGCCCGAACAGCGTTTTTCTCTGTCTGAAGGGTCAAAATGTGGGGTCCGAATTGACGGAAGCCCATAAATCTTGGAAGATGAAAGTCAGGCAGATCCCAAGCCTGACGGACCCTTCGGGTGTCATACTGGAGCTGAGGGAGCTGTCGCCCCATGACCGAACCCCGCAAGAAACCGCGCGTGCTGGTCGTCGCCAATCAAAAGGGCGGCGTCGGTAAGACCACCACTGCCATCAATCTGTCGACCGCGCTGGCCGCCATCGGCGAGCCGACCCTGGTGATCGACATCGACCCCCAGGGCAATGCCTCGACCGGACTGGGCGTGCCCAGGTCGGCGCGCACGGTCACGACCTATGACGTGCTGATGGGGGAGGCCAAGTTGGCGGACGCCATCGTGCAGACCCGGATTCCCAAATTGTCGCTGGTCCCGTCCACCGTCGATCTGTCCGGCGCCGAACTGGAATTGATCGACAGGCCGCGCCGCAATTTCATCTTGAAGGATGCGCTGGCGGAATACTCCGCACACGGAGCAAATCCCTTTTCCTATGTGCTGATCGATTGCCCGCCGTCGCTCACCCTGCTCACCATCAATGCGATGACGGCGGCGGATGCGGTGATGGTGCCGCTGCAATGCGAGTTCTTCGCGTTGGAAGGGCTGAGCCAGCTGCTCAAGACGATCGAACTGGTGCGGGTCAACCTCAATCCCACTCTGGAGATCCAGGGCATCGTGCTCACCATGTTCGACAAGCGAAACAAATTGTCCGACCAGGTCGCCGCCGATGTGCGCCAGAATATGGGCGCGAAAGTCTATTCCACCGTGATCCCGCGCAATGTCCGTATTTCCGAAGCGCCCAGTCACGGCGTGCCGGCGCTGGTCTATGATCTGCGCTGTCCCGGCAGCCAGGCCTATATCAAGCTGGCGGGCGAATTGATTCAGCGCGAGCGTATCGGGGTGGCAGCGGCATGACACCGAAGGAAGAAAGGCCGCGCGGCCTCGGGCGGGGCTTGTCCGCGCTGATTGGCGATGAAGCGGTGCCGACGCGGGGCGAAGCCGCATCCCGGGCCGCGACGCGCACCTTGCCGGTGGCATTCTTGCGGCCGGGCAAATTCCAGCCGCGCAAGAATTTCGCGGATGATGCGTTGGCCGATTTGGCGGCGTCGGTGAAAGAGAAGGGCGTGCTCACGCCCATTCTGGTCCGGCCGCTGGGCGCCGATGCCTATGAGATCGTGGCGGGCGAACGGCGCTGGCGCGCGGCGCAGATGGCCAAGCTCCATGACGTGCCGGTGGTGGTGCGCGAGCTGGCGGACGCCGAGGCGCTGGAAATCGCCATCATCGAGAATGTGCAGCGCGCCGATCTCAATGTGATCGAAGAAGCCGCCGCCTATCAGGAATTGATCGACCGCTTCGGCCGCACCCAGGAACAGATCGCCCAGGATGTCGGCAAGAGCCGCCCCCATATCGCCAACACCATCCGGTTGCTGCGGCTGCCGGATTCAGTGAAGGCGCTGGTCCAGGAGGGCAAGCTGACCGCCGGCCATGCCCGGACCTTGCTAAGCGCCCCCGATCCGGAGGCTGCGGCCTGGGATATTCTTTCCGGCAAGATGACCGTGCGTCAGGCTGAACAACGTTCGGCCAGGAAGCCGAAGACCGGTGGAAAAGTCGCGCAAGACCCCAATATCGTTGATCTAGAAGCTAGTATTTCCAATAGGTTAGGTCTCAAAACCCATATTATCCACAAAGGGGATAAAGGTGGGGAAGTCCGGATTTCCTATGCCAGCCTCGAGCAGCTGGACGAAATCACCCGCAGGCTGACCCGCAGTTAAAGCACCCCGGCGGCAGCTAGCGCTTCGGCGGGATCGATCCGCCCGTCATACAAGGCGCGGCCCACCACCACGCCTTCGATATTGGGTTCGCCCGCCGCCATCAGCGCCTTTATATCCACCAGCGATCCGACGCCGCCGGATGCGATCACGGGAATCGACAAGGCGCGGGCCAGCGCCGCGGTGGCTTTGACATTGACGCCTTGCAGCAGGCCGTCGCCATCGATGTCCGTGAAGAGCAGGGCGGCGACCCCGGCATCCTCGAAGCGCCTGCCCAATTCCACCGGCGTCAATTCGCTGACCTCGGCCCAGCCCTGAGTGGCGATCTTCCCACCCTTGGCATCGGCGCCGACGACGATGCGGCCGGGATGGGCGCGCGCCGCCTCTTTCACAAAAACAGGATCGGTCAGCGCCGCGGTCCCCAGGATGACGCGGGTGATGCCGGCATCCAGCCAGGCTTCGACGGCGGCGCGGTTGCGAATACCGCCACCCAACTGAATTGGAAGATCGATGGCGGCGCGAATGGATTTGACCGCCTGCGCATTGGCGCTGCGGCCTTCGAAGGCGCCGTTCAAATCGACGCAATGCAGCCAGCGGAATCCCTGCGCCGCGAACTGCTTCGCCTGCGCTGCGGGATCGGCATTAAATACGGTGGCGTCTTCCATGACGCCGCGCTTCAGCCGCACGCACTGGCCATCTTTCAGATCGATGGCGGGAAAAATGATCATGGCTTCCAGTTCAGAAAATTGGCGAGAATTTTCAGGCCGACGCCTTGGCTCTTCTCGGGGTGGAACTGCGTGCCGACGATATTGTCGCGGCCGATCGCGGCGGTGACGGGGCCGCCATAGCTGGTGGTCGCCAGCAGATGCGCGGCGCTATCGGGCTTCATCTCAAAGCTATGGACGAAATAGGCATTGGCGTTCGCGTCCAGGCCCGCAAACAAAGGGTGGTCCTGAACCGGCTCGATTTCGTTCCAGCCCATATGCGGAATCTTGAGCGAGGGATCGGCCGGCTGCATCGCAAGCACTTCGCCGCCGATCCAGTTGAGGCCGTTATGAATACCGAACTCGCGGCCGGCCGTCGCCATCAGCTGCATGCCGACACAGATGCCAAGAATGGGTTTGCCACCCTGGATCACGCTTTCGTTCAGCGCCTCGACCATGCCGGGAATGGCGCGCAGGCCTCGCATGCAATCGGCGAAAGCGCCCACGCCGGGCAGGATGATGCGCTCGGATTTGCGCACCAGGTCGGGATCGGCAGTGACGACGATTTCATGGCCGCTGGTCTCGCTGGCGGCGCGGCTCAGGGCCTTCGCCGCCGAGGCGATATTGCCGGAACCGTAATCGATCAGAGCCGCGCGCATGAAAGGGTCTCGAAAACGCGCGCTCCTATAGCCGCTTATGGGCGGCTTGTCATGGTTTCGCCCGCGCAGGGCTGGTCCGCGGTGGCTGCTCGTTCCCTCCAACCGATGTCCCGGCCATCTTGGCCAGAACCTCGTTCCCGAAGCGCAATCCGGAATTGCGCAGATAGGCGTAATCGAATGCCTCCGGCGCAACCTGGCCATGCAGCACGCGCCAGTTCTGCGAGGCGACCGCCAGTCGCACGGGATCGCCAAGCGGCGACATCAAGGTGGCGGTCAGGCTCATCGCCACGAATGCCATCAACAGATTGGCGCCTTCGATCCGCTGCATCCAGCGCCCGCCGCCCAGCGAGATCAGCGCCGCGCCGGTATAGCTGAGTGCGTAGGCGCAGAGCAGGAGCAGGGCCGCCACCGCGACGATGCGCGGCGCCGTGAAACCGAACTGCGCGATACGCGCCTGAAGCGCGATGGCGGCCATCCCCGCCAGCGGCAGCAGCAAAAGCGTGCCCGCGAATTCCGATCGCCGCCGCCATTGCGCCCGCCATTCGCCGCCGCTGCGATAGGAAGCGTTGATGGCGATGAGAAGCAGCAATCCTTCCACGCCGCAAACCGCCAAAGGCGCCTGCCAGCGGGCCAGGCCGGCAAAAAGAATCGTAAGAGTGGCCAGCAGGATCAAAAGCGGCAAGGCGGAGGTGAGCGCCGTCACCGCACCGCGTTTGAGAAGATGCAAAGTGGGGCCGGCGCGCCACTGCGCAGCAACCGCCAGCGAAACCGTCACCAGCGGTATGGCGAGATGGGAAAGTGTCCAGGATCCGGCGCGCAGGGGCCCTTCGCCAATGCTCCATACGCCCCACACCAGCAAAGCGAACAGGCCGCAAAGCGCGACTTCGATCACCAGTCTCCAACTGCTTTCATACAGCACTGCATAGCGCACCGGACCCGGCCCGCTGCGCGCATGACCGAGCAGCAGCGATTGTCCGATCAGCAGGAAGATCGTCACCAGCCCCGCCAGCCACAGGCCGGAATAACCTGCATCGGCGCCCTGGATGCGCCAATGATGATAAAAGCCGAGCCCCGCCAGACCGAACGCCACGCACAAGGTCCAGATCAGAAGCGGGCGGATTGGAATCCGTCCCAGGCCTTGCACCAGAAGCGCCGGCGCAAATGTCATCGCCATGATCAGGCCGGCGAGGGACCCGCCGCCAGGCCAGGGATCAGGCCATAGATTGTGATCGCGGCAATAGAACAGCGCCGTGAGCATCAGCCCCTGACAGAGGCCCACGGCCAGTCGCGGCGCGAAGGCCGGCCTGGCGGGAAGGGGATCGTTCGCCGGTTCCGGCCGCATTGCGGCCACCCAGGGATCGGGCCAGGGGCCGGAAAAGCGCGCATCGACGATAAAGGGCTCCAGGCCGGGATCGGCAGGATTCTCGCGCGTGGCCAAAGGCTCCAAACGCAGCGGCGTTTCCGGCGTCCAGTCAAACTCCGGCTTATCCACCCAACGCGGCCGTTCTGGTTCCATGCCCCGAGGATTACCGGGACCGGACCGTGCCGTCTTGGGACATTCGCTGCGGTGGTTAATCCGTCAGCGGACGATCAATTATCGTCCATCTTCAGGGCGGCGATAAAGGCTTCCTGGGGAATGTCCACCTTGCCGAACTGGCGCATCTTCTTCTTGCCCTCTTTCTGCTTGTCGAGGAGCTTGCGCTTGCGGCTGATGTCGCCGCCATAGCATTTCGCGGTGACGTCCTTGCGCAGCGCCGACAAGGTTTCGCGCGCGATCACCTTGCCGCCGATGGCGGCCTGGATCGGGATCTTGAACATGTGGCGCGGGATCAGGTCTTTGAGCTTCTCGCACATGGCGCGGCCGCGGCCTTCGGCGCGCTGGCGATTGACGATCATCGAGAGCGCATCCACCGGCTCGTCATTGACCAGAATGGACATCTTGACCAGATCGCCTTCTTCGTATTTTTCGATGTGATAATCGAAGCTGGCATAGCCGCGCGAAACCGATTTCAGCCGGTCGTAGAAATCGAACACCACTTCGTTCAGCGGCAGCATATAGACCACCATGGCGCGGCTGCCGGCATAGGTGAGTTCGACCTGCCTGCCGCGCCGGTCTTCGCAAAGCTTGAGCACCGAACCCAGATACTCATCCGGCACCAGGATGGTCGCCTTGATCCATGGCTCTTCGATGCGGTCGATATAGGTCACTTCCGGCATGTCGGCCGGGTTGTGCAGCTCCTTCATCGAGCCGTCATTCATATAGATGTGATAGATCACGCTGGGCGCGGTGGTGATGAGGTCGAGATTGAATTCGCGCTCCAGCCGCTCGCGCACGATCTCCAGGTGCAACAGGCCCAGAAAGCCGCAGCGGAAGCCGAAGCCCAGCGCGGCGGAGGATTCCGTTTCATAAGTAAAGCTGGCGTCGTTGAGATGCAGCCGGCCCAGAGCCTCGCGCAAATCTTCGAACTGCGCCGCATCGACGGGAAACAAGCCGCAGAACACGACCTGCTGCGCCTTCTTGAAACCCGGCAGCGGCACCGGCGTGCCCTTGCGTTCGTCGGTGATGGTGTCGCCGACCTGGGTGTCGGCAACCTGCTTGATCTGGGCGGTGATGAAACCGATCTCGCCCGGGCCCAGTCTTTCCACCGGCACTTTCTTGGGCGTGAAGACGCCAATCTGCTCGACCTGATAAAAGGCATCGGTCGCCATCATGTGGATCTTCTGACCCTTTTTCAGCTCGCCATCGATGATGCGCACCAGCACCACCACACCCAGATAGGCGTCGTAATAGGAATCGATCAGCAGCGCCTTCAGCGGCGCGTCCAAGGTGCCTTTCGGCGGCGGCAGGCGGTTCACGACCGCTTCCAGCACCAGGTCGATATTCAGGCCGGTCTTGGCCGAAATCGGCACCGCATCGCTGGCGTCCAGCCCGATGACATCCTCGATCTGCTGCTTGACCCGGTCGGGCTCGGCGGCGGGCAGGTCGATCTTGTTGAGGACCGGCACGATCTCCAATCCCGCATCGATCGCCTGATAGACATTGGCCAGGGTCTGGGCCTCGACGCCCTGGCTGGCGTCGACCACCAGCAGGGCGCCTTCGCAGGCGGCCAGGCAGCGGCTGACTTCATAGCCAAAATCGACATGGCCCGGCGTGTCCATCAGATTGAGGACATAGTCCTTGCCGTCGGCCGCCTTGTAGTCCAGCCGCACGGTCTGGGCCTTGATGGTGATGCCGCGCTCGCGCTCGATATCCATCGAATCGAGCACCTGGTCCTTCATCTCGCGGTTGGTCAGCCCGCCCGTAAGCTGGATCAAACGATCGGCCAGGGTGGATTTGCCATGGTCGATATGGGCGACGATGGAAAAATTCCGGATTTGAGCCAGGTCAGTCATTTCGTCCTTGGGCCTACCGCTTCGCTATTTGAGGCCGACTGATGATGGCCTACCGCTTCGCTACATGAGGCCGATGGGGCCGGGGTCTAGCAGGCCCGTCCTGCCGCCTCAACAGCCGTTTTGCCGGGGCGGGCTGGCATGCCAAACTGGCCTTAAGATGTTGAATTACCTCTATCTCGACTATGGCGGAAAGCCGAAATACCGCGCCGAGCTGAAATACAGCCTGATCTCGCTGCGGGCGGAACTGGACCCGGCCCGGGCTCGGATCGTGGTGGCCAGCGACGCCCCCGAGATTTACCGCGCCTGGCCGGTGACAGCGATGGATATCGGACCTCGCATCCGGGAATGGTCGGGCGGCGGGCTCTATTACCACCGCATCAAGCCCGCTCTGGTGCGCGAGGCGCTGGAGCGGTTCGCCGAACCCGTGCTGTTCCTGGATTCCGATTCCATCGTTCGCCCCGGCTTCCGTGCCGAGGTGGACAAGAAGATGGCGGATCATGTGGTGATGAACCGGTTCGAGAAACACAATCCCATCCCCCCGCTCAAGGGCTTTCGCACCCGGCTGCCGCATCTGGGCGCCTATCGCTATGACGTGTCGCATAGCTGGATGCTGAACAGCGGCCTGATCGGCATGAAGCCGGCGCATCTGCCGCTGCTGGACGATACCCTGGCGATGATCGATGCCCTGATCGGCCGCGCCAAGAAATTTCCCGCCATTGAGCAATTCGCCTTGTCGGAAGTGCTGCGGTCGAGCCGAACCCCGGTGGCGGAAATTCACGACAGCTTCCTGCATTACTGGCAGGGGCGGCGGCGAATCTATATGGCCAACCAGATCGCCAAATCTCTCTCGCCCGACTGGGACGATCTGACCCCGCCCCAGGAATGGGCGCAAATGAATTACTGGGCCGTGCGCGCCTATAATTACTATCACGGCGTCACGCATGTGCTGGAGCTGTTCAAATGAATGCACCGACCCTGAAGGAATTATGGCCCGGCCAGTCGGTGTCGCTGCTGAAGGCGCTGCATATCCTGACCCATAATGGCGGGCTGAACGCGGATTCGCGGCGCAAGCTGAAACAGGTCCAGCATCTGGCGCAGTTGATAAAGCCCGCGATCGATTCCGCATTGAAAGACAAAACCCAGCCGGTGCTGGCGGATCTGGGCGCGGGCAAATCCTATCTGGGGTTTATTCTCTATGATTTGTATTTCGGGCCCGCCGGACGGGGCAGGGTTGCGGCGGTGGAGACGCGGCCGGAGCTGGTCGCCACCGCGAAGAAAATCGCCGCTGAAAGCGGTTTCGAACGGATGGAATTCATCGAAAGCCGCATCGCCGATGCGGCGCTGGGGGCGGTGGATATCGTCACCGCGCTGCATGCCTGCGATACCGCGACGGACGAAGCGATCCTGTTCGCGCTCCGGCACGAGGCGAAATATGTCGCGCTGGTGCCCTGCTGCCAGGCGGAACTGGCGCGCGAACTGGAAAACGCGCACGGTTCGCTCGAGCAGCTTTGGCGGCATCCCATCCAGCGCCGCGAATTCGGCGCCCAGCTTACCAATGTCCTGCGCGGACTGTTTCTCGAAGCGCATGGCTACAAGGTGCGGGTCACCGAACTGACCGGGTTGGAACATTCGCTGAAAAACGAATTCATTTTCGCCGAGCGACACCAGCGCGCCAATCCCCGCGCCCGCGCCGAATTCGACAAGCTGGTGAAGGAAATAGGCGCGGCGCCGAAATTGCTCAGCTTCGCAGAGTAGCGCCTGTAGCTTTGGCCACCGCCGCCACCAGCTTCTGCGCCAGGGCCTCGATCTCGGCTTCGGTCAAGGTCTTGTCCTTGGGCTGAATGCGCACCGCGATGGCGATGGACTTTTTGCCTTCGCCGACATTTTTGCCTTCAAAGACGTCGAACACCGACACGCTTTCGATCAAGACGCGATCGGCGCCTTTGGCGGCCCGCACGATATCGCCCGCCGCCACCTTGGCATCGACGACAAAGGCGAAGTCGCGCTCGATGGCCTGATAGGGCGAGGGCGAGAATATTGCGCGGTTCTTCCGCGATTTCGGCTCGGGTACGGCGTCGAGATTGATCTCGAAACCCGCCACCGGAACCTTCAGATCGAAGGCGGCCAGGATTTTCGGATGCAATTCGCCGAACCAGCCGATCTGTTTGGGTCCCAGCGCGATGGTGCCGCTGCGTCCGGGATGAAACCAGGATGGCGCACCCGCTGTGACCGGAGCGGTCATCGGTCCGCCCATGGCCGCTTCCAGCCCGGCAAACAAGGCCGCCTTGGCGTCGAAGACATCGGCGGCATGACCGGACTTGCTCCAGTCGCGGACACCAGCGCCCACGATGATACCGGCGGCGTTATTGCTTTGCGCTTCCGGCATGCCGCTTTGGAAAGCGGGGCCGATCTCGAACAGATTGAAGTCGGAAAGTCCCCGTGCAGTGTTGCGCGCCGCCGCCGCCAACAGCGCCGGCAGAGGTGAAGGCCGCAAGGCGTCCAGATCCGATGCGATGGGATTGGAGAGCTGCCGCGCCTCGTCGCCGCCGCCGAATAATTTGGCGTGATCGCGCGCAATAAAGGAAAAACTCACGCACTCGTTAAACCCGCGCGCGGCCAGGGTCCGGCGCACGGTGCGGGCGCGGCGCTGCGCCGGGGTGAGCACCGGCTTGGCCACGGCGCGGTCGCGGTCCAGCGGCACCGACGGCACGCCTGTGAGGCCGTGAATGCGCACAATTTCTTCCACCAGGTCGGCGGGGCCATCGATGTCGCGGCGAAAGCTGGGCGGCGTCACATGCAGGATGTCGCCATGCTCCAGCACCGTGAAGCCCAGGCGTGACAGGATGCGGATGCTTTCTCCCGTATCGATCTGGATGCCGCCCAGATTTTCCACCAGCGCCGGATCGAAATCGATGTGCTTATGCGGCGGCGGCAATTCGCCTGCGATCACTACGTCAGACGGCTCGCCGCCGCACCACTCCAGAATCAGCTTGGTGCAAAGCTCCAGGCCCGGCAGCACCGATTGCGGATCGACGCCGCGCTCGAAGCGATAGCGCGCGTCGGAGATGATGCCCAGCTTGCGGCCCGCGCGCGCCACGCGCACCGGATCGAACCAGGCGGATTCGATAAAGACGTTCCTGGTTTCCAGCGAACAGCCGGTGTCCTCCCCGCCCATGACGCCGGCGATGCCGCGGGCAAAGGAATCGTCGGCGATCACGACGGTCTCGCTGTCCAGCACATAGGTCTTGCCGTCCAGCGCCAGCACCTGCTCGTGATCCTTGGCCATGCGGGCATGCAGATTGCCCGACAGTTTGTCCGCGTCGAACACATGCAGCGGCCTTCCGCGGTCCTGAGCGATCAGGTTGGTGGCATCGACCAGGGCGGAAATGGATTTCATGCCCACCGACTTCAGGCGGTCCTGGACCCATTGCGGCGAGGGGCCGTTTTTCACATTGCGGATCAGCCGTCCCGCGAAGATGGGGCAGGCATTCTTGTTTTCCGGCGTGAAGTCGAGCGAGATTTTCTTTGGGCTGGGAAACTTGCCCGCAACCGGGTCGATCTTTCTGGTGTGCAAGGTGCCCAGGCCGGCGGCGGCCAAGTCGCGCGCGATGCCGTACACGCTGGCCGCGTCGCCGCGATTGGGGGTGATCGAAACATCGATCACCGGATCGGTGAGTCCCAGCGCCGGCGCGGCGGGCGCGCCGACAACACTGGCGGCGGCCAGCTCGATAATCCCGTCATGGTCTTCGCCCAGAAGAAGTTCGCGCGCCGAGCACATCATGCCGCGCGATTCCACGCCGCGAATGGTGCCGACCTTGAGCGCCTCGCCGGACGCGGGAATGACCGTGCCGGGCCGCGCCAGCACTACCTTGATGCCCGCCCGGGCATTGGGCGCGCCGCAGACGATCTGCAATGGTTCCTTGTCGCCGGTATTGACCATGCAGAGCCGCAGCTTGTCGGCGTTGGGATGTTTCTCGGCGCTGACGATTTCGGCGACGGTGAAATCCTTCAGCCGGGCGCCCGCATCCTCAATGCTTTCGACCTCGAGCCCGATGCTGGTGAGCTTGTCGGCAATGGTCTGGACGTCGGCATTGGTATCGAGATGCTCTTTCAGCCAACTCAAAGTAAATTTCATTTATGCCCCCTCCGGCCTACGCAGGCTCGAGAGCCTGCTACGGCCACCTCCCCCGCCAGCGCTACGCGCGCAGGGGAGGCGGACCTGTGCTTGGGGTCCGGACGACTCATTTGCTGAGCCCTCCGTCCAGGGTCGGGATGTCGAGGGCGGCAAAACCGTAATGCCGAAGCCAGCGCAGATCAGATTCGAAAAAGCTACGAATGTCCGGGATGCCGTATTTCAGCATCGCCATCCGGTCCAGACCGAAGCCGAACGCGAAGCCCTGATAGCGCACCGGATCGATGCCGCAATTGGCGAGCACGCGCGGATGCACCAGGCCCGAACCGCCCAGCTCCAGCCAGTCATTGCCATGGCCGAAGGTGATCTTGCCCGGCACCGAACGGTCGCAGCGCATGTCCCATTCCAGGCTGGGCTCTGTGAAGGGAAAAAAGCTGGGCCGCGCGCGAAGCTCGATCTCGTCGATCTCGAAAAACGCCTTGCAGAATTCTTCGACCGTCCATTTCAGATGGCCGAGATGGATGCCTTCATCCACCACCAGCGCTTCGACCTGATGGAACATGGGCGAATGGGTGGCGTCTGAATCGACGCGATAGGTGCGGCCCGGCGAGATGACGCGGATCGGCGGCTTCTGATTCAGCATGGTGCGCACCTGCACCGGCGAGGTGTGGGTGCGCAGCACATGGCTGGTGCCGTCCGGCTGCGGCGCGACATAGAAAGTGTCTTGCATCTGGCGCGCGGGATGATCGGGCGGAATGTTCAGCTTGGTGAAATTGTAATCGTCATATTCGACGTCCGGGCCTTCGGCGACGGCAAAGCCCATATCGGCGAAGATCGCGGTGATCTCGTCCAGCACCTGGGCGATGGGATGGATGCTGCCCTGCAATTCGGGACGAGGCGGCAGGCTGACGTCCACCGTCTCGGTCTTCAGCCGCGCATCCAGCGCCGCATCCGCCAACTGGGCTTTGCGAACGGCGATCGCTTCGCTGACGGAATCGCGCAGTCCATTGAGCAGGGGGCCCTGGATCTTGCGCTCGTCCGGGCTCATCGCCCCCAGCGTTTTCAAAAGTTCGCTGATCGAGCCTTTTTTGCCCAACGCCCCAACGCGGATCGTTTCCAGCGCGGCTTCGTCGCCGGCGCCAAGAATTTGCGCCAGAATGTCGGACTGAAGGGAAGCTGCGTCAGCCATCGGAAACCAAACCCCTGAGAGGAATCAGCGGCCCGCTTTCATAGCAGGCCGCTTGCCCTGATGGAGTTTGATATCAGGCTTTCGCCGTACCTGCCTGATCCACCAGAGCCTTGAAGGCGGCGGGCTCGTGGACGGCGAGGTCGGACAGCACCTTGCGGTCGATCTCGATACCGGCGCCGGCGAGCCCGCTGATAAATCGGCTATAGGTGACGCCATGCTCGCGGCAGGCCGCGTTGATGCGCTGGATCCAGAGCGCGCGGAAATTGCGCTTGCGCTCCTTGCGACCGATATAGTTGTGCTGCAGCGATTTATCGACCGCGGCATTGGCCGTGGTGATGTTGTTCTTGCGGCGGCCGCGGAAGCCCTTGGCTTGCTTCAGGACTTTGTTGCGGCGGGCGCGGCTGGGTACTGCGCGGGGAGTGCGTGACATGGTTGGGTCTCCTTACGCGTAGGGCATCCAGCGCTTGACGCGCTGGGTTTCGGACACCGACAGGGTATCGTGCAGTTCCTTGCGTGTGCGCTTGGACTTGCTGATCAGCCGGTGCTGTTTATAGGCCTTGCCGGTCTTGATCTTTCCGGTCGCGGAAAATTTGAAGCGCTTTTTAGCGCCCGATTTGGTCTTCATCTTGGGCATTTTGCTCTCCTCTGGCGGCCAGGAGGCCGCATAGCTTTCATGGGTCGCCACGGCATGCCCCGCCGGGCGGCCCGAAAGAGGGCGCGTTTAAGAGGAATTGGACGCGAAAATCAAGCCAGGATGAACATTACTCGCTGCCGTCGGCCTCGCGCCGGTCACGCCTGGAGCTGGAGGAGGGCGCGCCGGTCACGCCGAAATCCCGGGATTTGCTGCCGCCATCGGCAAGCTCGAAGCCTTCCGCCGCCAGACCGCGCTTCAAAAGCTCGCGCACCGCCGAGGCCCGGCTGGGCATGCGCTTGGAAAAGCGCCAATTATCCAGCGCTTCCAGTTCTTCGGCGGTCAGCATGATCTGAAGCCGCTCGCCACGGGTCAAATCACTGGTCATGGCAACCCTCCAGTCTTTCCAGCCACTTACTCATTTTTGGTCTTCTGCTAACAATGGCCAGCATCCTCATTTAACGCAGGAGAGGGAACCTCCGTTCCTTCCTGCATTGGCGGAGAGGACGCGGAATTCGTCTTATGCTAACTTAACTCATTGAATTTAAAGAATAAAATTGTTGCGTCGGCCACTAGAGAAGCCTAAGGTGACAGGGAAAGGATTTGTCCCATGGATCCTGTCCCCCACCCCGATCTCATCGCCGAAGCCAATCACCGGGTCGCCAACAGCCTTACCCTCCTGGGCGGGCTGGTCCGGATGCAGGCCCGGGCCGCCGGCAAGGCCGCCACGCCTTTCACCAATGCCGAAATACGGCTCATGCTCGACGGCATCGCCGCACGCGTCGCGACTGTCGGGCAGCTTCATCGCATGCTGGCGCATATACCCGCCGATGGAACGGTGGTGCTCAATACCCACCTGCGCGATATCGCGGCCACCCTGGTCACCGCTTTTTCGTCCGATCAGCAGCCTATCCGTATCGAACATTCCGGGGCCGATTGCGTGGTGCTGACCCGGCATGTTCAGCCGCTTACCCTGATCCTGTGCGAAATCCTCACCAATGCGATGAAATATGCCCACCCCGCTGGCGTGCCGGTGCGAATTGCGGTCCTGTGCGAAAATCTTTCGGAAGGCGTGTTGCAGCTTACGGTGAGTGACGATGGCGTCGGCCTGCCCGAAGATTTCGACGCCAGCAAGGATGGGGGCCTTGGCTTTCAGATCATGCGCGCGCTCATTGCCGAAATGAATGCGACCATGGAGATCTTCTCCGACAATCTGGGCGCCACCTTCCGCCTCAAGGTGCCGCAGGCGCTGGTCGCCAATGCCCGGACGGCCTGAAGCCGAAAAGACAGGCGCCTGATCCCCGCCACAATTGCCCACGAGAGTGGTCATCGGCAGGGCCCATGTGGAAAGTATATCTGGTGAAATCAGTGCGTATGTTGTCGTTGTGGCTCTTCTGGCCCGGCGTGGCGTTGATCGCTTGGGGCGAACTGACGCCCTCTCCTCCGCAGCTTGGCGGACCCCTAAGCTGGGATAAGGCCGATCATTTCATCGCCTATTTCGGGTTGGCCAGCATGGCGACCTTGATCCTCGGTTTGCGTCCCCGCCTGGCATGGGCGATTCTGGGCGTGATCCTTTTGAGCGGCGCGCTGGAAATTCTTCAGGCCTTTACCGGCCGCGATGCCGAGGTGCTGGATTTTGTCGCCAACAGCCTTGGCGCATTGGCGGGGGCATCGGCCGGGGCGGCATTTTTGCTCCTGTTCCGGGAACGCGCGCTTGTTGCGCGGCCCGCCGCCGATTAGCCTTGCTCCGTCTGTCGAGGCCTTTGCGGGGGAGATTCCATGTTTGAAGAATTCAAGAAATTCGCGATGCGCGGCAATGTCCTGGACCTCGCGGTCGGTGTGATCATCGGCGCGTCCTTCACGGGCATCGTCAACTCTCTGGTCAAGGACGTTATCATGCCGCCGGTTGGGCTGGCGCTGGGCGGCGTGGACTTTTCGAATTTCTTTGTCGTTCTCAAAGGCGATCGCGCCGTCGATACCCTGGCCGCCGCCACCGCGGCCAAGGATGTGACACTCAATTACGGCTTGTTCGTCAATGCCATAATCAACTTCCTGATCGTCGCTTTTGTGCTGTTCCTGCTGATCCGCCAGATGAACAAGCTGATGACGCCCAAGCCGGCCGATGAAGCAGCGCCACCGCTCTCCGAAGAAATCCTGCTCCTGCGCGAGATTCGCGACAGTCTGAAAACGCGATGAGGGTGCGCAGCGGTCTGAGTGCGGCGGTTTTTCTGCTGACGACGCTGCCGCTTGCCGCTCAGACGGACATGACGAGTGCGGCCAATGGGTTTCTTGGCGTCTATGGCAGCTTCCACCCCTCCGACGGCATTCCCGACAGCGGCGGCCGGGCCAGGTTCGCGCCTTATTTGTCGGCGGCTCTGAACAAGCTTCTAGCCGATGGCGCCGCGGCCGAGGTGCGCTTCGCGGCCAAGGTGAAGGATTCGCCGCCCCTGGTCGAAGGCGATCTTTTTACCTCCATGTTCGAGGGCGCGACCAGCTGGAAGCTTTCGGCCTGCAGCGCCAGCGGCGATGCCGCCCGCTGCCCCGTCACCTTCACCCATGCCGAAGCCGGGCATCCCGCGCTGACCTGGACCGACGCGCTGCTTCTGGTGAACACGCCGCAGGGCTGGCGGGTGGACGATGTGGTGTATGGCGGGGGTTTCCAGTTCGGCAACACCGGAAAGCTCACCGATACGCTGCAGACGGTCTTGAGAGAAGCGCCCTGAATAGCCATCTTTCCTCCCGTCTGATCTTCATCGCGGAAGGCCAAAATGACCAAAGATAAAATCGGAAAAAGCGACAGCGAGTGGCGGAACGAGCTTTCTCCCGACCGCTACCGTGTCCTGCGCCAGCATGGCACCGAGCCGGCGGGCACCAGTCCGCTCAATTACGAGAAGCGCAAGGGTGAGTTCCTCTGTGCCGGCTGCGGCGCGGAATTGTTCCCGTCCGGCACCAAATATGAGAGCGGTTCGGGCTGGCCCAGCTTTTATGCCCCGATGCCGGCCGCAGTGGAGACCACCACAGACACAAGCCACGGCATGGTCCGTACGGAAGTGAATTGCGCGCGGTGCGGCGGCCATCTGGGCCATGTCTTTCCCGACGGTCCCAATCCCACGGGCGAGCGCTACTGCATCAACGGCGCGGCGCTGGACTTCAAGCCGGACGAAAAATAACAAAAACGCCGCGGCCCCTGACAGGACCGCGGCGGATTTCACAAAACGGAAAAATTACGCTTCAGGGCCGGCCTTGGAATGGCTGCGGGCTTCTTCCTCTGCCGCGCGCAGTTCGCCGCCTTGCGGTCCATCGAGCGCGGCTTCCGCATCCTTGCCCATCTGGGGGATTTCGGAGCTGTGGCGCTGCACGAAATTATTCTGGTCCTTCAGGAAGCTGCGCGAGGCCTGATAGTCGCCTTCGCCCATCACCTGTTTCTTCTTTTTCGGAGCAGCTTTCTTAGCGGCCTTGACCGGCGCCTTGACCTTGGCGGCCTTGCGCGGGGGGCTTTTGCGGGCGGATTTCTTCGGCGCGGGGCGTTTGGCCTTGCTTTTCTTCGTGCCACGCGACGACGCGGCTGCGGCGCGCGTCTTGGCTTTCTTTGTCTTGGATTTCTTGGCCGCGGATTTTTTTGCTTTCGGTCTTGAGGCTTTGGATTTGAGGGCTTTGGCTTTCTTGCCCTTAGATTTTTTGGCTTTGGCCATGGATCTCTCCGTTCAATGCGAGGCGCAGCTTATGCGTGTTGACGGCAACGAGCGAGCGATTTGATTTGTTCCGCCGTGTTTTTTTGCGCGGGCGGTCGAGTGGCGGGATGATGGTGTGCGGCGCGCGCGCGCCACGCATTTTCTGTTCGCGCTTCAGCGATCCATCGCCAGCCGCTCCATCAGCCAGGACGTCGCGGGGCCGAGCGGCGTGTCGCTGCGATGGACGGTGTGGAAACGGTATTGAACATCGTCCCAGGCGTCGATCGCGAGGCGAACCAGCCGCCCGCGCTTGATATCGTCGGACACCATGGGTTTGGGCATCGACCCCCAGCCAAGACCCGCCAGCAGCAGCGCGTGTTTGGCGCCCAGATCCGCCAGCCGCCAGCTTTTAACCGCCACCACGCCGAAATCGCGGTCTGCGGTGAGGGTAGAGCGATCGGTCAGCACAAGCTGAATGTGCTCGCGGGCCCGGGCGCCGGTCACTTTGCCGGCCCCCGCTAGAGGATGGTCGGGATGTGCGACCGGGATGAGTTTGACCGCGCCCGCGTGCCCTCGGACCAAAAGGTCGTTGGTCATTTCCAGGGGACCCGACACACCGAACTGGGCACTTCGGTTCAGAACAGCCTCGGTCACCGCGCCCAGCGCTTCCGCCCGAAGGCGCAGGCCCACAGTGGGAAATTTGCGCCGGAATTCCTCCAATGCCTTCACCACCAGCTTGGCGGGCAGCATCACATCCACCACCAGGCTGACCTCGGCCTCCAGTCCCTGGGTGAGGCCTCGCGCCTTGGCGATCAATCCGTCCAATGCCATCGCAAGCCCCCGCCCGTCGGAAAGAATGGCGCGGCCCGCTTCGGTGAGGCGCGGCTTGCTGGCGCCCGCCCGCACGAACAAACTGACGCTCAGCTGGTTTTCCAGATTGGCGATGGCGTAGCTGATTGCGGACGTGGCGCGCCCCAGTTTGCGCCCGGCGGCGGCAAAGCTGCCGGTTTCCACAATCGCCAGGAACACTGCGATCTGGTCCAGGGTGGGGGCTTTGGGCTCCATGTTCTAACTTTCTGAACAGAAGATTCGAAATTATCCCAATTTTCAGAACAATCCAGCCGGCCCATATTATTGGCCTGCAATTATTCCAGGAGCCCCTGATGGCCGCGAAGATTTTCATTCCCTTCTATTCCCGCACCGGCACGGTCGAAGCCCTCGCCAGGGCCGTCGCGGAAGGCGCCGAATCCGAAGGCGCCGAGGTGCGGCTGCGCCGCGCCCGCGAACTGGTCGGCCATGACATTATGAGCTCGGTGCCGGGCTGGAAGGAAAGCGCCGAAGCCATGAATGCGCGTTATCCCGCGCCTACGCCCGAGGATGCTGTGTGGGCCGATGGAATCGTGTTCGGCACGCCCACGCGTTTCGGCTCCGTGGCATCCGAATTGAAGGCCTATATCGACGGCCTGGGCGGGCTTTGGGCCAAGGGCGCGCTGAACGGCAAGGCGGGCGCGGCTTTCACCGGCTCGGTCACCCCGCATGGCGGCAATGAATCGACCATCATCTCGATGTACAACCCGATGGCGCATCTGGGTCTCATCATCGTCCCCACCGGCTATGCCGATGGCGTGATGTTCAAAGGCGCGGGCACGCCCTACGGCCCCAGCGTCGTGTCCGGCAATCCGCCCGCCGGGCCGACGCCCGAGGAACTGGATGTGGCGCGCTTCCAGGGCCGCAGGATTGCAAAAGTCGCGGATGCCTTGCGCGCCCTGAACGGTTGAACTCTGATCCCGCGCGGGATTTGAATTCCCGCGCGGAGGTCCATTTGAGCGAGCTTCTCTATCTGGAAGATGTTTTTGTCGGCCAGCGTTTCGTCACCGGCACGCATGTGCTGACAAGCGAGGCGATCAAGGCCTTCGCGCGCGATTTCGATCCGCAGCCTTTTCATACCGACGAAGACGCGGCGAAAGACACGTTCTTCTGCGGGCTAGCCGCCAGCGGCTGGCACACCGCCGCCATCACCATGCGGCTGCAGATCGACAGCGGTCCGCCCATCGGCGGCGGCATGATCGGGGCAAGCGGCGAACTGTCTTGGCCCAGGCCCACCCGGCCCGGCGACACGCTGCATGTCGAAAGCGAAGTCCTCGAGGTCACCCCGTCCCGCTCCAGGCCGGAACGCGGTTTCATCACGCTGAAAAGCGAGACAAAAAATCAGAATGGCGAAGTGGTGCAACTTTTCATCGTCAAACTGCTTGTCTGGCGGCGGCCCGAATATGGTTTTTGACCCGGTTCCGGGCTTCAATTAGAGAAAGGCCTCGCCGGTCCGTATTTTCGAGGGCGCATGCTGGACGATCTGAAAGCCAATAATCGCGCCTGGGCCGAGCGCATGGTGTCGCGGGACCCGAACTTCTTCAAGCGGCTGGAGCAACAGCAGGGTCCGCAATATCTCTGGATCGGCTGCTCCGACAGCCGCGTGCCGGCGAACGAGATCGTCGATCTGGCGCCGGGCGAATTGTTCGTCCACCGCAATGTCGCCAATCTGGCGCCCCCGCAGGACGCCAATTATCTTTCGGTGCTGCAATTCGCGGTCGATGTGATCAAGGTCCGCCATGTCATCGTGGTCGGCCATTATGGCTGCGGCGGCATCGCGGCGGCGGTGGACGGCCAAAGGCGCGGCCTGGTGGATCACTGGCTGCATCCCATCCGCGAAGTGGCGGAAAAGCATCATGCCGAGCTGAGTGCGATCGGCGACATCCACAAGCGCAATGACCGGCTGTGCGAGCTGAATGTGATGCGGCAGGTGAAGAATGTCGCGTCCGATGTCTTCCTGCAGGATGCCTGGGCGCGCGGCCAGGAACTGTCGGTGCATGGCTGGGTCTATTCGCTCGCAACCGGCCTGGTGAATGACCTGAATGTGACCGTGAAGGGGCCACGGGATTTGAAAATCTGAAAATCGTCCTCCCGACAAGCATGGGATGCTGAGATGGCGAACAATTTCGGCGCGGACATTCTCCTTCAAGCGGAAGACCCGGAAATGGCGGCCGCCTTCTACACCGCCCAGCTGGGGTTCGAGATCACCGATTCACGCCCCGATCTCATCAGCCTGCGCGGTCCACACCTCAATCTCTTCATCGAACGCGGCCAGAAGTTGGGCCCGGTATTGGAAATATTCGTGGCCGATATCGAAGCCGCGAAGCAACGCCTGACGCGCCACGGTTGCGAAATCGTCAAAGACGAACCCGAATTTCCGCGCTGCTATGTGCGCGACCCGTTCGGTCTCATTTACAATCTGGCGCGGCGCTGAACGTCTTATCAGCTGGCGCCCACGCGCGTTGCCGCGCAACGCTCCATGGCGCTCAGTTTTTCTGAGTTCCCTTCGCTCTCACTAGGGGAGGTCTGGCGCCCACTCGCGCTTCGCGCTCGGTGGCGCTCAGTTTTTGTAAGTTCGCTACGCTCACTAACAAAAACTGGCGCGCCCGGCTGGATGAAAGTCTGAACTGGGAACTCCGGCTTCCGTGGGCTCCCGGCCCTCCCAACGCTGGGGAAAATTGGGCTAACATCCAAACCCGCGAGGAACACCAAGCTATTGGTCGGATTGGTGGCTTGGCATCGGGAGTCACGAGGCGAGCCAAAGCTTAATTGGTTAATTGAAACTCGCCTTGGTCCCAAGCTGCGGAGGTGAAGGGGTTCAACATAAGGCCGAGACGGCCCCGATCAGTGACCAGCGGTAGTGCCAGCTTCCATGCTGCCCGAGCCGGGTCGGCGGCCACAACATTAGGAAGTCGGGATATCCCGGCAGTCCCACAACCGGCATAAGACCGGACCGGATTGGATCACACCAGCCCGGTGATATGTTGGTGACCTCTTTGGAGGGATGCGACGTGCCGCCCACATTTCTGTATATGATGGCCTTGGCGTTGTGGGTTGGCTTGGCCGTGTTGGTCTGGCTCGTTGCCGCATTTCTATTTGTGATGCCCCGCACTCGTTCGCACGCCCGATCCCTCAGTCTAGCTATGGCAACGACGTTTCCCAGCGTGTTGCTTTTCCAAGTCGTTGCCGCACCATTTGCGCTGGGGGCGCTGCTGGTTGTTCGGCTGGTTTGGGAGGTGATGGAGCCCAAGCACGCCGCTAACACTGAAAATACCGTTGTCATAGTGACCTCAATAATCGCCGTAGTCGTTACACTCTTAGTGGTC
Source organism: Pseudomonadota bacterium (assembly GCA_040389245.1). Classification (GTDB taxonomy): domain Bacteria; phylum Pseudomonadota; class Alphaproteobacteria; order Micropepsales; family Micropepsaceae; genus Rhizomicrobium. Next base: position 431,032 of record JAZKAH010000002.1, on the reverse strand, counting down.
GCTGGAATGTCTTCATTGGGCTTTTATGAGGGATGGCGCGCTGGATGGTTGCGTGCAAATGGCCGTGGATGGCGCGAAACAATCGAACAAGGGCCTTCTGCAAGGCTGATACGGCGTTTGACACATTGGAGGCGCGGCGACGCTAGGTGAGCGGTGGTCGTAGGTGGGCGTCGTCGGGTATCTGGACGACAACATCAGCATGGTGTGTTGGCCCGCTCAAGCCATCCTGCTAGATGCCGCTCGATCCCGCGCTCCTGAAAGTATTCTAGAACCATCGCCATCACCGAAGCGTCCTGACCGTGCCCTTCGCTTTTGTACAGGACATGGGGAATATAGCCGGTCACTCTGTGGACGAAGTTATTAGCGTCTCTGAGGATGATGGCGTCCGGGTGGTGATAGTCGCGATTTGGGTGCGCATCGGAAGGCGCATAGGATTCGCGGGCAGCTATGGTTGCAAAGTGGGCGATATTCGCAAGAAACGCGGCCTTTGCGGTTGGCCCCATGGAAGAAAACGCGGCTGTTAGATCGCCCATTCCGGCCTCCAGATAATCAAAACGGGTATATAGACTCCAACACTAGAATAATTGGGCTGCCGAGCGCGGTGCTCAAAATTCATAGTTTAGGTCTGCGGGACACTAAAAACTTCAATTCCAAAGTCCAGTTGCAGTTCAGCGATACTTGCGAGTGTCTCCAATGGAAGCGTGTCGGCTAGGTATCCGTCACCAAAGAATTGAACAATTATCTGTGCGCTTCCCCCGGACGCGCGCACCTGATGAAGAAATGTCTTGTGCGGCGTGAGAACCAGAACGAACGCCGCTATTTTGTCGCCGAACCATTGGTCTGAGATTTGATGATGGATTGAGTATCTCCATCTTGTGTCGCGGTATTGACCCGGCAGGGGCGTTCCCTTGGGAGTCTTTCTATCGTGGCCGACATCGTGGGTTGAATGAGCTTCGAGACCCAGCGCCGTTGTGATCTGTGCAACGCTCAGTGTTGGGTGGACGATGAATAGCTCTACGTCCAACCTTCGCATTGCTTCGCTATTGGATTCTGTTGGAATGGTCATCCATCTAAACTCATTGCCGGAGATCGATAGTGTTAGGTCGATCTGATTTTGTGAGATTCACGTAGCCCCCCGCCCGCCGGTAAAGCAAACCCCTTGCCCCGTGCCATATCGCGAAATATCCCTTTTTGATTCTGCTACGGCTCTAGGTCAAGATTCGGCTGATGCTCATATAACCCTGACGCCGGATTTATTTGGATCGTCTGGGTTCCGATCACCGCAAGACAGTGAAAAAAGAAACCCGCACTGAATCCTCCCCGGCTGATCTTGTTTCTCAAGGCTGGCTCGGTCATCGGCAAACTGCTTTGCGTTAGCCGGGTTGCCAACTCTGCATAGGTCAGCCTGTTGCGCTTCAATTCCGACTTGAGGATTGCCTTCGCCTCCTCGCTGAATCGCATAGAGGCTCGCCTCTCCTCGTAGCGTCTGCCCATCTCCTCTTCGGACCGGGGCCGATGACCCGCCTCGGGCGGCACAAATTTAACCATTTATTAACCACGCCCCTGAATGTCGTCACTAATGACGACAAATGTATTGCCATTTCTCTCTCGGCGATATACATCAACACTATTGACGATGTTTATCACAAGGGAACCACGATGACAATGCTTTCACGACATAGGATCAACGGACGCAGGGACACGCGGGGGCGGTGGCGGATCGCACGCACCATCCACGGGCGGTCTCATTCCGAACTGTACCCCGACCTGCGCTCGGCGACCCGCCGCTTGTGCCAGATCGCCCGAGAACAGCGCCGCCAACTCAAGCGCCGCCGTCAGGGAGGACTGGGCTAATGGGGAACGCGTCATTTGCGAAGACCGGCATCCGGACGGCGAGCCGTCCGGATACTCCGGCCAACGACAATCACTTTTCACGACTAGTCATTGTCAATTTGATGCCCACCGCGCCGATCACAATCACCGAACTGGAGGTGTTCGACCACTTGATCGGTTCTTTCGCGGGGTTGGCGGCGAACGAGAATGAAAGCCCCAAACCCTGTCCCGACGCAATACGCGATCCCCCTTTGAACTTCACATACCACGCCCAATCTTCGCGATAACACTGAGGAGAGCTATATGGCCCAACAGGATGCCACCAACTTACGGACACGCTGCGCTATCTACGCGCGATCGGCAACGCAGAACCCCTCCGGCAACACGGTCGAAAGTCAAATTGCAAGTCTGCGCGCCTACACCGATGAGATTGGATGGGAGGTCACCGCCGAATACCAAGACCGGGCCGCCTCCGGCAATTCCCTACAACATAACGCGATGCTGCAACTTATCACGGACGCGGGCAACGGTGCCTTCGACGTAGTGATAATCCAGTCGCTGGACCGCATCAGTCGGGACGCAATGCTGGCAGAGAAGTTTTTGAAGAAAATCAGTTCGCTCGCGGTGAAAGCATATTCTGAGACCGATAGGACATATCTCGGGCCATCGGCTGCAATGCCGCAGGGGCGGTTCACGACTGTGAAATTCTTTATCGAAGCAACGGATAAAGCAAAGCGTGTTGCTCGACGACCTCTATAATTGGAAGGAAATATATGTCTAAAAAGTACGGTGCTGCATCAGGGCCGAAGGTGATTAAGCGCGTTGCAATCTACAACCGCGTCTCCACTCTCCGCCAACTGCAAAACGATCTTTCCATGCCCGATCAAAGTCGGCAGAACCACGAATTCTGTTCGACTCGGGGTTACGAGATTGTTGATGAGGTCTTCGAGCATGGCACCGCGACCAGCGATGAGCACCGGCCACAATTTCAGGTTCTGATAGCGAGGGCGTTAGCCAAGCCTGCACCTTTCGACGCCATCATCGTGCATAGCATGTCGCGGTTTTTCCGCGACGATGTGGCGCAAGAATACAATCGCCGCAAACTTCAAAAAAATGGTGTCGAAGTTCTTTCGGTTACCCAAGACTTTGGCGAGGGTCCGATGGCCGATCTAACCCGACGAATCTTGGGCATCGTTGATGAACTGAATAGCAAAGAAACTGCCAAGCATGTGAAGCGCACGATGGTCGCCAATGCGAAGGCTGGCTGGTGGACCGCATCCAAGGCCCCGTTCGGCTACGAAATCGAACACGTCGATTCCGTCGGCGCTCGCAAAAGGCGTAAACTAAAGGAGCACCCTCAGAACGGCCCGCTCGTCCGGCTGATTTTTAAGCTGGCACTGGAAGGTGACGGGAAGACGGGTCCTCTCGGCATCAAAAAGATCGTCTCCTATCTCACTGAGTCAGGCGCTACTTATAATGGGAAAGGGTTCTACACGAGCCACGTCGAACACGTTCTCAAGAACGAAGGCTACACGGGAACGTACTACTACAATCAGAGCGACTCTCAGAAGAAAATGATGCGGGCTCGGGAAGAATGGATACCAATTACGGTCCCCCAGCTTGTGAGTCCGGAAGATTTCCAGCGCCTGCAAGTAGCGCTGAACGAACGAGCGCCTCGCCGCATTGCGCCCCGGATCCTCGCCAGCCCAGTGCTTCTGACCGGCGTCGCCAAGTGCGGTGTCTGCGGCGGCAACATGAAAATTGGCACCGGTACTAGCAGAAGCGGTAGCGTTCATCGGTACTATCGCTGCGCGACGCGCACCCAAACCGGTCTATGCAAACCTGGGGCACGGAATACTATCAAGGAAGGTGAATTGGATGCATTAGCGATCCAAGCGGTTATGGGTTCGCTTCTGACGGCGGACCGGGTGAAGGAAATTATCGCGCGTGTCTGCGAGAGGCGACAGGAGGGCCGGGAGAAGGGTACCAAGACGCTGGAGCGGCTTCGCTACAATCTGACCCGCCTAACCGCCGCAGCGAACAATCTGCTCGGTGCCTTGGCGGAGGGCGTGGTTGGTGACAGCGGCCTTTTCCGGGACAAATATCAGAAGACGCTGGAGCAACGGGATCAGGTTCAGCGTCTCCTCGAAATTGAGGAACAGCAACTGAAAGATGAGATACGTCCGCTGTCTGCGGAAGAAGGGGAATTGGCCGCAGCCCGTCTCCGTCAGCGCTTGGCCGGGGCCGAGAAAGAGGTCCAAAAGCGCCTGATGAGGGCTCTCATTGGAGAAATTGTGGTCTTCCCCGACGAGATTGTGATCCGGGGTCCTGAGCCTGCGCTGGCAGAAACGGCCTTCGGCGCGGTAGGGGGCCAAGAATTCCCGCTATCTGCGGTTCATACTTCTGACCGTGAATGGCGCGCCCGACAGGATTCGAACCTGTGACCTCTGCCTTCGGAGGGCAGCACTCTATCCAGCTGAGCTACGGGCGCCGACGGGCTGAGCTATAAAGCAAAACCTGCCGGCAACGCAAAACATTGCCGGCAGGCTCAACATTAACGGTCTCAGGCCTGATTGCCCGCCAGCATCGGCAGATGCTCCGCCAGATGCGCCAGGGCGCTGTCCGGCGGCAGATTCAGGGCATGCGCGATTTCCTGAATATGTTCGGGGGTCAGGGCCGCCTTCAATTGATCCACGCTGATGGGTTGCCCCTGGCCATTGCCGGTCCAGGACGAAACCAGGTGTCCGAGCCCGCCTTCGTTCAACTGGCCCAGCAGGCCGGAAAGCCCGCCCAGGGAAGAATTCTGCAGCACATTGCCGAGAATACCCTGCGCGCCGCCTTCCGCGCCTTGAAGCAGTGCGCCTTTGACCGCACCCGCCATGTCATCCAACAGACCCATCGTCACCTCCGAATGTGGTCCGGTGACTTTACATCCAGCTTGCGACGCCGCCGTGACCGGAACAGGTGCCGCTACGATGGGTATAGGTGACGGTCTTGCCGTCCTTGCATTTGGCCGAGCCGGATTCCGCCTTCATCGCGGCGGGTGCCGCCGCGGGTTTGGCCGTCATCGCTGCCGCAGGTGCGGCCGCCGCCGCGCTGGCCGGCGCTTTCATGCAAGTCGACATATAGGCTTTGTAAGTCGTCTTGGATTTGTCGGCGGTGGCCATGCCGCTCCATTGGGCGGCGCAGCTTTTCATGTTCGCTTGCTGCGGCGTATCAGCGGAAAAAACCGGACCGGCAAAGGCGGTCGCGCCCAGAGCGGCGACCAAGGCGATGGCGAAATGTGTGCGCAAGAAACCCTCCTTCGTTCGACAAGTGAATCAAGCTTCCCTCTGTTCATGCAGGCGTGCAAGCACGCCATGACGGATTTGCAAAAATTTGTTCTTCAAAGCCGGGAGAGTTCGTCGGCCACTATTTTTTGCAGCGCTTTCATGCCGGTTTTTGCATCGATCTGCTTGAGGGCAAGCCGGGTTCGGGACCGCCGCGGCGTCGGGACATCCGACAAGGCATCTTCGGGCAATCCAAGCGTCAGGACCGACAGCTCCGTCACCTGCGCCAGATCTTCCGTTGCGATGGCCCGCAGCATGGCGCGGGACCATGGACGATCCTGGCCCGATGCTCCGGCGAAAGAAAAAGGATCAAAGGCATGCACCATGACCAACCTTGCATCCGCCGGCAAATTTATGCCGCCGCGCAGCAGCGCGGTCATGGCCGCCGACGCGGCGGCGCCATCGCCGATCAGCAGAACCGCTTTTTCTGCGGTACGAGGCCCGAGCGCGACGGAATCGATAAAGAGCGGTTTGCCATCCGATCCGGACAATCTGGGGTGAACACGGGAGATGGGATCGGCATGGACCGTCTCGCAGGCCGCGATAAAGGCCTTTCGCGCCGTCCGATAATCTGTGTGAGAATTGGGTTCGTTCGACATTGCCGCTAATCTAACGGAACCAAGCAGGAAGATAAAAGATGACGCGGTTCGGTGCCCTGGAAGAATTGCGGTCCCGCCCGATCGGCGGTCTGGCCGACGCCCGCGCGGCGCGCCAGGGGTTCCGTTCCCGGATCCCCATCCGCCGCGACAATGCGCTGTTCGGGGAAGCGCTGGTGGAAGCGCGCGAACAGGGCCTCGACGGTGAGAATTTCTATGCCAGCGACAGAAACCCGCCCTACTGGCATCGGGTGGAGGGCGCCACCGACAAATTGCTGCTGCGCCGCTCGGTGGCCGAAAAGCTGCGCGCAATAAACCGGCGCGCCGGTGCGGCGGGGCTGGAGCTGTTCCTGTTCGACGCCTGGCGTCCGCGCGCGGTGCAGGCCTATTTCCACGATGTCTGGATGCCGCGCGAATTACAGCGCCGCGATCCCGGGCTAGCCGGCGCGCGCCTGACGGAAGAGGTAGAGCGCTACTGGTCCGCCCCCAGCGCGGACGAGAATTCTCCCGCGCCGCATGCCACCGGCGCGGCGGTCGATCTCACCCTCAAATGGAAGGATGGCGAGACGCTCTGGATGGGCTCGCTGTTCGACGATGTCACACAGCTTGCCGGCCGCGATCGGTTCGAATCCCTGGCGCCGGACAATTTCTCTTTCTCCGATCAGGAGGCCCGCGCCAACCGGCGCCTGCTCCATTGGCTGATGATCGAAGAAGGGTTCGCCGGCCATCCCGACGAATGGTGGCATTTCTCCTGGGGCGATCAGATGTGGGCGGCGCTGAGCGGCGCGCGCGAGGCGCATTACGGTCTGGCCGAGCATCTCTAGATGGGTGGCCCGGACAAGCCGGGCCATGACAAATTTCCATGCGCGCGACTTCGCGCGCGCTATTTTAATATGGGGCGAAAAGCGCCGTCCCAGCCCGGACCCGGTGGATTGGATTCGAAATACCGGATTCGCGTCAGATACAATTCATAGAGCGTGTGGCAGGCGCCCGAAAGCCTGGAGCATTGCTCGACCAAAGCCCTGGCCTTGTCCCATTGCTGGTTGCGAAGGCACTGAAAGATATGTTCGTGAAAGGCGACAAGGGCGCGAATCTTGGGTGACGCGCGCGCGCTGCGGCTGTCCAGCATGGCGTAAAGCCGGATCGGGGGATCGCTGTCGCCCTCAGCGACATAATCCACTTCCAGGAATGCGAAGCCGTGCGCAGCCCTTTGTTGGGTTTCTTCCGCGACGATCACGGCTGGGCCGTAATTCCGCGACAGGGTTTGGAGCAGAGATGCCAGACGCACCGCATCGCCATTGACGCCATAGCGCAAGCGTCCGTGTCTGCCGAACCCGCCGGCGATCACCGGCCCGCTGGCGATGCCGATGCCGATCTCCACCGGCGGCAGATCCGGGCCGCCCAGCCGGTGGCGCGCGATGAGATCTTCGTTGAGCCGCGTCATCGCCGCCATCATGCCATTGGCGGCCTCGCAGGCATGCGCCGCATGTTCGGCATCGTCCAATGGCGCGTTCCAATATGCCGTGAAGCCGTCCGTGGTGAGGCGGTCGATCACGCCGCCATGCTGCAATGTCTGGCTCATCAGCGGCGTGAGAATATCTTCCAGCAGCTTGGTGAAATCTTTTGGATTGTCGCGAAATGGGATCGCCAATTCGCCCAGGCCGCGCAGCCCGCAAGCCAGATAGGTGATGCCGCGGGTCTCGCCTTCCACGGACAGCAGCGAAGGATCGCGGGCAATTCTTTCAATGGCGGCGCGCGGCAGGGAGTCCGCGAAGGCAAAGCGCAGGTCGCGTTTGAATGCGAGGGTCTGGCTGAAGCACACCCAGGCGCCAGCGGCAAAGACCGAGCCCAGCACGATGGCTGGCGCCAATACATTCAGCGCGACGGCCTGCGCGCGCGCCAGCATCAGGGCGACAGTGAAAGCGGTCGCCAGCGCGCCCAGCACGAACAGGCCCGCCCAATGGATCCGCGTTCGCAGCAGCAGGAAAATCGTGACGGCACCGGCGGCGCCCGAAAATCCAATCTCGGCGGCTTTCGCCCAAAGCGGCCGCGCGAGCTCAGCCGCGCCCAGCCGCGCCCAGACATCGTGCTGAAAGGGCGCGGAAAACGGCACGATTCCATGTTGGTCGTAAAACAGCGCCGCCAGTCCCAGCGCCAGAACCGCCGAGCAGATCGTCAGCATCGTGATGGGTTTTGAAACCGTCATGTCCCCTGGTCCATGATTCGGCGACGCTTCGGGTTTAGCGCGAATGACCGGCCGCCCAAACCGCCAGAACATGGAACCTTATCATTTCCGGGATGAATTTCCCGGGAAGCCGATCGGCCGGAATGTCAGCGGGTCACTCGGATGGCGACTTGCGCCAGGAGGATCTTGGCGCCCTTCTTGCCCAGGGCGCGGTCGGTGATGGTTTGCAGGCGATCGGCAATCTGCGTCACATCCGGCTGGGCGGTGGTGCGCACGGCGGTGGCGGCAAAGGCGACCAGGCTTCGCACATAGGCATCGCGCAGCACCGGCATCGAGCGGGTGGCGACGTCGCGCAAGGCATCGTCGGGGACATCCAGCCCCATGCCCACCATCAGCATGCCCTGGGCGCGGTTATCATCCACGATGGTCGCATAGATGGGCTCGAGCGGCAGGTAGCTCTTGGACTGGGTGAGCTTGTGTTCGGAGGATTTGGGCGGGCCGGCTTCCTCCGCCGCCAGCGCCACGGCGGGCAACAGCGCCAGAAAACCAAGCCAGACAGGGAAATGCCGCAGCCGCATGGCGGGAGTATAAGCCCCGGATTGGTAAATGCTTTTCTAAGTGGGGCTGAAACGCTGGGGTTATCTGGAGTTTCCGGTTCGGCCAACCAAGGGGTTGGTGGAGCTGAGCGGAATCGAACCGCTGGCCTCCTCATTGCGAACGAGGCGCTCTCCCAACTGAGCTACAGCCCCGAACCGGTCCCGCCGGGCTATTCCCGGCAAGGGCGAGGGTTTTAGGAAGGCCCGCCCGGCCCGTCAAGGCAGGGCGAATCCGCCGGATTTCCCCTGCTTGCAGAAGACCGCGCCCGCTCGCTACAACAGGCCATGATCAATACCAATCCTGTCATCGCCCTCATCATGGTGCTGCTCAACCTTTACTGGTGGGTGGTGATTATCGCCGTGATCGTGAGCTGGCTGATCGCCTTCAATGTCATCAACACCTACAATAATTTCGTGCGATCGCTGCTGCGTGCGCTGGCCGCGCTGACCGAGCCGGTGTTCCGCCGGATCCGCAAGGTCGTGCCGCCCATCGGCGGGCTCGACCTTTCACCGATGGTCGTGCTGTTGGTGATCTGGTTCATCCAATACAGCCTGGCTTGGGCTTCCAGCCGCTACGGCTTCTGATGACTGCCACCATTATCGACGGCAAGGCGTCCGCCGCGAAATTGCGCGAAAAGATCGCCGCCGAAACCGCGCGGCTGAAATCCGAGCATGGCCTGAGGCCGGGGCTCGCCACCGTGCTGGTGGGCAACGACCCGGCTTCCGAAGTCTATGTCCGCAACAAGGGCAAGACCGCCGAAGCGCTGGGATTCAATTCGGTGCATGTCGCGCTTCCTGCCGACACGACACAGGAAATGTTGTTGGCCAAGGTGCGCGAATTGTCGGCCGACAAATCGGTGCATGGCATCCTGGTGCAGTTGCCCTTGCCCAAACATCTCGACGAGGCCGCGGTGCTCGACGCGCTCGATCCCGCCAAGGACGTGGACGCGCTGACGCCCACCAATGCGGGCCTGCTGCTGTCGGGCCGGGCGCATCTGGTTTCCTGCACGCCCGCCGGCGTGATGCTGCTGCTGAAGGAATATGTCGGCGATATCGCCGGCAAGGACGTGCTGGTGATCGGCCGCTCGCTGCTGTTCGGCAAGCCCGCCGCGCAATTGCTTCTGGCCGCCAACGCCACCGTCACCATGGCGCATTCGCGCTCCCGCGATCTGCCCGCGATTGCGCGCCGTGCCGATATCCTGGTCGCCGCCATCGGCAAGCCGGAACTGGTCAAGGCCGACTGGATCAAGCTGGGCGCCGTGGTGATCGATGTCGGCATCAACCGGGTGGATGCCGGCGGCGGCAAGACCAGGCTGGTCGGCGACGTGGATTATGAGGCGGCCAGGGAAGTCGCGGGTGCGATCACGCCGGTGCCCGGCGGCGTCGGCGCCATGACGATCGTGTGCCTGATGCAGAACACGCTGATCGCGGCCTGCGCGCAAAATAACTTGCCGCTGCCGAAGTTCTAGATTTTTTTCTTGAGATCTTTGGCGAGATCTTCGGGCTGCATCGCTTCGTCATAGAAGCCGACCAGCCTGCCGTCCGGCCCCATCAGATACATCACGCTGGAATGGTCCATGCCGTAATTGCCGCCCGCCATGGGCTGCTTCTTGGCATAGACCCGGAATTCTTTTTCCACCTGCGCAATCTGCTGCGGCGCGCCGGTCAGGCCGACAAAGCGCGGCCCGAACGCCGCCAGATATTTCTTCAGCACTGTGGGCGTATCGCGCTCGGGATCGATGGTGATGAACACGGGCACGATTCGGTTCTGGTCCACGCCCATCTTGTCGAGCGCCGCCGCCATCACCGCCAGGGTGGTGGGGCAGACATCGGGACAAAAAGTGTAGCCGAAATAGACCAGTTGATATTTGCCGTGGAAATCCGAACTGGCGCGCGGCTTGCCGTCCTGGTCGGTCAGGGCATAGGGCCCGCCGACCGCGATCTGGCCGCTGGTCACTGTGCGGCCCAATCCCGGCACCATCTCGCTTTCGTGCCACAACAGCCCGCCCGCGAGCGCCGCGGCCAGCAGCAGATACGGGATCAGCGCTTCCTTGGTCTTGAACATATTTTGTTATCCCTCGCCGCCCTTCGCGTCGCAAGCGCTGCTGCGTCGGTACGCTGCGGCTACCGATCGTCCCCCTCCATGCGCAGGGGAGGCGGGCCTGTGAATGCGCCCGAGAAATACTTAGAGTACGGCAATGTCCGATATGGTCTTAAAACCATCGAAACCGAGACTTTATGTCGCTTCACCCACGGGGGCCGCGCGCGGCCGGGTCCGGCTTCGCACCTTGTCCAATCTGCGCTGGCTGGCGATTGCCGGTCAGTCGGCGGCACTCTTCCTGGTCTATTTCGCGTTCGGCTACAGCCTGCCGCTCGGCTATTGCGCCGTCGCGATCGCCGCCAGCGCCGTCCTGAATGTGGTTCTGGCGCTGCGCTATCCCGCCAGTCATCGCCTCGCCAACCGCGAAGCCAGCTACTATCTGGCGTTCGATGTGCTGCAATTGGCGGCGCTGCTGTATCTGACCGGGGGCATCACCAATCCGTTTGCCCTGATGTTCGTGGCGCCGGTGGTGATCGCCGCGGCCACGCTCAATCTCGGCAACACGCTGATATTGGCGGGGATCGCCTTCGTTTCGGTCAGCCTGATCGGCGTCGTCCATCGCCCGTTGCCCTGGCCCGCCGGTGAGGCGCTGGTGCTGCCCCAGCTTTATCAGGCAGGCATCTGGGCGGCTTTGGTCATCGGCATCGGCTTCACGTCGGTTTACGCCTGGCGGATCGCATCGGAATCCACCCGCATGTCGGCGGGGCTGGCAGCGACGCAGCTCGCGCTGGCGCGCGAGCATCGCCTGGCATCGCTGGGTGCGCTGGCGACGGCGGCGGCACATGAGCTGGGAACGCCGCTGGGCACCATCGCGGTGGTGGCGCGCGAGCTGGAACGGGCGCTGCCGGAAAATTCCGCGGAAATCGAAGACGTGCGGCTGCTGCGCGACCAGGCCGAGCGCTGCCGCGCCATCATCGCCCGCCTCGCCAATCCGGAAGAAGCAATGCTGGGTCAGGCGGCGCGTCTGCCGCTGGGTGCGCTGCTGGACGATATCGCGGCCCCGCATCGCGGCGAGGACCTCGCCATCACGGTGGTGGCGTCGCATGGCGACGCCGACAATCCCGCGCCGCAAGTCTGGCGCGTGCCGGAACTTCTGCACGGGCTGGGCAACATTATCGAGAACGCGGCCGATTTCGCCAAAACCGAAGTCCGGATCCAGGCCTTCTGGGACGCGAGCACGCTCAATGTGGTGATCGAGGATGACGGGCCCGGCTTCGCGCCGGAAATCTTCGAGCGCATCGGCGAGCCCTATGTCACTTCGCGGCCGGGCCATCACGCGCCCGACGAAAGCGATATCGGTCCCGGCGCGCTGGGCGAGCATGAAGGCATGGGATTGGGCTTTTTTATCGCCAAAGTCCTGCTGGAACAGACCGGCGGCGCAGTCAAGGCGATCAACCCGGCAAGCGGGGGCGCACGTGTCTCCGTGACATGGGCCAGGGGCGTGATCGACGGGCCGGAGCCGCCGACCCAAACTGACGCAGATTGAGACGGATTGACGCGCCCGTCCTGCGGTACTATGTCCCCGCGAAATGAATGCTGAAGACAAGACTCTGTTGATTGTGGAAGACGACCGCCCGCTGCGCGAGCGGCTGGCCCGCGCCATGGAAGCGCGTGGCTTCACCGTGATGATCGCGGAATCGGTGGCCGAAGGCCGCGCCCGCGCCAAGGAATCGCCGCCGGCTTACGCCGTGGTCGATCTCAAGCTTGAAGACGGCAATGGCCTGGACGTGGTGGAGACCTTGCACAGCGTGCGTCCCGATGGCCGCGTGGTGGTGCTCACCGGTTTCGGCAATATCGCCACCGCCGTGGCGGCGGTGAAATACGGCGCCGTCGATTATCTGCCAAAGCCTGCCGATGCCGATGACATTCTGGCGGCGCTGATGGCGACGCCGGGCGGCAAACCCAAGCCGCCGGAAAATCCCATGTCCGCCGACCGGGTCCGCTGGGAACATATCCAGCGCGTCTATGAATTGTGCGGCCACAATGTCTCGGAAACGGCGCGCCGGCTGAACATGCATCGCCGTACCTTGCAGCGCATCCTGGCCAAGCGCAGCCCGCGCTAGATTTTCCTTTTCCCCGCAAGTTTCTTTTTCGGCTTCGGCGCCGCGCGCTTCTTCTTTGTCTTGGCCGCGATCTGCAGCACGCGGGCGCTGAGAAGGTCTTTCAGCGTGGGCTTGTCCAGCTTGGACAGGCGCGCCAGCAGATAGGGAAATTTCTTATAATGATCGGTGATGTAGAAAAGTTTGGGTTCGGCTTCCAGCATCATGTCGCGCATCTCCATCGAACCGATGGCCAGCACCATTGCCTCTTCCTTGGTATGAACGCGGGTGAGGAATTTCTCCGCCACAAAGACGGCGGGCTTGCCAAAATAGGGACCTTCGCTCGCCCCCTCAAAGGACAGGGCGATCTTGCGGGCTTCAGCTCTCGTCAGCGGCATGGGGTATCACCAGGTTGGGCGAAGAGGTTTCGGCGATTGTTTCGAGAATGGCGGAAAGCCGCTCAGCTGCGACTTTCGCAAAAGAGATCGTCACCGCCTTGCGGCGGCTGGCATGCAGCGATTGTGCCTGTGCGGGCTTGACGATGGCGCCGCCATAACGGTCCGCGATGATCAGCCCGGTTTGCGCGGGCACATGCTCGGGCGGAAAATCCGGCGGAATGGCGAAATAAAACAGGTCGCAATAATCCAGATATTCCGGCCATTTTCCGTCACCGCGCAAATCGGCCAGCGCCACCTTGATCTCCACGCCCAGCATCTCGCCGCCCGGACCCAGCGCGGCAACGTCCAGCCGCCTGCCATTCGGCAAGGTGAACTCCAGGATGGGCGAATAGCCTTCCTGGATCAGCAGCCGCGAAACGCCGCGCGCCACTTCCGCCGCCGTAGAGGTCGAGATCACAACAGCCTCTCGTAAAAACCACCGAAGCTGCCGTCCGGCGCAACCAGATGGATCTCCAGGATCCAGTGCCGGGCGCGGCCTTTGCCGTCGGGATCGGACATCGGATTCGGATTGAGGGGCCCGATGCGGTTCAGCGCCTTGTCGCCAGGGATCAGGGCATGGGCGAACTCGCTGACGATATGGCCGGCAATCTTGCCGCCGAACCGCCAGCCCGCCGCTGCCGCCACGTCTTGCGCGAAGGCGTAAAGCGCCGCGCCGGTGATCGCAGGATCGCGCCGATAATGCGCCTGCACCTGCCCGAACAGGCGCGGCAGATCGGCGACCAGTCTGTGTTTTTGTGGATCGCCGCCCAGCACATAGCTTCTGCCGATATCGGCTTCCCAGGCTTCGAACACCGGCCCCAAATCCACATAGACAATATCGTCGGCTTCGATGGTCCGCACTGGGGGATTGTCGCCGGCGATGGTGATGGTGTTGGCACCGGCCCGGACGATGCGGCGGTGCCAGTGCTTTTTGACCCCGAACTCCTGTGCGGCCAGATCGCCGATCTCGTCTTCGATCTGGCGCTCGCTGACCCCGGGGCGAACCAGCTTGTCCCGTTCGATGGCGTCAAAAAGCCCCAGCGCCTTTATCTGGGCGGTTTCCAGTTGGGCGCGGCGTGCGTCTTCGACAAGTGGAAATAGGCTGGTCATGCTAGGATTGGAGCATCGCGGCCATGCAAGATCAACCGCAAGATCAATCGCAGGATACGCCCGATGAAAATGATGGCTGCACTATCGGCGCTGCTGCTGGCGGGTCTGGTGACGCGAGCCGCCGCTGCACCATGTCCTTGCACGAATTTCTTTACCGGCGATACCAAGCCATTCATTGCCGAAGGCATTGCGCGAGACGCGGTCTCCGGCCGATTTTTCGTCGCTGGCGTGGCGGCCCGGCGTATCCTTGCGATTCAAAATGGCCGGGCCCGGGATTTTGCGCGATTGCCCGGCGATTATTCGCCGCTCGGCATCGCGTTCGCGAAGGGATCGCTTTGGGTCACGGCAGCAGTGATCCCGCAGGGCGCGGGCCATGAAGGTCCGTCGGCGCTGATCGCGTTCGATCTGGGCGGCAAAATCAAGGGCACCTATCCGGTACCCGGCGATGGACGGCATGCGTTGGGCGATCTCACGGTCGCGTTCGACGGCACGGTCTACACTTCGGATGCGCTGGACGGATCGATTTACGCTCTGGCGCCCGGCGGCCATGCGCTGACGCGGCTGAACCCGCGCAAGCTGTTCCGCTCGCCGCAGGGCATGGCCATCAGCGCTGATGGAAAATCCCTTCTGGTGGTGGATTATGCGCTGGGCCTGACTAAATTCGATCTCGCCACCGCCACATTCACGACGCTGAAAAATCCCGACGGCGTCAACGCCAAAGGTATCGACGGCCTGGCCCGTCTGCCCGATGGCTCTTTCCTGGCCAGCCAGAACGGCACCAAGGAACCGCATATCCTGCGGCTGACGCTGTCGCCGGACTGGTCGCGGCTAGTTTCGCTCGAGGTGGTTGCAGAAGATGATGCAGCCATCGCCGATCCCTCGCTCGTCACCGCGGATGCCAGCGGCGCCTATGTCGTTGGGGTCAGCCAGTGGGCGTCATTCGGCAAAGACCAGCAAGAGCCGACCAAACCGCTTCAGCCATGGCGTATCGTCAAGCTTGAACTCAAATAAGATCTGCGAGCCTTAAGCCTCGTCGCTGAGCGTGCCTTTGGTGGAGGCGACGCCGCCTTCCAACCGCTCATCCGGCGTCACGGCCTGACGCAAGGCGCGGGCAACACCTTTGAAACAGGTCTCGACAATGTGATGGCTGTTGTCGGCATAGAGATTTTCGATATGCAGGCAGACGCCGGCATTCTGCGCAAAGGCCTGGAACCATTCCTTGAACAGTTCGGTATCCATCTCGCCCAGCTTGGGCTTGGGAATATTCACCTTCCAGATCAGATAGGGCCGGTTGGAAACATCGATGGCGACGCGGGTCAGCGCTTCGTCCATCGGAATCAGCGCCGATCCGAAACGGGTAATGCCGGCGAAGTCGCCCAGCGCCTTCTTCACCGCCTGGCCGATGACGATGGCGGTGTCTTCGGTGGTGTGATGGAAATCGACATGCAGATCGCCCAGCGCCCTGACCTTCAGGTCCATCATCGAATGGCGGCCGAAGCTTTCCAGCATATGATCCAGAAAGCCGATGCCGGTATCGATGTCGCACTCCCCGGTGCCGTCCAGATCGAGTGAGACCGCGATTTCGGTCTCGCGGGTTTTACGTTCCACAGTAGCCGTGCGCATCTAAATCTCTTTCAACCTGCCGAGGCCCGCCTTCCCCGCGCGCGCGAAGCGCGCTGGCGGGGGAGGTGGTCGTAGCTGGCTCTAGAGCCAGCGAAGACCGGAGGGGGTTTCTATAAAGGCTGTATAGCAGCCGCTCGAACCAACGTGAATCCTTACCACTGCAAAGGAAATGTCAAATTCGGCATATGCTGTTGACCCCCCGGCCAAACCCTGTAAAGAGGGGCCCGCTTTGATAGCTAAGGATGTCTCCATGGCGCGGTTGGACTATCTCTTCACCTCGGAAAGCGTTTCGGAAGGCCATCCGGACAAAGTCTGCGATCGTATCTCCGACGAGGTCGTGGACCTGTTCTTCCGCGAAGGTCCTAAAGAAGGCATGAGCCCCTGGGATATCCGCGCCGCCTGCGAAACCCTGGCCACCACCAACCGCGTCATCATCGCGGGCGAGACCCGTGGCCCCAAATCGGTCGGCCCCAAGGAAGTCGAGGCCGCGGCGCGTGCCGCCATCAAGGACATCGGTTACGAGCAGGAGGGCTTCCACTGGAAAACGGCCCAGGTCGAAATCCTGCTGCATGCGCAGTCGCCGCATATCGCCCAAGGCGTCGACGCCAGCGGCAACAAGGATGAGGGCGCGGGCGACCAGGGCATCATGTTCGGTTATGCCTGCCGCGAGACCCCGGTGCTGATGCCGGCGCCGCTCCACTACAGCCACAAGATCCTGCAATTGCTGGCCACGGCCCGCAAATCCGGCAAGGAAAAGACCCTGGGCCCCGACGCCAAGAGCCAGGTCACCCTGCGCTATGCGAACGGCAAGCCGGTGGAAGCCACCCAGATCGTGCTCTCCACCCAGCATATGGATGAAAGCCAGACTTCCGCCGATATCCGCAAGATCGTCGAGCCCTATATCCGCCAGGCGCTGCCGGCGGAATGGATCAACGGCAACACCGCCTGGCACATCAATCCCACCGGCGCTTTCGTGGTCGGCGGACCGGATGGCGATTGCGGCCTCACCGGCCGCAAGATCATCGTGGACACTTACGGCGGTGCGGCCCCCCATGGCGGCGGCGCCTTCTCGGGCAAGGATTCCACCAAGGTGGACCGCTCGGCCGCCTATGCCGCACGCTATCTGGCCAAGAATGTGGTGGCGGCTGGCCTGGCCGACCGCTGCACCATCCAGATCGCCTACGCCATCGGCGTCTCGGATCCGCTGTCGGTCTATGTCGACACCCACGGTACCGGCCGGGTGGACGAAGCCAAGCTGGAGCGCGTGCTGCCCCAGCTGATGAGCCTGAAGCCGCGCGGCATCCGCGAACATCTGGGCCTCAACAAGCCGATCTATGCCCGCACCTCCGCTTATGGCCATTTCGGCCGCGAGCCCGACAGTGAGGGTGGGTTTTCATGGGAAAAAACAGATCTCGCCGACGCGCTGAAAGGCGCGGTCTAGCTCCTTTGATCGGCGCGTCTTGGTCCCGGCTTTCTTCCCCCGCGCCCGAAGGGCTGGCGGGGGGAGATGGCCGCTAGCGGGCTTGCCCGCGTGGCGGACCAAGGGGGGCCAATCGAACGCCAGCGGCGCAAGCTTTATGGCCGCCGCAAGGGACCGAAGCTTTCAGCGCATCAAGCCGAGTTGCGCCGAACGCTGTTAGCGGAAATCGCATTTCAGCCCGAAAAACCTGCCATTTCTCAATTTCCGAACAATGTTCGTGAATTATGGCTTGAGGTGGGGTTTGGGGCTGGCGAACACCTGTATCAGCTTGCGGCTGAGAACCCGGATGTCGGGCTGATCGGGGCCGAGCCCTATGAGATGGGTGTCGCCAAGCTTCTGACAAAGCTTGCAAATAACCCTCTAAACAATGTTCGGATCTATGAAGGTGATGGGCGGGATATTATCGCTGCGTTGCCGGATGCTTCGCTCAGCCGCTTTTTCCTGTTGTTCCCCGACCCCTGGCCCAAGACCCGCCATCACAAGCGCCGTTTCCTGCAGATGGACATGCTCGACGAACTGGCCAGGGTCCTGAAGCCGGGAGCGGAACTGCGCTTCGCCACCGACGACAAATCCTACCTACCCTATGCGCTGGAGCGGCTGATGGCCCATCCGGCCTTTGAATGGACGGCAAAGGGTCCGCGCGACTGGAAGGTCCGGCCCGAAGGCTGGCCGCCCACCCGCTACGAAGCCAAGGCGATCAAAGGTCCGCCTAGTTACCTGGCGTTGCTTCGAAGAATGCCTGACCCGGCACGATCCGGTCCTGGCTTGTCTGATCGCATAGCGAATAGCTGAAGCCTTTCTGGATCGCCCAGGCGCCGACTTCGCCTTTCTTGTTGATGGCCAAAAAGCCCACCTGCAGCATCTTGGCCTCAGGCTTGCGCTTCAAGATGCGTTCGACCGCCGCCTTGCAGGCCGCTTGCGGGCTCATGCCGCCCCGCATCAATTCGACGACCAGGAAGCTGCCGACATTGCGGATGACTTCCTCGCCCATGCCGGTCGAGGTCGCACCACCCACCTCATTGTCCACGTAAAGGCCTGCGCCGATGATGGGGCTATCGCCGACGCGGCCGTGCATCTTCCACGCCGCGCCGGAGGTGGTGCAGGCACCGGACAGATTGCCGCGCGCATCGATTGCCAGCATGCCAATGGTGTCGTGATTGCCCGCGCCGCCCGGCGTGCCGAGGCCGTAGCTCTTCACTTCGATATTGGAGACCGGCTGATATTTCGCTGTCTTCCGCCATTTCTCCCAGGCCGCGCGCGATTCCGGCGTCAGCAATTCTTCGCGCTTGAAGCCCTGCTCGACGGCAAATTGCGTCGCGCCTTCCCCGACCAGCATCACATGCGGGGTTTTTTCCATCACCGCGCGCGCCACCGGGATAGCGTGGGCGATATGCTCCATGGCGGCGACCGAGCCGCAATTGCCATGCTCGTCCATGATAGAGGCGTCCAAGGTCACATGACCGTCGCGGTCGGGATAGCCGCCGCGCCCCACCGTGTGATTTTTCAGATCGGCCTCGGGAACCATGACGCCGGTTTCCACCGCATCCAGGGCCCGTCCGCCCTTGGACAGAACCGTCCAGGCCGCCTTGTTGGCGGCGACCCCGAACGGCCAGGTGGAAACCACGCAAGGCAGTTTCATCTGAATCCCCACGGGCCCGGTGGCCGCCGATGCCGGTCCGGCAAACATGGCGGGTGCGAGCAGCGAGGCTTTTAGCAGCGTGCGGCGGTCGGTCATGGTCGGCTCCCAGCAATAAGGCGGGTAAGGCACTCGGTTTTCCCGCCGCCGTCAATTGCCCACCGCCATTCCTTCAGCGGATTTCCCGAACCGGAACCCCCGCTTCCTCTGTCGTTCCCCTGTCGCAATAAGGTATGAAAGGCCCATGGAAGACCGTGAGCCCAGCTTTTTCACCGGCCTGCATTTCAGCGATTTCGTGGGAATCGGGATCGCCTTTTTGTTTTCTTTGGGCGGGCTTTATCTGGCCTGGCGGCTGATGTTCGGCCCGCCTTTGTACGATGCCGCCATCCAGGCCCAGGAAAAGTCCTTCCAGACCCAGGAAGCGCCGCTGACGCCGCAACCGGACATTCATACCGGCCCCGGCGAAGTCAGCGTCGGGATCGCGCCCCCGAAATCCCCACCGAAAAAGAATTAACGGCGGTTTGCCATTGGCTTTTCCGGTGCTTTTCCCGGGGCTTTATCTGGGCGGGCCTTGAACCAAGGCCTTTCAAGGCGTAAATAGCCGCCTATCCCTAACAACAAGACCTGTTGTGTGGCGGCCGCAAGGTCGCCGCGGGCCAAAGACTTTGTGTTTGGAGTTTCGCTATTTTCGTCGCCGCATCCCATCTGGAACCGGTCTTCGAGCCCGTCCTCGAGCAGGCGGGCTTTAAGCTTGTGCGCCTGCGCATCATGGGCGGCGCCTCCAAGACCTTGCAGATCATGGCGGAGCGGGCGGACGGCAGCATGGACGTGCAGGGCTGCACCCAGCTCTCGCATGTGCTGCTGGATTTCATCGAGGCCGAGAACCCCATCGAAGGCGATTACGAGATCGAAGTTTCCTCGCCTGGGATCGACCGGCCGCTGACCCGGCTGAGCGACTTCACCCGCTGGAAGGGGCACGAAGCCAAGATCGAACTCACCGCGCCTCTGCCCACCTCGACCGGGGACCGCAAGCGCTTTCGCGGCCATCTCGAAGGCCTGGACGGCAATGATGTCGTCATCACTTCGCAAAACCAGCGCATCCAGTTTCCCTTTCGCTCCATCCATGAAGCCAAGCTCGTTCTTACCGACAAACTCATTCAGGAAGATCTGAAGGCGCGCAAAAGCGCCTAACTTTAGGAGACTAGAATGGCCAGTCCCGTTGCCGCCAACCGGCTCGAACTTCTGCAGATCGCTGACGCGGTCGCCCGCGACAAGTCGATCGACAAGTCGGTGGTGCTGACTGCGATGGAAGAAGCGATGCAGCGCGCCGCCAAGGCGCATTACGGCACCGAGAACGACATCAAGGTCGATATCGACCCCAAGACCGGCGAGACCCATGTCTCGCGCTATCTGCATGTCGTGGAGCTGGTGGACAACGACAAGGTCGAGATCAGCCTGGAAGATGCGCGCCGCCGCAATCCCGACGCCCAGATCGGCGACATCATCGCCGAGACCTTGCCGCCGGTCGATTTCAACCGCATCAATGCCCAGAACGCCAAGCAGGTGATCGTGCAGAAGGTGCGCGATGCCGAACGCGAACGCCAGTATGACGAATACAAGGACCGCATCGGCGAGATCGTCCATGGCGTGGTCAAGCGCTCCGAGTTCGGCTCGGTGGTGGTGGATCTGGGCAAGGCCGAAGGCGTGGTGCGCCGCGACGAGATGATCCCGCGCGAATCCTTCCGCGCCGGCGACCGCATCCGCGCCTATATCTACGACGTGCGCCGCGAGACCCGCGGACCGCAGATTTTCCTGTCGCGCAGCCATCCGCAATTCATGGTGCGCCTGTTCGCCCAGGAAGTGCCGGAGATTTATGACGGCGTGATCGAAATCCGCGCCGTGGCGCGCGATCCCGGCTCCCGCGCCAAGATCGCGGTGATATCCAAGGATTCCAGCATCGATCCGGTCGGCGCCTGCGTCGGCATGCGCGGCGTGCGCGTGCAGGCGGTGGTGCAGGAACTTCAGGGCGAACGCATCGACATCATTCCGTGGTCGGGTGAAGCCGCGACATTCATCGTCAACGCCCTTGCTCCTGCCGAAGTAAGCAAGGTGGTGCTGGACGAAGACACCCACCGTGTCGAAGTGGTGGTCCCCGACGAACAGCTCTCGCTGGGCATCGGACGGCGCGGCCAGAATGTGCGCCTCGCCTCCCAGCTCACCGGCTGGCAGATCGACATCCTCACCGAGGCGGAGGAATCCGAACGCCGCCAGAAGGAATTCGCCACCCGCACCCAGCTCTTCATGGAATCGCTGGACGTGGACGAGACCGTGGCGCAGCTCCTGGCGTCGGAAGGCTTCGCCACCATCGAGGACGTTGCTTATGTCGATGTCGGCGAACTCGCCCAGATCGAGGCTTTCGACGAAGAGACCGCGCAGGAGCTGCAAAGCCGCGCTGTCGAATTCATCGACGCCCGCAACAAGGAAATGGACGACAAGCGCAAGGCGCTGGGCGTCGAGGACGCGGTTCTGGAAGTCGAAGGCGTCACCCCCGCGATGGCGGTGACCCTGGGCGAAGGCGGCATCAAGTCCCTGGAAGACCTGGCGGGCGCGGCGACCGACGAACTGCTCGGCTATTACGAGACCAACAAGGAGAAGGAGCGCGTGCGGGTGCCCGGCGCGCTGGAAGGCTTCAATCTGTCCTCCGATGACGCCAACTCCATCATCATGAAGGCGCGGGTCAAGATCGGCTGGATCGAAGAGCCGGTCGAAGAAGCGCCGGCGGAAGAACCCGAAACCGAGGAGCCGACCGAGGCCTGATGACCGCTGTGGCGCACGACATGGAAGAGGACGAAACGATGGGCCGCGAACGCCGCTGCATCGTGTCGGGGGAAGTCGTGCCCGACAGCCGCCTGATCCGTTTCGTCGCCGCGCCGGACGGTCAGGTGGTGCCCGATGTGGCGGCGAAACTGCCGGGCCGGGGCCTGTGGGTGACGGCAACGCGCAAGGCCGTCACGCAGGCGGTGGAGAAGAAACTCTTTGCCCGTGCGGCCAAGGCCAATGTCATGGCCGATGCCAGCCTGGTGGAGCGTACGGAAAAAGCCCTGGTGACCCGCATGCTGGGCGATCTGGGGATCGCGCGGCGTTCGGGCGCCCTGGTGATGGGCTTCGACAATGTGCTGCGCGCGCTGGACAGCCCGCGCCCGCCGGCCTTGATGATCGAGGCCCATGACGGTGCCCGCGACGGCAAGCGGAAACTCTACAATGCCGCCCACGCGCGCGGGATGAAGCCGCTGGTGCTGGAATGCCTCACAAGCGCCGAATTGGGCTTGGCCTTGGGGCGCGAGAATGTGATACATGCCGCCGTCCAATCGGGCGGTTTGGCGGAACGTCTGACCTTTGACGCGGAACGCCTTCAGGGCTTCCGCACCGCAAGCCCGGCTGGGAACGAAAGAGATTCATGACCGATACCGACGAAACCAAGCGCCCGAAAACGCTGTCGTTGAAGAAGACGGAAACTTCCACCGTCAAGCAGAGCTTCAGCCATGGCCGTACCAAGGCCGTGGTGGTCGAGAAGAAGCGTACCCTGGGTACGGCGCCCGCGCCGGGCAAACCCGTGGAAAAATCGGCCCGCGCGGAAAAGCCCGCGGCAACCCCGGCCGAGGAAGCCAAGCCTGTCGTCAAGGCCGCGCCCGCCCGCGGCGTCGTCCTGCGCCAGCTTTCGGACGAAGAAAAAGCCCGCCGCGCCGCGGCGATCGCCGACGCCCGTGTGACCGACGCCGAAGCCCGCCGCAATGCCGAGGCGGAAGCCGCGCGCCGGGGCCTGGAAGAAGAAAAGATGAAGGCGGAGCGCCTTGCCGCCGAAAAGCGCAAGGCGGAAGAGGATGCGCGCAAGGCCGCCGAGGCCGAAGTCCGCCGCCATGCCGAAGCCGAAGCCGCCCGCCGCGTCGATCCCGCCAAGCCCGTGGTGGGTGCGCCGGAAGCCGTGCGCCGCCGCCCGGTGCAGGAAGAAGAAGACGAAGGCTCGACCAAGAAAGTCGGCAATAAGATCATTCCGGTGAAAACCCCCGCGCCCAAAAAGGCCGGCGAGGGCGAGCGCCGCCGCGGCAAGCTGACCGTCACGCGCGCGCTGTCCGACGATGACGAGCGCACCCGTTCGGTCGCCGCCTATCGCCGTCATCTCCAGCGGGTCAATAAAGGCCATCACGCTGCGCCGGCCGGTCCCGCCGGTCCGCGCGACATCACCATTCCCGAAACCATCACCGTATCCGAGCTTGCCAACCGCATGGCGCGCCGGGTGGTGGACGTCATCAAGGTCCTGATGAAGAACGGCATGACGCCGACGCCCAATGACGTCATCGATGCCGACACCGCCGAACTGGTTGCCGCCGAATACGGCCATGTCGTCAAGCGCGTCGCCGAAAGCGACGTGCTGGAAGGCTTGACCGGCGCTGCCGATGCCGAAGGCACCCTGGTGTCGCGTCCGCCGGTGGTCACCGTCATGGGCCATGTCGATCACGGCAAGACCTCGCTGCTGGATGCCTTGCGCAAGACCGACGTGGTGGCGGGCGAAGCCGGTGGCATCACCCAGCATATCGGCGCCTATCAGGTGAATTTGAAATCGGGCCAGAAGATCACCTTCCTCGATACGCCCGGCCATGCCGCCTTCACGCAGATGCGCGCGCGCGGCGCCAAGGTCACCGACCTGGTGATCCTGGTGGTGGCCGCCGATGACGGCGTGATGCCGCAGACGGTCGAAGCCATCGCCCACGCCAAGGCGGCGGGCGTGCCGATGATCGTGGCGGTCAACAAGATCGACAAGGGTGACGCCAATCCCACCCGCGTGAAGACCGAATTGTTGCAGCATGAAGTCCAGGTCGAAGACATGGGCGGCGAAACCCAGGTCGTGGAAGTCTCCGCCACCAAGGGCACCAATCTCAGCGGCCTGGAAGATGCCATCCTGCTGCAGGCAGAGCTTCTCGATCTCAAGGCCAATCCGGATCGCAGCGCCGAAGGCGCGGTGATCGAAGCCAAGCTCGACAAGGGCCGCGGCCCCGTCGCCACGGTGCTGGTGCAGCGCGGCACCTTGAAGATCGGCGACATCGTCGTTGCCGGTTCGGAATGGGGCCGGGTGCGTCTTCTGCTCAACGATCGCGGCGAGACCGTGAAATCGGCGGGTCCCTCCACGCCGGTGGAAGTTCTGGGCCTGTCGGCGGCGCCCGAAGCCGGTGACGAAATGGTGGTGGTGGAATCCGAAGCGCGGGCGCGCGAAGTCGCGGAATATCGCGGCCGCAAGCGCCGCGAGTCCCGCCAGGCCAGCAATTCGCGCCAGACTTTGGACCAGCTGCTCAAGACCCGCGAAGTCGGCGAAAAGAAGCTGCTGCCGCTGGTGCTGAAGGCCGATGTCCAAGGTTCGGCGGAAGCGATCCAGGGTGCATTGGCCAAGCTCGGCACCAACGAAGTGGCGGTGCAGATTCTGCAGGCCGGTGTCGGCGGCATCACCGAAAGCGACGTGATCCTGGCGCATGCCAGCGGCGCGGGCGTGATCGGCTTCAATGTGCGCGCCAACAACCAGGCCCGCGACCGCGCCAAACGCGACGGCGTCGATATCCGGTACTACAGCATCATCTACAATGTGGTTGACGACATCAAAGCCGCGCTGTCGGGCATGCTGACGCCGGAGACCCGCGAGAAATTCCTCGGCAACGCGGAAATCCTGGAAGTCTTCACCATCAGCAAGGTCGGCAAGGTTGCCGGCTGCAAGGTCACCGAGGGCATGGTGCGCCGCGGTTCGAAGGTGCGCCTGATCCGCGATAATGTCGTGATCCATGAAGGCGAGCTTTCGACCCTCAAGCGCTTCAAGGATGAAGTGCGCGAGGTTCAGGTCGGCCAGGAATGCGGCATGGCTTTCACCAACTATCAGGACATGCAGAAGGGCGACGTCATCGAATGCTTCGACGTCGAAACCATCCAGCGCGCGCTGTGAGGTCTTTGTGTCCAGGAACCGAACGCCGCGCGGCGGCAGCCATACATCTTCCCGTCACGCGCGCCGCGAGCTGGGGCCGTCCCAGCGCCAGCTGCGGGTCGGCGAAATGCTGCGCCACGCCCTGGCGCAGATCCTGAGCCGCTCCGACATTCGCGATCCCGACCTGGACGGCGTTTCGGTGACCATCACGCAAGTGAAGCCGTCCGCCGACATGCGCAATGCCACGGTCTATTGCGTGCCGCTCGGCGGCGGGGAGACCGCGCCGATCATCGCCGCCCTCAATCGCCACAAGGGATTCATGCGCGGCGAGATGGGACACATGATCTCGACCAAATTCACCCCCGATCTGCGCTTTGTCGAAGACCAGTCTTTCGCGGAAGCCGAGAAGATCGAAAATTTGCTCAAGTCGCCGCTGGTCCAGCGCGATCTGACCGCCTCTGAGGAAGACGATTCCGAAAATGAATAGGAAACCTCAGGCTTTCTCACCCCGTGCGCGTCAGCGCTGGCGGGGGGAGATGTCTCTGAGCGCTTGCGCGAAAGAGACAGAGGGGGGCCAGAATGGGTAAGAAAAAAAAGGGCGACCCGGTTCACGGCTGGGTCGTGCTCGACAAACCGTCCGGCATTACCTCGACCCAGGCCGTCGCGCAGGTCCGCCGCATCTTCAATGCCCAGAAGGCGGGTCATGCCGGCACGCTCGATCCCCTGGCGACCGGCATCCTGGCCATCGCCCTGGGCGAAGCCACCAAGACGGTGCCGTATGTCCAGGACGCCGCGAAAATCTATCGCTTCACCGCCAGCTGGGGCGAAAGCCGCGACAGCGACGATGCCGAAGGCAAGGTCACCGGCACCAGCGATGTGCGTCCGACCGGGGCCGCGATCGAGGCCATGCTGCCCCGCTTCACCGGGGCCCTGACCCAAACCCCGCCCGCCTATTCCGCCATCAAGGTGGCGGGCGAGCGCGCCTATGACCTCGCCCGGCAGGGGGAAAGCGTCACCTTGGAACCCCGCCAGGTGCAGGTCTATGAGGCCCGGCTGGTGGAGGCCGGAAAAGACCAGGCTGTGTTCGAAATCCTTTGCGGCAAAGGGACTTACGTCCGGTCCTGGGTCCGGGACATGGCCCTGGCCCTGGGGACTTTGGGCTATGTTTCCCAGCTCCGCCGGACCCGCATTGGCGGCTTTCTGGAAAAAGACGCGGTCGGGCTGGAAACACTGACCCCTTTTATGCATAGTCCCGCCGCTTTTGCGTATCTGAAGCCCATTTCGACCGCGCTGGACGGCATCCCGGCGCTGGCCGTAACAGGCAGCGATACGGTCCGCATCCGCAGCGGCAATCCCATCCTCATCCGTGCGAATTTGTTCGCCCGCATGAAAGACGGATTCGCCGATGAGGGCGGGCTCCAGGGGCAGACCGTCTTTCTCAAGGATGAGACGGACGCGCCCGTGGCACTGGCCGAAATCGCCGATGGCGAACTTCGTCCCTTCCGTGTTTTTCAACTTTAAGGACCCGATGGCCGATGATTACCCCTGAACGCAAAAAAGAAGTTATTGCAGAATACGCAACCAAGGCCGGCGACACCGGTTCGCCGGAAGTCCAGGTCGCGATTCTGTCCGAGCGCATCACAAACCTGACCGAGCATTTCAAGACGCACGCCAAGGACAATCATTCCCGCCGCGGCATGATCAAGATGGTGTCCGAGCGCCGCAGCCTGCTCGACTATGTCAAGTCCAAGGACGTCAAGCGCTATGAAGCGCTGATCGCACGCCTGGGCCTGCGCCGCTGAGTTCGCATCCAACAGAATTGGCAACGGCGTGCGCAAAGGCGTGCGCCGTTGCTTTGCATTTGCGCAGGATGAGCTTGCGCAAAGGCTGACTCCATAGGGGAGTCCGAGGAGCCCCGGCATGTGCCGGTGCCCTCAAAGAAGGGCCCGTTCGCAATATGGCGGCGGGCAATGACGAAAGAAAATCCGATGTTCAACGTACAAAAAGAAAGCTTCGAATGGGGCGGCCGCACGCTGACCCTTGAGACGGGCAAGATCGCCCGCCAGGCCGATGGCTCCGTGCTCGCCACCTATGGCGAAACTGTTGTGCTGGCCAC
The DNA here is from genome assembly GCA_040389245.1 of Pseudomonadota bacterium. Classification (GTDB taxonomy): domain Bacteria; phylum Pseudomonadota; class Alphaproteobacteria; order Micropepsales; family Micropepsaceae; genus Rhizomicrobium. The sequence continues at coordinate 403,989 of JAZKAH010000002.1, read as the reverse complement.
CGTGGTCGGCGCGCCGAACCCGAAGGAAGGCGTGGATTTCTTCCCGCTGACCGTGAATTACCAAGAGCGCTATTACGCCGCGGGCAAGATTCCCGGCGGCTATTTCAAGCGCGAGCGCGGCTTGACCGAGCGCGAAACCCTGACATCGCGCCTGATCGACCGGCCCATCCGTCCGCTTTTCGCGGAAGGCTATCGCAACGAAACCCTGGTGGTGGCGCAGGTTCTCTCCCACGATCTGGAAAATGATCCCGATGTCGTGGCGATGGTCGCGGTGTCCGCCGCCCTTACCATTTCGGGCTTGCCCTTCATGGGCCCGATCGCGGCGGCCCGCGTCGGCTATATCGACGGCGAATACAAACTCAATCCGCCGCTTGAAGAGATGGCCAATTCCAAGCTCGACCTCGTCGTCGCCGGCACCCATGACGCCGTGATGATGGTGGAATCCGAAGCCCACGAACTCAGCGAAGACGTGATGCTGGGCGCCGTGATGTTCGGCCACAAGGAAATGCAGCATGCCATCAATGCCATCATCCGCCTGGCGGAAAAGTCGGCGAAGGAGCCGCGCGCCGTGCCGGCCGATATGCATGCCCCGATGCGCGCCAAGCTCAAGGCGGCGGCCTCCGCCGACCTGACGGCCGCGTTCAAATTGCCGATCAAGTTCGAGCGCCGCGACGCGCTCAGCGCCGTGAAGAAGAAATTCGCGGCTGAATTTGTCGGCGAAGGCGAAGGCAAGGTGGCCGCAAGTGTCTATTCCGGCCTGATGCATGACGTCGAAGCCGATGTGATGCGCAACGCGGTGCTGGACACCAAGAAGCGCGTCGATGGCCGCGATCTGGTCACCGTGCGTCCCATCGTGGCGGAAGTCGGCATTCTGCCCCGCACCCATGGCTCGGCGCTGTTCACCCGCGGCGAAACCCAGGCGCTGGTCGTCGCCACCCTGGGCACCGCCGAGGACGAACAGTTCGTCGACAGCCTGGAAGGCACCAGCAAGCAGACCTTCATGCTGCACTATAATTTTCCTCCCTACAGCGTCGGTGAAACCGGCCGCATGGGTGCACCCGGCCGCCGCGAAATCGGCCATGGCAAGCTCGCCTGGCGGGCGATCCATCCGATGCTGCCCAAGAAGGACAGCTTCCCCTACACCATCCGCGTGGTCTCGGAGATCACCGAATCCAACGGCTCGTCGTCGATGGCGACGGTTTGCGGCACCTCGCTGGCGCTGATGGATGCGGGCGTTCCCATCTCCAAGCCCACCGCCGGTATCGCCATGGGCCTGATCCTGGAAGGCTCGCGCTATGTGGTGCTGTCGGACATCCTGGGTGACGAAGATCATCTGGGCGACATGGACTTCAAGGTCGCGGGCACCGAAGATGGCGTCACCAGCCTTCAGATGGACATCAAGATCGCAGGCATCACCGAGGAGATCATGCGCGTAGCGCTCGATCAGGCCAAAGGCGGCCGCCTTCACATCCTGGGCGAGATGAACAAGGCGATCCATGGCGCTCGCGCCGAGCTGGGCGAACATGCCCCGCGCATCGAGCAGATCAAGATCCCCACCGACAAGATCCGCGACGTGATCGGCACCGGCGGCAAGGTGATCCGCGAGATCGTGGAAAAGACCGGCGCCAAGATCAACATCGAGGACGACGGCACCGTGAAGATCGCTTCCGCTGATGGCGAGTCGATCAAGGCGGCGCTGAAATGGATCCGCTCGCTCACCGCAGAACCGGAGATCGGCGAAATCTATGACGGCAAGATCGTCAAGGTAATGGATTTCGGCGCTTTCGTGAATTTCTTCGGACCCAAGGACGGCCTCGTCCATGTCAGCGAACTGGCCGCCAGCCGCGTCGCCAAGCCGTCCGATGTGGTCAAGGAAGGCCAGGCCGTGAAGGTCAAGCTCCTGGGCTTCGACGATCGCGGCAAGGTGCGCCTGTCGATGAAGCAGGTCGACCAGGCCACCGGCGAGGATCTGTCGAAGAAGCAGGCCGATGCGAAGGCGGACGCCCCGCAGGCCTAATCCGCGCAGTCTAGCGTTTTGAAATCGCCGCCCGTCGCCCCGGAGTATTTCCGGATAAGGCGCGGGCGGCTTTTTCGTGAAATGCGACCATGGAGGAAAGCACGCTGGTGGGCGTTTTTCTTTGCGTGGGACGCACCCTCCGCGTTAGGTTTCGCCGCATTTCTTGAAGAGGCCCCACGTTTTGACGGTCCTGATGCGGCTGATCGCCCTGGCGATGATCGTGACCGCGCTGGTGCTTCTGGGCGCCGACGCGCTCACCTCCCTGGAAAAGGGCGGCGATATCACGGTGCGTTCGCTGGGCCTGATCTGGTCGATCGTCAATCCCGGGTCATTGGCCGCCTTCAAGGATTGGGCGCAGCATCATGCGCCGTTCCTGGCCCAGACCATCTATTCCGCGCTGGCAATGCCGGGCTGGGGCCTGATCGGCGTCATCGGGGTTCTCATTGCCTTCATCTTCGGCCGCAAACACGGCACAGAGTAATCGGCACGTCCTTTTGGGCTTTGGCGTCGTCGCGCGTGCTCACGTGCTAATCGCACGCTCCGCGCGGCGCTCCTAGCCAAATCCCAAAATCGACGTGCCGGTTCAGAGTTATCTGTTCTTTCCGGGAATCCAGAGAACATCGCCCATGCCTTCATTGTTGGCGGCGCGGGACATCACGAACAGATGATCCGAAAGCCGGTTGGCATAGTGGATGGCGGCGGGGTTGACCGCTTCCTTTGCCGCCAGTTCCACAATCGCACGCTCGGCGCGGCGCGCGATGGCGCGGGCCAGATGCAGATGCGCCGCCAGCGCCGTGCCGCCCGGCAGGACGAATGAGGTGAGCGGCTCCAGGTGGGCGTTCATCGCGTCTATCTCCCGCTCCAGCCGGTCCACCTGGACGGGCGCGATGCGCAGGCGTTCTCCAGGCTTATCGTCCTCCGGCATGCTGAGGTCGGCGCCCATGTCGAACAGGTCATTCTGGATCCGGGCCAGCATTGCATCCGCATCACCTTCGGCGTCCAGCCGCGCTATGCCGACAGCGCTGTTGGTTTCGTCCACCGCGCCGATCGCTGTGATCCGTGCCGAGAATTTGGCCACCCGGCTGCCGTCGCTGAGGCCGGTTTCGCCCCCGTCCCCGGTTTTCGTGTAGATTTTGTTGAGCTTCACCATGCGGCAAACCTAACCTCTTGCCGCTCAAATCGTAAGGACTATGATCCGGCCGTTTCCGCCCAAAAGCCAAAGCCTAGTGAGAAAAAGCGCCATGCCGGTCGAAGTGCCCGAAATCATTGAAGTCGATTCCACGCGCGTCGCCTGCGACGGGATTGGGGGCGGCCTGGGCCATCCGCGCGTCTATTTGGAAATGGGCGACGAGACCTTCGTGGAATGCCCCTATTGCGACCGTCGCTTTGTGCTGCGTGACGGTACCAAAGGTCATCATCATTGAGCCTCAAGGAAGGCGACCATCTCTATCTGATCGACGGTTCGGGCTACCTGTTCCGCGCCTATCACGCCTTGCCGCCGCTCACCCGCAAGTCCGACGGCCTGCCTGTCGGGGCGGTGTCGGGTTACTGCAACATGCTGTGGAAGCTCTTGGGCGACATGAAGGCGGGCGAAGCCCCCAGCCATCTGGCGGTGATCTTCGATGCCAGCGAAAAGACCTTTCGCAATCAGATCTATAAGGAATACAAGGCGCACCGCCCTCCCGCGCCGGAAGACCTGATCCCGCAATTTCCCCTGGTGCGCGACGCCACTCGCGCCTTCGGCGTCTCCTGCGTGGAAATGAATGGCTATGAGGCGGACGATTTGATCGCCACCTATGCCCGCCTGGCGCGCGAAGCGGGCGCGCGCTGCACCATCGTTTCGTCCGACAAGGACCTGATGCAGTTGGTGGTGGATGGCAAGGTCGAACTCTACGACACCATGAAAAACAAGCGCATCGCCTCCGCCGAAGTGCTCGAGAAATTCGGTGTCACGCCGGACAAGGTGGTCCAGGTCCAGGCCCTGGCCGGTGACTCGACCGACAATGTGCCCGGGGTGCGCGGCATCGGCATCAAGACCGCAGCCGAACTGATCGGGCAATATGGCGACATCGAAAATCTGCTGAAGCGTGCCGGCGAGATCAAGCAGAACAAGCGGCGCGAAACCCTGATCGAGAATGCGGAAAATGCCCGCATTTCCCTCAGGCTGGTGACACTCGACCAGAAAGTCCCGATCAAGGAACAACTGGGCGAATTTGCGGTGCATGAGCCGGACGCCAAGGAATTGATCGCTTTCCTCAAGGCGATGGAGTTCAGCAGCATCACCAAGAGGGTGGCCACGCATTTCGAGCTGACCGATGTGGACGCCATTGCTTCCGATCCTTCGCTCGCCAATCCGCCGCATCTGAAGGTGGAATTGCCGCGGGAAGAATCGCCGCCCGCTCCGGCGGAAGACGCTGCGATCCGCGCTCCGATCAAGCACGACGCCTATGTCACGGTAACAGCGGCAAAGGATCTCGACGCCTGGGTGGCCCGGGCGCGCGAGACGGGCATTGTCTGCGTCGATACTGAAACCACCTCGCTCGATCCCATGCAAGCGGCTCTGTGCGGCGTGTCGCTGGCGGTGGCGCCGGGGGAGGCCTGTTACATCCCCTGCGGCCACCGCAAAGGCGATGGCCTGCAGCTCGACGGCAATGAAAAAATTCTGCAGATGGCCGAGCCGGACGTCATCGCCCGGCTGAAGCCGCTTCTGGAAGATCCCTCGGTTCTGAAAGTGGGACAGAATCTCAAATATGATGGGCTGATCTTTCTCCAGCGCGGCATCCGGCTTCATCCCATCGACGATACGATGCTGATTTCCTATGTCCTGGAAGGCGGCCTGCACGGCCACGGCATGGACGAACTGTCCCAGCTGCATCTGGCCCACACGCCCATTGCCTTCAGCGAAGTCGCCGGCAAGGGCAAGGACAAGATGACGTTCGACTGCGTGCCGGTGGCGGAGGCGACCAAATATTCCGCCGAGGACGCCGACGTGACCTTGCGCCTGCACATGCTGCTCAAGCCCAAATTGGGCGAAATGGGCAAGCGCGGCGTCTATGAAACTCTGGAGCGGCCGTTGGTCATGGTCCTGGCCGATATGGAGCGGGCAGGCATCACCATCGATCCAGAGATGCTGCGCCGCCTTTCCAACGATTTCGGCAAGAAGCAGGGCGGGCTGGAAATCGAAATCCACAAGCTGGCGGGCGAGAATTTCAATATCGGCTCGCCCAAGCAGTTGGGCGACATTCTGTTCGGCAAGATGGGCCTGGAAGGTGGCCGCAAGACCAAGACCGGCGCCTGGTCCACCGACGTCGACGCTCTTGAAGAGGTTGCGGCCCAGGGCCATGAGATCGCCAAGAAAGTGCTGGACTGGCGCGGCTTGGCCAAATTGCGCGGCACCTATACCGACGCGCTGCCCGGCTATATCAATCCCAAGACCGGCCGCGTGCACACCTCCTATGCGATGGCCTCGACTTCGACGGGCCGCCTTGCCTCCACCGATCCCAATCTGCAGAACATCCCCATACGCACCGAGGAGGGCCGCCGCATCCGTCAGGCCTTCATCGCCGCCAAGGGCACCAAACTGATCAGCGCGGACTACAGCCAGATCGAACTGCGGCTGCTGGCGCACATCGCCGACATTCCGCAGCTGAAGAAGGCTTTTGCCGACAATCTCGATATTCACGCCATGACGGCGTCGGAAATCTTCGGTGTGCCCGTGAAAGACATGCCGCCCGAAGTGCGTCGCCGTGCCAAGGCAATCAATTTCGGCATCGTCTATGGCATTTCCGGATTCGGTCTGGCCAACCAGCTCGGCATCGCCCAGAGCGAAGCCAGCGATTACATCAAGAAATACTTCGCCCGCTTCCCCGGCATCCGCGTCTATATGGAAGACACCAAGCAATTCGCGCGCACCCATGGTTTTGTCGAAACCCTGTTCGGACGGCGCATCCATATCCGCGAGATCAATTCCAAGATTCCGGGCTTTCGCGGCGGGGCCGAGCGCGCTGCCATCAATGCGCCGATCCAGGGCACGGCCGCCGATATCATCCGCCGCGCAATGGTCCGGCTGCCCGGCGCGCTGGCGGACAATAAGCTGTCGGCCAGGATGTTGCTGCAGGTGCATGACGAACTGATCTTCGAAGCGCCGGACAAGGAGGTCGAGGCGACCCGCAAGCTGGCGATATCGATCATGGAAAAGGCCGCGCTTCCCGCCGTCGAAATTACCGTGCCTCTGGTGGTCGAGGCGCGCGCCGCCGACAATTGGGACGCCGCGCATTGACGCGCATCCGCGCGATGGCGGCGGCTTCCGCCGGCTTCGCTCTTTTCATCGGTCTGCTTGCCGAAAATCTGCTGATGACGGTCAAAGGCCGCGCGGTTCTCATTCCCGGGCTGCTCGACTATGTCCAGGTCTGGAATCGCGGGGTCTCCTTCAGCCTGCTCTGGCAGAGCAGCGATACCGGCCAATATGTCCTGATTGCCGGCTTGGCCGTGGTTGCGGTGGGTGTCGGAATTCTGGCCTGGCGCGCGGCCAATGGTCTGACGGCCACAGGCTATGGCCTGATCGTCGGGGGTGCGCTGGGCAATCTTGTCGACCGAAGTTTGCACCTCTCGGTGTTCGATTATCTTTTCCTGCATCTGGGCCGGATGCCGCTGTTCGTCTGCAATTTTCCAGACATCGCGATTTCGGCAGGGGTTGTTTTGCTGGTTGTGGAAGGCCTGCTGAAGCGGGAGGCCATCGGATATAGTTGACAAAGTCATGTATCTATATGACTTTATCAACTATGCCGGAAACCGATCTTCGCGCCCGTGAAATCCGTCGTTTCAGCCGGTTTTACACGCGGCAGATCGGCGTTCTGGCCGAAGACCTGCTCGATACGCCTTTTTCGCTGGCCCAGGCGCGGGTGCTCTATGAAATCGCTCATAGTGAGCCGGTGACGGCGGCGGCCCTGCGCCAGATGACGGGACTGGATCAGGGCTATCTCAGCCGCATCCTGACCGGCCTGGAGCAACAGAACCTCATCGCCAAACGGCTGGCTCCCGGGGATGGGCGCGTCCGCCTGCTCTACCTCACTGCCGAGGGCCGCACGGCCTTCGCGCGGCTGGATGAGCGGGCCCAGACCGCGACCTTGGCGATGCTGGATGTGCATGGCGAGACGGAGCAGCAGGAAATCGTCCAGCACATGCAAGCGCTGATGCGCCTGCTGGAACCGGAAGCTAATGGCACGCCAGCGATCGTGCTGCGCCCGCCAAGGCCCGGCGATCTAGGCTGGGTCATACATCGCCAAACCCTTCTTTATGCCCAGGAGTATGGCTGGGACTCTTCCTATGAAATCCTGGTGTCGGGAATCGTGGGAAAATTCCGCACCGGTCCCGGCGAGCAATGCTGGATCGCCGAACTCAATGGCGTGCCCGCCGGCGCGGTTTTCGTCGTGCGTGAAAATGACGAGCTGGCGCGCTTGCGCATGCTGCATGTCGAACCGTTCGCGCGCGGCCAGGGCCTCGGCCGCATGCTGGTCGATACCTGCATCAACTTTGCGCGCGGCGCCGGCTACAAGACCTTGCAGCTATGGACCAATGACGTGCTGGTGTCGGCGCGGCGTATCTATCAGTCCGCCGGATTCGTCCTGATCGAGGAAGAGAAGCATCACAGTTTCGGCAAGGATCTGGTCGGCCAGACCTGGGAACTGAAACTTTAGGCCGCGATCGATTTGAGGCCGGTTTCGGCGGTAATGCCCGCCTTGTCGAGATCCGCCATCAATCCAGCCATGGCCGCTTCGGTATCCGTGCCTGCCTGGTTGGCGAAATAGCCGGTCAGGAACCCCGGTGTCGCCAGGCAGGAAAGAATGACGTCGCGCGCCCGTCCCGACAGCGCGCCCTCCGTAAAGAATCCACCCACGGTCAGTTTGAGCAACGTGGCAGCTTTCTCGACTGGGCTTTGATTTTTGGCCTCCAGATTCTCGAACAGCTTGGCGCGGCCCGCCACGTCGCAGGCCAGCCGATCCATCCTGCTGGCGATTTCCTCCTGCTGCACGTCGACAAAGCTGGCGCGCCGCACCCGGCCCTGCAGTTGTGTCAACCGCTGCAGCCGCTGCAGCAAGGGAATTTTGGGATTCTGAAAGAAGCTCTCGAAACTCGCGGAATTCAGTACCGGCGTTATGAAGCTGGCCAGCTGCCGCTTGTTCTCGATGCCGATGATATTCTCTTCCACGAACAGAAGCCGCTCGATCTTCTCGTCCGGGGCGCAGTCATGGATATAACTGCTCAGCGTTTCCTGCGTGACCAGGCGCTTGGAGCGCAAGGTGAAGGCGGCAATCAGGTCTTCATGGCTGAGGAATTTTCCGACGCCGTACACCACGCGATTGGCCAGGCGGCGCAAGGCCGTCAATTCCTCGACCAGCGAGTCGGGCCGAAGCCGCTTGGCGCTTTTGAATTCGGCGACGATGCGGTTGGCGATCGCGGTGCGCGCTTCCGGCAATTCGTCGGCGGCGAACCGCGCCGCCAGTGCCGTCAGGCCGCCATGGCTGGAGTCCGCCTGCGACTTGCCCAGAAACAATTCGACCAGGCGGGTCAAGGCTTCGGCGAGATTTTCCGCCTGCCCGATCAATTCATGCAGTGCGGTGGAGGCGCTGAGGGCCTCGGCAAGGATCGCATCGATGGAAGAGAGGACCAGAGCGCGGGGCTCTTTCTCCGCCGGCGCCAGCGGCAGGATCTCCAGCAAGGCGAGAACCTTTTCATTCCAGCCCTGGGTGTCCTTGAGGTAACGCGCCAGGGCGCCATTGAACAGATAGGCGGCGTCGCCCTGGCCCGCGAGCTCGGTCGCCAGCTCGGCAAACTGGTCGGCGCGGGGATTGGGAAACAGTCCTTTGCGCTGGTAGCGATAGACGCGTTGGGTTGCCTGGGTAATGAGCTCGTTCAGGTTCTTGACGATCTTCTGCACCGGGGTGGTGCCGGAGGCGGCCTGCGCCACCGCGATCTTTTGCACGGCGTGCTGATACAAGGTGCCGGTCGCCTCCAGCTTGTCCAGCATGTCGGCGCGATGAATGAGCTCGGTGATGGTGATCTTGTTGCGGCCAAGAAAGTCGCCAAGCAGGCGCATCATGGTCTGGCGCGCATGATAGGTATAAAGATCGTCGGGCTTGAAGCAGGGCAGTGACGGCGGCGCGTCTTCCTGCGCCGGGGCCGTCTTCATCTTGTTGTGGCCGTCCTCGAAGATCTTCAGCGACAGATAATCGCCGCTTTCATCGTCATAGGTTTCCTTGACCACTTTGACGCCGGTGGCCTTTTCTCCCGCCATCATTTCCTGCGCCATGGCCAGCGCGCGGTCGCGCTCACTCACGACCTCATGCAAAGTCCAGCCGCCCCGGGCGCCGGCCCGGCGAAAGACTTCGAAATGAACTTGACGCGTCATTTTCCCCCACGCACATTTTTCTGGCCGATGTGCGGACCGACTTTGCAAGGGGCATCGTTGAAACGGGGTTAAGCCCGTCAGGCGCCGGTGATCTTGGGGTGTTCGCCGCAGAGCGGGCAGGCGGGGTCGGGGCTGAGCGAGACCGTCCGGAAACGCGCCGCCAGGGTGTCGGTAATCAAAATTTTACCGGCCAGGCTTTCCCCGATGCCGGTGATCTGCTTGAGGATTTCCAACGCCTGCAGCGATCCCATGACCCCCGCCGCGGCGCCCAGCACACCCGTCTCCGAACAGCTTGGCGCGGTGCCTGCCGGCGGAGGGGCGGGAAACAGGCAGCGGTAACAGGGATAGGCGCCGCTTTGATCCCAGGCCTTGAAGGTCGCGAGCTGGCCGTCGAATTCCGTCACCGCCGCAGAGACCAGAATCTTCTTCGCAAAATAGCAGGCGTCGTTGAGCAGAAAGCGGGTCTCGAAATTATCCGAACCGTCGGCGATGATGTCGTAATCCGCGATCAACGCCTGCACATTCTCTGCCGTCAGCCGCACGGGATGCGCCGCCACCATGACGCCGGGATTGAGCGCACCCAGATGCGCGGCGGCGGCCTGAACCTTGGGCGCGCCGACATCGGCGGTGGTGAACAGAATCTGGCGCTGCAGATTGGAAAGGCTCACCACATCGTCATCGACAAGACCCAGATGTCCCACACCCGCCGCCGCCAGATAAAGCGCGCACGGACTGCCAAGCCCGCCCGCGCCCACGATCAGCACGCGACTTTTGCGGATTTTCGCCTGGCCGACGCCCCCCACTTCCCGCAGCACAATGTGGCGGGCATAGCGCTCCAGTTCTTCGTCGTTCAGGGCCATGATTTTGATGTAATGCCTGACCGGGCCGGGGACCAGCCCCGCAGGTGGTCCATTCCCCGTCGGTCGAGCGGTGGAAAATTGGCGACTCGCCCCGCGCTTTTACGGCCATAAGCTATTGATTATATTGTAACTTTACCAGTTCTCGGGTCCTGGATTGTGGCGCGTCGGTTGTGCGACTAGGCTTGAATTTGCGGGGTAATCGGGGCCGACCGGAATGCCGGGGGTCACTGCCAGGTAATTCAGTGAGGAATAATGTCTGCCTTTGGCCTTGAAGCCCATGGCTTCCGCGATCTCAAATATGTGAACTGGAATCTGACTGCGCCCGCACTTTACGAAGAGGCGATACGCCGGGGCGAAGGCCATGTCGCCAAGGATGGCCCGCTGGTGGTCCTGACCGGCCATCACACCGGCCGCTCCGCCACCGACAAATTCGTCGTCAAGGACGCCAATACCGAACCCCATGTCTGGTGGGACAATAACAAGGCGATGAGCCCGGCGCATTTCGACGTGCTTTACGCCGACATGATGGCCTTTGCCGCGGGCAAAGAATTATTCGCCAAGGACTTGTTCGGCGGCGCGGATCAAACCTATCGCATCAAGGTGCGCATCGTCACCGAACTTGCCTGGCACTCGCTGTTCGTGCATCAACTTCTGATCCGCCCCACGGCCGAAGACCTCAAGGACTTCGATCCGGAATTCACCATTATCGACCTGCCAAGCTTCAACGCCGATCCCGTCAGGCATGGCTGCGCCAGCCAGACGGTCATCGCGGTCAATTTCACCAAAAAGCTGATTCTGATTGGCGGCACCTCTTATGCGGGTGAGATGAAGAAGTCGGTCTTCACCATCCTGAATTATATTCTGCCGCCCAGGCGGGTCATGCCGATGCATTGCTCCGCCAATGTCGGCAAGGATGGGAAATCCGCGATCTTCTTTGGGCTCTCCGGCACCGGCAAGACCACCTTGTCCGCCGATGCCTCGCGCACCCTAGTGGGCGATGACGAACATGGCTGGGGCGAACATGGCGTCTTCAATTTCGAAGGCGGCTGCTATGCGAAAGTCATCAAGCTCTCGCGCGAGGCCGAGCCGGAAATCTTCTCCACCACCGAGCGTTTCGGCACGGTGCTGGAAAATGTGGTGATGGATCCGGATACTCGCGAGCTGGATTTGAACGACAGCAAATATGCGGAGAACACCCGCGCCGCCTATCCGATCGATTTCATTCCCAATGCCAGCGAAACCGGCCGCGCCAGTCATCCCAAGAATGTGATCATGCTGACGGCGGATGCCTTTGGGGTGCTGCCCCCCATCTCGCGGTTGACGCCCAGCCAGGCGATGTATCACTTCCTTTCGGGCTTCACCGCCAAAGTGGCGGGCACTGAAAAGGGCCTGGGCAAGGAGCCGCAGCCCACTTTCTCCACCTGTTTCGGCGCGCCCTTCATGCCCCGGCATCCGACGGAATACGGCAATCTGCTGCGCGATCTGATCGCGTCCCAGGGTGCCGATTGCTGGCTGGTCAACACCGGCTGGACCGGCGGCGCTTTCGGCACCGGCACCCGCATGCCGATCAAGGCCACCCGCGCGCTCTTGAACGCGGCATTGGATGGCAGCCTGGCCACGGTCGAGATGCGGGTCGATCCGCATTTCAAATTCCGGGTGCCCGTGGCGGTGCCCGGCGTGGATACCAGGATCCTCAACCCGCGCGACACCTGGGCCGACAAGACGGCCTATGACGCGCAGGCGCAGAAGCTGGTTCGGATGTTCCAGCGTAATTTCAAGAAATTCGAGGCTCATGTCGGCCGCGATGTTCTGGAAGCCGCGCCGGTTCTGGCCGAAGCGGCTGAATAGGGAAGCGAACCACACACAGGCTTTCTTCCCCCGCAAAGCGAAGCTTTTGGCGGGGGAAGATGTGCGGTAGCGGGCTTGCCCGCGTGCCGCACAGATGGGGGAAATTAGATTCTTCGGTAAACCCACACCCGCGCGGGCGGCAGGTTGGCCCAGACCAGGGCGGCGCAGACGACGCTGAAGCCCGGTGGCGGCACTACGGGCGCATGCATGCCGTAGGAAAACTGGACCAGCGGGGCGCCCTGCGCCAGGCGCTGGGTCAGCATCTCCATGTAAGCCTGGCGGCGCGGCATGGGAAAATTCAGCAGCGGAATGCCCGAAACGATGCCGGCAAACGGTTCGGTATGGCGCGGGCCCAAGGTGTGGCCGAGGTCGAAGGCATCGCCTTGAATTACATGCACGCCGTGAAAGCGGGCCGCGATGGCCACAGCAAAATCGGCATCATATTCGATCACCGTCAGCCGCTCGGGGGCGAAGCCGCGTTCGAGAATCGCCGCGGTAATCACGCCGGTACCCGGACCCAATTCCAGCACCGGACCGGAAAGTGCCGGATCGATCTGCCGTGCAATGGCGCGGGCCAGCCCCCGGCTGGAAGGCGCCACGGCCCCGATATTCTTCGGCCGCGCGATCAGGGCGCGCAGGAAACGGAGATTGTCGGTAAAGGTGTCGGTTCGGGCGGTCACGGGGGCTCGCTCGTCTGGTCGCGGTTCCGGACGGAAAACCGCTGCACACTTTTCCTGGAACCGCTCCAGGCTAAAGCCCGGACAGCTTAAGCGGTCTCGCCGCCGTTCCAAAACTCTTTCAGCCGGGCCAGGAACCCTTCCGCCTCGGGCTGGCAGCCGGCTTTGCTTTCGTTTTCGAATTCCCGCAGCAATTCCTTCTGCCGCTTGCACAGTTTGACGGGCGTTTCGACCGCGACCTCGATGTAAAGATCGCCGCGCTGGGCGCTGCGCAGGACCGGCATGCCCTTGGCCTTGATGCGGAATTGCCGCCCCGGCTGCGTCCCTTCGGGGATCGCCACCTTGGCGCGGCCACCGTCCAGAGTCGGCACTTCGATAGAGCCGCCCAGGGCCGCTGTGACGAAGGAGACCGGGGCGCGGCAGTGCAGATTGTGGCCGTCGCGCTGGAAGATCGGGTGTTCGGCTACCGAGAGGAAAATATAGAGATCGCCATTGGGGCCGCCATTCTGCCCCGCCGCGCCTTCTCCCGAGAGCCGGATGCGGGTGCCTTCCTCGACGCCGGGCGGCACATCCACTGTCAGGGTGCGTTCCTTTTGCACCGTTCCTGCGCCGCGGCAGGTCTTGCAGGGATGGCGAATGATCTTGCCGGTGCCCCGGCACTGGGCGCAGCTGCGCTCGATGGTGAAGAAGCCCTGGGTGGCGCGCACCTTGCCGTGGCCGGCGCAGGCGGGGCAGGTCTCGGCATTGTGTCCCGCTTCCGCGCCCGAGCCGGTACAGGCTTCGCACGTCACCAGAGTCGGCACCTTGATCTCGGCGCTGCGGCCGCGAAAGGCTTCCTCCAGGGTGATTTCCAGATTGTAGCGCAGGTCCTGACCGCGATTGCCGCGCTTAGCCCGCCGCCCGCCCATCAGGTCGCCGAAGAAATCCTCGAACACGTCGGAGAAGGAGCCCGCGAAATCGAACCCGGCCGCGCCTGCGCGTCCCATGCCGGCTTCGAAGGCGGCATGCCCGAACCGGTCATAGGCGGCGCGCTTCTGATCGTCCTTGAGGACGTCATAGGCTTCGGTGATTTCCTTGAAATTGACTTCCGCCGTCGCATCCCCCGGATTCTTGTCCGGATGGAATTTCATCGCCAGCTTGCGATAAGAGGATTTGAGGGCCTCGATCGGGGCGCCCTTCGGGCATCCAAGGGTCTCGTAATAACAGCGCTTGCTCATAGCCCCGGAACTCTACTCCACGCCCCTGAATGAAAAGTAAGCCCCTGTGCAGTTCATGCACAGGGGCCTTATTCGTTAGGCCGCGCCCTTTTTGTCGTCTTCCACTTCCTCGAAGTCCGCGTCCACGACATTGTCGTCGGGCTTCGGGCCTTCGCCGCCTTCCGGTGCGGCGCCGCCGGCTTCCGCCTGGCTGGCCTTGTACATGGCTTCGCCCAATTTCATCGACGCCTGGGCCAGGGTGTTGGTCTTGGCCTTCATGTCTTCGGCGTCGTCGCCCTTGATCGCTTCCTTGAGCGCGGCGATGGCGGCTTCGATGGCCTGCTTCTGGCTGGCATCGACCTTGTCGCCATGCTCGGCCATGGCCTTTTCGGTCGAATGCACCAGCGCGTCGCCCTGGTTGCGGGCCTCGATCATCTCGCGGCGCTTCTTGTCTTCCGCGGCATGCGCTTCGGCGTCCTTGACCATCTTCTGGATGTCGGCATCCGACAGACCGCCACTGGCCTGGATGCGGATCTGCTGCTCCTTGCTGGTGGCCTTGTCCTTGGCGGTGACGCTGACAATGCCGTTGGCATCGATGTCGAACGTGACCTCGATTTGCGGCACGCCGCGCGGGGCGGGCGGAATGCCCTGCAGGTCGAAGCGTCCCAGCGACTTGTTGTCGGCCGCCATTTCGCGTTCGCCCTGGAACACATTGATGGTAACGGCGGTCTGGTTGTCGTCCGCGGTCGAGAAGATCTGCGACTTCTTCGTCGGGATGGTGGTGTTGCGGTCGATCAGGCGGGTAAAGACGCCGCCCAAAGTCTCAATGCCCAGCGACAGCGGGGTGACGTCGAGCAGCAGCACGTCCTTGACTTCGCCCTTCAGCACGCCGCCCTGGATCGCGGCGCCCATGGCGACCACTTCATCCGGATTGACGCCCTTGTGCGGCTCCTTGCCGAACAGCGCCTTGACCGCTTCCTGCACCTTGGGCATGCGGGTCATGCCGCCGACCAGGATGACTTCGTCGATCTGCTGCGCGGTGACGCCGGCATCCTTGAGCGCCTGCTTCACGGGGCCGATGGTCTTCTGGATCAGGTCGTCCACCAGGCTTTCCAGCTTGGCGCGGGTGATCTTGATGGTGAGATGCTTGGGACCCGAAGCATCCGCCGTGATGAAGGGCAGGTTCACTTCGGTCTGCTGGGCGCTCGACAATTCGATCTTGGCTTTTTCGGCGGCGTCCTTCAGGCGTTGAAGCGCAAGACGGTCCGAACGCAGGTCGATGCCGTTTTCCTTCTTGAATTCGTCGGCCAGGAAATTGACGACGCGGGTGTCGAAATCTTCGCCGCCCAGGAAGGTGTCGCCGTTGGTGGACTTCACCTCGAAGACGCCGTCGCCGATTTCCAGCACGGAGACGTCGAAGGTGCCGCCGCCAAGGTCATAGACCGCGATGGTGCCGGACTGTTTCTTGTCCAGGCCGTACGCCAGCGCCGCTGCGGTGGGCTCGTTGATGATGCGCAGAACTTCCAGGCCCGCGATATTGCCCGCGTCCTTGGTGGCCTGACGCTGGGCGTCGTTGAAATAGGCCGGAACAGTGATGACGGCCTGCGTCACCTTCTCGCCGAGATGGGCTTCGGCGGTTTCCTTCATCTTGGTGAGGATGAAGGCGGAAATTTCCGACGGAGAATATTTCTTGTCGCGGCCCGAAACCCAGGCATCGCCATTGTCGGCCTTGACGATCTTGTAGGGCACCATGCCGATGTCCTTCTGGGTCATCGGATCGTCGAAACGGCGGCCGATCAGGCGCTTGATCGCGAAGAAGGTGAATTCGGGATTGGTGACGCCCTGGCGCTTGGCAGGCTGGCCGATCAGCCGTTCGCCATCCGGGGCGAAAGCGACGATCGACGGGGTGGTGCGAGCGCCCTCGGCGTTCTCGATGACCTTGGGGGCTGCACCTTCCATCACGGAGACGCAGGAATTGGTGGTACCCAGATCGATACCGATTACTTTAGCCATTTCTATTCCTCTCAAACGGGCATGGAGTCCTGACCCTGACGGCGTCCTCCGGTCCATCCCATTGAATTCTTTGACAAAAACAGGCGGATGAGCAAACCCATGCCGACCTCAGGGGGTATATAGGGAGGGTAGCGGAAGTTGCCAAGGCGGCAACTTGCCAGATGCTGGTTTTTCAGGGGTTAAGGGACCAAAAGGCATGATTCAGGAAAGCTGCAAAAACCGTCCAGGCCAGATAGGGCAGGAACAGCAATCCGGCAAGCCGGTCGCGCCGCCAGAACAGGATGGTGGTGGCCAGGATCAGGGCCAGCAACAGACCAATCTCGACAAGGGCAAGGCCGATCTGATGGGCGGCGAAGAAGATCGCGCTCCAGGCAAAATTGAAAATGAGTTGCAGGACGTAAGCGGCCATCTCGGGACTCTTCGTCCCGGCGATGCGCCACACGCGCCAGGCCGCGACCGCCATGACGACATACAGCGTGGTCCAGACCGGCGCGAACAGCCAGTTCGGCGGCGCGAAAGACGGATGCACCAGACCGGCATACCAGGTGGCAATATTGGGCTCGGTGAAGACGCTGCCGGCCGCGCCCACGATCAGGGTCGCCAGGATGAAGAAAAGCAGCGGCCGCCGCTCAGCACGTTTTAGGTCGTCCGAGGAGTCCAGAAAACTCATCGCGATTGCAGCGCGTGATCGGCAAGAATTGACGCAATCGACGCCGCCACTTTCTTGGCCGTGGGAATGTGCAGGAATTCGTTGGGCCCATGGGCGTTGGAATGCGGCCCCAGAACGCCCGTCACCACGAACTGAGTCTCGGGAAATTTCTTGCCCAGCATCGCCATGAAGGGAATGGAGCCGCCTTCGCCCATGAAGGCCGGCGGCCTTCCGAACGCGGCGTTGCTGGCTTTGTCCAATGCTTTGGCAAGCCAGGGCGCCAGCGCGGGCGCGTTCCAGCCGCCATCCATTTGCGGGGCATCGAAGGTCACCACCGCACCGTAGGGCGGATTCTCTTCCAGCGCTTTTTTCACGGCCAGTCGTGCCGGTCCTGCTTCACAGGTGGGCGGCAAGCGCAGCGACAATTTCAACGTCGTGTACGGCAACAAGACATTGCCGCCATTCTCCGGCGACGGATAACCGTCCACCGCCGTGATCGCCAGTTGCGGCCGCCAGGTGCGGTTCAGGATCAATTCGGCATTGTCATTCGCCATTGGCGTCACGCCGGGCGCGAAGGGCAGTTTGGTGTAGACCTCATCGCCCAGGATGGCGGCGGCGTCTTTCGCTTGCTGGCTGCGGTCCGGCGGAATCTGCACAAAGAGGTTGTCCAGCCGCATCTGGCCGGATTTTTCATCTTCCACCCGTGACAGGAGTTGCCGCGCCACGCGGAAAGACGACGCCACCACGCCGCTGGCATCGCCGGAATGCACGCCTTCGGTCAGCACCTTCACAGTCAAATTGCCGATCACCATGCCGCGCAAGGATGTGGTCAGCCAAAGCTGGTCGTAATTGCCGCAGCCGGAATCCAGGCAGACCACCAGATCGGGCGTGCCGATTCGGTCCGCCAGATGATCGATGTAAAAGGGAAGATCGGGAGAACCGGATTCCTCGCAGGCTTCGATCACGATCACGGCGCGGGCATGCGAGAGATTTTGCTCTTTCAGGGCCAGAAGCGCGCTGATCGCGGCGAACATGGCGTAGCCGTCGTCAGCGCCGCCGCGTCCATAAAGCTCGCCGTCCCTCAACACCGGCGTCCACGGACCTGTGCCTTCGGTCCATCCGGTCATTTCCGGCTGCTTGTCGAGATGGCCGTACATCAGGATGGTGCCGTCAGATTTTCCAGGCACCTCGACAAAAATAAGCGGGGTGCGGCCCGGCAGCTTGACGACTTCGAGATTGGAGCCGGGAAGTTGTTTCAATTTCTCGCGCGCCCAGGTGGTGAACATCTCCACCACTTTGTCCATATGGCCATGCTTTTCCCAATCGGGATCGAAAGCCGGGCTCTTGTTGGGAATGCGGATGTAATCGGTAAGGGCGGGAATGATCTCGCCGTCCCAGATGCCTTCCATGAAGGCCTTGGTTTTTGCCGCATCGATCATTGAAGTTCAATCATTGATGTCATAAGCCGCCACGATGGCGGAATTGTAGATTTCGCTCATTTTGGCGCCAAGGGGCGTGATCTGCACCGACCTCTCCAGGCCTACCAGCAAGGGCCCCATCACATTCACGCCGCCAAGCTGCTGCAGCAGCTTGGTCGAAATCTGCGCGGAATGCATCGCCGGCATGATCAGGACATTGGCCGTGTCGGTGAGGCGGGCGAAGGGATAGAGATCGAGTTTGGCCCGGTCCAGCGCCACATCGGGCGCGAACTCGCCGTCATATTCGAAATCGACGCCGCGCGTGTCCAGAATATGCACCGCCTCGACGATGCGCTCGCTGCGCTCCGAACGCGGGAAACCGAAGGTCGAAGAGGCCAGCATGGCCACGCGGGGGGTCAGCCCCAGCTTGCGCGCGGTCGCCGCTGCGCGGATGGCGATGTCGGCCAGTTGTTCGGAATTGGGCAATTCGGTGATGGAGGTATCCGCCACCAGCACGATACGGCCTTTGGCGAACACCACCTGCATGCCGATCGGTCGCGTGCCGTGGGAATCGTCGATCACGGTGCGCACATCGGCCAGCGCGGCGGCATAGTTGCGGGTCACACCTGTCACCATGGCGTCGGCATCGCCCGCCGCCAGCATCGAAGCGGCATAGATGTTGCGGTCGTTGAGCACCATGCGCACGGCGTCACGGTGCAATGCGCCGCGCCGCTGGATGCGCTTGTAGAGCCGCTCGATATAGGGTGTGGCTTCCTGCGAGGATCGCGGCACGCGAATTTCCAGCGCATTCGGATCCAGACCGATATGCGCAAAGCCCTTCCGCACCACATCGGCGCGCCCCACCAGCACGGACTTGCCCAGGCCGGAATTCTGGAAGGCGAAAGCGGCGCGGATAACCGCTTCGTCTTCGCCTTCCGCGAACACCACCCGCTTGGGCTTGGCGCGCACCGCCGCCGTGATGGTCTGGAGCAGGGTGGCGGAAGGATCGAGCCGTGCCGACAATTGATAGGAATAATGATCGAGGTCCGCGATCATGCGCCGGGCGACACCCGTCTTCATTGCCGCTTCCGCAACCGCCCGGCTGACATGGCTGATCAGACGCGGATCGAACGGCACCGGAATGATGTAGTCGGGACCATAGACAGGCCGCGATCCGCGATAAGCGGCGGCGACTTCGTCGGGCACGTCCTCGCGCGCCAATGCCGCCAGCGCCTCGGCGGCGGCGACCTTCATCGCTTCGTTGATGGTGCGGGCGCGCACATCCAAGGCGCCGCGGAAGATATAGGGAAAGCCCAGCACATTGTTGACCTGGTTGGGATAGTCGCTGCGGCCGGTGGCGACGATGGCGTCGGGCCGCACGGCTTTCACATCTTCCGGGGTGATTTCGGGATCGGGATTGGCCATCGCGAAGATGATCGGCGCCTTGGCCATGCTCTTGACCAGGTCCTGGGTGAACGCGCCCTTGGCGGACACGCCGATCAATACATCCGCGCCAACAACCGCTTCGGCCAAAGTGCGCTTGTCGGTGATCACGGCATGGGCCGATTGCCATTGATTGAGATCGGTGCGGTCCTTATGCAGCACGCCGACTTTGTCCACCGCGATGCAGTTTTCCGAGCGCACGCCCATCGCTTTGATCAGTTCCAGGGTGGCGATGCCCGCCGCGCCCGGCCCGTTCAGCACCACTTTCATGTCTTCCACGCGCCGGCCGGTGATGTCGGCGGCATTGCGAAGGCCCGCCGCCACGATGATGGCGGTGCCATGCTGGTCGTCGTGAAAGACCGGAATGTCCATCATCTCGCGCAGCTGCTGCTCGATGATGAAGCAGTCGGGGGACTTGATGTCTTCCAGGTTGATGCCGCCGAAGCTGGGGCCCAGATAGCGCACGGCGTTGATGAAGGCGTCCACGTCGGCGGTATCGACTTCCAAATCGATGGCATCGACATCGGCGAAACGCTTGAACAGCACGGCCTTGCCTTCCATCACCGGTTTGGCGGCGGCGGCGCCCAGATTGCCCATGCCCAGGATGGCGGTGCCGTTGGTGATCACCGCGACCATGTTGCCGCGGTTGGTGTAATCGAACACCGCATCGGGGTTTTCCGCGATGGCGCGCACCGGCACCGCCACGCCCGGCGAATAGGCCAGGCTGAGGTCGCGCTGGGTCGCCATTGGCTTGGTCGGGGTGATTTCCAGCTTGCCGGGCTTGGGGCAGGCGTGAAAGGAAAGGGCTTCTTCGTCGGTGAAGGTAGGGCGATCGTTGGCGGCCATGGGACCCGTTTGAGCTTTAGCAATCCACAGATTATCGGCCGAGCCTGTCACGCTGCTGTCGGGCGATGGGGAACCAGTCTGATAGGCTTTTCGCCATGACGGAACAACCATCTCTGATGCCCAATCTGGCGCCCGATCTGGCGGGCGATGCCACGCCCATGATGGCGCAATATCTCGCCATCAAGGACGCCCATGACGGCTATCTGCTGTTCTACCGGATGGGTGACTTTTACGAGCTCTTCTTCGCAGATGCAGCAAAAGCCTCCGAGGCCTTGGACATCGCCCTGACCAAGCGGGGCAAGCATCTGGGAGAAGACATCCCGATGTGCGGGGTGCCCGTGCATGCTGCTGAATCTTATATGGAAAAGCTGATCCGCAAGGGTTTCCGGGTGGCGGTCTGCGAACAGGTCGAAGACCCCGCCGAAGCCAAGAAGCGGGGCAGCAAATCCGTGGTCCGCCGCGAGGTGGTGCGCCTGGTAACCCCCGGCACCCTGACCGAGGACGCCCTGCTGGATGCCCGGTCGTCCAATATCCTGGCGGCGCTGGGGCGTTCTGGGGGAAGTGGGGCCGGAAACGAGTTCGCACTGGCCGCCGCCGACATGTCCACCGGCGCCATCTGGGTCTCGGGCCTGAAGGAGCGGGAGATCGCCGCCGAGCTGGCGCGGGTCGCCCCCCGCGAATTGCTGGTGCCGGACGGATTGCTGGCGCACGAAGCCCTTGGCGGCCTGCTGAAAAATCTTGGCCCGGCGCTGTCGCCGCTTCCCTCCAGCCGCTTCGATTCCGGCAATGGCGAACGCGCGCTGATGCAGCACTATCAGGTGGCGTCGCTGGACGGGCTGGGAAGTTTCAGCCGTGCCGAATTGTCCGCGGCGGGCGCATTGATCGGCTATCTCGACCTGACGCAGAAGGGCAAGCGCACGCGGCTGGCGCGGCTGGTGCGGGTGACGCCGTCGCACTTCATGGCGATCGACCAGGCGACACGGCGCAACCTGGAATTGACCCAGACCTTGTCGGGCGCGCGCGGCGGCAGCCTGTTGTCGGTGATCGACCGCACCGTGACGGCGGCGGGCGCGCGCGAATTGGCGTCGCGCCTGGCCGCGCCCTTGACCGATGTGAAAGCCATCGAGGCGCGGCACGAGTCGGTGGAATTTTTCGCGGGCGACAGCGAATTGCGGCGCCGGCTGCGCGAAGCGCTGCGCAGCGCGCCGGACCTTTCCCGCGCCCTGGCGCGGCTCTCGGTCGGGCGCGGCGGACCGCGCGATCTCGGCAATCTGCGCGATGGCATCAATGCCGCGCGCATGCTGCGCGATAGCCTGCTGAAGATCGCACTGGCGGGCGAAGCCGCAAACGCATCCGAAGCGATCCTCCAAGGCATCGCGTCGGTGTCGCGCCTTTCCGACCGGCTGGAATTGCTGCTGGCGGACGAGCCGCCTTATCTCACCCGCGATGGCGGCTTCATCAAAAGCAATGTCCATGCGCCGCTGGATGAACTGCGAACCCTGGCGCATGAATCCCGCCGCGTCATCGCCGGGCTGGAAAATCAGTATCGCCAGCGGGTGAACGTCCCCCAGCTGAAGATCAAGCATAATGGCGTGCTGGGCTATTTCATCGAAGTCACCCAGCAGCATGCCGACAAGCTGATGGCCTATCGCGACGAGGATGGCCGCGAGCTTTTCCGCCATCGCCAGACGATGGCGGGGGCGGTGCGTTTTTCCACCGACGAACTGGCGACGCTTGCCACGCGCATCGCCCAAAGCGCGGATGCCGCGCTGGAACTGGAACGCGGCCTGTTCGACGAAATGACCAGGCTGGCAATCGAACATGAAGCGGCGCTAGGTGGCATCGCCGATGCCTTGGCGGTGATGGATGTTTGCGTTGCGCTGGCAGAGCTGGCGGTGGCGGGCCGCTATGTGCGTCCGACCCTCGACAACGGCCTGGGATTTAGGATTTCGCGGGGGCGCCATCCGGTGGTCGAGGCGGCACTGCTCGCCGACAATGCGCACGGCTTTGTGCCCAACGACTGCGATCTGTCGCCGGCCAGCAAGGGACGCTTGTGGCTGGTCACCGGCCCCAACATGGCAGGCAAATCGACCTTCCTGCGCCAGAACGCACTGATCGCGATCCTCGCCCAGACGGGAAGTTTCGTGCCGGCCGAGTCGGCCCATATCGGCATCGTCGATCGGCTCTTCTCGCGCGTCGGCGCGGGCGACGATCTGGCGGCGGGCCGTTCCACCTTCATGGTCGAGATGGTGGAGACGGCGGCGATCCTCAACCAGGCGACGGCGAAGAGCCTTGTCATCCTGGATGAGATCGGACGCGGTACTGCGACTTATGACGGTCTCGCCATCGCCTGGGCGGCGGCGGAGCATCTGCATGAGACCAACAAGAGCCGCGCCTTGTTCGCCACGCACTATCACGAGATGGTGGCGCTCTGCGAACGCCTGACCGCGATGACCTGCGTCACCATGAAGGTGAAGGAATGGAATGACAGCATCGTCTTCCTGCACGAAGTGACGCCGGGTGCGGCGGATCGCTCTTACGGCATCCATGTCGCCAAGCTGGCGGGTCTGCCGCAGGCGGTGGTGACGAGGGCCGAGGAAGTCTTGAAGGCGCTGGAAGAAGGCCGCGAAGGGCATCAGCCCCTGGCGCGGATCGACGACCTGCCCTTGTTCGGCGCCACCGCGCCCGCTCCCAAGACCAGTGCGGTTGAGGAGGCTCTGCGGGCGGTCGAGCCGGACGCCCTCTCGCCCAAACAGGCGCTGGAAATCCTCTATGATCTGAAACGGAAACTGCCGTAGCATCCCGTCATGACCAGTCCCGCCCGCCCGCGCGTCCGCAAATTCCTGGTGGTGGTCGACAAGACGCCGGAGTGCAAAGTGGCGCTGCGCTATGCCGCCCGCCGCGCTCAGCATACCGGCGGCAGGGTTACGCTTCTGGCGACCGCCGCGCCGCCCGATTTCCAGCAATGGCGGGGCGTCGAAGCGATCATGGAAGACGAAGCCCATGCCGAGGCCGAGGCCTTGCTCCATAACGCGGCCAAAACGGTCAACGAGCTGGCCGGCATCTTGCCCGAACTCATCATCCTGCAGGGACGGGTGACGGAATGCGTCAGCCAGCTTTTGAAGGACGACAAGGACATCTCCATCCTGGTTCTGGCGGCAGGCTCCGGCAAAGAGGGGCCAGGCCCCCTGGTCACCATGTTCGCCAGCGGCTTGCAGGCCATTCCCGTGACGATTGTCCCCGGAACCTTGGACCACGCGGCAATCGACGCCATTGCCTAGGGGGCGCAGTCCTTTTGAGCCCTCCGGGCGTCGCGCGTGCTCACGTGCTATACGCACGCTCCGCGCGACGCTCCTTCGGAGGCCCCAAAATTCCTTGCGCCCCATCCCGGAGCCGATAAAAAGGGCATGATGACGGGAAAAATCATTGTTTTGGTGGCAGTTCTGGCGGTGGCGGCGGTGCTCTGCCTGGGGCTTTATACCCTCTGGGTGGGCGGCGACACGGCGAAGACCTGGTCCAACAAGCTGATGCGGATCCGCGTTCTGGCCCAGGCCGTGGCGGTCGCGATCATCATGGCGGTGCTCTATTTCAGCCAACATCACTGACTGAGATAGCTGCTTTGATACCGGCAGCGTTGAACCGCCTCCCTTCCCCTTATATGTAAGCCAGCGGCGGCCGATGCCGCGCAATTAAATTTCAACGGGTATCATGGCCAAGACGCTATACGACAAGATCTGGGACGCGCATCTGGTGGAGCAGAAAGCGGGAGAAGCCCCCGTTCTCTATATCGACCGCCATCTGGTGCATGAAGTCACCAGCCCCCAGGCCTTTGAGGGCCTGCGCAACAATGGCCGCAAGGTGCGCCGCCCGGAACTGACCCTGGCGGTGGCCGATCACAATGTGCCGACCAAGGACCGCGACCAGGGCATCACTGATCCGGAATCGCGCGAACAGGTCGAGACCCTGGAAAAGAACGCGCGGGATTTCGGCGTCGAATATTTCGCCATGGACGATATCCGCCAGGGCATCGTGCACATCATCGGCCCCGAGCAGGGCTGGACCTTGCCCGGCACCACCATCGTCTGCGGCGATAGCCATACCTCGACCCATGGCGCCTTCGGTTCGCTGGCCTTCGGCATCGGCACCTCGGAAGTGGAGCATGTGCTGGCGACCCAGACCTTGCGGGCGCAGGCGTCCAAGAATATGCGCGTAACGGTGAACGGCAAATTGCCGGACGGCGTGACCGCGAAAGACATCGCGCTGGCGGTGATCGCGAAAATCGGCACTGCCGGCGGCACCGGCTATGTCATCGAATATGCCGGCGAGGCGGTGCGCGACCTTTCGATGGAAGGGCGCATGACCCTTTGCAATCTCACCATCGAAGGCGGCGCCCGCGCCGGCTTGGTGGCGGTGGACGACACCACCATTAATTACATCAAGGGCCGCCCGCGCGCGCCCAAGGCCGCGGCGTTCGAAGCTGCGGTGCACTACTGGCGCACCTTGCAATCGGACCCGGATGCCAAGTTCGATGCCGAAGTGGTGCTGGATGCGCGCGACATCGTGCCGATGGTGACCTGGGGCACCTCACCGGAACAGGCGCTGCCGATCACGGCGAATGTGCCCGATCCCGCCAAGATGCAGGAAGAGCAGCATCGCGCCGCCGCCCAGCGTGCGCTGGATTATATGGGCCTCGAAGCCAACATGAAGCTCACCGACATCAAGGTGGATCACGTCTTCATCGGCTCCTGCACCAATGGCCGCATCGAAGATCTGCGCGCCGCCGCTGTGGTCGCCAAGGGCAAGAAGGTTGCGGCTGGTGTCAACGCGATTGTCGTTCCCGGGTCCGGCCTGGTGAAGGAACAGGCGGAAGAAGAAGGGTTGGACAAGATTTTCCTGGAAGCGGGCTTTGAATGGCGCGACCCGGGCTGCTCCATGTGCCTGGCGATGAACGCCGACAAGCTCCAGCCGGGCGAACGCTGCGCTTCGACGTCCAACCGCAATTTCGAAGGCCGCCAAGGCCGCGGCGGGCGCACGCATCTGGTCTCGCCCGCGATGGCAGTCGCGGCGGCGGTGACGGGTCACTTGACGGACGTCCGAACCCTCTGAGAATACCGACTCGTGCTATGCTTTTGAGGTGTAACTCTAGGGGCAGCGCATGGTTGCTATAAAGGATTTCACTGTCGATCTGCAGAATCGCTCGGTTACGCACCAATCTGGTGTCGTGATAAGCTTCTATCGCTACTGGAACGAACGTGATTGGATGCGCGCTGATACATGTCGCGTAAGAAATCCAAGTTTGTACGGTGGCGATTTCCGCGAGTTGTTAATGCCTGCGAAGGAAGCTGCAATTTCCCGTGGAATGCGGCATAGCTAGAAAAAACTGATCGGATCGACATCTACCGTCGCGCGCACGGCCGTGGGGATTTTCAAGCGCGCCAACCAGGCCCGCAGATATCCCTGCACATCCACGCCCTTTGCGGCCTGCACCAGCAGCCGCTCGCGAGTCTGGCCGCGCAGCAGCGAATAGAAGGCCGGTGTCGGGCCCCAGACTTTTATGTCCTTGGCGGGCGGCGCGAGTTTGCCCAGTTCCCGCGCGATCTCGCGCACTTTCTCGCCGTCATAGCCGGAGACCACGATGGCGGCGAGGCGGCCGAAGGGCGGCGCCGCCACGCGCTCGCGATAGATGCGTTCCTGTTCATAGAACCCGTCGCGGTCGCCTTGCACCAAGGCCTGCATCACAGCGTCGGTGGGATTGCGGGTCTGCAGCAGCACCAGTCCCGGCTTCTCGGCGCGCCCCGCGCGGCCAGAAACCTGGTGCAGCAATTGAAAGGTGCGTTCACGCGCGCGCAGATCGCCGTCGGCACCGCCCAGATCGGCGTCGATCACGCCGACCAAAGTCAGCTGCGGGAAATGATGGCCCTTGGCGATGATCTGGGTGCCGATCAGCACGTCGATCTCGCGCTTGGCAAAGGCGCGGATCGCAGCCTGGGTCTCGGCGGGACCGTGCAAGGTATCGGAGGAGGCGATGGCGTAGCGCGCATTCGGGAAGAAATGCGCGAATTCTTCTGCCACGCGCTCCACGCCCGGACCGCAGGCGATCAACGTGCCTTCGGCTTTGCATTCGGGGCATGCGGTCGGGGCTGGAATCTCATAGCCGCATTGATGACAGGCCAGGCGTTTGCGATAGCGATGCTCCACCAGCCAGGCTGAACAATGCGGACAGGTCAGTTTATGTCCGCAGGCCTCGCACAAGGTCAGCGGCGCATAGCCGCGGCGGTTGAGGAACAACATCGCCTGCTCGCCTGCCGCCAAAGTCTGCTCCATCGCGCCGCGCAAGGTTGGTGACAACCACTTTGCATTCTCGTCGGCGTCTTTTTCCCGGCGCAGATCGATGATGCGGACTTGCGGCATGGCGGCGACGCCATGGCGGCTCTCGAGTTTCAGATGGCTGTAGCGCCCGCTGGTGGCATTGACGAAACTTTCCAAGGACGGCGTGGCGCTGGCCAGAATTACCGGACAATTCTCGGTCCGCGCCCGCACCACCGCCATGTCGCGGGCGTGATAGATCGCGCCATCCTGCTGCTTGAAGGCCTGTTCGTGCTCCTCATCGACGATGACCAGGCCGAGCGACGCAAAGGGCAGGAACAGGGACGAACGCGCGCCCACCACCACACGCGCCTCGCCCGTCATCACGGCGCGATAAACCCGCCGCCGTTCCTTCTGCGACAGATCGCTGTGCCATTCCGCCGGGCGCACGCCGAAACGCGCCGCAAAGCGGTCCAGGAACTGGATCGTCAGCGCGATCTCGGGCAACAGGATCATCACCTGTTTTTCCTGGCGCAGCGCTTCCGCGATGGCCTCGAAATAGACTTCGGTCTTGCCCGATCCGGTGACGCCGTCCAGCAGATGGGCGGAAAATGTCTGCGCCTTCACGGCGCCGCGCAGGGTTTCTGCCGCGCGGGCCTGGTCGGGGTTCATCTCCGGTGCGGTGAAATCCGCTTCCGGCTCGCGAAAGGCGGCGAACTCCGGCAACTCGGTGGGTTTGAGCGCGCCGGCCTGGATCAGGCCGCGCACCACGGCGGGCGAGACATTGGCGTCTTCCGCCAATCCGGGCACGCTGCGCGCCAATCCATCCTCGGCCACCGCCAGCACGCGCTTGCGGGCTTCCGAAAGCCGGGCCGGGATCGTCTCGCCTTTTATGTAAGCGATGCGCCGGGCTTCCGGCTCGAACGCCCCGCGCGAACGCAGGGCCATCGCCAGAATCGCCCCCGGGGGATTGAGCGTATAGGCCGCAACCCAGTCGATGAAATCGCACAAAGCGGCGGGCAGGCGGGGCAACCCTTCCAGCGGTTCGGCCACCTTGAGCCGGTTGTCGCCGACCGTGCCTTCGGCCGGACCCCACACCACGCCCAGGCTTTCGCGATTGCCCAGCGGCGCGGCAACCAGGGTCCCCCGGGGCGCGTTTACCCCCCGTGGCAGCTTGTAGTCATAGGCGCCCGCCAGCGGCAAAGGCAGCAGGACGCCCGCGCATTCCAACGCCGCCAGTATGGGTGTTTCGGGCTGGAAACGCGCCCGGTTCAAGATGTCGGCCTCATGGGGTAGCATTCGCGCCGCGGCAGGCGGCTCGTCAACAAAAAGGTCATTGGAACAGTCATGAAAATATTTCTCGATACCGCCGATGTGGCGGAAATCCGCGAATATGCCGCCAGCGGCCTGGTCGATGGCGTGACCACCAACCCGTCGCTCGCCGCCAAGACCGGGCGCGATTATGCCGAATCGCTGAAGGAAATCTGTTCGATCGTTTCCGGCTCGGTCAGCGCCGAAGTCCTGTCGACGGAATTCGACGGCATGATGAAAGAGGGCAAGGCGGTCTCCAAGATCGCCAAGAATATCACCATCAAGGTGCCGCTGACCTGGGACGGGCTGAAAGCCTGCCGCGCGCTCTCCAATGACGGCTTGATGGTCAATGTCACGCTGTGCTTTTCGCCGGTGCAAGCGATGCTGGCGGCCAAGGCCGGCGCCAGCTTCATTTCGCCTTTCATCGGCCGGGTGGACGATGTCGGCGAGGATGGCATGGGCCTGATCCGCGACATCCGCACCATCTACGATAATTACGGTTTCAAGACCGAGATCCTGGCGGCTTCGATCCGCAGCGTCAGCCATGTGCGCGAAGTGGCGCTGGCGGGCGCCGATGTCAGCACCATGCCGCCGGAGATTTTCAAGAAGCTTATCTCCCACCCGCTCACCGACAAGGGCCTTGCTGCTTTCATCGCCGACGCCAAAAAGGCGAATGTGACGATCAAAACCGACTGAAGCAGGAGCGATGGGGCGTTCGCCGGACGAATTGCGCAAACTCTGGCTCTCCTCGCTCAAACATGAGCGGCGCGCCAGCGCCAACACCTTGCGCGCCTATGGCGACGATGTGGCGCGGTTTCTGGGTTTCCAGCGCGAGCATCTGGGCGGCACGGTCAGCGAGCACGCGCTGGCGAAACTGCGGCCCGCCGATATCCGCGCCTTCATCGCCACGCGGCGCAGCCAAGGACTAGGTGCGGGCGGCGTGCAGCGGGCGCTAGCAGGCATCCGCAGCTTCTACAAATTCCTCGCCCGTGAAGGCATTTTGGAAAATGCCGCGCCGCGCGCGGTGCGGACGCCGCGGATCAAGCGCGGATTGCCGCGGCCCTTGAGCGAAGTGGACGCGCAGCGCGCCATCGATGAAGCGGGCGAGCACAATGTCGAATGGCTGGGCGCGCGCGATGCGGCGCTGCTGACGCTTCTCTATGGCGCGGGTCTGCGCATTTCCGAAGCGCTGTCCTTGAAACGCGGCGACGTGCCTTTGGCGGAAACGCTCACGATCCTGGGCAAGGGCCGCAAGGAACGGGTGGTGCCGGTGTTGCCGCTGCTGAAGGACGCGATCGACGATTATGCGGCGAAAATTCCGTTTACCGGCGCCCCGTCGGCGCCGCTGTTCCTGTCACGCCGGGGCAAGCCGATGAGCCCGCGCGAGGCGCAAAGCCTGATGCAAAAGCTGCGCGGGCGATTGGGACTTTCGGACCGCGCCACGCCGCATGCCCTGCGCCATTCCTTCGCGACACATTTGTTGCAGGGCGGCGGCGATCTCAGAAGCGTGCAGGAATTGCTGGGCCACGCCTCGCTCTCCACCACCCAGACCTACACCGCGATCGACATGCGCCAGCTGATGGAGACCTATCAGAGCGCCCATCCGCGGGGAAAACAGGTCTAGCGATATGCTGACACCACACTGATTTCATTAAGAATTTCGTCCTGAAGGGCTGTTTCTGATGCATTTTGAAGAGCGGCCAGAACTGAGGTTGCAGTCGGGGGCCGGGATGCGTAGTTTCCCGGCCAGCCGTGCATCCTTTTGGGGTCGCGGGGCCGCCTTAGCTCAGTCGGTAGAGCATCGCATTCGTAATGCGGGGGTCGCGTGTTCGAGTCACGCAGGCGGCACCATTTGCCAAAAACCTCATCTGAGAGCCGACAAATTCCGTGCTGGACTGTCGCGCCAAATTCCCTTTGGCTAGGGGTTGCGCAGCAATGGGGGTTGTCATGAGCATCACGAAAAGCCGCAGGCAGTTTCTGGAATCCGCCGGTTTTGGAACCGCCGCTTTGATGGGATCATCCTGGCTCACTGCCGCCAAGGCGGCTGCGGAAAATCCCGCCCCCGACCTGGTCGTGATCAACGCCAAGGTCACCACCATGGACCGCGCCGTTCCCGCCGCGGAAGCCTTCGCGGTTCGGGCGGGCCGGTTCCTGGCGGTCGGCAGCACGGCCGACATCAAGGCGCTGGCGGGTCCCAAGACCCGCACCTATGACGCCAAGGGCATGATGGTCGTGCCCGGTTTCAACGACACCCACAATCATGGCGGCGGCGACATCCTGCTTTACGAGGTTCTGGTCGGAAACCCGTATGTCGTGGAATTCGTCACCATCCAGAGCATCGTCGACAAGCTGAAAGAGCGCGCCGCGAAGACGCCGCCCGGCACCTGGGTGACCGGCTATTATTATGACGATACCAAGGTCAAGGATAACCGCCCGCTCAACAACAAGGATCTGGACAAGGTCTCGACGGTGCATCCGGTCGTGGTGATCCATCGCGGCGGCCATACCTCCTTCTACAACAGCAAGGCCATGGAAATGGCCGGGCTGACCAAGAATACGCCGGTCCATTTCGGCGGCACCTTCGACAAGGACGCGCATGGCGAACTGAATGGCCGCGTCACCGACAATGCCCGCGATATCTTCAATGGTGTCGGCAAGCGGGTCATCTACAGCCCCGCCGAAACCGAACGGCGCCTGATCAGCGGCGTGGAGTTCATTTCCAAGAAATTTGTCGAATACGGCCTGACAAGCGTTTGCCACGATGAAGACGTGCTGAGCGCCATGCAGGTGGCGCGGCAGCGCGGCACCTTGCTGCACAGGGTCAGCTACGAGCCTGATCAGCCCCTTGTCGAAGCCATGATCAAGAATGGCATCAAGACTGATTTCGGCGACGAATGGATTAAACTCGGCGCGACCGCCGAGCATGTCGTGGATGGGTCCTTCTCGGAGCGCACCGCCGCGATGAGCCGGCCTTATCTGGGCATTTCACCGTCCTACAAGGGCAATGTGACGGAGACGCAAAAGGACACCAACGCCTGGGCGGAACGCACACATCGCGCCGGCATTCGCCTGAACTGCCACGCCAATGGCGATGTGGCGATCGACCAGGTGATGACGGCCTATGAGCTGGCGCTGAAGGCCTACCCCGTCGCCAACAGCCGACCCAAGATCACCCACTGCACCTTCATCAATGACGGCCTCATCCGCCGGATGAAGGCGGTGGATCTGGTACCGTCCTTGTTCAGCTCCTACGCCTATTACAATTCGGACAAATTCCACTTCTATGGCGAAGACTATATGAAAAACGCCATGGCCTATCGCACGTTCGAGGATGCCGGCCTGCATGCCTCCACGGGCTCAGATTTCGGGACCCCGGGGCCTTTCGCGCCGCTGATGTCGATGCAGGGCATGGTGACCCGCAAAGGCTTCAATGGTGAAATCTGGGGCGCCAATCAAAAGCTGACCGTGGACCAGGCGATCAAGGCGTCGAGCACCAATGGCGCCTACAATACCCGCGAGGAAAATATCAAAGGCTCGATTACCGCGGGCAAGCTGGCGGACTATGTCGTACTGGCGGACGATCTGCACAAGATCGATCCGGAAAAGATCAAGGATGTAAAAATCGTCCAGACCGTGGTGGGCGGCATCACGCGCTATCAGGCGTAATTGGCCTAGGCTGGTTTCCAGGCGACGGGCTTCACGCAAGCCGATGCGGATTTGGCGCGGGACCGGGCTTCATCGGTGTCCGCGCCGCGCGCCAGCGCCACGCCCATGCGGCGCTTGACGAAGGATTCCGGTTTTCCGAACAGGCGCAGATCGCTCTCAGGGATTTTCAGCGCCTCGTCCACGCCGTCGAACCGAAGCGCGCCGGCGGCGATGCCGCCATAGATCACCGAAGATGCACCGGGAGACATCATCCGGGTGGATACCGGCAGGCCTAGAATGGCGCGCGCATGCAACGCGAATTCGCTCTGAAATTGCGTCACCAGGGTGACGAGACCGGTATCGTGCGGCCGGGGCGACACTTCGGAGAACCAAACATCGTCGCCGGCCACGAAAAGTTCGACGCCGAAAATGCCCAAGCCGCCCAGCGCCCCGGTCACCGCCGCCGCCATCTCGCGGGCGCGGGCCAGCGCCTTGGCACTCATCGGCTGGGGTTGCCAGGATTCGACATAATCGCCGTCCTTCTGGACATGGCCGATCGGCTCGCAAAAATGCGTGCCGTCCTTGGCGCGCACCGTCAACTGCGTGATCTCGAAATCGAATTTGATTTCGCCTTCCAGGATGACGCGCGCCTCGCGCACGCGCCCGGCGGACAAGGCCTTCTCCCAGGCCGGCGCCACATCATCGGTGGACTTCAAGCGTGACTGCCCCTTGCCGGAGGACGACATCACCGGTTTGACGAAACTGGGAAAGCCGATTTTTTCCGCCGCAGCCTGCAATTCCTCCAGCGAGGAGGCGAAAGCATAGGGCGATGTCGGCAGTTTCAATTCCTCCGCCGCCAGCAGACGGATGCGTTCGCGATTCATGGTGATGTGCGCGGCCCGCGCCGTGGGAATGACCGTGACCAGGCCATCGGCTTCCATCCGGACCAGTTCGTCGGTCGCCAGCGCCTCGATCTCGGGCACCAGCAGATGCGGCCGTTCCTTCTCCACCAATGCCCGAAGCGCCTTGGCATCGGTCATGTCGATGACATGGGCGCGATGCGCGACCTGGGCCGCCGGCGCGTTCGGATAACGGTCCACGGCAATGGTCTCCACGCCCAGCCGCTGCAATTCGATGATCACTTCCTTGCCCAGTTCGCCCGAGCCGAGCAGCATCACCTTGATGGCCGCAGGGGACAGCGGCGTTCCAAACTTCACGTCATTCTCCCGGTATGGCTTTGTCTTTTTCGCGTGCGACCGCACAGGCGGCGCCGTTTTCACGGGCGCCGCCTATTGGCAATCGTTCAAGCCAGGCTGGTCTTGTAGAGCGCCAGCAACCGGCCCCAGGCCCGCTCGGCGTCGGGCTGGTTGTAGATCGGCTTGCCAGCGTTCAGCGGCATATCCTTGACGCACCAGCCATGCTGCGTGCCGGTATAGACTTCCACCTCGGCCGGAATCTTGGCGGCGGCGAAAGTTTCCTTCAGCTTGTCCTTGGCGTCGGGCTGTTTGCTGTCATCGCTGGCGGCGATGGCGATCAGCATGCGTGCCTTCATCTTGGGAATCAGCAGATGTGGGCTGTCGGGCTTGTCGGTCACCAGACCGCCGCCATGAAAGGTTGCGCCCGCGCCGACGCGGCTCGGGATCGTGGCGCAGGTCTTGAACACCAGCGGGCCGCCCATGCAATAGCCTTGGGTGCCGATCTTCTTGGCCGTATCGACTTCCTTCTGTGCATCCAGGAACGCGACAAAGGCCGCCGCGTCGCGTTCGATCGCGCCGGCCTCGTTGATCGGCGTGGTCCAGAGCTTCATCTTCGCCTGGTCGGCCGGCGCGCTGAAATCGAACTTGCTGGCATCTTCGATCACGGGCGCTTTCTGCGTGCGGTAGAAGGGATTGGGCACCAGGACGGCATAGCCTTCGCCCGCCAGCCGCTTGCCCATTTCGCGGAAGGTGGGACGCAGGCTGAAAATGTCGGTCCAGATCAGAACGCCTGGATGCTTGCCCGAACTGGGCCGGATGAAGGCCGCATCGCAGACGCCATCTGGTGTCTTGATCGTTACATCGGTCTCGGTCACCGCCATGGCGGCGCTGGCGGACGAGGCTGCGGTCACGGTCAGTCCTGCCGCAACCGATAATGCAGTGAAATCGCGGCGCGATACTTTGCCGTCGATGATTTTCTCATTGTCCTTATCCACGTCACCCTCCTGGCTAAAATTCAGCGCCGGAACGTTAGCCGATCAGGATGGCGTCCGCCATGCGTGTCCGCGGGCGGTCGCGCGAACGCCGTAAAATCCCGGAGTATGAATATTTTCAACTCTATTCAAGGGGTTGGAGTTCGAGAAACACCCCCGGCTCCGGCCGCACCGTCATGGTCATGACCGGATGCGGCGCCGGCTCGCTGGGCCGGAAGCGAAAGCGCTGAATCAAGGTGGCCAGAATGATCTGGGCCTGCATCATGGCGAAATTCGCGCCCACGCAAACGCGCGGGCCCGCGCCGAACGGCAGATATTGATATTTGTCGCGCTTGGGCCCCGAGACCGGATCGAAACGATCCGGATCGAATTCCGCTGGCCGCTCCCACAACAGTTCGTGGCGATGCAGCGCCCAAATGGGAAGGAACAGAATATCGTTCGGCCGCATCGGGCGGCCGCAAAGTTCGTCTTCCTTCAGCACGGTTCTGGCCAGAAGGCCGACCGGCGGATACAGGCGCATGCTCTCTTCCAGGATCTGCTCGATAAGAGGCATAGCGGCGAGATCCTCGGCGCCCGCGATCCGGCCGTTCAATTGCGCGGCGACTTGGGCCCGCGCCCGCTCCTGATGCTCCGGCGCGTTGGCCAGCAGATACAGCGCCCAGGACAGCGCCAGCGCCGTGGTCTCGTGACCCGCAACGATGAAGAATTGCATATTGTGGATCAGGTCCTGCGCGCTCATGCGCTGTCCGGTTTCCGGATCCTGCGCCGCCAGCATGTGATCCAGGAGATCGTCGGCCAGACCGGTCGCATGCTTGCGGCGCGCTTCGATCGCGGCCGCGACCATGGAATGCATGGTGCGGACCGACGATCCCGCCAGCAATTCGCCGGGACGGGGAAACCATTCCGGGAAACCCAGAAAATCCAGGAGCGAGGCGCGTCCTGCGGTCTGGAAATATTGCGTGATCGCCTTGCTGAAGGTCTCGCTGTCGAAATGCTCGCGGCCCGACAGCGCCACATCGCAGATCACGTCGAAGGTCGCGGTCAGCATTTCCTTGACCAGCTCGGCCCGACCGCCGCATCGCGCCAGCCGCTCGGCGGCGCGCGCGGCGGTGGCGCTCATCGCCGGTGCCAGCGCCACCACATTGCGGTGGGTGAAAACCGGGGCCACCGCCTGGCGCTGCCATTTCCAATCGGCGCCATCGGCGTTGAACAGGCTTTCGCCGATGGCGGGGCGCAGCATCCGGCGCATGATTTCGGATTTGGGGTAATTGGCGAGATTGTCCAGCATCACCCGCTTCATGCCCGCCGGATCGGCCAGCATGTGCCAGCGCACCAGGATGTCGCCCGACACGATCGGTTGGCGATAGGCATAGCTGGGAATGATCTCCAGAACATTGCGCCGCGCGATAAAAGCGGTTTCGAGGCGGCTGAGGCGGCGGCGATGAACCGGCGCGCTCACCGGGATAAAAGAACTGCTCAAACCATGCTCCAGACGTTCCGGCTTCGCGGCGTTTGCGTGAAAACGATAGGCTATGCGGCGCGCGGCGCAAAGCGCTCGCACATGCAGCATCGGATATTCTTTTCTTCCCGGCGCAATTGGGCATGATGCCGCCAAGGGGAGACACAATGATAATCGATAAAAAACAATCCTGGCTCTTTGGCGCGGGATTGGCGGCACTGCTTGCAAGCGGCGCGATGGCGCAAACCGGCGCCAACCGGGACTGGCCCACTTACGGTGCGGATCTGGCGGGCAGCCATTATCTGCCGTTGGACCAGATCAACGCCGGCAATTTT
Source organism: Pseudomonadota bacterium (assembly GCA_040389245.1). Taxonomy (GTDB): domain Bacteria; phylum Pseudomonadota; class Alphaproteobacteria; order Micropepsales; family Micropepsaceae; genus Rhizomicrobium. The sequence goes on along the minus strand of JAZKAH010000002.1, from coordinate 368,370 downwards.
TCCAAGCTGGAAGTGGTCTGGCGGTTCAAGACCGACAACATTGGCAATCGTCCGGAATACAAGCTGGAAGGCACGCCGCTGGAAGTGGGCGGGGTCGTTTATACTACCGCGGGTTCGCGCCGCGGCGTGGTGGCGCTGGATGCGGTGACGGGCGAGCTTCTCTGGGTGCATGGCGAACATGAAGGCGCGCGCGGCGGCGCCGCGCCGCGTCAGCTTTCCGGTCGCGGCTTGTCTTATTGGACGGACGGCAAGGAGGCGCGCATCCTCTATGTCACGCCGGGTTACCGGCTGGTGGCATTGGACGCCAGGACCGGCCGGCCGGTGGAAGGTTTCGGCGAACGCGGCATCATCGATCTCAAACAGGACTTCGATCAGGTTATTCGTCCCGATCTGGCCACCGGCGAAGTGGGGCTTCACGCCGCCCCGACCGTTGCGGGCAACATCGTACTGGTGGGCGCGGCCTTCCGCGAAGGCTTCACGCCCTCCACCTATCGCAACAACAAGGGCTATGTCCGCGCCTATGACGCGCGCACCGGCAAGCGGCTCTGGACTTTCCATACCATCCCCAAGAAAGGCGAGTTCGGCTACGACACCTGGCTGAACAACACCGCCGACGACACCGGCAACACCGGCGTGTGGAATCAGATCACCGTCGATCGCGACCTCAATACCGCCTACCTGCCCGTGGAATCGCCCACCGGCGATTTCTATGGCGGCTATCGTCCGGGCTCCGATCTGTTCGGCGAAAGCGTGGTGGCGGTGGACCTGGACACCGGCAAGCTCAAATGGTTCTACCAGATGGTCCACCATCCCTTGTGGGACATGGATGCTTCGGCGGCGCCGATGCTGATGGACATCACCGTCAAGGGAAAGAACATCAAAGCGGTGGCGCAGCCGTCCAAGCAAGGCTGGCTCTATGTGCTGGACCGCACCACAGGCAAGCCGGTCTGGCCGATTCCGGAAAAGAAAGTCGAAGCCGGCAACGTCCCCGGCGAATGGTACGCGCCGACCCAGCCTTTCCCGACACGGCCGAAGGCCTATTCCAGGAACGGCGTGTCGAACGATGATCTCATAGATTTTACGCCCGCGCTGCGCGCACGCGCATTGGAGATGGTGAAGGGCTATAAAATGGGCCCGGTATTCTCGCCGCCCGTACTGTCCCAGCCCGGATCGCTGGGCATTCTGACTCTCGGCGGCGGCAATGGCGGCACCAACTGGCCGGGCGGTTCCTTCAATCCGGAAACCCACACGGCATTTCTCTTCGCCTGCAATTCCTGCTTCGAACCCATCGGCATGGTGCCGCCGCCGCCCGGGCTTTCCGACATGCGCTATATCGAAGGCATCGCCGGGACCAAGATCGAGATGGTGGGAACGGGCGGGGCGGGTTCGGGCGCCGATACGCCCTTGCCGAAGGGGCCGCCGCGCGCCGCCGGTGACGGCAACAGCACGCGCTGGACGGTGGACGGCCTGCCGATCATCAAGCCGCCCTATGCCACCATCACCGCGATCGATCTGGATACCGGCGACTTCAAGTGGCAGATCCCGCATGGCGAAACACCCGACGTGGTGCGCAACCACGCGGCGCTCAAAGGCATGACGATCCCGCGCACCGGCCAGACCACCTATAATATCGGCACCCTGGTGACCAAGACTCTGGTGATCGCGGGCGAAGGCCAGGTGACCAATGGGCCCGATCATCCGCGCGGCGCAATGCTGCGCGCCTATGATCAGGCCAGCGGCAAGGAAGTGGGCAATGTGTGGATGCCGGCGCCGCAATCGGGCACGCCGATGACCTATATGGTCAATGGCAAACAATATCTGATCGTCGCCATCAGCGGCGGCAATTATTCCGGCGAATATCTCTGCTTCGCGCTGCCGGACAACAATTAGGAATCGGAGAAGATCGATGAAGATTCGCTATTCTGTTCTGGCGTCGCTTTTTCTGCTGGCCGGCAGCGCCGCGGCGATGGCCGGCAGCGCGCCCAATTCCCAGCCCAACCCGTACCGGACCATCCGCGATTTCTTCAAACTGCCGGCGGGACGCACCATGGGGTCGTCCAGCGCAGTGGCGGTGGACAGCAAGGGCACGGTTTGGGTCGCGGATCGCTGCGGGGCCAATAATTGCGCCGGTTCCAAACTTGATCCGGTGATGGCGTTCGACAAGAACGGAAATTTCCTCAAGTCCTTCGGCGCCGGAAAGATGCTGTTTCCGCACGGCATCTTCATCGACAAGGACGATCACATCTGGATCGCGGACGGTCATGTCGCCAAGGGCATCGGCGATGACGTGATCGAATTCGATCAGAACGGCAAGGTCCTGAAGATTCTGGGCAAGCCGGGCGTGTCGGGCAATGGTCCCGATACCTTTCACGAACCCAACGCGGTCCTGATCGCGCCCAATGGCGATATCTTTGTCGCCGACGGACATGAGCCGGGCGCCGGCCACAATGCCCGCGTGGTCAAGCTCGATCCCAATGGCAAATTCATCCTGCAATGGGGCAGCCATGGCACCGGCCCCGGCCAGTTCGAAATGCCGCATTCCCTGGCGATGGACAGCCAGGGCCGGTTGTTCGTTGCCGACCGCGGCAACAACCGGGTGCAGATCTTCGATCAGAACGGCAAATTCATCGCCGCCTGGAGCCAGTTCAGCCGCCCCAGCGGCGTCTATGTCGACGCCCATGATGTTCTCTATGTCACCGACTCCGAATCCATCGACAAGAAAGGCTATGGCTACAATCCGGCCTTCCAGCGCGGCATGCGGGTGGGCAGCGCCAAGACCGGCGAAGTGACGGCCTTCATTCCCGACCCTGATTTTGGCCACGCCAATCCCGACACCAGCGCCGGCGAAGGCGTCTGGGCCGACAAGGATGGCAATATCTATGGCGCGGAAGTCGGACCAAAGGCCGTCATACGGTACGTCAGGAAATAACGCCGCGATAAAACACAATCAAGTAAGCCCGGAAAAATAAGGGCGAGAGGCTGTCGAGCCTCTCGCCCTTTTCATTCCAGCGATACCGCGACTTAAGCCGACAGGACCCGCTTGTGCAGACGGCCGATGGCATCCAGCGCGGATGTAACCGCGCCTTCCTGCCAGGCGGGCAGGCGCGATGCATGTTCGCCGGCCAGCACGATGCGCCCGTCGATGGCGCAGAGATTGTTGTAATTCTTGGCGCGGTTCTCTTCCGTCCAGCGTCCCGAGCAGCCCAAGGTCCAAGGCACGCGATGCCAGGAGACACCCACGCCGCTTTTGTATTCCTTCATATATTGCGGATGGATCTTGGCGCCCTGTTCCAGCGCGGCTTTGATCTGTTCCGGCGCCGACAAGGCTTCGAATTCATACGTGGTCGGGCTGTCGGAGAAGATGTAACCGCCCAGCAGCACGCCGCCGCCCTTGCGGTGATAATCCGTCGAAGGATAGCTGATGTTGGAAATGGGCTGGTTGGTATAGGTGATGCCGCCATAGATGCCGTCATCTTCTTCCCAGAAGCGGCGCTTGAACTCGAGCCCGACCTTGTAGGCCGCATCATAGGCCAGCGAGTTGATCGCGTTCTTCATCGGCGCCCCCACATTCATGGGGATCTGGCCCAGCACCGTGGCGGGAATGGTGCAGACGCACCAATCGGCGGTGACTTTTTGCGGCGCGCCGCCCGTCTTGGAATCGATATAAGTGGCGGTGACGCCCCTGCCGTCCTGCTGGATGTTGGTGACTTTGCAATTGTATTTGATCGCGCCGGTCAACTGCTTGCCGAAGGCCTTGCCGATCATGCCCATGCCGCCGACCGGCTGGAAAAGCGGCGTCTGGAATTCATAGATCTTGCCGGCGATGACCGAGATCCACATTCCCGCGTTGAACAATTCCTTCATCGGGATGGGATCGGAATCGACCGGCAGCGGCGCCAGCCCGCCGCCCGGATCGGTGGCGAAGCCGCGCATGTTGCTGGCCATTTCGCTCTTCTTGTATTCGTAATTCTTGTCCAGCGCGCCCCAGAAGCGCAGCACCTGGAGCAGGCCGTCCTTCTCGTCCTTGGTGATGGCGCCGTCCAGCTTGTCCGCCGCGGTGGCCTTGGCCAGCAGCTCGCCGACATAGCCGTCAAAATCCGCCGCCACTTCGCGATGGCGCTTGGGCTTGCCGCCGAACGCGTTGGTGGAATGCACGTAGGCGTTGTAGTTGACCATGTTGAAGGATTCGAGCTGGACGCCGAATTCCTTGCAGTAATGCAAGAGCCCGCGATGGTGATACGGAATGCGCCAGGGACCGGGATTGAAATAAAGCCCCTTGTCGAATGTGATCTTTTGGGTGACGCCGCCCAGTTCGGTATAGCTGTCGCCGCCATAGAGCGACCAGTTCCGTCCGCCGGGCCGGTCGTTATATTCCAGCACCTGCACCTTGTAGCCGGCCTTGCGCAGCTCATAAGCCGCGGTCATGCCCGCCAAACCGGCGCCCAGAACCAGCACCGAAGCGCCCTTCACGTCTCCGGACAATTTGATCGGGTTGTTGAAGTCGGATGTTCCGGCATAGCCCATCGCAACCATGGTTTCGTACATCATGGCGCTGCCCGCCGTGGTGCCGATCAGCTTCAATAAAGAGCGGCGACTGACAGGATTCTCATTGTGATTCTGCACGGATCATTCTCCCTCGCGACGCGGCGATACTATGCTGGCACCGACAATTTCGGAAAGTTCCAGCGCCGCACCATCTGGCCGCAGTTGGCGCAATTTGGCCCCCCTCTGCGGCGCTTTCTCGCAAGTGCGGATGCTGCCGCCGGCAGGAAATATATCCTTTATATTTCAATTACTTATCGAGCAATTGGGGGCACCGGGAAAACCTCACCTCGCGGATGAAAAATGGTGCAGCGCAATAACGCGCCCGATCGTCTTTACACACACGGAGTTCGAGATGAAATTGCCCGCCACTTGGTGGAGCAGCGTGTCTCAAGAGGGGTGAGAGACGGCAAAAACTGAAGCCAATGTTTCAAATCCCTCGGAGGACGAATGAATACCAATCGTAGAGAAGCGCTGGGTGTGATCGCGGCGGCGGCCACGATGGCCGGCGCGACCGCTGCCAGCGCGCAAGCCGCGCGCACCTTGGGAGCCAAGCAGAAGACCCTGTTCTGGGTCGCAAGCACCACGCCCTGTGACAAGAATCTGAAAGTCGATCTGGGCGCGATGAAGGCCCAGGTCCAATGGTTCAAGCATCAGGGCGCCGACGGCATGGTGGTGCTGGGCACCACCGGCGAATATCCGTCCTTCTCCGTCGCCGAACGCAAGGCGGTGATGGAAGTGGTCGGCAAGAACAAGGATGGCATGAACATCATCCTCGGCCCGGGCACGCCGAATTTCCCCGAAACGATTGAACTGGCCAAGCACGCCGCCGATCACGGCGCCGAAGGACTGCTGGTCATCCCGCCCTTCTATTACAAGAAGCCGGAGACGGCAGGCCTGGTGAAATACTATTCACTGCTGTTCGATGCGGTGCCGCCGAGTTTGGCGATCAACCTCTACCACATTCCCGGCACCTCGGCGGTTCCGATCACCACCGATCTGATCAACGGCCTCAAGCATTATCCCAACCTGGCGGGCATCAAGGATTCCAACAACGACATGCCGGAATATATTGAGTTCGTGAAGAACTTCCCCGAACTCAATATGCGCACCGGCATCGGCGGCGGCGGGCGTCTGGAATATGCGCTCGATCACGGCATGGGCGCGATCCTGGCCGACGGCAATCTCTTCACCAGGCAATATGCCGAAGTCTTCGCCGCGTTCCGCGGAGGCAAGGACTATCACGCGCCGCTGGCCAAGCTGCGCGATCAGGAAAAGCTGCTGCGTGACGGCGACGTGAATTCCTACGGCCCGATGAAATATGCATTGAGCCTGCAGATGGGCACGCGTCAGGCCTATCAGCGTCCGCCGTTCCTGGATGTCACCGACGACCAGAAGGCGGTGATCCAACGCGGTCTGGCTCAGATCAAGGAAATGGGCTGATATCACCCGGCGGTGGCCGAAGGGCCACCGCCGTTTCTCCGGACGCGCGGACGTGAGTTTTTCAAGTTGTGCAACAAATAATCGAGTCAAAATAAGGGGCGGACAAATGTCGAAGAAGAAACTTATTGCGGGAGCCAGCCTGATGGCCATGCTCCTTGGAGGGTCGGCGGTGTTTGCGCAGACCGGACAGAATGTGGACTGGCCCAATTATCTGGGCGACATCACCGGCAGCAAGTACAAGCCGCTGGATCAGATTAACGCCTCGAATTTCTCCAAGCTGGAAGTGGCCTGGCGCTTCAAGACCAACAATCTGGGCAACCGTCCCGAGTTCAAGCTCGAAGGCACGCCCCTGGAAGTGGGCGGCGTGGTCTATGCCACCGCCGGCTCGCGCCGCGCGGTGGTCGCGCTGGATGCGGTGACGGGCGAACTGCTCTGGGTGCATGGCGAGAAGGAAGGCGCGCGCGGCGCCGCTGCTCCGCGTCAGCTCTCCGGCCGCGGCCCGGTTTATTGGACCGACGGCAAGGAAGCCCGCATTCTCTACACCACCCCGGGCTATCAGCTGATCGCGCTGGACGCCAAGACCGGCCAGCGCATTGCCTCTTTCGGCACCAATGGCGCCGTCGATTTGAAGGCCGATGACGACCAGAAGATCTCGCCCGACCTGACCACCGGCGAAATCGGCTGGCAGTCTGCCCCGACCGTGGTGGGCGACAAGGTGCTGGTCGGCTCGGCTTTCCGCGAAGGCTTCACGCCCTCCAGCTTCAAGAACAACAAGGGTTCGGCCCGTGCGTTTGACGTGCGCACCGGCAAGCGGCTCTGGCAGTTCCGCACCATTCCGCAAAAGGGCGAGCCCGGCGCGGAAACCTGGCTGAACAATTCCAACGAATATACCGGCAACACCGGCATCTGGACCGAAATGACCGCCGATCCGGTGGCCAATCTCGCCTATCTGCCGGTCGAACAGCCGACCTCCGACTTCTACGGCGGCAAGCGTCCCGGCGCCGGCCTCTATGGCAACAGCCTGGTCGCGGTCGATCTCGATACCGGCAAGCCGAAATGGTATTTCCAGCTCATCCATCACGAGATCTGGGACTTCGACATGTCGTCGGCCCCGTTGCTGATGGATCTCAATGTCGACGGCAAGGCGATCAAGGCGGTGGTCACGCCCACCAAGATGGGCATGCTTTATGCCTTTGACCGCATCACCGGCAAGCCGATCTGGCCGATCCCGGAACGCAAGGTCGAGAAGGGCAATGTGCCCGGCGAATGGTATTCCCCGACCCAGCCCATTCCGTCCAAGCCCAAGGCGTATACCCGCACGGGGACTTCGGTGGACGAGTTGATCGACTTCACGCCGGAGCTGCGCGCGCAGGCGGTGGAAGCGGTCAAGAAATACAAGATGGGCCCGATCTATACGCCGCCCGTCCTGTCGAACGCCAATGGCCCCATCGCCACCATCATGGTGGGCGCCGCCAATGGCGGCACCAACTGGCCGGGCGGTTCCTTCAATCCGGAAAACCACACGGTCTATGTCTATGGCTGCAACAATTGCATGTCCTTGACGGCCTTGGTGCCGCCGCCTCCGGGTCTTACCGATCTGCCGTATGTCGAAGGCCTCACGGGCCAGAAGATCGTGATGGTCAATGCGGCCGGCGCCGATCAGGGAGCCGATGCGGCGCCCGCGCCCAAGCGGCCGACGCCTCCGGCCGGCGGTGGTGGCGGCGGTTTCCGCAATCTCACCATCCAGGGCCTGCCGTTGCTGAAGCCGCCTTATGCGACCATCAGCGCGATCAACATGGACAAGGGTGACATCGTCTGGCAGGTCGCGCATGGCGACACGCCCGACGCGATCCGCAACAATCCGGCGCTCAAGGGCATCAACGTGCCCCGCACCGGCCAGGCGGGTTTCAACATCGGAACCCTGGTCACCAAGAACCTGGTGATCGCGGGCGACGGTCAGGTCACCACCACGCCGGATCATCCGCGCGGCGCACCGCTGCGCGCTTATGACCAGGCGACCGGCAAGGAAGTCGGCAATGTCCTGCTGCCGGCACCGCAGTCGGGCTCGCCAATGACCTATATGGTCAACGGCAAGCAGTACATCATCGTCGCGGTTTCAGGCGGTGATTATTCCGGCGAGTATATTTGCTACACTCTTCCCGATAACGGCTAACTGCTGACAACAAGTAAGGAAAACGGCCCTGCCAAAACGGGGCCGTTTTCTTTTGTGCGGTGCACTGGAACTATCGTCCGGGTGGCCCCATTTCAAAGATTGCAAACTCCTCCAGGAAATCTCCATGACCAACGCAGTGAAATCCGGCAGCTTTTCCATCGGCGGCAAGGCGAATGTCCATCGCCTGGGCTTTGGCGCCATGCGGATCGTGGGTGATGGCGTCTGGGGCCCTCCCAGGGACAAGGCCGAAGCGCTGGCGACGTTGAAGCGCCTGCCGGAGCTGGGCGTCAATTTTATCGACACCGCCGATGCCTATGGCCCGGAAATTTCTGAAGATTTGATCCGCGAGGCACTCCATCCCTATGACGGGCTTGTGATCGCCACCAAGGGCGGATTGACCCGTTCCGGTCCGAACCAATGGGCGCCCAAGGGCGATCCCGATTATCTGATCGGCGCGGCGAAAAAGAGCCGCGATCGGCTCAAGGTCGAAACCATCGCCTTGTGGCAGCTGCATCGCATCGATTCGCGCGTGCCCCGGGGCGAGCAATTCGCCGCCATCAAATCGCTGCTGGACGACGGGGTGATCGCGCAGGCGGGCCTCAGCGAAGTCTCGGTCGAGGAGATCGAAGCCGCCCGCAAAGTGTTTCCCGTCGTCACGGTGCAGAACCAGTACAATCTGGTGACGCGCGGCAGCGAGGATGTGCTGGATTATTGCGAGAAGCACGGCATCGGATTTATCCCGTGGTTTCCCCTGGCGGCGGGCGATCTTGCCAAGCCGGGATCGCTGCTGGACGGCATCGCCAAAAAGCACAAGGCGACGCCGGCGCAGATCGCACTCGCCTGGGTCCTGAAGCGCAGTCCCGTGATGTTGCCCATCCCCGGCACCGGCAAGGTCCGCCATCTGGAAGAGAATGTCGCGGCGGCGGACATCGTGCTCAGCGACGACGAATTCGCCGCGCTGGACAAGGAAGGCCTCAAGGCCGCGAATAAATAACGATTGTCCGGTCAGGTGCCGACTGCAGACGAAGCGGCATTGTGCGCGGCTTCCAGGCTTTCAGCATCCGACAACAGCGCCACCCAGTCCTGACGCGTGAAGGCGTTGGTGTCCCGCCGCCGCGCCGACTCGGCCAGCATCGACAATTGCTCGCGCGGACTCTCCGCCGGAGGCGGTACTTCCTGCAGCAGTCTCAAATGCAGCGCCATCACCACGGGATCGTCCAGCACAAGCTGGCGATAATCGGTCTGCTGGGAAACAGCTTCGCGCCGTGCCAGCAATTGATGGGCGCGTTTCAATACCGCAATGACACCGGTTTCGCTCGGCACCAGAAACAGATGATCGCGCGCCAAGGCTGCACCCAAGCTCAGGCTGGAGCTGATCTGGACCAGTGGGATTGTCACGATCATCCCCAGCAGCAACGGCACGAACCATCCCAGGCTGTCCGGCGCGAAGCGATACAGAATGAAGGCCGACAAGGCGCCGATCAGGGTGTGCGGCCAATATTCCTTGAACACCAGCCAGAAAGGCAGCGCCCGATCATCGCGGGTTTGTGTGCCCCACCCCGTGCTGCGCCCCAGCACGATGTTGAGCAGAAACCAGCTATGCGTCAGCATCACCACCGGCGCGAACAGGGTGGCGAAGACGCTTTCCAACACCACCGAACGCAAGATGTTCGCCGCGCCGCCATGCGCCTTCACCGCGTCCGGCTGTGCCAAGAGCACCATCAGCGCCAGCAATTTCGGGGCATAGAGCAGCACCAGGGTGGCCGTGACCAGCTGCAGCAGCGGCGTCGCCTGGGATACCGAAAGCGCCAGCTCGGGATGCCGCCCGGCATAGGTGAAAGGCTCGATGCCCTCGGGCACGAACATCTCCAGCGCCGAAACCACCAGCAGCAGAAGCCATAAGGGCGAGGCGAGATACGACATGATGCCCATCGCCAGATGCAGCCGCGACGGCAGTTTCAATCCCTGCGCCAGAAGGATGCGCGAATGCTGCAGATTGCCCTGCATCCAGCGGCGATCGCGCTTCAAATGGTCATAGACGGTGGGCGGCGGTTCCTCATAGCTGCCCGTAAGATCCGGCGCCATCCAGACCTCCCAGCCGGCGCGCTGCAGAAAAGCCGCCTCGACGAAATCATGGCTCATGATCTCGCCTCCGAATGGCGGCCTGCCGGGAAGTTTCGGCAATCCGCCATGCTGCTGGAACGCGCGCACCCGGATGATGGCATTGTGGCCCCAGTAATTGCCTTGCCCGCCTTGCAGCCAGGCCAGTCCGGCATTGTAGGTGGGGCCATAGGCGCTGGAGCCGAATTGCTGGATGCGGGCAAAGAGCGTGCTGCGCCCCACCAACGTCGCGGGCGCCTGTATTAGCGCGGCGCGGGGATTGGCGTCCATCAGGCGGACGAGCGATGCCAGGGTCTCGCCGCTCATCAGGCTGTCGGCGTCCAGCACCACCATATAGTCGTAATGCGAGCCCCAATTCTCGCAAAAATCCTGGATGTTGCCGCTCTTGCGCCCGATATTGCGATGGCGGTGGCGATAAAAAATGCGCGCTTCCGGCTCCAGGCTGGCGCGCAGATTTTGCCACGCCACTTCCTCGGCGATCCAGTTGGCGGGATCGGTGGAATCGCTGAGGATGAAAAAATCAAAGCCGCCGGTTGCGGCGACCGAATCGAAGATCGCCTGCACGCCGGAAAAAACCCGCGCCACGTCTTCATTGTAGATGGGCATCAGGATTGCGGTGCGCGATGTCGACAGAGTGGAACTCTCCGCCAGCGGCAGCAGCCTGGCGCCGATCAGGCGCGCAAAGGCGCCGAACACCGCCATCCAGAAAGAGACTGTGATCCAGCCGAACAGGATCGCGAACAAGCCGAGGAAGATGAATTCAAGCAGATCCAGGCCGTCAACCAGCAGCACCTGATAAAGTTTGATCACCGCGGCGGCGGTGGAAACGATAACCAGGAACAGAAAAAGCCATCGCCGGGCAGCGATGTCAGACACGGCGCTTGGTGGTCGTGCTTACCGGTGCGGGCAGAGTCGGCAGGGTTTCAGCCATCAGCCAATCTAGACTTGCGGTGGCAATACGCGCAAACGTCCAAGGTACGATAGGCTGCGCGAGCATGGGGGTGGGGCGACGCGCCGGCACACTGGCGGGAAGGAATTCGCCCTGGAAAAGGAAAGTGTCGCGGTCCATGAAAACCATGCTCTTTCGGAGATCGGCAGGTTCTCTAAATGGCCGAACATTACGGCGAAATCATGGATCGGGCGGGGTGAATTCACGGCGTTTGTGCAAGCCCTTCCGCCCCAACTTTTCCATCTTTGACCCGTTTATTCCCTGTTCCATCCGGAGCCTTCCATGATCGACCGACGCTTTCTGCTGGCCGGCTTTGCCGCCGCCGGTCTTTTCCCGGCGCTGCCGGGCCTGGGTGCACCGAAGGTCCCGGCGGGACTGCGGCTGGGCAAGCCGCACGCATTCAGCTTTGACGGTCTGCGGGCGCAAGCCAAAAAGCTGGCTTCGGTTCCCTACCAAGCCGTTGAACCCCCTGCCAAAGCGGTCATCCAGGGCGTGGATTTCGACAAGGTCCAGAAGATCCGCTTTCGCCCGGAAGACGCGCTGTGGCGGGGCGTCGCGGGCGCCGATCCGATCGCCTTTTTCCACCTCAACAAATATTCCGCCGATCCCGTCACCATTTTCGCGCTTCAGAACGATGCCTCCGGCAAGCAGATCGCCCGCGAGATTCTCTACCGGCCGGATTATTTCGATTACAGCACGTCGGGGCTCGATCCCAAGCCGCTCGCCAAGCTGGGATTCGCCGGCTTCCGGTTGATGGAAAGCCAGACCTCGCCGGTCGATTGGCTGGCCTTTCAGGGGGCAAGCTATTTCCGCTCCTCCGGGCAGGACGAACAGTATGGCGCCTCGGCGCGCGGCGTCGCGGTCAACACCGCCCTGCAGACGGCGGAAGAGTTCCCCCGCTTCTCCCAATTCTGGCTGACCGAAAACGGGTCGGTGGTGACTATCTATGCCTTGCTGGAAGGGCCCAGCCTCACCGGCGCCTACAAATTCGATTGCGTGAAAAACGCGGCCGCGCAAGGCGGCGCGGTGGTGATGAATGTGCACTGCGATCTTTTCTTCCGCGCCGACATTTCGCGCCTGGGGATCGCACCGCTCACCAGCATGTACTGGTATGGCGAGAATGAGCGGTCCAAGGCCGCCGACTGGCGTCCGGAAATCCACGACAATGACGGGCTCGCGATCTTCAACGGCAAGGGCGAGCGCATCTGGCGGCCCCTGATCGACCCGCCCACGCTGCAGACCAACTCCTTTGTCGATACCAATCCCAAAGGCTTCGGCCTGCTGCAGCGCGACCGCGATTTCGCGAATTACCAGGACGACGGCGCATTCTATGACAGGCGTCCGGGAATCTGGGTCGAGCCCAAGGGCAATTGGGGCAAAGGCGCGGTACAGCTGGTGGAGATCCCCACCGATGACGAGACCCACGACAATATCGTGGTCTATTGGCGGCCGGACGACGCGATCAAGAGCGGCGATGGGCTCAGTTTCGACTATCGTCTTTATTGGCAGGACGCCGAGCCCAATTATCCCAAAAGCATTGCCCGCGCGGTGGCCACCCGCATCGGCCGGGGCGGCATGCCCGGGCAAATTCCCTGGCCGGCCAACAAGCGCAAATTCGTCATCGACTGGCAGGGCGGCACGCTCGACCAGTTGCAGCAGCGTTATGACCTGACGCCCGTGATCAACGTATCGAATGGCAAGGCCGAAGGCGCCTATGTCATCAAGGTGGTGGGCACCGATCGCTGGCGTTCCCTGTTCGACATCACCGTCGATGGCAAAGGCCCGATCGACGTGCGCTGTTATCTCAAGCTGGGCGACAAGACACTCACCGAGACTTGGATTTATCAGTATTTCCCGTGAAGCCGAATTCGCCGGGAATGCCCCGCGCGATGTTGCCCACCGACAGCGAATTCTGATCCACGTCCGGCGGAACCAGATCGCCGCTCTCCCAGGAGAAGAACAGCAGGATCGTGTGATTGGTCTGGTGCGCGAAGCCATATTGCGGATCGGTGGTGGCGATCAGCTTGCCGGTCTTGGCGTCGTATCCGGTGGCGACGAATTTGGCGACGCCTTTGTCCTGCGCGGTCTTGAACAGTGCGATCTCGGGTACCGATACCGAGGTGCCCACCGGCAATGCCGGGACCTGCAGCGCCGGAATGCCGATCAGAAGCGATTTTTCGTCGGTGGAAAGCGCGCCCGACGCGACATTGACGATGGCCTGGGCCTGGCTGCGGTCGTCCACCAGATCGAGCCCCTGGCGCAGGAACTGGGTGCGGATCGCATTCAGGGCATAGCCGTCGTCATAACCCTGGAAATACTGGCGATCGATGAAAACCTTCGTGCCCTTGGGGATCGACAGCGAAAGATCGGCGGCGGCGCGGTCGGCGGCGGTGGAGATCAGCAACTGTTCGGTGGCGGTGCGCACCGGAACGCTGGAGCGCTCCGTGGTGCAGGCACAAAGGACGAGGCCCGCCGCCAGACAGGGCAGCAGGCGCATGAGGAAATAAGGCGGCATCAACCACGGTCTTTCTCCCCCACCCGAAAAAAGGTTGGCATAGCCGCGCGGGAACTTGAACCAATAATTTCGGTTAAAAATTCTACAGCGCCAATTGTGTCGCCAGATAAAGCAGTCCCGCACCCAGAAGTGTCGCAATCGTTGTCCAAAGGCGAGGGAACGCGCGCTGGCTCTCGGGCAGGAGATCGCTGGCGCCGATATAAAGAAAGAAACCGGAGAAACCCGCCAGCAGCAGTCCCAGGACATCTCGCGGCGGTGCGACCAATAGACTCAAGGCCGCGCCCAGCAATGGCGCCGCCGCGTCCACCACCAGCCAGGTGAGTGCGCTGGTGCGCCGGCCGCCATTCTTGACCACCACATTAACGGTGTTCAGGCCGTCGGAAAAATCATGCACCAGCACGGCCACGGCGACCACGAAGCCCACCGCCTGGCCGGCCTGAAAGGCGATGCCGATGGCAAAGCCATCCAGCAGGCTGTGCGCCGAGAAGCTGCTGGCGCCGATGCGCCCGCGCCAGGGACTGGCGCTCGTGCTTTGACCGGCGCCGCGCAGACTGACCAGCCGATCGAACAGCAGATAAAGAAAAAATCCCAAAGCCGCGGCGGTGACGATGGTGCGCGGCGAATGGGCACCCAGGCTCAAGGCCTCCGGCAAAAGATCAAAAAATGCGACCGCGATCACGGCGCCGGCGCTGAATCCCAGAACCAGGTGCAGGCGTTCGCGAAACCCCAGCGCCGCCAGCCCGCCCAGCATGGTGGCGGCGGAAGCACCCACCGCGATCGTCATCACCAAAAGCGCCGTCATGAAACCCGTCCCCTCCTTTTGGCTTCTAGCTTATGGCTGTGCCAGCGGCGAGCCTGTTTGAAGCCGGCCGCGATATAGCCTCCCCACTTCGAAACGGCCAGAAGCCATCCGCCCGGCCTCGCCGCCTGCCGCCCCTGTCATGACGGGGCATAACAATGGTCTTTTCACCCCGGAGACGGCGGCCGGTTTCGATCTTTCGGCGGTCGCGTGCCGCAAGACGGGCGTGGATCGATTTCGGTCCTCACCGGCGCCACCGTTCGATGGGCCAGCCGAATTTTTATCCCTTCGTCCCGGCGCCGCGCGCCATCGCCAAGCTCGGTTTCATCCACACCGTGATGCATGCGAAGGGCGAGCGGGGTTAACCATATCCCCGCTTTTCACGCCGCCGTCTGGGACAGGCCGTACCATATTGGTACAGTCTGTTTGGTCTGGTCCAATCCTGCCCAACCGCGAAGGAGAATGCGCCGTGAAAATCCGCCTTTGTGCCGTTCTTGCGGGCGCAAGCCTCGCCATTCTGCTGGCCGGGCCGGCGGCGGCGAAGGCCGTGCACCACCCCTCGAAAGCCCATGCCGCGCACCGCGATCACAGCGGCCGGCATTACGTCCAGTCCTTTTACGACTATCGCTCCGCAAGCTTTGTGCGCGAGGAATTCATCGACGCGCCGCGCGGCCGCTGGATGGACGCGTCACGCGACGGGTATGACGGGCGATACGATTTCCGCGACCGGCGGGACGGCCGTGTGGTGGAAAATCTGCGCGGCGATTTCACCGGCGGTGTCGGCTATGGCGCGGATGGCGGTGCTGCGAGCTTCGTGGACGGCTATGGCCAGACGCATTTCTTTGTCGGCAGTTTCCGCCAGATGAATCGGCTGCCGCACGGTCCTTATAGGCCGAACCGTTTCGCGCCTTCGCAAGGCTTCCATCGCCGCTTCTGATGCATTGCGCCTGACGAAACAGATCGGGCGCGCCGGCGCCTGTTTTTCGTTTCAGTGATGCAGCGCCGCACGCTGCTGCTTGGCGGCAGGGTGATGCACAACCGCTGCGACGGGAATGGTCGCGACATAGATCAGCAGGCCGGTGGTGAGCGTCGCCCAGGGCCAGATGATCAGCAGCATGACCAGGATGCCGCCGCAAACGCCGGCAAGAAAGCGGTGCTCGCGCGAAAGCCGCATATGCTTGACCGACGGTGTCGGCAGCCGGCTCACCATCAGCGCGGAAGTGATGGCGATCATCGCGCCCGCCACCCAGGGCTCGCGCACGATCTCGCCGTTCCACTGAAAGCTGACCAGCATCGGCAACAGCATCATGCAGGCCGCCGCCGGCGTGGGCAGGCCCGTGAAATAGGGGTTGGATTTGCTGGCGCCTTCGTCGCGCACGCTTTGCACATTAAAGCGGGCAAGGCGGATGGCGCTGCAGGCGCAGAAGATCAACGCCGCGATCCAGCCCGGCGTGC
This sequence comes from Pseudomonadota bacterium, assembly GCA_040389245.1. Classification (GTDB taxonomy): domain Bacteria; phylum Pseudomonadota; class Alphaproteobacteria; order Micropepsales; family Micropepsaceae; genus Rhizomicrobium. Next base: position 352,373 of record JAZKAH010000002.1, on the reverse strand, counting down.
CCATGCGCGACAGGCTCCAGGTGTACATGATGACGCCGGGCGCGACGCCGAAGCTGACCAGATCGGCCAGTGAGTCCAACTGCGCGCCGAAGCGAGTGTCGGCGCCCAGCATGCGGGCGGCGCGGCCATCCAGCACGTCGAAGATCATGGCGAAGACCACGCAGGTCACGGCGGTATGCCAATCCGCCACCAGTGCGAAGCGAATGGCGGTGGCGCCGCTGCACAGTCCCAGCAAGGTCAAGGTCGAAGGCACCAGCTTGCTGATGGAAAGATCTTCCAGCCGCTCGAGCCGCGCCGTGACGATCTGGCGTGCCTTGGCCCGTCGCGTCGCGCGCTTGGCCGGGGCGGTTGCCTGTTGCTCGCTGTCGCTCACGTCTGTCCTTCAAACCTCGCCAAAATGGTCTCGCCGGCCGTTACCTTCTTGCCGGGCTCGGCGAGGATCTTACAGCCTGGCGGTAAATAGACATCCACCCGGCTGCCAAACCGGATAATGCCAAATCGCGCGCCCCGCTGCACCCCTTGTCCCTGGGCCAGGTCGCAGACGATGCGCCGCGCCACCAGGCCTGCGATCTGCACCACGGCCAGGTCGCGGGTTCCGTGGTCGCCTTCCGGGCCTTCCGGCCTCAGCCTGAGCGACATGCGCTCGTTATGTTCGCTGGCCTTGTCGAAGGACGCGTTAAAGAATTTCCCCGGGCGGTAGGATTTGGCGATGACCGAGCCCGACACCGGATTGCGATTCACATGCACATTGAAGACGTTCATGAACACCGACAGCCGGGGACGCGGCGCGTCGCCCAGTCCCAGTTCCGCGGGGGGCGCGACCTCGACGATGGGCAGCAGCAGGCCGTCGGCGGGACAGATGATCAGGCCAGGTTCCCGCGGGGTCTTGCGCTCGGGATCGCGGAAGAAGGCAATGCACCAGATCGTCAGCGGCAGCAGAACCATGCCCAGCCAAGCCGAGAACAGGAATCCCAGCAGGTTCACGGCAGCAAAGAGAGCAATAAAAGGCCAACCCTCGCGGTGAATAGGCAAGCATCTCTCCTTAAAGCAAAAGGGCGGCCCGGGGCCGCCCCTTCATACCACGCAAGCCGCCTTCAGGCGGCGCGGCCGCCATTGAACGGAAAGGAGCCGAAAGCGCCGGCCTTGACGCTGCCCGACAGCTTGTCGCCTTCGACCGTGCCGGAAAATTCCAGGGTCATGGGCATGGGCGAGGTGATCGAGGCCGACCAGCTGAGAGAGTTGCCATCGACCTTGCCATTGGTGAGCGGCTGGGTGCCCTGCATGGCGGTCTGGGTGCCGGAAAGCGTGCCGCTCTCATTTTTCAGATCCAGGGTCGCCTTCTGGGCGCCCATCGGCGAATTGATCGTAATTTCCCATTTTCCGTCGATGGCCATGCCGGTCTCCACTGAATGAGGGGGCATCTTTAAGGCGGGCGCGGGCCAGCGCAAGTCCGCCGCGCCTGTTGCGACCACGGACCGCAATTTCAAGGACTTAAGCCTTGTTGCGCCCGCTTGGGGGCTCTGCTGGTTCTTTTTGGCGTCAGGCGTGCTAACGCGTGGCCCATCATGAGCAAACGCCCCACCGTTACCGTCAAACCGCGCGAAGGCCGCCGCGCCCGCGCGGGCGCCCCTTGGATCTTTTCCAATGAAATCGCCATGGAAGGCGCCACCAAGGCCCTGCCCCCCGGGTCCGTCGTGGACGTCAAAGGCGATGACGGCCAGGATTTCGGCAGCGGCTTCTTCAATCCCAAAAGCCTGATTTCGGTGCGCCTGTTCGCGCGCAAAGTCGGCGCGGCGGCGGACGAGAAATTCTTCACGGGCCATCTGGCGCGTGCCCTGGCCTTGCGCGAACGGATTTACGACCGGCCCTTCTATCGTCTGGTCCATGCCGAAGGCGATGGCTTGCCGGGTCTGGTGATCGACCGGTTCGCCAATGTTCTGGTGGTGCAGATCACCATCACCGGCATGGAGGAAAAATTGCCGGTGCTGCTGTCGGCGCTGAACAAGCTCCTGACGCCCGAAACCATCATCCTGCGCAACGACACGCCATCGCGCGCGCTGGAAGGGTTGGAATCCTATGTGCGGGTGGCGCAGGGCGCGGCAAGCCGCATCGCGGTCGAAGAGAATGGCGCGCGTTATTTCGCCGATCTCGGTCAGGGGCAGAAGACCGGCTGGTATTACGATCAGCGCGACAACCGTGCTTTCATCGCCAAGCTCGCAAAAGGCCGCACGGTGCTGGACGCCTATAGCTATACCGGCGGCTTCGGCATTCTGGCCGCCAAGGCGGGCGCAAAGGAAGTGATCTGCCTGGATTCCTCCGAACCGGCTCTGAAGCTGGCGGAAGAAAGTGCGGCAGCGAACCAGGTTTCGGTGCGCGCCGTCAAAGCCGATGTGTTTGAAGAGATCGCGCGGCTTGGCGCGCAGAAGGAACGGTTCGATATCGTCATCGCCGATCCGCCGCCTTTCGTGAAATCCCGAAAGGACCTGGAGCCCGGCGCTAAAGCCTATCGCAAGCTGGCGCGTCTGGCAGCCGACGTCACCGCGCCCGGCGGCTTGCTGCTGCTGGCATCCTGCTCGCACAACATGCCCTTGGAACGCTTTGCGTCGGAATGTTCGGCGGGAATTCTGAAAAGCGGCCGCGGCGTCAGCCTGATCCATAGCGCCGGCGCCGGCGCGGATCATCCGGTGCATCCGCTATTGCCGGAATCGGCATACCTGAAGGCGCTGGTCTACGCGCTGGATTAGGCGCGGGCCAACGTTAGGCGGGTCGCTTCCTGCTTTCCTTGGGCGAAACCGGCACGGGCGGAGGGGATGCGGGTCGCCAAATCCATCTGGTTCGTTCCCATCGCAGTTCGGGAATCGGAATCCGGTGTGATCACCTCGACATGGCTGCCCATCTTGCGCAGAGCCTCGACCTCGCTTGCCAGGTCCGCGCCCGGTGGCCTACGCAGCCCCTCGAACTGACCCGCCGGTAGCGGCCCGGTCCGTCCGCTGAACGGCGAAAGCACAATTACGTTCGCATAGCCCGAAGCAAGGTCGGCATTGTCGGCAGAGCGCACGCCGCCGGAGATGTAACGGGCTCCGTTGATGCCGTGCGTGGGTCCTGCCCCGGGCAGCGCGGTGGCCGCTGTGGCCGCATCAACCAGCTCTACGCCGGAATCGCGATCGAACGCAGCCAACTCGCCGGTATGCGCGTTGACGGCCACCACGATCATCGGCCTCTCCGGCCATTCAAGGCGAGGCAATCTGGCAGCGACCAGTTTGCGCCGCTGTTCGGCCACCTCAGGTCCGAATTGAGAGTCGCTCTCCAATCCGAACGCGCCCATCGCCCGTTGCAGATCCACTGCCGAGGCGGCGGCAGCGGAGATGGCGCGCATCCGCTCGAACACCCTATCCATCGGCGGGTATGGCGATGGCTGCCGATTCTGTCCGGGAGGTTGAGTCTGTGGCGGGGACAGCACGGCGGCCAGCAGTTCGGCCGGCGATATACCGCTGCGCACCTGCGCTGCCGCATTGGCGCCGGCCGAGGTGCCGATCACCAAGTCGGCGGTCTCAGTCAGATCGAGGCCAGCTTCGGCGAGGCCGGCGATGATGCCGATCATCCAGGCATTTCCGGCAGCCCCACCACCACCGAGAACCAGAGCAACGTTATGAACCATCTGGCGACGATTAAAGCCCGTGGGACTTGCCTGTCCATCGAAAACCAAGACCTGCCTTGCGGCCGGTTTCAGATCGTCACTTGCGTGCCCAGTTCGACCACGCGTCCTGGTGGCAGATGATAGAACCGCGCGGGCGACAGCGCGTTCGACGCCAGCCACATGTAAAGCGCCACCCGCCAGCGGCTGAGGCTGGGATGTTCGCCCGGCACCAAGGTTTCGCGCCCCAGGAAGAAGGTGGACTGATCCATTTCCAGCGCCAGGCCATGGGCGCGCGCTGCCGCCAAGGCTTCGGGAATCTCCGGACTCTCGAAAAAGCCGTAGACGAACCGGGCGGTGAAAAAGCCCTTGCCCAATTTTTCGACCGTGATGCGGCGCGAGGCGGGCACGAAGGGCGTATCGGCGGATGTCACCGTCGCCAGCACGATACGTTCATGCAGCACTTTGTAGTGCTTAAGGCTGTGCAGCAGCGCGCCGGGCACAACGTCGCTGCGAGGGCTCATGAACACGGCGGTGCCGGAGACCCGCTGCGTCATCTTGTCGGCCCGCGCCATGAAGAGATCGAGCGGCAGGGAGCCTTCGCGCACTTTCTCCAGATGGACGCGGCGGCCGACCCGCCAGGTATCCATCACCACGAATACACCCGCCGCCACCGCCAGCGGCAGCCAGCCGCCCTGACTGATCTTGAGCGCATTGGAGGCCAGGAATGTGAGATCGATAAGTCCCAGAGCGCCGAAAACGGCATAGACTGCCGGCCGGGACCAGCGCCAGCGATGAATCGCCACCATCCCCACCAGCACGGTTGAGATCACCATCACGCCGGTCACGGCGATGCCATAAGCCGCCGCCAGTGCGTCGGAAGAGCGGAAAATCAGCACGATCAGCACCACGCCCACGCACAGCATGACATTGATGCGCGGCACATAGATCTGTCCGCGTTCGGTCGCCGAGGTGTGGCGGATCTCCATCCGCGGCAGCTGACCCAGCTGCACCGCCTGGCGGGTGATGGAGAAGACGCCGGAGATCACCGCCTGGCTGGCGATGATGGTGGCCAGCGCCGACAAGGCGACCATCGGATAATGCGCCCAGGACGGCACCAGAGCGTAGAACAGGAAGGAGGCGCTTTCCGGGTGAGACAAGAGCAACGCGCCCTGGCCGAAATAATTCAGGATCAAGGCCGGGAAGGCGAAGTAGAGCCAGGCCCAACGGATCGCGCGCCGGCCGAAATGCCCCATATCGGCGTAAAGCGCTTCGCAGCCCGTCACCGCCAGCACCACCGAACCCAGGGCGACAAAGGCCGTCCAGGGTTCGTTGGCGAACAGCGCCAGGCCATAGCGGGGATCGGCGGCCCATAAAATCTGCGGAGACTTTGCAATGGAAACCGCGCCTAACACGGCGATAATTACAAACCACAGGACCATCACCGGTCCAAAAATCCGGCCGATTTTCGCCGTGCCGCGGCTTTGGAGGAAGAACAGTCCCACCAGGATGATGAGGGTAAGCGGCAGGATCCAGGGGGCGAACGCACCGCTGCCGACGTTCAGGCCTTCCATTGCCGACAGCACCGAGATGGCGGGGGTCAGCATGCCGTCGCCATAGAACAGCGCCAGGCCCAGAATGGCCGCAATGCCGATGGCAGTCTTGGCGGTACGGTTGACCGGCGTGCGATGCGCCAGAGCCGCCAGCGCCAGCACGCCGCCTTCGCCATTATTGTCGGCGCGCATGATGAAGACGACGTATTTCACCGTCACCACGATCACCAGCGCCCAGAAGATCAGCGACAGGGCGCCATAGATCGAGGCGGGATTGGGCAGATGTCCGCCCGCCGCCAGGGCGGTTTCCCGCATGGCGTAAAGCGGTGAGGTGCCGATATCGCCGAAGACGACGCCGAGCGCGCCCAAGGTGAGGCCCAGTTCGCGTTTGAAGGTGGGGCGGGCGGGGGTTTCCAATGTCAGATCGCGATCTGGGTGCCGAGTTCGACGACCCGATTGGTGGGCAGGTTATAGAAAAGTGCGGGCGACAATGCATTGCCCGCGATGGTGCGGTAAAGCCAGTTGCGCCAGCGGCCCAGTTCGGAATGCTCGGCGGGAACCAGCGTCTCACGGCCTATGAAGAAAGTCGCGGTCGAAACATCCAGGGCCAGCCCGAAGCGGCGGGCATCCTCCATCGCCTGGGGCACATCCGGGGTTTCGTAAAACCCGTGGTGAATTCGCACGCTATAGAACCCCTTGCCCAGCTTTTCGACTTCGATGCGTTTTTCCGGCGGCACCACGGGCCGGTCTTCGACCACCACATTGGCGATCACCACCCGCTCATGCAGAATTTTGTTGTGCTTGAGATTGTGAAGCAGGGCGCCCGGCACCACGTCGCTGCGGGACGACAGAAACACGCCCAGTCCGGCCACCCGCTGGGCGCTCTTGTCGGCGCGTTCCAGGAACAAGGGCAGAGGCATGGATTCGTTGCGGACGATTTCCATATGCACCCGCCGCCCCCGCCGCCAGGTGTCCATCACCAGGAACATGGCGGCTGCGATCAAGAGCGGCAGCCAGCCGCCTTCGGGAATCTTCAAGGAGTTGGCGGCCAGGAAAAGAAGATCGGTGATGCCCAGCGCGCCGAACAGCAGAATGACGCCGGCCAGACCCCAACGCCATTGCTTGCGCGCCACCAGCGACGCATTGAAAGTGTCGATCACCATCACGCCCGTCACCGCAATGCCATAAGCCGCCGCCAGGGCGCCCGAATTCTTGAAGATCAGCACGATCAGCACCACGCCGATGGCAAGCACGACATTCATGCGCGGCACGTAAATCTGGCCATATTCGGTGGCCGAGGTGTGGCGGATTTCCATGCGCGGCAATTGTCCCAGCTGCACCGCTTGCTGGGTCATGGAAAAGACGCCGGTGATGACGGCCTGGCTGGCGATGATCGCCGCCATCGTCGCCAGGATCACCATGGGAAAATGTATCGAATGCGGCACGATGGAGAAGAAGGCCGCGCCCGCCAGACTGGGATTGCGCAGCAAGGCTGCGCCCTGGCCGAAATAATCGAACAGCAGCGCCGGGAGCGCCACGAAGTACCAGGCATATTGGATGGGCTTTTTGCCGAAATGACCCATGTCGGCGTAAAGCGCCTCGCAGCCCGTTACCGCCAGAACCACCGCGCCCAGCGACACGAAGGCAATCCAGGGTGCATGGACAAACAGGCTGACGGCATAAAGCGGATTGACCGCGGTCAGGATGATCGGGTTCTGGAAGATCGAAAACCCGCCCAACAGCGCCAAGGTCACGAACCAGACCAGCATGACCGGCCCGAACAGGCGTCCGATTTTGGCGGTGCCCCGGCTCTGGAATGCGAACAGCACGACTAGAATCACGAGCGTCAGCGGCACGACCAGGGGCGCAAAGGCTTTGCTTTCCACTTCCAGGCCTTCCACCGCCGAGAGCACCGTGATCGCCGGCGTCAGCATCCCGTCGCCATAGAAGAGGGCGAGGCCCAATATCGCGCCGACGCCGATGGTGGATTTGAGCCTTCGGCTCAATCCCGGCGAGCGATGCGCCAATGCCGCCAGCGCCAGGGTGCCGCCTTCGCCGTTATTGTCGGCGCGCATGATCACGGTGACGTATTTCAGGGTCACCACCAGAACCAGCGCCCAGAAAATCATCGACAGCGAACCCATCACGGCGACGTGGTTGGAGAAGCCTTCGTTGGTGGCGAGCACCGTCTGGCGCATGGCGTAAAGCGGGCTGGTGCCGATATCGCCGAACACCACGCCCAGCGCACCCAGCATCAGACCGAAATTGCGGCGGCCACTGGCGCGCGGCGGCGTGGCCGGCTTGGGCGTCACACCGGCAAGCGGATCGCTGCTGGAATCGACGGAGTCGGACGGCTGAATATTCACGGATGCCAGCGGGTGGAGCGGCGGCTTTTCATGGCGATGAAACGCATCTGACCCGCTGATGGACCGATAACTCCGGCCGAAGGGGCGGGAAAATAGGCTTTTCCGCGGCAGGGTTCAAACCGTGCCCAACATTCTGATTAAGCTGCTGGAATTATTGAATGATACCCAACTCGGCACGGGCGATCTGGGCGGGATCGGTATCCGTTCCGGGGGCTTCGCCCCCGCCGGGTCCGTTGTCGCTGCCCGGCCCGATAAAACCCTGGACGGGATAGATGCGCGTGCCCCAGCCGCCGGTCCGGATATTCCAGACCCGGATCCGGCTCCAGTCGTTGTTCTCGCTGACATCCGTCACCGGATCGTCGAGGTAGATTGCGCCGTCACCCAGCCAGTTGGCGTGGTCGACGCGAATTTCGCGGGTGGAAACCAGCGACCGCACCACCGCGACATGGCCGCGCTCCGGCCCGGCATATCCCGCCAGCACTAGAACGGCACCGGTTTCCGGCGTGAATTCGCGGGCGAATTTCCCGGCGGCTTTCTCCCACCAGGTCCAGGCATCGCCGTATAATTTCACGCCGGAATGCTCGCGCGCATAGGGCGCGCATTGCGTCGGCTTTGGTTGCGGCGCCTGCGACGGAGTTTCGCGGGCGACAGCCGGACCGGCGTCGGCGGGCAGATCGCCATAGACGGTCCGATCGCTGGCGCAACCCGCGAGCGCCGCTGCGACCGAAGCCATTGCGGCGATCCTTACCCAACCCGAAAGCATGACCACGCCCTGCTGCACCCGGCTGCGAAACTAGGGCCTGGGCGCAAAGACGCGGTTAGAGGATTAAGTCAAATTTGAATTGAACTTGCATCATTGCGCTTCGCCAGAGGCTCACTCGCCTGGCGTGATGCGTTGGCGGACGGGTTCGCCGGCGCCGCTCGCGCCCATGATCCCGATCGAGACCAGTCCCGAAACCGCGAAGAAGAAGAACACCGCGCTCCAGTTGGATTCGGCGAAGGCAAAGATGGGGAGCAGAACACCCGCGATCAGTTCGGGCACGCCGCGCCAGCCGCCAGCCTGTTTCTCGCCCACCCGGGTGGTGCGATTGAAATCCATGCGGGTGCTGAAAAAGGCTTCGAAGGTGGCGCGGGTGTTGGCCAGGATGAGGCCGGACGGAAACACCACCGCCAAAAGCAGCGCGCGATAAAGCCGTGGCTCGCGGTGCAGGCCCAGCATGCGCTGGCCGAGATAAAGATAGCCGATGGACGAAGCGAGCCCGAGCATGGTGACGATCAGGCCCAGCAGCGCCACGCCGGAATAATACACCACACCCATATACATCAGGGTCAGCGAGATCGCGGCGCTGAAGAAAGCCAGCATGTAAAAAGCGAATTGGCACATCTGCAGGGTCATCGCCGCCTTTTTCCAGAGCGGCATTTCGCTGGTCCAGACCAAGGGCAGAAGCTTGCGGGCGCATTGCGCATGGCCTTTGGTCCAGCGCGCCTGTTGTGCGCGCCAGGCCGCCGCGGTCTGCGGCAACTCGCCCGGCACCGTCAGGTCCGGCATCATCGCGGCGCGCCAGCCCTGCATCGTGCAGCGCATGGAAAGATCGAGATCTTCGGTCAGGGTGTCGCCGGTCCAGCCGCCGCCCTCTTCGATCGCGGCCCGTGACCAGACGCCGGCGGTGCCGTTGAAAGAGATCGGGAGGCCGGCGCGGAAGCGCGCTTCCTGTTCGACCGCGAAATGGGAATCCAGAAGCAGGCCCTGTACTCGCGTCAGCCAGTTGGCGTTGCGGTTGGCGTGGCTCCAGCGGGCCTGGACAAAAGCCAGTCCAGGATCGGCGACCAGCACCGGCACGGTGCGGCGCAGGAAATCCGGCGGCGGGACGAAATCGGCATCGAAGATCGCGACATAGGGCGCGTCGCAATGTTTGAGACCGAAAGCGAGATTGCCGGCCTTGAAGCCGGTGCGGTTGCCGCGGCGCAGGATATCGAGCTTCACGCCTTCGGGCGTCACCGCCATGGCGTCGCGGGCCAGCGCGGCATGTCCTTCGCTGTTGCCGTCATCCAGGAGCTGGATGGTGAGCCGGTCCCTGGGATAGTCCATCGCGGCGGCCGCTTCGGCGACCCGGACAGCCAGCATTCCTTCATTGCAGACCGGCAATTGCACCAGCACATGGGGCAATTGGTCGTCGCTCAGCGGCGGCGCAATCAGTTTGGGGCTTTTGCGGTAGACCCGTACCCAGGCCAGGACGGCCAGCTGGACGGACAAGGTGCAGACAGCAACAAGGACGCAGGACAGAGCGAATTGCAGGGCGAGGGAAAGACCGTGCATGGCGAAGGTTCAGGCCCCCAAGGCTTAGTCCGGCGGAATCGCTGGAGTTTCCGCGTATGAATACGCCGGGAGCAGCAAAAAAGGCCATCCCCGGCGACCTGGCGCCCGGCACGGAACCGGACGCCTGAACTTCTTACGCCCGGCCCGCTTTAGCAAGGGGGAACCGCCCCCAGAACGGAACGTGACCTGCACAGGAACTTGGCCGGACGGTCGTTGGTTACTATATGATGAGACGAACTGTCAGGGAGACAATCCCATGGTAAGCCCCGCGTTCCATTTCCGCGCCTTCGCCAAGCCCGCGCTGCTTTTGGGCCTTTTGGTCCTGGCGGGGTGCGCCACGCCTGCTCCCTATGCCCCCCGCGGCCCAGGCCAGGCGACCGGCTATACCGACCGTCAAATTTCGGACAATCGCTGGCGCGTGACCTTCACGGGCAATTCCGTGACGACGCGCGAAATGGTGGAAAACGATCTCTTGCTGCGCGCCGCCGAAGTGACCCTGGCAGCCGGGCAGACCCATTTCCTCTTCGACACGCGCGATACAAGGGCCCAGACCCGCTATGACGCGATCCCCACCGGACCGGGTCTCGGTTATGGCGCTGGCTTTGGTTATGGCTTCGGCCGCGGTTATTGGCGTTTCCACCCCCAATGGGGTTACGGCGGGTTCGGGCCGGATGTCGATATCGTCAGCAGCACGAAATATGAATCTTACGCCGAAATCGTGGTGCTCAATGACGAGCAGGCAGCGCATGAACCCCGCGCGCTGGACGCCCGGGCGGTGATCGCGCACATGCCGCCGCCGCCTCCGCCACCCCCGCCCCGGGTTTAAGAGGCCGCGCCGCGCCGAATCAGGAAACGATGGTGATCCGGTGGCGATTGCCGTTCGATCACGGCATGGCCTTCCTGGCTGCACATGTGCGGGATGTCCACCACGGACAAAGGATCGCTCGTCAGCACCCATAATGTTTCACCGGGCGGCAAGGTTGCCAGCCTTTTGCGCGCCATCAGCGCGGGCAGCGGACACTTGAGTCCCCTCAGATCCAAATTGTCGCTCATGCTATCGAATTCACCGGCTTTCTTCCCCCGCGCGGCAAAGCCGCTGGCGGGGGAAGATGTGCGCTAGCGGGCTTGCCCGCGTGGCGCACAGATGGGGGCCTAATTAAAACCTATCTTGCGAAGCGCAAAGCCAGCGCACAAGCTGCGGCAGGGAAAAACGCATGAGCCTCTTTGCCGCGATCCGGCGCGAAACCATCTATCTCAGCCATATCGCGCGCACCTTGCTGATGCTTGCCCGCATCAAGCCCGGCAGCACGCGCACCATCGTCGATATCGTCGAAGCCCAGGCGCGCGCCACGCCCCAGGCGCCCGCGATCTATTATCTGGAAGAAACGGTGAGTTATGGCGCGCTGGATGCCCGCGCCAATGCGTATGGCCATTGGGCAATGGCCCAGGGCCTCAAACGCGGCGACTGCGTGGCGCTGCTGATGGAGAATCGTCCCGACTTCCTGTGCTGCTGGCTGGGACTGTTCAAGGCGGGTCTCAGCGCGGCCTTGATCAATACCAACCAGCGCGGACAAGCCTTGGCCCATTCCATCGAGATCGTCGGCGCCAAGCATGTGATCGCCGGCGCGGAACTGGCGTCCTGCGTCACCGAAGCGGAGTCTTTTTTCACGGCCTTGCCGCCCTGCTGGGTGCAGGGTGGCGTGCATGCCAATATGCGGGATCTGGATGCGGCGCTGGCGGAAAGTTCGTCCACGCCGCTCGGCAAGGCGCCGCGCCAGGGGGTCACCGCCAAGGATCGCGCTTTCTTTATCTACACTTCCGGCACCACGGGCCTGCCCAAGGCGGCGAATTTCAGCCATATGCGCATGCTGTTCATGATGTCGGGGTTCGTCGGCGCGCTGACGCCCAGGTCCAGCGACCGCATCTACAATCCGTTGCCGCTCTACCACGCCACGGGCGGGGTCTGTGCGGTGGGCGTTGCGTTCCTGTCCGGCGGCGCCGTGATCCTGAAGCGCAAATTCTCGCTGAATGAATTCTGGATCGACATTCACAAATACGACGCCACCCTGTTCGCCTATATCGGCGAGCTTTGCCGCTGGCTGCTCAACGCACCGCCCGGCCCGCATGAGCAGGACCACCATATTCGCGCCATCACCGGCAATGGCCTGCGCCCCGAAATCTGGAAACGCTTTCAGGACCGCTTCGCCATTCCCCGCATCGTGGAATTCTATGGCGCCACCGAAGGCAATGTCTCGATGCTGAACTATGATGGCACCATCGGCGCTGTCGGACGGGTGCCGAATTACATCGAATGGCTGCTGCCCACCCGCGTGGTGCGTTTCGATGTCGAGCGCGAGATGCCGGTGCGCGGATCCGATGGTCTTTGCATCGAATGCGGGCCCGACGAGGCAGGCGAAGCGGTAGGCAAGATCTCGACCCGCGCCGGGCGCGATTTCGAGGGCTATACCAAGAAGGCCGATACGGAAAAGAAAATCCTGCGCGATGTCTTCACCAAGGGCGATGCCTGGTTTCGTACCGGCGATCTGATGCGCCGCGACGAGCATGGCTATTTCTATTTTGTCGATCGCATCGGCGACACGTTCCGCTGGAAGGGCGAGAATGTCGCGACCAGCGAGGTGGCCGAGGCGCTATCCGCCATTCCCGGCATCAAGGAGGCCAATGTCTACGGCGTTAAAATTCCCGGCGCCGATGGCCGCGCCGGCATGGCGGCCCTGGTCGTCGATGGCAGTTTCGACATTATGGGGTTGGCCGAACGGCTGGGAGGCCATCTTGCAGCCTATGCGCGACCGATCTTCCTGCGGCTGCAACCGCAGATCGAAGTGACGGGGACTTTCAAGCAGCGAAAGGTCGATCTGGTGAAAGAGGGTATCGATCCTTCCGTCATCGCCGATCCGCTCTATTGGTTCGATCCCGCGACGCAGCGCTATGAAAGGCTGGACGCGGCGCGCTATGCCGACATTTCCGAAGACCGCGTCAAACTCTGACATACCGTCAGGTGTTTTTCCTTTTCATCGTGTGGGGAAGCAGCCAATAGTCACGCGTCAAATTCGACAACGATTCGATTCTTCCGGGACCTGCGATGGCGGATACGCGCGACCCGATTGCCCGATTGAAGGATAAGATAGAGCGGTCCGGCTGGGGTACCAGCGTGGACGAGACCATGTCCTTCGTGCAGCCCGAACTTGTCTCGATTTACGGCTTGTGGCGCGCCCGGGCGGATCTGGCAGGGGCTCTGCCGCGCCGCGAAGATCTGGATTTGCGATCTCTCAAGCCCTATCTCGAGCACCTCTCCGTGGTCGAGCGTGTCGAGGTCGCGCCCGGAAAATCCGGCTACCGTTTGCGCCTGCAAGGCTCCTTTTTGGGCGAAATGTTCGGCCACCATACGGGCAAACTGCTGGACGAAGTGGCCCCCCCCGAATTGGCCGAGCGCTGGACTTACATTTACGACGCGCTGCTGGAAATGAAGAGGCCGCTGCGCTTGCAGGGCACCTACAGACAGGAAGCGATGGAGCATCTGATCGCCGAATCGCTGGCCGTGCCGCTGGGCAATGGCGACGCCCCGCCGGTCAGCGTGCTGGCCGCGACCTATTACAGATCGCGCTACAAGGACGAGGCCTAGGCGAAATCCTTCGCCAGCGCCGCGCGGGTATCGTCGCCCAGCACCGCCATATGGCCGTAATTGGCGTGGCCGATGCCGAGGATCACCTGTTCAATGCGGAAACGCGCGATCAATTCCGGCGTCAGCTTGAAGCGCAGCCAGTGAACCGAAGAGGTCTTGCCGTCCGCCGTGGTGCGGTCGTCATATTCGGTGGGGGTGGCTTTGATGCGCGTGCCCCCGATGTCCATGAAAATTGTTTCCTCGATCCCGCCCAGGGTGAGCAAGGTGGCGTTGCGGCGGTTGGCGTCTTCGATCTCCAGCATCAGGGTGGCGATCAATTCGTCGCCTTGCGGGATCAGCGGGTTGTAAGTTTCCAATTCGCCAGCCACCTGCTCTGCGCCGCCTTTTTCGATGCGCAGCATCTCCTGCACCTGCAGCCACATGGTCTGGTAATTCTCGAAATAGAAAGTGGCGAACGGGCCGACCTCGACCCGGCGATGTTTCTTCAGGGTGATGGCTTCGCTCCGCAGCTCCTTGCGCCGCGCGGCATAGTCGCGGTCGGAGAGAATGTCGGTCTCGGTGATCTTGCGTGCGGGAGCGGGCATGTCAGTCCTCTGCTAGTCCATAGGCGCGGGCCATGATCTGGATGGGGTGTTCCGGTTCGCGGGCGGGCGTGTCGGTGTGGGCGATGATGTGCTGGGCGGCGAGCGGGCAATCCGAAACAATATGACCGCGCTTCTGCGTGTTGGCGGCGCGGAACACCGGGCGGCCCACTTTCACGGCCACATCATGGGTGGGCTCGACGACGCCGAAAGTGCCGCCATGGCCGGAGCAGCGCTCGATCACATCCACCGGCGTGCCGGGAATCATCTTCAGCATCTCGGCCGCTTTCGGCCCCATATTCTGGGCCCGGGCATGGCAGGCCAGATGCACCGTGACGCCTTCGGGCAAGGGCGACAATCCGTCGGGCAAACCCTCTTTCTTGGCCACGTCCACAACATATTCGTCGATGTCGAAGACGTTGTCGGCGACGCGTTTCACGTCTTCATTGTCGGGACAGATCAGCGCCCATTCGAATTTCAGCATCAAGCCGCAAGAGGCGGTGAGCGCGACAATATCGTAGCCCTGGTCGATCAGCTTGACCAACTCCTTCGACACTTTCGCGGCGTTCTGCGCCACGCGGGCAAGATCGGCCTGTTCCAGGAACGGCATGCCGCAGCAGCCGGGATAGGAGACGACGGTCTCCACACCGATGTGATTGAGCACCTTGCGCGCCGCCATGCCGGTGACGGGACGAATATAGTTGACGAAACAGGTGGCATAGAGCGCCGCCTTGCGCTTGCCGAAAGCGGGCGCCGCCGAATTGGGAAGGATCGGTGCGCCTTTATCGGCGGAGACGAAAGTCCGGCTGTGGAATTTCGGCAAAGTCGCCTTGGGATCGATATGAGCGGTCTTTTCCATCAAGGCGCGCATCGGCTTGTTGGATGTGTCCGATGCCCAGTTGACGATGGGCGAGGCGAACCGCGCCAGCGTGCCGTTGCGGTCCATTTCGGCGAGCTGGCCTTGCGTGAAATCCTTGTGGCCCTTCGCGGCTTCCGTGGCGCGGTGGCGCAGCATCAGGTGTGGGAAATCCAGCATGAAGGGATGCGGCGGCACATAAGGGCACTTCGTCATGAAGCACATGTCGCAAAGCGTGCACGCTTCGGCGATGGGCTTGAAGTCCTCAGACTTCAGATGCTCGACATCTTCTTCCGGGCTGGAATCGATCAGGTCGAACAGGCGCGGGAAGGAATCGCAGAGATTGAAACAGCGGCGGCAGCCATGACAGATGTCGAAGACGCGCCGCATCTCCGCATCTAGCTTCACCGGGTCGGTGAAGTCCGGGTCCTGCCAGCGAATGATCTCGCGGGTCGGCGCTTCGAGGCTGCCTTCGCCTGTCATAATTGCTCCTGGGCGGTGCGCTGGGGGCCGACGCCGCTCGCGCGGCTTGGTTGCCCCGCTCTCCCCCTTCTGCGCAAAGCGCATGGAAGGGGGAGATGCCGTAGCTCGCTCTCGAGCGAGCGAAGGCAGAGGTGGTTACTTTCCTAAGGCGTCGAGCGCCTTCTGGAAGCGGCCGGCATGGCTCTTCTCGGCTTTCGCCAAGGTTTCGAACCAGTCGGCGATTTCGTCGAAGCCTTCCGAGCGGGCCGTCTTGGCCATGCCCGGATACATGTCGGTATATTCGTGGGTCTCGCCCGCGATCGAGGCTTTCAGATTGGCGTCGGTGGCGCCGATCGGCTCGCCGGTGGCCGGATCGCCCACTTCCTCCAGATATTCCAGATGGCCGTGCGCATGGCCGGTCTCGCCTTCCGCGGTGGAGCGGAACACGGTGGCAACGTCGTTATAGCCTTCGACATCGGCCTTCTGCGCGAAATAGAGATAGCGGCGATTGGCCTGGCTTTCGCCGGCAAAGGCTTCTTTGAGGTTTTCCCAGGTCTTGGTGTTGTTCAGGGCGGGCATTGGGGAGGTCCTTTCTTGAAACTCAGGACGCACATTGACCCTGCCGGCAGGCCCTGTCAACAGTTTAGAATAATTCTAATGAAGAATTTTTGGCGACGGTCAGGCCCGCTTTACCCGAACCACCACGTCCACCCGGTCCACGGTCATGCCGGAAGGTGGCTGGGGAACGCCCGCGACAGTGATGTCTTCGCCCGGAATGTCGATCAGGGTGCCTTCATCCTCCAGGAAGAAGTGCTGGTGATCGCCGGTATTGGTGTCGAAATAGCCCCGCGCCGCATCGACCACCACCTGGCGCAGCAGGCCTGCATGGGTGAATTGATGCAGGGTGTTGTAGACCGTGGCCAGCGAGATTTTCAGGCCCTGGCCCGACACTTCCTCGTGCAGGCTTTCCGCCGTCACATGCTGATCCGGGCCTTTGAACAGCAAACTCGCCAGTTCCACCCGCTGACGGGTCGGACGCAGGCCCACGCCGCGCAGACGTGCGATCGCCTTGCTGGTGTCGCGTGCCGCTTTGCCCATCGGTCGAAATTCCTGCGTCAAAGTTCCTGTTTCGAGGCGGTCTGTAAGGATCCGCCAATCCTTGCTACAGTGAGCAAAGCTATATGTTAGAATGCTTCTAATCAAGCAAAGGCGGAAAATCGTGGCAAACCGCCCTTTTACGGTGGTTCCGCACCCCTATTTTGCGGTAAGGGCGTACAGAACACACGGCCAAACAGGCTCTTGAAGGAACAGGACATTGGACACGCCGGCAAAGAGATCGAGTTTCGACATGGCGGGCCTGCTCGCCTGCGCCCGGGGTGAGTTGTTCGGGCCCGGCAATGCCCAGCTTCCTCTGCCGCCGATGCTGATGTTCGACCGCATTACCTCGATCACCGAGAATGGCGGCGAGAATGGCAAGGGCGAGATCGTCGCCGAATTCGATCTCAATCCCAATCTCTGGTTTTTCAAATGCCATTTCCAGGGCGACCCGGTGATGCCGGGCTGCCTGGGGCTGGATGCCTTGTGGCAGATGGTGGGTTTCTTCCTGGGCTGGATGGGCGGGCTGGGACGTGGCCGCGCACTGGGCGTGGATGAAGTGAAATTCACGGGCATGGTGCTGCCCACGGCCAAGAAGATTACCTACATCGTCAATCTCAAGCGCGTGGTGATGCGCAAGCTGGTGCTCGGCATCGCCGATGGCATCATGAAAGTGGACGGCAAAGTGATCTACGAGGCCAAGGGTCTGCGCGTTGGCTTGTTCACCGATGCGGCGGCGGCATTGGCGCAGGCATCCGCGGCGCCCGCGTCGGCTTAGAGATCACTTCGAGGATAGTCATGAGAAGAGTGGTCGTTACCGGCCTCGGCATCGTCTCGTCCATCGGCAACAATGCCGAGGAAGTGACCGACAGTCTGCGTCATGCCAAGTCGGGCATCGTCACGGCGGATGATTATGTGCGGCTGGGGTTCCGCTCGCAAATTCACGGCAGCTTGAAAATCGACCTCGACGCGATCGTCGATCGCCGCGCCCGCCGCTTCCAGGGCGATGGCGCCGCCTATTGCTGGGTGGCAATGACCCAGGCGATCGCCGATGCCGGACTGACGGAAAAAGAGATTTCCAATCCCCGCACCGGATTGATCGTGGGCTCCGGCGGGCCTTCGACAAAAGCCATCGTCGCGGCCGCCGATATCGCGCGCGACCCCGCCAAGGGACCAAAACGCATCGGGCCTTTTGCCGTGCCCAAGGCGATGTCCTCCACGTGCAGCGCCAATCTTTCCACCTGGTTCAAGACCAAGGGCGTGAATTACTCCATCTCTTCGGCCTGCTCCACCTCCGCCAATTGCATCGGCAATGCCGCCGAGATGATCCAGTTCGGCAAGCAGGACATGATGTTCGCGGGCGGCGGCGAGGAACTGGACTGGACGCTCAGCGAATTGTTCGACGCGATGGGCGCGATGTCGTCCAAATTCAACGCCACGCCGCAAAAAGCCTCGCGCGCCTATGACAGGAATCGCGACGGCTTCGTTATTTCCGGCGGCGGCGGCATCCTGGTGCTGGAAGAACTGGAACATGCCCGCGCCCGCGGCGCGAAAATCTATGCCGAGCTGACCGGTTATGGCGCCACTGCCGATGGCGCCGACATGGTGGCGCCGTCCGGCGAAGGCGCGGTGCGCTGCATGCAGATGGCGCTTGCCGGCGTGAAAGGCCCGGTGGACTATATCAATCCGCACGCGACCTCGACGCCGGTGGGGGATATTCCGGAGATCAACGCCATCCGCGAAGTGTTTGGCGACAAGATGCCGCCGATCAGCGCCACCAAATCGCTTACCGGCCACAGCCAAGGCGCGGCGGGTGCGCATGAAGCGATCTACACGCTTTTGATGATGCAGAATGATTTCATCTGCGAGAGCGCCAATATCGAAGAACTCGACCCCGCAGTGGGAGATGCCAATATCGTCCGCAGCCGCATCGATAATGTGAAAATCAACACCGCCCTGTCGAACTCCTTCGGCTTTGGCGGCACCAATGCGTCGCTGGTGTTTCAGCGGCTGGAAAAGTGACGTCCCATAATGGAACAGAAAACACCGCACGCGGACATTATGGCTGAGGCCAGAACGGGACTGATGGCCGGCAAGCGCGGTCTGATCATGGGCGTCGCCAATGATCATTCCATAGCCTGGGGCATTGCCCAGATGCTGGCGTCGCAGGGGGCGGAACTGGCCTTCACCTATCAAGGCGATGCCCAGGCCAAGCGGCTGAAGCCGCTGGCCGAGTCGATCGGCAGCAAGATCGTGTTGCCGGGCGATGTCGAAAAGGATTCCGATCTCGACGCCATTTTCGCGCATCTCGAAAAAGAATGGGGATCGCTGGATTTCCTGGTCCACGCCATCGCCTTCTCCGATGCCAAGGAATTGAAGGGCCGCTACGTCGACACCACCCGCGCCAATTTCCTCAAAAGCCTGGATATTTCCTGCTATTCCTTCACCGCCGTGGCGCGCCGTGCCGCCAGCCTGATGACCAAGGGCGGCGCGATGGTGACGCTCACCTATCTCGGCGCCCAGCGGGTCATGCCCAACTATAACGTGATGGGCGTGGCCAAGGCGGCGCTGGAAGCTTCGGTGCGCTATCTCGCCGCCGATCTGGGGCGCGACGAAATCCGGGTCAACGCCATTTCCGCCGGTCCGATGCGCACCCTGGCCGGCAGCGCGGTGGGCGATGCGCGCATGGTGTTCAAATGGAACCGGACCCATTCCCCGCTCAAGCGCTCGGTCGAACTTAACCATGTCGGGGGCGCGGCACTCTATTTGCTTAGTGGTCTCTCGGGCGGCGTCACCGGCGAAGTGCACTTCGTGGACGCCGGCTTCAACGTGGTCGGCATGCCGCCGACCGCGGATCTGAAGGGCTGGACGCCCCCGGAGAATGGTCATGACGAGACGGGTGCCGCGTAAGACTGTTTTTGCCGCCCTGGCGCTGCTGGCGCTGACGGGCGCGGCGCGGGCCGATTGGCACGACCAGATCGCGCCCGCTGACGTGGAGCGGCTTGCCCATCTCAGCGATGCGCGCGAGGACGCCCTGCAGCAGGCCCGGCAACGCGGCGGCTCCGGCGATTTTCGCGCCATCCAACAAACACTTCAGCCGGACTCGCACGCCGTTCCCGAGCAGGCGCTCGCCGGAAACTGGCGCTGCCGCCAGATCAAGCTGGGCGGCGCGACCGGCTATTATGTTTTCAGCTGGTTCAATTGCCGCATCAGCCACGTCAATGGCGGCCTTTGGTTCGAGAAGAACGGCACCCAGCGCATGGCGGGCTTCCTCTATCCCCAGGAAGGCATGTGGGTCTATCTGGGCGCGCAGAGCGCCAAGGGCGAAAAGCTGCATCGCTATTCCGGCCGCGCCGCCTCGGTTGGCGGCGACGTCAATCCCGACGATCAGGTCGGCGTTCTGGTCGGCATCGGCAACAATCGTCTGCGCCTCGATCTGCCGTCGCCGGGTACGCAGGAATCCGATTTTGATACGATCGAACTCGTTCGTTAGCGGCGCCAGATCGCATCGGCAAATAGAAAAGCGGAGCGGGATTTTTCCCGCTCCGCTATCACGCCGTGGCTGTGTGGGGGCTATTTCGCCACGACCGTGATGGTGCCGACCATCTTGGGATGGATCGAACAGATATATTTGTAGGTGCCCGGCTTATCGAAGGTGTGGGAGAATTTGTCCTTCTCATCCAGCGCCTGAGAGCGGAAATCATTCGTCAGGCTGACGACGGTGTGGGGCTCGCCGTCCTGATTTTCCCAGGTGACATCGGTTCCCGCCGTGACGGTCACGTCCATGGGATTGAACATGAACTTCTTGATGATGATGGTGTCGCTGTCCGCGGCGGAAGCCGATGCGATGAACAGCAGCATCGCAACGGGGTATGCAAAAGCACGCTTGATGAAACGCATAACGAATCCTTTGTGAATCAGGCGAGGGTGGTGTCGGTGAGCGTGAGCTGATGATGCCGTTGCACGCGGATGCTGGTGATGCCCAGCATGTGCTGCAGCCGGTCGGTGGCCACCACCAGCGGGCCAGGTCCGTCGCCGACACCGGCTTGCGGTTGCGGGTAGGCGGTGGAGCGGGCGGTGTGGAAGGTGATGTTGCCTTCCACCTTCTGCACGATCTGGTGGATATGGCCGTTCAGGATCGTCACCGATCCGAAGCGGCGCAGATAGGATAATGCTTCCTCGGAATCGCCGGTGCCCCAGCCCCAGGATTCCAGGATGGTCCACATCGGCATATGCGCGAAAACCACGATCGGGGTGCTGGCGCTGCGTGCCGCGAGATCGTCTTTCAGCCAGGCCAATTGATCGGGCCCGAATGCGCCGAGCCCGCCGGGCTTGAACTGCATCACATTGACCAGGCCGACGAAATGCACGCCCTGATGATCGAAGCTGTAATAGCCGCGATTGTCCGAGGCCTTGCCGAAGCGGGCGAAATATTCCGTGCCCATGCCGTCGGTGATGTCATGCTCGCCCGGCACGGTATGCAGCTCGCCGCCGCGCAATTCCGACATCAGTTGCGATGCCAGGTCGAATTCCGCCGCGCGGGACAGATGGGTGATGTCGCCGGTATGGATGGTGAGCGCGGGGCGCGCCTTCATCGCATTCACCAGCGCGATGGTCTGCTTCAAAGTGCCCGCGACATCGGGGTTGGCTTCCTTGTTGAAGCCGATGTGAGTGTCGCTGATCTGCAGGAAGAGCGGCAATCCCGAAGGTTTTTCGGTTGCCGCCTGCGCCAGGCCTATCGGCGCCAGGATGCCGCCGGACAAGGTGAAAAGCGTGCCCGCGCCGCCAAAGGCAAGACATTGCAACGCGCCGCGGCGGGAGGGATTGAAATCGTCTGGCATTCAGGACCTCGAATTCTGGTTTCGAGGCCTATACCGGTGGGGCGGGTAATTTATTCCCGGCTCTGACTCTTTTTCACCAGCGCGACGAACCTGTCGAGCTCCGCCTGGTCGACGTCCGACACCGCCGCCAGATCCAGGTCCTTCTGTTTCCAGAAGATCATGCGGTAGCCATCGCGCGAATTTGCACCCGGCAGCCGGGAATTGCGGTCCGCCCAGGTGAACAGATTGATGATATGCGCGCCGTGGCGATAGACCACCACCGCGGCGCGCGACCCGTGCACGTAATCGGCGCGGCCCCCGACCAGGGTGAAACCCTCGGCCTGGAAATCTTCCGCTGGCGGCGAGACATCGGCATGCCCCGCGAACCAGGGCTTGACGGTGTGATGGTCGGACGAAGCGACATCGATCAGATGATTGGCCATCAGCGAACGCAAATGGGCTTCGGCCAGATCGTTCACCAGCGGATCGGCAGGCAGGAATATCAGGAATGCCAGTACGGCCGCGATTGCCATGCCGCCCGCGCCGCTTCCCGCGCCCAGCCAGAAACCGCGACGGGCAGGGCGGAATTCCGCCACGTCTTCTGTTCTTGTTTCGGCATCCAGCGCGCGGCCGATCTTGGCGCGCAATGCCGCATCGGCACGGTGATAGGTCGCGCCAGCCATCGCCGCTTTCATTTCGGCATGATCCGCCGCCAGCGCCTGGCATTCGGCGCAGTTCTCCAGATGCTGTTCGGCTTTCAGCGCCTCGGCCGCATCCAGTTCGCAGTCCAGATAGGCCTGGACGAGAAGGCTCTGCTCGCAAGTCATGCCGGCCTCCCGATTAATTTTTCCCGCAGCAGGGCCCGTCCCCGCGCCAGCCGCGACATCACCGTGCCAATCGGCGCACCGGTGGCCGCTGCGATATCGCGATAGGACATCTCCTCCAGCTCTCTCAGAATCACCACCTCGCGGAATTCCTCCGGCAAGGCGGCGATGGCGTTGTCCAGCCTTCGGCCATCGCCAGTCTGAATGGCACTGGCTTCCGGTGTCGGGCCGTCGGCCGCGATTTCGCTGTCGTCATTGTCTCCCAGGGGCGTTTCGGCATGACGTTTCTTCTGCTCCAGCGCCGAGCGATGGCAATTGCGCACAATCGCCAGCAGCCAGGGCCTGACCGCATCGCCGCGAAATCCGTCGAAGCTGCGAAAAGCCCGCAGCATGGCGTCCTGCACGATATCGTCCGCCTCCGCGCTGCCGCGAGTCAGCCAGCGCGCAAGATTAACCGCCGCATCCAGATGCGGCATCGCCAGCGCCTCGAAACGGCGGCGCTTCTCATCCATGATCGGGGCCGATCGAAATCCCCATACGGGCCGCTACATGAATCAATACCGGGGAGGCGTGCATTTTATTCCCACCTCCCGCGATTTTATTTCCGGGTGGAGGCGTGCGCGAAACGGTCGAACAGATAATGGCTGTCCATCGGCCCGGGCGAGGCTTCGGGATGGTACTGGACGCTGAACACGTCCTTGCCTTCAACCGCGATGCCGCAATTGGTGCCGTCGAACAGGGAGATATGGGTTTCCCTGACGCCCTTGGGCAGGGTGTCGCGGTCCACCGTGAAGCCGTGATTCATGGAGACGATCTCGACCTTGCCGGTCTCCAGATCCTTGACCGGATGATTGGCGCCGTGATGGCCCTGGGCCATTTTCTTGGTCTTGGCGCCCAGCGCCAGGCCCAGCATCTGATGGCCCAAGCAAATGCCGAACACCGGCACGCCGCGGTCGACCACGCCCTTGATGGTGGGGATGGCGTATTCGCCCGTCGCCGCCGGATCGCCGGGGCCGTTCGACAGCAACACGCCATGAGGGTCGTTGCGCATGACGTCGTCCAGGCTGGCACTGGCGGGAACCACGGTGATGTCCGCGCCCCGGCTCGCCAGCAGACGCAGAATGTTCCGTTTGACGCCGTAATCGATCACGGTGGCGCGCCAGGTCGGCGCGGCTTCCACGCCATAGCCCTTGCTCCAGGCCCATTCCGTCTCGTTCCATTTGTATGTCTGGCGCGCGCTGACGTCCTTGGCGAGATCGAGGCCTTCAAGTCCGGAAAAACTCTTGGCCTGGTTCAGCAACGCGGCGTGATCGAGCGCATTGCTGCCGGCATTGGCGATGACGCCATGCGGCATGCCTTTTTCCCGGATCAGGCTGGTGAGGGCGCGGGTGTCGATCCCCGCAACGGCGGGGATGTTGTGCGACTTCAGCCAGCGGTCGAGGCCGGCCAGGCTGCGATAATTCGACGGATGCTCCGCATCGGCACGCACGATCAAGCCGCGCACCGCCGGCGTGATGGTCTCGATGTCTTCGGCATTGGTGCCGACGATGCCGATATGCGGGAAGGTGAAGGCGACGATCTGCCCGGCATAGGAGGGATCGGAAAGGATTTCCTGATAGCCGGTCATCGCGGTGTTGAAGCAGACCTCGCCCACCGCCGCGCCCGCCGCGCCGAACCCCACGCCTTCGAAAAAAGTGCCGTCGGCCAACATCACGCCCCCGCGCGACAGCGGAAGCAGGGTCTGGGCATCGGGCATGGGAAGCGTCCTTCGATTTGCGCGAAAATAGGGATGCGGACCGCACGGGTCAACATCGCAGGCGCAGATATTACTCCTGCATTTTCAATGGGTTGTACTTATCCCCGGTTTCGTTTAGGTTCCCTCCTTTCCCAAAAGGCAAAAATTCATGTCGCTCCGCCAAAAGCTCAATGACGCGATGAAAGAGGCGATGAAGGCGAAAGACGCCAAGCGCCTCTCCACCGTGCGGCTGATGCTGGCGGCCCTGAAGGACCGCGACATCGCGGCGCGCACCGAAACCAGCCGCGATCTGCTGGGCGATGACGAAATTCTTTCCCTGCTGGCCAAGATGATCAAGCAGCGCGACGAATCCGCGGTCGCCTTCGATGCGGGCAACCGTCCGGAACTGGCAGCGGGCGAGCGCGAGGAGATCGCCATCATCCGCTCCTTCATGCCCGCACAGATGGACGAGGCGGGTGTGCGGCAGGCGGCCGACGCCGTGATCGCGGAGCTGGGCGCTGCCTCCATCAAGGACATGGGCAAGGTGATGGCGGCCATGAAAGAACGCTATGCCGGGCAGATGGATTTCGCCCGCGCTTCGGCCATCGTGAAAGACCGCTTGTCGGCGCCGAAATAGCCAAAGCCGCCTATCCTTCGGCGGAATCGCGGGTCGGCCCGCATTTGCGGCCGAGTCATGCACAGGGTCGGCCGATTTTCCGCCTCTTTTGGCATGATTTGCGCACCTTTTCGGGGTGCTTTCCTCTAGAATGGTCGCATGCGCTATGGCGAAGGATTGCTGGAAGAGATCCGGCGGCGGACCGATCTGGTCCAGCTTGTGGGCCGGCGCGTCAAGCTGATCCGCAAGGGCCGGGTGATGTGGGGCTGCTGCCCCTTCCACGCCGAGAAATCGCCCAGCTTCAAGGTCGAGAATGAGCGGCATGCCTACAAATGCTTCGGCTGCGGCGCGGGCGGCGACGCCTTCAAATGGCTGGTGGAAACCGAGGGCCTGAGTTTTCCCGAAGCGGTGGAAAAACTCGCTGCCGAAGTGGGCGTCGAACTGCCGAAATGGTCGCCCGATGATGAAGCCCGCGAGCAGAAGCGAAAATCGCTCTATGAGATCGTGGAGCTGGCGGCGCAATTCTATGAAAGCCAGCTGCGCGAAACTGCGGGCCAGGAAGCGCGCGCCTATCTGAAACGCCGCGGACTCGACGGCAATGCCGCCAAACAATTCCGCCTGGGCTATGCGCCCGCCTCCGGCCAGGCATTGATCGAGTTTCTGAAAACCAAAAACATCACCCAGGACGATATGCTTGCGGCGGGCCTGGCGCGCCCGGCCGACGGCAATCGCGGCATGCGCGATTTCTTTTTCAACCGGGTGATGTTCGCGATTGCCGACGGCAGGGGCCGGGTGATCGCTTTCGGCGGGCGGGCGCTGGAAGAAGACGCCAAGCCCAAATATATCAACAGCGGCGAAAATACGCTCTTTTCCAAGGGCCATAATCTCTACAATTTCGCCACCGCGCGGGCCGCGGCCATCAAGGCGGGCACCGTCCTGGTCGCCGAAGGCTATATGGATGTGATCGCGCTGGTGCGCGGCGGCTTCGCCCATGCCGTGGCGCCGCTGGGCACGGCGCTGACGTCGGATCAGTTGCAGCTTCTGTGGCGCACCGCGCCCGAACCCATTCTGGCCTTCGATGGCGACGAAGCCGGCCAGAAAGCCGCCCATCGCGCCGCCCATCTGGCGCTGCCCGGGCTCAAAGCGGGCTATTCGTTGCGTTTCGCTTTTTTGCCCGCGGGTGAGGATCCCGACAGTTTCCTGGCCAAGAACGGACCTGCCGCGATGCGGGCCCTGCTGGAGGCCGCCCTGCCTTTGTCGGAAGTGCTGTGGCGGGCGGAAACCGAAGGGCGGGACTTTTCCACCCCCGAGCGCCGCGCCGGACTGGAACGGGTGCTTTCCGCCATCACCGCCCAGATCACCGACGCCAAGGTGGCGGATTACTACCGCCGGGACTTCGATCAAAAAATATTCGACAATTTTAAGCGACGGGCCCCCCAGCCCCGCCAGGATCGCTCTTTCCGGGGCCAGCCCTCCCGTGGCCAGGGTTTCAAAGCGCCGTTCCGCCCCCAGCCGGGGACGGCCGAAGCAGTGTCTCCGGCGGTAAAAGCCAGCCTTTTGGCTCGTGCCGGCCAGACCAACCAGGTCCGGGAGGGGGCCCTGGCCCTCAAGGAGGCCGAATTGGCCGCCCTGCTGCTGGAGCGCCCGGCCCTCGCTCTTTCCCAGGGCGAGAAGCTGGCGGAGCTCCCCTTGCGCGACCCGTCGCTTGACAGGCTGCGCCACGAACTTTTAAACCTCGCGGCCTCCGGCTCCAGCCTTGAAAAAGCGCCGGTTTTGAACCATTTCATGCGCCTGGGAATGGCCGACTTGCTGGCGCGTCTGGGCGCCACACCCAAGCCCGGCGCCGCAACGCCGGAATCCGTACCGGAGGATGAGACTGAAGCCCGTTTCTTGCGCGCCGCCGCGGATTTCCGCGCCATGGCGGAAGGAGAACCGGAACGCGACCGCGCTTTCAGGCGCTTTGCAGCCGAGGGCAGCGAGGAATCCTGGCATGAGGCACGGCGATTGCTTCGCTCCCCTCACGAATAACGCGGGTTTCCGCGTTACCAACTCAAGCGTCCCTATTACAGGGGCATAGGATAACGAAGCTGTGGTGAGTAAATCCGCCGTGAACAAGAAAGCGGCCAAATCGGCAGGCAAGCCGGCCAAGAAGCAGGCCGCCAAACCCGCCGCCGCCAAAACCGCGGCGGTGAAGAAATCCGCCAAGCCGGCGCCCAAGCCGAGCAAGCCCGTCAAGCCGGTCAAGCATGTTGCCAAGCCTGCGAAAGCGGCTCCGGCGAAAGCAGCGACGGCTAAAGCCATGCCGCTCAAAACCGCCAAGGGCAAACCCGAACCCGAGTTGAAGGCCAAAAAGGCGCCCGCCGCCAAGGTCGAGGTAAAGCCCGCGCCCAAGCCGGTCGCGCCCATCGTCAAGCCGTCCACCAAGATCGCGCCCAAAAAGCCGGGCGAGAATGAAACGCCGGGCGACGCCGACAGTCCGCTGCTGGATATGTCCGATGTCGGCGTGCGCAAGATGATCGCGCGCGCCAAGCAGCGCGGCTATGTCACCTATGACGAGCTGAACAAGGTGCTGCCGTCCGACAAGACTTCGTCGGAGCAGATCGAAGACACGATGGCGATGCTCAACGAGATGGGCATCAATGTCATCGAAAGCGAAGAAGCCGAAGAGGCCGAAGGCGAAAATCTTCCCGCCGTCGCCGAAGGCAGTAAGGCGCTCGCCACCACCGCCAAGGCCGGCGAACAATATGACCGCACCGACGATCCCGTGCGCATGTATTTGCGCGAAATGGGTTCAGTCGAGCTTCTGTCGCGCGAAGGCGAAATCGCCATCGCCAAGCGCATCGAGGCCGGCCGCGAGCTGATGATCGGCGCCTTGTGCGAAAGCCCGCTGACCTTCGAAGCGCTCACGGTGTGGCGCGACGAACTGAATGAAGGCAAGGTTTTGCTGCGCGACATCATCGACCTGGAAGCCATGTATGGCGCCGGTCCCGATGGTTCGCCCGCGCCGGTGCCGCCGCCGGTCGGCCCCGACGGCAAGCCGCTGAATGGCGGCGTGCCGGTTGCCGAATTCAAGGCCCCCGAATTCAAGAAACCGGAACCGCCGAAGCCCGAACCCAAGCCAGCCCCCAAAGCGGATGGCGAAGGCGGGGAAAGCGGCGAGGCCGCGGCGTCGGCCGACGGCGCGTCCGACGGCGATGATTTCGACGACGAGGGCAATCTGCCTTTGTCGGCGATGGAAGCCGCGCTGAAGCCCCAGGTGCTCGAAGCGCTGGACAATATCGCCGGCCTCTACAAGAAGCTGGGCAAGCTGCAGGACGCGTCCGTCGAAGCGGCGCTGGGCGCGGACGAACTCTCCACCGGCCAGGAACGCCGTTTCAAGAAGCTGCGCAGCGAGACGATGGACCTCGTCAAATCGCTCAAGCTCAACAACAACCGCATCGAAGCCCTGGTCGACCAGATGTACGGCATCAATCGCCGTCTGGTCTCGCTGGAAGGCCGGTTGCTGCGTCTGGCCGAAGCCCATGGCGTGGACCGCGCCGAATTCCTCAAGCAATATTTCGGCAACGAGCTCGATCCCAACTGGGCCCGCCGCGTCGGCCGCCTGACGGGCATTGGCTGGCACGATTTCGTCACCGAGGAACGCGACAAGATTCGCGACCTGCGCGAGGACATCCAGGCGCTGGCGCAGGAAACCCGCCAGTCGGTGTCGGAATTCCGCCGCAACGTGCAGACGGTTCAGAAGGGCGAGCGCGAATCCGGCGTCGCCAAGAAGGAAATGATCGAAGCCAATCTCAGGCTCGTGATCTCCATCGCCAAGAAATACACCAATCGCGGCCTGCAATTCCTCGACCTGATTCAGGAAGGTAATATCGGCCTGATGAAGGCGGTCGATAAATTTGAATATCGCCGCGGCTATAAATTCTCGACCTATGCCACCTGGTGGATCCGCCAGGCGATCACCCGTTCGATCGCCGATCAGGCGCGCACCATCCGCATTCCCGTGCACATGATCGAGACCATCAACAAGCTGGTGCGCACCTCCCGCCAGATGCTGCACGAGATCGGCCGCGAGCCGACCCCGGAGGAATTGGCCGAACGTCTGGCCATGCCGCTGGAAAAGGTGCGCAAGGTCCTCAAGATCGCCAAGGAGCCGATCAGCCTCGAAACGCCCATCGGCGACGAGGAAGATTCGCATCTGGGCGATTTCATCCAGGACCCCAATGTGGTCCTGCCGATCGACGCCGCCATTCAGGCCAACTTACGCGAAACCACCACCCGCGTGCTGGCAACCCTGACGCCGCGCGAAGAGCGCGTGCTGCGCATGCGCTTCGGCATCGGCATGAACACCGATCACACGCTGGAAGAAGTCGGCCAGCAATTCAGCGTCACCCGCGAACGTATCCGCCAGATCGAAGCCAAGGCGCTTCGCAAGCTCAAGCATCCTTCCCGCAGCCGCAAACTCAGAAGCTTCCTAGACAACTAAGACCATGGCACTCCGCGACGATCAGAAATTCTCCGAACGCATGAACACAGCGGCCAAGGCGCGCGCCGAAATGCTCGCCAAGGTCAAGGCCCGCGCCGAGGCGGCCAAGGCCACCGCCGACGAACGCGCCAAGGAGCGCGCCGCCGTCGCCGCCGCCCGCGACGAGCGCCTGGCCAAGCGCGCCGAGGAAAAGGCCCGCGCCGCGGCCGAAGCCGAAGCCCGCCGCGTCGCCGAAGAAGAGGCGCGCAAAAAGGCCGAGGAAGATGCCAAGCTCATCGCCGAAAAGACCAAGGAAGAAGAACTGCAGAAGATGATGCAGCTTCTGGAAGAGCAGAAGGCGGCCCGCGACGCGCGTTATGCGGCCCGGAAAGATCGCCAAAAAAAGGGCCGCCGCTAGAGGCGGACAATAAGGGCGCGGATCTTTTGGCCGCTGGCGGCGTCGCGCGTCCTCACGTGCTGCCGCACGCTCCGGGCGACGCTCCTGGCCAGCAACCAAAATCTCTCGCGCCGGTTTCTGGCTCTGGCTCAACAACCAAGGGAACTCGAGAAATTTCCGCTCCTATCGGGGCGCGAATTGCTTTAGGATTTTGCCTGACGGGTTGAGCCTGGCTCCCCGGGATGTTCCGACGCGTCCGGGTTCCCGCTCGGACCGGAGCAGAAGAGAGTTTTCTTCCCACGCCGGTGGGAAGCGTTGTGGGCTTGTCCGCGTGCGGGCAGAGGGGGCGCACAAAGGAGACCCTGTGGCGGTCGGTGAATATAAGAACGTGTTCAAATACCCGTCCGAGGACGAGTGTCTGGTGCGGCGGCTTGGCTCGGCGGTGATCGCGTCCTGGAACGTGCTGCCGGAAAATGTCCGGGACAAATTGATGGCCGAGGCGCGCGCCGCCTGGGACCGCGAATATTATGTTTCGCATCTCAACGACAAGCTGGAATCGGTCGTCCGGCGCCGCAGCTAGCAAACCGCGCCGCCGGACGATTCCGTCAAGCGACGCCGAGCGCGGCCAGCATCACCATCACCAGGCCCACGATGGATACCGCCCATATAATGGTGCGCACCACCTGAATGCCCAGAGCATAGATCGGCACATAGACAAGCCGCGCCCAGAAATAGAGCTGCGCGCCCAGAGCCGACATATTGTCCTGCTTGTGAAGCAGCACGACCAGAATGACCGAGACCGCGAAAAGTCCGAAAGTCTCGCGAAAATTCGCGGCGGCGCGCTGCAGGCGGCCGGCGGTCTTGCCGACCGGCGGACATGGTTCGTCCCGCGAACTCAGATTGTAAGGCAGTCCCACATCATTGTTCGTCGCCATGCTGGCGATGACAATCTGAACCAGTCCCAGCACCACGCTCCACAACAGCATGGTGGTTTCCGTCATTCCCATAACCGTGTTCATGCACGCCCTCCCATTGTTATGCGCTCACAATAGCATGGGGGCCGGGTTCGGGGCAGACGCTCTCCGGTGCGTTTTCGCTACCGGCCGCTACGCGCGGCCACACTGCCGTTGGCCACCTAGGCGTAATTGAAACTGATCGAGATGCGCGGGCGCCGCGCGCCATTGGGTCCGACGCCGTGCCGCAGCCAGCTTTCCCATAGAAGAAGCATGTTTGGTTTGGGTGCGACTGCGATAAAGCTGCGTTTTTCCGGCCGCGCATTGGCTTTCCTGGGGGGTGCCGCCATCAGCATGGGCAGGCGCGGGTCTTCAAACTGGATCGCACCGGCGCGGTCCGGCACGGTCACATAATAGGTGCCGCTGACCACCGAATGGGGATGGATGTGGGCGGCATGGACCGCGCCCTTGTCCATCACGTTGATCCAGAGGCTGTCGAGCGCCAGCCTGCGTCTGCCCAGATCGAATTGCGCATCGCGCGCGAAGACTGCGACATGCTTGGCGATATCGCGCTCCAGCTCCGCCAGCACGCTGGCGCGGCGCGTCAGGTCGTTCAGCGAGGCATAGGATGTGTAGCCGCCATAGCCATGCTCGCGCGCCCAAAGCTGCCCCGCCCGGTCTTCGGCGGCCAGACCCAGGCAGGTTTTTTCCAGCACGCGATTGCGAGCGGCGGAAAGCCGCGCCTGGTAAAGGCGGGTGGCGAAAAGGCTCTGAAAGGCGGCCATCCTGATGTCCCAGAATTTAGTGTTTGTTAGGCCAATTGGATGGCAAACTGCCCTTCTGTCAAAGGGGATCCCATGCGCGCTTATTCGACCGTCGCCGTCATCGCCATACTGGGTCTTGGCCTTTGCGCCTGCGCCGTCGTGGACGCGGGGAGCGCCGTTGTCGGCGCGGGCGCCCATGTGGTCGGCACGGCAGCCAGCGTCACCGGCGATGTTCTCACCGCGCCGTTCGGCAGCAGCGATTCCGGCGACAAAAAGAAATAGTCAGAAATTATCCTTGCGCCTGCGAATCTCGCCGAACACCTCGACGTCGGTGTTGCTTGTCATCCCCAACGTCTTTCTGATCTCCCAGGAATCCGGGCGCAGGAACGGATTGGTCTTTTTTTCCTGACCCATCATGGAAGGGATGGTGGGCCAGCCTTCGGCCCGGGCATTCCTCACTTCGGTCATGCGCGCGCCCAATGCGGTATTGCCCGGCTCCAAGGTCAGCGCGAAGCGGCCATTGTTTTCGGTATATTCGTGACCGCAATAAATGCGTGTCGCGTCAGGCAAGGTCATCAGCTTCGACAGGCTGGTCCACATCATCAGGGCGTCCCCTTCGAACAGCCGTCCACAGCCCAGGGAAAACAGCGTGTCGCCGGTGAAGGCATTGCCGTCGATCACGAACGCGATGCCGCCGCGCGTATGACCCGGTACTTCCAGCACCCGCACTTTCTCGCCCGCAAATTCCCAGCCCGAGGCCTCGTCCACCCCGATATCCAGTCCCGGGATTCGCGCCGCGTCCTTTCCAGGCCCTACGACCGTGGCGCCATATTCTTTTTTCAGCTCCAGATTGCCGCCGGTATGGTCGTTGTGATGGTGGGTATTGAGAATGTGGGTGGGTTCCCAGCCCAGCCGATCCAGCGCCGCATTGACGGGCGCGGCTTCCGACGGGTCCACCACCGCGCAATATGCGCCCGCCTTCACCAGATAGGCATAATTGTCCGAGAGGCACGGTACGATTTCGATCTGCATTACGCCGTCCATTTTTTACCGATGGTTCAGACTAACAGCGACATTAGCGAATGTCGCCCGTTCCCGCATTGAACCTTCATCGGGTTCGGATTACCGATGGTGCAATGGATGTTCGGGGCTTGAGCGATTTTTACGAGAGTCCGATGGGGGAGCGGACCCGCCGTCTCATTTTGCGCCGCTTGCGCCAACTCTGGCCGAATGCGCGGGGCCGTCGGTTGCTGGGTTATGGGTTCCCCCAGCCTTATCTGCGTATTTTTCTAGCCGAAGCGGAGCGCTGCGTCGCCGCGCTGCCGTCCGCGCTGGGCGAAAGCGGACCCTGGCCGCAAGGCAAAAGTCTCACCACCCGGGTCGAGGAAGATGCGTTGCCTTTTCCGGACGCGTTTTTCGATCTGATTCTGGTGGTGCATGGTCTGGAGGAGGCGGAGGGGCTCCGGCCCTTGCTCCGGCAACTGTGGCGGGTGCTGGCACCGGAAGGCCGACTGACGATCGTGGCGCCCAACCGCGCCAGCCTCTGGGCCCAGATGGAGCGGACCCCCTTTGGCCATGGCCGGCCCTTCTCCCGCGGCGAGCTCGATGCCCTGCTGCGCGGCGCACTGTTCGTGCCGGAGCATTGGCATCGCGCGCTTTATGCCCCGCCAGTCGCAAGCCGGATATTGACGGGCAGTGGCGCGGGCTGGGAACGCTTCGGCGGACGTCTTCTTCCCGGATTGGGAGGCGTGCATATCGTCGAGGCGGGCAAGTCGCTCTATGCACCCGTCGCGCCGGCGCCCGCACGGGTGAAATCGCCGGTGCTGAAACCGGCGGCCAACGAATAATCAGCTTTTGCGCAGCAGGAAGATCGCGCCCTGGGCCATGAAATTGGGACCCCAGGAATCGGTGCGCATCTCGCCCGCGACGCCGTTGCTCTTCAAGGCCAGGGCGCGGTCGATCACCGCGCCGCTCGTCCGCGCCAGATCCACGAAATCGGCGACAGTGCAAAGATGGATGTTGGGCGTGTCGTACCAATTATAGCCCAGGGCTTCGGTGCGCGGCATGCGGCCGCCGAACAGCAGCGACAGGCGCACCCGCCAATGGCCGAAATTGGGCAGCGAAATCGCCGCTTGCCGTCCGATGCGCAGCAGATGCTCCAGCACCTGCGCGGGCTTTTCCGTGGCCTGGATGGTTTGGCTGAGGATGGCAAAATCGAACACCTGGCCAGGATATTCCGCCAGGTCGGTGTCGGCATCGCCCTGCACCACCGCCAGCCCGCGCGCCACGCAGGCATTCACATTCTGCTGCGACAATTCGATTCCGCGTCCATCGACGTGTTTTGTGCGCACCAGATATTCCAGCAGGGAGCCGTCGCCGCAGCCGACATCCAGCACCCGCGCGCCGTCGGGGATCATTTCCGCGATGGCGGCAAGATCGGGGCGTAAATTGGACGCGCTGCTCATACGATGCCTTCCGCTGCCGCGACGGAATTGAGAAAGCCCCGCACGGTGTCGAACATTTCCGGCTCGTCCAGCAGGAAGGCGTCATGGCCCTTGTCGGTCTTGATCTCGACAAAGCTCACCTGCGCCGCCACCGCGTTCAAGGCATGGGCGATGCGCTTGTTCTCGACGGTGGGAAACAGCCAGTCGGAGGTGAAGGAAATGATGCAGAAGCGGTTGGGCGAATCGCGGAAGGCGTCGGCCAGATGCCCAGCATAGTCTTCCGCCAGATCGAAATAATCCATCGCCCGCGTGATGTAGAGATAGGAATTGGCGTCGAAGCGGTCGACGAAGCTGGCGCCCTGATGATGCAGATAGGATTCGATCTGGAAATCCGGCGTGAACTGAAAGGACAGGGCTTCGCGGTTCTGCAGGTTGCGGCCGAATTTGCGCTGCAGCGCCGCCTCCGAAAGATAGGT
This sequence comes from Pseudomonadota bacterium, assembly GCA_040389245.1. Lineage (GTDB taxonomy): Bacteria > Pseudomonadota > Alphaproteobacteria > Micropepsales > Micropepsaceae > Rhizomicrobium. The sequence continues at coordinate 318,378 of JAZKAH010000002.1, read as the reverse complement.
GATATGCGCCGCCATCCGCGCCACCGCCAACCCCTTGGACGGCCGCGTGCCCTGCAATTGATAATTGCCGCCTCTCCAATCGGGATCGGCCATGATCGCCTGGCGGCCGACTTCGTGAAAGGCAATGTTCTGCGCCGAATGACGCGCGGCGCAGGCGATGGGCACGACGGCGCGCACCCGCGCGGGATAAGACGCCGCCCATTGCAGCGCCTGCATGCCGCCCATCGAGCCGCCGACCACCGCCAGCAGGGTCTCGATGCCCAGCGCATCCATCAGCATGGCCTGGGACCGCACCATGTCGCGCACCGTCACCAGCGGGAAATCCAGCGCAAAGGGTTTGCCGGTCGCTGGATCGATCTCGGCCGGGCCGGTGGTGCCCATGCAGCCGCCAATGACATTGGCGCAGATGACGAAGAAGCGGTCGGTATCGATGGGGCGTCCCGGTCCCACCATGGTCGTCCACCAGCCGGGCTTGCCGGTGACGGGATGTTCCGACGCGACGAACTGGTCGCCAGTCAGGGCATGGCAGATCAGGATGGCATTGCTCTTGGCCGCATTGAGCGTGCCATAGGTCATATAGGCGATGGAAAATGGCGACAGGGTGCGCCCGCAATCCAGCGCCAGCGGCTTGTCGGCGCCGAAATGCACGACCTTGCCGGCGTCGGCTCCCGGCGCGCTGAGGGGCCTCAAGAATCGCGGATTTGCCGTCTCTGTCATAGGCAGTCCAACTATCGGAAGGGCGTAGCTAAGGTGGGTCTGCCCCCCTGTCAATGAATGGTAGGGCTGCACCGTGTGCCGCTTTGCTTTTGGTCTCCCCTGCCACTATCAATACGGCCGTTTTTTGGACCGAAATCATGGCACTGACACCCAAGCCCGGAGTTCTGGACATCACGCCCTATATCGGCGGGCGTGCGTCCGTGGCCGGCGTGGAAAAAGTCATCAAGCTGTCATCCAATGAAAGTCCGCTGGGCCCGAGCCCCAAGGCGGTCGAAGCCCTGGTCAAAGCGTCGCGCGATCTGGAGATTTACCCCGAAGGCAGCGCCCAGATTCTGCGCGAGGCGATCGGCGAAGTTTACGGCCTGGACCCGGCGCGCATCGTGGCCTCCGGCGACGGTTCCGACGCCCTTCTCACCATGCTGGCGAATGCCTATCTGCGCCCCGGCGACGAAGTGCTTTTCAGCGCGCATGATTTCATCCTCTATAAAATCGCGACCTTCGCCAACAGCGCCGTGCCGGTGGAAGTGCCGGACCCTCATTTGCGCTTCGATGTCGATGCGGCGCTGGCGCGGGTGACGCCGAAAACGCGGATCGTGTTCATCGCCAATCCCAACAATCCCACCGGCTCCTACATCACACACGAAGAAATGCGCCGCCTGCATGCTGGTCTTTCGCCCGACACCTTGTTGGTGATCGATGCCGCCTACAGCGAATATGTGCGCAAGAATGATTATGAGGCGGGCATCGAGATGGTGTCGCGCTATCCCAATGTGGTGATGACGCGCACTTTCTCCAAAGTGCATGGCCTGGCGGGCATGCGGATCGGCTGGACCTATGCGCCGGCCAGCGTCTGCGATGTGCTGAACCGCATCCGGGGGCCTTTCAATGTCTCGATGATGCAACAGCATGCGGCGGCGGCGGCGATCCGCGATCGCGCCCACGTCGAGCGCTCGGTCGAGCATAACGAGCAATGGAAGAGCTATCTCACCGACGAGATCCGCAAGCTCGGCCTGGCGGTGAATGAGAGCGTGGGAAATTTCATTCTCATCCAATTTCCCAAGGGCGAGAAGAGTTCGGTCAAGGCGGATGCATTCCTGGCAGGCAAGGGCCTGATCCTGCGCGGCGTCGCCGGTTACGGCTTGCCGGACGCGCTACGTCTCACCATCGGCACGGCGGAAGCCAATGAACGCGTGGTCGCCGCCTTGCGCGACTTCATGGGCCGCTGATGTTCGAGCGCGTCGCCTTGATTGGCCTTGGCCTGATCGGCTCGTCACTGGCGCATGCCGTCAAGCGCCAAAGACTGGCGGATACCATTTCGGGTTATGACGCCAGCGAAGCGGTGCGCCATCGCGCCGCCGAGCTGGAATTGGCCGCCATCGCGGCCAGCGCCGCGGACGCGGTGAAAGATGCCGATCTGGTGATCCTGTGCTCGCCGGTGGGAAGCTACAAGCAAATCGCTGCCGAAATTGCCCCGCATCTGAGGCCGGGTGCGATCTTGTCCGATGTCGGTTCGGTCAAAGGCATGGTGGTGAAAGACATCGCGCCCTTCCTGCCCAAGGGCGTGCATCTTCTTCCCGCCCATCCCATATCAGGCACCGAGCAGTCGGGACCGGACGCAGGCTTTGCCAGCCTGTTCGATCATCGCTGGTGCATCATCACACCGCCCCCTGGCGCGGATGCCGATGCCGTGGCGCGGCTCAAGGAATTCTGGGAAGGCTGCGGCAGCCAGGTGGAAGTGATGGACCCGGGCCATCACGATCTGGTGCTGGCGATGACCAGCCATGTGCCGCATCTGATCGCCTATAACATCGTCGGCACGGCCCATGACCTGGAAAAGGTCACCGAGACGGAAGTGATCAAATTCTCCGCCGGCGGCTTTCGCGACTTTACCCGCATTGCGGCGTCCGATCCCACCATGTGGCGCGACGTCTTCCTCAACAATCGCGAGGCGGTGCTGGAAGTGCTGGGCCGCTTCAATGAGGATCTCAGCCAGCTGCAGCGCGCGGTGCGCGACGGCAACGGCCAGATGCTGTTCGATCTCTTCACCCGCACCCGCGCCATCCGCCGCTCGATCGTCGATATCGGCCAGGATTCGGCGGCACCGAATTTCGGGCGCGACCAAATAAAAGACGAAGATCAATAAAGCGGAAACAGCAGCGCCCGCAGGCCCGGTTGCAGTTCGGGCCCATTGCTTTTGGTGGTAAGCGCGCTCGACTGGATGTCCACCGGGCCGGTGACGATTTCGCCGCCGCGATGTTTCCACGCCATGATGGCGTCCATCCAGCCTTCCTGGCCGCCCAGCAGCCGGGCGAACGCCGAGCCATGTGTGACGCGGCTGTAGATTTCCATTTTCCGGATGCGGTCGCCGAACGGGGTGGCCGGATCTTTCGCTTCCAGTGCGCTCAGCATCAGGTCCAGCGCATCGGTCTTGGGGTCGCGCCGCATATGCAATTGCGCCCGGGCGATGGTGAAAGCGGCGCCGTCGCTGTCCTTGCCGCCCGCGTCCAGCATGTCGAGGTCGAAGCGCGTAAGCCCCTTCTCGTCCGCGATGGTGCTGGCGCGCAGGGATGCGGGCAGGAAGGAAAGCTGGTGCCGCCGATTGTCGGCGTCGGTCCAGACCAAGGTCTGCGGCCCCGCGGCCTCGAAAATATCCTGGGTGCGGCCATAGGTAAGGGCATGGAGGGCGAAGCGGTCGCTATGCCAGATGAGCGGCCCGCGCGGCCCTTCGGCGCGCACCAGCAGGTCGGTGAGCACCACGTCGACGCGGAAAGGAAAACCGGAAATCGTCTGGCTGGCCCAGGACAGGGTGACGCCGGGAATCGCCTGATGCCCGTTCATCGCGGTGAGTTTTTTGTCGACATCCTTGGCCAGGATCCACCAATGGCCCATCGCCCAGGCGGCCAGGCCAAGAAACAGCGTCAGCGGCGCATAAAGCCAAAAGCGGCTGGAATATTTCATGGGGAGCGACGGCCAGCAAAAGTGGGAGCATGCCAAGGGCGTGCGAGCGGTTTTGCGTCCGGCCGCGCGACCATCATAACAACTACCCGCACTTGGAGTAACCACAAGACAGGCAGGAATCGCAGCCTTCCATTTTGACGAAGCTTGCTTCGCCGCAACGCGGGCAGAAATGCGCCGGCGCGCCTTCGCGCGGCATCCGTTCCGCCAGCGCGATGGGCGCGGCTTGCGCCGGACGCATGCCCAGAAATCCGATCTCGACCATGTGCCGTTCGATCACTTCGCCGATCGCCGCCAGCAAAGAGGGGACATAGCGCCCGCTCATCCATTGGCCGCCGCGCGGATCGAAGATCGCCTTCAACTCGTCGACCACGAAGGAAACATCGCCGCCGCGCCGGAACACCGCCGAGATCATCCGGGTGAGCGCCAGCGCCCAGGCATAGGCTTCCATGTTCTTGGAGTTGATGAAGACCTCGAAAGGCCTGCGCCGTCCATCCTTCTCCACATCATTGATGGTGATGTAGAAGGCGTGATCGCTTTCCAGCCATTTGATCTTGTAGGTGCGGCCCAGCAGCGAATCCGGCCGGTCGAGCGGGCGGGTCATATAGACCACGCCACCGCGCTCCTTGGGTTCGGGCAAGGGCAGCGGCAATTCCGGCTCATCGCCGCCGCCCGCGATTATGACTTCGGCGGGGATCGCGTCTTTCGGCTCCGTCACCGAAAGCACGGACCCCGTCACGTCGTTGGGCCGATAGGTGGTGCAGCCCTTGCAGCCGTCCCGGTAGGCGGCGAGATAGACATCCTTGAAAGCGTCGAAGGAAATCGAGGCCGGCACATTGATGGTCTTGGAGATGGCGCTGTCGATAAAGGGCTGCGCCGCCGCCTGCACCGCCAGATGATCCTGCGGCGACAAGGTTTGCGCGTTGACGAAATAGTCCGGCAGGGCGGCGTCTTCGCCGAAGCGGTTGCGGAAGACGCGGACGGCATAATCCTCCACGATCTCTTCACGCTTGCTGCCGTCGGGCTGCAGTACCTTGCGGGTATAGCTGTAGGCGAACACCGGCTCGATGCCGCTGGAGACATTGCCCGCCAGCAGCGAGATGGTGCCGGTCGGCGCGATGGAGGTAAGCAGGGCGTTGCGGATGCCATGCTGCGCCAGGCGGGCCCGGACATCGTCGGGCAGCGCCAGGATATGCGGGCGGATGAGAAATTCCGCCGCGTCGAACAGGGGGAACGGGCCTTTCTCGCGCGCCAGTTCGATGGAGGCGCGGTAGGCGGCCTCCGCCAGGGTGGAAAGCCAGCTCCGGATCAGCTTGACGCTTTCCGGCGAGCCGTAACGGGTGCGGCAGAAGATGAGCGCGTCGGCCAGACCGGTGACGCCAAGCCCGATGCGCCGCTTGGCGATGGCTTCCTGGCGCTGGGCCTCCAGCGGAAAGCGGGAGACATCGATGGCATTGTCCATCATGCGGATCGCCGTGGCGGTGAGATCCGCCAGCGCATCCAGATTGAGATGCGCGTCTTCTTCGAACGGATTGCGCACCAGCTTGGCAAGATTGATCGAACCCAGCAGGCAGGCGCCGTAAGGCGGCAGCGGCTGCTCCCCGCAGGGGTTGGTGGCCGAAATCGTCTCGCAATAGGAAAGATTATTCTGCTCGTTGATGCGGTCGATGAAGATCACGCCCGGCTCGGCGTAATCGTAGGTCGAGCGCATGATGCGATCCCACAGGGCGCGGGCCTTGAGCGTGCGGTAGGGCAGGCCCTGGAACTGCAGGATCCAGTCGGCGTCAGCGCTGACCGCCTGCATGAAGGCGTCGCTGATCAGCACCGACAGGTTGAAATTCGAAAGCCGGCCGGAGGTCCGCTTGGCGTCGATAAAGGCTTCGATGTCGGGATGATCGCAGGCCAAGGTCGCCATCATGGCGCCGCGCCGCGAGCCGGCGCTCATGATGGTGCGGCACATTGCGTCCCACACTTCCATGAAGGACACCGGGCCGGAGGCGTCCGCGCCCACGCCGTTCACCGGCGCGCCCTTTGGCCGCAAGGTGGAGAAGTCGTAGCCGATGCCGCCGCCCTGCTGCAGGGTCAGGGCCGCTTCGCGCAGGGCGCTGAAGATGCCGTCCATCGAATCGGGGATGGTGCCCATGACGAAACAGTTGAAGAGCGTGACGCTGCGCTCGGTGCCCGCGCCCGCCAGTATCCGTCCCGCGGGAAGGAATTTGCAATCCTTGAGCGCCCCGGCGAAAGACTGCGCCGCCGCGATGCGCCGCTCGGGCGCTTCCGCCATCGCCAGGCTGGCCGCGACCCTGGCCCAGCTGTCCGCGATATCGCGGTCCCGGGGCGTGCCGTCGGCCGCCTTGAAGCGGTATTTCATGTCCCAGATCTGGCGGGAGATCTCGCTCATAAAGACAGTACCAATCATATCCGGTGCGGTTCCGCCACCATTGGCTGAGCCCGCTTAATATGGGGTTTTCCGGCGCCGCTTCCAGTCCCGACACATCATATAAGCTATTCTATTTGCTCGCATTTTTTATCTGGGCACGGGCCTTTTCCAGATAGAGGCGATAGAGATGCGGCAGGATCCGGAAGAAGCCTTTTTTATACCAGGCCCCCAGCTGCAGGCGATGGAGATGGGTCAGTGTCCGCGCGACCGCGGCAAGGTCTCCGGCGGCCACCATGTCCTGCAGATGCTCGTTGACCAAGGTGTTCGGCGTGGTCACGTCGAGATAGACCGCCACGCCGCGCGACACGAGATCGGCGACATAGGCCGCGAAGCCGGGACGGTTGATGGCAGCCTCGCCGCCCGGGATGAACAAATGAATGCCATTTCCCGCCGCCTGGTAGGCCGGCGGAAGCTGGTCGTAAGCCTTTTGCAAAATGATTACGCCGCTGCGGTCGGGACGCCAGTCATCGCCCAGCTCGGGGAAAAGCAGCCAGCCGCAGAGAAATTCGCGGCAGATCTTGTAGCGGGTGGCATAGATGCCGCAGCCGCTGCCGCTGTGATGCGGGCACAGGATGCGGGCGTCTTTTTTGAATTCCGGGGTGTCGATCTTCAGTTCAATGCAGCAGGCGCGACACTCGCCGCACGTCTTGGCAATGGAAGTCTTGCGAAGTTTCATCGCGGCCGTTGCCCCGCGATGGCACGCATCCGCTCGACTTGCGCACGATAAAGCGCCCAGATGCGGCCAAGGCCTCTGCCGGTGCGCGCGGGCAGCAAGAGCGCATGGGTTTGCCGCAGCACGCCAAGCACGCCGTCCAGATTGCCCGCCGCCAGCGGTTCCAGTTGCTGGTTGAGTTGAATGCGCGGCGTCATCGCCGACAGGAATACCGCCACCCGGCGCTCCACCAGCCCGGCAATGAATCGCCCCAGCCGCGGCGTGATCGCTTTTTCGCTGTCCATGACTACGAACACCCAGCCGGGCCCGGCAGCGCGATAGGCTTTGGGAATCTGGGTCTGGGGCAGCTCAAGCAGCATCACGCCGCACAGGTCCGGGCGCCAGGATGCGTCCAATTCTGGCAAAAGCCGCCAGCCGCACAGGAAACTACGGCAGACCGGCGGCCTTCCCTCATAGATGCCGCAGCCTTTTTGCGTCAGATGCGGGCAGGGGACCTGCGCCTTCTTGTGCAACTGCGGCGTGTCTATCTTGAGCGCGACGCAGCAGGCCTGACAGGGGCCGCAGGTTTTTTCCATTTTGCTCATGGGCGCAGCAGCCGGCTGGTGGCGGTTTCGATGCGCTCCTCCAGGCGCGCCATGAAGTCGCGGCGCTTGAGGCCCGGCGGAATCGGTTCCAGAAACGCCATGGTGATGGTGCCGGGATTTTTGGTGAAGCCTTGCCAATAGCACCCCGAATCCAGCGCGACCGGAACGCAGGCGACATTCAGCAGACCATAGAGCCCCGCCACGCCCGGCTTGTAGTCCGGCGGCGCGCCCGGTTTTTTGCGGGTGCCTTCGGGAAAGATCAGGATCGGACGGCCTTGCGCCAATACGCTTTGCGCCGCGCGGGTCATGCGCCTGAGCGCCTCGGCGCCGGCGCTGCGATCGATGGGGATCGCGGCCGCCTTCCACAGATACCAGCCGTAAAACGGAATGCGCAGCAACTCGCGCTTCAGAATGATGCCGGGATCGTCCAGCGCCAGATAGAGCGCCAAGGTATCCCACATGCTCATATGCTTGGATGCCACCAGCACGCCGCCTTGCGGTGCTTCCCCGGTCTGGCGCTCGCCAATTCCGGCAAAGACGCGCAGGCCCCATAGAGTCGCGCGCGCCCAATAGCGCGCCATCCGGACCGTGGCCTTGCGCGGGACCGCCAGCAGCGGCAGGAAAATAATCGCCATCACCAAAGTGAGAAGCACAAACCAGATCATGAAAAGCGCCGAACGGAACTCGGTCATGTCCGCGCCATGCTGGTGGTAACGATGCTGGCGAGATATTTCACATATTCCCGGTGCAGCAGGAAGGTCGTGCGCGGATGCCGCCACCAGCCGGCGAGATCGATACGTCCCTGCTCCACCGGATAGGGCAGGAAGGTGATATCCGGCATGGCGGCGGAGAATTCCCGGAGCGAGCGCGGCATGTGATAGCGGGCCGTGACCAGGATCAGGCGATGAAAATCATGGCTGCGGGACCAGCTTGCGGCTTCCTGCGCATTGCCGCGAGTGTCTTCCGCCGCATAGCCCACATCGGCGCAGCAGTCGAAACGTGCGCCGCCATGGACCAGGTGCTTCAAGGTCTCCTTGCTGGTGGCCTGATCCACGCCGGTGATCAGAAGCCGTTTGCCGACGCCGCTCTCGAACAAATCGTCGGCACGATCAAGCCGCGTGCCGCCGCCGGTCAAAACCACGATGCCATCGGCCTTGGGCACGGCATCCGGCGTCATCGGCAACAGCGAGACGAACAGCACAAAGCCCAGAATATAGGCCAGCGCCACCAGCGTCATCGCCGTGAAAAAGCCGCGTATCATATCCCGTGAATGTTAGTAGATGGCGCGTACGACAGAAAGCACGGATATCCGCGCCGTGGCCCAGGCGATCAGCGCGGTGGCGGCGGGCACCGCCAGAAGCCAGGGCATTTCCGACCAGGCCAAGGTCAAGGGCGGCAGGAACGGCACCGCATCGACGCCGAACCGCTCGAGCCCGCCCGCGGCCAGAAACAGAAGCGCCGCGAACACCGTGCCCAGCAGCGCCGCGACCAGCGCCGACGTGAAATAATGCCATTCCACGGTGCGCGCGATGAAGCTGGCCCGCGCGCCCATCTGATGCAACAGCGCCACCATCTCGTGATGCGCATCCAAGCCGGCGCGGGTGGCGAAGGAGACGGCCGCGGTGGTGGCGCAGGCGATCAGCAGCAATATTCCGTAAGCGGAATAACGTACCGTGTCGGCGATGGCGCCGAGCCGGGAGATCCAGCGGCTGTGATCGTCGAGCGTGGCGTGCGGCGCGGCTTTTCTCAATTGCTGGACCAGGGCCGCGACATCCACGCGCATGCCCGGCGTGATCGAAGCGTCGATCAGGCGCGGCAGGGGGATATCGCTGGTCAGGCCGTTCTGGCCCACCCAGGGCGCCACCAGGGCGTTAAGCTCCGCATCGGACATCGGCGCGGCATGGGCAATGCCGGGCGCCGCCCGGAGCAGGCCCACCGCCGCATCGGTTTCCCGGTCCAGTATCTGCTTGGCATCGCCATTGTCCGGCGGCACGATCTGCACGGTGAGCTTGGCGGCAAGGCCGTGGCTCCAGCCTTGCGTGGTGCGGTCGGCGATCAGCGAAGCGCCCAGCGCCAGGGCGGCCAGGAACGCCATCACCGCGATGACGAAATCCAGCGGGGCGGCGCCGCCATCGCGCGGCAGGACGGCGTTGATCTCTCTCATGAAACGGCACTCGCATGGCTGCGCAATTCCACCAGCTTTCCATCCACCAGCCGCATCTCGCGGGCGCGGGTGGTCTCGATCAGCTCGCGGTCATGGGTGGCGATCAGGACCGTCGTGCCCAGGCGGTTCAGTTCTCCGAACAGGCGGATCAATCTTGCGCCCATTTCGGGATCGACATTGCCGGTGGGTTCGTCGGCGATGAGAAGATCGGGCCGCGCCACCACGGCGCGGGCAATGGCGACGCGCTGCTGTTCGCCGCCGGACAAGGTGGGCGGGCGGGCCTGCATCCGGTCGCCCAATCCCACCCAGGAGAGCAACTCCCGCACGTCGTGGCCGTATTCGCCGTCGCGCCGTCCCGCCAGCCGGAGGGGGAGCGCCACATTGTCGTAGGCCGAAAGATGGTCCAGCAGCCGAAAATCCTGAAACACCACGCCGATGCGGCGGCGAAGCGGCGGCAGCTCGCGGCGGCGCGCGGTGGCAAGTTCCTGCCCGAACAAGGTGATAAGCCCCCGGGATGGCGGCTCGGCCAGATAGATCAGCTTCAAAAGGGTGGTCTTGCCCGCACCGGAAAGGCCGGTCAGGAAGGTAAAAGAGCCACCCTCCAATTCAAAACTGACATCGCGCAGCACTTCGGGACCCGTACCGTACCGCATGCCGACATTTTCAAAGCGAACCATGGCGCGACCATAGCGTCGGGATGCCTTGCGGTCATCCGGCGTGCCCCCTATTTTCGGCCGCAAAGGGCCGATCAAATCGCATGATTCTCACCTGTCCCGCCTGTGCCACGCGTTACCAGGCCGACGAGGCGAAATTCCCGCCTCAGGGCCGGCAAGTGCGCTGCGCCAAATGTGGTCATGTCTGGCATCAGCCGGGCCCGGCAGCCATGACCGAATCGGAAACGGCGGCTTCATCCGATCCCCTGCAGGCGCCCGAGCCTTCTGTATCGCGCACCCGTGCCTTCGCCCCCGCCGCGACCATGCCGGAAGGCGAACCTCTGGCGCGCGGCGCGATGCTGGCGGTGGCGGCGGGCTGGATCGCCCTGGTCGCGGTGATTCTGGCCATCGGCTATTCGGCAGTGCGCTACCGCCAGGAAATTTCCGTGATCTGGCCGCAATCGGCCGGCGTCTATTCCAGCCTGGGCATGAAAGTGAATGCGCATGGCATCGATTTCACCCATGTCGATTATCGCCGCGAAAATGAGGATGGCCAGGTGGTGCTGGCCGTCACCGGCAATATCGTCAATGGCGGCTCGCGCGAATTGCCCGTGCCGCAGAATGTGCGGGTGACCTTGAGTGACGCCAGCAATCATGAACTTTACCATTGGAGCTTCACGCCCAATGTGCAGACCCTGAAACCAGGCCAGTCCTCGCCGTTCCTCACCCGGCTTTCCAGCCCGCCCACCGCCGCTCGTCATCTGGAAGTGCGGTTCGCGCCCAATGGCTGAACCGGAAATTCTTTTCAGCGCCGAAGAGATCGCGGTCCGGGTGCAAAGCCTGGCTCGGGAAATCGCCGCCTTGCCGCAAAAGCCTGACATCGCCATGCCGATTCTGGTCGGCGGCTTTGTCTTCGCGGCCGATCTGGTACGCGCGTTGTCGAAAGAAGGCGTCGATCTGGCGGTCGAAATGCTGTGGCTGCGTTCCTATGGCGACAAGCGGGTGGCGAGCGCGGTGTCGATGATCGCGGGCCCTTCCGAACAGATTGCCGGCCACCATGTGCTGGTGATCGACGGCGTGCTGGATGCCGGACGCACGATCAAGAAAGCGGTGTCGCTGATCGAAGCAGCGGGCGCGGCCAGCGTGCGGATAGTGGTGGCGCTGGACAAGCGGCGCCCCGATGCGGTCGCCAACGCCGATCATGTCGGCTTCGTCATCGGCAATGATTTCGTGATCGGCTACGGCATGGACGATGCCGGGCATTACCGCACATTGCCTTATATTGGTCGCGCGGGCTGACCCGCCTCAGAATTCCTTGAGCAGGCGGTCGATGTAATCCAGTTCCTGGGGCGGGCGGCCGCGCTCGCCGGCGCGGCGGCGCAACTCCTGCAGAATGTCGCGCGCCCGCGCCAGGTCATTGGCATCCGGCAGCTTGACGCCAGGACCATTGCCAATCGGCCCGCGGCCCAAAGGATCCTCCTGGCCTTGCTGGCCATTGAGATCGCTGCCCTGCATCTGCTTGGCCAGCGCATCGGCGCCCTGGCGCATCTGGGCCAGCGCGTTTTCCTGCGCGTTGCGGGCGTTGGAGAGATCCTTGCCGCTCAAGGATTTCTGCGCCTGGTCCATTGCCTGGCCGGCCTTGCCCAACCCGTCGCCCATCTTGCCGAGCTTCTGCATCGACTTGTTGAGCTTCTGGCGCAGTTCATCCTGCTGCCGGGCCAGGCCTTCGGCGCCGCCATCCTTGGGGTCGCCCTTGCCCTGTTGCTGGCGCAAGGTCTTGTCCATCAGGGCGCGCTGTTCGCCCATCAGGTCGCCATATTGCTGAATCGCCTGATTGAGTTCGGTGTTCTGCTGGCCGCCCTGGCCGCTGCCGCTTTTGGCCATGCGCATATTTTCCAGCATGTTCTGCAGCGCCGCCAGCATCTGTGCCGCCTGCTCGCGATTGCCGCTGGCGGAAAGCTGTTGGATCGCCTGCATCATCTTCTGCAGATCGTCGAAACCCAATGTCTTGGCATTGGCATCGTTCGGCGGCGGCTTTTGGGCGGTCCTGCCCGCATTCTCCGCCATCGCTTCAAGATAGCGCTGCATCGCCTGATTGTAGCGCTGCAGCAATTGGTCGATCACCTGCTGAGGCGCATGCGCCGCCATTGCGGCGGTGATCAGCGCCTGCAATTCGCGCAGATTGTTGGCTGCCGCAAGAATGCCCTTCTGCTCGATCGCCATCGCGGTCTGCCACAGAAGATCCTCGACATGGGTGATGTCGGCGGGCGCATGCGCCGATCGGATGCCCCAATAGGCGGCGCGGATCGCGGTGTAGACGCCCTGCTGGTCGGCATAGAATTTGTCCGGCGCGATGGTGAGCGCATTCAGGATTTCGGCGATGGCGCGGCGGGCATCGCGGCCTTCGCTGGTCGCCAGCGCCTGGCGTTGCTCGATCAAGGCCCGCGCCAAAGGATCGGTGAAGACCCGCTCCGGCAGGCGGAAGGTTATGGTCTTGCTCACGCCGGTCTGGCCGGCGCCATCGCGCGCTTCCAGATGCGCGTCCACCATCAGCCCGGCATAGGGATGGCCGGTGAGATCCGAATAGCTGGCCTGCGCCACCGTCTTGGCGGGCGCCAAAGGCAGATCCACCAGGATCGGCGCGCCGGGCTTGCCGTGCGGACGGATCACCACCTTGGCCGATGTGACGGCGTAATCGTCGGTGGCCTGGAACGCGAATTTTATCGCCTGCCGTTCGGTGACCGAGGGCCGCGCCGTGAAAAAGATCACCGGCAAAGCGTCGGCGATGACGTGCAGATTCCAAAGCCCGATGCGATGGCCGCTGGCCTGCACCCGCACGCGGCCGTCATGGACCAGCTTGGCGGTGGCGGCATATTCGCCGGCCACACCCGCGAAACGGGGCGGATGCACGTCGCCGATGGTCACGCCGGGGGGGTGGGCGGCGCCATGGGCCCGCAGATTGAGGATCGCGCCTGCCGGAACGGCGATCACGCGATTTTCCCCGGCGGGCAGATAGATCGGCGCCATGCCGGTATAGGGCGGGGGATCGACCCAGGCATCCAGGCTGATGCCGGCAGCGCCGCCGCTGTCGAATGCGCCGATCAATCGCGTCCGCCAATCGCCGCGCGCCACGATCAGGCTGGCCACCAGCAGGACCAGCAGCACCAGATGCAGGCGGCGCGGGTCGCGGGAATCGAAATCGGGATTGGGCCAGGCGACACGCAAATTGTCCGGCAAGGCGCGGGCGCGATGGCGGGCCCATAATTCCAGCGCCACCGGATCGGCGTCGCCCGCCATCAGCCGGTCGTCGGCTTCGGAAATCGGGCGATGCGACAGCACATTGTCGCGCTCCAGGCGGCGGGCGGCATCCCGCCAGCCGGGCCAGCGGAAATCGCGAAAGCCGTTCTCCAGTGCCAGGCCGGTGGCGGTGACGGCGGCGGCCAGCACCAGCGAATGCACCAGCCAGGGAATGACGGTGAACAAGCCGAACAAGGCGAGCGCGAAATAAAGTCCGAGGACGCCGATGGCGGGCCACAGCGCGGGTATGACCCGCTCGACAATGAGCACAAATCGCGCCGACCGGATGCGGCGCATCAGGCGCGCATCGCCCCGAAGCCTGGCGTCAGCCGGCCAGCCAGTCGGGGATATGGTCTTGGGCGATGAGCTGCTCATGGGTCAGTCTGTCCCTGACAATGGCCCATTCCGCGCCCTTGACCAAGACCTCAGGCGCGGGCGGACGGGCGTTGTAGGACGAGGCCATCACCGCGCCATAGGCGCCCGCCGACTGGATCGCCACAAGATCGCCCGATTTGAGTTCCGGCAGGGACCGCCCGCCGGCAAAAAGATCGGAAGTTTCACAGACCGGCCCGACCACATCATATTTGATCCGGTCCGCACCGGGCTGTGGTTCCCGCAGCGGAATTATTTCGTGATGGGAATCGTAAAGAGCGGGCCGGATCAGGTCGTTCATCCCGGCGTCGACGATCAGGAAGGTCCTGGCGTCGCCCCGCTTCACATAGATCACCCGCGTCACCAGGACGCCGGCATTGGCGGCGATCAGCCGGCCGGGCTCGAAGATCAAGCGGCAATTCAGATCGCGCGTGACCCGCGAGACCATCGCGCCATAGGCCGCCGGATCGGGCGGCGGCTGATTGTCTTCGATGTAAGGCACGCCCAATCCGCCGCCCAGATCCAGCCGGCTGATGGCATGGCCATCGGCGCGCAAGGTGTGAACCAGTTCGCCCACCCGGCGGAAAGCCGCTTCGAACGGTTCCAGATCGGTGATCTGGCTGCCGATATGCACATCAATGCCGACGATCTCGATGCCTTTGAGCCTGGCGGCCAGGGCATAGGCGTCGCGCGCATGGGCGAAGGGAATGCCGAATTTGGTCTCGGACGTGCCGGTGGTGATCTTGGCGTGGGTCTTGGCGTCGACATCGGGGTTGATGCGCAAGGTGACGGGCGCACGCCTGGACATGGAAAGCGCCAGCGCATTCAGCGCTTCCAGCTCCGGCTCGCTTTCGACATTGAACTGGAAAATTCCTTCGGCGAGGGCCAGGCGCATTTCATCCGATGTCTTGCCGACGCCGGAAAAAACGATCTTGTCGGCGGTGATGCCGGCGGCGCGCGCCTTCTTCAATTCGCCGGCCGAGACCACATCGGCGCCCGCACCCAATTTCGCCAGGGTCTTGAGCACGCCCAGATTGCCATTGGCCTTGACCGAAAACGCCACCAGCGAATTCTTGGGCAGGGCAGCGGCGAAGATTTTATAATGCCGCTCCAGGGTGGCGCTGGAATAGCAGTAGAAGGGCGTGCCGACTTTTTCCGCCAGCTGATCCAGCGGCATATCTTCGGCGCACAGCATGCCGTCTTTATAGGAGAAGAAGTTCATCGCGGCTCAGCGGCCAATCGGGTAGGGAGGACGCGAGGGATCGGGCTGGCTCCTCGGCGTGGTGGTGCCGTCCGGCTTGGCCAGTTCATTCTTGACGCCGCAGGATGCGGCCAGCAGTGACAGCATGGCGACCAGCAAAAGCTTTTTCATTTCAGCCTCTCACGCCAGAGACGAACTTGTTCCTTCACCCGCGCCGGCGCGGTGCCGCCCAGACTCATGCGCGAATTCACCGACGCGTCCAGCGACAGAACCGCGAACACCTTGTCGGTGATCGCGGGCTCGATCTTCTGCATCTCGTCCAGCGGCAGCTTGTCGAGGGTGACGCCCATTTCCTCGGCGCGCTTGACGATGCTGCCGGCGATGTGATGCGCCTCGCGGAAGGGCTTTTTCAGGACCCGCACCACCCAGTCCGCCAGATCGGTGGCGGTGGTGAAGCCGGGTTCGGCCGCGGCGCGCATCTTCGTCGTGTCGGCGGTGAGATCCGCGATCATCGCCGCCATAGCGGCGAGGGACAATTCAACCGTATCGGCGGCGTCGAACACCCGTTCCTTGTCCTCCTGCATGTCGGAGTTGAAGGTCAGCATCAGGCCTTTGATCATGGTTGCCACCGAGACGAAGTCGCCCAGCACCCGGCCGGTCTTGCCGCGGATCAGCTCGGCGGCGTCGGCATTGCGTTTCTGCGGCATGATGGAGGAGCCGGTGGTGAACGCATCCGACAATTTCACGAAGCCGAAGGCGGGCATCGACCATTGCACCAGTTCTCCGGCCAGCCGCGAGAGGTTGACTGCTGTGATCGTGCAGGCCGCCAGATATTCCAGCGCGAAATCGCGCGCTGCGATCGCGTCCATGGAGTTGCGCATCGGCCGGGCGAAGCCCAGGGCCATCGCCGTCACGTCGCGGTCGATGGGAAACGAGGTGCCCGCCAGCGCCGCGGCGCCGAGCGGCGATTCATTCATCCGCTTGCGCGCATCCTCGAAGCGGCCGCGGTCGCGCGCGAACATCTCCACATAGGCCATCAGGTGATGCCCGAAGGTTACGGGCTGCGCCGGTTGCATATGGGTGTAACCGGGCATGATGCTGGCGATGTGGGTCTCGGCCTGGGCCAGCAGCGCGCGGCTCAATCCCAGCAGGCCCGTGTCGGCGCGTTCGCAGGCGGCCCGTACCCAGAGGCGGAAATCCGTCACCACCTGGTCGTTGCGCGAGCGCGCGGTATGCAGCCGTCCGGCGGTCGGGCCGACGATCTCCGCCAGCCGGGCTTCGATGTTCAGATGAATGTCTTCCAGCTCGCGCTTGAAGACGAATTTGCCCTCGGCGATTTCCTGTTCGATCTGCTCCAGGCCCTTCAGGATCGCGCTGGCGTCGTCCTTGGCGACAATGCCTTCGGTCGCCAGCATGCGCACATGCGCCTTGGAGCCGGCGAGGTCCTCGCCCGCCAGCCGCTTGTCGAAATCTATGGAGGGGGTAATCTCCCTCATGATCGCGGCGGGACCGGCTTCAAACCGTCCGCCCCACATTTTATTCGCTGTCATCGCCCGTTCACGCCAGAGGTCCCATGCCGAACCGCAACTTGCTTACTACCGCCGCTGCCGTCCTGGTGGCCGTAGGCGTTCTATATGGGATCGGATACGGACCTGTCCACGCAAAGCCTGCCATGCCGGCGCCGCTGGCCGCGGAAACCAAGGCGCCCGCCGTCCCCAAGAGCAGCTTTCTGGATGCCAGCGGCGGCAAGCACAGTATCGGCGAATTCAAGGGCAAATATGTCCTGGTCAATCTCTGGGCGACCTGGTGCGCGCCCTGCGTGTCCGAACTGCCCTCGCTGGTGAAGCTGCAGGCGGCGGTGCCGGGCCTGAAAGTGCTGGCGGTGGATGTGGGCCATGACAAAACCGATAAGGCGGCCACCTTCCTCAAGGATCACAAGGCGGATGCGCTGGGCACCTACGTCGATACCGAACTGGCGCTGCTGCACGCCTTCGGCGCTTATGGATTGCCGACCACGGTTCTGATCGATCCCAGTGGCAAGGAAGTCGCCAAGGCGCAAGGGCCCGCTGAATGGAACGCGCCGCAATTTGTCGCGTATTTCAAGAGTCTGACTTCAAGTTGAGGGGCACGGTTCTTTTGTGTCCTGGGTTCGTCGGACGTGCTCACGTGCTCGTCGCACGCTCCGCGCGTTGCCTACGCTGACGCTAGGCAACCCTGCCCAGGCCACAAAACTCCTCGCGCTGCGGCCGTCGCGATTAGCGCGTAGGAACCGGGTGTTCGCCGCGATAATCGTAAAAACCGCGGCCGGTTTTCTGACCCAGCCAGCCGGCTTCGACATATTTCACCAACAGCGGGCAGGGGCGGTATTTGGAATCCGCCAGGCCTTCATACAGAACCTGCATCACCGCCAGGCAGGTATCCAGACCGATGAAATCCGCCAGTTGCAGCGGGCCCATGGGGTGATTGGCGCCCAGCCGCATCGCGGTGTCGATCGCGTCGACATTGCCCACGCCTTCATAGAGCGTATAGACCGCCTCGTTGATCATCGGCAGCAGGATGCGGTTGACGATGAAGGCGGGAAAATCTTCCGCATAGGCGGCAGTCTTGCCGACATGCTTGACGATATCGAGCGCAGTCTGGAACGTGATGTCATCCGTGGCGATGCCGCGGATCACTTCCACCAGCTGCATCACCGGCACCGGATTCATGAAGTGAATGCCGATGAAGCGTTCGGGCCGGTCGGTGGAAGCCGCCAGCCGCGTCACGGAGATCGACGATGTGTTGGTCGCGATCATGGCGGTCGGCGATAAACGCGGGCAAAGTTCCTGAAACAGTTTCTTCTTGGCCGCCTCGTCCTCGGTCGCCGCTTCCATCACCAATTCGCGATCCCTGAGATCGTCCATGGACTGAGTGATGCGGATGCGCGCAAGGGCCGGCTTGATGGCGTCTTCGGAAATCACGCCCTTGGCAGCCTGGCGCTGCATGTTCTTTTCGATGCGCTCCAGGGCCTTGCTCAGCGCATCCTTGTTGAGGTCATCCAAGACCACGTCATAACCCGCCAGGGCCAGGACATGGGCAATGCCGGTGCCCATCTGGCCAGCACCAACTACGCCGATGCGTTGAATACTCATGGAAAATACCCTCTGCGTTTAGCGGCCGCGCTTGGCCAATTCTTGATCCATCTCCGGTAACGCCTGAAACAGATCGGCGACCAGACCGAAATCGGCGACCTGAAAGATGGGCGCCTCTTCGTCCTTGTTGATGGCGGCAATGATCTTGGAATCCTTCATGCCGGCAAGGTGCTGAATAGCACCGGAAATGCCTACGGCCAGGTAAAGATCGGGCGCGACAACTTTGCCGGTCTGGCCGACCTGATAATCGTTGGGAACATAGCCCGCATCCACTGCCGCACGGCTGGCGCCCACCGCGGCATGCAGACGATCGGCGACCTTCTCGATCAGCTTGAAATTCTCCGCCGAGCCCAAACCGCGCCCGCCCGAGATCACGATCTTGGCGGAGGTAAGTTCCGGCCGTTCCGATTTGGACAGCGCTTCGCCGGCGAATTTGGCGGTGCCGGGATCGCCGGCTGCCGCGACCTTCTCGATCGTCGCGCTGCCGCCTTCGCCCGCCGCCTTGAAAGCGGTGGTGCGCACGGTGATGACTTTCTTGCCGGCTCCCGCTTGCACCGTCTGGATCGCGTTGCCGGCATAGATCGGGCGCTCGAAGGTATCGGCGCTCACCACTTTCAGAATTTCGGAAATCTGCGGCACATCCAGCTTGGCCGCGATGCGCGGCAGGATGTTCTTCCCGCTGGTGGTGGCGGGGGCGAGGATGGCGTCATATTTGTCGGCGAGAGAGAGGATCAGCGTCTCCATCGTTTCGGCGACCATATGGGCGTACAGCGCATCATCGGCGACCAGCACTTTTTCCACGCCCGCGATCTTGGCGGCGGCATCGGCCACCGCGCCGCAATTCTCGCCGGCCACCAGCACATGCACCGGCGTGGAGATCGCCGCCGCCGCCGTCACGGTTTTCGCCGTGGCATCGCTCAGGCTCTTATTGTCATGTTCGGCAAGCACCAGCGAGGCCATCAGATCGCCCCCGCTTCTTGCAACTTGTCCAGAAGTTCGGAAACGGTTTTGACCTTGATGCCGCCGCCGCGTTTTGGGGGTTCGGTCACTTTCAGCACCTTCAGGCGCGGCGTGACATCGACGCCGTAATCGGCCGGCGTCTTTTCCTCGATCGGCTTTTTCTTGGCCTTCATGATGTTGGGCAGCGAGGCATAGCGCGGCTCGTTGAGGCGCAAATCCGTGGTCATCACCGCCGGCAGCTTCACCTCGACCGTCTGAAGGCCGCCATCGATCTCGCGTTCGATCTTGGCCGACGTTTCGTCCAGCTCCAGTTTGTGCGCGAACGTACCCTGGCCCCAGCCCAGCAAAGCGGCCAGCATCTGGCCGGTCTGGTTGGAATCATCGTCGATCGCCTGCTTGCCGGTGATGACCAGCTTGGGGTCTTCGGCTGCGACGATCGCCTTGAGGATCTTGGCCACCGCCAGCGGCTCGACGTCGGTATCGCACTTCACCAGGATGCCGAGATCGGCGCCCATCGCCAGCGCGGTGCGGATGGTTTCGGTGGCTTGCTGCGGGCCGATCGAGACGACCACGATCTCGGTCACCTTGCCCTTCTCTTTCAGGCGCACGGCTTCTTCGACGGCAATTTCGTCGAAGGGGTTCATCGACATTTTGACATTGGCGAGATCGACGCCGGTCTGGTCCGTTTTGACACGGACTTTGACGTTGTAGTCGATCACCCGCTTTACGGGCACCAGGACTTTCATGGCGTTATCGGATTCCCATTCGGGCGGTTTTCATAACCTTTGGCAGGGAGCGTGCCGCCCTCGCTCTTGTGCGGCGCAAAAACTAGGCGCGGGGATCGCCATATGTCAATGAACCCGGCACGTTCGGGACGCGCCGGGCTCAGGAACTTTTCGGTTTATGCCGCAGCGCAATAACGCAAGAACTGCGTCATCGCGCCACACCGTCCTATTTCAAGGTTTCCAGATATTCCACCAGATCGGCGATCTGAGATTTCTGGGCAATGCCGCCGAAGGCCATCTTGGTGCCCGGCACCATCTTGGCGGGACCGGAAGCCCATTTGGCGAGGTTATCCTCGGTCCAGGTGATGTTCGCGGCCTTCATCGGACCGGAATAGTTGAAGCCCTCCACGGTGGCGGATTTGCGCCCCACGATTCCGAACAGATTGGGCCCCACGCCATTGCCGCCATCCTTTTCGACATTGTGGCAAACGGCGCAGCGCGCGAAGACGGCTTTGCCTTTGGCGGCGTCGCCCGCCGCGAAAGCCTGGCTCGACAGCAAGCCAACCGCGATCAGCGATGCGGCTGCGATTTTCCCATACGACATCAACTTGTACCTCTTAAGTCCGGCCCCTATTGCGTTCAGATTTACATGCGCACGCACAGCTTTTCAACACGGCAAAAGTGTCCAAAACGCCGCATTTCCGCCGTGTTTTTGCTTCGTAAGCATGGTCGTGCCGCACGCCATGCGGCCTTTTCTTTCGCTCTTGCCGCACGTATGAAGATGCGGGGCATCGCTGAACAACAACGCAGATACTGCGTAAACGAGGATTGATGCGTCCCCGCCTGCTCGCTCTGAAATCCGCAGTTCCGCCTTACGTCATCGCCCAAACTGAAGCCGCCCAATATGCCCGCGCACTGTTCGCGCAGGTGCGCGACATCGCGCGGCTTATCCCCGTATTCCAGAATACCGGCATCGCGCGGCGTTATTCCTGCGTGCCGATCGAATGGTATCTCGGCGATCACGGCTGGATGGACCGTACCCAGCTCTATATCGAAAATGCCGTGAATCTTCTGGAGACGGTGACACGCAGCCTTCTTGAAGAAGCGCGACTGAAGCCCGACGACATCGACAGCATCGTGGTGGTCTCCACCACCGGGGTCGCGACCCCAAGCCTGGATGCGCTGCTGGTCGAGCGCATGGGCCTGCGCCGCGACATCCAGCGCCTGCCGATTTTCGGACTGGGCTGTGCCGGGGGCCTGATCGGTTTGTCGCGTGCCGCCGACCTGGCGGCCGCCAGGCCGGGGAAGAAGGTTCTATTCCTGGTGGTCGAGCTTTGCGCACTGACCTTTCGCAAGAACGACATTTCCAAAAGCAATATCGTCGCCACCGCTCTGTTCGGCGACGGCGCGGCGGGCGCCATCCTGTCCACCGACGGCGAAGGACCCGCGTTCGGGGCGGCAGGCGAGCACACCTGGCCGCATTCCCTGGACGTGATGGGCTGGGACATGGCGGAGGACGGCCTCAAGGCGCGTTTCGCCACCAGCATTCCCGGTTTGGTGGCCAGCGATTTCCGGCCGTTGCTGGACAATTTCCTGGCTCGCAACGAGATTCCATTTTCCGAAATCGATGCCTTCGCCTGCCATCCCGGCGGCGCAAAGGTGCTGGACGCACTGGAAGATGCGCTGGAATTGCCGCGCGGAGATCTGAAAGACAGTCGTTCGATTCTGCGCGACTATGGCAATATGTCGGCGGTGACGGTGTTGTTCGTGGCCGAGCGGATGGATGTGCGCAAGAAGGCACAGCGCACCTTGCTGACCGCGCTGGGCCCGGGCTTTTCCGCCGCCTTTCTGATGCTGGACGGCCAGGGCTAGGAGAAGACGTGATCTGGATCGCCTACGCCATTATCGCCCTGGTGGTGCTGCAACGGGCGGGCGAACTGGTGCTCGCCAACCGCAACACCCAAAGGCTCAAGGCGCAGGGCGCGGTGGAGATCGGCGCTGAGCATTACCGTCTGATCGTGCTGCTGCACATGGCGTGGCTGATGGCAGTGCTGTGGCTGTTGCCGGCGCCGCTGGTGATCTATTGGGGCTGGATCGTCGTGTTCGTCCTGCTGCAGGCGGCGCGGGTCTGGGTGATCGCCAGCCTGGGACCTTACTGGACCACCCGCATCATCTCGGTGCCCGGCGTGAAGCTGGTCAAGCGCGGGCCCTATCGGTTCCTGCGCCATCCCAATTACCTGGTGGTGGCGGGCGAGATCCTGGTGTTGCCGCTGGCTTTTGGGGAAATCTGGGTAGCGATCCTTTTTTCTCTCGCCAATGCGGCAGTACTCTATTGGCGCATCCGCCAGGAAGAGACCGGTTTGGTCGCACGGCGGAATCTGGGCTGAAGGGGACAGGATGCTGCGTTTCTCCGGACCGTTCCTGTTCCTCGGTCTCGTGCCCGTTCTTTATTACGCCGTCGGTCCTGCGGCGCCGCTGCTGGGCATCGCATTGCTGCTGCTGGCATTGACGGGCGCCGAACTGGTGACCGGCCGCGGTGACGCGGTCATCGCAACGCGAAATCCCCGCGGCTTTCGCCTGCTGGTATTGCTTTACATTCCCGCGCAGATTGCGGTCACGGCATGGGCGGTCTGGGCGTCGCGGCAGGCAAGCGCCATCGGCTTTTGGTCGCTGACCTTGTCGGTGGGCGTGACCGGCGGCGTCTTCGGCATGCTGGCGGCGCATGAGGCGGTCCATAGCCGCGATCCTCTCGAAGCGCATCTCGGCAACGCCATGCTGACGGCGATGAGCTATCGCCATTTCCGCATCGCCCATATCCATGGACATCATCGCTGGGCCGGCACGCCGCGGGATTCCGCCACGGCCCGGCTGGGAGAAAGTTTTTATCATTTTCTGCCGCGCACGGTGGCCGGGCAATTCCGGGAAGCATGGCGGTTCGAGCGGCGACGGGGCGGCCATCGCATCGCCGGCGATCTTGCCATCATGGCGGCGCTGCTGGCGCTTGTCGCCGCCATCGCCGGCCTCCATGCGCTGCTGTTCTTCATTCTGCAAAGCGTGGTGGCGGTCACGGTGCTGGAGCTGTTCAACTATATTGCCCATTACGGTCTGGTGCGCGGCCGCGATGCCAAGGGCCGCCTGTCGCGGCTTGATGACCGGCACAGCTGGAATTCCAGCAATGTTCTGGCGAATGCATTGATCTTCAATATGGGGCGGCATTCCAGCCATCATCAAAAGCCCGCCGCGCCCTATCAGGATTTGCGCGTGCACGCCGCGCCGGAACTTCCGCTGGGATATGCGGGCAGCATTCTTCTGGCACTGGCTCCGCCCTTGTGGCGGCGGGTGATGGACCCAAAGGTTCAGCTCTGGGCGCGCGCGGCATGAAACCCGCTTCCCTCTGGCTGGGCTTTGCCGCCATGTGCCTGGGGATGTTCATGGCCGTGCTGGATATCCAGGTCGTGGCCTCGTCGCTCACCGCCATCCAGGCCGCGCTGCACATTCCGCTTTCGCAATTGGGCTGGATCCAGACCGCTTATCTGATGGCGGAAGTGGTGGCGATCCCGCTGACGGGAATTCTCACCCGGGCTTTATCCTTGCGCTATCTGTTCGCCGCCGCCACCTTGGGGTTCGTCGCGGCGAGCGGGGCCTGCGCGCTTGCCACCAGTTTCGATGTCCTGATCGCGGCGCGGGTGGTGCAGGGCTTTTTCGGCGGCATGTTGATCCCGTCCGTCTTCACCGCCGTCTTCGTGCTGATCCCCAAGCCGCAGCATATCCTGGCCACCACCATGGCCGGGGTGGCGGCCTTGCTGGCGCCCACCCTGGGACCTTTGCTGGGCGGCTGGCTGACCGAGACGCAATCCTGGCATTGGATTTTCCTGGTCAATATTTTTCCCGGCCTGGCCGTGGCGCTGGTGGTGATCCTCACCTTGAAACGCGAAGCGGCGGAAATCACCGTGCTCAAGCGGCTCGATTTACTCACCTTGCTGTTGTTCGCGGTTTTTCTCGCCGGGCTGCAATGGCTGCTGCATGAAGCGCCCGGCCATCACTGGCGCGGCGGATTCGTTTTCGGCCTGGCCGGGCTTTGCCTCTTGACCTGCGGCTGGGGCATCCACCGCGCTCTTTCGGTGGCCCATCCGTTCGTCCATCTGGGGCGCTTTCGCAATCGCGGCTTTGCGCTGGGCTGCAGCCTGAGCTTCGTTCTGGGCTTCGGTCTTTATGGTTCGGTCTATCTTTTGTCGCTGTTCCTGGGTGTCGTGCGCGGGCACACGCCGCTTGCGGTCGGCGAGATCCTGGTGGTTTCGGGCGCGGCCCAGCTTATCACCGCGCCTGTGGCGGCGTGGGCGGAGACCCGCGCCGATGCCAGGCTTCTCACCGCCCTGGGCTTCGCGCTGTTCGGCCTTGGGTTGATCGCCAACGGCTTCACCACCCTGACCAGCGATTTCGACGCGCTGTTCTGGCCTCAGGTGATGCGCGGATTGGCGGTGATGTTCTGCCTGTTGCCTGCCACGCGCCTGGCGCTGGAGTGCTGGCCGCCGCATGAAGTGGCGGAGGCCAGCGGATTGTTCAACCTGATGCGCAATCTGGGCGGCGCCATGGGCATCGCCGCCATCGACACCATCCTGACCGAACGCATGCCCGGCCATGTCGCTTCGCTGGTGGCGCGGCTGCAGGCCGGCGATCCCGCCGCCGCCGCGCTGGCCGGCCTGCCGACCCGGCTGTTCCACAACCATCCGATGGGCCCGGTGGACCCCATCACCCAGGCCCTGATCGCACCGATGGTGCAGCGCGCGGCGCTGACCCAGGCCTGCAACGAGGCCTGGTGGGTGTTGGGCGGGCTGTTTCTTCTGGCGCTGTTGCTGCTGCCGGCGATGCGCCGCAAAGAAATGATTTAGATCGGTCGCACGGCCGACGGAAAACCGATCGCATGCCGAGCATGCTCTCACTTTTCCTGGCCGATGCTCCTATGCGTTGACCAGCTCGACCTGAACGACATCGGTGCGGGCGACGTTGAACGAGGCGGCGCAGATGCCCAGATAGAATTGCCAGTTGCGCAGGAATTGCTGGTCATGGCCCAGCGCGGCGATCTCGGTGCTTTTTTCCTGCATGCGGTTGGACCAGTCGCGCAAAGTGCGCGCGTAATCCTTGCCGAAGGAGAAGGCCTCGGCGAATTTCAGTCCCGCCCGCTCGGCCTCTTCGCGGAAGCGCGCCAGGGACGGCAGCATGCCGCCCGGGAAAACATAGTGACGGATGAAATCGCTCCGGCTGCGATAGCCGTCAAAAAGCTCATCCTGAATGGTGATGGTCTGTATCACGGCGCGGCCGCCCCGTTTCAGCCGCTCCGCGATGGTGGCGAAATATTGCGGCCAATAATGCTCGCCCACCGCCTCGAACATTTCGATCGAAACGATATGGTCGAAGGTGCCTTTGGACTTGCGATAATCCTCCAGCCTGATGTCTGCACGCCCGCTCAGCCTTTGGGTGGCGAATTTGTGCTGCGACGGGGAAATGGTCAGGCCGGTGACGTTATGCTGGGCGTCGGCAGCGCGCTCGGCGAATCCGCCCCAGCCGCAGCCGATTTCCAGGACATTGGCGCGGGGCCGGTCGATCTTGCTCAGGATGCGGTCGTATTTGTTCAGCTGCGCGTCGTAGAGCGCGTCGGTGTTCTTATAGAGCGCCGACGAATAGGTCATGCTCTTGTCCAGCCACAGGGAATAGAAATCGTTGCCGACGTCGTAATGGGCTTTGATGTTGCGCGCCGAACCGGCGATGGAATTGCGCCGCACGAAGGCATTGTGGATCACAAAGCCCAGGCGGTTGATGAAATTGCCGTCGGAGAAGTTTTCCAGATGTTGCAGGTTGAGCAGGAACAGGCTCACCAGGGCTTCGACATCGTCGGTTTCCCAACTGCCGGCGATAAATTCCTCGCCCAGCCCGATATCGCCGCGCGCCATGACGCGGCGAATCACGTCCCACTCATGGATGTGGAAGCGCGCATTGGGGCCGGGGCTCTTTCCGCCCGCGATCGTGACTTCCCCGTTGGGGGCGATGAATTCCAGCGTTCCCGCTTCCAGCCGCGAAAGCGCTTCCCGCCAGCTCTTTTCCACAAAGGAAGACGGAATCAGGCGCATCCTTTTCCCCCAAAAATCCTCGCCAGTATAACGGCCGCCTCCTTGTGCTGACAAATGCTAACCGGGTTGGCGGGCGGAGTCGCGGCGGATATTTCGCTGCGCCGCATCGTAAATTCGGGTGAATTGAGCATCGCCGGGGGCAGGATCGGGGTCTATTGCCGCGTTTCGTCGGCTGGGCACGGCGCAGTCAGGGGGCAGGGGCCGGCGCGATCTGGGGCAGATTGTTCGCCGATTGCACCGGTGTGGTGGGAGCGGCCACCGGCGGGGAATTGTTCGCGGCCGTGGCGGCAGCGTCGATGGCGGTGGATTGGGCGTTGATGACGAGGCCGGCATTCTGTTGCCGGACCTCTTCCAGTTGCTGTTGGTTGAGGTTCCGGGTTTGCTCGCGCTCCTCGCGGGCCGAGGGATGATGGGGCGCGGCCTGGACACTGCCTGCGATCCATAAAAAACTGATGCCGAGCAGAATGCGTTTGGGTATCGCGAAATTCCCCATGCCGATGTTCCTTCTGCGATTGCAGCAGCGGTTCGAATCTACCGCCAAGGTATGAAAACGGTCTCGCCGCCTCGCCGTTCCTCCGCCAAGGGAACCTTCGTCTCTGCCCGGGAGTTTTCTGATGTGATTGTATTTCCGGTCATAAAAGGATTTTGACCATGATTGGAACCATTTTGATCGTTGTTCTGCTGCTGCTTCTGCTGGGCGCCTGGCCGGCTTGGCCCTATAGCGCGAGCTGGGGTTACTACCCCTCCGGCACGGTTGGCCTGGTGCTGGTGATTGTTCTGGTGCTGGCGCTGCTCGGCCGTATCTGACGCCGCTGCTTTGAACCCTTTGGATGTACCAGGCCATGGCGAAAAAGAAATTGCTCGACGACATCAAGGCGAATCCCGGACGCTTTTATCGCCTGTCCGGCGATGTCTTGCGCGACCGCCGTTTCGACGATGGCGAACGACTCGAGATTTTGAAAGCCTGGAGAGGGGAAGCAGAGGGACTGCGCGCCCAGGAGATCGACCGGGTCATCGCCGATATCGAGAGCCGCCTGGCGCCCCGGAATCACGCCGCGGAATAGAAAGAGAAGGTTGACGATGACGGATAATCACAAAGATGTGAGCGCCCAGGCGGCCCGCCAGGGGGCGGAGACCGGCACCGTGCGGTGGGTCTTGCGCATCAGCCTGGTCTTGGCCGTGCTCGCCGGCGCGGTCATCTATTTCAGCTTCGCCCACCTCTGATCGAGCCCCTCCGCGGGCTCTGGAACCGGCGAAGGCCGGAGGGGGTGACTTGACGCCGCCGCGCCCGCCCGTCACCTAGACCGGTCGAGGTCAGGCGAGGATCATGCACAGCGCCGAACTTTCCATCGTCGTTCCCACCTACAAGGAACGGGGCAATGTCGCCGAACTGGTGCGGCGGCTGGACGCCGCGCTCGCCGGCATCTCCTGGGAAGCGATTTTCGTCGACGACAATTCGCCCGACGGCACGGCCCAGGCGGTCAAGGATATCGCCGCCGCCGACAATCGCGTGCGGTGCCTGCGCCGGGTCGGACGGCGGGGCCTGGCGGGCGCCTGCATCGAAGGCATGTTGTCCTCCGCTTCGCCTTTCGTGGCGGTGATGGATGCGGATCTGCAGCATGACGAGAAAGTATTGCCGCAGATGCTGACGCGGCTGCGCACGGGCGGCGCCGATCTGGTCGCCGGCACGCGCTATGTCGAAGGCGGCAGCGCGGAAAGTTTTTCCGGGCGGCGCAGCGCCATCTCCCGCGCCGCGACTGCGCTCACCCACCGGCTGGTGGGCACCAATCTGAGCGATCCGATGAGCGGCTTCTTCATGATGCGCCGCGAGCGTCTGGAGGAGATCGCGCCGCGCCTGTCTCCGGTGGGATTCAAGATCCTGCTCGATATCGCCGCCACCGGAGGCGAGCGCCTCGCCATCGCCGAACAGCCCTATGTCTTCGGCGCGCGTTTCGATGGTGAAAGCAAATTCAACGCCCAGATCGGGGTGGAGTTTCTGGGATTGCTGCTGGCCAAGATGACCGGCGACCTGGTCGACCCGCGCTTCCTGTTTTTTGCCATCGTGGGCACGATTGGTCTGGCGGTCCATCTCATTACGCTCAGGCTGGCATTGGAATTTTTGCCTGACGCATTCCGCGGAGCACAGATCATCGCGACCCTGGTGGCGATGACCAGCAATTTCCTGCTCAACAATGAATTGACCTATCGCGACCGGCGGCTGAAGGGCGTCGCGATGCTGCGGGGCTTTGTGCTGTTCTGCCTGATCGGGTCGGTCGGCGTTCTCGCCAATGTCGATCTTGCCTCCTGGCTTTATTACGAACGCCCGGTCTGGTGGGTGGCGGGCGCCGTCGGCGCGATCATGGGCGCCCTCTGGAACTATGCCATGTCCACCTTGTTCGTGTGGCGAGTGCGGTGATCACGGCGCGCAATGCGGGCCTTGTCATCGCGGCGCTGATCGTCCTGCGTGCGGTGATGGCGGGGTTGCTGCCGCTCTCCGCCGACGAAGCCTATTACTGGCTCTGGTCCCGGCATCTGGCGGCCGGCTATTACGACCATCCGCCCGCCATCGCCTTTGTCATCCGCTTCGGCACGCTTCTGTTCGGGGACACCGAATTCGGCGTGCGGTTTGGCGGCGTGATGCTGTCGCTGCTGGCAAGCTGGTTTGTTTGGGCGGCCGCGCGCACGATCCTGCGGGACGATAGGCGCGCGGCGCTGGCGGCGCTGCTGTTCAATCTCACCTTGATCATCAGCGTGGAAATGCTGGCGGTGACGCCCGACACGCCGTCCATCACCGCCACCGCCGCGGTCCTGTTCTGTCTGGCGAAACTTCAAAGCACCGGGGCCGGACGCTGGTGGTTCTGGACCGGCATAGCGGCGGGCCTGGGCCTCTTGTCCAAATATTCCGGGTTCTTTGTCGGGGCAGGCGCGCTGGTCTGGCTGCTGGCCAGCCCCAGGCAAATTTCCTGGCTGAAGACGCCGTGGCCCTGGGCTGGCGGCGTGCTGGCGCTGTTGATCTTCCTGCCCAATCTCTGGTGGCAATCGCAGCATCGCTGGATGACATTCGCGTTCCAGTTCGGCCGCGTGACGCAAGGACATCTCACCGCCCGCTTCCTGATCGAGTTCATCGGCGCCCAACTGGGCCTGGCGACGCCGTTTATTTTTATTCTGGCGATAGGGGGTGCGGCACGGGCGCGAATGCGAGGCGATGACCGCTTCCTGCTCTTGGCACTGAGCGCCCCAGCTCTCGCGTATTTTCTGATCCACACATTGCACGACCGAGTGCAAGGCAATTGGCCCGCCTTCCTCTATCCCATGCTTGCGATCCTGGCGGCGGACGCGTTCGCCGCCGATGCCGGCTGGCGTCGCTGGTGCTCGCGCCTGGCCATGCCGGTAGCGGCCGCGATGCTGCTGCTGGCCTATCTTCAAGCCGCGACGGGGCTGGTCCCGCTCCAGCATGACCCCCTGGCGCGGTTGCTGGGCGTCGGCATGAAAGACGTTGCAGACAGGGTGGTGGTCGAGGTGCGAAGGGCCGGGGCCGATGCAGTTCTCACCGGCGATTACGAGACCACGGCATGGCTGCGCTTTTATGCGCCGGAACTGCCGTTGATCGCGGTAAATCAGCCTGATCGTTATCTGGAGGCCTCGTCCGCGGTGCTGGCGGGCGGTTCCGATCTCTATTTTAGAGATACGGCCCGCAAGGACGAGGGCACTGTGGCGGGGCAATTCCTGCAAGCCGACAAATTCGCGGAAATTGCCCGCGCGCGCCAAGGCCGCCGGATCGCCACTTACGAGCTGTGGCGGCTGGACACGCCGAAAAGCCCGATCCAAGGCAAAATACCTTGAACGGAAAAGATTTTCTGATTTTGGAGAGAAGAGAGCGGACACCCGAAGCGGGCTGTCGAAGGGGCTGGGGGGCGTTCCGGATCGGACGTCCGCTCGGGATAAACAACGACGGGCCCGGAGGTTCGTTCCGGACCGTCATCATCTTTTTTTCAAAGTTTTTGCACCGTGCCGTTGGCGGCTGTTTCCGATGGTTTTGCGCCGGAGGTGAAATCCGCCGAACTGAACAGCAACCCCAGCAGCAGCAGGCTGGCGATGACCGCTTCGATGGGATGTTCCAGGAATCTGTTGGGAATGCGCATGTGCCCTCCCTCCCCCTAAATGGGGGGCCTGCCGCGTAGCGCGCCGGAAAAGGCGCTGACGATCAAGAGGATGACAAAAACGATCAACAGGAGTTTGGCGATCGTGGCAGCCAGGCCCGCAAGCCCGAAGAACCCCATATAACCCGCCACCAGCGCGAGAATCAGGAAAGTTAAAGCCCAACCCAACATGGGATATTCCTCGGTTTAAACCTGTCGAGCAAAAACGTTTGCCGCAGGTTCCGGGTTCCCGAAGAGACGCCTTGGACCGTTATTTTTGGGGTTTGTTGCGGTTTAGGAACAGATCGGCGGCCCCGGCCAATCCAGCGCCCACGATCGCGATCCAGGGCGTCTCCTTGGCGAGCGCCGCGAAGATCGCCGTCATGATCTGGCGGGCGCCGGCATTGGCTGGCGGTGCGGGCCGGGCCGGTCGGACGCTGACGATGGCGATCGCCCAGATCAGAGGCGGCAAGAGGAAAAGGGCGCCAGTGACCGCATCGGCCCAGGCCGCGCCGATGAAGGGCTCCAGGCTCGCCGCGATCCCCAGGCCGATCAAACCGACGCCGAAAAAGACCAGCGCAATGGCGGCTGCCAGCAAAATCGCTTTTGCACTCAGGCGCGCGAACATGAAACCCCCAAGGCCAAAGCCACCTGTTGCAGACCCAAGCTTATGCCAGCGATCCTTGCAGGGGAATTAGCGGCGAAGAAATATCGCACCCAGAAAGGCGCCAATGCCGCCGGCGATGAGCAGCGAGGTGAGCGGCTGCTCGCGGACCTGGGCTCGCAGGTCTTCGGCATGTTCTTCCGCCCATTCCTCCGCGTCGTCGCGAAATTCGCCGGCCATGACCTTGGCCTCGCGTGCGGCTTCCTCGGCAAGCAGCATGGCACGGTCGGCGACATCCTCGGCCGAGCGCATGGCAAGCTGCGCGCGCTCCGACGCCATCAGGCCGACATCGCCCGCCAGGCCCTTGATATCGGCCTGCAACGCTTCGAAATCTCGGCGCAATTGGGTCAGGCGAGTGTCGACGCCGACGGCGGTCTTCTTTTTGGCGGCCATGTCAAATTCTCCAGCTACGCACGAGTGATAATCGATTTTCAGGCCGCTTGTTTCGCCACGGGGTGGAAAAACAAGGCCTGGCCCACTGTTGCCTGCACAGTTTCAGGCAAAAATGGCTTTGCAATCAAATAGGTCGGTTCCGGACGCTCGCCGGTCAGAAGCTTCTCCGGGTATGCCGTAATGAAGATCACGGGAATGTCAAAGGACGCCAGAATTTCGTTGACGGCGTCGATCCCCGAACCGCCCTCGCCCAGATTGATATCGGCCAGCACCAGGCCCGGACGTTCCGACTTGGCCTTGGCGACGGCCTCGTCGCGGGTGGCGGCAATGGCGACCACCTTATGGCCCAGTTCGGTGACCAGATTTTCCAGGTCCATGGCGATGATCGGCTCATCCTCGATGATGAGGACCTTGCTGGCGAGCTGGCCGTCGATGGTCTTCTGAGCGTCCAGAATGGCGGCCTCCACCTCTTCGGGGCTCTCGTCGACGATGAAGGCGGTTTCCTCGGGGCTGAAAGCCTCGACCGCGGTCAGCAGCAGGGCTGCCCGTTTGGACGCCGAAAGCGCTTTCAGCCGGCTTTCCGGGCCTTTGCTGGCTTCGGATTCGTCGAAATGTTCGGCTCCGGACTGCCAGATGGCGTGGAACAGCCGGTAAAGTCCAACCCGGGGTGAAACCCCCTCGGTCAAGCTTTCATCGCCTTCCAGAAGGGCCTGCAGCGCCGCCCGGACATGGGCGTCCCCGGAGGCCTGAGAACCTGTCAACGCCCTGGCATAGCGGCGTAAATAGGGCAGGTGTGGCGCAAGGGTTTGCGTCATGCTCATGGAAAAGGCTCCTTCGGCGTTAAGAAAAGCGCGAATTGGAAATCCACGCCAGCCGAAAAAGTTCCATCCCGGGCCGGAACCTTTCCAAAGAGGGGGCGTTCTGGACCCTATGGGGCATGAATTCGGCGGGGGAAACGCCTTTGGAGTGCTCATCCTAGATGCAATGGGACAACACCGTGTCGAACGAGGAAAAGCCGAACGAGAAAGCCCGTGCTATCCGGGCGCGCCAGCGGGCGATCGGGCGCGAACTCCGTCGGATGTATGACGACGTCGCCCAGGAGCCCGTCCCGGACGATTTCCTGGATTTGCTCCGCAAAATCGACGACGCCGAGGATGCCCGGACGGGCAAGAAGGTGTCCTGATGGTCAGCTCTTCCCCCATGCGGCAGCACGTCGAATCCGGTCACAAGGATGACGGCGATAGCGACTTCAAAACCGAACTTCTGGCGCTGATTCCATTCCTGCGCGCCTTCGCCCGGTCGCTGACCGGCAACCAGGAAGGCGCCGACGATCTGGCGCAGGAGACCTTGGTCAAGGCCTGGCAAAGCCGCGCCACCTTCATTCCCGGCACCAACCTGAAAGCGTGGTTGTTCACCATCCTGCGCAATCAATTTTATTCCGACCGGCGCCGCGCCTGGCGGCAGGCGCCGTGGGACCAGGATGCCGCCGAGCGGATTCCGGGGGGCGGCGAGGATCAGATTTTCTCCGCCCAATTGTCCGACACGGCGCGCGCCCTTCGCGTTCTTTCCGACGAGCAGCGCGAGGCGCTCATTCTGGTGGGCGCGGGCGGATTTTCTTATGAGGATGCGGCGGCGATATGCAAATGCGCGGTCGGCACTGTCAAAAGCCGTGTCGCGCGCGCGCGCAAGGCGTTAATAGAAATCCTCGATGGCGATGATACGCTGGAAGGCGTACAGCGGCCTGCCGAAGGAGACGCCGCCCGTGAGATCATGGCGCAATTGGACCGGCTTGCCCCGCCCGGCACAGGGGACACCGGTGGAAAACGCCGACCAAAATAATTCTCACGACAATGCCTCTTCGTCCGTGTCCGATCTTGGCTGGACCCTGCGCCGCCGGCTCCTGCTGATCATTACCATTGCGCTTTTGCCGGTGGTGGCCGTCAGCATCTTCCAAGGCGTGGAGCGGGTGAAGCGCGACACCGAAGACGTTCGCGCGCAATTGATTCAATCCGCGCGCGCCACCGCCGCCAATCAACAGGAAGTCCTGAATGCCGGCGAGCAGATCCTGCGCGCCATGGGCTCGCTTCAGGATGTTCGCGACATGAGCGGCAATTGCGACGGCATCCTGGCCGACGCGATGATCGGGGTGAGTTATTTCACCAATCTCAGCCGCATCGATTCCCGGGGTACTTTTGTGTGCTCGGCGGTGCCGCTCGCCAAAGGCATCAGCATCGGCAATCTGCCGGTCTTCGCCCAGGTGAAGTCGGCCAAGGGCGTGGTGGTGGGCACGCGCACCATCAGCCAGGCCTCGGGCCGGCCGGTGGTGGGCACCCAGCTGCCCCTGCTCAAATCCGATGGCAGCTTCGACGGCAGTCTGGCGATTACATTGGACGTGCAATGGTTCGGCTATCTGCTGCGCGCCCATACGCTGCCCAAGGGCGCCGTGGCGGTGATCTATGACCGCAACGGCGCCATCCTCGCCACCAATGATTCGAATGTGGCGCCGCAGATCGCGGCGGCGGCGATGAAAGCGGGCTTTCCCGACGGCGTATCCCTCGACGCCTATCAAGCCGGGCGCGCCTGGCGTTTCGGCAATGTCGCACTTCTGGGCAACACCTTGTTCGTCGCCTTCGCCGAACAGGAACAGCGGCTGTTCGGCCAGACCTATGTCCATGTCGGCATCGATTTTCTCTTGCCGATCGCCATGATCCTGTTCGCCTGGATCGCGATCTGGTTCGCCACCGATCGCCAGGTGACGCAATGGATCGCCTATCTGCGCCGCATCGCCATCGCCTATCGCAGCGGCCATTACACCATCCGCCCCGACCTGGCGGACGCCCCGACAGAGTTCAAGCAGTTGGGCGAAGCGATGAGCGAGATGGCCGGCGGCATCCAGGACCGCGACCGTCGCTTACGCGAGTCGGTCAATCTCAAGACCACCCTGATCCGGGAAATCCATCACCGGGTGAAGAACAATCTTCAGATCGTGATGAGCCTGCTTTCGATCCAGGCCAACCAAGTCAGGGATGTCCATGCCCGCGAAGCCCTGATGCAGGCGCAGATGCGCATCAATGCGCTGGCCCTTGTCCACCGGATCCTCAACGAACTGGAAGACCAGTCGACCTTGGACCTGAAGCAGTTGCTCGACGAATTGTCGCGCCAGATCGCCGAAGGCATGGGCGACACCCAGCATGTGCGTGTCGAAGTGGAGGTGCCGCACATGGTGGTGGCAAGCGGCATCGCGGTGGCGCTGGCCCTGTTCACCGTCGAGGCGCTGACCAATATCTTCAAGCATGCCTATCCGCTGCAGACCGAAGGGGTCATCCGGGTCAAGCTTGCGCCCGAGGGCCCGGGACGCCTGAAATTGTCCATCGCCGATGACGGCATCGGTTTCTCGATGGACGAGACCGGAAAAAGCGTCGGCTCGCGGCTGATCCGCACCTTCGGGGCGCAGTTGGGCGGGGTCGCGTCCGTTCACTCGGAGGCGGGCAGCGGCACGGTGGTGGAACTGGTGTTCCCCGACCCGGCGGTGAAGGACCAGGCCGCCTCGGAAAAGGCCCCAATCGGGGCTGGGGAATAGCAGTCCTGAGCTTCTAGAATAGCGTTTGCGCGGCCACGGACCCCGGCTATGGTCCCGCCCGCAAATCATCCCCATATAGGCGTTTCATCATGGCTGACAGTTTCGACGCAATCGTTATCGGTGGCGGTCCCGGCGGCTACAAT
The DNA here is from genome assembly GCA_040389245.1 of Pseudomonadota bacterium. Lineage (GTDB taxonomy): Bacteria > Pseudomonadota > Alphaproteobacteria > Micropepsales > Micropepsaceae > Rhizomicrobium. Next base: position 283,462 of record JAZKAH010000002.1, on the reverse strand, counting down.
GCCGCGATCCGGCTGGGCCAGCTTGGCCTGACGGCGGCGTGCATCGACAAGCGCGGATCCTTCGGCGGCACCTGTCTCAATATCGGCTGCATCCCATCCAAGGCGCTGCTGCATGCCAGCGAACGCTTCCATGAAGCGCATAGCGATTTCGCCCGCATCGGCATCAAGGCGCAGGTCGAACTCGATCTGCCGGCGATGATGGCGCAGAAGGACAAGGTGGTGGGCGAGCTCACCAAGGGCGTCGAGTTTCTGCTTCGCAAGAACAAAGCCGAAGCGATTGTCGGTGAAGCCCGCATCACCGCTCCTGGCAAGGTGGAAGTAAAGGGCAAGGACGGCGCGCTGCGCAGCCTCACCGCCAAGCACATCATCATCGCCACCGGCTCCGACGTCGCGCCGCTGCCGGGTGTGACCATCGACGAACAGCAGATCGTTTCCTCCACCGGCGCCATCGCGCTGAAAGAGGTGCCCAAGCGGCTTTTGGTGGTCGGCGCGGGCGTGATCGGGCTGGAACTGGGTTCGGTCTGGAAGCGCCTGGGCAGCGATGTGACGGTGATCGAATTCCTCGATCGCATCACGCCGGGCATCGACCTGGAAGTGTCCAAGGCGTTTCAGCGCATCCTCACCAAGCAGGGTATCGCTTTCCAGCTTTCCACCAAGGTCACGGGCGTGGAGAAAAAGAAGACCGGCCTGGCCGTCACGGTCGAGCCCGCCGCGGGCGGCGACAAGACCGTGATCGAAACCGATGTCATGCTGGTCGCCATCGGACGGCGGCCCTATACCGACAGTCTGGGCCTGGACAAGGTGGGCGTTGCGCTGGACAAACGCGGCCGCGTCATCACCGACGCGCATTACAAAACCAATGTGCCGGGCATCTATGCTGTGGGCGACTGCCGCGAAGGCCCCATGCTGGCGCACAAGGCCGAAGACGAAGCCGTCGCTGTGGCCGAATTGATCGCCGGCAAGGCGGGCCATGTAAATTACGACGCGATCCCGTCGGTGGTCTATACTTTTCCGGAAGTGGCGACGGTCGGAAAGACCGAAGAAGAACTCAAGGCCGCGGGCATCGCCTACAAGGTCGGCAAATTTCCCTTTACCGCCAATGCGCGCGCCAAGACCATTGTGGCGACCGAAGGTTTCGTGAAGCTGCTGGCGGATGCCAAGACCGACAAGGTGCTGGGCTGCCACATCATCGGACCGGAAGCGGGCAATCTGCTCGCCGAAGTGGTTCTGGCGATGGAGTTCGGCGCCTCGTCGGAAGATATCGCCCGCACCTGCCATTCGCATCCGACATTGACCGAAGCCGTCAGGCAAGCCGCCATGGCGGTAGAGGGTTGGACCATGCAGATGTGACTTCGCGCCTTGGCGCGAAGTCATCCCCGGCGAGGCGCGTCCAGCGCCGAGGGAAGGGGATCCATCTTTTTTAAATTGCGAAAAACCGAGACGCGTCAGCGCATAGGCTCTTCCAGCTCCGCTTCTTCCGCGATCTTCGCCACGGCCTTGTCGTCGCGGCTGATCAGCTTGGTCTTCTTCCAGTCGCCGCGGGCATAGACCGCCAGCACGATCGCCGCGCCGATCACATTGGTGACTGGAAAGGCCCACCAGATGCCGCTGTCCTGCAAGCTGGTATGCTTCGACAGAATGTAGGCGAGCGGGAACTGGATCACCCATTGGGTGGTCAGGGTCAGCATCATGGTGGTCATCATGTTGCCCGAAGCGCGCAGCACGCCGGTGAGTGCCAGCTGCAATCCCATGAAGCCCCAGGCCAGCGCCATGATGCGCAGGAAATGTGCCGCCGCAGCGATCACGCCAGGATCGTGCGGCACGAAGAAGGCGGCGAAGGCGGGCGCGAACGCGAACACGATGATCCCGATGCCGGTGAGAATGCCGAAGGCGAGTTCGGCGCCCAGTCTGCCGATTTTGGCCGCGCGCTCGACATTGCCGGCACCGATATTCTGTCCCGCCAGGACCGAGATCGCCATCGACAGTCCGAAAGCGGGGATGATCACCACCTGCACGATATTGGAGCCGACGCCATATGCCGCCATGGTGCGCGTGCCGAAGGATGCAATCAGGAAGATCAGTACCATCAGGCCCAGAGCGCGGGCGGATTGTTCCACCGAGGCGGGCGCGCCCAGATAAAAGGCGCGCTTCATATAGGCAACGTCCGGAATGAAGTCGTGCGGCTTCAGGTGAATGCCGTGACGCCCGGCGCGCAGGACGATCATTCCCGCGATTGCCGCCAGAACTTGCGTCGCCAAGGTCGCCAGCGCCGCGCCCATCACACCATAGCCCGGCACAGGACCCCAGCCGAAGATGAATAAGGGATCGAGCGCAAAATTCAGGATCACCGTCACCAGCACGATATAAACCGGCAGAGTGGGACGCCCGACGCCGCGCATGATCGACTGAAAGACGAAGAAGGTGAAATTGAACAGCAGCGCGATGAACGAAACGCGCATGAAGCCCAGTGCGCCGGGATAGACGTCCGGTCCCACGCCCATGGTGCGAAGCAATGAGGGCGCTGCGAAATAGCCCAGCACGCTCAGGACGATCGAAAGCGTCGCCACCATGTTGAGGGTCTGGGCCGCGACATGGGACACCATCGTATCGTTCCCCGCGCCGCGATATTGCGCCGTCAGGGTCGATCCCGCCATCGCCAGGCCCATGCCCAGGGCGATCATCAGGAACATGACGGGAAAGCTGATCGAGACCGCCGCCACGGCCGCGCCGCCCAGCCGCCCCACCCAGAAAGCGTCGATGATTTGATAGGCGGACTGCAGCACATTGGCCAGGACGATGGGAATCGCCAGGGTCAGCAGCGATTTCAGGATCGGGCCTTCCAGCAATTTGTTGGCCTTGCCGTGCGTGCGTGCGGCTGCATTCATCGTTTTGCCAGCTTTACGTGTTCGGGCCGTACACCCATGCCGATGAAGCGGGCGGGAAATTGCCTGAACCACGGCATCGCATCGAACAATTTGACGATCAAGGGCGGCTTCGGCGTTTTCATCGACCGCAAAGTGGGCGCCAGTATGAAATTCTGGGCGGCGACCTGGAAGGCCTGGATCACCTTGGTGGGAAACGCGCGCCGGGCCTGCACCGTTTTCAGGTCGGCGAAGGCGGGCGTGCCTTGCTGCAGCACCGGTCCCAGCAGGTTCGCCGTCGCCACCGCATCCTGGATGGCGAGATTGATGCCGACGCCGCCGATGGGCGACATGGCATGCGCGGCGTCGCCGATGCAGACCAGGCCTGGCCGCGCCCAATTTTTGAGACGATCCACCGTCACCGTCAGAAGCTTGATCTGATCGAAATCGGGGATCGCGTCGTCGATCCGCCCGGCGGCGAAGCCCGCGATGGATTTCAAGCGGCCGCAGAAATTGTCCAAGCCTTCCGCCTTGATGGCGTCGAAGCCGCCCTTGGGGATGAGGTAGGCGCATTGCCAGTAATCGGTGCGATAGATCATCACGAATAACTGGCCGTTCTTCACCTTGCCGATCAGATCCACCGGATCGCCCGGCAGCACCGGCAACCGCAGCCACAATACGTCGAAAGGCGCGCCGAGATCCTGGACTTCCAGTCCCGACCGGTCGCGCAAGGTGGACCGGCGTCCATCCGCCGCCACGGTCAGTCCGGCCCTGATCTCGAAGGGGCCATCCGGTCCCGCCGCGGCCACACCGATGACCGTGCCATCCTGTGTAAGAAGGTCGTCGGCCTTGGTTTCCATCAACAGGTGGAATTTGGGAAACGCCTTGGCTTCGCCTGCCAGGAAATCCAGAAAATCCCATTGCGGCATCAGGGCGATGAATTTGCAGACCGTCGGCAGGCGGGTGAAATCGCCAATGGTGAAATACCGGTCGCCGATCTCCAGATTCGCGGTCCGGATCTCGCTGTGCGGCAGCTTGAGGAATTTTTCCAGGAGACCCAGTTCATGCATCACCTGCAAGGTCGAGGGATGCACGGTGTCGCCGCGAAAATCGCGCAGGAAATCCTTGTGCTTTTCCAGCACCGTCACGTCCACGCCGGCGCGGGCCAGAAGAAAGCCCAGCATCATCCCGGCCGGGCCGCCGCCAGCGATCACGCAATCGGTTGAAATTTTGGCGGTTGAATTCTTGGCGGTCGAGATTTTTTTCAAACATGGTCTCCCTGTCTGATGGTTTCATGGCCCCGGGGGACTTATCAAGCGATGGACCCATGTCTATATTGTGGGGGCAACCATCAAGAAAAGGAGGTGATCCAGTGTCTCATTGTCATTCCGTACAGGGTGCCGCGAACTGGATTCTCGCTTCCGGCGGGGTCCGCGCCTAATCGCGCGCCTCTCGCGACGACAATGCGGAAAGGCCGTGTCGGCAACGACACGGCCTTTCTATTTGTGAAGCTGGCTTTTTGGTTTCCGGCTCCTAAGATCGGAAAAAGGGGATAACGGATGAACGGCGCCGACAGCCTGGTCGAAACGCTGGCCGCCAGCGGAATCGAAGTCTGCTTTGCCAATCCCGGCACTTCGGAAATGCATTTCGTGGCGGCGCTGGACAAGAGCCCGATCCGGCCGGTGCTGGCTTTGTTCGAAGGCGTGGCGACCGGGGCCGCCGACGGCTATGGCCGCATGACGGGCAAGCCCGCCTCGACGCTTCTGCACCTGGGACCCGGCTTCGCCAACGGCATCGCCAATCTTCACAATGCCAGACGCGCCGCCACCCCGATCGTCAATATCGTGGGCGATCATGCCAGCTGGCATAACCGCTACGACGCGCCCCTGATGTCGGACATCATGGGCATTTGCCGTCCGGTGTCGCACTGGCTTTATTCCATATCCAGCGCCAAGACCGCGGCAATCGACGCCGCCCGGGCGGTGGCGGCGGCGCGCGCGGCGCCCGGACAGATCGCCACTTTGATATTGCCTGCCGATTCCGCCTGGGACGAAGCGGAACAATCGGCGGCGGCCCTGCCGGTGGCAAAGCCCGCCTCCGTCTCCAGTACGGCGGTGGATCGGGCCGCACGCGCCTTGCGCAACGGCAAGCGGACGATGCTGCTGCTGCGGGGCCCGGCTCTGCTTCGCGAGGGCGTCCGCGCGGCAGGGCGCATCGCGACCAAAAGCGGCGCGCGGATGGCGCATGATTTCCTTCCCGCGCGTGTCACGCGCGGTGCCGGCTTGCCGCCGGTCGAACGCATTCCCTATTTCGCGGAAGATATCGTCGAAAGGCTCAAAGGGCTGGAGCAATTGATCCTGGTGGGTGCGTCGCCGCCGGTGACTTTTTTCGCCTATCCCGACAAGCCAAGCTGGGTGACGCCGGAAGGTTGCGAGATCATCACGCTCTCCCATCCTTACGAGGACGGCATCCAGGCCCTGAACGCCGTGGCGGACGCCATCGGTGCGCCCAAGGACGGGGCAACGGCCCAACTGGAGCGACCGCCGATGCCGCACGGCGAATTGACGGCGATGACGATGGGCCAGATCATTGCGCGGCTGCTGCCGGAAAACGCGATCCTTTCCGAAGAGGCGGCGACCACGGGCGCCGGCCTGACAAAATTTCTCCCCGGCAGCGCACCGCACGACATTCTCTATCTCACCGGCGGTTCCATCGGCCAGGCGCTGCCGGTGGCGACGGGGGCCGCGATAGGGGCGCCGGACCGCAAGGTCGTCACCGTCTCCGGCGATGGCGGCGCGATGTACACGCTGCAGGCGCTATGGACTCAGGCGCGCGAGAAGCTCGATGTCGTCACCGTGATCTGCGCCAACCGTGCCTATGCGATCTTGAATGTCGAACTGACGCGGGTGGGCGCGAACAATGCCGGACCCAAGGCGCTGTCGATGCTCGATATCGGTCATCCCGATCTCGACTGGGTGGCATTGGCGCGCGGCATGGGCGTCGAAGCGGAGCGGGCGCGTGACTGCACCGAATTCGCGCGCGCTTTCGAAGATGCGGTGAAAAGCAAAGGCCCCCGCCTCATCGAAGCGGTTCTCTGAAGGCGTTTTCCGTCCTCCAAAAAAATTGAATGCGAAAATTGATTTTCTCCGTTGCGCTCCTAGGTCAGGCAAGGTATCTTGCGGTACAAGCTACCTTGTACTAGCCATTAGAGACGCCTGCAAGGGGAACAAAATGTCAATTGTATTCAAATACTTGCTGGCAGCCTTGGCCACCGTCGCGATTTTCGGATTGGGAAATCCGACGGCAAGGGCCGCGGATCAAGGCGCAATCCTTGTCTATCCCGCCAGCTATTTCGCCGGCATCGAGCTCAACACCGTGCACGACATGATTACCCGCGTACCGGGGTTTGTCTTCATCGACACCGACACCACCAAGCGCGGCTTCGGTGCGGCAAGCGGCAATGTCCTGATCGATGGCGTGCGGCCCAGTTCCAAGACCGACACGCTCAGCGCGGTGCTGGACCGGATCGCCCGTTCGCGCGTCGACCGCATTGAAGTGATCCGCGGCAGCGCGCCGGGAATCGACATGCAGGGCCAGACCGTGGTCGCCAATGTCATCCTGAAGCGGACCGATGAAAGCCATGTCATCGCCACCTTGACGAATACCATCTATGGCGACGGCCATCAGGGCCCCGGCGCCAGCGTGGAATTCACCAGCCGCACGGGCGAGAACACCTATGACGTGATGCTGTCGCGCATCAACACGATCGACGACGATTCGGCGGGCAACGGTACGCGCTATCTCACATTGGCGGGCCAGCCCACGGTGATCGATGCGTCCCATCACCGCGGCGCCGAAAAGGCGGGCTATGGCCTCAACGCGTCGCTGTCGCGGCCGATCTGGCAAGGCGCGTTTACCGCCAATCTCACCTTGCAGCAAACCACCTTCAACAGCGCGGTGTTCTACGATCCGCCCGACGCCGCCAGCTTTCCTTACAACCACAGAATACGCAGCGCCGAACTGGGCGCCAACTGGGACCGCTTTTTCGGGCCGGCGGAGCTGACCCTGGTGGGATTGCAGAGGCTGCAGCGGGACGCTTATTTCAACGCCTCCATTTCCAGCGGCGTCAATCAGACTTTCACGTCGGTCAGCGACACCAGCGAATCCATCCTGCGCGGCACGGTGCGCTATGCCCCCGTCCAGACCTTGACGCTCGAAGGCGGTTTCGAAGGCGCCTACAACGCGCTGGATGGCCACTCCAGCTTCATTTCCAACAACACGCGTGTCGCCCTGCCGGCAGCTGATCCCAAGGTCAACGAGAAACGCGGCGAAGCCAACATCCAGGCCAGTTGGCGTTTCGCACCCGACTGGTCGCTGGAAGCGGGAACGCGATTCGAATTCTCCACCATCTCGGCCCAGGGCGTTCCGGCGCGCGATTTTTCCTTTCTCAAGCCGCGCGTCCTGCTGAGCTGGGCGCCGATGCCGGACATGCAGCTGCGCGCGCGCGCCGAGCGGGTGGTGGGTCAGCTGGATTTCAACAATTTCATCGCCTCGAGCAATTTTTCCGCCAATGGCGTCAGCGCCGGCAATCTTGCGCTCCGGCCCGACCAACGCTGGCAGTTCGAAGGCGATTTCGAATATCACTTCTGGGACAAAGCCGCGCTGGTGCTGAGCTACACGCGCGAGAACATCACCGATCTGGTGGATTTCATCCCCATCGGCGGTGGGCTGGACGGGCCGGGCAACATTCCGAAGGCCACCAACAATATCTACGATGTCGAACTTTCGATGCCTCTCGACCGGCTCGGCTGGGAAGGCGGCACCTTCAAGCCGTCCCTGCTTTGGAAGGATGCCGCCGTCCCCGATCCGGTGACCGGCGAGATCCGCCAGATCTCCGACGTGCAGGACCGCAAATTGGTGTTCAATTTCCTCCAGGACCTTCCGTCATGGCATTCCAGCCTGGAACTCACCATGCAGACGGCATTCAAGCGGCCGAATTTCCGCATCGCCCAGGTGAATTATCTGCAGCTGCGGCCGCTCTATGTCGAACTCGATTGGGATTACAAGCCCAAACCCGATCTCGATCTGCAGATCAAGCTGCAGAATATCGTGCCCTACCAATACGATCTGACCCAGTTCAATTATGCCGGACCGCGCGACGTCTCGCCGCTCGCATCGGTCCAGCTGGAGCATAATCATTCCCAAGCGCGCATCTTCCTGCAACTGCGCAAGACTTTTTGAGGGCGATCGGCGGACAAGGTTCTACGCGCTGAACTTGAAGGGAACTTTTCTCTTCCATGTCGGCCGCGCTCAGAAAGTCCAGTGGATCGCGGGCAAAACGTGGCTCTCGCGGGATCTCCGAGCAATTGCAATAGCGCGGAAAACACAAATAACGCGCCATTCCCCGGCTGCAAGCGCGGACTGGGTTTCCCGAATATGTTTTCTTCGCCGCTTAACCATGAGAAGAGGCCGTTCGCACTCGGCAGCGGCAAACGATTATAAACAACCTGTAGATGAAATTGGCCGTGGGCCGGCATGCATTTGGGAGCAGACCCAGGACGGAAATTGCCAGTCGGCCTGAAAGCTCACTCGCATGAGGAGCGCGGGCGCATAACGACTGCGCTCATCCCGCTTATCCAAAGACACATGGGTAAGCAGTTAATCGCGCTTGCTGCGACAGGGTCTTTCGCTTTGAAGAGCGACGAATCTTACTCGGATCTCGATTTCATTGGCTTTGTCCGCGACGTTCAAGATCACGATAGAGCGGTGGTAAATCTTATATACGATGGGCTGTTGATCCATGTTTGGTTTCTTACTCGGCACCAATATCTATACACGCACAAGCACAAAGTCGGAGACGAATGGGCCTATGCGGGAGCGAACACTCTTGTCCCGATAATCAATGAACCGTTCATCCGTGCTCTTTCAGACGCGCCATCCGATGCCGAGGTGGCGCATTATCGCGCCGCCATTCTAGAACTCTGGCCGTTTGTTCAGGAGGCGACCGGAAAAGTAATGAACGCCGTCATATCCGGGAACGACGATAATTTGAGTTTGCTCTATTGGCACATGATCGAGAAACTCACTGTCGTTCTGGCACTGCTGAATAGGAAGCCGTTTTCAACCCGGTCCAAGATCTTTTCTGAAGCGCGCAGGTTTGCGCTTTTGCCAAAAAGCTTTGCCACTCTCTTTCTTCCGCTTCCCGAGAACGATCGCAAGGGACTTGGCGAGCGTGCGCTGACCGTATTCGCGGAAACGGAGCGCTTGCTCGATTCTCAGGGACTGTTGCCCTATGCCGATACACTAGAGTGCTTTGTCAAGCCGCTGCGCTTTAGAGACACGATCCGGCGGCGCCTATGGTCGAACGCATTGTTTCACAGAACGGCCCATGCTGCGGACCGGCTGAAAAAGAGATTATCCGAGGCGCATTGAAGTTGTCCCGATCCCGGTTGGGGAGCTAGGAGGCGCGGCTCCGATTCAATGTGACGCCAAGGCGCCTTGATAGATTTGCTCGAGCCGGTCGACGGTATTTTCCCAGGGCATGTTCAAGGCCGTTTGCCGCGCCGCCGTTCCCAGCCGCCCGCGCAGTTCGTGATCGGTGAGCAGCCGACGCATTGCGCGATAGAGGCCGTCCACATCGCCCTGATCAACCAGCAGCCCGGTCCGGCCGTCCTCGACCAGTTCCGGCACGCCGCCCGACCGGGCTCCAATCACGGGAATCCCGGCCGCGAAGGCTTCGAGGATGACCAATCCGAACGCTTCCTGGCATATGGAAGGCAGCACGAACACGTCGGCCGCGGCATAATAGGAGGGCATCGTTGCCGGCGAGACGATGCCGGGCAAGAATGCGCGCCGCTGCGTCATTGCCTGGGCCAGAATGGCATGGACCTGTTGGTCAGCTGTGTCGCCATCGCCATGACCCCAAAGCTCCCGTCCGCCGGCGACCGCCAGAAACGCATTGTCATGTTCCGCCGCCAATTTCGAAAAGGCGTGCGCGAGCTGGACCACGCCTTTTTCCGATCGCAGCGCGCCGGCGAACATGAAGAGTATATCGGAGTCCTTTAGCCCCAATTCACGCCGGCTCCGTTCGCGCGCCTCGCGCCACTGCTCGCGTGACATCATATTGGCATTGACGCCACTCTGGTTGACAAAGATGTTGGCGGGAGGCGCCGCGATGCCGGCTCGCTCATGCGATAGACGCAGGCGGTTGCCGATGAACGCACTCACGGCTATCTGCGCATCGGCCTTGCCGATCTCCCGCCAATAGGAAACGGCTGCCGCGGCGAGCGCTGCATCCGGCACGCCGTCCAGCGGGTTATTGTGGAAGTGCATGACCTTCGGCAGCTTTTCTAAAAAGCGCGTCCTGCGATATTCATGCAGGTGAAGAAGGTCGAAGCGTCCCGACCGAACGAACATGGCCAGGCTGAGATGTTGGCGAAAATCCCTGACGATGCCGCGATAGCTGAATTTTGCCCATGAATAGGGTCGAAAATGGCGAAGCTTCACGCCTTCCCAGGTTCCGTGCCAGGACGTGGGCGCTACCGACGCAACCGTGACATCGACGCCGCGTCGGGCTTGAATTCGCGCGATCTCGAGCGCAACGCGCTGCGTTCCCCCGGTGGCATCGATCATTGGCCGTTTCGTCAGCCACCCGCCGCCCATAAAATGCAATACCTTCATGCCGCCACGATATCCGAAGCACAGCGAAGGCCGGCGGATAAATTCTTGGTGCCGCCTGTGTGTCTCAATTTACTATGAATCGGCGCGTGAGCCTTAATCCTCGGAGCGGCGACCTGTGGTTGCCACGGCATGCGCGGGGAATCGCTTTAAGAGAGACGCCACGCTTTAAGAGCTTGATTCAATGGTGGCCCCGGTCTGAGTCGAACAGACACGCCCCTTTCGGAACAACGGATTTTAAGTCCGGTGCGTCTACAAGTAAGTAACCGTAATTACTAAGTATATTCGATATACCTCGTGCTAGTGTGCTAGGCAATGTGCTAATTCGCTGAATTCCGCCACCTCGATATGATCATACCGGAAAATTGAGTGCGAAATGAAGCGCGGTTTGAGACGCGAAATGAAGTGCGAAATGAAGTGCGGTAAGCCGATATTGGCATCGCCATGGGCACCGGCACGGAAGTCGCCATCCAGAGCGCTGGCGTGACATTGGTGAAGGGCGACCTGGCCGGTATCGTGCGCGCGCGCGCACTCAGCCGCGCGACGATGCGCAACATCCGACAGAACCTCGCTTTCGCCTTCGTCTACAACGTCGTTGGTATTCCGATAGCCGCGGGCGCGCTTTATCCCGCCTTTGGAATTTTGCTGAATCCGATGTTGGCTGCCCTGGCCATGTCCCTCAGTTCCGTATCAGTCATCGCCAACGCGCTTCGGCTCCGAAGCCTGTCCCTCTCACCATAAGTGATCCGTCATGAACGCAATGCCAGAAGTTCAGCCGCGCCCAACCGGGCCGCTATCGCCGGAACTCCTTCGCAAGATGCTGCGACACGGTCCGCAGTCACGCCCGCCAGAGTCAGCACGAGAACAGTTGCAAGACCGCGCATGATGGCCGCTCCTCGCGCTTAAGCCGCACGCGCATATTGATTGAACCACTCGATAGTCCGGCTCCAGGCCTGTTCCGCCGCGGCCCTGTTGTACCTTTCCGGTGTGGCGTCGTTAAAGAAGCCGTGCACCGCGTTCGGATAGACATGACCTTCGAATGTGATGTTATTCCTTTTTAGCTCGGCTGCCTGCGCTGGATATCCGTTCGCCAGCGCCTTATCGAGTCCACCATGGTGGATCAAGATCGCAGCCTTGATCTTCGACACGTCTTCGGCCTTGGATGGCGTGCCATAAAACGGCGCAGCCGCCTTCAAATCCGCACCCATCAATACCGCTAAGGTATTGGCCACGCCTCCCCCAAAGCAGAAGCCAGTTGCTGCTACCTGGCCAGTGCAGTCGGGGCGCGTTTTGAGCCACTGTGCGGCTGCAAGAAAATCTTGGATGCGCTTGTTGGGGTCCAATTTTGCGAATAGAAGACCGCCCTTGTAATCGTCACCTGGATAGCCACCAACGGATGACAAAGCGTCGGGCGCGAAGGCCATAAAATTCTCAAGCGCAAAGCGCCGTGCGACGTCTTCAGTGTGGGGGTTCAGACCCCGGTTCTCATGCACAACGATAGCACCAGGCAATTTCGCGGGCGTCGCGTCGCGCGTGTCCGCGCTGTAAGGACGGACGAAATACCCGCGGATATAACCATTTCCATTAGGCGAGGGAATTGTTTCGTAGGTTGCCTTAATGCGCTCGTCTTCTTTGCGGATTTGTTGCCCCAACGCGTAGTTGGGCATCAGCGCGTCAACGATCGCTGAGACTGTGAGGCCGGCGACTGCAAATCGTTTGATGCCGTTGATGAAGGCGCGGCGGTTAATCTCGCCATGGATAAATTGGCTATATAATTCTACCGCTTCTGCAGGAACTTTTCTGGATTCTTGGCCGGCCATGGCTTCCCCCTCTGGTAGCTCACGCTTTTGAATTCAGGCATATCCAACCGAACTTGGCAAATGCAAGCGGGCCTTATGGTGCGTACCACCACTGCGGTATGGGCGGTGGTAAAGAGCAGGCCCATTTGTCGGTCAGTCATTCCCGACTCAATGCGAACCGCCAGTCGCATGGTATGTGCCGTGGGTTCGATCCCTATGCCGCCCACCTCAAGGCATTTGGAAGCGGCGAGAAGCACTAAGCCCGCCAAGTATGCATTATGGGGTCAGGGGAATTAAGACCCTGGAGTGACGTGTATATTCCCGCTGAAGATTGCAGAAACAGCCAATATTGCCAGGAACAGTTGGCATGCAGGATAGGAGGAAACATTTCTAAAGAGCTCGACTTGCCACTTTCCCCCTCTGGTGAGTTCCTTCCGTTCCTACGATTGAGCTCGGTGAAGGCAAGGACATCCCAAATTGAGCCGAGCGGCGATGGTTCGTCCATTGCTATGTGGACCCCATGGTAGCCCGAAGCAACCCTTGGAGGACATAGACCTCGGGAGCGCGAAAACAGCCGGTACCAGTCTTGGTACTGTCGCCGCTGCAGATTAGAGTCCTGACACGCCTACCAGAAATGGATCCTAACTTGACCCACGTCGCTATTCGCCCTCGTAAGGCTGCCGGGGAAGAGGAAGGAAAAATCTGCGAAGCAGCAAGCCGTTTCGTGGCAGCGATTCATTTACGTCTATCAAGAGGACGCCGACGTCAAGATGTATATCGCGGTCAAGGGCTCTGCCGCCGATCGCTTCGTTCGCCAACGTTCATCATTCGCCGACTGCCTCAACCTGCTGTTGGACGCGATCGATGTTGCCTCATCTTGGGGGCGATTTCTGCAATTGCGATCTCATGGCTCCCGGCATTATCCAGGTATGTTGCACTGCAATAGCCGGGTTCGACAGGTTTCCGTCAGCGAGCAAAGGATAAATTGACCTTCACGGACTAGGCCGATTCGCGGACTGGGCCCCATACGAATTGGGCCGGCTGAAAATGCGATAGGATTTTCTGTCCTGCGGTCCCGGAATTTTCTTTGCGGCACTGTGATTAGCGTTCTCGATAACAAGACGGTGAGGGAGGTTTTCGATGAGAACTCAAAAGTCTGTGCTGGCCGCTGTTGCGGGCTTGCTGTTGGCAGCGGTGGATGCTGGCGGTGCCCAGGCGCTGACCTGCGATATGTCAGCCTATAAGCCCCAGGCAGGGCTCGCGGCGGCGGTGGACGGAGACGGTCTTGCGGTAACCTGGACGGGCGACAGCGGCCAGGAAGCTAGGTTGAATTTCACGGTGCAGGACGGCACCCCCGTGATCCGCGAAATCGCATTGCGCCGAACCGGCGGGGAATGGGTCACATTGGCCACCAATGTCAGGCCGGATTTTTCGGTGATGACGGGGTTACGCCGCATGTCTAACCAGCAGCTCGAGCCGCTCCGCGGCTTGGGCGTGAAGATTACCCAGGACGTGCTCGACAAATATCGCTGGGATCCGTTCTGGGACGCGCCCTTCGATCTTTCGGTGCCGGGCGTCAATGCCAATGGCAATTTCGCTGGCAACCCGCCACCGGTCGCAGGTCTTCCCGGCACCGATCAACCCGGACTTCCGCGCAAGCCCGAAGAGATCGCCCGCGCCGAAGCCAGCTACGCGGTCACCGGCTGTGCGGTGAAAACGGATGGCGCCCGGCTGACAGTCAATTATCCCGGCGTGCATCTGGGCCTGTTCGATGGCGCACTCCAATTCACGATTTACAGGGGCACCAACATGTTTCGCCAGGAAGTCATCGCCGCGACCAAGGCGAAGTGGGTTGCGTATAAATACGACGCCGGTCTGAAAGGGTTGCCGATCACTGCGGACAGTCATGTCCAGTGGCGCGACACATCCAATGCCTGGCAGGATTACGCCTTCGGCGGACTGGTCAATGGCGGCAAAGTTCCCCTGGCCGCCATGAATCGGATCGTGCTGGCAGATCAGGCAAAAGGCTCCATCGGCGCTTTCCCGCCGCCGCACAAATTCTTCTGGGCCCGCGAGGTCGCAATCAATATGGGCTATAATTGGTACCGGAAGGACAGCGATACATCCTTTGCCATCGGTGTTCGCCAGAACGAGCATGAGGATTCAAGCGAGGGCCAGGGTAATTGGGCGCTCTATAGCGCGCGGCCCGGCACCCAGCAATTGATGCCCGTCTATCTTTACCCTTCGCTCGCCCCGGCCAGAGAATCGGTGGATGCGGTTCTCGCCTTTACCCATGGCGACCATTACAAGCCGCTGCCCGGATATCAAGTGATGCAGCATCATTATCATATGGACATGGGCCAGCGGTTGCTGACCGCGGGCAATCTCAGCGAAAAGCTCCCCGATCTTCAAGCAATCAAGGCGCTGGGCATCAATATCGTCAGCCAGATCGATTCCGTTTTCCTCAGCGGCTTCTCCGCCACCGGCGCCGCGACCGCGGCACCGGTGCGCCGCCGCGAAGGGCCAAGCCAAGTCGAAATCACGGCCGCTTCGGTGGAGGGTGCGCGCCTCAGCTCCGACAAAGGCTTTCTGGTGATGGCGGACGTGGAAATATTCGGCAGCCCGCTGGGAGGACACACCGACCTTCTGTTCAAGCATCCTGTCTATTGGGACCAGCGTCAGCCCGGACAGGAGCTTGAGGAGAAAAGCGAGAAATACGGAAAGATCTATCATATCGGTAGTGCCGGCGACCTCATGAAGATGGTCGATGCCGAAGACGCCATGGTTTCGATGCCGCATCCGCGCACCAAAGGCTCGACCGGATTTCCCGAGGCGATCAAGGACACCCCCGCTTTCAATGATCCGCACTATCAGGGCTTCGGACTTCGCTGGGGGATGGGTCTGGATGGATCCGAAAAGAAGACCTGCGAGTATCGTTGCTTGCCGCTGCTCGACGAAATGAGCAATTGGGTGGTGGACCGGCCGGAGCCATTGAAATACGCGATCTCGATTTCGGAAGTGCGTCATCAGGAGCCGGGCAATGACATTTATTCCGGATCACCGGTAACTTATGTGCATCTCGCCAACCTTCCGCCGCCCACCGATCCAAGTCCCGTGATCGATACGCTGGAGAAGGGCGACATGTTCGTCACCACCGGCGAGGTTCTGGTGCCCAACTTCCAAGTGCGCGGCACTGGGCCCAAACGCACCATAGTGGCGGATGTGGAATGGACCTTCCCGCTCGATGAAGTGGAAATCGTCTGGGGAGACGGCAAGAAGACTGGGCGCCAGGAGATTTCCACCACCGATTTGCCGCCATTCGGTTCGCATCATTTCGAAATACCCTTCGATGCGCGCGGGAAGAAATGGGTACGCTTTGCGGCCTGGGACAGCGCCTCCGAAGGCGCCATCCTTGAGCCCCAACGCCTGGGACCGCAGCCTGCGAAATAATTGGCTGGATGCCGGAAGCTGTCCCTGCGCGGCCAGCCTTCCCTTTCGCCTATTTATCCTCGGGCGGCCCGGCCAGGGTGCGAAGGCTGCCATCGCCCTGCGGTACACCCGGTACCGGCGTGCGCGGGCCATAATGCGGCAGCGGACGGCCGACCTCGTAGGCTCCGAGGTCCGGCGCCGCGCCGGTATAGTCGTCATTGATGGTCGGCAACACCATTCCTGCGTCGATCGCCGCGGAGCCGGGAGCCAGCCGGAAATCGAAGTCCTCCGGGGCATAGACTTTTTCGACATCCTTACTGTCCGGCGCGGAAGCTTTCGCGAACACGTTATAGTCAAGCAGCACGCTGTGCTTGTCCTGACCCGTGGCGACGGAATAATCGGAAAGTGTCTTGTAGGCGCGCTTGACGATGGAATTCGCCGGTCCTATCGGCGTTCCGAAGGGTGGCGTGTTCCATTCAAAGGCGTGGTCGCCGCCTTCGCTGGGCCTGAAGCCATTATAGTCCGACGAGGAATAATTGGTGGCGGTGGTGATCGCGAAAATCGGACCGCGCCCGCTCGACAGCATCAAATTGTTTGCGAAATACATGCTGGGCGCATTGCCGCGCACCGCGCCGACAAAAGTGTTCTGCCAGGTGACTATGCCCGCCGCCGAGCCATATTTGGTCACGCCGCTGGTGGTCGTGTTGTAGACCAGATTCTGGAAGAAATAGACCGGTCCCCCGACAAGCGGGGTGGCCGACAGCGCGCCGCCTGTGGAATTGAAGCAGCGGTTGCGGAAGACGCGGACATTGTGGGCGCCACCATCCGCTTCGATGCAATTGTCACCCATATTGTCGAAATCGTTATTGTAGAAATCGATCGAGACAGGCACCCGGTCGCGCACTTCCCTGGGCGTGCCATCGGGATTGCCATAGGTCGCCACGTCGAGCCCGTCATGCCAGTTGGCGAAATAATTATAAGCCACGGCATGCCCTTGGCCGTAAATCTTGATGCCATACTCCGAGCCGTTGGGCCCGCCCAATTCCTCATAGCCGCTGGGCCGCTTCAGCCAGTCGCCAATCCAGCCCACCACGTGAGCGGGGTCGTGGCGGCCGATGAAGCTGTTATCGAGAATGGTGATGTTCTTGGAGCCAGACCAGTCGTCCTGAACGCCGCGCCCGACGTTATAAATGCGCGAATGCTTGAGGGTGAAGCCGCTGGATCCCACGATATCCTTCTGGCCCAGCAGGAACAGGAGATTGGCGTTCCGGAATGTGATGCCTTCGAAATAATTGTAGTTGGCGGCCTCAAGATTAAAAAAGGTCTGCGCGCCGTTTCCATCAAAAATTACTTCGCCATCGCCCGCCGCCTTGATCACGATAGGCTTGTCCTCCGTGCCGCTGGCTGTGAGGTAATAGGTGCCGTCAAACAAGGTTGAAAGCGCGTTATAGCCGGGATGCGGCAGGCCGTTCTGATAGCGCACGCGATCGGAAATGTAAGTACCGGCATGCATTAAAACAATATCGCCCGGCGTTACGCGTGCCGGATAGGTGCCTTCGTAATCCGAGCTGGCGGCGCCTTGGTAATAGGCCTCCATCAGGCCAGTGAAGGCCGGTTGTTGCTTCGGTCCGGTCCAGTCGATGGGATAGACGTGATAGACATGCCCGCCTGGGGCGGGAACGGGCTCCTTGCGGGTCCGCACCGTGACGATGCGCATCGCGCGGCCCTTCACGCCATCCGGATCAGTCAGCACAAAGCGGCACTCATATTCGGTGTCTGACTTCAGATTGAAGATGCTGCCGGCGAACATGTTGGGCACGGGATAATGAAATGGATCGGGGTGAAAATTTTCACGCGGCGGCGCCGTGTCGCCGACATATTCATGCTGCGAGCGAATCAACGGCAATGCCTTATGCCAGGTGGCCTCGCCCTTCTGGCGGAATCTGACTTCGACCTTGGCGGTCCGATTCTCGTCGCCCGTAATGCGCCATTCGAAGCCCAGCGAAATCAGCGTCGGCGGCTCGGCCCAGAGATCGCCAGCCACCGTCACGTCGGATGATTTTGAGGAAATAGCCGCGGAAGCGGGGACGCAGACGGGCATTGCGGCCAGCGCGCAAAGGAAAGCCAATAGAATTCTCTCAGACATGACGCCCTCGCAGCGATGAAACTTTCTCAATCTTGAATTTGTGTTGCGATCTGTAAAGACCCCGGCTTGCTTTGATTGCATGCGGCAGCCATTTCGCAGATGCACAATGGATTTTGTGCGCTGTATATGCCTTTTTTGACAGGTCGTTGACAGGTTATGCGGCGTAGGTTGCCTGGGACGGTACGCATCGCGCCGGTTGGCGTTGTTGCGCTCATAAAAAATAATGCGGAAACAAAGCCGCAGGCATACCAGGGAAACGCCGACGATGACGCTAACGGGAAAAGCTCGACTTTTATTGATGTTTTCTGCCTTTTCGGCTGTGGCGAGCTTTGCGTTTGCTGCACCCGCTGAGAATCCCGCGCTGACGAATGTGGACCATTCCAAACTGGTTTCGGTCTCCACGCTCGATAAATGGATGGCGTTGCGGGACACCTATGGCCCGACTTACACGGCGGGCCCCGGTTGGCTGAAGCTGGTGGCTTTCGCAAAGAAGCAGCTCGCCGCCGATGGCATTGTGAACATCACGGAATATAAGTTTCCCTATACGCGCTGGTACACAAGCGAATATCCGGACAAGAGCGGTTGGTCCTTCACCTCCGACGGCGTCAAGGTAAATGTCGCTTCCTATGGCACGCAGACTGGCACGACAGGGCCGAAGGGCGTTGCGGCGCCAATGATTTTGTACGATCTGAGCCGTCCCGTTTCGCAACGGCCTCCCTTGGCGGCACTCAAGGGCAAGATCGTTGTCATCAAGCAGCAGTTATATAATACACTGGGCACCGATCAGCGCGTGCCGCTCGGCGTGCCGGCGCCCAAGGATCCGCCCAGCTATTGCGGCAATCCGCCAGGCTGCAAGGCCTATCCCCGCCATTTCGAAGAGGCATCGCCGACTTGGGGTCGGGTGCGCATGTCCGCCGACGCGCCTTTTGCCGGCAACAATGGCTACAAGGATTACGAGTATGAATCCAATCCGGAGGAGTTTCCCGGCGGGATCGGCGCCACCGCGCCGCTGACCGTCGAGGCGAGTTACCGCAATCGTGATCAGTTCAGCCAGGTCATTCCGGTAATCTGGAATGTGTTGATGCCGTCCGGCGCAGTGGGGGCGGTAACAGTGATGGATTTGTCTCCGTTGGCTGCCGCGGGCGCACGCATTCATCCGACACCCCAGCAATCCAATGTGCCGCTTCTGATGCTGGACCGGGTAGCCGGGGCCAAAGTCATTGCCGATGCCGAAGCGGGCAAACGCGCGACATTGGTCTTGAACGCGCATGAAGAGCAGAATGCACCCGCGGAAGAGTTCACGGCGGTCCTGCCAGGGCGCGACTACGGCACGGCAAAGGACAAGGCCGTGATGATGGCCACGCATATGGACGGACCCAGCATCATCGAAGACGACGGCGCCTATGCAATGCTTTCGGTGCTGCACTATTTTTCGCAGATTCCGCAAAGCCAGCGCCCGAAGACTTTGATCGCCTATTTCGACACGCGACATTTCGTGCCGGGTACGGAGAATGCCTATCCCTTCGACATGGTTATCGACAAGCCGGAACTGTTCCGCAATGTCGTGGGCGGCGTCGCCATGGAACATTGGGGCGAGCGCCAATTCGCGGAAGCCGGCGACGATTACCACGCGACCGGCAATGCTGCGACGACGTATATCTGGGGTTGGCCAAATCCGCTGGCAATCGACGCGGTGACGCGGGCCATCAAGGATCAGGGATTACCTCGCGCGATTAATGACGTGCCGGCGCGCCCAGGCATTCATGGTCAACCGCAGCAGCCATGGATGGGCGCCGGCTTCTCGGAGCATCTGGTTGAACTTGGTGGCTGGCCGGGGTGGCACATCTCCGGCGATTGGCCGAGTGCCGGCTTCCAAGCCTACTATCCTGAAGCCAAGTCTCGCTTTGATGCTGGGCTGTTCGTTCGCCAGTCAGCGGTTGCGGTTCAGCTGGTTTCGAGCCTGATGACGGGCGATGTGATCGCGATGGCGCCCGCTTGGGGCTATATTCAGGTCGATATTGCAACGGCCGCGGATGCCGATTTTCGGAATCCGGCAAATGCCGTTGCGGGCCGCGCCGAGCTGCTGCGTAAATTCGATCTGGTTTTCGCGGCCGTCAAAGCGGGCGACTACCCGCAGGCGAAGCAACTACTGCAGCCATTGCGTGAAGCGGCCGACAGGCAAATGACCGATGCCACGGCAAAGAAAATCGACGAACAAATTGAAAAATGCCGCGCCATGTCGGAAACGGCGCAAAGCTGGAAAGCACAAGCCGTTCTTTAGGTATCGCTTGAAATGAAATTCGCAAAACAGGGGGAATTCATGTTTCGTACATTGAAAAGCACGCTTCCAAATGAAGCCAGCCCGGTGGCGCTTGGGGCAATTCTGCTGCTGTCTCTAACCACGCAGGGGCAAGCGCAGCAGGCCGCAGCAGATCAGCCGATTGAACAAGTTGTAGTTACCGGCACACGACTCACCACGGGTATGCAGACGCCAACCCCCGTCACGGCGGTGAGTGCGGAACAGCTGCAGTCCAATGCACCGAATAACATCGCCGATGCGCTGAATCAGTTGCCTTCATTCAGCAACAGTACGCAAACGACGACGCCTTCCACTTCAGCTAGCACCGGCACGAACGGGCAAAATATTCTCAATCTTCGCGGGCTGGGCGACAATCGGAACCTGGTCTTGCTGAATGGCCACCGCATGGTTGCCACCAATACCGAAAACTCGGTGGACATCAACATTCTGCCGCAGAATCTTGTATCGCGCGTGGATGTCGTGACTGGGGGTGCCTCCGCTGCCTATGGTTCTGACGCGGTCGCCGGTGTGGTGAACTTTGTTCTCAACACAGATTTCAGGGGTTTGAAGGGCGACATCGGCGGCGGTATCTCCACCTATGGCGACATGGGAAGTTATAAGGGCTCGCTCGCCTGGGGCGGTTCGTTTCTGGATGGCAAGCTGGGCGTCATCGCTAGCACGCAATATTTCAATCAGAAGGGCATTCCTGGCAATGTAAAGACCGGCCGCGCCTGGTTCGACGTGGCCGCGGGTTTGATTCCGAATACTACGGGCAGTGGTCCCGCCAATATTCTTGTGCCGGATATCCGTTCTTCAATCGGAACACTTGGCGGCTTGATTTCGAAAGGCCCCCTCGCAGGGACCCAGTTTTTAGCGGGCGGCACGCCGGCCCCGTTTGATTATGGGTTCAATTCGGGCACCGGCTTTCAAAGTGGCGGCGATGGCGCGCGCGTTAATAACGGGTTTTCGCCCGACCAATGGCGCACGGCGAATTTCGTTCACGCGGAATATTCCGCCACGCCGGACGACACGGTCTATGCGGAGTTTCTCTATTCATTCGATTATTCAAAAGATGCGAACGAGGTCCCCGCCGAAGATGGTTCTCAATTCCAGTTTACGATCTACAGCGGCAATCCATACATCCCGGCATCGATACAGTCTTACATGACCGCGCATAACGTCTCCTCTTTCGCGCTCGGACGGTATCTGGGCGATTACCCGATGATTACTTTCGTGGACGGCGCCAGCACCACGCACGAAGCGGTTGGAATAAAGGGCAATAGTGCCTTCGGCATGGATGGTTGGAAGTACGACATCTCCTATTCCTCCGGTCAGAGCCATCAGTACCTTTCGGAAGATAACGTGCCGCTTTCGCGCAATCTGTATGCCGCTGCCGATGCGGTGGTGAACCCCGCCAATGGCCAGATCGTTTGCCGGTCCACGCTGTCGGGATTGGATGCCGGTTGCCAGCCGCTGAACCTGTTTGGCCCGAACTCTGTTGCGCCATCCGCAATTCCGTTCACGATCGGCAACTCTTACAAAAATTTGGCGTTGCGTCAGAATGTGTGGCAAGCGAACTTGTCCGGTGATTTCGGCGATTGGATTTCGTTAGGCGCAGGACCGATATCGTTCGCAACGGGCGCCGAATATCGACAAGAATCGGCGCTCCAATCCGTCGACCCGATTTCTCCTCAAACGAATGATTTTACAGGCATTCGCGGCGGTCCCGCAGCGCTTAATGGAAAGCAGGGACCTTACCGTTTCTTCAATCCTCTGCCATTCGCGGGATCATATAATGTTTCGGAAGGGTTCTTGGAGCTTGGCGTACCGATCCTGAAAGAC
Source organism: Pseudomonadota bacterium (assembly GCA_040389245.1). Lineage (GTDB taxonomy): Bacteria > Pseudomonadota > Alphaproteobacteria > Micropepsales > Micropepsaceae > Rhizomicrobium. The sequence continues at coordinate 261,409 of JAZKAH010000002.1, read as the reverse complement.
CTGCCTTTTGCACGGGCCTTGAACGCCGATGCCGCGGTTCGTTACACGGATTATAGTCTGGCAGGCCCCGTTACCACCTGGAAATACGGACTTGATTATCAGGTCATTGACGATGTCCGGCTGCGGGGAACCGTTTCTCAAGATATTCGCGCGCCTGATTTGCTGGAGTTATTCAACTCGGCCACGCAGAACAGCAACAACGCGCTCTACCCGACAAGCCAGGGTGGTTCGACAACGCCCGCATTGTTGATCAGCAAGGGCAATCCTGATCTGCAGCCGGAAAAGGCCATTACCGTCACCTATGGCGTGGTCCTGACGCCCACATTCATCGATAATCTCTCCTTGTCGGCGGACTATTACGATATCCGACTCAAGGGCGCCATCGGCACAGTCTCGGGGCAGAATGAGATCGACTATTGCTACAACGGGCAGGCGGCCTATTGCTCGTTTGTTTCGTACGCCAATGGCACGCTTAAAATCACGACACAGAACCTTAATCTGAATGTGCTGGAGGCTGCGGGCTACGACTTTGAAGGGACATATAACACCCGGTTGTTCGATGAGCCGCTGGGTTTTCGGCTTCTGGCCACGCACCAGACGAAAAATATCAGTCAGGCACCTTCATCTCCGATCCTCAATCTTCTCGACGGCCCGACAACCCCTTCCTGGAAGGTATCGCTGCAGGCACGTTATGTGTACGGCGATTTCTCCTTCTCCGGCCAGGAACGGTATATTTCGGAACTTCGGATGGATCCGACCAAGCAACAGGGCGTGTTTACCGACAACAACAATGTTCCAAGCATATATTATACGGACGTGACGGTGAATTATAACGTAGAGACCTGGGGCATGACCGACCAGCTCTATTTGTCGGTCAACAATCTGTTCAATCAAAATCCGCCGACCGTTACCAACCCGCCGACGACCTTCTCGAATCCGACTCAGGGAGACTATGACAGGATTGGTCGCTACTTTACGGCGGGCCTGCGGGTCCAGTTCTAGGAACGCGCGGCCGGACGACCGCCGGGATCGGCGGTCGTCCGGCGAGTGCGCATAAAGCGCTGCATGTTCCGCATAGGAGTCCGGTGCAAATATTGATGTAATGTGTTCTGCCACACCGGGGATGCGCTTTGGCGCCTCCCCGGTGGCGTGGCCAGGCGCATCTGCCGAGCGATACTCATGGCTATTCTTCGAAAAATCTACGTACAGGTCCTCATTGCGATTGTAGTGGGCCTGGTCTTCGGCGCGCTCTGGCCCCATGCCGGCGCTGCCATGAAGCCGCTGGGCGATGCCTTCATCAACCTGATCCGCATGCTGATCGGGCCGATCATCTTCTGCACCATCGTGCATGGCATCGGTTCGATGCGCGACATGGCCAAGGTGGGCCGCATCGGACTGAAGTCGATTTTGTGGTTCGAATTTATCTCGACATTCGCCTTGGCGCTGGGACTCATCGCGGCGCATGCTTTCAAGCCTGGTGCGGGCATGTCCAATCACATGGTGATTGGAAGCGCCAGCGCAGTCGTCGAATATACGGCACGCGCGGCCAATGACGGGGTGGTCGCGCACCTGATGGCGATCATTCCCGCCACCTTCGTCAGCGCCTTCGCCAAAGGCGACCTGTTGCAGGTTCTGCTGATTTCGATTCTGACCGGCATCGCGCTCAGCCAGATGGGCGAGGTCGGTGGCAAGATCGCCCATGCGGTTGAAATGGTGGGCCGCGTTTTCTTTCGCATGATCGCCATTATCATATGGCTGGCGCCGATCGGCACCTTCGGTGCCATGGCCTATACGATCGGTGCGTTCGGGCTGACCTCGCTGGTCAATTTGAGCGAGCTCGTGATCCTGTTCTATGCGACCAGCCTCACCTTCGTTCTTGTGGTGTTGGGGGCGGTGGCGCATTTCCTGGGCTTCTCGATCTTCAAGTTCCTCGCCTTCATCCGCGAGGAATTGCTGATCATCCTGGGGACCTCATCGTCAGAGACGGTGCTGCCGAACCTGATGCGCAAACTCGAATCGCTCGGTTCCTCGGACTCGGTGGTCGGGCTGACCGTGCCGATGGGCTACAGCTTCAATCTCTGCGGCACCAACATCTACATGACCCTCGGCATCCTGTTCCTGGCTCAGGCCACCAACACCCATCTCAGTATCGGACAGGAAGCGACAATACTCCTCGTCTCGATGCTGACGTCGAAAGGCGCGGCCGGCGTCTCGGGCGCGGGTTTCGTGACGCTGGCGGCGACCCTGACTGTGATCCCGGATATTCCGATTGCCTCGCTCGGGCTACTCTTGGGCGTGGATCGCTTCATGAGTCAGTGCCGCGCCCTGACGAATTTCGTCGCCAACGGCGTCATCACCTTGGCGGTGGCGCGTTGGGAGAATGAATTGGATACCACTTTGCTCACCCGCATGCTGAAACGCGGCCCCGCGAAAGTCGAGGACTGAGCGCGACAGAAGCGCGAAAGGGTCTGATCCATCCCCGCCTTCGGTCCCCGCCGGAGGTTTACCTAAGGCGCCGCGGCGGAGTGCCCGGCGCCTTTCTTTTTGAGCCAATGTGCCGCAAAGCCAAATATTTTGTGCAGTCGCGGCATTCAGTTCCGCGTGTCGGCGTGTTACCCGCATTTGCCGCTTCCACGTTGCGGGCGAAAGTAAGGGCAAGTATGCTCCGGCAGCCGTCAGGGGATTGTGATGCGGTTGCTGATCGTCGAAGACGACGCCGCACTGGCAAGAGGTCTGATCAAGGCCTTTCGCGACCAGGGCCTTGCGGTCGATCATGTTTCCAGCGGCGGTGACGCGCTGCAAGTTATCAAACTCGAACCCTATAGTGCGGTCATTCTCGATCTCGGGTTGCCGGACATGGATGGCCTGGATGTGCTCAGGGCCATCCGGCTATTGCACCTGACAATTCCGATCATCATCCTCACCGCCCGCGACGCGACGACCGATCGCGTCCATGGACTGGATCATGGCGCCGACGATTATCTTTCCAAGCCCTTCACCCTGGCGGAGCTGGAGGCACGGGTGAGGGCATTAATTCGGCGCGGGCAGGGCAATCCCGACCCAATTTTGACCTTGGGCAAGCTCAAGCTCGACCGTTCGTCGGGCGCTGTCTATGTCTCCGACAAACTTCTGGATGTAACCAGACGCGAACGTGCCGTCCTCGAAACCCTCATTGCTCGGGTCGGCAGCGTGGTGCCGAAGATCCGGCTGGCAGGGGATGTGTTCGGCTATGATGATCCGGTGGCGCCGAACGCGCTGGAAGTCTATGTCGCGCGGCTCCGGCGCAAGCTGGAAAACAGCGGCATCGAAATCGTGACGGTGCGCGGCCTGGGCTATTTGTTGCGGCTGGCGTGATGCAAGTCCTGAACCGTCAACCTTCTCTGAAGCGGCGCCTGTTGATGACGTTAATGCTGCCATTGTGCGGCATTCTGCTGGTTCTCGGCGTTTGGGGCGGATGGTTCGTGCATCGCGCTGTGGAAAATGCCAGCGACCGCGTGTTGAGCGGCTCGCTGCAGGCCATCAGCGAGACTTTGGCAATGGAAGGCGGCTATATCACGCTGGACTTGCCGCCATCGGCACTGGGCATGCTGGAAAACGCCGACCGCGACAATGTCTATTATAATGTCAGTTATCGCGGAGGATTGATCACAGGCTATCCGGAATTGTCGGTGATCAATCCCCGATCCCTGCCGCTGGAACTCGTGCAGTTCCGCAATGCCACCTTCCGCGGGGTTCCCATTCGCGTCGCCATGGAAGCAAAGCTGGTACCACAACTTGACACGCCGGTGGTCATTCAAGTGGCGGAAACCGTGACCAATCGCACGGCCGTGGCCAACCGCATCCTTCTGGGACTGAGTGCGTTCGGTCTGTTTCTGCTGTTGGCGGTAGCGGGGCTTGTCTATGTCGGCATTCAGTGGGGACTCAAACCGCTGGCATTGCTTCGCGACGAAGTGGAAGAGCGCACCAGCCGGCCCGAGATAAATTTCGCGCCATTGCCGCTGTCGCTGGTGCCGCAAGAAGCACTGCCGTTTGTCGCGACATTCAATGTTTTGCTTGATCATGTGGAAACCGGTGTCGAAACCCTCAGGCGGTTCACCGCCGACGCATCCCATCAATTGCGCGCCCCGCTTGCAGTCCTGCGGACTCACATCGAATTGCTGCGACGCCAATCGCGGCAGGCTGACGGAATCGAGGCAACGGTTTCGGACATCTATATGGCGATCACGGCGTTGCAGCATTTGATTGTCCAGCTGATTTCCCTGGCCAAGGCCGAGCGTCCCAGCACTGAAATCGACGGAGCCAATCACTTCGACATCGTCGAATGTGCCGCCAATACCGCCCGCAACTATGCCATGCCGGCGCTTGCCGCGAACATGGAGATCAGCTTCGAGAGCGGTTGTGAGGAATTGCAAGCCTTCGGCAACCCCATTTTTGCCAGCGAGATGATTTCCAATCTGCTCGACAATGCCATCCGCTACGGAAATCCGGGCGGCCATATTATCGTGCGGGTGATAGGCGAGTCCGGAATCCTGGAGGTTGAGGATGATGGGCCCGGCGTGCCGCCCGCAGAACGTGAGCGCGTGTTCGAGCGCTTCTATCGTCTGCCGCGCAATCTCAACCGCGAAGGCAGCGGCCTAGGGCTTTCGATCGTGCAGGCTCTGGGGCGTCGGGTTGGCGCCACCGTCAGGTTGGAGGCGCCAGCCAGCGGCAAAGGATTAAAGGTATTGATAAAGTTCAGGCTTCTCGCCGCCAGTGATCGTGACCGGCTTGCGACGTCAAAGAAGGGGACTCGCCGTGGCGCGCATCTGGCGCCAGCGCCGAAGGAACTGCGCCCGCACCAGACTGTCAAGATCGGCGAGTAGGCCGGGACCGATGCGGATCGCCTGGGTCCGGACGGGATCGAGCTTTGCCTGGTTGGCGGGAAAGCCGACATCGGAACGGACCGAGCCCATGCCGTAATTGACGAGATTGCGCTGACCGGCGCGCGAGAGCAGGAAATCGAGAAACAATTTGGCTGAGTTGGGATGCCGGGCATTGGCGGTGATGAAAGATACCCGCGACATGGTGAGTACATAGTCGGACGGATAGACCACTTCCAGCTCGGGATGACTCTTCTGCATCTCGAAAGCGTAGGAGGCAATGACGTCGTAGCCGATCCACTGATCTCCTTGCGCAATGTGACGCAAAATGTCCCGGCTGGTGCTGTACACCTTGGCATCAACATTGGCGAAGGCCTGAAACAGGTTCCAGGCGTCGCGCGTGATGCGCAGATCTTGCGACAGAAAGAGCATGCCGACCTCGGACTTCTCGGGATCGTAGACAGCGACGCGGCCTGAGAACCGGTGGACCTGGCCGTCCAGCAAATTTTTCAGCGCGGCGTGCGTTCGCGGCATCTCCTCATGCGACAGAAAGCGGCGATTATAGACGAAGACGATGGGCTCGGACGTTGAGCCATAACCCAGGTCCTTCCAATGCGCCCAGGACGGAATGGAAGACATCTCAGGTGTGGAGTAGGGCTGGGCATAGCCGTCATTGATGAGCTTTTCCTGCAAGTCCATCGCGGAGCTCCAGACCAAGTCGGCTGTCGGACGGCCTGCCGCGACCTCATTCATGAAGCGCTGATAAACCAGTGCTCCGTCGTCGTCGAAATATTTTATGGAGATGAAAGGATAGAGCGCCTTGAACGCGGTCAACAAATCCGTTTCGGGCGCGTCGGAATGAACATTGCTGTAAATGTTCAGACTCTTTTCTTCCCTGGCCGCCGCAACAATATCTTGGTAGGAGCGCGGATAACCGTCAGGAAACGTGTCAGCCCGCAGGGCGAATGTCGAAGTCGCCGCAAATAGCCCTACAAGGGACCAGAGCAGGCCTCTCTTCCACCGCGGCTGATTGCTTGGCAAGTCCTGTTTCCCTACGGCGAGCACAATTATTGTCCCGAAATGGACCTTCAAAGGCAAGTAAATATGCCAGCGTTTTCGGTCCCACGGCGCCAAGATTTAATAATGTTCGTGGGCAAAATTTTGGGCCTGCACGCTCAAGGTTGCCGACTGAAGTGTTTTTCAGAAACACCAAAGTGCCAGCGAGCCATCTGGCGGTTCGGTCCAAAATTCGAGATTTGACCAGCTCTCCTTCGTCGCAGCGCCAAGCATTGATAGGCCCGCCACTTAAACGGTCCGTCCTCGCACGGTTTTGCAACTGGAAAGACTATGTCGGGACATTTGTTGGAGTATATATTCGATTGCTAGCTAAGTATTTGAAGTAAAAAGACAAAGGTAAGAAATGCCAGTTCTGCCGGGTCTGCGAGGCTTTCTGATTTTACGCAGAGGCGGAGGGTATGTCCGCCACGGAAGACTGGAATTGTTTGCCTATTCTGGGTGATTCATACCTACCCGCCACTGCCCCCCCGTAGAAGTAGAGCAATTGATTGGTTATTTTATTTTGGCTCCCAATTCGAACGCCGCTACAGTGCATTTTCCCACAACTACACTATTAAAACTCACATTCTCACTTTCTCATCAAACGGCACCACTACGGCGATGAACCACCTTGTTGGAGCAGATTGTCGAGGTGCATCCGGAGGGCCTGCGTCTCATGGCCTCGATCCTAGGCTTGGGCTGGTCAATCGGTAGCCACGGAGCGAGGAAATTCCGCCGCAATGTAATCGACGAACGAGCGGACAGCGGGCAACAAGCCTCGGCGATTGGGCATGAGCGCTGTGATGCTCGAGTCCGCCGCCAGCCAGCCGGGCAGCACCGGCATCAGACGCCCTTCCACGACGTCGGGCCAGCAGACGTATCGAGGAAGGGCGACGATCCCAAGTCCTGCGCAAGCAGCTTGCTTTAGCGAGACCATGTCATTGCTCACGAACCGCGGCTCGATCGGAACAACCAGGCGTTGGCCCCGCGAACGTTGCAGGCGCCAGGCGCGCGCCGCCTCTTGCGGCATCGCAATCGCCGCGTGCCTCGCCAGATCCGACAGCGTCATCGGCACGCCGGCCCTGTCCAAATAGGCGGGCCCGGCGAACAATTGCCAAGGTACGCCAGCGATCCGCCGTTGAACGAGGGTCGAGCTAGGTAGCGGTTGGGAGTGCCCCCGAAGCGCCAGGTCGAAGCCTTCTGCAACGATGTCGACCTGCACGTCCGTCACATGCTGGATGATCCGGACTTTCGGGTGATGCGTCAGGAAAGCCGGAAGGAGGTCACGCAAGGCGAACTGCGCGATCGCCGCTGAGGTGGTTATCCGAATGACCCCACTTGGCTCAGACAGATGCTGGCGCACTGAAGCTTCGGCGATTTCCGCCTGTTGAAGCGTCGCCAGGGCGTTCTCATAAAACGCCCGCCCGATCTCAGTCGTGCTGAACTTGCGCGAAGTGCGATTGATAAGCCTGACGCCTAGCGTCTCTTCCAGCTGCTGAATACGATGACTGAGCGTCGACTTTGGCATTCGCAGGCTGCGGCCCGCCGCTGAAAAGCCGCCGCGGTCGACGACCTGCACGAAATACAGAAAATCCTTCAAATCGAGCATGTGCAGCTTCCGAACAATTCGAACGATGAGTCTGAAATGTACGACCTGCACTAGCGACGGTCGAGAGTTTAGATTGTGGAAAACGGTCGTCGCAGGAGCCTTTTGAACCTATGCAGCCCGCCACCTCAAACGAGACATCGCCCCCCGGCGCCGCAATCGGGGATGTCGCACAATTGCAATTCTCGCCCATTCGCGATGGAGCGCCGCTGGCCATCGGCACGGGATTCAGCGCCCGGCAATTCCGCTTCTCGGACTTCCCTGCAGGCGCGATGTCGCCCTTTGTGCTCGTGGATCACTTCGAGATGTGGCAGCCGACTTTCGAAGTCCATCCCCATGCCGGCATGTCGGCGGTCACCTTGGTTTTCGAAAACACTGAAGGACTGATGACGAGCCGCGATTCCCTTGGGCACGAAGCCGCGTTCGGCGCAGGTGACCTTCATTGGACCATGGCCGGACGCGGGATACTCCATACGCAAGCGCCCGCCAATCATGAAAGCCGTATCCACGCACTGCAGATCTTCGTGAACCTGCCCGCTCGCCTGAAGGCCACGCGACCGGATTCGTTCCGGCTGGCGGCCGCCGTCATCCCAGAGGTCCGGCTTGCGGGTGTGCGTGTCCGCGTGGTGGCTGGTGAGTTTGGTGGGTGCACGTCACCCGCCCAGACGCCTGAGCCGGTGCTGATGTTGGACGCCCACCTTATGGCGCCGCATGAGTCCTTGCTGGTCCCGATACCCGCAGGCTGGAACGCCTGGGTCCTTGTCGTCAACGGCAAGGCCAGCGCGGATGGCGGCGGCAGCCTGGGCGCGGGCCAGGCCCTCTGCGTCAGCGCTGCGATCAGGGCCGGACAGTTGTCGCTCCGAACCGAGTCCTCCGGCCATATCATCGTGCTGGCCGGACCGCGGATCGATGAGCCCGTCGTCCAGCATGGACCCTTCGTTTTCGAAAGCGAGGCGTCGCTGGCGCAGGCGCTCGCGGATTTGAGGGCTGGCCATTTCGGACAGGTCGCCGCTGCGGGCGAGCGGACGCCCGATCTTAAGCTTCAACCATTTCAGGGAGAATGAACATGGCGACACCTCGCATCGCGGTCATCGTCGGTAGCAACCGGGTGGAGTCGATCAATCGCCGGCTTGCGGGAGCCCTTATGCGGCTAGGTGAGGATGCCGCTCGGTTCGAGCTTGTACCGATCGACGACCTGCCTCTTTACAACTTCGATTTGGAACAGGCATGGCCCGCCGCCGCCAGGCGCTTCAGCGCCGCGATCGTGCGAACAGACGGCGTGCTCATCGTCACGCCCGAGCACAATCGGTCGCTTCCCGCAGTTCTCAAGAACGCCATAGACTGGGGTTCGCGCGGGGCTACGCCGGGCGTCTGGTACGACAAGCCGATCGCTATCACCGGGGCGGCCCGTGGCGGCATCGGAACTGCGATGGTTCAGCAGCATCTGCGTCAGATCCTCGGCAATCTCGGCGCCGCCGTCATGGGGGGCGAGGCCTATGTCGGCGGCTTCACTCCTGACCTGGTCAGCGACGATGGCTTTATATCGGCAGAGGCGACGCGCGCATTCCTGCAAGGCTACCTCGACCGCTTTGCGGAGTTCGTCACTCGGCTTTCCAGGCAAGTCGCCGGAGTGGCGGGATAGCTTCCGCGACTAAGCGGCGAACCCGCTGACATGGCATGCCCCGAATGGCATGCGTTTCCACGGTCTATTAAGCGCAACATCAAAAATGGGCTCACTGCTACTAAAAGAGCCGTATATCGTTGATTTCGCGTCACTTCTTGCGTCCTACGATGTTGGCGATGCGATCAAATTCCCATGTCGCCGAATAATTGCTGAAATAGAGCGTTAATTGCAACCTTATCTAAGCCGCGAAGTTCTCTTGGCCCCCCTTCGGCCTGTTCTCATTTCCAAGTATTGCGTTCGGAAACCTATTGATTGGAGATGCCGCAAAGGCGATCCATCAATACGGGCAATGGGTCATTTACACCCTGATAGGCGCACATCTGCTAGCCGTGAGCTATCACCTGATCACCAGGCGCGACGGGTTTCTTGGCCAAATGCTGCCGCCCAATGCCACCGAGCCAACCTTGAACGATCGTGAAACGCCGACTTGGACGGGGCACCTGCCTGCCGAAGATCGGCACTGAACCTCGAAGAGGGTCGCTTGAAACAGGATATTTTGAATCCCTGGACATTAAAGCTGTTCACCACCGTCGTGGAGACCGGCAGCTTCTCCCAGGCGGCGTTGGAGCTTGACTGCGCCCAGTCCGCGGTCAGCTACGGAATCACAAATCTCGAGTCTCAACTGGGCGTCGATTTGTTCGAGCGCGGCCGTCGGAAGGCGGTCCTGACGGAAGTCGGAAAGGTAATATTCGTCGATGCCCGCAATATCGAGATCAAGTTGCTGGACCTTCGGGCGCGCGCTTTGGACTATAAGCGCGGTGTTGAGACCAAGCTGACATTCGCGGTCGATTCCATGTATCCCGCAGCCAAATTGGCGGCTCTCTTGCGGCAATTCAGCGATAAATTCCCCGATGTCGCACTGGATTTGCGAATAGGGACACTGGGCCGCGTTCTGCAACTGATTACGGATCGCGACTGTGACTTCGGCATATGTGGACCAGCCGATCAATGGCCGGATGCTATCGACGTGGTCACCTTAAATACCATGGAGCTGATACCCGTCGCGGCGCCCGATCATGCGCTGTCCCGGCAGTCGGCAAATGTCACGACATCGGAGTTGAGAAAGCATATCCAGCTGATCCTCTCCGAGGAGAGTGGCGTAAAGATGGGTCAGGATTTCTGTGTTTATGCCACGCATCATTGGAACGTGAGCGATATCTCAACCAAGCATCACCTTCTTTGTGCCGGCGCCGGCTGGGGGATGATGCCTCGGTATATGGTGGATGTTGATCTGGCGGCGGGCAACCTTGTCCCTCTGAATTTGGGAAGCCTGAAATCGGTAGCCTATGTTTTTCATCTGATCAGGCCCATCAACGGGGCGCGAGGGCCGGTGAGCGGGTGGCTCACCACTCAACTGGTCGCATCGCAGTGAAACGCCGACATTCATCGGTCCGATTTGAGCGTCTCAATCTGGCTTGCGAGTGCGAAGAGATAGGGCTCGTCGCCGGGTCTTCCGACAAGCTGGACTGGGCAGGATAGCGGCTCGCGGCCGCGCCCTGGAACAACCAGAACCGGAAAACCCGCCAGGGAAAATGGCCTTGTGTAGAGCCCCGCGGCGTCTGAGGCGCTGACATGCGGCCCGTCAAGCTCCACCCATTCCTGATCGATCAATAGCTGATCGACCGGGATAACGGGGAGGACAAGCACGCGCACCTGTCTGAGTATCTCGAGCAGTTCGGCGGCAATGCGAGATTGCCATTTTCGCGCCTGCCGGTAGGCTTCGGGCGATATATCCAGGCCGCAGGCCAATCTTATCGCGACGGCCTCGCTGAAGAGGTGTGAATTGCCTTTCATCTCTCCTTCATAAGACTTGCTCGCTTCATAGGCGGTGATGATGGCGGCGGCCGCGAAGGCCGTTTCGATGTGACTGAGTTTCAGGGCGAGCGTGTTCGGAAGGTATTTGCGGAATGTCCGGAAACGATGAAGCGTCGCTGGTGCGGTCAGGCGATCATAGTCGCCGCCAACCAAACCGACCCGGTCCGTTGCGCTTTTGCTCCAAAATCGGTCGTCGCTGCCCGCCAGCGCAGCATAGCCATGGCGGAGGTCCTTCAAGGAGGCTGCGAATAGCCCCGCACAATCCAGACTGGGCGCGAGCGGGGAGACGCCTTTCAGGCTCCACGCAGACCGGGTGGGCTTGATGGCATAAATGCCGCAAAGCGCCGCGGGCACCCGCACCGAACCATTCGTATCGGTGCCAAGCGCAAGCGGGACGATGCCTGCCGAAACCGCGGCGGCCGATCCGCTCGACGAGCCGCCGGTCGCCTGCCGGTGATCCCGGGGGTTGATCGTCGGACCCGCGGGTGAATTTCGACCCAGGAAACCAAGAGCCAGTTCGTCCATATGTGCGGTGGCGATGACGATCGCGCCGGCCGCTGTAAGCCAACGAACCAGCGCCGCGTCGCGCGTGGCGGCAGGAAGGCCCTGCGGCGCGACGCGGCCTGCGGTGGTCGGTTCCCCCGCGATATCGAAAGAGGCTTTGGCGACATAGGGGAGGCCCGCAAGCGGTAAGTTCCGGTCTCCCGCCGCTATGCGCTTATCGAGCAATCGCGCCTGCTCCATGGCGCGAACCCGGAAAACGTGATCGATGCAGTTCCATTGGTCGGATTCCGCCCGCGCCAGAGCCTGCTGTATGACCTCGGTCGCGGATACCGATCCACTCCGCACCTGCTCGGCGAGTGCCGCCACGCCCGGCCGTTCGGGCGGGCCGGAAATTAGATGCTCCATGGCGGGCGGCTTTCGACTGCATCTGCGGAGATTCTCGCCAGATAGCGAGAGAAGGCTTCCAGCCGCGCCCGCTGGAGATCGTTTGGAGACACAATCCGGGACGTCGCCAGAAGCACCGCAAGCAAGGGCCAGCGTGGCACTTCGGCCTCCGGCGCGTTCGCCATCGACTAGTGGCCATCCTGGGTAGAGGGCGCGATCGCCGGATTCCATTGGGCACGGCGCATACGGCTGATGGCGACCCGCGAATAGAGGCCCGCGCGGCGGAAGGGCTCACCGGCGGAGAAATCCTCCGCGGTGGCCCGATCGGGCACATTGAGGATCAGGCTGCTGCCGATCCGGGTTTCCCCATCATCGTCAAGCATGGCGCCGCCCAGAAGGATGAGGTGCTCGTGTCGCGCGATATATGCCAGATGATCCTCCCTCAGGCGCGCCCTGATCTCCTCTGAGACGCGCATATCATCCTCGCAATAGACTATATAAAGCATTATTCACTTCCAATCGTCGCCATCCCATTGCGGTACCTTTGTGGGATTCGGCAGGACATCGCCGCATTTTTTGCAAGTCCTCAGCGCCTCGTCGTCATTGAATTCCTGCACATAGCGCTTGAGGTTGACCTCGATGTCCTCGCACCAGAAATAGACGCTGTGGAGCATGTTTCCGCACTTGCCGCAGAACCACGCAATCCCATCTTCCTCGCCGGGCTTCCTTGGAATTTCCACGACAATGCCGACGCTGTCCGGCGGGCGTCGTGGAGAATGGAATACATTCTTCGGAAGAAGAAACAGCTCTCCTTCGTTAATGCGATGTTTGACTTCTTTTCCGTCCTCGATGGTATGGAGAAAGATGTGACCGTGGAGCTGATAGAAAATCTCGTCCCAGGGATCGGTATGAAAGTCATTACGGGCATTCGGTCCCTTTATGACTTGGAAAATGAAGTCGGACTTCTTGAAAACTTCCCGATTTCCGATCGCCCCCCGGGAGACGGGCAGCTTTTCGGAAATCCAGGCTTCGAGATTGAACGCAGGATCGAGTTTCACGGAATCTCCTGAATGTTATGAGATGGCGGCTAAGGGTTGGGAAAGCTGGTAGCCCCTGAACGCCCGGAGAAGCAGACCCTCGATATCGGGCACGGTGATGGATCGGGGACAGTCTGTCGGCGTTCGCAGTGCAAGTCGGGCGACCTCGGGAATGTCCTTTTCGCGAAATCCCAAATCTTGCAAACTTGCCGGCGCACCGCCGCGCTGTGCGAGCCCAGCGATGCCGTCGGCAAGGGATTGCGCCGGGAACAGATCACGCAATACCGCGAGGGCTGGCGCGTCATTGGATACAAACGAGATGGAAATGGGGAGCAGGACTGTGTGGGTTTCCGCATGGGCCAGGCCGTAGGTACCGCCAAGCACATGGCAAATTCGGTGGTGAAATCCCATGCCGACCTGGGAGAGAACTTCACCGCACAGCCACGATCCCATCAAAGAGCAGGTCGCGGCTTTCTTTCCGCCTTCGGCCTCTTTCAATCTGAGTCCGGCGATCACCTTGCGGATACCTTCTTCCGCCAAGGCGGCGGTGAGCGGGTTGCTTTGCGGCGCATACAGCGCCTCGATCGCATGGGCCATGGCGTTGACGCTGCTGCAGGTCCATAGGCGATCCGGCAGGGAGGCCAAGAGCGAGGGATCATAGATAACAGTCCCCGGTAGGACCGATGGATCCCGCATGGTTTGCTTCGATCCGTCCGAGGTAAGACCGTAATTCCAGGTGACTTCGGAGCCGGAAAAGTTTGTGGGAATTGCCACGACCGATACATGCAACCGATGGGCCACCGCCTTGGCGGTGTCGATCGTGGAACCTCCACCGAACGCGATCAATCCATCCGGCGCATGCATGCGCGCTTGATCGACCGCCTTTGCGACGATCGCTTCCGGCACATGCGGCCGCACGTCCGTGAATTCTGCGATATGAAGGCCTTTGCCGGTTGTCGTATTGAACTGAAATGCCCTGTCTGGCGTCGCCAGCAGCATGCAGCGCTGGAGTGAGAGGCGAGCAAGCTCAGGCCCAAGCACAGCCTCCATCGGGCTTCCGAAGACGATGCGATGGGAGTGTTGCTCCAGTTCAAAGCTGGCTTGAAGAGGCCGGTCAGCGGCCATAGGTCCATCCCCAATGCTCGAGGGTGGTGCTGGCGAAGAGACCCGCGGAATGGAAGGGGGCCTTCTTCAGCCAGTCCGTTATGTCCGCTTTCGATGGAGCCGCTAAAATAACGCAAGTGCCTATTGTCTCGCCATTCACTCCGTAGAGCGGCCCACCATGAAGCATGACAATGGTTTCGGAGTTGCGGACATAATCGCGATGGCGAGGCGTCAATTCCTCCCGCAACTGGGCTGAATCCGGGCGATCAATTCCACGAAAGATGAAAAACTGATTGCCCAATGGTTGATCTCCAGTCGAGACTTCAAGGAAGACATCGAATTTCTACGCGCCATTGTGCGTGCCCGATCGCAACACAATGCCGCCGCCGCAAGGAGCGATGCTATGCATCAATATGGCGCTCAAAAAACCCTTAAGGTCTAATTTTGCAGGGTCGTTGGGAAGCTATCTATAAAACCGATGCTATTGATCGGATCCGTACGATTGTCCGTTTTGGGATGGCTCCGCAGGATATCGATCCTCCGCGCAGTGCTACGGATCGTCTCCGGGTCGGCATGGAGTGAACATCGGAAAAGAGCGGTACGTCGGTTTTGTGGCTCTGAAAGCAGATCGTCTGTTGTGCGAACAAGCTGTCGCTGATGGATATATCAGGTCAATGAGAGTTGCGCGCTAGACGTATAAGGTATTGATATTATTGTCGATTAAGCGAGAGGCGTGCTTTCATGATTGTTGAAGAACAGTGCCGTGCCATGGACGCTGCTGACACGCTGGGGCGCCAGCGTTCCTTGTTCGAACTGCCGGCAGACCAGAGAGACGGAGCGCGATTTCTCTCTGCGGCGCGCAAGCGAACGCGAAGCGCTGATCCTGCGCGAAGGGTCCGACACCGTCGGCGCCTTCATCGGTGAGCCAGTATTGGGCACCGGCGGTATCATCCCGCCGCCAGAAGGCTATTGGGCGGCCATTCAGGCCGTTCTCAGGAAATACGATATTCTCTTGATTGCCGATGAAGTGATCACGGGTTTCGGCCGCGTGGGCGCAATGTTCGGTTCGCACCTCTATGGCATCGAGCCAGACCTGGTCACAGTGGCCAAGGGTCTGACCTCGGCCTATTTCCCACTTTCGGGTGCCATCGTGGGGGCGAAGGTTTATCAAGTGCTGGAAGAAGGTGCCGACCGCGTCGGCGCCTTCTCCCATGGCTATACCTATTCCGGTCATCCCATCGGTGCGGCTGCCGCCAACGCAGTACTGGATATCGTAGTGAAAGAACATCTGCCGGAAAATGCGCAAAAGGTGGGCGAATATTTCCAAAAGCGCCTCAAGGAGACATTTGCACAACTGTCGATCACAGGCGAAGTGCGCGGCGTCGGCCTGTTGGCGGCAATCGAATTCGTGACGGATCGGGGGAAGAAGCTTCGCTTCGATCCGGGTCTGAAAGTGGGCGCAAGGGTCTCGAAATCAGCGCGCGATCTGGGGCTCATTGCGCGCGCCATGCCGCATGGCGATATTCTGGGTTTCGCGCCACCGCTGATCGCGACAGAAAACGACATAGACGAAATGGTTGCCATTGCCGAAACAGCAGTTCGTCATGTGATGGACGAGCTAACCTGCGAAGGGGCGACTATATAGGCAGGAACGGCGATCTGTATCTCGTCGCTGGGGCCGTGTCCGCGACCTAGCCGCAGATGAAACGCGCGCCGAGGCTGCCCCAATCGACGGCATTTTTGACTGCTGGGGAGAAGAACCGGTTGTACTCCGGGGTCACGAACAACACGCCATCAGCCGCGGCGAGTTCGCGCTTCATTCGAAGGACAGGCTCTGGCGGCGTTTCCCACAGGTCGTCGTTGTAGAGCGGCAGGTCGCCGATTTCGCAAAACTGAAAGGCGAGCCGTTCCTCCGCCAGCTTGCCGACGCTCTCGGCGAACTCTCGGTTGATCGACTCCTTCCGGAGAGAGCCGACGAGTACCGCAACTGACTTCATAAGAGGCTCCAATTTAATCCTGCCGTCGCCCACGTCCGTGTTGTGGGAGAAGCGGGCACCGACCACAAACGCGCGTCCCGTCATCTCGTAGAGTGGGACGATGGTACCTAGGCCGCGCCCGGCGCCGAGGTGGGATATGACACCCTGAACAGCCTCGAAGCGACACCTTCAACCGCACCCTGATGGAGCAGCGTTCGAGCGAAATCTATTCGATAAGCGAACTATATTTCGCTGATCGGACGATCATTGCGCCGGCCAACCCCTGTGTCAACAGGCGCGGTGGGCGTGGCGCACCGGTGTGAAAATGAGCGGATGCAGTGAAGGCGCGCCGTCGGCGACAGGCTTCAGTCCCGTCGCTCAACGGCTCTAAACTAGCTGAGCGCCAGCCAGCGCCGCATGTCTGCGGCCGCCTCGGCTGGCTTCTCCATAGGGAGCATGTGACCGCAGTTGGCATACATAACCAGCCGGGAGTCGGGGACCAGGCGCGCCATGGCGAGGTGCGCCTCGGGCGGCCTCAAACCATCCTCGCGTCCGCATAGAATTAGGGTGGCGCCGGGGAAGGCGGCCAACTCGGCGGTCGAGTCGGGCCGGCCCGCGCCCGCCTCGATCTGGCGCTCGAGTTTTTCCGGCGACTGGCGTTCGATCATCGCGACAAACGCCCCCGACAGGGGCGAGGTGTCGGTGATCGCCGGGTGCACAACCGTCGGCATCCAGCGCAGCCCGAGCGCATGCATCCCGTGCGCCTTCGCAAAATCGAGCAAGGCCCCGCGGTATTTGGATTCCATCTGGCCGGCGGCGCCGCTCGGCTGCGGCAGGTGTTCGGTCGCGATAAGGCAAAGGCGATCCAGTCGCTCCGGGGCTAAGCGGCAGATCTCCATGGCGACGCGGCCGCCCATCGAATGACCGGCGAGGGAAAAACGGGGAGGCGCGTCGGCAAGTACCCTCTCGGCCATCTCGGTAATTGAGGCAGCCAGACCATAGTCGGGGACGCTGCAGACAGCCGCGCCCTCCAGCCCCGCGATCAGGTCCGTCCAGGCGCCGCGGTCGCACAGCATGCCCGAAAGCAGCACCAGCGAGGGCTTGGTGGTGCTCATGCTACGCGTTCGTCGGGGACGAACCCTTCTGGTGCTGGGCCGTCATAGCGGATGTCCGCTGAGGCGGCCTCCGACAGGGCGAACCCCATAGGCCTGGCCTGTTCCTCGAGCAAGTGGGCGATCAGGCTCGCGGTGCGCGCCAAGAGCGGCGCACCCTTCAGCGCGAGGAGCGGATATCCCGCGTCCAGCAGCACGGCCGGGATCGCTCCAGAAACGTTGATCGCCAGCTGCCGGCCAATGAGCTCCGGCAGTAGACGCTCGATAGCCTCGGCCGCGGCGATATGAGGTCCCGAGAGCCCCACCTCGGCGGCGACGGCGAACAGTCGCTCGGCGCGGGTGTCGCGCTGTTTGTGCAGCGGGTGGCCATAGCCCGGAATTGCGCGCCGTTCGGCACGGTACCTGGACACCAAGTCGCGGACCGCCTGATCGTAGCCATCTGGTCCACCTGTTGTGACGACTTCGGAGAGCACTTGGCCCGCGGCCTGCGAGCTGCCCAGTATCACTGAACCGCAGCCTAGGAGCCCGGCCGCCACGGCACCCTGCAGGGCCTCGGGGGCGGCGGCGAGGGTCATCCGGGCCACCTGCACGCTAGGCACCAGCCCGTGTTCAGCGATGGCGACGAGGGTCGCGTCAAAGACCCGCCTCTGATTGGCGCTGGGCAGCGCGCCGACGATGAGAAGCCAGGCGTGATCCGTGAATGTGATGCTCCCGATGAGCTCACGGGCCAGCTCGCGTCCGCGCACAACAATCGTCTCTGCGTTCGAGCCGCTGATCGCGGTTGCCAGAGCGCTGTCTGGACCGATCTTCATCGCTGCTCCTGCGGCGAAGCCTGGGTTGTCTGGCCCATCAGGAGTGCTCGGTACGGAACATGTTGTTGTTGTTGTGATCCCCGGCAAGCCAGCGCTTCAGCTCGCTGTGGGCGTCGGAACGACGAATGGCGTTGATCCGCTCCGCTGCGGGCGCGTCGCAGGTGAACTCGACGATCATGCCGTCCGGGTCGGTCGCATAGACCGAGCGACAGTAGCCATGGTCCAGGACATAGATTTTGTCGGCGTAGCCGTTGTCTTGTAGGCGCTGCTCGATGGCTTTCTGGCCCTCGGCGTCCACCTCGATCGCGACGTGATGGAATGGCGACGCCGGCATCGGCGGCCCGAACTGCGCCTGATCCTTGGGGTCCGCGAATTGGAAGAAGGCAAGGGCGCTGCCGTCGGCCATGCCGAAGAAGCAGTGGCAATAGGTCCGCTCCTTACCGAACAGTTCGTCCTTCTCGCACCAAGTCGCCACGAGCGGCATGCCCAACACGTCCTCGTAGAAGCATCGGGTCGCCTCCAGATTCTTGGAGACGTAGGCGGTATGGTGCAGGCGCCGGGGAAGCCCTTTCTGCTCGGTCATGTCCTCTCCAGTTTAATTCATGTGGCCGCCGATGACGACCATCGTGGCCGGTGCTGCTTTCCGTAGGCGCGTCATGGCCGGCTCTCGACGGAAGCATCCTCGACCATACATAAGCCAGAGCAAAAAGTTCGTATAGAGAAAAAATCTTCGCTAATGCAGCATATATCGTTCGCTTCCTAGTCGCTTGAGGCGATGCTATCCAAAGCGCATGGCCACGATGAAGCTCGAAACCACCGACGACCAGGGCCTCCCGCGCCCTGTGGTGCGCGATAGCCGAGAGACAATCGCCGGCCTTGCGCGCGGGCTTGCGGTAATCCGGGCGTTCAGCGCCGGCGGGCCGTTCTGCACCCTGACCGAGATCGCCAATATCGCCGAGTTGAGCCCGGCGGCGGCGCGTCGCTGTCTGCATACGCTGGAAGACCTCGGCTATGTCGGGCGCAAGGGACGTCAGTTCTTCTTGCGCGCGCGAGTCTTGGATCTGAGCACCGGCTACCTGGACAGCATAAATGGCGACACGCTGGCGCGCGAGCACTTGCAGGACATCACCATCGCCACCGGCCAGTCAGCCTCGCTGGCGGTGCTAGACGGCGGAGACATCATTTACCTGGCCCGTATAGGCCCCCGCCGCATCGTGCGGGTCGAGGCCAGCGTCGGCATGCGTTATCCGGCCTATGCAACGTCGTTGGGACGGGTCTTGCTGGCGGGTTTGCCTGACGAGGAACTCGACGCCTACCTTGGCTCCACCAAGTTCGAAAATTTCACCGCCCGCACCACCGTCGATCCAGAGCGATTGCGGGAACGGATTAGAGCCGCTCGGAGCGATGGCTACGCTTTGGTGGAGGACGAACTGGCGATCGGCGTCCTGTCGTTGGCGGTGCCGATCCATGATCGGTCGGGCATGGTCATCGCCGCCATCAATTGCTCAGCGCAGACAGGCGAACTGACGCGCAGTGATCTCAAGAAGCATTTGCCGCTCATGCTGGCCACAGCCCGGCAGATCTCGCACTCGATCAGTCGGTTCCCTGCCCTGCTTTCGCTTGCTTCGCGTTAAGCGGTGAGGGTTCTAAAAGGCGGTTGGCAGGGCGGCGGCGAGTGATGTTTTCGTTGTGTTCGCCGAGCTGTGGCGGCGCGCGGACCTCAAGCGGCCGCTGACCGTCGAAGGAAATCGGGTTGCGTATTGTGCGGAACGCGCCTGGCTGGTCAGGATGGGACGATATCTCAAGCTGCAGATGCTTCGCCTCCGCCGTCTCCAACACCTCTTTGGAATTGTACACTGGCGAGTGCGGCACTTCGAGACGAGACAGGCGCTCGCACCAGTAGCCGAGGGGATGAGAGCGAATGATTGGCGCCAGAAAGGCGATGACTGCCTCGTGGTTAGCTATCCGGGAACTCCTATCGCTAAAGCGCGAATCCTCGAACATATCCGGGCGCTCAATGGCGGTGGCCAGGTTTTCCCAGAACTTGGTCGGCGAGGACATATGCAGGGCCAGCCAGCGCCCGTCCTCGCACTCGAAGACGTAGGATTGCGATACGTGTGGCCGGCTGTAGGCGTTCATGATCTCGCCAGATGCGAAATAGTGGGTGAAGTCGTCCAGATTGAAGTGGCACATCGCCTCCAGCATGGAGACCTCCACGAGCCGTCCCTTGCCTGTCCGTTCCCGCTCGTGCAGCGCGGCGAGAATTCCGTATGCGGCGTAGAAGCCAGTGATGGCGTCGGCGATCGCGGGGCCCACCACCCTCGGGTGATCAGGGTTAAGCAGCAGTCTCAAGAATCCGCTCGCCGCTTGTGCGACCGTGTCGAAGGCTGGCCTGTCACGTCCGGGTCCGGTCGCGCCAAACCCCGAGATTGAGCAGTAGATCAGCCGTGGATTGGCGGTGCAAAGCCGTTCCGGCCCCACAGAGAGCCGGTCGGCGACGCCCGGCCGAAAGTTCTGGATGAACACATCGGCGTCGGCGACCAGCATATCGAGGATGGCCAGGTCGTCCGCGTCCTTGGTGTTCAGAGTTATGCTGCGTTTGTTCCGATTGTAGGTTTGGAAGTGCGGGCTATAGAGCCCGCCCTTGAAGGCGCGAAACGGATCGCCGCCGGCCGGGTTCTCGATCTTGATAACGTCGGCGCCCAGATCCCCGAGCAACATGCTTGCGGCAGGGCCGGTGATGAAGGTGCCCATTTCAAGGACTTGAATGTCGCCTAACGCTTTGATCATCTACGACGTTTCGCCCCAATACATAAGACGGACAAGGTGTAGCTGCCCACTCCGCGAAGCATAGAAAGCCCGCAAAGCGAATTCAAGTTCGCATTACGAAAAACCGAGGTCCGCCCGGCGGCAATCAGGAGCAAAATCTTGAGGCCGCGCCAGCGAAGGTCAGGTTAGCGCCATAAGTTGGCCGCCTATTGTCATTGGCCTCTCTTTGGGCGAGATGCGGCGTGCGCCACCAGCGGCGTGGCGCCGACCTAAAGGCACCAAGGCGTAATCGCAGCGGTCCCTCACCGCCCGGGCAGCGATACAAAACACTTTCAACCACGGGCCGCATCTCCGTCGTACGCGGCGCTGTTGACGCGAAATGGCCCCGTTGGAGCCGCAGCAAGATCGGCCTAACCTGGCGTGGAAAGAGGATTTCAGCCTCTCGCGCGCCAAGCCGCCGTCAAAGTCAGGTTTAAAATTGTTCTGACGCGATGGCGCTCGAGAGCTTCGACCGCCGCCGCCGCTTCATTCGGCTTGGCTTGGCTTGGCTTGGCTTACGGATGTCCTGGAATATCCGTTGGATCGCACCTAGTTCGCCCAATCGCCACTTCAAGCTTCGGAGAACGAACTTGACTTCGATAATCGAAGTATTTTAGCTTTGGACTATCACAAAAAAGACCCGCCGATAGGTGAGTCCGCCAAGGGGGATTAGATGCGTCGACTTTCACGCAGTCTGCTGGCGGCGGCTTCGTCCCTCGTACTCACCAGCTTTACAAGCGCCGCATGGGCGCAGGATGCGAGCCCGGCAGTGGGTCTCGATGAGGTGGTGGTCACAGCCGAGCGCGTAGAGACCAACATCCAACGAGCGCCCATGGCGATCTCTGCAGTGACCGGAGAGGCCCTCAGCCGTGCAGGCGTAACCCGGATCATGGACCTGACCAAGAAGGTGCCCGGCCTAGAGATCGCGTCGGCGGACAGCCTGACGCAAATCTACGTCCGAGGAGTCGGCGCCAACATTGCGAGTTCCTATTCCGAGAGGGCGGTCGCCTTTAATCTCGATCAGGCCTATGTGGCCGGCAGCACGTCGATCGGCGGCAACTTCTATGGCCTTGAGCGGGTCAAGGTGCTCAAGGGACCGCAGGGCACGCTCTATGGCCGGAGCGCCACCGGCGGCGCGCTCAACGTCATCACCAACAAGCCGAAGCTCGGCGAACTGGCCGGCGATGCGATGCTGGAACTCGGCAACTACGACGCCGTGAAGTTCAATGGCGCCCTTCAACATTCCCATCGGGGGCGTCGACTAGTGATGGGACGGCTCAACCGGCCCTACGACTTTCCAAGGAGGCCATCATGATCTGGCGACCAGCGGGCGCGGGCAAATCCCACGGCAGGTGTCTTTGCGAGATCTGCGCGGCAGGCGCCTTGGAGCCGGATGAATCGGGCGCCCCGAGCCTGGCGCGCCGGCCTTTTTTGGCGGGTCTCGCCACCGCATTCGCCGCTGCTCCCCTGGTGGCACATGCGGCCCCCACTCGGCGAACCAGGACGACGCCGCTGGTCCTGGAACCGAGTTGGGTGCTGGCCTATCAGAGCGGGAACCTTACGCTCCTGCGCGACCACTCGGTCGTCATCCAGGGTGACAGGATCGCCGAGATCATACCTGGACGCGTGAAGGGCACGAACGCCAGGCTGGCCATGCCGGGCCAGTTGCTGCTGCCCGGCCTGATCTCCAGCCACACCCACGTGGCCTGTGGATCGCCGACGCGGGGTTTGATCGAAAGCGGCGGGCGGTCCTACGCCCCAGTGCTCGCGATCATGGAGACCCTGGACGACGAAGACCTCGACGCCCTGACGGCCTACAATCTCGCCGAGATTCTGCGGGCAGGCTGCACCACCCAAATCGAGCAGTCGATCTCTCTCAAACTGGCCAAATCCTATGTTCGCGTGGCCTCCAGATGGGGCGTGCGGGGCTTCCCGGGAGGCATGACGCCGGGCTGGTCCCGGTTGATACCGATCTGGCGGCGCACGCAGGACTCGGCCCTGTTCGATTCGGTTCCGGAGACGCTGAGGGAGGTCGAGGCGAACCTGCAGTACGCTCTGTCGATCAATGGGGCCGAGGAGGGGCGGATTGTGCCGATGATGACGCCGCATGGCCCGGAGACGCACACGGCCGAGACCCTGCGCGCTGTTGCTCTGGCCGCCAAGCAGCTCGGCAACGGCGTCCATACTCACCTGGCCACAAGCGACAGGGACTCCGCAATTATCAAGCGCCTCTGGGGCAAGGGGCCAGTCCAGTGGATCGACGAGTTCGGCTTTTACGACCAGCGGCTGTTCGGCGCGCACCTTGGTGGGTGGGACGTGACCAGCGACCCGGCGTTCCTGGCAAAGAAACCCTTGTTCAGCTACGCCCATTGCCCGTCAGGGGCGGGAGCAGGGAGCGGCCAGGCCAATCAACCCTTCATCGAGGCGCTCGGCGCGGGCCTCAATACAACCATCGGTATCGACACCCACTCAAACGACATGGTCGAGAACATGAAGCTCGCAGTGCTCTATGGGCGAGCCCGGTTCGGACAGATCGGCGCTCGTTCGCCTACGCCGGTGCGCTCGCCCACCGTCATGGACATGGTCCGGTCGGCCACGCTCAATCCTGCCAACGGGCTAGGGCGCACCGACCTGGGACGGATCGCTGTGGGGGCCAAGGCCGATCTTACATCGATCGACCTGTCCGACTTCCTTGTTGGGGCGGGCACGACGCCGCGTGAGCCCCTGAACAACATCCTCTATGCGAACGGCCAATCTGTTCGCCACGTCTTCACAGACGGTGTCGCTCAGGTCCGGGATGGCCGCCTGATCGTCGATGATCCGGCTCGAGTTCGCGTCCAAGGCGCCCGAGTCGTCGAGAAGATATGGGACCAGTTGCAGGCCGACGGCTGGTTCAAACTTGCGCCCTGACCCGCGCCTGGTCTGGACGAGGGCAAGGCGTCTGTCCAATGAAATGAGGGAGAATCACGACAGCCGGTGGCGAAACCGTGCGGAGTTCGCCACCGGCTCGTCGCGACTCTGCCCCGTCAGACCTCTGGGGGGCCCTCGCCGCGGTGGTGCAGGTCGAGAGCGGCTTCGATCCGCTGGCGATCGGGGTCAACGGCAAGCCACCCTGCCCTGACCTTAACCCGAGATTCCTTGGGGCCGCGGGATCCCCCGCTTCCCGGACGGCCAGACCGAGGTGCGTCGCAATGGGTGGAGTTCTCGACCCTTCCGCACCTTCGATCCGATCACTCGCCTCGACCGGGGCGTTCAGCGCCGCGCTAGAGGTCTTCCGGGCGATGCAGGCCGCGCTGTCGCGATCGTTTGGCTCGACGTGGTGATCTGGCGAAAAGCCTCGACTTCAGAAGCAATCGTCTGGCCAACCCGGCGCAACTGCTCGAGCAGGGCCGTCGCTGACGGCCGCAGGTCCGCGGACGCGCGCATGATCGCGCCGACCTGACTTTGGGCGGCCGGCATGGCCACGGGTAGGACGACCAGTCTGCCCCCCAGCACGTCGCGCTGAACGACGTGATAAGGCAGCACGCCGATAAGGTCGGACTGTTCCAAAAGAACCCGGTTGGTGAGGGCGGACATTGACTCGATGATGTTGGTCGGCAGGCGCAGATTGGCGTCCACAAACAGTCTGTCCACTTGGCGGCGCAGGTGGGACTCCGGCACAGGCAACAGCCACGCTTCGTCCAGCAAATCCTTTAGCTGTAGTTTCTCGCGCGCGGCCAGGGGATGCTGGACGCGGGTCACAAGGCAGGTCTCCTCTCGATAGAACGGCTCGTAGACGACGCTGTCGCTCGGCGGCCCCTCGGGGATACGCCCGACCACTAGATCCAGATCGCCCATGCGCAAGCGCGGGATCAGTACGTCGTAGGTCCCCTCCAGGATATTCACCCCGATCTGGGGCCGCTCCGCCTTAAGGGCGATGACAGCTTCGGGGAGCAGTTGCGCGGAGGCCGCAAGGACGGTGCCGATGGTCGCGGACCCGCCGACCCCGTCCTTGAGGTTACCGATCTCCTCGGCGGAGTGGCGTAGCTGCGCAAGCACGATCTTGGCGTGCCGAACGAACACATCGCCAAAGTGAGTCGGTTTCAGCCCCCGGCTGCTACGCACGAACAGCTGCACCCCGAGGGCGTTCTCAACATCCTGCAGTGACTTGGTGACCGCGGGCTGGGTGATGTTGACGCGTTGGGACGCCTTCAAGGCGCCGCCGCAGTCATAGATGGCCGCTACGATCTCCAGGTGACGCAATCGGAAACTGCCGACGAGGCGGCGATCCAGGGGCGAGGAAACCATGGGTGACACTCTGGTTCGAAGAGACGGTATTCCTTACTAGAATAGAGCAGTTCGCAACTATAATTTTTTAGAGGTCTTCAGCCTTGATAGATTGGCCCGGCGATGGTGGCGCCAAAGATCGCCTTAACGCCTTACCGCCGCACCGCACCCCTGGCTGTCCGCCGCCTCGGTGGACGCAACCGAGGTGGGAGCTGCAGGACCTGGGACCATGATCGAGATCACCTTTCTGCAATCGGATGGCTCCCGCCAGACTGTCTACGCGACCGCCGGCTTCACCTTGATGGAAACGGCGGTGCGCAACGGCGTCCGGGGAATCGATGCCGATTGCGGAGGCGCTTGCGCCTGCGCGACGTGTCACGTCCATATTTCCGAAGCCTGGCGCGCCAGGCTCAAGCCGCCCCAGCCGCTTGAGCTGTCGATGTTGGAGTTCGCGGCGGAGGGCGGTCCCGACTCACGCCTGGCCTGCCAGATCGCCATCTCCGAGGCCCTGAACGGCTTGGTGGTCCGCACGCCCGAGCGGCAAGGCTGATCAGCCCGCCCGCCGCGCGCCGCTTATGGGAAGAGACCGCGTAGCTGCTTGCCGGCCCGGACGCACTCGACCCCCGATGGCGGTGGCAGCGTCCCGGTTGGACACCCCGTCGCGTTCAACCCGTCCAACCCATTACGTCGGTGGGGGGCCCTATTAATGCGATGAGTTCCTGCATGTAGCGCCGGGACACCGCCTCGATTTCCCGAGGCGACATAGCCCAGGGATCGCAGGCCACCCCGCCCTTGGCCCCGCCGTATGGCAAGCCCGCCAACGTTCATTCCAACTCATCCAGATGGCCAGGGCGGCCACTTCACCTACATTCAGATCGGGGGGAGAAGCGCGTTCCGCCCTTAGTCGGCCCAAGCTTTGGAAGGCGGGGCGCGCTGATAGGGCGGTTGGGTCTCCTCGCCAATAAGGGTGATCGGCCCCTCATGGCCAAAGCGCCGTAGTAGAGCGGCTGCCGTTCCCCCCGCATGACCCGCGCCAAGGACGACGACACGTCGGCTAGGGCCCTCGGAAATCAAAATCTGGGGCCCCACTGCAGGTCCGTGTGGCGCATGACCGGGTTTTGGCCGGCGTGCTGGCGGGCCAGCAATCGATCAATCACGCGCATCGCGTGAAGCGCGCCTGCGTCGGCGGCAGTGTTCAGTTCACGCTGCGGCAAATGCCGGTTCTGGTCCATGACGACTTGCTGCGCTTCAAAGACGACCTGATCTTCCTGGAACGCGTGCCGAACCTGGCCGAACACTAGGTCCGTCAAGGTTGCATTCTGCGGGTCGTGATTGTGCGCCTGGCCCCAGAAATAGTGGCTCGTAGTCTCAGTCTCGGGAGTGATGGCGTTGAGATTCCGCCAGCCCATGTGCGGGACCGTTGCCCCTTCGCGGATGCCTGTGCCCGCCTCCGCGCCTCCCGTGTAGAGCCTGCAGAAGCCAGGGGGCGAGAAGTGGACGATCATCCACCGGTCAATATTGCCCTGAAAGCCGTAGGCCTTGATGTAACTGGCTGGTGGAGGGACGTCCGTCATCCACCGGATGACCTTGGACTCGTACTCGTTGCGCTCGAAAGTGACGGCGGCATGCTCGATGACCGCCGCATTCCCGATGGTCGTTCCGTGGACGAAAGCCAGATGAGTCAAATCCAGGAGGTTGGATGCGATCAGCCTGTAGTTGGCCTTGACGTGCAGTCGCTCGCGCTTGGCCCCCCACTCCGGATCTGCGAGCCAATGGTAGTCACAAATGTCGGCGGGATCCGCAAGTGCGGGATCGCCCATCCAGATCCACACCCAGCCATGCCGATCCTCCGTCAGATAGGCGCGGATTCTTGCGCTCGGCGGTATCATGTCCTGGCCAGGAATCTGCTTGCACCGTCCGTTTGGCCCCCACAGGAAGCCATGGTAGCCGCAACGGATGTCGTCTCCTTCGACTTGGCTGCGATCCAGCGGATAGCTCTTGTGCCGGCACCGATTCTCCAGCGCCACGCAGGTCCCGGATCGGTCGCGGTAGAAAACGATTGATTCGCCGCAAATGACCCGCCCCAGGGGCTTGCCGACGACGATCTCCTCGGATTCGGCAGCAACATACCAAGCGTTCAGGATAAACGGGCTCTTCAGCATCCGTTCCTGCTCGAATTTGGTATCCTGGATCGCGCCCGGATCGTCAGCCACCTTGTCCATGATGTGGGTCCTGGCTTGGGAGTTGAGACGCGGTCAGAGAACCGCCCAGTCGGCGGGCGGCTCCTTGCCAGGATGGACCGTGCCGCAGTTCTTGCACCGCCGCTGATCCGTGTTGGCGTAGAATGCGTCGAACAGAGGCGGAAGATCAGCCACGATATTGCTGAGGGTGATCTCGACCCGATGAATCTTGTCGCCGCAGTTGAAGCAATACCACTCGAATCCATCCTTCTGGCCAGGCAACCGAGGCCCTTCCACCACCAAGCCTACGGAGTTAGGAAGCGGGCGCTGGGGCGAATGGGGCACATTGGGCGGCAGCAGGAAGACGTCACCCTCGCGGATGAGGATGTCCTCCATCTGGCCGCGGTCCATGACTTTCAGGATCATGTCGCCCTGCAACTGGTAGAAGAACTCCTGAGCGGGGTCGTCATGGAAATCGACCCGTCGGTTCCCGCCGCCGATCACCTGAATGATCAAGCCGTTGGGCTCCTCGAAGACCAAACGGTTGGAGACTGGCGGCTTCATTAACGGACGGTGCCGTTCAATCCAGTCCTGAAAGTTGAACGGCCGAGCGAATGAAGCCATGTCCGAAGTACTCCCCAAGCTATACCCAAAGCGTTCATCGGGCCGCGCGCATCCGCGGTGCAGGCAGGGTTAGCGCTTCCTCCACTCCTATTGTATGGGTCTAGCGCTATGACGAAAAATGAATTTATGCGACCCAAATATTTGAAAGAGTTATAGCTATTCGCCTTGCAGCGGTCGCGGATCCGTCAAACGCACCTGGTGCGATACCGTCTTGATGATCGAGTAATGCGACAGACCCTCGGCCCCGCCTTCCCGGCCATAACCGCTGTCCTTGATCCCGCCGAACGGCGTTTCGGCGACCGAGGCCTCCAGCGTGTTGATTGATAAATTGCCGACCTGGACCTCCTCCATGAGGCGGTCGGCCACCGGCGCGGAATGGGTAAAGGCATATCCGGCGAGCCCGAACGGCAGGCTGTTGGCTTTGTCGATGGCCTCATCGAGCGACTTCACTGGGTTGATCAGGGCCAGAGGGCCGAAGGGTTCCTCGCCCAACGCCCGGGCGTCGTCCGGCAGTTCGGCCAGCACCGTCGGTGCAAAGTAATATCCCGCGTTGGCGATACGCCCGCCGCCGGCCAAAAGCTTGGCGCCAAGTCGCGTGGCGTCGTCGACCAGGGACTGCAGGGCCGGGATGCGGCGATGGTTGGCGACGGGCCCCATCTGGGTATCGCCATCCAGGCCGTTGCCGACCTTGATCCCGCGGGCGGTTTCCGCGAACGCGGAGGCGAACCGATCATAGAGGTCCTCCATCACGAAGAACCGCGTCGGCGAGGTGCAGACCTGGCCGGCGTTGCGGAATTTGCGCAGGGCGGAGGTGACCCCCGCCTGAACCGGGTCCACGTCGTCGCAGACGATCACGGGCGCATGGCCGCCTAATTCCATCAACACCGGCGTCATGTATCGGGCCGCCAACTCCGACAGGCTCTTGCCAACAGCTGTGGATCCGGTGAAGGCCACCAGCCGCACCTGGTCCTTGGGGATCAGATAGCCGCTGATGTCAGGCGGATGGCCGAAGACCAGGTTGAGCACCCCCGGCGGCAGGCCTGCGGCATGCAAGGCCCGCGCGATATGGATCGCGCCGCCGGGCGTTTCCTCGGCCGCCTTGATGATCACCGAGCACCCAGCGGCGATCGCGCCGCCAATTTTTCTGGCGGGCTGGCTGAGCGGGAAATTCCAGGGTGAGAACGCCGCCACCGTGCCGATGGGCTGATGCACCACGATGTAACGGATGCCCTGTTTACTGGGAATGATCCGGCCGTAGGCGCGGACGCATTCGCCGGCGTCCCATTCAAAGAATTCGCTGCCGCGGATGACTTCAGCCCGGCTCTCCGTCAGCGGCTTGCCCTGCTCGAGGGTGATGGTCAGAGCGATATCCTCGATGCGCTGGCGCATCAGGCCCGCCGCCCGCCGCAGCAGGGCCGCCCGCTCAGCCGGCGCCGTGCGGCTCCACACCTTCAAGCCTTCGCCCGCCGCCTCTAGCGCGAGCTCGAGCTCCGCCGCGCCGGCCATGGGATGGCGCCCGATCGTCTGCTGATTGGCGGGATTTAGCACCGGCGCGGTATCCTTGCAGGTTCGCCACTCACCGCCGATGTAGAGATTGATTTCTGGATATTGCATGATTGCTCCTTGCGTCCGTCGATCTGAAATAGAGGCGCCCCAAATTCACCAGCAGGGGCCAATGTCGCTCAAGCCATCGTCGGTATGACGAAGGCGGAGTCCTCGCTGTTCTGGTTCGGCCAGCGAGCGGTGACGGTCTTCACCTTGGTGTAGAACCGCAGGCCCTCCATGCCGTACTGGTTGTGATCGCCGAACCCGGACCGCTTCCAGCCGCCGAAGGAGTGGTAGGCGACCGGTACCGGGATCGGCACGTTGATCCCCACCATGCCGACATTGACCCGCGCGGCGAACTCCCGGGCGGCGCCGCCGCTCTGGGTGAAGATCGAGACGCCGTTGCCAAAGGGGTGATCGGAGGCGAGGCCGAGGGCCTGCTCGAAACTATCGGCGCGCACGATCTGCAGGACCGGCCCGAAAATTTCGTCCTGGTAGGTCTTCATCTGAGGCTTGACGTGGTCGAACAGGCTCGGCCCAAGAAAGAAGCCGGATTCGTAGCCCTGTAGGCTGAAGTCTCGCCCATCAACCACTAGCTCCGCGCCCTCGTCGATGCCGAGCTGAATATAGTCTAAAATCCGCTTGCGGTGGGCCGCGGTGACGACCGGGCCGAACTGCGCGTCCGGGTCGGTCGAGATCCCGACCTTCAGGCTCTCGATGCGAGTCACCAGTTTCTCGCGCAAGGTTTCAGCCGTGGCCTTGCCCACCGGCACAGCCACCGGCAGAGCCATGCAGCGCTCGCCCGCTGAGCCATAGGCAGCGCCGAGCAGGTCGGTGACGGTTTGGTCCAGATTGGCATCCGGCAGCACGATGCCGTGGTTCTTGGCGCCCCCCATGGCCTGCACCCGCTTCCCTTGGGCGGCGGCGCGCCCGTAGACATAGGCGGCGATGTCGGAGGATCCTACGAAGCTGATCGCGGCGACCCCTGGATGATCGAGCAGCGCGTCGACCGCGACCTTGTCACCATGGACGACGTTGAGCACCCCCGGCGGGGCGCCGGCTTCCAACATGAGTTCGGCCAGACGCACTGGGACGCTGGGGTCGCGCTCGGACGGTTTCAGGATGAAGGCATTGCCGACGGCGATAGCCACCCCGAACATCCACATCGGGATCATGGCCGGGAAATTGAACGGGGTGATGCCGGCGCACACCCCGAGGGGCTGACGCATGGAATAGACGTCAATGCCGGGGCCGGCGCCGATCGTGTAGTCGCCCTTCAGGACGTGGGGGATGCCACAGGCGAATTCAATGACCTCCAGGCCCCGTTGAACGTCGCCGCGGGAATCCGCCAGGACCTTGCCGTGTTCGGCCGAGATCATCGCTGCGAGCTCGTCCATTCGTTCTTCGAGCAGGCGCTTGAAGTTGAACATCACCCGGGCCCGCCGCTGCGGGTTCAGGGCGGCCCAGCCGAGTTGGGCGCGCGCGGACGAGCGCACGGCGGCGTCCACATCGGTCTCGGTTGCGAACTGCACCCGAGCCTGGATCTCCCCCGTGCTCGGGTTGAAGATGTCGGAATAACGTCCCGACACCGCTGTACTGGCCGCGCCATCAACGAACAGGGGCACTTCTCTCATGGGTCGACCTAGATGATGAGCGTCTGGGTCAGCCCAGACAGAAGGTTCAGAGCGCTGAAGGCGGTCAAGGCCGAGGTGGACGGGTTGGATGCGAGCGGCCGACCCGACATCTCCAGGCGGAAGCTTCCGACCTCGCTCTCCGCCTCGACCACGTGAAGGTTTTGGCCTATGGAAGGATCGGAAACCAGCCGCACTTCCGTGCGATCGAGACCCGCGCCGGCCAAGGCGATAGTCGCGGCCACGTTGGCGTTGGAGGGGAAGGCGATCGCCGCTTCCCGCGCCGTGCCCTCGAAAATGGTGGATTCCACGTCCGTCCGTTTCGGCGCATGGGGACCCTTCCAGGCCAGCGGCGGCTTGCGCCCAGTATAGACGACCCGCTTCAAACCTGCCTGGCGATGGACGGCTAGGAGATCGAGCCCCCCCACCGCCCCAGACAGCAACTTGAGCGTAGACTTGCCCTGTTCGGCGCACTGCAGGAGGCGATCCAGAACGCCGGCCCTGGCCAGGGCGCCGGTGGACGCGATTGCCGTATTTACACCGCGCGCCAGCAGTTGGGACACATGCTCAGTCACCGCCTCTGCGCCGGCCACCTCGATCGCTAGTTCGACCGGCACAGTCAGGGCGTCGACCGATGCGACGACCTGAGCTGCAGGACGCGCCTTCTGGACCTCCTCGACATCACAGTTTCGCACCAGCAACGCGACCACATCGAAGCCGCCTTGCGCTTCGGACGTATCAATGAGCCATCGGGCAAGTGCGCCGTGGCCGATCAGCAGCACACGAGGCCTGATCGGAGCATCGGTATTTGTCGGAATGGGCCGCATGCCTCAGCCTAGCGCTTCGGCGCGGTGCCACAGCCCTAGGCCGCACGACAGGAAGGCTTCCCGTGTCACCGCCTTCTCCTGGTCGGTGAGCTCGAGCAGCGGCCGGCGCACCGTACCGCCGGCTTGCCCCAGCAGCTCCTGCCAGTATTTCTGGTGGGCGTGGTTCTTCCCGGGCGGACGTGTGGCGCGCAAGGCATGGCGGACAGTATCCAGGCTGTCACGCACTTTGCGGGCCGCGGCGAAATCGCCGGCGAACGCGAGATCGGTGTACTGGCGCATGCGCTTGTCGCCGCGCGTCTGCATCAGATAGGGCGGCGTGGAGCAGAGATAGACCTGCCAACCGAGCTCGACGATGTTGTCGAGCCATTCGCCCTCCGACGAAGTGCTCACGATCAACTGGTCGCCAGCGATGCGTGTGAGTTCGGCGTACATCGGCCTTGGCACGCTGTACTTGATCGCAACGATATTGGGCAGCTGCGCCACTCGGGCGCAGAGTTCGGGGCTCATCAGATACCCGCTATCCGGATGGCTCCACATAGCGATGCCGATGTCGAGGGCCTCGCTGATCTGCTTATAGTAGGCGAACACAGTCTCGTCAGGCGGCTCGACGAAATGGAGCACGGGCGCGTGCACGACGATGAAGTCGGCGCCGAGCGACTGAGCATGGCGGCCAAGGGCGATGACCGTGTCGAGGTTCTGGTCGGAGCAGGACAGGATCGTGCCGGCGCGATCGGCACAGGTCTGTACGGCGACATCGAATTGACGCATGCGCTCTTCAAGCGACATCGAGAAGAATTCGCCCTGCTTTCCGCCGACGAAGAAGCCATCGATCGCTAAATCGTCAATCCAGTGGTTGAGGTTCGAAACAAAGCCAGCTTCGTTTATCTCACCGTGAGGTCCAAATGGAGTCAGGGTGGCGGCCCAGATGCCTCGGAGTTTTTCCCGTGCATAGGCTTTTGCTTCTGCTTTATGATAGCGCATAACTTGGTGGATCCGCTGAACAGGCGGGGCCGGTGCCCTCATGCGAAACTAGGGATCGCCGATATTCTATTCTAATGAAATAAGTCGCCATCAATATAAGAAATAGGAATAGAGCGGCGAATTTGACCGCTTCGGCCCGGTCGCCCCGTCAGCCGGCACGGCGGTTTCGGTGTTTGAGCGCGATCGTGCGCCAAACGCCGATACCGGCGGCCACCCCCCTTCATAAAACTGTCGTTCAGAAGCGCTCAAATACTCTCAGCGAACTGAGAGTAGATGCAGATGGGTATCTGGAGCTTTCCGCTCAAAACTGGCTCAGAAATATCGTCGTCGATTGGTAATCCAATCGCCAAGCAATTCATACAGGGCCGAGTCAGGACCCTACTCACATTTATCATGGCTAGTACCTTGATGTCGGTTCCAGGCATTGCCAGATCGGCGCCGCTATCTGAGCAGCAACTTAGTCTCTTGGTACGACAATGTGCATCCTCTTCGGACCCGAGGGTGTTGCGGTCCGTGGCGCATGTCGAGAGTCACTTCGATCCGCTCGCGTTACACAACGACACGAAGCATATCTCAGTCGCGGCCTTGTCCCTCGCCGCCAGCGCCGAGCAAGCGAAACAATGGATTTCTCAGGGCTACTCAGTCGATATAGGCCTTATGCAGATCAATTCCGGTAATCTTTCTGCATTGGGAATGACCGTCGAAGATGCCCTTGACCCGTGCCGCTCGCTAGAAGCTGGCGCGAGCATCCTGTCTGCAGCTTACGCACAGGGCGCGTCCATAGCAGACCGTCAAGCGGCGCTGTTAATCGCCCTTTCCCGTTACAACACCGGCAATCCGCTGACTGGAATTGCCAATGGCTATGCCAATCAAGTGATTTCGGCACTAAGCGCACCTTTGACCGGCAAATTGGCGATGCAGAAAGCGCCGAATCCACCATCACAATGGGATATCTGGGGCACCTCTGGTGCCGAACCGACGTCGTGGGTCGTCACGGCGGACGGATCATCTGAAATCAAAAGGGCTGGGGCTCAATCCGGCGATGCACGCAACGAAGGGCGTGCACCGGCATCACGGTCGGAAAAAGGAGAGCCCTATGAATTATTCGCTTATCAGGAGAGTAGGCCACCTAAGCCATAGGTTAGCCGCCGCAGCGCTAACGGCCGCCCCCGTCCTCGTTTCGCCAAGTCTGGCGCTTGCCCAGACGGTGACGGGCGGTGCCAGCCCGCAGACGATGCTCAATAACGTCTGCACCTTTATTCTTGGTCCATTCGGCCAAACCCTCGCGGTGCTCGGCATCATCGCCATCGGCGTGCTCTGGATGTTTGGGCGCGCCTCTCTGGGCGTTATCGCTGGCATCATCGGCGGCATCGTCATCATGTTTGGCGCATCCTACTTGGGCCAAACCCTGACCGGCGGTCAGTAATGGAGCCGCTTGAGGTCGACACGCTCTATCTGGCAGCCACGCGGCCCGCACTTTTTATGGGTGTGCCGCTTATTGTGGCGGTGGCCTTCATGATGCTGGGCGGCTTCATCATCGTCCTTCTTGAAAACCCGTTTTACGAGCTGGTTTTGATTCCGCTTTGGCTCGCGACGAAGGTTCTGGTGTCACGGGATTACAACGCAGTCGGGGTCGCCGTGCTGTTCCTGCGCACGGCTGGCAGGGGCGTCGATAGCGCCCGCTGGGGTGGCGCATCCGTCGCACCTCTTCCCATTCGAATTCCATTACGCGGCCGAGGGATGAGCGATGCTCGGTAACAGCGGCGCGACGGAACGCAGCGGCGAACTTTACTTGCCGTATGTCGGACATATCGGACCACAAACCGTTCTCTTAGAAGACGGATCGCTGTTGGCGATGGCGCAAGTGAGTGGTGTGCCCTTCGAACTTGAAGATCACGCCCAACGCAACGCCAAGCTCCGCGCCCTCAATACTCTGTTTCGCAACATTGCGGACGATAACGTCGCCATCTATTCCCACCTGGTGCGTTACCCGGCCAATGATGTCGCAGGGACTCATCGATTCCGCAGTCCATTCGCCGAAGAGATGGACGGGGCCTATCGCGACCTCGTGCTGAAGGGCCACCTTTTCCGCAACACCTATTTCATTTCGCTGGTGCTTTCGCCGAGAGGCGCGCTTGGCACGGCCGCCGCGCGGCAAATGGCGCGCTGGCGCAAACGGCCGGTAGAGGCGGGAGGCCGGCTGCGTCACGACCTCGAAGAAACTTGGCAGATCCTCGCCTCCGGTCTGGAGGCGTTCGGAGTCCGCCGTTTGGGCGTTTATGACTGGAACGGGCTCGCTTTCAGCGAGATTGCCGAAGCTCTCAGGATACTTGTCACCTGCCGCCCGCTGCGCGTACCACTTGTGAGCGGACATCTAGGCGCATCCCTCTACACCGACCGGGTTATCTGCGGGCGGCGTGGGTTTGAGGTCCGTGCTCCAGGCGGAAGCCAGTTTGGCACCATGTTCGCCTTCCGCGAATATCCTGCCAAAACCCGGCCTGGTATGTTGAACACGCTTCTGTCGGTCCCGTTTCCGCTGGTCCTCAGTCAATCGTTTCAATTTCTGACCCGCGCCCAGGCCCATGGCAGCCTGTCCCTCAAGGCGGCCCAGATGCAAAGCGCCCAGGACAAAGCCGCCTCGCAAATCGTCGGTTTGGAAGAAGCGGCGGACGCGCTGGCGTCCAATGAATTCGTGATGGGATCGCATCACCTGTCGCTGGCGGTCCATGGCGACACGCTGGAAGATGTGCGGGACCGTGCCGCCCAAGCACGCGGCCGGCTCACCGATTGTGGGGCAGTCGTTGCCGAAGAAAGTCTCGGGCTGGAAGCCGCTTTCTGGTCGCAGCTGCCGGGGAATTTCCAATGGCGGACCCGTCCTGGCGCCATCAACAGCCGCAACTTCGCCGGTCTCTCCAGCCTGGACAATTTTCCATCCGGCGCGACGGCGGGCCATTGGGGCCCGGCACTCGCGCAATTCCGCACAAACGGTGGAACGGTCTATGATTATGTGCCCCATGTCGGCGATGTCGGCATGACCGCGATTTTCGGGCCGACTGGCTCGGGCAAGACTGCGCTGCTGATGTTCCTGCTCGCTATGTTCGAGCAGGCGATGACCGGCCGGAACGGCGCGGTAGTCTTTTTCGACAAGGACCGGGGCGGCGAACTGCTGGTTTTAGCCACCGGCGGGACTTATCTGGTGCTGCGCCGCGGAGAGGATAGCGGTCTGGCGCCGCTCCGCGGCCTGCCAGACACGCCCGGTGCCCGCGACTTCTTGCGCGCTTGGGTGATCGGCCTAATCGAAGCCGACGGCAAAGGCGGCCTGACCCCAGACGAGGAAAAACGGCTGGAACGTGGCATTGGCCGGCAAATGAAGCTGCCGGTAGACATGCGCTCGCTGGCAGGCATGCGCGAATTTCTCGGTCATTCCGACCCTAAAGGCGCTGGTCCGCGATTGGAGAAATGGTGCCGCGGCCAAGCGCTGGGCTGGGCATTCGACGGCGCGCGGGACGAAGTCCGCTTGGATGCGGCCATTACCGGCCTCGACATGACCCATCTTCTGGAACTGGAGCAGGTCTGCGCCCCGGCGGCGGCCTATCTGCTGCATCGGATCGCATCGGTGATGGATGGCCGCCGCTTCGTGATGGCCTGCGATGAATTCCGGGCATACTTGCTGAACGCCCGCTTCGCTGCCGTGATCGACAATTTCCTGCTCACGGTGCGCAAGAACAATGGGATGCTGATCCTGGGCACCCAACAACCCGAACACGTCTTGAACTCGCCATTGGGCAATTCGCTGGTGGCACAATGCCAGACCAAGATCCTGTTTCCGTCACCCACGGCCGACCGGGATGCCTATATCGGCGGGCTTAAATGCACCGAAGGCGAATACCGCGCCGTGCGCGAGGACATGCCGGCGGGCAAGCGCCGTTTTCTGCTCAAGCGCGAAAGCGGCTCCGTGATCTGCGAATTCGATCTGTCGGACATGCCGAACTTTATCGCCGTCTTGAGCGGGCGCGCCAACACGGTGCGCCTGGCCGAGACTTTACGCAGCCAATTGGGGGAAGCGCCCGCCCAATGGCTGCCCACTTTCATGGCGCGCTATCGCGAGGTTCGCGACTAAGGATACGACCATGCGCAGACTTCGCGCCCTATTGCTTGGCCTGACTGTTTTGACTGGCGCCGCCGCATTCCCCGCGCGGGCTCAGATGGCGGTGATTGACGGCTCCAATCTCGCCCAGACGACGCTCGCCGCGCAGCGCGCCCTCAGCGAATTGCAGCAACTGACGGCGCAATACAATCAACTGGTCACAACCTATCAGATGCTGACCAATCCAACGGATGTGCTGAGTATGGCAACCGGGTTGTCGGTGCCAACCCTTCAAAATCCGCTGCCCGCCGTAACCGCGTTGAACGGTCTCATCGGCGGGCAAACCGCCGTCTCGGGTGCAGGCACTCAATTCTACAATCAGAGCCACATCTACACGCCAACAGATGGCAGTGTCGCCAGCACGCAATTGATTGCGAGCGCCAATTCCATCGCTAACTTCCAGGGTATCGCCTCGACAAACTTACAGTCGATCCAGCAGCGACTGGCCTTACTGCCCGCACTGGAAGCCGCACTGAGCACCGCGACCTCCATTACCCAGGTCAATGCGATCAACGGCAAGATTGCTGTGGAAGCCAATTATGTGCAGGCCCAGCAGGCGCAGGCGCAAAATCTCGCCGTTCTCGCCTCTCAACAGGAGGCATCTGCGCGCCAGCAGGCCCAAGAGGAACATGCGCGTGAAGCCAATGCAATTGCGGCGCAATACAAGGCTGGCGCCCAATGAAGAGTTCTCTGGTTATGGCGGCTATCGCGGTCATCGGGTGCGGAGCTGCGGTCATTTATATCGTTGAAAAGCCATCGTCGGATGTCCAGCCGACGTCGGCGGTACCGCCCGCGGTCACTGACGCGATTCCGACACCCGAATACTTGTTCGAACATCCGGACGCGCTAAAGGAGGCCGAGCAGAAGTGCAGCAGTGGCGACATCGCGTCGTCTCTCTTTTGCAGCAACGTCCATAAGGCCGAGAGCCTGCGGCTGGCCGACCAATATCGGCGTGGTACCCAGCCAAACGGTACCGGCAGATGAACGTCGATACCTTTTCGGGGTTTGCTACCCAATATGCATCCATCTTCTCGACCGGCACGGCCAACGCCGTGCAAGCCGGACTCAGTGCTATATCCGGTCCCCTGACGGCGGTCGTCGTGCTCTGGATCATTATTCAGGGCATTTTCGTGATGCGTGGCGACATTTCCGCCCGCAGCGGCATCACCAAGATTGTTCGCGTTGTCCTGGTCGTGAGCCTGCTGTCGTCATTCAGTTATTTTTCCACTTATGTTGTGGACCTGTTCCAGACCACCTTGCCCAACTGGGCCGCCGGAGCAATCACCGGAACACCCGGCGCCAATGCCGCACCCCACATGTTCGATCAGGTTTGGAATGGCTCCATGGCCATCGCCAAGGCGGCTGACGCGAAGTTGACGACCTTTGATCTGTCAAACGCGGTTGAGTTGGCGCTGCTCGAAGGCGGTATCGGTCTTTGTTTGATCGTCGCCTTCGCTGTCTACGAGATCGGCCAGATTATGTTGGGCGTGGTGATCGCGGTCGGCCCGTTCGTTGTGGCTGGTTATCTCTTCGATGCGACCCGCGGGATTGCCGAACGATGGCTAGGTAAGATGATCGGCCTGTCGATACTCACTCTATTAATCGCCATCGCGCTGACCATCATTCTGCAGGGCGATGTCACTTACATCCAAACAGCCGCGGCTCAGGGCGCGCTCGATGTCGAGACCAGTATCGCCGTCCTGATGCAGGCGACTCTATTTTACGCGTTGGGCGCGGTCATCATCGTCCTGCTCCCCAGCATCGCCGCCTATATCGGCGGCGGCATCAGCTTCCATCCGAGCCAGATGGTCGCAATGGCGATGCCCGTTGCCCGTTCGACCCGTGCAATCGCCAGCCCCGTCCTTCCCAGCATGAAAAAGGTCTGAGATGCCCCACAGAAGAGAGCTAGCAAAAGCCCGGTGCCTGCTCCTGCTTAGTGTCCTGGCGTTGGCCGGATGCTCCCACACCGAGGAATTGGCCAAAGCTGAGGGGCCGCTGTTCCCCCTCAACCCCGATCACTGGCAGGCGACGCCGCAGGAGCTTGAGGCGCCGCCTGCCGGCCCGAAAAAATAGGAGGGTGTGATGAACCTCGATCTGGGCGCATTGCCTGTTCAAGCCCGCGCGCTGGAAGAAAACTACAAGCAGGTCGAATCCTTCCAGCAGGCTCGCGCCC
The DNA here is from genome assembly GCA_040389245.1 of Pseudomonadota bacterium. Lineage (GTDB taxonomy): Bacteria > Pseudomonadota > Alphaproteobacteria > Micropepsales > Micropepsaceae > Rhizomicrobium. Next base: position 222,278 of record JAZKAH010000002.1, on the reverse strand, counting down.
GATCTGCGCGGCGGATGACCAAACTGGCCGTCGCGGTCGCCATCGGCTTGGGTCTGGCCAATATCGGGTTGGCCTGGGCGGTGGCCTCGATGTTGCCGCTGACCCGGCTGGTGCCGGTGTATCTGCTAGTCCGGCAAGACGGCACGATCGACTCTTCGCCGTCGCTTTCCGCGTTGCCCGCAACCCAGAACCAGGCCGTCATCCGGGCCGCGCTTTGGCAGTATGTGCGGTTGCGCGAGGGCTACAGCTATGACACCGCGCAATACAATTACGATGTGGTGTCTGGCATGTCAGGGCCGACAGCCAAGACCAACTATCAAAGCTGGTTCAACTACCCCAACCCGGCTTCACCGCAAGTCACAATCGGCAAGGTTGGCAACATCACGGTGGCGCCAATCTCTGTGGCGATGCTGGGACCTCATGTTGCCCAGGTCCGCTTCTCTCGCACGGTCCAGATCAGCACCGCCAAGCCTGAGATCAAGAGCTGGACCGCGACACTGACCTTTCAGCAGATTGACACGCTGAACGGCAAAGACCGTTTGGCCAATCCAGGCGGGCTCATCGTCACCGATTATCAATCCACGGAGGACAGCGCGCCATGAAACGCGTCGCAATCATTCTTGCGAGTCTAATTTTTAGCGTTCCCGCGCTCGCCAACCAAATGCCCCAGCATGGCGAGCTGGATAGCCGGATGCGCTATGTCGCCTACAATCCGGGCCAGGTGGTGCACCTCTCTACCGAGATCGGTGCCACGCTAGTGATCGGCTTCTCCGACAAAGAAAGCGTGGATGCGGTCGCGGAGACCGACACCGTGCATCTGTCGGCCGTGCCCAAGGGCAACTATCTGTTTTTCCGGCCCACCGCAGCGCTGGCATTACAGCCTGTCGTCGTGTTGACCACGCTGCCGGACGGCAAGCGCCGTCGTTATGTCTTTGAAATCGAGACGGTTGCGACTCCGTCCATGGCGAACGGATCGAGCGGTGTCTATTACTCGGTACAGTTCACCTATCCCTTTGACATAGCAGCCGAGGATGCCGCGAAAGCCGCAATTGCCGAGAAGGCAAGGCAAGACGCGGTCAAGGCCGCTGAACAGGCCCGCACGCAAGCGCTTCTCAAAAAGCCTGAGAATGATCCGGCGCTCGCGGACCGCAATTGGAGGTACATCGCGCGCGGGGACCGTTCGCTGACGCCCATTGCGGTGTTCGACAATGGCTATTCCACCGTTTTCCGCTTCCCGGAGAATGAGCGCATCCCCGCCATCTTCGTCATCAACCCTGATGGCAAAGAGGCGACCGCGCCCTATTCCGTGTCCGGTGGTTACGCCCAGGTCGGCATGACGGCGCGAGAATTCCGGCTCAGGGACGGCAACACCGTGCTGGAGGTCTTCAATCTCGCCTACGACACGATGGGCAAAAACCCCGCCACCGGCACGGTGAGCCCCGATGTGCAACGTCAGGTCAAAGTGGAGAACACGCAATGAGCGAACACGGCTCGCCGGTAGAGAACAGCACCTCGGATGTTTCCGGGCCGAAGGGACAAGAGCTTAATACCGGACAGAAGCTGGGCCTGGTTGCCCTCATTGGCGTGGTGGCGCTGGGTTTCATTTGGTTCAACTTCCTGCTGCGCAAGAATGCCCCGCCGGCAGTAAAGCCCGCGATGGCGGCAAGTGGACCGGGACTGAAATACACCCCGCCCCCGGCCGACAAGGTGCCGTCAAGCGATGCGCTGCCATTGCCTGCAGCTGCGTCCGCCTTGGACACGACCAAAGCAGATGCTTCGCCACCGCCGATCCTCGCTTATTCGGGCGGCGGCATGGCGAGCGGGGCGGGGATTCGTTCGAGCGCACTCGGTATTCCCATGCCAGGCGACGTCGATGCCAACGCCGGCGCATCCGTAGGAACAACCGCGCCCCCGCCCAACACACCGCAGTCCAACCTGGCTCGGCTGCTCAAGCCCACAACGCTCAGCGGGGCGGCCGCGGGCGTCATCAAAAACCCCGACATGGTTGTGACGGAGGGCACGGTGATGCCCTGCATCCTGCAGACCGCCATCGACACCCAGCTAGCAGGCTTCGTGACATGCGTGGTGCCGATCGATGTGCGCGGGACCACCGGCGATGTCGTGCTACTCGATCGCGGGACCAAGATCGTCGGGCAGATCGAGAACGGTCTGGTGCAGGGCCAGGAACGCGTCTTCGTCCTCTGGACCCGGGCAGAAACGCCCAACCATGTGGTGATTTCGCTGAATTCGCCCGGAGACGATGAACTCGGCCGCGCGGGCCTGCTGGGGGAAGTCGACAATCACTGGTGGAAGCGCTTCGGCGGCGCCCTGATGCTCACTCTGCTCCAGGGCTCCCTCAATGCCGGTTCAGCGCTCGCGGCCAATTCCGGCAACGGTAACAACAATGCAGCCACGTCGGGCTTCGTCTACGGCGCCCAGAGTAGCGGCAACCAAGTCGCCAATACCGCGCTGGAGAACTCGATCAACATCCCGCCGACCTTGCGCAAGAACCAAGGCGATTCCGTCAGCGTGTTCGTCGCCGAGGATTTGGATTTCTCGGCGGTCTATCGCCTCAAGCTCGCAGGACAGGGCAATGGCCGGTGAAGCGGCGTACCAGCTGTCGTATTTGATGCGGCCCTTGGCGAACTGGCTGGACAATTCCGCCACTGAGGAAATCTGCATCAACCGGCCGGGCGAAGTCTTCGTCCGGCAAGGCGGTGTGTTTCGCCGCCATGATCTCAATCTGGCTCTGGTCGATCTGGAAGATATCGCCGTGCTGGCCGGGGCGCTGCGCAAACAAGATGTCGGCCCGCGCAACCCCCTCTGCGCCACCGAACTGCCGGGCGGCGAGCGGCTGCAAATCTGCCTGCCGCCAGCTGTTCCCGCCGGAACGGCCAGCCTGACCATCCGAAAGCCTGGCAACAGCGTCGCACCGCTCTCGTCCATCGCCAGTCGCTATGACGCGAAACGCTGGAACCGATGGCAGCACCGCCAAGAAGCCCGTGCCCAAGACCTGGGTGATTTGCTGGCGCTTTACGACGGCGGCGATCTCCAAGGGTTTCTGGAAGCCTGTGTTCGTCGCCGCCTGACCATTCTGCTCTGCGGTGCCACCGGCTCTGGCAAGACTACCATGAGCAAGACCTTGGTCGGCGCCATCGATCCCACGGAGCGGCTTATCACCATCGAAGATACGCTGGAGCTGGTCATTCCCCAGCCCAACCATGTCCGGCTGCTCTACAGCAAGGACGATATCGGGCTTTCTCACGTCACGGCAGAATCGCTGTTGCAGGCGTCGTTACGAATGCGGCCGGACCGCGTGCTGGTGCAAGAGCTGCGTGACGATGCGGCGGGCACCTACATCAATGAAGTGGTGAGCGGCCATCCCGGCTCCATCACCTCGATTCACGGCCGCGACGCACCCCAAGGCTTCAAGAAGCTGTTTTCGCTGGTCAAGGGCAGTCCGCAATTCCGCAGCTGGGATGACGACACCCTGATCGCGCTGCTCTCCACCATGGTGGACGTGATCATTCCCTTCGAGAACCGGGGCAACAGCTACGCCATCGGCGAAGTATGGTTCGCCGCCGACGCCCAGCGGCGCGGGATGAGCGCCGCCGATCTGCTGCGGGCGGCCTGACATGAGCAGCCGCGTTGCCTCCGTGATTCTCAAGTCGGGCTTTGCCGCGATCCTAGCCGCGATTGCCTGGACGGCGGTCGCCTCGCTGGTTTTTCTTTGGGGCACGCGGCTGATCCACGCCTTTCCCCATCCTTTCTGGCAGTGGTGGCTTTACGCGTTAGAGGTTGAGGGCAACGCCAAAGTGAGTCTCTGGCTCAAGATCGGCGCCGCTGTTGGTGCAGCGCCGCCGCTCGCCCTCGCCATCGGGCTGCTTGTACGCGGCCGCGACGTGAAAGGCGCGCGCCTACGCAAGTCGCTGTTTGGTGGTCCGGTCGAGGCACCCGAAGCGGTGACCGACACCCACGGCCGCGCCCGCTGGATGGGCATGGGCCGGGCATTGGAGACTTTCCCCGGCCCCGATCCGCTCTATGGCGGCATTGTCGTCGGCGAAGCCTACCGGGTGGATCAGGACAAGGTTGCCCGCCTGACCTTCAATCCGGCCGTTCCGAAGACCTGGGGTCAGGGTGGCAAGGCCACGCTGCTGATCGACCCCTGCCATGTGGGCCAAACCCATTCGCTGGTGATCGCCGGCGGCGGCAGCTTCAAATCCATGTCGGCCATCAGCACGCTGCTGGTCTGGCGCGGTTCGGCGGTCGTACTCGATCCCGCCGGCGAAATGGCGCCGATGGTACAGGGGGCCCGTCGCCAAATGGGCCATGTCGTGCATGAGCTCGATCTGGGCGGGACTGTCGGCTTCAATGTGCTGGATTGGATCGATATCGCTTCGCCGCTGGCTGACACCCATGTTCTTTCGGTCACGTCCTGGATCTGTGGCGAAGAGCCGGAGAAAAAGTCCGGCACGGCGCAATTCTTCGAAGCCAAGGGCCGCCATCTGGTTATCTGCCTGCTCTCCCACATGCTGTGGGATGACGAGTTGGCGCCGGAGTTAAAAACGCTCGTCTGCCTGCGTCAGGGTCTGGCCGTCCCCATCGACGAAATGCGCGAGGTGCTGAAGACGATTCACGCCACCAGCAAAAGTCCGGTCGCCCGCGATTATGCCGGCGCGCTGATGCAGCAAGTGCCGGAGACCTTTGCCGGCATCTATGGCAGCGCCGACAAGGAAACCGCCTGGCTCGCCAACAAGGCGTTCGCTGCGCTGGTCTCCGGCAACAGCTTTAAATCGTCCGACCTGATTGGCGGCAAGATGGACGTATTTCTCAAGATGCCGCTGGAAGCGCTGGACACCACGCCCGCGCTGGCCCGCACCGTGATCGGCGCGTTACTCAACGCCGCCTATCAGGCCAACGGCAATTTCGACGGCCGTATTCTGTACCTGCTCGATGAGGTTGCGCGGCTCGGCTACATGCGCATCATCGAGACCGCGCGGGATGCCGGCCGCAAGTTCGGCATCACCATGCAGCTGCTTTACCAGTCCACCGGCCAGATCGAGAAGCAGTGGGGCAAGGAGGGAAAACGCGCCTGGTTCGATGGCGTCTCCTACCGTATCTACGCCGCGGTACAGGACGTCGAGACCGCCACCGAACTGGAATCGAGCTTCGGCAGCTACGGTGTGATGGCCACGTCGGAAAGTAGCAACACTGGCAGCGCCGGCAAAGCCTGGGAGTCGTCTTCCCGTTCGCGCAGTTCTTCACAGAGCTATCACGAAGTCGCCCGGCCGCTGATCCGCAAGGCCGAATTGATGAACGATGTGCGCGGCGATGAAGCGTTCGTCGTTGTGCGCGGGAGCCCGCCCCTGCGTTGTGGGCGGGCAATTTATTTCCGCCGTCCAGAAATGGTCGCTCAGGTCGCGCCCAACCGCTTCTACAAACGCGCAATGTGAGGCCTCATGTCAGAAATTGTCTCGGAATTGGACCGCGCTGCTGCCGCCTATTGGCGGCGGTTGGCACAAACCGGCGGCGCGGCCAATGCCAGCGCCGCGCTCTCCAGAGCACAACAGTTGACGGTCGAAGCCAGGGCCGAAAGCCGCATCCCCGACAGGGCCCAACGGCTGACGCTCGATCAGATCGAGGCCCCGCCTCTGCGGTTGCGATAGGAGACGAGATGGTGGCTGCCAGCGAGCTTGAATCAACACCGGCAGCGCCCTTCGATCCGGCCAAGGTCGAGGCGTTGCTGAGGACTATCAGTGCCGACCAGAAGAATATCCTCACCACATTGGGTCTGGTACTGGACGGGTTCGCCAGCCAGACCGCGCTGCTCAAGGAATTGGCCAACTTGGCCAAGGACGATCCCGGTCCATCGCCGCTCGCCGATAGCCTGGAGAAGCTCGGCGACGCATTCCTGCTGGTGCACGAAGGGCTCAAGGGCGTGTCGGCCCGTCTCGACCATCTGCCTGCCGCCGTTCGCGTTGAACTTGAGCAATCTGCCACGAAAGCGGGCGGCTGATGCTGACCTATCGCACCGGGGCGGCCGGCGCTCCATCCGCGGCGCGGAACATGAGCGAGCATTTGTTGCAACAGACCCTGCCGCCGGAAATGGCGGCGATGGCAGATTATTATGAAGCTGGCGTTTCGCCGCCGACGGTCGCGCAAGCCGCTGCCAGCCGCTACCGTGAACGGCTGGGAACGGCGGTCACCGCTGATCCCGTGTTGCTGGATCAGCTCCTGGCGGAGGAAGTCGAGCGCCTGGGCGAAGCCACCGGGCGACTGGACCTCAATGCCGCCCAACAAAAGGAGATGGCCCTGCGCGCAGCCGGCGCGTTTGTCGCGGCCGGGCTCACGACCTCGGACGATGCCCTGGCCGCGCTGGCCCGCGCCAGTCACGCGGCTGATTCCGAAGAACTGGCGGCTGTGGCGAATGAGTCCGGTACGGAGCGCGATTACAGCAGCGCCATCGCCACATTGCGTCGCGATTTCCATGCCGGACTGGCCGAACGCCTGGGGGTCAAGCCCGGCCGCAGTCTTACGCCCGGCGAGATCGCTCATCTGCTGAACGGCCAACGCACCGATGGCGGGGAGATCGTTGGGAAAAAGAAACAAGCTGCAACGGACTCCCTGCGGGCGACGTTCGGGCTGGCCAAGGACCGCCTGCCCACCATGGCGGAGTTGGAACATGTGCTGGCAGGACACAGAGCCGATGGAACGCCGCTTCCCGAGGGCGAAGCGCCGCGCGCCGTCCGCCGCTTTCAGGCGGCGTTTGACGCGCCCCATGAGGGTTTGAGGCCAGACCAGCGCGACCATTTGCTGTTCGGACTTACGGCCAACGGCAAAGCGCTGACCGTGCGCCAGTACCAGGCCCGGTTGGATCGCACCAAGACCCGCATCGGCTATGTCGATATGACCTTCTCCGCGCCCAAGAGCGTCAGCGTGGCCTGGGCGTTCGCACCCACCGAAGCCGAACGCGCCATCATTCGCCAGGCGCACCGCGACGCTATCGAATCCGTCATGGCGGATGTGGAATATCATATCGGCCGCGCTCGGCGCGGCCAGGGTGGCAAAGGCGGCTGGGAGCCCGGCGCCATCGGCTGGGTCTCCTTCGATCACTATGCCGCCCGCCCGACTGTGGCGGTGGTGCGCGATCTGCCGGATGGCGAGAAGCAGACCGAACTCTACACCCTGAAGGACTCCGGCGGGCGCGTGCCGGGCGATCTGCAGCTCCATACCCACACCGCCGTCTTCAACGCCGTGTTGACGGAAAGCGGTCACGTAGGAGGACTCGACCTCGCTCGTCTGGAAGGGCGGGTCAAGGAATGGGGCGCGCTCTATCAAGCTTATCTTGCCACCAACTTGCGCCGGCATGGCGTTGAAGTGGGTCTCGATCCCCGCACCGAAATGGCGCGGCTGATGGATGTGCCCGAGCAGGTCAGCGAGCAGTTCTCCAAGCGGACCTTGGGCGGCACCGCCGCTGCCCGCGCGTTCGCCGCCGCGCAAGGGCTGGATTGGGACACACTCGACGCCGACCGCAAGGTGGGGCTGCTCAAGGCCGGGGTGCAAAACCCGCGCGAGAACAAGACCGATGACATTTCCGATTTGACGGCGTGGAAACGGATGGCGGCAGAAATCGGCTACAGCCATCGTAGTGTGTTGCGCCCCGACGAGATCAGGCCGGTCCCGGATTTGATCGAACGGGTGGACCAAGCCTACCGCGCGGCGCTGCCGCTGCTGGCCAAACAGTTCAACCGCCGCGCCGTGATTGAAGGCGCCGATGCGCGAATCAGCGCCACCAAGGGCTTGATTGCCGCCAGCGTGGCTACGGCTGAAGACGTCAATCTGGTCACCCGCGCCTTCCGCAAACGCGGCGTTGAACAGGACGGCGTGGTCACGCCACTGATCTGGGGCAAGATCCAAGGTATACAGCGCCTCGAAAAAGTCGCGATCACCACCGGGTTGCACGAACAGGAAGAGCATCGCCTGATCGCGCGCGCCCGCGATGCCGCCGCCGATCGTTCGGTCGCGCTCAGTGATGAGAAGATCAACCGCGCCATAGCCGCTCTGCCCGCATTGGACTTCACCAGCGAGCATGGCCGCGACCAACGTGCGGTGATCGACAAGCTGGCGCAAAGCGGCCGCTTGGCGGTCGCCATCGGCGTGGCAGGTGCTGGCAAGAGCACTTTGCTTAGACCATTGGTTCACGCCTGGCGGGCAGAAGGCCGCGCCGTGCATGGCATCGCGCTGGCGTGGCGGCAGGCCGATGATCTGTCCGACGCGGATATTCCGGCGGAGAAAACTTATGCGGTGGACGCGTTTCTACGTGGGCTGGCCAAGGACCGCATCACGCTGGACGAACGCGCCGTGCTGGTGATCGACGAACTGAGCCTCCTGGGTACGCGCCAGCTCAACGCCATCTTGGACGCCCGCGCCCGGTTCAACTTCCAGGTCGTGGCCATCGGTGATCCCAAACAGATGCAGGCGGTGGAAGCCGGGCCGGTGATTGATTTGCTGCAGCGAGCGTTGGGCGAAGACGCCATCCCCGAACTGATCCGCTCGGTGCGGCAGCGCGATGCCGAAGACCGCGAAACCACGTTGATGTTCCGCAATGGCCAGACCGAAGAGGCGGTGGCGCGCAAAGTCGCCAACGGCACGCTTAAGCTGGTGCCGGGCGCTTACGAAGAAGCCGTGAGCGCGGTGGTGGCTCTGTGGCAGGAGCGCCGCGACGCCAACGCCGAGCGCCCGGACTATTCCATCAGCATCAGCACACCCACCAACGCCGATGCTCATGCGGTCAGCCTGGCGCTGCGTGACCGACGCCGGGAGTTGGGCGAGATCGGGGAAGACAAGATCACGCTAGCGGCCACAGATGCCGGCGGGATTGAGGCGCGCACCTTTGACCTGGCGTTGGGGGTAGGTGACCGGGTGCGCCTTTTCCGTCGCACCAATGCGGTCTTCAAGTCTGGCCGCGCTAGCAATATCGGCCGCAACGGTAGCGTTCTGACCGTGGTGGGCATTTCCGAAGAGGGGCTGACCCTGCGGGCGCCCAGTGGAAAGAACGGCTTCGTGCCGCTGGCCAATTTGCGCCCCGACGGCGGCGAGCGGGTGCTGCTGGACTATGGCGAGGCCCTGACCACCAACACGGCCCAAGGCTCCACGGTCAGCGAACATATCCATGCCCTCCCGGCCGGTTCGGCTCTCGTCTCTGCTTTCGGCGCTTACACCTCCGGCAGCCGCCACAAGGAACAAAGCTTCATCGTCACCTCGGAAGGCGCGGAACTGGAGGAGGTTGCCGGGCGGCGGCCGCTGGGAGATTCCCGTCAGATCGAGAGCGAAGACCTGATCGGCAATATCGTGCGCAACTTTGCCCGCCAGCCGGTCAAGGAGGCGTCGCTGGACCTAATCGCGCGGGCGCGCGATCTGCGCCGAGGCGCCGTCCACGCCTTTCAGGAATCCGTCCAGCCGGTTCAAGCCCGGCGCGCATCGGGCCAGGCTGGATCACCCTTGGCCGCGCGTTTGGCCCAGCGCCGGACCCGCCACCGGATGGAAGCCGCGGTGCCCGGCTGGCTCAAAGATATCCGCGCTCAGGCCGAAGTCCTGCGGCAGGCCGCCGAGCGCAATTCAGGCCTGGCGGCGGCCATTGCGCGGGTCCGGGATGCACTGCGGCGCGGCTCATGGAAACAGAAGACCCAAGTCACCCCGGAAGCACCCAGACCAACACCAATCCAACGCCGGGGACGCAAACTGTGACCCTCATCGCCCTCCAAAGAGTGCCTTGGTCTGTAGCACTGCCGCTTTCTGACGGGAACTTTTGCCTCAAAATTCGAGCGCGAAATGAAGTGCGAAATGAAGTGCGAAATGAAGCGCGATTTGTGACGCGAAATGAAGTGCGATGTGGAGCGCGACGATGGTCGTAAAGCGCGCTCATAGCGAGGCTGACGTCGAAGCCTTATCGAAAAAGTTCCGCGAAGATTGGAGCGAAGGCCAAGTCATTCGCTCTTGGCTTCGTCGCCATGGCGAGGAACTGCGCAATCTGGTTCGCCATGAAGACTGGGCTTGGGTGAATATCGGCAGGGCGCTCAGTCAGGCCGGAATCCAGTTTAAGACGGGCAAGAGCTGGACGGGTGAAAACCTCCGCCGGGCCGTGGACCTGGCCATGAAGCCGAAGGCGGCTCGCGCTTCAAAATCGCAGGCACCTTTCACGGCACCGGCGCCGGCATCGCCGCCGGTGTTGTCTTCACCGCCATCGTCGCCCCCGCCGCCGCGTCCGTCGGGCGAGCCGGAATTCCGAATTATCCAGCGCAAAGAAAGGTGAAGCATGACTGACAGCAAAGTAGACCCGAAAAAGCCGAAGCCCTTTTCCGATAAGCCAGAGATGGTGCCGGCAATGCCTAGTGTCGATGTCGGCGCGTTCGCACCAAAGAAGCAAGATGACGATATTGTCCCGCAGACGGGCGTCGATCTATCGGATCGGCCGAAGCTGATCTTCGTGATCGGGCGCGGCAAAACAGGGAAAACCACGTTCCTGCGCTGGGTGGCGGAAGAAGCGCTGGATCGCAATCGTCCCTTCTTGATGGCCGATATTGACCCGACCAATGCCAGCTTCTCGTCTTACTTCCCCGATGTGTCGCGCCCCAGCGGTCATGATCCGGTCGAGGTCCGCAGCTGGGTGCAGCGCTTTATCGGTTATGCGGTAGAGAACAAGATTACGGCTTTGATTGACCTGGGTGGCGGCGACACTGCATTGCGCTCGCTGCTGTCTGAAATGCCCTCCCTTTTGGCAGACGTCGAAGCTGCCGGTCTGGCCGTGGTCATCTATTATATGTGTGGCCCGCAGCCGGACGATCTGGCCCCGCTGGTCACCTTGGCCAGCCACGGATTTGCGCCCAAGACCCGTGCCCTGATCTTCAACGAGGGTGTTGCGGATGCTGGGCTGCCGCGCCTGCAAGCGTTTGGTGAAATCCTGGCGCATCCCGTCGTTCTGGAGGAAACCAATGCGGGGACACTGGTCCTGTGGATGCCGCGCCTTTTTGCAGCGGCGGCTGTTGAAAATAGTCGGGCGAGCTTTGCGCAGGCGCGCGACGGTGACGCCTCCCGGCCGATCAATATGTTCGACCGAGCGCGGGTGAAAAGCTGGCTGGCGGCGATGGCGCAGCGGTTTTCCGGCGTGGCGTCATGGATGCCATAGACAGTTCGGACCCGGCAACGGCCAAGGTCGATGCCGCGCTGGCCGATCTGCAAAAGGCGTTGAAGGGACTGGAATGGAGCGCGGAATTTTCGCGCCTTAGCGGCGATCCTGCAGCTGAGAGCCTGACAGCGTTGTTGCAAGTGCTGTCGGGGATGGGGGCGCTGATGCGGGCCCGGCAGGCGGAACGCGCCGAAGTCGCCGCAGCCGTTGCGACGGAAACCCAGTTGGTGGTGGACCGGGCCAGTGCCGAACTCGAACGCCGCAGCGCTGCGCTGGTGGAGCGATTGGCTCCAACTCTGGCGCTGGCCGCCGAGCGTTACGCGGCCACGCGCCTCTGGTCGATCCGGCTGCGCACGCTTCTGATGGCGGGCTCGGTGGCGCTGGTGTTAGGCGTGGCGGTATTCGCGGTCAGCTATGGCGCGGGTTTCAGCAATGGACGCACAACGGGACTGCTCGCGGGCAAAACGATTGCGGCGGCGGTGGCGGCGGGGTCGGACGCTGCGCTGGCATGGTCGCGGCTGATGGCTGCAAATGACCCAGTTCAGGCCTTGAAGAACTGCAAACCCGAACGCGATGCCAATTACCGGCGATATTGCTGGATGCCGGTTTGGCTCGATGCGCCCAACTTCCCAAAGCCGGCTTCTGGCCGCCCCTGACAAAGTGGCGCCCCGCGCGAGGATCGCGCGGGGCTGCCGGTTTTACTCGGTCGGATTCCAGATCACCGCAAACACGTCCGGATCGTCCTGGCCGGCGGCGCGGCCCAGATTAGCGTAGAGCTTCTTGGGACCGAAGCTCGGATCGGACAGGGTGAGCGAGATGTAGGATTCGCCCGACGTCTGGCCCGTCTTTGTCCAGCCCGCGCCGATCTCAACAGCTTGGCTGTAAACCCGGTAGTCGGGCTGGGTGTCGCCGCTCTTGGAGGGATTGAGCATAATGTCGATGGGGGCGCGGATGGCGAGCGTCTTGAGCTGACCCTTGAAGTTTCCGTCTTTCTGCTTTGTGACATGACCGATGGCAGGCATTGTTCGTCTCCGTTTTTGAAGTCGCGGAAGACCATTCTTCCTTGCGACGGCGAACCGTTTCGGGTGGCGGACGGGCACCCGAACCGACTTCGGCGGCAGCGCAGCGGACGACCGGAGCGGTCAGGTTTCTTGGAAGCGCGCTAGCGCTGGGCGCGAGGAGCCGCGCGCAAGCACCGAAGGGCGAGCACGGCGGGGAAAAAACCTGACGGCGATGGTTTCGGAAGGACCGGACCCGCCCGTAGGTTACCGCCCTTCAAGCAAGGGAGATGGTCATCTGTCGATGACGGGAGACGGAATGCGGCCCGGATATGTCTGCAGAAAAGGGGATGGGAGCCAGTGCCGTGCATCATTGCCCTGACGTGCGCGAACCCGACGCGCGATACGCCCCGATATTGAAAGACAGGTTGAAGAACGGGCCGGGCGACTGGGTCCGGGGGAGCGAGTTCCCGTTCTCGGCCGGCGGATGCGAGCGCGGCTCAATAAAAAGCGGGGGCTTCGGGCACCCGAGGCCCGATTCGCGCGTTGCCGGTTTTTTGGAGGAAATCCCATGGCGACCAACAAACCGGCTGGCGACGGCCATCGTAACGGGGCGGTGCGCAAGCGCAGCCAGGTTAAGGACGGCCTGTTCGGCAAAGAAACCAAGCGCGACACCGCCACGGGCGAGTTCATGGCCCAGAAAAAGGACGGCGGCAAATTCAAAGGCGTCCGCAAGGAACGCTAACGTGGCGAGCGATACAGTCTCGCCTCCGATGACGCGAACCGCCGCCATCGCCACGGACCTCGTGGTCGGCGTGGTGGCAGGTCTGGCCGCGTCCTTCGCCATGAATCAGTTCCAATCCTTGTGGGCCAAGGCCGTGCCCATGTCGGAGGGACCAACCGCCGCCGAAGAAGCAGCCGACGCTGTGTCAGAAGAAGTGTCAGGCGCGCCGATGCGTGCTTCGCAAAAGGGCACAGCTGACAGCGTCGTGCATTACGCGACGGGTGCGCTGATCGGCGCGGTCTATGGACTCGCGGCGGGCGTCCTTCCTGCCATTACCTTTGGTGGCGGTGTGTTTTTCAGCGCCGCGGTGTGGCTTCTGGGCGACGAGTTGGCGGTGCCCACCCTTCGGCTTGGTCCGCCGCCGCAGGATACCGAGGCGCGGCGGCACGTCCTGGGCATCGCCTCCCATATCGTTTTCGGTTTAGCGCTCGACCAAGTAAGGCGGCGCGTAAACGCGTTGATCTCCCCACTCCGGCCTTAAAGCGGCCTACAAGGCTCGATATCACCGAATCTATGAACCGTCCGGCATAAACAAGCTAAGAACGGCGCGGGCCTGGGCATGGATGAGCCGAGGCATTGAGAATTGGCTCAGTGCCGCAGTGTAGATGTTGGGAACCGGTAGATGTCGCTCGAAGAACTAGGTTGGAACGCGCGATGGCAAGAGAGGTTTGAGGCCAGCGTCGGCGAGGGTTTAGTGCCTGCACGCGTCGTTGCGGAACATCGAAGTCATTATAGGATCGCGACGGCAGAGACGGAGCTTTCCGCAGGCACAACCGGGCGGTTGCGCAACGCGGCGGAACAGCGTGCGGACCTGCCGGGCGTTGGAGATTTCGTAGCGGCAGATATCTCCGAGCGCGATGGCCCGGCGACGATTGAGGCAGTTTTGCCCCGGGCGAGCGCATTAATTCGCAAAGCATCGGGGAAGCCCGACCCGCAGCTTTTGGCTGCCAATGTCGATGTCGTGTTTATCGTGACCGCAATGGGTAGCGACTTCAATCTGGCGCGCTTGAAGCGCTATTGGGCGTTGGTGCAACAAAGCGGCGCCGCTCCCGTATTCGTGGTGAACAAATCGGATCTGGAGAACAATGTCGTCAGCGCGGCCGGCGTGATCGAGGGTCTAGGTCATGACATGCACGTTCATGTGATCAGTGCGCGCGTTCGGGAGAGCGTCCAGGTTCTGGAACAGTATTTCATTGGCAATCGCACTGTCGCGCTCATCGGCTCGTCCGGCGTCGGAAAATCCACATTGACCAATCAATTGCTCGGGCGCGACGCGCAAGCCACACAGGAAGTTCGCGAGTATGATGGCCGCGGCCAGCACACGACAACCAGTCGCCAGCTCCTCGTCCGGTCGCAAGGCGGCGCTATTATCGACACGCCCGGTCTCAGGGGGCTGGAAACCTGGGACGCCACGGAGGTCACTGAGAATGCCTTCGAGGATATCGAAGGCTTGGCATTGCAATGCCGGTTTCGCAATTGCGGGCACGATACCGAACCGGATTGCGCGGTTCGATCTGCGGTCGCGCGGGGCGACCTCGATCCCGCACGCTTATCGGACTACATCAAATAGGCGCGCGGTCGTTCAAAAGCAGAACCGCCGCGCGCGCCGTGGCGCGCGCGGCGGCGAGTGATTTCAGAGTTCCTTCGACGGGAAGCGCATCCAGCCGGGGCACCAGCCTTCTTTACCAGCGGCGGCAGTCGCCAACGCCGCCTTCTGGTCTTTCAGCTTGGCGGAGACAAGCCGGTCCGCCGCCTTCTGGCCCGCGATTTCGGCCAGCATCATGCCAACCGTGGTGCGGTCGCGCAGCAGATCGAAGAAGGCGGCATCCGGCGTCCAGTGATCGCGGGCGGACACTTTGGCGTGTGCGCCAAAAGCATCCGCAACCGCGCTGCCGGAGGCCAGCGTCTCGGCCATGACGAAGGCCCCGATGCGGGCGACTTCATGATCTTTCAGTTTCAGGAGGCGCGCAAAGACAGCGAAGGTGACGTCGCTGTCTTGATGGGCGTGACCCGCCACGCCGTCCCCGTCCTCCATGTCCCTGAAGGCCGGGCCCAGCAGCGCCCGTACCGCCTTGGCCTCGGCGGTAAAGGCGGTTTGCGCCGGGCTGCTGCTGACGCTTTCTTCCACCGCCTTGCTATCGGGGCGGCGGGCATCGGGCATCACCCGCCAGTTGCCGCTTGCGGCAACCCCATGGGCGATCAGCAGCCGCAGCGCGTCGGTGGGTCGGGCGATCACCGCCAGCCGCACGACGGCGTGGCGATGAAGATCGAGGTAGTTCCGCATAGACTTCGTGATGGGCGAACGTGGCGCGGGTGCGGCTTCTTCTTCGCCGTCCTCCACGGCCGCCTTGGCCCTCTTCTGGGTCTTGGTGGCTTCGCTTTGGGTGATGTAGCCCTCGTGAAACCGTACCTCGCCGGTATGGGTGGGTTCGATATAGACCCGCCCGCCTTGCTTCTTGCTGGCCTTCACGAAATCCCATTGCGGAAAGTGGCTGCCGCGTTCCAGCACCACAACCTCGGCCCACTTGGCGGCGAGATATTGATCGCGCCGCCCGGCAATGGCTTCGTCCTGGGCCGTCCAGAATTCGTCCGCCGAGGCGAAGAAGCCATCTTCGCTGAACAGGTCGCCCACGACCTTGCCGTGGTAGGTTTCCAAATCGAACAGCGCGACTTTGGTTCGGACCGCCAAGCCGCCGAACAGCCAGCTTTTCAGGCTTTGGCCGCTGGGCGCGTCGTTATCGTCGGCAAGGCGCAGCCAGTCGCGCTGCTGCGTCTTGGTCGCCATGGTGAGCAGTTGCAGATCGCCGCTGTCCAGTTCGCCGACCCGATAGAGATCACGGATGCGGGGCAGCAGGTTGGCGATGGCGAGGCATTGCGTGACTTCGCGCTCGGTCTTGCCGAAGGTGCGGGCGATTTCGGCCACCTTACGCCCCTCGCGGATCAGCGCTGAAAAGGTTTCAAAGGCAGTGATTTCGTCCACGTCCTCGCGGGCGATGTTCTCGATCAGCGAGGTCTCGATGGCGCTGGCGTCATCAGTGTCGTCAAGCACTTCGCATTTGAGCGGCCCGAAGCTGCCGCGTTCCTGCTCCACCACCTTGGCGGCATAAAAGCGCCGCCGCCCGGCAAGGATTTCAAAGCCGTCAGCGTTGGGCCGCACAATCAAGTTTTGCAGAATGCCTTTCTCGCGCACGGTGGGCAGGATATTGGCGGCAATCGCCGCCATGCGCTTGAGGGTAGGGGGCTTCTTCTCGGCCCGCATATTGAGCGGGGAGACGTGCAGTTGGTTCAGGTCGATGGATTGGGCATGCATGGGTTTTACTCCTGTTGGGTTTGCGGGCGCGGGAAACATCAGGCCGCCCGCGTGGCCTGATCTGTGAAACTGAGAAGGAAGTCGGCGGCTTTACTCGCCATGCTCGCGGCCTGAAACACGGCGCGGCTGTCGTTCTTCAAGATGGCCAGCCAATTGCCGATGTAATCGGCATGGCGAACGGTGGGCTGGATACTGTGCTTGGCGCACAGGAACGCGCTGGCGATTTCCGCGACCAGTTCTTCGCGGGCATAGCCTTCCGAGCCGAAGCGGTTTGTCAGGTTACGCGCCAGCCGGGTGGGATGGCCGGTCCAGTGTCCGAGTTCGTGAAAGCAGGTGCGGTAATAGTTGATCTGATCGAAGAACGAGGCTTGCGGCGGAACGCGAATGAAATCGTCGCCGCGTTGATAGAAGGCTTCCCCGCCGCCGATGCGAAAATCCGCTCCGCTGGCGTGGATCAGGGCCTCCGCTGCAGGGACAATTTCCGGCTCGCGCAAGACAGGTGCGGGGCCGTTCGACAATTCGGGAAGGCCGTCGCACTGCGCGGCATTGAAAACCGTAAAGCGTTTGAGGAAAGGAACGGCGTTGGCCGGGTCTCCTGTTTCGCGGGCGCGTTCGGCTTCGGCTTGGGGAATGAAGCGGTCGGCATAACAAACCGTGGTGCCTTTCTCGCCCTTGCGGACGCTGCCGCCCATGGCCAGCGCTTGACGAAAGGTCAGCCAGCGCTGCGAGGCAAAGCCATGGGTCAGCACCGCATCCCACAAGATCAGGATATTGATCCCGCTATAGCTGCGTCCGGTGCTGGCGTTTTCGGGAAGGCCAAGCCCGCAAGCGGAAGCGTCCCAAGGCCGCGCCCATGGCACGATTCCGGCTTCCAACTCCGCAACAATGCGGGCGGTGATGTCGTCATAGATCGATGTTTTGTGTTGCTGGGTATCGCTGGACTGCTCTTGATGGGATCGCATGTGCTGGCCTCCTGCTGGTTCAAATTTCGCAACCCGCCCCCGGAAGTGGGGTGGGCGGCGACTTGCGATCCGGCAGGCCCGGCTTCGGAGGCCGGGTGCACCCTCAGGGGTCCCCGCGCGCGTGTGACGCGCGGGGTGGGGCCGAAACGAAGTGGAGGACTGCGCGCAGCGCAGTTGCGCCGGGCCGCGCCGGGCCTATAGGAGAGCGCCGCCCACCCCGCTTGCGGGGGAGGCTCTTCCCAACAAGTCGGCGCATGCGCCGTCCCTGTCTCTTGCGCCAGGGATCAAAGCCCGAAGGGTCGGGCCGACGTTCCGGCCCGGTTCACGCGAGCCCGACCGCGCCATGCGCGGGGCGGTATCAGGTTTTGGGACCGGAACGGCGCATCTTGGCTGACGTTCTGAAATGACGGCCAGGTTCTATTTCCGCGGAGCGGACACTCCAGTCTCAAGAACAGAGCTGGCTGGGCCACCCAGTCCCGCCCCTGCGGCATAAATCGCACAGAAACGGATCACGCCGACCAATCGCCGGCGTCGAGGGAACGGCCCAGCGATGAGGGAATTGTCATTGTATTCACTCTACACAGTAGCGGCGCTCGGTTCGGACCTCGGGCGGCTTGCTCCTCTATCGTTGGGAAGCGACCATGTCCGAGAGCCGCAACCCCGGTAAGGCCATCATACTTGTCGTAGACGACGAGCCCATGTTGCGGATGGTTGGGATTGATCTGGCTGATGAAGCCGGATTTGAGGCCCTAGAAGCAGCGAATGCCGATGAGGCGATACTGCTGTTGGAAAGCCGCCAGGACATCCGGCTCATCTTCACGGATATCGACATGCCCGCGGGTTCCATGAATGGGCTGAAACTGGCTGCCGCGGTGCGGCGGCGCTGGCCGCCCATAGAGATCATCGTGGTGTCAGGCCATTACCAGGCCCGGCTTGAGGATCTGCCGGATGGGGCACTCTTTTTTTCAAAGCCCTACCTGAACGACACGATTGTGGACGCCATGAAGCGTTTGGTCGCTTAAGCCCACTTGTCCTGATTTCGGACCAACCTATAATTGCCAAACATACTTACGCTCCATCCCCGGCCAAGGCTGTAGTGGCCTTAAGCCCGCGCCTCCCTAAAGAGAGTTCATGACTGTTCTCAAACGCAATAACGTGAAGCTTGCTGGCCAAGGGTCTAAAGCAATCGTATTTGCGCACGGCTTCGGCTGTGACCAAAATATGTGGCGTTATGTGGCGCCAGCGTTCGAGGACGAATATCAGACCGTGCTGTTCGACAATGTCGGAGCCGGCAAGTCCGACCTTTCGGCTTATTCTTTCGAGAAATATGGGGCGTTGGAAGGCTATGCCGACGATGTGACTGAAATTGTCCGCACGCTGGGGTTGGACCGGCCGGTTTTCGTCGGCCATTCGGTGAGCGCGATGGTCGGGTTGTTGGCACAGGGAAAAGACCCGAACCTGTTTTCAGCGCTTGTGCTTGTTGGTCCGTCGGCCTGTTACATCAACGATGGCGACTATGTCGGAGGCTTCGCCCAGACCCAGATCGAGGAGCTGCTCACATCCTTGGACGACAACCATCTGGGTTGGTCCGCATCGATGGCGCCCGTGATCATGGGTAATTCGGATCGCGCCGAGTTGGGGGAGGAGCTGACCGCCAGCTTTTGCCGGACCGACCCGGACATTGCGGCGCATTTCGCGCGCGTCACCTTCACCTCAGATTACCGCGCGGCACTCGGCCCGGTGTCTGTGCCGACACTCATCTTGCAATGCTCCGATGACGTGATCGCGCCGAACTGCGTCGGGGAGTATATGCACCAGCAAATGCCCGGCAGCACACTGATCGTGATGAAGGCGACGGGCCATTGCCCCAATCTGAGCGCGCCCGAAGAGACAATCGACGCCATCAAAGGCTTTTTTGCTTAATGGCAGAAGAAACACCCGAGCAAGAACCGCCGGAATCTTTCCGCGCGTTCTTGGATGGGTCCAGAACTGGTTTCCTGTACACAAAGCCGGACGGCAGAATCGTCTTCGCGAACGCTCGGATGTGTGACTGGCTTCAGATTCCCGCAAGCGAACTGGTGGGAAGCCGCTTCTCGGACCTCTTGCCGATCGCACGAAAGATTTATTACGAAACCCATCTCGCCCCGCTACTGCGGATGCAGGGGTTTTTCGACGAAGTGTTCGTGGACCTATCCCGGCGGGACGGGACGGCCATCCCGGTTCTGCTGGGCGCGGCCGAGCGACACGACGCAGCCGGCAAGACCATGTTTGTGTCGTTTACGGCCTTCCCGGCAAGCGAGCGGCGGCAGTATGAGCGCAATCTCATTGCAGCGAAGACGACTGCGGTCAGCGATAGCGCGCGCCTGCGCGAGCAACTCGCCGAGGATGCGCGCGCCCGCATGACAGTTGAAGAGCGGCTTGCCGTTTCGCAAAACGCCGCCGCGTTGCGCGAACAGTTTATCGCGGTGCTCGGTCATGACCTACGAAATCCGCTCGCGGCGATCGACGGCGCGATGCGCCTGATTGCAAAAACGCCGCTCAACGAACGCGCCACCAGCATCGTCGGCATGGTGCGCCAAAGCGTCGAACGCATGGCCGATCTGATCGACAATGTGATGGATTTTGCGCGCGGCCGCCTCGGCGGCGGTCTTACCATCAACCCGCGCAATACCGAAATCGCCCCGGTGCTCGAACATGTGATCGGTGAACTTGAGATCGCCTGGCCGGAGCGCGTGATCGAGCGGGACTTCCAGGTGTCCGGCCCGGTCTATTGCGATGGCAAGCGTATCGGTCAGTTGCTGTCCAACCTGCTAGGCAATGCCCTTTCGCACGGCGCCGCACAGGGGCCTGTGCGTGTGATCGCTCGCTCTAACGACGCCAGCTTCAGTCTCGCGGTGGCGAATACGGGCGATCCTATTCCTCCGGATGCTTTGGAGCGTTTGTTTGAGCCCTTTACACGCGAGGATTTGCGGTCCAGCCAGCAGGGGCTAGGGCTGGGACTGTATATCTGCTCGGAAATCGCCCGGTCCCACCAGGGCGAGCTTTCCGTGGAGTCAAACGCGGATGAGACCCGCTTCACTTTATCAATCCCATTGCAGCCGAGCGCGAAGCTCGGAACCACGGCGTCTGACCCGGCTCACCCCTGACCAAAGCCGGGCTGCGGTCTCTGAACTAGGAGCAACAGCGGATTTCGGTGGGTTCAAGCCCTCGGAACGACAAGTTCCACGACGCGTTTACAAGAGTTAGTTTGATTGGACGACGCGATGCCCCGGTATTTCATAGATCTGCGCAACAAAGACGGCATGGCCCGCGACGAGGAAGGAGCAGAATTTGTTCACCTCGAAGACGCCCTGACGGAAGCCAAAGACAGTGCCCGCGATCTGGTGCGGCAGTTTATGGATCCCCGCACGCCTCTAGGGGAAACCTGTGTCGAGGTGCGCGACGGACAGGGCCGTGTGGTCGCCGTGCTGACGGTGGCGGAAGTTCTGGAACATCCCGTCCACCCGACGTTCAAAAACACGTGTGCCGAAACCCCGCGCCCTGGCCACCGGTAGCCGCGTGAAAGTCGCCACCTACAACGTCAACGGCATCAACGGCCGCTTTCCCGTTCTGCTCCGCTGGCTGGAAGAGGCGCAGCCCGACATCGTTTGCCTGCAGGAGCTGAAGGCACCCCAAGAGAAATTTCCGCAAGCAGCATTGGACAAGGCGGGCTACGGGGCCATCTGGCATGGCCAGAAAAGCTGGAACGGTGTCGCCATCCTGGCGAAGGGCGCCCAACCGATTGAAACCCGCCGCGGCTTGCCCGGCGATCCGGATGATCTTCACAGTCGCTATATCGAAGCGGCGGTGAATGGGCTGATCGTCGGCTGTCTCTATATGCCCAATGGCAACCCCGCGCCCGGGCCGAAGTCCGATTACAAGCTGGCCTGGTTCAAGCGGCTGCACAAATATGCCGGCAAACTGTTCAAATCCGGCCATCCCGTCGTCCTGGCCGGCGACTACAATGTGATGCCCACCGACTTGGACGTCTATAAGCCGGAGCGCTGGCAGGACGATGCGTTGTTTCGTCCCGAAGTGCGCAAGGCTTATGCCGCCCTGGTCGCCCAAGGCTGGACCGATGCGCTGCGCACGCTGCATCCAGGTGAACGGATCTATACGTTCTGGGACTACTTCCGGAACGCTTATGCCCGCAATGCCGGCTTACGCATCGATCACGTCTTGCTGACACCGGACTTGGCCAAGCGATTGAAGCGGGCCCAAGTCGATACTGACGTGCGCAGCTGGGAAAAGACCAGCGACCATGCACCGGTGTGGATCGAGTTCAAGGGTGCGAAGGGCAGGAAATAGTGGCGCGCAAGCTCAAGACCTTCATCACCAATATCGGCTTCTTCGAACTGGCGTTGGCGGCGCCTTCGATGAAGGCGGCGCTGGAAGCGTGGGGCATGGGACACAATGCGTTCCAGCATGGCTTCGCCAAGCAAACGGATGACCCCAAAATTGTCGCTGCCACCATGGCGAAGCCTGGTGTCGTGCTGCGCCGGGCCGTCGGGACCAAGGGCGAATTCAAGGAACAGGCGGAGTTGCCCAAAGACCTGTGGAAGTTGGAGGCGCCGAAAGCCGAACCAATCCAGCGGAAAACCAAGGCGCGTGCGAAGCAGCCGGCGAAGGCCAAGACGGCTGCTGACGACAAGAAAGACCGCGCCGCGATCCTGTCTTTCGAGAAGGCGAAGCAGCGCCGCGATGCGGCCCGGGAGAAGGAACAAGCCGAGGCGGATGCGAAGCGCGAAAGGGAACAGGCGCAGATCGAACGCGCGGTTGCCAAAGCGAATGATACCTTGGATCGCGCGAGGGCCCATCACGAAGAGATTGTCGCTGCGATCGCAGCCGAACAGGACAAGCTGGATCGCCGCGCCGCTACCGAAAAAAAGCGCTGGGACGCGGAGCGAGCCAAGCTGGAAGACGCCCGCGAGCGGGCGACGCATAGCTAGCGCGGCCGGCTGATCCTGTCGGAACGGGAACGTGACCCAATAGCGCAGCATGCCCATCGGCACATACTGCGCTCATGGGCTCGATATCAGAAGCAACCGTGTAACCGCTATTACGATATGATCCGGCAGGCGACCGGGCATTTCTTGTCAAAATAGAAGCTGCCGCAGATGCGATGGTAGCCGTCTGCGACAGTCATGGGGACACCTTTCCTGGCATCCCCGCGCAGGAGGAGGACTGGCGACAATTTCTTCTTTTTCTCGATCCGCCTCACGACTTCCGCCACCTTCGGCTCATCCTCTTCTAAAAGCGGGAGGTCGCTGGCGCGAAGAACGTCCTTTGCTTCGAGGAGCGTATTCGAAACTCTCTGAAACTGTGAAAGAGCTTTTCGCGCGGCCTCGGGACTCAACACCATAGTGAGGTAAAGCCGCGCGGCATTGAGATCGTCCGGTGACGGGTCTTTTTCCCAAAATGCGAGTTTCTTTGACATCGCGAAGGCTTTTGCCGAGATGGCGCCGCAGCAGTTATGCGGCCGCCTGCTCCGGCGGGGGCGCCTTCATCGTCAGTGTCCTCGGCCGCGGGAGACCGGTCTTGTCGAACTGCGCCATGAGTTCCTTCTTCCGCGCCGCGATCTGTTCGCCGAGCGCGTCGAGATCGAGATCAGCGGCCTTCGCTTGGGAGAAGATGCCGCCGCGTTTTTCCTCTTCCTTGACGTGATGCTTGATCTCCTCGGAAAGCACCTTGACCTTGGCGTCATAGAAATCGTCGTCCGGCGAGCCGGCGTCGATCTCGCCGATCAGCACCTTGGCGCCGTCATGTTCGACATTGGCTTCGTCCATCATGTCACTTTCGACCCCGGCTTCGCGGCAGGCGGGATAAAAGATTTCTTCTTCGATCATGGTGTGAACTGTGAGCTCGAGGCAGATTTGCTTCGCGATATCCGCTTTCTTGGCCCGTGCGCTTTTGTACTTTTCGAAAAGGTCTTCAACCTTGCGATGGTCGGCCTTGAGGAGGGAGACGGCGTCGGGTTTCTTGGCGGGCACGGGAATTCTCCTTCAAGCAATGGAACTTCGGTTTCCACCTAACGCGGAATGCATAAAAAAGCTGCATGGGGCGTCCTCGTCACGCACGGCGCCGTTTTCGCACGAGCAGTGGCAGGCCGTACCAGAAGCTGGCCAGGAGCAGTACCGCGGCGCCGGCCGCCGCCGCCGCGATTTGACGGTCTTCGAGCATTTTGGCGGATGCCAGATAAAAGTCGGTCGCAATCCCAAGGATGAGCGGCAGAAGGGCGGCGGTTACGAAAGCCGATCCGATCGTATGGAAGCGCGGCACGTCCTTGCCGCGGAACGTGAGGCGGTGGATCGTCGCGGGCGTAATCAGCATCAGGATGGCGAGTGCGATAAGCGAGAGCGAGCCGAAGTGAACAAGCCTGTCGGTGGAAGGGAGCTCGGCAAAGCTCCTCGTCATTGTCACGGCAAGCTGGAACCCCAGCAAGGCTTGCGCACCCGGAAGGATAACGCGCGCTTCCGTGAGCATCTGGTCGATCTTTTCATGTAGGGCTGTATCGCTATTCGTAGGCATTGGCTCCTGCTGCTCCTGCTCGGGTACCGTCTGACGCAAAAGGAGCCCGGCGCCGTACCAGAGCGCCAGGCCGACCACAACGGCGATGGCGGCGAAGCCGATGGCATCACCGTCTCCAAAATACGGCAAGCCCACGACGTAGATGTCGCAAGCCAACGCAAGAATGAGTGTTGCGAGGGCCACTTCGGCAAAGCGCCCCGCGACCTTGAAAAGGCGCAAGCTCGCGTTCCCCCGTTCCACGATCCGGTGCTGGCAGGGACCGGCGATCAGCAACCCGAGCGTCGCGACCATGAGTGAGAGGCCGACGAAGGCGGCCTCTTTTCCCCTGGCTGGGAGCTGCTCGAACCGTTCCTGAAACACACCGTTGAACTGAAAGCCGAACAGGACCTGGGCGCCAAGCATCTGCATGCGCACTTCGTCGAGGGCCGTATGGACGAGTTTTTCCAGTTTCATGGCTCAAGGAAAACTCGGTGCGCCATAAAAAGTCCACTCGCCGTTTCTATGTGCGGTACTGGACAATCGCCGGGGCGTGCGATTTGCGTCATGAAATTGTTGCCGCAATTGCGGCTGACCAGGAACATCTGGATCGCCGCGACGCCACCGGAAAAGCGTCGGGCCTCGGGCGAAATCCGATCGGAGATACTTTAGCGCGCCTGGGACATTTCCGGCTGAGGGACTTTCCGCAACTCGGCCGCTTTGGCCTCGTATTCATCGGCCATCCGGTTGAGCGTCTCAGTCGCGACCTCATCAGAAACACTGTTGGCAAGCCGGCGGCAGCGACGTGCCTGGGCCAGCAAGTCCCCCGCGCGGAACTCATCCGTAACATCTTCCAAGAGATTCACCGCGCCCGCGAACCGCCCATCCTTGTCGAAGATCGGAGTCGGATAAGGACGAAAGGCTACCCGCGTCCCATCGGGCCTTTCAGCCACCGCTGTGACGCCACGGACCGGACGCTGCGTTAGGATCGCGACCGCCATCGGGCATTCATTATGGGGGAGGAATTCCCCGGCGTTTGTATATAACCGCCAAGTCACACACCAGCGATCGGCTCCTACTTCCGGGCGACGGCCGGTGAAGTCGATGCAGGCGGGATTGAAATAGGTGATCACGCCGTCGGGGTCAGTCACATAGATGGCAGCAGGCAAGTCTTCCAATGCTTCCCGGAGTGCTTGGTCACCAGCGAGCACGGCGCTAAGTGCCTGCTGCAACATCGTCTCGACTGGCTGAATCGTTGTCATAGCGTCTGTCCTATCACAGTCCAGAGCCTGTGGGTTAGCCCAAAAAGTTCCGCCTCAACCCTGTGCATCGAGCACATCCCTGACTTTGACAGCGAGATCAGCGGAGGCGAACGGCTTGGTGATCAACGCCACGCCCTTATCGAGCCGGCCATGATGAACAATCGCATTTCGGGCATAGCCTGTGGTGAAAAGAACCTTGAGCTCGGGTCGTAGTTGGCGTGCTTGCTCCGCAACCTGGGCCCCTGTCATGCCTCCCGGCAGAACGACGTCGCTGAACAGAAGATCAACACGTGATTGCCGTTCCAATAAGCGGAGCGCAGAAGGGCCATCATGGGCCTCAATGACGCGGTAGCCCAATTCTCGAAGTATTTCGACCGAATAGGTCCGCACGTCGTCATCGTCTTCGAGCACGAGAATAGTCTCGTGGCTATCGCCGTCCGGTATCATCGAATCATCTTGTGCTTCGACGGGTTGTGCATCAGCTAAGAGGCGAGGCAGATAAATCTTTACCGTCGTGCCTTGTCCGACCTCAGAATAGATCTTTACATGGCCCCCGGATTGCTTGACGAAACCATAAACTTGGCTGAGACCGAGACCCGTCCCTTTGCCTACCGGTTTTGTTGTGTAAAAAGGCTCGAAAGCGCGCGCAACGGTCGCTTCGTCCATCCCCTTGCCGGTATCAGAGACCGAAATACATACAAATTGGCCAGGGACGATTTCCGCATAATTGGCGGCATACGCCTCATCTATATGGGAATTGGCAGTCTCAATGGTCAGACGGCCACCTTCCGCCATGGCATCGCGGGCATTGACGGCCAAGTTCAGTATTGCCGCCTCTAGTTCGTTGCCATCTGCTTCAACTTGCCAGAGACCCGCGGCCAACACCGTCTCGACGGCGACAGTTTCACCCAACGTCCGATGCAACATTTCCGAGAGGCCGGTCACCAGACTGTTCACATTCATTGGTTTTGGGTCGAGTGGCTGGCGCCGCGAGAAGGCGAGCAGCCGTTGCGTCAGTGCCGCCGCTCTGCGCGCTCCGGTCAGCGCGTTGGTGGCGGAACGCTTTAAGCGGGGACTGTCATCCGATACGTTGCGTATGATCGTGTCAAGGTTGCCTACGATAATCTGCAGCAGGTTATTGAAATCGTGCGCAATGCCGCCGGTGAGCTGACCGACCGCTTCCATCTTCTGTGACTGGCGCAGGGTCTCCTCTTTGGCATGCAGCTCCGCGGTACGCTCAGCGACCTGTTGTTCCAGAGTGGCATTCATTTCGCGCAGTGCCTCTTCTGCCCGCCGGCGCTCAGCGATCTCCTGTTGGGCAGCTTACGCGAGGCGGACGTTGTCGATCGCGACGGCCGCTTCCGCGGCCAGGCCCTCCATGCCGCGCTCCGCTCGCTCGGTGAATACGCCACACATGGCGTGACCAAAGAACAACCCCCCGGAGACTTCGCCGGTACGCGAGATCACCGGTACCGCCAGATAACTACGGACCGGAAGATGGCCCTCCGGCATGCCTTTGCGCGGTGCGTTATGGCCGTAACGTGGATCTTTGGTGATATCATCTGATCGAACGATTCCCTCACCGTTGAAGGTGGGCGCGAACACCGCCGTATTGCGGGGCATCGGGAATTTCGAGAACGCTTCGATCGGCGCTCCTGACAGGGTGTAGAGCATGTAGCTCTCTCCCTTTTCGTCGAGGACGTTGTAAAAGAAGGCGCCAAATTCGGCGCCAGAAAGCTCCACCCCCGCGTCGGTGACGATCTGAACAAGTTTCTGCAGGTTAGTCTCGCCGGCCAGGGCCGACCCGGCGCGATTGAGGATTCCCAGCGCGCGCCGCTCCTCCGCGGCATCCTCTTCAGCGACTCTGGCCCTCGTGCGGTCGCGGAGCACTTTCACGAAACCTGTGATCTCTCCCGCCGGGTTGCGGATGGGGCACGTTTCCCCAACTGCCCATAGCCGCCCGCCGTCCTTTTTAAGCCGCCAACCCTCGGTCCCGCCTCCGCGTCCTACGCTGATCGCGTCGCCGATTTCACGGGCGATTGCCCCTGAGTCCTCGAAAAGGCGCTCCAAGGTCTGGCCGAGCATCTCTTCCTCGGTCCAGCCCAGCAAACGGTGTGCACCTTCGTTCCAGCTCGTTACTTGCCCAGACCGATCTGTGCTGATGATGGCGGTATCTGTTGCGCTTTGCACCATCTGCCGCCACTCGGCGGCCGTGATGGCGTCGGGTCTAAAGCCCGGGACGCTGTCGCTCATAGCGGCAATTCCGTATTGAATCTGCCCCCTTAGCCAAGGCAGTCGCGTTAATACAAGGCGGTTTTGGGATTTTGCCCATCCTCAGCCAGCGCTTGAAACGCGAAACCCCGTCCCGAAGTTCCCGCCTTCTAAGAGCGAGCTTTCCGCCGCTGGCCTAGGCCGGTCTACTATGTTCGGTTTCTGTTCTAGCCATATATATCCTCGCCTGAATCAGGGTCGGCGTGCGCAAGATCATACATATCGATGTGGACGCCTTTTTTGCATCGGAGGAGCAGCGGGATGATCGGGCGCCTCGCGGCAAGTCAATCGCTGTTGCCCACCAGTGGGCAACCGGCAGCTAGCGCGGGCCGACGTAATCCGGCCGGAATGAGCGGAATGTCACCGAATAGCGCAGCACATCCATCGGCACGATGCTGTGCTCCCACTCGCTACGCACAGGACCGCGCAGCAAATAACCCGAGCGCGGTGCTATTTCGGCGGACTGGCGCTGCCAACCCTTGCCGTCCTGTCGGCGGAGCCGCAGCACACAGGGCGCCAGAAACGACAGCGCCACCACATTTTCGAACATAGGCTTGTCGCGGTGCCAGCCGATGCCGGCGCCAGGCGCATATTCGGTGACAAGGGCTTGCTCCAGTTGTTCCGACGGGATGCCGCTAAACTGGCTGGCGGTTTCACGTAGCGGCGCGATAAAGTCGGGCATCGGCTCGGACGCCCGCAACGTGCGTCCGGCATAGTCATAACGATAGCCGAACGAGACGATGCGGCGGTTGCCCTGATAGCCATGAAACTCGAACGGCTTGAACGGCAAAGTTTCGAACCGGGCGACGAAGCCGCGTTCTGCGGCTTTCGAAAACAGGTCGGGTGCGTAGCGAAAGCCATCAGGCGTGGACATGACGGCAGTTGCTGGCGAGAATAGGTCGCGTGAAGCGCCTAGGAACAAGGTTCGGCGGGCGGGCATGGCTCAGAAATAGGCATTGGGGTTTACACTTTCCAGCTGTCCGGCCCGATTGCCGTCGTGCTGCCGCGCGCTTTGCCGCCAGAGCCGGACCGCAGGGAACGCAAAAGTTCCAGGCGGGTTGAGTCGGGGTTGCCCAGCCCGAGAGTTCCCATGGCCGCTCCCCGCCGCAAACCCGCCTCCACCCCGAAGTCCAAAGCCGTCGCCCTCCCAGGGCTGTCGTCGCGTCCGGCCTGGCAGGGCCATTTGCGTCTGTCCCTGGTGAGCTGCGCGGTCGGTCTTTACAAGGCGACGACTGTGGCGGGCGATATCTCCTTCAATCTGATCAACCCAGAAACCGGCAACCGCATCAAAATGGTCACGACGGACCCAGATACCGGGCCGGTGGAGCGCTCCAGCCTGGTCAAGGGTTATGCCGTCGAGAAGAACAACTATGTTCTTTTCAGCGAGGAAGATTTCGAGTCGGTGAAACTGGAAACGACCAAGACGCTCGAAATCGAGCGCTTCGTCGATGCGGACACGATTGATCGGCTCTATTGGGACACGCCTTATGTCCTGGTGCCGCAAGACGAAGGCTCGGCCCAGGCCTATGCGGTGATCCAGCAGGCTATGGTGCAGGCCAACCAGATTGCGCTCGGCCGGGTTGTCATGCACACGCGCGAACGGCTGGTGGCGATCGAGCCTCGAGGCACTGGTTTGCTGGCGACCACGCTGCGCACCCGCGATGAGGTGGTGAATGTGGCCGAAGCTTTGGAAGGCATACCGACCGGCAAACCTGACAAAGAGATGATCGTCATCGCGCAGAAGATCATTGAACAAAAAGAAGGTGAGTTCGATCCCGAACAGTTTACCGACCGCTATGAAGACGCGCTGCGCGCCCTCATCGAAGAAAAAAAGCGCGGTCACAAGATTACGCGTGTGGAAGAGCCGGAAGACACGACCAACGTTGTCGATCTCATGGCCGCCTTGAAGAGGAGCTTGGCAGGCGGCGGTAGCCGGCCTGCCACCAGAAAGGCTGGGGTTTCCGCCTCCGTCAGCAAACTGCCGAAAGCAAAATCCAAACGCTAGCCGTTCAAGTTGCTATTTTGAGCGGGGCCGGTCGCTCCCATCCGAACACGCTGCGCCCGCCCAAATCGCTGGAGCGGTCAAATTCCTCAGCGATGAGTTTGCCCAGTGATGGAACCTTCGCCGCTCGTTCCAGGCGACGCGACTGGTCGTCCAGCCGTTTGATCGCGGCCAACTCTTCTTCGCGGCCGAGCTTTGCGCTCTGGACGGCAGTTTTCAAGACGCGAATGGTCTCGTCGTAAACACGCGTCGGAACGGGGAAAGGATGCCGGTCCTTGCCGCCATGGGCGAAGGAATAGCGAGCAGGATCACTGAAGCGGCACGGGGCGCCATGTACGACTTCGGCGACAAGCGCCAAAGCCTGCACGGTGCGGGCACCGACCTTGGGGGTCAGCAGCAGTTCGGCAAAGTCCTTCGGACCGTTTTCCGCGGCGGCGGCAAGATTGCCGTGCAGGCGGCGCACGATGACATCGGAGCCGCGCACGTCATGATGAGCGGGCATCTCCAGATGCGGAAGAAGTTGAAGGGACTGCTGCGCGGGCAGTGGACGCGCGGGTTGGAGCTTCATCCATTCGCGCGCGATACCGTCCGGGCCCATGTCCGCCAGGAGGCTGATCTGGCCCTGCCGTGAGGCTTCAGCTTGCCGGTCGGTGAGGTTGATGATCGAACCTTGGGCTTTGCCGTCGATGGCGATATGTGGCGCATCCACGAAGCTGGTCAGGCCTTCGGAAAGCCAATGATAGCGGCGGGCTGTCCCGCGTGCATCGCTCATTCCTTGCTGGACCACGGTCCATTTGCCGTCAGCCGCTACGATAAAGCCGTGCAAATAGAGATCAAAGCCATCCTGCACCGCGGCGCTGTCTACCTTTGCAACCAAGCGGCTGGCCTTGCCAAGAGCCGCGCCATCGACCCCTGTTCGGTCTCCCACCCGCAGAAGTTCGTCGGGTGTTTTGCGGGAGTGCTTGCCGCGCCCGCCGCACACATAGATGCCGAGTTCATTTTCCAGGGGGCCAAGTCCCCGCTTGAGGGCGCCCAACACGCTGGTCGTGATGCCGGAGGAATGCCAATCCATGCCCATCACGGCGCCAAACGACTGAAACCAGAATGGCTGCGAAAGGCGCGACAAGAGTTCGTCGCGGCCGTAATGATGGACAATCGCCTGGCTGATAACCGCGCCCAGCTTGGCCATGCGCTCCGCCAGCCATGGCGGCACGCGGCCGCCGTGGAGGGGAAGGTCTGCACTACCGGCACGGCTGGCCATTGAACGGGTCCCGATGTTCCTGTATTGTTCTACACCGAATTTGGGCGACTTCCACCTCAAAAAGCTGCCATTCCCAGCCCTCAGGACGCATGACGCGCAAGATCATCCATATCGATATGGACGCCTTTTATGCGTCCGTGGAGCAGCGAGATGATCCGGCGCTACGCGGCAAGCCAATCGCGGTCGGCCATGCCGCCAAACGCGGCGTGGTCGCGGCCGCCAGTTATGAGGCGCGCAAATTTGGGGTGCGTAGCGCCATGCCGTCCATCACGGCGCAGCGCCAATGTCCTGAACTGATTTTCAGGCCGCCGCGCTTCGACGTCTACCGTGCCGTGTCGCTGCAAATCCGGGAAATCTTCGCCGATTACACGCCTTTAATTGAACCGCTGTCGTTGGATGAGGCCTATCTCGACGTGACGGAGAATTTGCGCGGGCTGCCCACGGCGGCGGCGACGGCGGCAGAGATGCGCCGTCGGATCTTCGAGGTAACGGGGCTGACCGCCTCCGCGGGTATTTCCTATAACAAGTTTCTCGCGAAGCTGGCCTCGGATTACCGCAAACCCAACGGCCAGTTCGTCATTACGCCGGACAAAGGCGTGACGTTTGTCGAGAATCTTCCCGTCGGGAAGTTTCACGGTATCGGCCCGGTCACCGCGAACAAGATGAACCGGCTGGGAATCCAGACGGGCGCCGATCTGCGCACCAAATCAGTGGAATTCCTCACCCAGCATTTTGGCAAGTCGGGCTCTTGGTACTTTGCGATCTCGCGCGGGGAGGACGACCGGCCCGTGCGGGCTGATCGCGAACGAAAATCTTCGGGCTCCGAAACAACGTTCGCCGAAGACCTCACGGATTCCGCCACCATTGAACGTGAGGTGTTGGGACAGGCCGACGAAGTATGGACCTGGTGCCACAAGGCGAACGCGTTCGGCCGTACCGTTACCGTCAAAATCAAGTTCGCGGATTTTCAACAGGCTACCCGGAGCCGCAGTCTGACCGCACCGGTATCGTCGCAAGCCATACTTCACGAGATGAGTCTTGGGCTTATCCGAAGCGTTCTTCCCACCCAAAAGGGTATTCGATTGGTAGGGGTATCTGTTTCGAACTTTGAGCGTACGGACGCGGCCCAATTGGACTTCGCGGTCTAGGCGTCCGCCTTCGTTGCCCGCTGGCGGCGCGGCGTGGCTGCCGCTGCGGCCAAGCCAAGTTCCTGCGCGATTCCATCGAGCGCACCGGGCGTGACGGCATCGAGCGCTTCCGCTACCGGGTCCTCATTGACCTGCGTTTCGGCGCCGCCCACGCCCGCAGCACGGCAGGCGTGATCGATCAGGTGCCGCGCGCAGCGCAACGCTTTGGATTTCCGCTCCTCAGGCGTGTCCCGCTCATTCCAGGGCACGGGCACCCGAATAGTCACGGTCGGGGTGAGGCCAGCCAAGATATAATCGATCCGCACATCTGCCCAGATTACTTCGCCCTCCGCCGATGCCACCGGCACAGCGTCGAAGCTGGTCTCGAAATCGGTGATCTTCGCGGTCGACGGCTTGAGCGCCATGGCGGTCTCCTGTGCATCGGAAACGCGGAAAGGCGCATTCGGGTCCGATGGCGCGGGAAACCGTACCGGCCTCGTTAACGAGACGACCAGGCAAGGGCATAGTGGCCGCCTTCCTGTTCGACGCAGACCACCACGTCATCGCCCCGGCTGTGGGTGTGCTGGGCTTCGCGAATAGCGAGGTCGAGAGCTTCGCCCTGGTCGTGGCAATGACCAATCACCCGGCCCTCATCGTCTACGATGTCCCAGCGATCCTGGGATTCGTTGTGATCGACATGATAGGCGTGCTCCGAGCAGCCTTTCCTTGCCACGGCTGCTTTACCAGCGCCCACGGAGTGCCTTCGAGACGTTCTTGCGGCTGTTGCCGACTTTCTTGACCGCCTTGCGCACAGCCGAGGCCTTCTTGCCGGTCTTCTTTGCCTCGTAGGCGACTTCGTACTTCTGCCCGCTGGCAACGCGCGCGCGATCCTGAGCGCGGCCGCGGGTGGTTTTCGCTTTCTTTTTGGCTGCCATAACCGGCCTCCCGATTGGTTCCCGTCAACACAACATTTGTGGAGTCGAACAGTTCCCAAACTGTTCTCAACGAATCAGCAGCGTTCTACGCGAGGGCAATGCCGTTTTTTCGCAGCAGATGATGCTTGAGGCTGCCGCGGGGCAGCGGCTGCAGAACTTCGGGATTAGATAAGGTGAGCCAATCCATGCCTTGTGCGGGCGGCAGGACCACGATCTGCCGGTCGTGAAAAGGAGCGATGTCCGGACCAGGGTCCACGGTGAGCATGGAGAAGCAATCCTGCTTGACGATGCCGGCGATCCAAAACCATTCCTCGTTCTTGAGTGTGAATTGATGCTGGTCCTGGAGTTTGACCTTGGGCTTTTGTTGTTCCGGCGGGGTATACTCGTAGAAGCTGGTTGCCAGGATCAGACAGCGATCGGTCTTGGAAAAATCGCGGCCTTCCGAGACGAAATTGAAGACCGGCCTTTTGCCCTGCAACCAGGCCCAGGTCATCATTTCGCCCTCTAGACGATCCTCCCGCAAACGCACGATGAGGCCGCGATCCCGGATTTTGACGTGCGGCGTCGGCGCAGCGTCGTTCGGGATGCGTCCGCCGGTATAGGAGAAGGGCGGGACGTGTTTCATCTCTTCCATGGCGGCAATGACGCGGCCGGCTTCGATTTCGCGGGCGTAGTCGTTACACATGACGTTGCTGCATTGCGTGGACGTCGGAATCGTTGAGCTGGGCCTCACTCGCCGCTGTGTCGATGATTGACCAAACCAGTTCAATTTTGTCGTCTCGAAAGACGTAAAACACGTTCTCGGTGAACGAGACTCTCCTGCCGTTTACGGGCAGGCCGAACAACTCACCCTTTGGCGTGCAGTCGAAATGCAATCTGCTTGCGATGGTAGGCGGGTCCGACACCAGAAGGTCGATCTTGAAAGAAAGGTCCGGTATCTCCCCGAAATTCTTCTCCAGCATGGCGCGGTACCCATCAAGACCGAGCTTCTCACCATTGCGCTGCACATCTTTATGGACGAAGCGGGACAGCTTTTGCCAATCCTGTCGGTTCAGGCATGCGATGTAATCGCGATACGCCGATGTGAGATCTTCTTTGTTCATGGGGCCGGATCAGTTTTGCAGAGGCGAGCGGTCAAAATTCTCGAACAACTCTTTCACACTGGCATAAATATACGGCGCCCCCGCCTCCGCCAGCCTCTCGCCTGAGAAGCCGCCGGAGCGCAAAGCGATGGTCTTGATTTGAGAACGAAGCGCAGATTCCACGTCATAAGGCGTATCGCCGATCGCCAGAGTCTCGCTGGCGGCCATCGGGAAAACCTGGGCGAGCGCTGCGGCAAAGATGTCACCTGCTGGTTTGGAGCTGGCGACATCGTCCTTGGAGACGGAGCCAGTCAGCATCGAGCCGACCTTCAGTAGTTCAATGTAGTGCTCCACCTCGGCCTTTTCTGCGGAGGAGGCCAGGACTGCGCGTATACCCTTTGCGTGCGCCATCTCGACTAAGTCCGTGGCGTGCGGGAAGGGTTTTACCTGTTTCAGGTAGCGCAGCCGGAAGATCTCGCCATGACGCTCTGCGATTGCCTCTTGCCGATCCAGCGCTGTCCCGGGAAATAGCGACGGTATGAGCTGATCTGCGCCTTTGCCGATCTGGCCGCGTATCGTGCCCTTATCTGCCAGGAGACCGTGATCGCGGAACGCTTCCTCCCAAGCCATGACATGGAACTCGTTGGAATCGACCAGCGTCCCGTCAATATCGAAAAATGCAGCTCTTATGGGCATACCGCGACCGCCGAAATTCTCAGGGATGGAAACCCCTTAGTTTTTCAGAAGGTTCCATTGGCGGAGTGCCCGGATTTGCTGTGCAACTGCTGGCTTGGGTTAGCAAGGGGCGGCAAGGCCGCCCCTTGCATTAAATTACCAACGGTGGCGGATTGGACGCCAGCCGTACCAATGCGGACCCCAATAGCGATAGCGATAGTATGCGGGACCGTAATAGACCGGTCGCGGGCACGCATATGGGCCGTACGCATAACACGGCGGGGGCGCGTAATACGGGACGGGATAAATAGCCGGTCCTGGCAACCCGATGCCCACATGTACGGCCGCGTGCGCGGGCGTCATGGTTGCAACGCCAATGCCACCTGCCAGCAGAGCCCCGGCGGCGGCCTTCATGATGGTCTTCATCAAAGCCTCCATAGAGAATTGACCCTCCGATCGGAAAAACGCCGATGGTGCGGCAAGGTTTCCACAAACGATGCCGGTGTGCGTTTCCTTGCATATCGGTGAAGATCAAAGCGCGGCACGCATCCCGTCCAAGACGAATTGGACCGCAAGTGCTGCCAGGAGAACGCCCGATATGCGGCCGACAACGTCGGCGCCGGTTTTGCCCAGCCGCTCGAGCAGTCGGTCTGCGGTCAGCATCGTAATGAAGGTCAAGATCAGGCATAGGGTCAGCATGCCGATGATGGCCAGGCTATTGAACCAGCCATCGATCCTCCCCATGAGCAGGACAACGGCCGAGAGGCTGCCGGGGCCAGCGATAATGGGGAAGGCCAGCGGAAAGACCGCGATATCGCCCGGCCTTTCGGCTTCGCGGTGCTCGCCCTCGCTTATGGAGGAAAGGCCCGACCTCGAGAAGGTCAGTGTGAGCGCTTGCAAGAAAAGCAGGATGCCGCCCGCGATCTGAAAGGCTGACAACGAGACATGCAGCAGCACCAGGAAAAGGTTTCCTGCCAAGGCGAAGACCAGCAAAAGACAAAACGCTACAAGGGTGGCGCGGACCGCGAGGCTGGTGCGGTGCGCCCGGTGAATCCCGCTGGTTAAGCTGGCGAACACCGCAGCGGTTTCGACAGGGCCAATGGTGGCCAGCAAGGTGAAGAAGGCTGACCACAACTGCAGAGGAACGTGCATGCCGAAGCTCTAGGCTTCGGCATGCACGCCACGCAGCGGGCGCGGAGGAGACCGGCGCGGTTCGCGCCCGCGCTGTGATTGATCAAGCGCCTGTAAAGCCGCAATCACATGATCGAAGGAAATCGGCCCAGGTGTGCCCGGCAACCAGCGAAAGCCGGGACGCGATTCCACCGCGCACGCATCTGAAGCCCAAAAGCACAGGATCGACCGCTGATCCTCGGCATCCAACCTATCATCGTTTAGGACTTCGCGCGGATGCGCGTAGTCCTGCATAATCAGGGAAAGATAACCATCAGGGCGCGGAACGCCTTCGCAGAAACTGTTCATTGCTGTCTCCTAGTCGCAAAAACGCAGCGGACACCGCTGGGGCGCCCGCTGCGTTTGCCTATTAGGCAGCCTTCCGGGAATCCGACAGTGCGGTTTGCCCGCCGCCGATGGGGATACGGCGCGGCTTCATCGCTTCAGGCACCTGGCGCTCCAGGTCGATCGTCAGAAGACCGTTGGCAAGCTGTGCGTCCTTGACGACCACATGCTCTGCCAGACTGAAGCGTCGGATAAAGGACCGGCTTGCGATTCCGCGGTACAGCAGGCCTTCCGACTTTTCGGTTTCAGTCCGCTTGCCTGAGACCGTAAGGACATTGCCTTCGGCCGTGATGGACAGATCGCCGTCCGCGAAACCCGCCACGGCCAAGGCGACGCGATAATGGTCCTCGCCGGCCTTTTCGATGTTATAGGGCGGGTAGTTATCGTCGGGCTCCGGTTGGCTGATCGCGTCCAACTGGTGGAGAAGACGCTCGAAGCCGATGCCCGAGCGGGTAAACGGTGTCATATCAAACGTGTGCCTCATAACCACATCCTCCTTTGAGCAACACGGGTACGAGGGGTCTATTCAGGCCCCGCCAGGCCACTAGCACCTGGCAAAAATGAGCTATTTTTGGCCAAGAAAGTTTCAAGGGGGGAGGCAGAATTTTTTTGCTGTCTTGCAATTTTTTGGGGCGCGCGCGGGCACCGTCCCGGCCAACGGGCGTCCCGGAAACTATGCGGCGCGAAGCAGACTCTGCATTTTCGCGATGACGACGGCTTCCGGATAGGGCTTGGCATAAAAGGTGCTGCCCTCGGGAAGTTCCTCCCCGGTCGGCACCTGGTGCCCCGAAACGATGATGATGGCAATCGGCGGCCAGCGCCGCCGCACCGCCGCCGCCAGTTTCAACCCATTTAGGGAGCCGTTTGGCATGTCGATATCGGTCAGAAGCAGCCTAACGTCATTCCGGCTCTCCAGGATTTGAATCGCCTCGTCCGCATGGCTGGCTTCGATGGGCTCAAACCCAGCGTCTTCCACCATCGCCGCCCCCGACATGCGCAAAATCGGTTCGTCGTCGACGATTAGGACGACCGCCTTATTTACCATCGTTAAAAACGCTCCAATACGCCGCAAAACAGCCAAAGAGTGCTGGCTCAATAGAATGGTTACGTCGCCGACCAGTTCCGCAGTGCGGAAATGTACTTTACAGATTGCGGAAATCTGCGCCACTTTGTGCCATATCTGGCACATAACCATTTCAAACATCGAATTCGGAATTACCTTGAGCCAAAGTCATCCGCACGGAACGTTCGAAACCAGCAGCGCTGAAATTGAAGCGGCACAACGGCTGGCGGCGATTGTGGAATCCTCCGACGATGGCATCATCAGCAAGGATCTGAACGGCATTGTCCGAAGCTGGAACGGCGGCGCCGAGCGCATCTTTGGCTATACCGCCGAAGAGATGATTGGTAAGTCGATTACCACTGTCATTCCCACGGAATTTCATGACCAAGAACCTGTCATCCTTTCGCGGATCGCCAAAGGGGAACGTATTGACCGCTTCGAGACGATCCGCCAGCGCAAGGATGGGACCAAGTTTCACGTTTCCCTGACGATATCGCCGGTTCGCGATCGGGATGGC
This sequence comes from Pseudomonadota bacterium, assembly GCA_040389245.1. Lineage (GTDB taxonomy): Bacteria > Pseudomonadota > Alphaproteobacteria > Micropepsales > Micropepsaceae > Rhizomicrobium. The sequence goes on along the minus strand of JAZKAH010000002.1, from coordinate 184,786 downwards.
CGCATTGTCGGAGCGTCGAAGATCGCGCGTGACATCACAGACCTTCGTAGCAGCCAGGAGCGGCAAGAGCTTCTGCTGCGCGAGATGAACCACCGGATAAAGAATCTATTCGCAGTGGCAAGCGGCGTTCTTGCCCTGAGCAGCCGTTCGGCCACCAACGTCAAAGATCTGACGACCACGGTTCAGGCGCGACTTTCCGCGCTATCTCGCGCGCACGAACTTATCCTACCTCGAAATGGGGCCAGCACTGGCACGAACTTGGGCGATCTGACGCGCACGATCCTCGCGCCTTACGAGTCCGCTGCGCATGAGGTGATCATCGAAGGCCCACAAATCGCATGCGGCCCGGGAGCGTCGACCTCGTTTGCTCTGCTTCTGCATGAGTTTGCAACCAACGCGGTTAAGTATGGGGCGCTCGCTTATGCGGGCGGCCGGCTACGGGTGTCTTGGACCGTGTCCGACGCTGCTCTTGCGCTAAAATGGTGTGAGGAAAATCTGCCGGTCGACCTTGTGGCCCCGGACACCACGGGATTTGGCAGCTTCCTGGTCGACGCGACGACGCGCTCTTTGTCGGCGAAGTTAGATCGAGACTGGTCCAACCGGACCCTGACGATCACAATGCGCGTTCCGCTCGAACGATTGGGCGCCTAGGCGCTTCTTCCGAAGAGTCTACGAACGTCATAGCAACACGCTTCCGCCGATTTTGGGGATCAGCGTCGAAGTCGTGTGCCGACGTAAAGACGTCCTGCCAGAACCGGACCAGATTATGGGCACCCCGGTTTTTGGCAGCGGCAATCCGATCCTCGATCGCCTTCGAAAAATCCTGTCCGTAATTCATCCAGGTTTCGAACGCTTCCTCGACGACGGTCTGGCGGTAACGATCGGCTCTGGCTTTGGGCGAGGAAAAAATATCCCGCAGCCAAGCTCCAGCGACTCCTTGGAAAATTGCCAGCCTGACCTTCCACATCGGTTTGACCACCATTGACTCCAAGCCCCAAAAAGAACGAAAGGGGAACATAAACCTAGATGCCCGGCTAAATCCACCCCATGACTGCCTTGCCAACCCAGATGGACGCCCTTCGGGAACAAATCCGCCGGATCGAGGCCGGAGACCGGGTCTCGCGCGGATTTTTGCCCTTCGGCGTGCCAGAAATTGACGAACGGCTGCCCGGCGGCGGTTTGGCGCTGGGGGCGCTGCACGAAGTAGCGGGGGGCGCCAATGGCGCGCTGGACGGCGCCGCCGCCGCGCTGTTTGCGGCCGGCATTCTGGCCCGCACGCATGGTCAGGTTCTGTGGTGTCTGTCACGGCGCGATCTCTTCGCGCCGGCAATGGCCTTGGCGGGGCTGCATCCCGACCGGGTGATCTATGCCGAGGCCGGATCGGAAAAGGGGATTCTTGCCTGTTTTGAGGAGGGTCTGCGCCATGGCGGCCTGGCCGGCGTGGTGGCGGAAGTGGCGCGCCTGCCAATGACGCCTTCGCGGCGTCTGCAACTGGCGGCGGAATCGACCGGCACGATCGGTATCGCCATTCGCCGATGGCGACGACAGACAGAGGCCGCGGATTTCGGACAGCCGACAGCGAGTACGACCCGCTGGCGGGTGACGGCCCTGCCTTCGTCACCGCTGCCGGTGCCAGGGGTAGGGCGGCCGCGATGGCTGGTGGAATTGATCCGGGCGCGCGCCGGGGAATGCGCAGATTTTGAGGTCGAAGCCTGTGACGAAGAGGGTCGCATCACTATTCCTGCCAAGCTGGTCCACCGACCGGCTGCGGCGGGCGATGGGCGCCAAAGCGCCGTCGCTTGATACGCCTCTCGTTCTGATCGGCAGCGAAGGACGGCGGCGCGCGATTTTGCACGCCGATCAAGCGGCGCGCCGCGCCGGTCTGGCAGTGGGCATGCCCGCGACCAAAGCGCAGGCGCTGATCGCAGGTTTGGTCATGCACGACGCTGACCCGGAAGCCGACGCGCAAGCGCTCGAAAAGCTCGCGGAATGGATGCAGCGGCACTATTCACCATTGGTGACGGTCCAATATCCCGATGGGATGGTCTTGGACATAACCGGCGTCGCGCATCTCTTTGGCGGCGAAGCCGACATGCTCAAGGAAATGGTGCGCAAGCTCGCGGCAGTGGGCTGCGGCGCGCGAATCGCTGTGGCGCCGACCTATGGCGCGGCTTATGCGCTGTCGCACTGCGTCGCGAACCCGACCTTTATGCTGGACGGCGTCAAAATCGCAGAAGCGTTGGATTTGCTGCCGGTCGCGGCGCTGCGGTTGCCGTCGGAGATCGTGGCGGCGCTCAAGAAGCTGGGTTTCGAACGCATCGGTGAATTGAACGCGACCCCGCGTGCGCCGCTCGCTCTGCGCTTCGGGCCGCCCATCGGTTTGCGGCTGGACCAGGCCTATGGCCGGGTCAGCGAGCCATTCGATCCGATCATCCCACCTGAAACACCGCATGTGCGGCGCAATTTTGCTGAACCCATCGGCGCGGCCGAGACCATCGCCCGATATGTCGGCGTGCTGGTCGAGCAATTGGCGGCGGTGTTAGAGGTGAAAGGACTGGGCGCGCGCAAACTCGATTTGATCTGCTTTCGCGTCGACAATCACATTCAGGCGGTGCGCGTTGGCACATCACGGCCAATACGCGACGTGAAACGGCTGACCAAGCTGCTCACGGACAAGATCGACACCATCGATCCCGGTTTTGGGATCGAGACGATGACCCTGACAGCGCTGATTGCGGAGCCGCTGGTTTATCGCGCGTCCGTATCTGGCCTGGGCGAGCCGGAGGCCAAGGATGTATCCGGCCTAATCGACACGCTCTCGAACCGCATTGGCGAAAGCCAGCTTTACCGGTTGGCGCCGGTGGAAAGCGATTTTCCGGAGCGCGCCATCCGCAGGGTCACGCCTCTGGCGCCCGCAACCGGGGCAAGCTGGCCGCCGCATTGGCCACGGCCATCGCGTCTGCTGGATCCGCCAGAGCAGATCGAAACGGTTGCCCTTCTGCCTGACCATCCGCCCGCGGCTTTCACCTGGCGCGGCCTGCGGCGACGCGTTGCCCGCGCCGATGGCCCTGAACGGGTGTTTGGCGAATGGTGGAGATCCGACACCGAGCGTCATGCCGTGCGCGATTACTTCCAGGTCGAAGACGATTCCGGTGAACGATATTGGCTGTATCGCGCCGGAGACGGCGAAGACGCCAATACCGGTTCGCAGCGATGGTTCCTGCATGGCGTGTTCGCATGAGTCCCTATGTCGAACTGCAATGCGCCTCCCATTTCTCGTTCCTGCGCGGCGTTTCGTCGGCGGAGGAGCTATTCGCCACCGCCGCCATGCTGGGCATGGAAGCGCTCGCGGTCACGGATCTGAACTCATTGTCGGGCATCGTGCGCGCGCATGAAGCGGCGCGCACCAGGGGGGTCCGGCTGATTGTGGGATGCCGGTTGCGTCTGCGGGATGGTAGCGAACTGCTGGTTTATCCTAAGGACCGCCCTGCTTACGCCCGGTTGTGCAGGCTCCTGAGTGTCGGCAAAGGGCGGGCTGGCAAGGCGAAGTGCGATCTGACGTGGGAAGACGTAGAAAATTGGGCGGAAGGGTTGATCGCTATTTTGGTACCCGACAGGCCAAACGCCGCCCTGCGCACACGGCTCAAGCGCCTCAAAACCATTTGGCCTGAGGACGGCTATTGCGCCCTGACACTGCGGCGTCGCCCGGGCGATGCCCTGCGTCTGCATCAGGTGGCGCAAATGGCCGCCGAGTTCGGCGTGTTGCCGGTCGTGACGAACGACGTGCTGTTCCATGAACCCGGCCGGCGCATCTTACAGAATGTCGTAACCTGCGTCCGGGAGGGCTGCACGATTGATACTGCCGGGTTCAAGTTGGAGCGACATGCCGACCGTTATCTGAAGGCGCCGGCGGAAATCGCGCGCCTGTTCCGGTTATGGCCGGATGCCGTCGCGCGGAGCGCGGCCATTGCGGAACAATTGCGCTTCTCGCTGAGCGAGCTGGCCTATCAATATCCGCACGAAGTCTGCATTCCGGGGCTAACGCCGCAAGCGGCTTTGGAGAAGCTGACATGGGAAGGCACCGGTCTGCGCTATCCCGAAGGTCTGCCTGACAGTGTTGAAAAGACGCTGAGGCACGAACTGACGCTGATCGAGAGCTTGGGTTACGCGCCATACTTTCTGACGGTTCACTCGATTGTCCGCTTTGCCAGAAGCCAAGGAATTCTCTGTCAGGGCCGCGGCTCTGCCGCCAATTCCGCCGTGTGTTACGTACTGGGCATCACTTCTATCGACCCTGAACGCAACGACCTGCTGTTCGAACGGTTCGTCAGTCAGGAACGTAAGGAGCCGCCCGATATCGACGTCGATTTCGAGCATGAACGGCGAGAAGAGGTGATCCAGTGGGTTTACAACACCTATGGCCGCCACCGGTCGGCCCTCTGTTCCACCGTCATCCGCTATCGCGCCCGCGGCGCGTTGCGTGACGTGGCCAAGGCGATGGGGCTGCCGGAAGACATGATCAAGATGCTCTCCAGTCAAGTCTGGGGCTGGTCGGAGGAGGGCGTTGAGCCGAAGCACGCACAAGAGCTGAACCTCAACCTGTCGGACCACCGGCTGAAACTGACGATGGAGCTGGCGCGGCAATTGATCGGAGCGCCGCGCCATCTGTCCCAGCATCCCGGCGGCTTCGTGCTGACCGAAGAACGGTTGGACGATCTGGTCCCCATCGAGCCGGCGGCGATGGAGGATCGCCAAGTGATCGAATGGGACAAGGACGATATCGATGCCCTGAAGTTCATGAAGGTCGACGTTCTGGCGCTGGGAATGCTGACCTGTATGCAAAAAGGGTTCAACCTTCTGCGGGAGCACAAGGGCATAAATCTCGATCTCGCCACCATCCCGTCAGAAGACCCGCGTACCTACGCGATGATCCGCAAGGCGGACACGCTGGGGACGTTCCAGATCGAAAGCCGGGCGCAAATGGCAATGCTGCCACGGCTCAAGCCGCGCACCTTCTATGACCTGGTGATCGAAGTCGCCATCGTCCGGCCTGGTCCCATCCAGGGCGATATGGTGCACCCGTATCTGCGCCGTCGGGAAGGCAAGGAAGAAGTCGTCTATCCCAAGCCGGAACTGGAAAAGGTGCTGGGCAAGACGCTCGGCGTGCCGCTGTTCCAGGAACAGGCCATGCGCGTCGCCATTGAATGCGCCGGCTTCACGCCCGGTGAAGCCGATCAGCTGCGCCGTGCCATGGCGACGTTCAAGTTCACGGGCGGCGTCTCGGCCTTCGGCGAGAAACTGGTCGCCGGCATGATGGAGCGCGGTTATGACGAAGAGTTCGCCCGCAAGACCTTCAGCCAGTTGGAAGGCTTCGGCTCGTACGGTTTTCCGGAAAGCCATGCCGCCAGCTTTGCGCTGATCGCCTATGCCTCCTCCTGGCTCAAATGCTGGCATCCCGATGTATTTTGCGTGGGTCTGCTGAACGCCCAGCCAATGGGCTTTTATGCGCCAGCCCAGATCGTGCGGGACGCCATTGATCATGGCGTTGAAGTTCACCCCGTCGACATCAACGCCTCGCGCTGGGACTGCACCTTGGAGCCGACCGATGTGGACGGCCGGTTTGCCGTGCGGCTGGGATTTCGGCTGGTGTCCGGGCTCAAGAATGAAGACGGCGCGAAATTGGCGGCCGCGCGGGCAGAAGTACCATTTTCCGACGTTGAAGATACCTGGCGCCGCTGCGCTGTGCAGGTCTCGTCTCTCGTCCGCCTCGCCGAAGCAGACGCCTTTTATCCGTCGATGGGAGTAGCCCGGCGCGAAGCGTTATGGGCCATCAAGGCGCTGCGCGATAACCCGTTGCAGCTGTTTGCAAGCAGGCAGGACGAACAACCAGTACCGGAGGTCAATGAAGTGGCGGTGCGTCTCAAAGCGATGACTGCCGGCCATGAAGTGATCGAGGATTACGCGCATATCGGGCTGACGCTGCGTGCGCATCCCGTGTCATTCCTCCGGCCAGAGTTGGCCGCCAAGAAGATCATGACTTGCGCGGACGCTACCGTAACGCCGGATCGGAGGAGGGTGACGGTCGCTGGCCTAGTGCTGGTTCGGCAACGACCCGGATCGGCCAAGGGCGTAATGTTCATCACAATCGAGGATGAGACCGGAACGGCCAATCTGGTGATATGGCCCAGCCTGTATGAAAAGCAACGCCAGGTCGTCCATAGCGCGCACATGCTGACCGTAGAAGGTCGGGTTCAGCGGGAAGGCATGGTCGTTCACATTGTGGCCGACAAGCTAGTCGATTTGTCGGATCATCTCGCCGGCATTGGCGAAACGGAAGAACAATTCCAACTTCCGCATGGCCGAGGGGATGAATTCCACCATGGCGGTAGTGGGACCGATTCCAGAAGCCGTCCACCACGAAAGGTTCGCGACATCTATGTGCCCGACCTACACATCGATACGCTCAAACTCAAGCCGTGGAATTTTCGTTAAATGGGTGTCCTGACCCTCGATCTCACGCGTCTTTATTTCGGCGATTATGTCAGCGACACGATGGACCTCACGGCCGATCAGCATGCCGTCTTCCAGAACCTTTTGTTGCAGCTATGGCTCCAAAGACCATTGGCTATTAAGACGAGGTGGCTGCGCAAGCAATCGGGACTCTCACGAGGCGACTGGCGCTTTATCCATTCACCATTGCTGCAGCCGCTGGAAATTGCCTTGGCGGGGGTTCACCGCTGGAATGAAGCGATCAAGGCCTATGACGGCCGACGCCTTCCGCCGTTCGAATGGCAGATCTTGCGGACACTTGTCTTGGCACGGGACGGCTACACCTGCGTCTATTGCGGAAGCTCGGATGACTTGCACGCAGACCATCGAATTTCGGTCGCCCAAGGAGGATCGAACGCTCTAGACAACATTGTCACTGCCTGTGGGCCCTGCAACCTCTCAAAGGGTCCTAAAATAGTCGAAGATTGGCTGAAATCGCGCAGTTCTACAAATGTCGGCCACAAACGCTAAGGCGCCCATACGGTCGTGAAGGTGCCATCGTCCTGCTGAACGCACACGATCACGTCCAGCCTCATGGCGCTGTCTTTTTGTGCTTCTTGGATTGCGAGATCGATCGCGGCGCCCTGCTGGCGCGCCGATAGTTCAGTCGCGTCATCGTCTTTTTTTACATTCCACATCTTGGCCGTTTCGTCCCAGACGACGTGATATTCATGGTCGTGGCGACCGGTTGAGGGCGCCAAAGCCCGCGGCTTCGACTTTGTCTTGAAGCTGCTGCCAGATTTCTTTGCTCCAAACGCCAAAAGCTTGGTCTCTCTCGCGATTCGCTGCGGGAGAAGTCTAGCGCGAATTGAACAATTTTACCGAGCAGTGACGCCATCAATAACTTGCGCAAATCATTGATCTTCGCGCGCCGGGAGCTACGCAAAACCGGACGGCGCCTTAACGCCAACTATGGACGCTACTTATGGCGCTCAACCAAGGCCCGCAAATTCGACTTCAATTGGGCTTCGGCTTCGACAACCGGAACATTCCAGATGCGGCTTAAGTCGTCGACCGCTACTTGGGCGTGCCAAGGAAATAAAGTCTCGTTCTGAATTTTCGTGAACGGCCCGTCGGTCTCGGTGAGAACACGGTCACGCGGCATACGGCTGGCTAGCGTTTGGCCCTTCTTCGACATTAGCATCGCCGGGCCCACGCTGTACCAACAATCAAGACCAACGGCGCGGCTCAATTCGTCGGCATTTCCAGTAAACCAATGTAAGACGGCTGTGCCAGCTTTGGGTTGTGCCTCAAGTGCGTCCATGACGGCGCTCGCAGCGTGTCTGGAGTGGAGAGACATAATCTTGCCGCCGGCTTGTGCGCACGCCGTGAGCAGAGTTGCGAAAACCTTAGCTTGGACGGCACGGTGGTCCGAATATTCTGGACCTCCATCAAGCCCAATTTCGCCAACATACCCCGTGCCGCCGACCTCAGCCTCAAATATGGCAGTCTCCGCGGCCCTAAGGTGCGCAATTTGGGGGTGCAGCCCCAAGGCCACTCGAATGCGTCCTTTGCGCTCCAAAAGCTCTCGCGAAGTCCGCCAAGCGGACGGCGCTGTCGTGACGGCAAGCACATGAACACCCTCAGCCACGCACTGGTCGGCAACGTTGCTTGGATCGGGGTACAAATCTAAATGGCAGTGAAAATCGATCACTTCACGCCTGACGCAACCAAAAACGACTTCACTTCCAACAATCCGCGGGAGACAGTAGCTTTATAAGGGGCCGGATCACCTAAGAGCGACGATGCGAGGCTCGCGCCCACCCAACCATCATATTGCTTAGAAGCAGCGATTTCACCAGCCATTCGCAGTGCTCGGACATCATCAAATCCGGCATGATTTTTATCATCCTTGCCGAGATCCTTGTGGCGGTAAATGGTCAAATCGTTCTGACCCCAGGCGTGGAATGAAGCTCGCCTGATAATGCAAGGTACGCATCGACCGCAATGCTTAAAGCCATTGCGAGCAAACCGCCCGCAACTTGTCGACTGCGACGCCAACTTTAGGAGCATCGACTGGTCCGTACAATTCTTGAGCATCTCGCCCTTTGTGAGGAACTGATAAGGGTTGCTGATGGTAACGTCGATACCAGCATTTTGCAGGACTTCCTGAATCCCAGATAGGTAAACTGGGTGTGTAGTTCTCGTGCTAAGGCTGCCGAGACGCATAGGTGTCAACGACGGGTTGATCGAAATGAGTCCATTTTCGCAAACATAGAGAGGAATCGTGGTGCCCTTGGCGTAGTTGAGAAAGCTGGTCGCAGCCAGCACCCCATACGCAAAGAAGACGATAGACCGCGCGCGCTGAGACCTTTCGCTACCTTCTGGGGAATCCGCCACATGGTTGAGTTGAAAGTGCGCGCCGCCCAACATTTTGGCAAAGTAAGTCTGCTTATCTTTGTCGCCATTGGAGACCTGGCTGACGAAAAGTGGTTTCCGGCCACTTTTGGTAAGATCGATTCCACCGACAAGGCTGTCTAATCCACCAGAAAGCAACGACACACTATCTTCCTGCGGATAGGTGACCTTCGCAGGCGGCGGAGGCTTCAATCCACCTGGCTGAAAAGACACGTTCCATATGTCCGTCGTCAGAAAGCGAAGTATTTTGTTGATGCTGCTTGCCTGGGTCGTCCAAAAATCCGGATCGATAACCGAAATTGTGAGGTCAAGCTGGCGAGTCCAGCCATCGGTGCTGCCGCCTCGCGCAACGCTCACATCGACAGCCTCGACCGCAAGGGCGATAGAAAGAAAGTCCCAAGCGCGATAAGTTGGCCGCCATTTCCTGCGCCGAATAATGTCCGGGATGCGAGAGCCGATTCCTGCCCGCCGAGGCACATCGGGATGGCCGTACAGAATAACTTCGAGATCCGCAGCGGCTTCGCCGTCATCGAATCCAAAGTCGAGAGGCGCGGCCGCGATTTTCATTCGGCGTAACTTTCGAAAACTTCGAAGGTCTCCGTAACTGTCGCACGAATAATCTCGCCCATTCTCTTCTGCGTAACCTCTGCGCCTTTGGCGTGCAGCTTATTCAGCCGCGCTGAAACAGTTTCGCGCACATAGTCCTTGACGTCTTTGAGTCGCTGTAGGGCAACTGTAGACGTGGGTGCTTTCTCTTGAATAGCTTTACCCACGTCCAACATAATCCGATTGTAAATGTCGCACGCGAGATATCCTTCGACGACAAGCCAGCGTTGCTCGTTCGTTAAGGCGAGTAGATCGGCGTCAGGAAAATCTGTCAGCAATTGAGAGAGAGAATCTTGGATGGCATCGCGACTTGCCTCCACATCCTGCGTTCCATCGACCGGACTTACGGCCTCCACAATGGCTGCTATCACCTGTCCGGCAGTGGTGCCCTGAAGCACGTTCCGATCTAGCCGGCCGTCTGCAGCCGTGTCCCCACCCGCAAGATCGGTCAGGGCGTTATAGAGGCCCCCGGCCGTTACACTCGCGCCGCCCATGCGCCTGGCAGCAGTAACGGCGCCGCCTAATCCCTTACGGGTATAATGGCCGACACCGCGCTGCATCTCTCTTTTGTCGCCGCTCCCGGCAAATTTACCGAGGTTCAGCCGCGCACCGACGAATCGACCAGCCGGCGCAATTGGTACTGGAGCAAGCGGCGTTGGAGCAGGTGGCGGAGCAGCAGGTGAACCTGTGGGCGTCTCGGGAGCTCCTCCCTCATCCGTAGGGCTTGAATCATCGCCGCCACCTGCAGCTGGTACGGCAGGGGCAGCTGGATCCGGTGTCCACGGGGGAACCATCGGCACGTTGCCGGGCGAGCCCCCGCTTGACCTAGACGTTCCCATTTTTCTCGCTCGCAGCAATTGCCTTCTTAACTGGCTGCCCAACTATCGCGGTCTTCCAGTAATCGAAGAGTTCTTTCGCCCACGGCTCGGCGGCAATTTTCGGGATCAAGCCGGGTTTGATCTGGGCGGGTGGCCGCTGCCGTAGAAATCCAGCCACTCGACTTCCAAGTGCGGCATCGCCGCTTGCTAAAGCTAGGCATGCTTCCAGGATAGGTGGCGTTCCCCATTCCTGTTCTTGCTGGGCACGCCGTAACAGTCGGTCCAGCATGATCTCGAGCTCCGCGTGGGGAAGGACTTTCAACTTAGTCTTCAGCGCCTTTGCCATATCTGGTTGGGCGATCAGCGCGCCCAAAAGCTCCGCCGCGGTCGAAGAAAGTCGATCTTCCGGCGTGACAACGGGGCGGTGCTCGCGACTAACGTAAAAGACACCACGCAGATCCTGATTCGCTAGCGGAGGCGAAAGGGCCAGCCATTCTCGCACGAAATCTGAATCCCAAGGCTGGGTAAGTTTCAACTCTTCCCCGGCAGCTACGGCATCTTCCCACGCGCCCAGGAAAGCTGGCTTGCCGTCCTCATTCTGATTAACGGCCTTCACCAAAGCATCGTAGGCCGCAGCTTCGCCGCAACGCTCAAACAGCAGCATCTTTGCCAGAACTTCTTCATCGACACCGACACTGTGGGCGGTCGAGATCGCCATGCGGATTGAAAGCGCATTCAGGAACCGCTTAATCAAGCGTGGATTGCCGGCGATCTGTGTCGCCGTGGTCATGATGGGCGCCAAACGGTCCGCGGCGTCGAATTTAGCTACAAGATCAGCTGAATAGGTGACGCCAAGTGTTCCCATGAATGTACGATCGACGCGCTTGCCTTTCCAAGTCTCGGACAACTGTTTCAGGACGCTGTTGCGTAAAACCTCTTTCACTGCGGGTTCCAGATCGCAGTTTTCGACGTAGAGCAATATGAGGTATGCGCGGACTTCCTGGGTGCCGAGCGGAGGCACCCGGATCGGGACTTGAATGAGTTTGTCGAAATAGCTCGTCACCAACGCCTCATCGACACCGGCGAAATGCTGACGAACAGCGTGCTTAATCATATCGTTGTCAGCAGCGATGACGAATGCTGTGTTCTGCAGAAAGAGAAAAAGGCGAATTGCTTCAAGCGTGGAAATCGTTGTCTGCGGCAAGCAGCGGTCAAGATCGTCGATCAGGACAACCAGCGTCACGCCAAGCTCTTGCAAAGTTTCTTCGAATAGCTGCCTTAGCGCGTGGATTTCCTTCGGCGGCGAAAGTTCGGCCTTCGGTTTTATCCAGCCCTTAGCTTGGGCCGCAATTTCGGAAACGGTTTTGTCGGCGCTCTCAGCATCCTTTTGCGTACCCTGCCCGCTGAACATGTGCGCGCCAACTGCGGCAGCCGTGCCTAGCAGGCCCACCGGTCCCAGGCCGGCAGCCATTGCCGCTGCCGAACCGACTGTGAGCTTGGCGATGCGTAGCCAATTGATCCGGCTGAGAAGCTCTTGCGCTTTGTCGATGCCCGTTTTCTGAGCCTGAGCTTCTTCGTTAAGCCGCTCGGCAATCACATCCATCAACGCGGCGCGGGCATCGTCATAGCCTTGGTATAACCATGCATTAAATTCCACGAATATGAATTTAGGTGGCGCCTTGCGTTTCTCCAGCTCGCGTCGGATCAGCTTTATCATCGACGATTTACCGATGCCCCAAGTGCCAGACACGCCGATGGAGATCGGCCGTCCTTCTGCCTGGCCGATCATCTCCGCTACGGTATTGGAGACGCCGCTAAAATTGAGGAAGTCGCGCTCTGTTTCGTTATCGTGCCACATTCAATCACCTACGGATGCGCTGCGGCACCTCGCTGAAATAAATGGATTGTCGAGAACTCATACGCGGGCCCGGCCACGCCGTGGACGGCAGTGAAAAAATGTCGCTCAGTTCGTGATTATAGAACCAACCGACGCATATAGACCCTAGGTTGCGTCCCGCCAAGGGGGCTATTCGGGCCCCGCCGATCCGCTAACACTTTCCACTGTTTGGCGTGCCGCATTTGCATGACTACGTGTGGCGCTGCGCTGACTGCATGACGCGCACCTGGCCCGCCGCCCGCCGTTCGCAAAAGTCGCTGCCAAAGGCTGCCATGGACGGTTAAGTCGACCGTGGCGAGATGCGCGGCGGTTCTAACCGGCGGCCAGCGCAACCTTGGCTGACTTCAATGTCGCGCGCGGCAGCGGTGCCACGATACGCTGTTGCGCGACAGTTCCATCGTTAAAATGACCAAGGTCGATGCGCGTGCCTGTAGCGGAAGTGCCGGACAGACGGCGGCACAAGAGATCGGCAAGCGACTGATCTTCGACCGCACAAATGACCTGGCGGCCGGATTGCCGGATCGCTGCTAAGACCTCAACGAGATTCAGGGCGCGGTAGTCGTCGATATGTTGAACGGGATCATCAAGCAGCAAACTGTTCCACCGGCACCAGTTGCGTGCGAGATGGACCGACAACAGGAACGCCAAGCCCGCGGTCCGGCGCTGACCACTTGAAAAGACGAATTGGGGATTCAGGTTGTCGCCGACGCGCAAGCTGAGGAAACGACGGACCTCGCCCCGAACGGCATATTCGATGTTCTTCCATTCTGCGTGCGGACGTAGGCGCTGGTACAGTTCGTTCAAAAGCGGACTGATGGCGGACAAACGCTCGTCGATAATTTCCCCGGCCGCCAGTTTTACCCCGCGTTCCAGCGCTTTGGCCTTTGCGGCGGCACCTTGTTGAGTGGTCAACACGTCGGCTGAGCGATCGACTTCGGCGCGGAGCTGGCGGGTTTTTTCTTCAAGGGTCTGAACCTGTTGAACAGCTGTGGACGCGTCCAGCGTGAGAATTGCGCGCTCATAATCCAAAAGCCGGCTGCGTTCCGCCTCAATTTTGGCGTCTAGGGCTTGAGTGTCATTCGCAAGGCCATGCTCAAGGCCATACCGGTCGAATATTTCGATGTGGCGTTCTTCCCGTTCGTGCAGGTTCGCGAGCGTGTTCTCCAAGGCGACAAGCTCCAGGTCGTGCACCTGGCGCTCCTTGTTGGCCGCAGTGCGTGCGTTCTGCGCGGCTGTCAGTGCGGCGACAAGATCGTCCATTCGGCCGCCCATGCTGGAAAGGCGAGCGCGGGCATGGCTCAATCCGGCTTCGAACTCTTCCCGGCTGCGAACTGCGTTACAAAGCGGGCAGTGACCGCCCTCGAGCCCGACATGCTCGCCGTGTTCTATTAGGCCGGCAAGGGCGGTGGCCATGGCATCGGCCTCTTGCTCTGAGGCCAGAAGCTGCTCGGCCTTAAGGAACGCCTCTTCCGCCTCTTTGTGACGCGACACAGCCAGTTCCAGGGCGGCGTGTGCTGCCTGAATACGCTCCGTCAACGTCTCTAAGCCGATCTCTTGGCGGTAGACGTTAAGCTCGCGCAACTGCAACGCCGCCTCGCCGTAGCCGTTAAGGCGCTGGCGATCTCGAGCGAGCAGCGCTCTGGCGCGAACTAGCTGCTGCGCCAAAGGCAGGTTAGGGACCGGGTCCGACTCGGTCTTCTTTAAAAGATCCAGCGCGGTGGAAATGTCGCCAGTGCGGGTGGCAGCGTCTCGCGCCTGCGACAGTGAGGTGTTCGCCTCGTTGAGGGCTTCGCGAGCGGTTTCATAAGCCAGATTTGCCCGGCGAAGCGACGCGTCCACGGTGCTTTGAATCGCGCCAGCCTTTTCGGCATAGTCTGGTCCACCGACAGCACCTAGCGCGGCACGAACCAGCTCGAAGCGCTCCGTCTCGGTGAGGTCCAGGCTGAGCGCGGCGATGAGTTCGTCGCGTATCAGGGAGGTGCGCATCATCTGGCCCAGCGCGTCGTCCGGGACGGCATCGCCCTGGCAGAGAAACGATTGCAAAGTGGAATGTTCGGTATCCACACCTCCTTCGCGGGTGCGGGTAATGACCTGTTCGTTGCCATTCTCGTCGGCAAAGCCGATGCGGACGAAGTAGGACCCGGCAGGCACATCACCGCGCCACCAGATATAGTCCGCGATACTTTCCTTGGCGACCTTTTCGACGCGATATTTTTCGATGGCGCCGGTGAGGCCATATTCCACTGCATCGAACAGCGTGCTCTTACCGACGCCGTTGCGACCGCAAATGACCGCAAAGCCCGCGCCAAACTCCACGCGAAGCTTGTCGCGGAAACCACGAAACCCAGCGAATTCGACAAAGGTGAGTTTCATTTTCCCGTCTCCAGCATATGTGCGACATCGGAAGATGCGGCGGGACCGATAAAGGCGTCGACCACGGCGGGCGCTAATTCCTTGAGGCGGGCGCGTAGCAATTCTTCATAATGCGCCGTACCGAAACCGGTGCGGCTTTGGATCGGCAAGAGCGGCAGAAGGGCGGTGCGGAGGTCATCGACGGAAGGAATATTGGCCCGGGCGATTTTGCGGGTCAGGGAGAAATCCTCGTCGATACGCTCGATGGCGCGCTGCTCCTCAAGGGTGGCGACATCCGCAAGACATATGGAATAGATGTTCCACGCCTTCGCGCCGGCGCTACGCAGCGCCAGGGCGTGGCGATCCAGCACCATGCGTTGTACTTCAAACCAGTTTTTGAGCAGCATTTCACCGGTGGGAAAGAAGTAAACGAAGCCGGCGATGGTTTCATTCTCGAAGCCGATCACCGGGACCTGCGCGCCCGACCAGCTCCAGGTGTCGTAGGCGGCATCGCGCAACAAAATTTCAGCTTGTGAAGAAATATCCATCAGAGTCCAAGCGCTCCCACCGCACCCGCATAGGTGACCCACCGACTTCGTGCGGCAGGACGCATGATACTTCCTGGCATCCCGGTGCGCACCACACTCGCCGGGAGCGGCACGTCCTCGGCGCCGATGGCGGCTGTCAGCGCCGATTCGTCGACGGCCGGCGCTTCCTGAAACTTGGCGGCCATCTTGCTAAGAATCTGATTCGCCCCGTTAACGACGCGGATGGTCGTGCCGTTGAAGGTATAGCCGGTCTCCGTCGGGATAGCGCCGGCTTGACGCAATTGGAGATGGAAAAGGCCCAGTGGGGCCGATGGCGTCGGTGACTTTTGCCGCGCTGGCTTGTTGGTGGGAACGCCCTCGGCGTCGCGGCGCAGGCGATAGAGCACTTCGCTGCTATAGTCCGGACAGGCAAAGCGAGACGCGTCGCAAGCGCCGTGGATGATTGCCTCGAACTCCACGCGGCCCGCGGCCACCACCTTACGGAGAAACGCGCGGGAATAGGCGCGGCGCAATGAGTCCAGGAAGGCGGCACCGTCCTCGCTCACGTGGTCGAAGACCACATGGTCCGCGTGGGCCAGATCCCACAAGGCGGGCGCTTTTGCCTGAAGCATGCCGCTCGCGACCGGCGCCACCACGGTGACTGAGAGCGGCGAAACACCCTGGAGCGCATCGGAAATAATCGCGTTGAGATAATGCCAGTCGGTCCAGAAGCCCACGACCAGGATATCCTTCTCGCGCAGCTCGTTCGCCATCCAAGTCTTGCTCTTGGCGATCCGGTCGGCGATGACCCCGCCCGTGAGCTGGGATGGGGTCCAGACAGTTTCGTCGCGGTCGAGATTCATGCAGCCGTGGAATTTGAGAAGCGGCGCATGACTGGCGGCATGGACACGGGCCTGATCGCCGTCGAGCGAAGCGCGGAAATCGGCGCCAAAATCGAGGGCACAATCCTCGATCAGGGTGTCATAGTTGGACGAGAGGGCGGCGGGCGCAGCACCCGTCAGTAAAAAATCGGCGACGGCAGCATGTCCGGCATTCGGCGGCCTGTGGAAGTCTTCCCAGGGCACCAGTGTGCGGATGAACATGGAGGTGAGGGTCTTGAGCGTCGCAAAGTGCTCCGCCAGCTTTTCCAGGTCCCATTTAAGCGCGGCATCGAGACCGGGATCGACAGCGACTACATATTTGTCATAGCAGGCCGCCGAAACGGTTGCCGCCGATGGAAGAGCGCTGGGATCGGCCATGGAAAGTCCAGCACCGCACACAAGCATGAGGCGGCCGGCTTCAATCGAGCCAATCAATCGGGCTTCGGTATCTGGGGTCAGAAAAATACTTTCGGAAGGGTCGTCGGCTGGCTGACGAGGGCAAAAAGGCGGGCTGACCGGATAGTTCCACGAATGTCTTACTCTTGGCGACCAGAATCCGGCTACACGAACAGGGATGGCTGGTAAGCCATTGAAACAACTCGCAGAGGCGGTATTAGACGGTGTCGTGGTCAGGTCCAGTGCCTATGCGGCCGGCAGCGGTTTTGCCCCTATAAAGGATGGAACTTCATCTTTGATGCCAGCGTGGCAAAGCCCTATTACGACAACACTCAACAGGAACGCTTTCGCCCGGACGCCCGGCCTGCCCCGCCCTGATTGATGGCCGAGACACGAGGAACATTAATGAGCGTTCGTGACCTATGATCTGAGCAAGCTTGGTTGGAAGGCATTCCAAGGCCTGGCTTGCACAGTCTCCGCGGAAGTCCTGAAACGGCCGGTCCAGACTTTCCTTGGTTCCAAGGACGGGGGCCGCGACGGCGCTTTCCTCGGAACGTGGGACGCAGACGGCACGACGCATAAATCGACGCTGCAATGCAAATTCATCGGCAAACCCGGCGCGACGCTTTCGCTTTCCAGCCTGACGAACGAATTGGAAAAAGTAACCAAGCTGGTCGCGCAGGGGCTTGCGGAAGACTACGTCATTTTGACGAACGCGGGCGTCACGGGGGATGCGGACCAAAAGATTTGTGCCGCGTTCCAGGCGGTGGGGGTCAAGACATGCCAGGTATTCGGCGGCCCGTGGATTGTCGAGCAGTTGGTGACGTGGCCCCATCTTCGGATGATGGTGCCTCGGGTCTATGGGATCGGCGATCTCTCACACACCATTACCGGACACGCTTATAAGCAAGCCAAAGCCATCCTCGACAGCATGGGGTCGGACCTGAGTTGCTTTGTACCGACCGAAGCCTACCGGCAAGCGTTGTCGGCGTTGCACAAACATAAGTTTGTAATCTTGCTTGGTGACCCGGCGTCCGGCAAATCCACGATCGCGGCCATTCTCGCCCTGGGCGCGTTGGACGACGGTTGTCTCGGGGCTTTGAAGATCAACTCACCCGATCAACTGAACCTTTGGCATCCCGGGGAGTGCCAGTTCCTCTGGGTCGATGACGCCTTCGGCCCCAACCAGTTCGACGTTGCGCGCATGAGCCGGTGGAACGCTGAACTTGGCACATTGCGGGCTGCCATCGAAGGCGGCGCTCGCGTCGTGTTCACCTCCAGAAATTACATTTGGGAAGCAGCGAAGTCCCATCTCAAGTCGAGCGCATTCCCTCTTTTCAAGGAAAGTCAGGTGGTGGTGAACGTCCACGCACTTACTGCCGATGAGCGGGCGCAAATGCTTTATAACCATGTGCGCCGGGTGCAGCCCCGTGAAACGCGCAAGCGCTTGAAGCCGCTTTTGAAGGTGATCTCCGGAAACAATGCTTTCCTGCCGGAGACCGCCCGCAGGCTGGGCGATCCCATTTTCACCAAGAATCTCGAATTGTCTGAGTCGCGGTTTAAGCGCCTGGTTGAACATCCTGTCGAGTTCCTAACAGAGGTACTCGCGCAATTGGATGACGCAAGCCGCGCCGCCGTCGCTCTGATATTCTTGAACTCGGAAACGGGCGTACCGTCTCCCATTCCGTCCAGCCCGGCGTTGGACATGGTCAGTCGGCTCTTGGGGGTTCAGCTAGCAGATGTTGCCAAAGCGATGCAGCACCTGAACGACAGCCTAACCCGTCTGATTTCGGAAGATGATGGCGATCATTGGGTCTTCCGTCACCCAACGATCACAGACGCATTCGCCGAACTAGTCGCGGACTCGCCCGAGTTAGTCGAACTCTACGTGCACGGCGCCAAACTGGACCGCCTTATTCGAGAAGTCGTTTGCGGCTCAATGAAAATCGAACAGGCGCGCCTTCGCGTCCCGCCGTCACTCTACCCTTCGCTCATCGCGCGGCTGAAACAGCTTGAGCTGGACGAAGGACTGAAATCCTTTCTCGGCGCCAGATGTGAAAAAGTATTTCTCGAACAGATTCTCGAAGCGCGTGGCGACATTCTGGAATGGGCTGCAAAAACAACAGGCGATCTAACATGGGGCAGCAAACTCCTGCTTGCGGCATTGGCGTCCTACAAACTTTTGCCCGAACCGATCCGTCTCAGAGTGGTGTACGGCATCGAGGAAAAATCGCTGGCTTGGCTCGAAACCGACCCGCTGCGCGATAAAATCATCCAGCAAATATTTACGGACGAAGAGTTCAAGGAGTTTGCAGACAAATTCAAATCGGCATGGCTGGAAGACATTCCTAATCTTTTCGATCATTTGCAGCAAAGCTTTTCATCCCCGAACGAAATTGCGCTTTATACTGGCTTCAAGGAAAATCTCGAATACGCCCAGAAATTCTACGGCGATGATAGTCTCGAAGAGGATCTGTCCGGACTATATGCGCAAATTGAAGAGCACATTGCCCAGCTCGAAAGCGAAAAGCCCGAACCACCAGAATCGTTGTGGCAATCTTCTATGCCAAAGGGGGAGGATGTTGCGGCCTCTGCTGCATCCCCGGATAGCAGTACCATTTTCGACGATGTTGACGATTGAGGCGCGGGTGGCATTCGAAACGTAACTAAATAAGCTGGGCGTGCGCCCAGGCGGTCTCGCCGTTCGGCTCGTCCGCAGGAAGCGCCGTGCGGCGCATTCAAGACGGCGCCGTACAGCGCCGTAAGTGTGGTGCGGGCGGCCGGACTTGAACCGGCACGGGCCTTTCAGCCCAACGGATTTTCATCCCACTTCGGCTTTCGCCGCCGCCACTTGGCGTTCGTGGTCTGGACTATCCCTTCACCATGGCGTTGCCGCGTTAGGTGCTGCCCGTCTAGTCTCTACACCTTCCCCAAGTTGGGGCTTGGCTCGGGATTGCCAGCGAAGGTTTCCCCGAATTTGGGCAGTTCTACGCCAGCAATTTCTTGCTGGGCACTCAATGGTTTAAGTCCGGTGCGTCTACCATTCCGCCACGCCCGCACACCGCATTGGTTATAGCGAAACCGGGCCCCGCCGCCAAATGAGCTAGCGGGCGGCCGGCTTTGCCCGCTTCTTGCGCTTCTTGACGTTGATGGCGGACGCGTCCAGCCGGTCTTTGATGTGAGAGGCGTAGTACTTCTCGATCATTTCGACGCTGGTGCGGCAATTCTTGGCGACCTGGTAAATGTCGGCACCCTCCATCAAGCGCATGCTGATATAGGTGTGACGCAGGGAATAGCTGGTTCGCTCATTGCCCTCGCGATCGGTCTTGAGATCGAGTTCGCCGAGAATTTCATTGAACAGCGTGCGATGTGTCCGGGGAAAGATCGCATCGTTTGGCCCTGGCATGTGCGTCGGCATCTGCTGCCCGCGTACCAGCCCGTGCTGCCGGGTGGCATCGTCGGACTCATTTCCTGGCAGCACCAAGGGACGTGGGCGCTTCTGGAGTCGCCGGAATGGTTCGACAGCCCCCGGCATGCTTTTGCAATAGCCTACGCCGCGCTTACCGCGGACTTTGATAACAAGAATGGTCCTCCGGGTCGCGTCATCCTCTTCGATATCGACGTCGCGGAATTGGAGCTTCAAGGCTTCATCCGGGCGCAACCCGGTGTTGACCATGAAGATCACGAAGTCGTGCAGCTGCTCGGATGGCCAGCGCCACCGGGCTGTACTCGGGTTTGCGACCCTTGCCCGAGTGGCGGTGTAGAGTTGTTTGTACTCCTCTGGCGAGAACCAGGCACGGTGCGTGATCTTGCCTGAGCCCTGGAATGGAGCAGACAAGTTCGGCAGATGTTCAAGCCAGCCGTGCCGATTGGCGGCCTTGAGAATTTGGCGAAGGCAGACAATCTCCTGGTGCAGGGTGCCTCGCGCGGGCGGTTTCTGGCGCTCGAATTTTAGCGCGTCTTTCTGCCTGAGCAGCTTTGCCTTGCGCAGCTGGTCAACACGGGACATCCCGCTCTTCATCCGATGGATGCGGTAATCCTGTATTTTTCCGGCTGTGATCTCGCTGACGACCATGTCCCCGAAAAAGGGGTTTAAGTGGTTCTTGATCCGGTATTTGTGGGCATCGACATAGGTTGGGCTTCGCTCGCCTGCCGTGATTGTCTCGAATTCGTCGATGAAACGTTCGGCCGCCTCGCGGAAGGTCTTTCCCGACTTGAGTTCACCGGCTTGGAATTTCCCCAAGAGCCCGAGATACCAGTCTCTTGCCACATCTTTGGCGCGGGAAAGGCTGTCCTCATGCGTCGTCATGCGACGCTGTTTGCCGCCAAACGAGCACGCAGCCTGCCAGTGCGGGCTTTTCTCCCGCATGTAGAGCTGCACTTTCTTATCCAGTAAAAAGTGTCGCGTGCTGTCCATCGGACCAGGCCGTTTGTGCTAGCTTTGTGCTAGTACATATTATGCCTATGCCATTGAAAAACAAGCAATATAATTCATTATTTTCAATTTTAAGTCCGGTGCGTCTACCAGTTCCGCCACGGGGCCATGAAAGCCAGTCAATACTTTAGGACCGCCCTCTTCTGCAAATATCTCTTACCTGCCGCCGGAATGCCACCGGCGGGTCCTCTGTGCTCGCGGTCATTCCTATTGTTATGGGTTTTGGCCCCGGCATTTGCGCCATATCAATGATAATGCCGTTCCCTGCGGCATTGTCTTTCCATGATCGGCGAAATATTCAGCGCAGTGAGGCGGCGCCCCGAGGCGTCCGGGGCCAAGCGGGAGTTCTTATATTCCCGCCGGCTGTTGCTGAGCGAAGCTGTTCTTCTTCTGACGATGGGGGGTGCGGTTGGCTTTGCGCCAGCATCGGAAGCAGAGATCGCGATCATCGCGATTGGCTGTATCGCTCTGACTGCGACCTTTCTGTTCGCCTCGGCGGTTCTGACACCGGGCAGGCCCGCTTTCTGGTGGACGGTGGCACTTTCCGCCGCCGCGCTGTTTTTGGGTCTGGGGCTGGTCATTTTCCGGTTCGGGCCCGGGATCACATTGCCGCTCATATTGGCGTTGTTGATATTCGGCGATGGCATCGGAACCGTCGCCTTGCTCGTTCTTTCATTTTATAAGGGCGGCCGGTCCTTTATCGACCATCGCTGATTTGCCCCCGGAAGGCGAGCGGGCGGGGCCAAACGCGAACCGAAGACGATATTTCGGCGCGACCATTGGTTATTGATGCCGATCAAAGCAAACTCCGCGACCGCAATCTATTTTCCAAGCCAGATTGGAGGTTGCTGTGACGATCAAGCAATTGCTTCTTGTACTGCCCACCTATCCAGACGCCCCGCCGGTGCAGACGGTGGAATCGGCCGTCTTTCTGGCCCGCCATTTGGGCGCGAGGGTTACGGCGCTGGTTCCGCAATTGAGCGACGACCCTGACTTATGGCCGCCATCACTGGGGGCGTGGCCGGTCGATTTTGTGGGGTTGATGGCGGATGCCGTTCGCCAAAGCGGACGCAACGCACAACGATTGACTGACGAGCTCACGGCATTGGCCGCGAAATTCGATGTCTCGATGGATATACGCAGAAATCTGGCGCCGCTTTTTTCGAAGCCGAAATCGACCATCGATCTTGCTCGGCTCCACGATGTGGTTGTCATGCCGGCGCCGGAAATCGACGGCTCCAATCGCCATTTCGTGGAATCGATGATATTCGATACCGGGCGCCCCACATTGCTGCTGCCCTCCGGGTTGTCGCCCTCCGGGGGCGACCGCAAGGCAATGCAGCGATTGGATACCGTGCTGGTGGCATGGGACTATAGCCGCGAGGCGGCGCGTGCGCTTGGCGATGCCATGCCCATTCTGGCGCGGGCAAAAAAGGTCCATATTCTTTCCATTTTCGGAGAGAAGGGGCTCAATACCAGCTGCACCCCGTCCGATTTGCAGACCTATCTTGCCGCGCATCAGGTGAATTATTTTCTGGAGGAGCGCGTTCACACGGAAGGCGTGATCAGCGATCTGATCGCGAACACCGCTATGGAGTTGGGTGCGGACATGATCGTGATGGGGGCTTACAGCCATACCCGGGTCCGCGAACGCATTCTGGGAGGGGCCACCAGCGACATCCTGGCCAATCCCCCACTGCCCGTCTTCCTGTCTCACTAGCCATATTTTTTGGAGCGCCGGCCATGATCAAAACAATTCTCGCTTCTCTGACCGGCTTGAGCTCGGATCGGACCGTATTGGATGCCGCCATCGCCATGGCGCGGCCCGATGGCGCGCATGTGCAATGCCTTCACACCAGAATCGATCCGGTGGAAACCGCAACATTGTACAAATCCATGACGCCTTACCATTTGAAGCTGATGTCTGAAATATCCGGAAAGATCGCGGATGAAGAGCGGGGCAAATCGGATCATGCGAAAGCGGCGTTTGACGAAGCCTGCAAGCGTCATTCGTTGACGGTATCCGAAAATCCGCAAAATGCGGGTGGCGTGTCCATCGGCTGGAAAGAAATGGAAACCTTTCTCAACGAAACGCTTCATGAGGCCCGGTATCACGACCTTGTGGTGATGGCCCGGGATGCCGAGCTTTCGTCCGAGCGAATTGTGTCGGTCCTGATGCGGTCCGGCAGGCCCGTCCTGATCGCACCCCCAAAGCCGGTGAACGCCATCGGCCGAAACATCGCGATTGCCTGGAAGGCGGAAGCAGAATCCGCGCGCGCGCTCTCGGCAGCATCTTCCGTCTTGACGCACGCGGATCGTATCTCGATCCTCACGGTTTGCGAGGGCTCGGCCGAAGACGGCCGCGCCTCAGCGGAGAATCTGGCGGCGCAATTGCGTTGGCGCGGTCTTCGGGTCGACGTACAGGTGGAAATATCGGCCCTCTCCGCGACGTCGAGCGGGATCAAGGAAATGGCCTATAATTGCGACGCGGATCTGCTGGTCATGGGCGCCTATGGTCATAGCCGGGTTCGTGAATTCGTCCTGGGCGGCGTTACCCGCGGCGTCCTGGCGGACTGCGCGCTTCCCGTTCTCATGTTTCATTAGGCCGCGGTGACGCTGGCCCCGACTTGGCGAGCGGGATTGCGCAGCGCGGACGCGCGCGCCCGCTTGAAGTCGGCTGGTCCGAACGTTTTGCCGCAACAAAAGCCCCGCTCCTTTCTGCGGATGGCTATCGCAACCATCTGCGAGCCAATGTTCGCGCTGCTTCTGATTTCCGGCGCGATCTACCTGGTCCTGGGCAACAGGCAGGAAGCGGCGCTTCTGCTTGCGTTTGCCTGTGCGTCGGTCGGCATTGCGATATTTCAGGAAGCGCGCAGCGAGCGCGTTCTTGCCGCCTTGCGGGATCTGACGAGCCCGCGCGCACTCGTGATCCGCGACGGTCAGAGGCTGCGGATACCCAGCAGCGATGTCGTGCCCGGCGATCTGATTATTCTGTCGGAAGGCGACCGGATTCCGGCGGACGCCATTGTCCGGGAATGCGCCGATTTGTCGGTGGACGAGTCTCTGTTGACGGGAGAGGCAATTGCGGTGCGCAAACGGCCCACCGAGACGGCGGCGACAATATCTTCGGCGGCCGGCGGCGAAGACCAGCCCTTTGTCTATTCCAGCACCCTGGTGGTCCGAGGCAGTGGGCTGGGCGAAGTCGTGGCAACGGGTGCCGCCAGCAAAGTGGGCCAGGTCGGTCAGGCCTTGGCGGGAATAGAAACCGCCACGCCGCGGTTGACATTGGAGACACGCAACATCGTCCGGATCGTGGCGCTGATGGGCGGCATTTGCTGTCTGGTGACGGTGGTTCTGTTCGGACTGTTCAGGGGTTCGTGGATCGACGCCCTTCTTGCCGGCATCGCGCTCGGCATGTCGATGATCCCCGAGGAATTTCCTCTCGTGCTCACCGTATTTACCGTGATGGGCGCCTGGCGATTGTCGCGGGCGCGGGTGTTGACGCGCCGCGCTTCGGCAATCCAGACATTGGGCTCGGCCACCGTTCTGTGCACCGATAAAACCGGAACGCTGACGGAAAACCGGATGGCTATCGCCGAGATCCGGACCGAAAGCGGAAAATCCGACCTGGAGGGCCCGGACATCGAGAGCCGGCCCGAGATCGTGAAGGCGATCGAATATGGAGTCCTGGCCAGCGCGGTCGAACCGTTCGACCCGATGGAGAAGGCGTTCCATGCGCTTCATCGCCGGATCGATCCAGACGGCACGGCGGCGGCCGTTACCGGACCTGCCCCGTCAATGGTCTATCCGCTTCGACCAGAATTGCTGGCGGTGACGCAAGCGTGGGCGGATCCGGACGGGCAGGGCTACATCGTCGCGACAAAGGGCGCCCCCGAAGCGATTTTGAGCCTTTGCCGTCCGGGTCCGATCGTTGCCCGCAAGATACAGCGCGACATGGACGAGATGGCGGAAAGAGGAATGCGCGTGCTGGGCGTCGCGGAAGCCCGCTATAGCCAGGCAAATCTTCCCGCGACCCCGGAAGCCTTCGAATTTCGATTTTTGGCCCTGGTCGGGCTGGCGGATCCTGTCCGAAGCAGCGTTCCCTCCGCGATCCGCGAATGCCAGAGCGCCGGAATCCGCGTCATCATGATTACCGGCGATTATCCCCGGACCGCGCTTGCGATCGCTGCGCAGGCCGGATTGCCGCATGGCAAGGCCGTCACGGGCAGCGAGCTGGCCGCCATGAGCCAGCAAGCGTTCGAGGAGACTGTCAGAACCGTCGACATATTCGCCCGCATCGCGCCCGTCCAGAAATTGCGCCTGGTTCAGACTCTCCAGAGTCAGGGCGAAGTGGTTGCGATGACCGGCGATGGCGTGAATGACGCGCCGGCATTGCGCGCTGCCGATATTGGCGTGGCAATGGGAAATCGTGGAACCGATGTGGCGCGCGAAGCCTCTTCCATTGTTCTTTTGGATGATGATTTTGCCTCGGTCGTCCGCACCATCCGGCTTGGGCGGCGCATTTATGACAATCTGCGAAAAGCCATGGGATATATCATCGCGGTTCATATTCCCATCGCGGGCATGGCCCTGCTGCCGCTTATGACGGGCCTGCCATTGATATTCGCGCCCGTCCATATTGCATTTCTCGAAATGATTATCGATCCCGCCTGCTCGATCGTGTTCGAGGCCGAGGCTGAGGAGAATAACATCATGCAACGGCCGCCGCGTTCGTCCAAGGCGCGGCTGCTTTCGCCGTCCCTGCTGCGCTGGGGCATCATTCAAGGCCTTGTCGCTTTTGGCATTGTCGGGACGATCTATCTCGTCGGTGCGAGGCTGGGCATGACGGGCCCCGATCTCCGCGCGCTGATATTCATCGCGATTGTCGGCGGAAACCTTGGCCTGGTCGTGGTGAACCGATCTTTTTCGCCGGAGGTGAAACGGCTTTTTCAGGGCGCAAGCCGATCTCTCTGGATCATCGCGGCCGTGGTCGCATCCGTTCTGGCCGTGGCGACCATATTGCAGCCGGTGCGCATTCTATTCGGCTTCGGCGCGTTCCATTGGCATGATTTGGCGTTCGTGCTCCTGGCGACAACTCTTCTCATAGCCGTTCTGGAATGCGCGAAAGCGTTTTGGCCGGCCTATATTGGAGACTCGCTGAACGGCTGAGGCGCGGTTGTCGCCACTGCCGGCCGCGAGAGCGCGCGCAGCATCCGGCAGCACCTTGCCGGGCGCACAGGCTGGTGCGCGATCAGAAATGCTCCGCCTTCCGGAACGGCCCGTGCCGGGTCGAGACACCCACCAGATATGCGGTGGACCAGCCGATCAGGATAAAGCCGTTTATGCCTTCAAGGGCGGTCAGCAGGCGCCAGGCCGGATTTATAACGATCTGGCCATAGCCGACCGTGGAGAACATCGCGGTGGAGAGATCCAACGCGTCGGAAAAAGTTTCCGTGACGCGCAGCACGTCATAGGACAACGCCCATACCCAGACTTCCACGGTGTGAAGCGCGAATATGCCCAATATCGAGAACATCATGATCAGGCTGCGGCCCAAATCATGATCGTGAAGTCTCAATCGTCTGGCCGCCAAGGGCGTTGCGTGTCCGAGAAGCACAAGCCCGCCCGTATGGATCAGGACGGAAAGGGCTACCAGCAGGGATCCGGCGGTCAGGTTGGGCAACATGTTGAATATCCTCCGTCAAATTATCCCGGCTGCACTTGCGCGATATCAAACGCCTTCGCCAATTATTCCGGCATTCTGCCTTTAATTGAGGAGGCGTACAGGTGGATGCACTCGAAGCGATCCGGAAACGTCGCTCGGTACGTGCGTATAAGCCCGATCCCGTGCCGCCCGGCACGCTGGAGCGATTGGTGGATGCTGCCATTCAGGCCCCCAGCGCCGTCAATTCTCAGCCATGGCATTTCACCATAATCTGCAACCAGTCCCTGCTCGACCGGATATCGCACGCGGCAAAATCCCACGCCCTTCGCACGATCGTCGCGGCGGGGCCAATGCGCGACCAGTTCAAGGATTCCAAATTTCAGATTTTTTATCATGCGCCGGCCCTGATTTTGATATCGTCGCGCAATGGCGACTGGGCGAGCGAGAGCTCCGCATTGGCGGCCGAAAATCTCATGCTTGCGGCTTGCGCCGAGGGGCTGGGAACCTGCTGGATCGGTTTCGCGCAGAGATGGCTGGAAACAGAAGAGGGAAAGCGCGCGGTGGGACTGCCGGATGGCTATCGTCCGGTGGCCCCTATCATAGTTGGCGTCCCCAGCGGAGCATTGGACCCGATACCGCGCGAGCCGGCGAAAATTCACTGGCTCGACTGAGGCGCGATCGCTTCCAGAGTGTGGCGGGCAATCATCAATTCTTCGTTCGTCGGAATGACGTGGATCGCAACATTGCTATCGGGAGCGCCGATGGCGAAATCGTTGCGCGTATTGGCGATGGGATCGATCTTGGCGCCCAGCCAGGCAAGCCACTCGCAGACCATGGCGCGGATGGCCGGCGCATGCTCGCCGATCCCGGCGGTGAAGACCAATCCGTCCAACCCACCCAGTGAACTGGTCAGGGCGCCGATCTCCCGCGCCATTCGAAAGACAAATAACGCAATCGCCTCGCGAGCCCGCAAATCGCTGCTGGCAAGCAGAGCGCGCATGTCGCCGGAAATTCCGGATACGCCAAGCAGGCCCGACTGGGCGTAAAGCAATTTTTTCACTGCCTCGGGAGTCATGCCGTGTTCCTGCAGCAGATAGAGAATGACGCCCGGATCCAGATTGCCGCACCGCGTTCCCATCATCAGTCCGTCCAAGGCGCTGAAGCCCATGGTCGTGTCGACGCTGCGGCCGTCCTTCATCGCACAGAGGCTGGCGCCGTTACCAAGATGCGCGACAATCACCCGTCCTTTGCTTAAGGCAGGCGCCAGTTCCCGCAGTTTGCCGGCGATATATTCATAGGAAAGGCCATGGAAGCCGTAACGGCGAATGCCTTCCGTTTCATAGCGGAGCGGTATCGCCAGGCGGGTGGCAAGTCGCGGCATGTCGTGGTGGAAAGCGGTGTCGAAGCAGGCGACCTGCGGCAGATCGGGGCGTGCCCGCGCGATGGCGCGCATCGGTGCGATGTTATGGGGTTCATGCAACGGCGCCAAAGGCACAAGCCTATCGAGCGCCGCGAGAAGATCCGGCGTAACGGTTTGCGGCCGGTCATGGTCGGGGCCGCCATGCACGACGCGATGACCGACCGCGATCAGGCTATCGCCGCCGCGCTGTTCCTCTGCCCAGGCTATGACGCTCTCGATCATTTGCGCATAATCCGGGCCGGCGCCGGGCCATCGCTGGTCTTCGATCACGCCGCCATCTGCGTTCCTGGCAACGAAATGCGCAGACGCACCGATGTCTTCGATCTGTCCGCTTGAGCCGGGATGCAATCCGCTGTTCGAACCGGTTTCGAAAAGCGCGAATTTCAGGCTTGAAGAGCCGGCATTGAGCGTCAGGATCGTGCCGGTCATGCTTTTCCGCCGAGGGCGCGACTGGCATAGGCGAGCAATAGGGCGACGGCACAGGATGCCATGCGGGTTCTTTCCGAGTCCGCCCGGCTGGCGAGAATGATCGGGACGCGGGCGCCCAATACAACGCCTGCCGCGTCGGCGCCCGCCAGAAAACTGAGCTGCTTCGCCAGCATGTTGCCGGCCTCGAGATTGGGAACCAGCAGGATGTCGGCCTGACCGGCGACCGGCGAGACGATGCCTTTTTCCGCCGCCGCCGCAGGACTGACGGCATTGTCGAAGGCGAGCGGACCGTCCAGCAAGCCGCCCTGAATCTGGCCGCGCTCCGCCATTTTGCACAATGCCGCGGCATCCAAGGTCGATTGCAGCTTGGGGTTGATCGTCTCGACCGCGGAAAGCAATGCCACCCTGGGCGTTGCGATGCCCATGACATGCGCCAGATCGATCGCATTCTGAATGATGTCGCGCTTCTCCTCCAGACCGGGGGCGATATTGACGGCCGCATCGGTGACAAGCAGCGGGCGCGGATAGCCGGGGACATCGAAAAGATAGACATGGCTTAAGCGGCGCCCGGTCCTGAGCCCGCTTTCGGGTGCCAGAACGGCATGGAGCAACTCGTCGGTATGAAGCGAGCCCTTCATCAAGAGGCTGGCTTCGCCGCGCGTCACCAGCGCGACCGCGGCGGCGGCCGAGGCCTCGCTATGAGGGGTGTCCACCAGGCGGTACGGCGCGATATCGACTTTGGCCGTCAAGGCGGCAGCCTCGATTCGGCCTCTCGGTCCCACCAGAATGGGCACGATCAAGCCGGCCTTCGCCGCTTCGATTGCCGCGGTGATCGCGCTGGCATCGCAGGGGTGAGCGACCGCTGTGGGCAAAGGCGGCAAACCAGTGGTGCGCGCGAGCAGGGCGTGAAATCTGTCGTGACGCATCAGGCGTATGTCCGGCAATTCGGCACGGAGCACGCGAATCTTTTCGCGCGGCGCGCGCACCTTCGCCACGCCCAGAACGACAAGCTCGCCCCTCTGATTTTCGCAGCGGCAATCCAGCACGATATCGGCGTCTTTCGGGTCTTTTTCCCGAACCGTCAGCACTGCCGTGATGGTGTCGTCGATCTCCACGGGCTTCAGGAATCGCAGATCCTGTTCCAGATAGATCGTGCCCGGACCCGGCAATCGGGTGCCCAGGACGCTTGAGATCAGCCCGCCGCTCAAAAGGCCATGCGCGACGACCTTATGAAAAATGTCGCTCTTGGCGTAAACGGGATCGACCAGGGCCGGATTGAGATCACCCGACACCAGGGCGAAAAGATCGATGTCCTGCTGGGTGAAGCGTCGGGAAAGGCTGGCGGTCTCGCCAATCGCGATTTCATCAAATGTGCGGTTTTCCAAATATTCGTCCGACATGATTGCTGCCTTCAATTCTGTGCGTTGTGCGGGGACCGGCTCAGCCAGCCCATGTCCAATCGCGTATCATCGGCATGTCTGTACCATGCGCCTCGATATAGGCTTTGTGCTCAACCAGGCGATCGCGCAATAGCTGCCTGAAATGAATGGCGTTCGGTGCCCCCGGCAAGCGATCGATAACGTCCGCCGCCAAATGGAAACGATCCAGTCCGTTGCGGACGACCATATCGAACGGCGTCGTCGTCGTTCCCTCTTCCTGAAAGCCATGGACGTGAAAATTATCGTGATTGGTGCGTTTGTAAGTCAACCGATGGATCAGGGCCGGATAGCCGTGATAGGCGAAGATCACGGGTTTGTCCTTGGTGAACAGCGCGTCGAAATGGCTGTCTTCCAATCCATGCGGATGCTGGGATCTGGCCTGCAAGGTCATCAGGTCCACGACATTGACGACCCTTACCTTGAGATCCGGCATATGACGCCGCAGGAGATCGGCCGCGGCCAGAACCTCAAGGGTCGGAACGTCGCCCGCGCAGGCCAGGACGATGTCCGGGTCGCCGCCATCGTTGCTGGCCCATTCCCAGACCCCGATTCCGTCGCTGCAATGCTTGATCGCGGCATCCATGTCGAGCCATTGCGGCTCCGGCTGCTTGCCCGCAACGATGACGTTGATGCGGTCCCAGCTGCGCAGGCAATGATCCGTGACGTAAAGCAGGGTGTTGGCATCCGGCGGAAAATAGACGCGGACGGTGCCGGCTTTCTTGTTCACGACATGATCGATGAATCCGGGATCCTGGTGACTGAAGCCATTGTGATCCTGCCGCCAGACATGGGAGGTGAGCAGATAATTGAGAGACGCGATCGGTCGCCGCCAGGAGGTTTCTCGTGCCGATTTCAGCCATTTGGCGTGCTGATTGACCATGGAATCGATGATGTGGATGAAGGCCTCGTAACAGGAGAAGAGGCCGTGCCGGCCCGTCAGGAGATAGCCCTCCAGCCAGCCCTGGCAGCTATGCTCGCTGAGGATCTCCATCACCCGGCCCTCCGGCGCCAAATGATCGTCATAGGAATAGACCGGCTCTTCCCAGGTACGGTCCGTGGCCTCGAAGACCGCTTGCAGCCGGTTGGAGGCCGTCTCATCGGGCCCGAACAGGCGGAAATTGCGGCTGGTTTGATTCGCGCGCATGACGTCGCGCAGATAGCAGCCCAGCACCGCCGTCGATTCCCTGCATTCGGCACCCGGCTTGGAAACGGAAACCGCGTAATCTGAGAAGGCGGGAAGATGCAGCGGCCGCATCAATTCGCCGCCGTTTGCGTGGGGATTGGCGCTCATCCGGCGATTTCCGGCGGGCGCCAAGGCTGCGATCTCGGGGCGCAGGCGGCCCGCCGCATCGAACAATTCCTCCGGTCTGTAGCCGCGCATCCATTCTTCCAGCAGCGCAAGATGTTCCGGTTTTTCCAACGTGAACGGAACCTGGTGAGACCGCCAGAAGCCCTCCGTCTTGAGGCCGTCGACGGTCTTGGGTCCCGTCCAACCCTTGGGCGTTCTCAGAACGATCATCGGCCAGATGGGGCGCTCGCAAACGCTGCCGGTTCTTGCCTTGACCTGGATCGCGCCGATGGCATCGAAAGCCCGGTCAAACGCCACCGCCATCGCCTGATGCATCGTCTCGGGATCTTCTCCTTCGACGAAAATCGGGGAATAGCCATAGCCCTTGAGAAGCCCTTCGAGTTCGCCATGGGGAAGACGGGCCAGAATGGTGGGGTTGGCGATCTTGTAGCCGTTGAGGTGCAGGATCGGCAGGACGGCGCCGTCTGTCCTGGGGTTGAGAAACTTGTTGCCATGCCAGGACGTCGCCAGCGGGCCGGTTTCCGCTTCCCCGTCTCCGATCACACAGGCGGCGACCAGATCGGGATTGTCGAACACGGCGCCGAAGGCATGAAAGAGGGAGTAACCCAGCT
This sequence comes from Pseudomonadota bacterium, assembly GCA_040389245.1. Taxonomy (GTDB): domain Bacteria; phylum Pseudomonadota; class Alphaproteobacteria; order Micropepsales; family Micropepsaceae; genus Rhizomicrobium. The sequence continues at coordinate 153,094 of JAZKAH010000002.1, read as the reverse complement.
CGCCGCCTTCATGGATCGAGCCCGGTGTCTCAGGTGCCGCATGGCTGGGGATTCCGCCGGGAAATGAGAATTGCCGAAACAGCCGGCACATCCCGGCCTCGTCTTGCGATACGTCGGGGTAGAGTTCGCTATAGGTGCCTTCGAGATAAGTGTTGGCCACGACGCCGGGAGCGCCATGACCCGGTCCTGCTATGAACAGGACGTTGGAATTCCGCTCCCGGATGACGCGATTGAGATGGACGTACAGAAAATTCAGGCCCGGCACGGTACCCCAATGGCCGAGCAAGCGCGGTTTGGTGTGTTCCCGCCGGAGCGGCTGGCGCAACAGAGGATTGGCGAGAAGATAGACTTGCCCAACCGACAGATAATTTGCCGCCCGCCACCAGGCGTCGATCCGCGAAAGCTGTTCCGCCGAAAGCAGCTTATCGGTCGCCATGCAGGTTCCTGCCACTCTTGTCAGCAAATTCGACGGCCAGCCAGCGATAACGTAGCGGCCTTATCGAGCCGAGGCGAGTCTCAGGCGGCAAGATCTTCCAGGGTATTCAGGTTGCGCAGACCGATCTGACGCGCGCTTGGCAAATCGATCACATTATCGCGTTCCAATTGCGACAAGGTGCGCGACACGGTCTCGATGGTGAGGCCGAGATAGTCCGCAATGTCCTGCCTGGTCATGGCCAAGGTGACATTTCTGTGATCGGTTGATTTTTCCGCGCAGTCGAGCAGGAACCGCGCCACTTTCTCAATCGCGCTTCTGCGACCGAGCAGCAGGGAATGCTGCTGGGCGCGGGCCATGCCGTGCATGGCAAACGCCAGAAGTTCCTGGGACAGGAGCCTGTCGCTTATCGCAGAGATGTCGAGTTTGGTTTTGCGGTAGGCGATGACCGTGCAATCGGTGACGGCTTCGGCCGACAGGATGTGATCGGTTCCCGGCTCAAATCCGAAAATGTCGCCGGCAAAATGAAACGCGCCGATCTGGCGCCGGCCATCGGCAAGGAACTTGCAGGTGCGAACGACGCCGGACGCGAGCTTGTAGAAATATTCCGCGGCTGCTCCTTCACTGAAGATTTCCCGATCCTGCGAGAAATACTGCACCGACCCGACCTGGGGCTGCACCTTGATCTCGGGAATCTCGTTCTTGAGCAGTGCTCCTGCCAGGATCGCATGTTCGCCAAGTGCAAATTCGCGGGGGGAAGAATGCAGCGCCATGGGGAGCTCCTTTGTTTGACCGTGGAGCCTTTCTAGGATGGGACGGCGCTGAAAAATATTCGGTTGGTCACGGAGTATCGGTCCTTAGGGATACTACGTAGTCAGATCCTTTCCGTATTGGCCAGCTCTCTGGCGGGAGGGGCCAGAAATTCCGCTATATCGATGCGATTTGAGGGGTGAACCACCGCGTTGGTGGTGACAAGCTGCGCGCCAGCGCGTTCCAGCGCCGCATCCGCGCCGTCCGAAAATATCCCGTGCACGGCCAGGACCACCGGCGGGCGGTGGCTGAAGGGTGCGATAGCCTTTATCGCCTGCTGAGCGGTCTTTCCGCTGGAGATGATATCATCCACCAGGACCGGCGTCCTGGCGCCGAGCGGCTTCAGGCCTTCCGGCGCCACCCTGACGTCGCGATCGCCCAATCGCTGTTTCTTCAGGACGCAATAATCCGCGCCGGCTGCCTGCGCCACGCCCGAGACCCATTGCGTGCTCTCTTCGTCCGGTCCGATCAGAAACGGATCCTGGACATGATCCCTGATCCATTTTGCCAAGGCCGGCGCGGCGTGGGCCGCGCGCGTCGGTATGGAATAAATCTCGTCCAGCGATTTGTAGCGATGCAAATGCGGATCAAGCGTGACCAGCCAGTCGAAATGACGGGAAATCAGGGATGCAAAATGATGCGATGTCACCGCTTCGCCGGGCTTGAAGCGGGCATCCTGGCGCATGTAGCACAGGTAAGGGGCGACCAATCCGATCCGGGCTGCCCCCAATTCGCGCGCGGCGTCGGCGGCGAAAACAAGAGGCAGGAATTTTCCATTCGGATGCGCAAGGGTCGAAACCAGCACGACGCTGCGTCCCGCGAGGCCGGCGGGAAGGCGCAGATAGGTTTCGCCATCGGGAAAATTCCGGCTTTCCAGTGTTCCAATGTCACCACCGGCCAGCGCCGCCAGCCTCTCGGCCATGGATTGGTTCCCTGGCAAGGCGAGGAACAGCGGGGCGCTCATGGCTCGGCGATTTCGAACAGGTCTGCATTGGCATTTGCGTAGTCGAGCGCATAGGCCAGTTCGCCGGATGTTTCGGCGTGAAGCGTGCAGAGAGGCGCTCCCTGCGCAAGCTTTTCACCCAGACGGACATGCAGTTCGATTCCGGCGGCTTTGTCCTCTGGAGCGCCGGCAAGTTTCGCCAGCCTGGAAAGGCGCCGATTGTCGATCCCGACAAGTGTGCCGCGCGAAGCCGCGGCCAGCGTTTCGTGATAGTTGGATTTGGGGGGCGTGCGCATGCCGCCCTGTACCTCGCAGATGCGTTGAAACTTCGCCCATGCCCGGCCGTCATCGAGCACGCTTGTCGCCAGTGCCACGCCGCTGCCATCGGGCGCGCAGCCGCTCAGTTCCAGAACCGCGCCCGCCAGGCTCAAGGCGCGGGCGCGCAAATCAAGCGGCGCCCCGGGTTCGCATTGCAGGACTGCGAGCACATCCCGTGCTTCCAGCGCCGGCCCCATTCCCCTTCCGATAGGCTGGCTGCCATCTCCTTGCACGACCCTAGCCTTTATCCCGAAGGATTGGGCGACGGACAGCAGGCCGGTACTGAGCGAGGCAGCCGATCCCGGAGTTCGCACCTTGGCGGTGGGTCCCACCGGCATGTCCAGGATCAGATGGGTGACGCCCGCGGCGATCTTCTTGGAAAGGATCGACGCGATCATCTGGCCTTCGCTATCGATGTCCAGCGCCCGTTCGATACCGATCAGAATGTCGTCGGCAGGGCTCAATCGCACGGCGCCACCCCAGGCGATGCAGCCGCCTTCGCGTTCCACCGCCTTGCGGATGGCCGCAGCGTCAAGGTCCACCGGCGCCAGGCACTCCATCGTATCAGCGGTCCCGGCCGGAGAGGTGATGGCGCGGGACGACGTCTTGGGCATGATGAGCCCGAGGGCGGTGACGATGGCGACGATGATGGGCGTCGTGCGGTTGCCGGGCAGGCCGCCGACGGAATGCTTGTCCACGATTACGGGGCGATCCCAATGCAAGCGCTCTCCGCTGTCGACCATGGCGTGGGTCAGGGCGCAGATCTCCGCATGCGACAGCGGGCTTGCCGTGCAAGCGGTTACGAAGGAGGAAATCTCGAGGGCCGAATAGCGGCCCGCCACCACGTCCGATATGATTTGATGGAGGGCCGGCCCGTTCAATTCGTGGCCGAAGATTCGGCTGCGAACCAGGGCCAGTGAATCGACCGGAGGGGCGTGCCGCGCGGTGATGGTGTCGCCTTCCTTGAGATCAAGGCGCTGCCATGTGGCATCCGACAGGCCGGCTTCGCTCCGGCCGAGGAAATCCGAGTTCACTTGATAAAGCGTGGCGATCACGGTCCGTCCGCCGGCCGCCAGAGCAATGCGGTTGTGGGATGTGAATCCCTCCGATTTGCTGACCGGGCAGTCCTTGTGCATGAAGACCACGGTTTCGGAATGGGTGTCGATTCCCAACCGCCGTGCCTTCAGCCTGTGGTGTTCCGACGCGCTCATGAAAGCTCAACCGTCTCGGCGTGATCGGGCACCAGGCAATTCCATTGCCGCTTCTCTGCCAGGGTGCGGCGCAAAACGTCGGCGCCCTGGGGCTCGCCATGCACGATGAAAGTCGTGCGCGGCGCCTTTTCGAAACCGGCGGTCCAGCGCAGCAATTCATCCTGGTCGGCATGCGCGGAGAGCATGGAAAGATTGTGGATCTCGGCTTTCACCGGCACATAGCCTCCATACATCTTGATGCTTTGCGCGCCGGCAACCATCGCGGCGCCGCGCGTGCCGCCGGCCTGAAAACCCGTAAATATAATCGCGTTCTTCGGATCGGGTGCGTAATGCTCCAGATGATGCAGAACGCGCCCGCCGGTGGCCATTCCGCTTGCCGAAATGATCACTTTGGGCATCGGGTTTGCCGTCAGCGCCTTGGACTCCTCCGCAGTGCGCACATAATGAACATCCCGGCCCAGATCGCTCAGCGCGGCGGAGCCAAGCTTCTGATCGGCGACATGGCGCTGGAATATTTCCGTGGCATCTATCGCCATCGGGCTGTCCAGAAATACCGGCAGGAGCCTGGACAAACGATTGGCAGCTTTAAGCCGCGCGATGTGAAACAGCAGGCTCTGGGCCCGGCCAACCGCAAAAGCGGGCACGATCACGGTTCCGCCGCGGCGGACAGTCTTGCCGATGATGTTGGCGAGAACTTCCTCGACATCGCTTCGGTCGTGGCTCCGGTCGCCATAGGTCGATTCCATCAGCAGATAGTCTGCATGCCTGGGCGTTTCGGGGTCACGCATCAGCGGGTCGTCGTAACGGCCGATATCGCCTGAGAAGACGATCGTCGTTCCGCTCCACTCCACCACGATCGAGGCCGCCCCCAGGATATGGCCGGCCGGAATGAAACGCGCCGTGGCGCCGCCCGCCAGAGCGACGCTATCGCCAAACGCAATGGGATGCAGAAATGCGAGCGCGCGGGTGGCGTCTTCCTCGGTATAAAGCGGTAAGGCTGGATTGTGCTTGGAAAATCTATGACGATTTGCAAAGTCGGCATCCTGTTCCTGGAGATGGCCGGAATCGGGCAGAAGAATGCCGCACAAATCCTGCGTCGCTTCGGTGCAGATAATGCGTCCCCGGAAGCCGTTCTTCACCAGCAGCGGCAAATACCCGGAGTGATCCAGATGCGCGTGGGTCAGCAACACCGCAGAGATGCTGCCCGGTGCAACCGGCAGGGCCGCCCAGTTCCGCAGGCGCAGCGCCTTGAAGCCTTGAAACAGGCCGCAATCGACCAGAATCCGGATGCCGTCGCGCTCCAGCAGATATTTTGAACCCGTAACGGTTCCGGCACCGCCCAGAAAGGTCAGCTTGATTGTCAATTTTCGCCTCGGTTCACAGTTCCATTTGAGCAGGCCCGGTCTGGCGAACGGGCGATATGATTCGGATCAATGCCGCGATCCGGTGCAGACGTCATCCTTTCGAAAGCTATAACGTGAAACGGAGATTGGCCATGAGCGACAAGAGACTTCAGCAAGACGTCATCGACGAGTTGGATTTCGAACCCAGCGTGAACGCGGCCCATATCGGCGTTACCGCAAGCAACGGCGTCGTTACCTTGAGCGGGCATGTCGGCAGTTACGCCGAGAAGACCGCCGCCGAGCGGGCTGCAAAACGGGTCAAGGGCGTGCAAGCCATTGCCCAGGAAATCGATGTTCGCTATCCCAGCGACAAGAAGACCGCCGACGATGAAATCGCCGGCCGCGTCGTCAGTATCCTGCAATGGAGCGCGGTCGTGCCGCGCGATTCCGTCCAGGTGAAGGTGCAAGACGGCTGGGTGACCCTGACGGGGCAGGTGAATTGGCAGTTCGAGCGTATCGCCGCGGAAGCTGAAATCCGCCGGCTGTCCGGCGTGGCCGGCGTGGTGAATTCCATCACGATCCGGCCCCGGGTGGAAGCGGCCGACGTCAAGCACAGAATCGAAGAAGCGCTCAAACGCAATGCCGAAGTGGAAGCCGGCGGTGTGCGGGTTTCGGTGCTGGGCGGCGGCAAGATCGCCCTGGACGGCAAGGTTCATGACTGGCGGGAGCGAGACGCCGTCAAGCGGGCCGCCTGGTCCGCCGCTGGCGTCATGGCGGTCGAAGACCGTCTGGCGATTGTCTGATAAAAAGGCCGGAGCGGGCAGCCGCCCGCTCCGGATTCCGTATGGAGAATGACATGACGCATTTTCACGCCGTCGTCTGGATCGATCATCGAATCGCAAGAATATTGGGGTTCGGCAGCGGCGATCCGACCTGCAAGGTGGTTGAAAGCCACGGTCCGCACCACATCCACCACAAAGCCGGAGAGATCGGCAGCGGTCATCTTCACGATGCGCCGGCATTTTTTGAGGCCATCGCCGATGCGCTGAGCGGCTTCCGCGAAATATTGATTGCCGGTCCGGCCGAAACCAAAACCGAATTCAGGACCTTCCTGAACCAGAAACCCGAATTGGCCGCGCGCGTCATCGGCATCAAACCGATGGAACATGCCAGCGACGCAGAGATCGTTGCATTTGCCAGAAGCTTTTTTGCGAGCGCCGACAGGATGACTCCGCAGCGCTAAACTTGTCGTGACGCCGAAGGGGCCGGCGAAGTGCCGCGCCCTGGACGCCGCCGCATTCAGAAAAAGAACATCAGAATGCCGCCGGCGACACTGGCGGCCCATACGCCGACCAAAATCAGCCCAAAGCGAAGGCCGCCGAACGCGACAGCCAGCACGGCCTTCGCCGCGCCGTTCGCGACCGCGGCCGTCAGGATCGTGGCGGCCGCGAGCGATGGAGCGAGGCTGCCACGCGCCAGATTTGCCGTGGAAAGCGTAATCGGATCGACGTCCAGAATACCCGAAAGGCCCCCGAAGGAAATAAGCCCGATATCGCCGGAGGCGGCCCGCACCCACTTTGCCAGCAACGTGACCACGGTCAGCAGGACCGCAAACTTCAACATCAGGGCCAGTTCGAGCGGATCGCGCAGGACCATCCCCGCAGAGGCGGGCTTGCTGCGGGTGGACCGGAAATAGCTGACCAGGGCCGGCAGCAGCAAGATAGCCGCAGCAACGCCCAGGGGAGGCAGCAATTCGCTTGCCAGTTGCGGTGCGATCGACACGGCGAGCAGCCCGGTTCGCAACAGCGACACGATCCATGCGCCCAAGATCGCGGTCAGGACCGCCGGAAAAGCTTCCGGATTGCGTTTCCCCATTCGCGCGAAAGTCCAAGTGACGGTCGTCGAGGTGATCAAGCCGCCCATCAAGCCCGCGTAAAGCAATCCCTTGCGCGCACCAGCAAACCGGATCGCGATATATCCGGCATAGCAGACGATGCCGATCAGAACCGTCATCAGCCAGATCTGGTAGGGATTGATGGCACCCCAGGGATCGACGAACCTGTCCGGCAGCAGCGGCAACAGCACCACCGTCATGACAAGCAAGGCGATCGCCGCGCGCAATTCCACCCATTTGAGCCGTTGCAGGAAGGTATGCATCATGCGTCGTTCGGCGAGAATCGCGGTGGCGGTCACGCCGGCTGCGGCCGCCAGGACCATGCTGCCTTGAGCGGCATAGGCGCCCAGCCAGAACGTCAAGAGACCGGCTATCAGATCGGTTGCCGATCGGCTCCGGGTGATCCGCGCATGGCGCCATTCGAATAGTCCGAAGGGCAGCGCAAAACCGACAAAGCAGAAGCCGAGCGCGACCGCAGAACCGGTCAATCCGCTGACCACTCCGAGCAGGCTGATCAAGGTAAAGGTGCGAATCCCCGCGACCCGTCCGCCATCCTGGACCTCGCGATCCTGCCAGCCGCGCTCGATTCCGATCAGCAGGCCGATCGCCACGGCCAGGCCCGCACGTTGAAGCAGCTCAATGGCGCTCATAAGGCGCTAGAGCGAGGGAGCGGCTGGAAACCAGCTCTGATACCGGATCATGCCCATGATACCCATGATGATCGCTGCCATGACCGGAACGATGCATAGTAAAGCACCGGCCGGGGCCGCGTTCGAAAATCCACGGCTTGAATCAATCATGACATCCTTCTGCAATCCGCGGAACCTGCGATTTGCAATACCCGCAATCTCAACATGGAAGCTTAGGCTCTTCGCGCCTTGCCTCCTTGAGCAGGATCAAGCCTTGGAGGTCCGAGGCCAACTGATATACTGAAACCTGGGACATTGAGATGAACGTGACAGCATCCGCCGACCCAGGTGTGGATTTGTTGTTGGCTGCGGAAGCGGCCAATTTGGGAACCTGGCGCTTCACCGCGGGGGGCTTCCGGCTCGGCGGGGCCGCGGAACGGCTGCTGGCGACGGCGAACACGGCGCCGGACGAGCGCGAATTCCTCGACATGGTTCATGAATCGGATCGGAGCCGCGTGCGGCTGGCGCTCCGTGGCGATCTTCTGACGGGCGCCCGGCATGACATCGATTTCCGCAGGCGGGATGGCGCCTGGTTGCGGATGTGCGGCAGTGCGCTTGGCGACGGGCGTGGCGCCTTCGGCATCTTGCTGGATATCGACAGTCGCCGTGCGGACCAGGAAACCATCGGCAGGCTCGCCGCCTTGGTGGCGTCCTCGGATGACGCAATTATCGGCAAGACGCTGGAAGGGATCGTCACGGACTGGAACCGGGCGGCGGAAAGCATCTTCGGCTACAGCGCGGAGGAGATGGTCGGCAAACCGCTCGCCCTTTTGCTGCCGCCGGACAGGGAGGGCGAAGAAGAGGAGCTGCTGAAGCGTATTGCCAAAGGCGGACGCATCGAGCATTTCGAAACGCAGCGCCGCCGCAAGGATGGGCAAATCATCGATGTTTCGGTGACCATTTCACCGGTGACAAGTTCGGAGGGGCGAATCACCGGCGCCTCGAAAATCGCGCGCGACATCACGGCGGCAAAGAAGAGCCAGCAGCTGCTGCTGGAACGCGAGGCGCATCTGCAATCGGTGCTCGATACCGTGCCGGACGCGATGATCGTCATTGACACGCGCGGCACCATTCAATCCTTCAGCACAACCGCTCAGACCATGTTCGGCTATGCCGCGCATGAAGCCATTGGAAAAAACGTCAGCATTCTGATGCCCGATCCCGACCGGAGCCGGCACGATGGCTATCTCTCGCGTTACATGGCGACCGGCGAGCGGCATATCATCGGCATCGGCCGCCTGGTCGTTGGCCAGCGGCGCGACGGAACGACCTTCCCCATGGAACTGGCCATCGGAGAAGTCCGGCTCGAGAGCAAGCGCTTTTTCACGGGATTCGTGCGGGATCTGACCGAGCGGCAGCAGAGCCAGCAAAAGCTGCAGGAGATCCAGGCCGAACTGGTTCACATGGCGCGCTTCACCGCTTTGGGCGAAATGGCGACCACCCTGGCGCACGAATTGAACCAACCCCTGACCGCCATCGCCAGCTATCTGAACGGCGCGCGCAGGCTGCTGGATGGGGGGCGGGAAGAGGATCTGCCGATGACGCGCGGCGCGATCGTCAGCGCCGCCGAGCAGGCGCTGCGCGCCGGCCAGATCATTCGCCGGTTGCGGGAATTTGTCGCCCGGGGCGAAAGCGAGCGGGCGCCTGAGAATCTGCGGCAGCTGGTCCAGGAGGCCAGCGCGCTGTCGCTCGTGGGCGCCAAGGAGGCCGGCGTGCTATTTTCGCTCAATGTGGACGAAAACACGCCGATTGTGGTCGTCGACAAAGTCCAGGTGCAGCAGGTGCTGCTGAATCTGATGCGCAATGCGATCGAGGCGATGCAGGGTTGCGAAAGGCGCGAATTGACGGTTTCGGTTTTCGCCATTGAAGATGGAATGGCCCAGATCAGCGTAAGCGATACCGGCCCCGGCATCGCGCCGGAAGTCCTGCCTCAGCTCTTTCAACCTTTCGTGACCAGCAAGCCTCATGGCATGGGCGTCGGCCTGTCGATCTCCCGAACCATCATAGAATCGCATGGCGGACATCTGTGGGCGGAACCCGGGGCCAAAGGCGGCACGATCTTCCACCTGACATTGCGCGCGCGCGATCCGGAGAGACTGAGCGATGCCGATTAATGCCGTTGTGCACCTTGTCGACGATGACGAGCAGGTGCGCCGAGCCCTTGCCTTTCTGCTTGGGACCGCCGGCCTGGCGGTGCGGCTTCACGAATCCGCACTCCACTTCCTCGAAAAACTTGACGATATTCAGCCCGGCTGCATCGTCAGCGATGTTCGCATGCCGGGCATGGACGGCCTCGGTCTGCAACGCGCCCTCAAGGAAAAGGGGGTCGATATGCCCATGATCATCATGACTGGGCATGCCGATGTCGCTCTGGCCGTCGCCGCCATGAAGGCCGGGGCCGTGGATTTCATCGAAAAGCCATTCGACGACGAGGCGCTGCTGGGCTCCGTGCGGCTGGCGCTGTCCCGCTACGATGTGACCGGTGAGTCAAACGACCAGGTAGCTCGGATACGGGCCCGGGCGGCGGGCCTTTCCGCGCGCGAGCGCCAGGTGATGGAAGGTCTATTGGCGGGCCTGCCCAACAAAACCATTGCCTATGATCTGGCCATCAGCCCCAGGACGGTGGAAGTCCATCGCGCCAATGTGATGGCCAAAATGGCCGCGAAAAGCCTGTCCGAGCTGGTCCGGATGGCGATACTGGCCGGGCTGTCGGAAAACCCCAAATTTCAAAAGCGCAGTTGAGGCAGGTCAAAACGCGCGCCGCTCCGTTGCGTAGACTGGTTCGGAAGCAAAATTGGGTGGGGCCGATCGGTCGCGTGAAATGAGCAAAACAAAGGCCAAGATCGTCGCTTTCGTGGTGGATGACGATCCCGCTGTGCGCGACGCGCTGAGATTCTCCCTGGAACTTCAGGGGTTGACGGCACACACCTGCTCCAGTGGGGAAGGCCTGCTGGCGCACCAGGCATTGGCCGAATCCGATTGCATCGTCCTTGATTATAAGATGCCGGGGATGAACGGCCTTGATGTCCTTGAGGAACTGGCCGCAAGAGAGGTCACGACTCCGGTCATTTTTATGACCGGACCTCTCACGGACGCATTGCGTAGGCGGGCGCTGAATGCCGGGGCGCGATTGGTCCTCGAAAAACCACTGCTCGACACACTGCCCGACCGGATAAGGGATCTCATCCGCTGATCGACAGGGAGCATCGCCGGATGGAAGACGAGGCCAGGAAAAAACTCTACGAATTCATGCAATCCCGGCGCCTCGCCGTTATTGCCACTGCCGGCAAGGACGCGGTTCCCGAAGCGGCCCTGATAGAGATCGCCGTCACCAAAGACCTGGAAATCATTTTCGAGACGACCACGGCGACGCGCAAGCTGCCGAACCTGCGCGTAAACCCCCATGTCGCCATCGTGGTCGGATGGGAAGCCAGCCAGACCCTGCAGTGCGATGGCTTGGCGGATGAACCCCAGACAAGGGAGCTGGAACGCCTCAGGGCGCACTATCTCGCCGTTTTTCCGGAAAAGGCGTCACACCAGGGGTGGCCGGGGAATTGCTATTTCCGGGTCCGCCCCTATTGGGCGCGCCTCAGCGATTATGATCAGCCCCGCCGGATCGAAGAGTATCAGCTCGCGCCGAGCCCATCGTCGCCCCATCGCTCCAATTGGTGGCAATCGATTGCAGAGGGCGTCTTACGCCGGCCCAAGCGCGCGGATTGACACGGATCAAGGCCCGGCGTCTCGCCGAATGCGATCTATCCGGCGAACATGGGAGACGAACATGGATTGCAAAACCATTATGGTGCGCTTGGAGCTGGGGCAGTCGAACAAAGGCCTGCTCGCCATCACCGCCGATCTCGCCCAACGGTTGAAGGCCGGCGTCATTGGCATCGCGGCCTGCCAGCCCATTCAGCTTGTCTATGACGAGACCTACATAGCGGGCGAGCTTCTGGGAGAAGATCGCAAGCAGATCGAAAAGCAGATCAAGGAAGCCGAAAGCGAGTTCCGGGCCGAGCTCAAGGATAAGGTTCCCAATCTCGGATGGCGCTCGACCGTGACCTTCGCATCCCTGGCGGACTATGTGGCGCATCAGGCGAGGGCGGCCGATCTCATCATTACGGGCCCCGAAATCGGCGGCTCGGTTTTCGATCACACGCGGCAGGTGGGAATCGCGGATCTGGTAATGAGGGCCGGGTGTCCCGTGCTGATCGTGCCCAAAGGGCGCGGCGAGCTGAATTTGCAGCAAGTCATCATCGGATGGAAAGGAACGCGCGAATCCCGTCGTGCCGTTGCGGATGCTCTCCCGCTTCTGAAACTGGCCTATCATGTGACGGTGGTGGAAATCGCCGGCGAGGCCAACATGGCCGATGCCAAGGATGACGTCGCGGATGTCGCCAAATGGCTGGCAAGCCATGGAATTAATGCCAAGGCGGAGGCGATCGCCGCGATAGGACCGGACTCCGAGCGGCTTTGCGATATTGCCCGCGAAAGAGCGGCGGGACTGATTGTTGCCGGCGCCTATGGGCATAGCCGGCTGCAGGAATGGGTTCTGGGCGGCGTCACCGGAGATTTCCTCCTGAATCCCGATCGCTGCGTGCTGGTCTCGCATTGAGATCGCGTCCGTCTTGGGACAGGGTTCCCGGAACGGAGGCGAATTCATGCATGCGATGCGTCTTGAAGAACCAGGAGGCGTCTTGCGCTGGACGGAGCTCGCGGATCGGGCGCCGGGAGTGGGAGAAGTCCGCGTTCGCATAACCGCCTGTGGCGTGTGCCGCACCGATCTCCACGTCCTGGACGGCGAACTTCCCCATATCGAATACCCCATCATACCCGGCCATGAGATTGTGGGACGGGTCGATCTTCTGGGAGAGGGCGTCACCTCGCTGACATTGGGCCAGCGGGTGGGAATTCCCTGGCTCGGTCATACGTGCGGCCGATGCCCCTATTGTCTTTCCGGCCGCGAAAATCTTTGCGATGCACCGTCCTTCACCGGCTATACGCGCGACGGCGGATTTGCCACGGCCGTCATCGCCGATGCGCATTTTGTATTCGCCCTGGGCGAAGGGGGCGAGGATGCGTCGCTGGCGCCGCTGCTATGCGCGGGACTGATCGGATGGCGCTCGCTGGTGATGGCGGGCAGCGCCAGGACGCTCGGTCTTTATGGCTTCGGCGCCGCGGCGCACATCATCGCGCAGGTGGCGCGCCACCAGGGAAAATCGGTCTTTGCCTTCACCTCGCCGGGCGACCAGGCGACGCAACAATTCGCGCGCGAGCTGGGCGCTGTCTGGGCCGGTGGCTCGGATGAAGTCGCGCCAGAGAAGCTCGATGCCGCGATCATTTATGCGCCGGTGGGCGCGCTGGTGCCGGTCGCGCTCAAAGCCGTGCGCAAGGGCGGACGCGTGGTCTGCGCCGGTATTCATATGACGGACATCCCCTCTTTTCCTTATGACCTTTTGTGGGAAGAACGTGAGCTTATCTCGGTCGCCAATTTGACCCGCCGGAATGGCGAGGAGTTTCTGGACCTGGCCGCGCGCATCGGGATCAAGACCCGGGTAACGCGCTACCCGCTTCAGGACGCCAATCGCGCCCTGGCCGATCTCAAGTCCGGCGCCTTCGATGGCGCGGCGGTTCTCATCCCCTGAGCTGACAGTCCGGTCATATCGGTTGGTATCGCGCGAAGAACCAGCGCCGCGCCGCGTAGGTGGTGGCCAGATAGGTCACCGTAATCAGAGCCAGAGCTCCCAGAAGGACCATCGGAAGCGGCGCAAAGCCGAACCAGCGGCCGATTGGCGTATAGGGGAGCGCGATCGCGATCCCGACAGCGACGACGGAGCTTAATATCAGCGCGGGATGAGGCTTGTTGCGCCAGGGATGCGCGCTTCTGATGATGAAGATGGCAAATACCTGGGTCGCCATCGATTCGATGAACCAGCCGGTGTGGAAAATGACTTGTTGCGCGCCAAAGGCGTTCAGCAACAGCCAAAAAGTGACGAAATCGAACAGCGAACTGATCGGCCCGAGAAGAAGCATGAATTTGCGGATGACGGCGATATCCCAGCGCCGGGGTTTGGCCAGATATTCCTCCTCCACATGGTCGAGCGGGATTGTCGTTTCCGAAAGATCGTAAAGAAGATTGTTGAGCAATATCTGGATCGGCAGCATGGGCAGGAACGGCAAGAGAAGAGCGCCGCCCGCCATCGAGAACATGTTGCCGAAATTCGAACTGGTGCCCATCATCACATATTTGAGGATATTGGCGTAGGTGCGGCGGCCCTCGCGCACACCCTCGACGATCACGTCCAGATCCTTGCGCAGAAGGATCATGCATGCCGCCTCCTTAGCGACATCGACCCCGGTGTCCACAGAGAAGCCGACATCGGCGGCGCGCAGAGACGGCGCGTCGTTGATGCCGTCGCCGAGATAGCCCACGACATGCCCTTTGCGGCGCAGCGCGGCGATGATGCGGGACTTTTGCGGCGGGGTCACCCGGCAGAACAAGCTGGTTTGTTCGAGCCTTGCGGACAAGGCCTCGTCGCTCAGGCCGGCCAGCTCCGCCCCGGTCAGGCAGCCGGCCACGGCCAACCCAAGCGCCGCGCAGACATGGCGGGTGACTTCTTCGCTGTCTCCGGTGACGATTTTGACGGCCACGCCCAGGGCCTTCAGGGACGCGAGTGTTTCCCCGGCGCCCTTCTTTGGCGGATCTTCGAATGCCAGAAAACCCAGAAAAATCAGCGTTTCGCCGACCGCCAGCGCGGCGCTTGCGCGGTTCTGATCGACATCGAGGGATGCCACCGCCAATACGCGATAACCCTGGGCACCGAACGCCGTAATCGTGTTCCGCGCCGTCCGGCGGGCCGTATCATCCAGAGGCTGCGGCGCTTTCCCGTCACCCGCAGCCGCATAATGGTCGCATAGCAGCAGAACGTCCTCGGGAGCACCTTTGACGATAATGCGGCGGCCATCTTTTCCGGCGACCAGGACGGAAACGCGTCGGCGCTCGAAATCGAACGGTGCCTCGTCGATCTTCTGCCAATCGGTCGGATCGGTTTTGGCGGCCGCCAGAATCGCGTCATCAAGCGGGCTCTTAAGGCCGGTCTCGAACGCGGCGTCGAGGGCGGCGGCCTGCAGGACCGAGGGTTCGCCCTTTCCGTCCAGGGTCGTGGCGGCAATCATTGTGATTTTGGCTTCGGTGAGCGTGCCCGTCTTGTCGCTGCACAGGACGTCCATCCCCCCCAGGTCGTGAATGGCGGTCAGCCGCTTGACGATCACGCCCTTGCGGGAAAGCCGCATTGCGCCATTGGCGAGTGTGACGGACATCACCATCGGCAGCAGCTCCGGCGTCAACCCGACCGCAAGCGCCAGGGCGAAAAGAAACGACTGCAGCGGCGGACGGTGGAGCAGCAGGTTGATCAGCAAGGCGAACAGCACCAGCAATATCGTGAGGCGCAGGATCAGGCGCCCGAAGTCGCGGATGCCGGCTGCGAATGCCGTGTCGGGGGGCGCTTTGCGCAAGGCGGTGGCGATACCGCCAAGTTGTGCGTTGCGGCCGGTGGAGACGATAAGAGCCCGGGCCGAGCCGCTCAGCACCGAGCTTCCCATGAACACGCAATTGCGCGGCAGCAATCCGGAGCCGGAATCGTCGGCCACCTGCTTCTCCGCCGGGTAGGCTTCGCCCGTCAGCAGGGCTTCGTTGACATACAAATCTTGCGCCTGGAGCAGACGACAATCGGCGGGCACCAGATCGCCGGCGGATATCAGGATGACATCGCCGGGGACAAGCTGACGCGCGGGAATATCGATCGCCGTGCCGTCTCTGACAGTGCGGGCGGTCAGAGTGACCTGCTCGCGCAACTGCAGCGCGGCGTTCTGCGCGCGGTGCTCCTGCACCACATCCAGGGTGATCGAAAGAACCAGGATCGAAATGATGATCAGAAGGCTGGGTGTATCGCCCGTTATCGCCGATATCGCGGCGGCGGCGATCAATACCAAAATCAGGGGATTTCGAAGCCGGGCAAGATAGGCCTTGAGCAGGCTGGGCCCGCGTTGTTGCTCGATCTGGTTCGGGCCATATTGCGCCAGTCGTCGCTCGACTTCGTTTGCATTCAAGCCATTCGCAGTCGTCTCCAGACGCGCGAGCAGGCCGGCAAGCGGCAGGCTGATGATTTCGAGCGCGGGCGGTCCGTCCGGGCCTGATGCGGCATGCGCCTTTGCGCCGTGCGGCAGAAGCGTCCAGCCGCGCATGCCGCCCTTACATCCGCGATATGGCGTTGATATGACCGATCACTGAGCCCGGCTCGATCGGACCGTGGCCGCGCGAATCGATGAGCAATTTTCCGGCTGCGGGCGCCTTCAATGTGATCAGGTCGCCCTCGATCCGAAGTTCGGCCAAGGGTTGATCCGCCTGCACCTCTGTCCCGTCGGGGACGAGCCAGCGTTCGATCAGGCCTTCGGGGTAGATCCTGGAAACCCAGAAATCCGGCGTGACCACCAATTGCACCATGACAACCTCCATCTCAGTCTTGCCAGGCTAGACGGGCGTCCGCTCGCGGCGGATGATCCGGATCAATCCTATCAGGAAATTTTTGCGCCGAATGCGCCCATGCGGGCGATCCACCGGCGGCAACCGCCAGCCGAGACGCCGGCATTGCCAATATATGTCGTACGGACGCGTCTGATTCCGGCCATCCGCAGAATCCCCTTCTCGAACGCCAGGGTTCCGTGTGCCCGGAAGAATAATCGATAGACAAGCGAAGGCATTCCCATCGTGACCACCACGCGAGCGGTACGGCCCGCCAGCTTTCCCTTCGGCATGGGGCCTTTGCCAGGACCAAGAAGAAACTCCCCACAGCCGACCCATTCCATGAATGCTTTCAGCAGCGCAGGCGGACCTCCCAGCCAAAGGGGATAAACGAAAACCAGGTGATTGGCCCAAAACATGTCCTCTCTGGCCTTCCGAATGTCCGGATGGATGGGCGCATGGGCAAACGCCTCCGAAGTGCGCAAAAAGGGGAAGGACAGCGCGCCGACATCGATCTGCCGGGTTTCTGCTCCCGCGGCGCGTGCACCGTCGAGATACGCGGTCGCCAAAGCACTGCACAATCTTTCCGAGGCGGGATCGGGGTGCCCATTGATAACGAGCACGCGCTTGCGTGCCGTCATGTCCGATGGCCGGACGGGTTATTTCCCAACGGCATAACCGAGACAATCTTGAAGGGCCGCTGCACGCCATCATGTTCGACGATGGAAACGTAAAGGCCAGGCCGCATGATATGCTTATCGAGCTTGAAGAACGGCTCATCATCGCCATCCGCATGCCGGGCATATTCGAAATGCCAGCCCCGCCCGGCGTGGCGGAGCAGGCCGGTTTCGACCGTGCCGCCATTTTCGAAGTGATGGACCGTGCAATCCTCCTTGGTTTCCTTCCAGGCCGCGGCATCAAGATGGCCATCGGGTTTCAAGGGGGCGACAAATTCATAACCATGGTTGGGATTGCCTTCCGGGAAATCATCGGTGCGCCCCAATTCCAAGCGAATCTTATTCAAGCTCATTTTGCCCTCCCGAAATGCTTCACCACGGTGCTTTCCACTTGCGCCAGCCTGTTGGCGACAACGTCCTCGCGGATTCCCGGTACGATGCCGCCAAAATGCACATGTTCCAGAAACGTCAGGCCGCACACTTCCGCAAAATATTTGTCGAACAGTTCGCCGGTGGTTTCGAGAGCGCCCGTCTCCTGAACCCAATGAAGGGGCGCGCCCGACGCGCTGAACGTAATCAGCGAGCGGCCATGCAGCAGAGGTTCCGACCGGCCACTTTTGCCATAGGCGAAACCGAAACCGAACACGCGCTCGAGATAGCCTTTCAGCATCGCCGGCGGCGAATTGAGCCAGAAGGGGTAGATAAGTGCGAAGACATCGGCGTCCGCCAGCAAACGGCGCTCGGCTTGAACGTCTTCGCCTGGCTGAAAGTCCTCAGCAAAAGGAAGCTCCCTGGCGCCGAGGCACGGATTGAACTTCATCCGGTACAGATCGCGCGTCAGGACGCTGTGCCCCAGCCCGCCAGCGGCCCGGGCGTAGCTTTCCGCGACCGAGCCGGTAAAGCTGTGGTCCCTGGGATGAGCGAAGATGATTGCGTGTTTCAAGGGCGCCTCCAGATGCCAATTATGCTGGGCGGGAAGGTGCCGTCTTTGCGCTACGTCAATTGAACGAATATTTGACGATTGCGCCAGATCAAAGACGGCGGGCCGGTCCGCGCTAGATTTCACTGCCAATTGTTTGGAGAGAGCCATGAGCAAACAGCTTGATATCCGCCGCGCTACCAAGGGTCTGCCCGCAACCAGCGATGTATGGGTGGCCTTTCGCGGCGAGTTGGATCATCTGTTCAATCGCTTTTCCGGCGGATTTGAGACATATGCACTGAAGCCCTTCTCGGAACTTGAGGATCTGTGGTCCAAGAATTTCAATGGGTTTACGCCGTTGGTGGTGGACGTCGCGGAAACCGACAAAACTTATGCGATCACGGCCGAGCTGCCGGGCGTCGACGAAAAAGATGTCGAAGTCAGCGTTCAAGGCGGCGTCCTGACTGTGCGCGGCGAGAAACGCGAAGAAAAGGAAGAAAAGACCAGCCATCGCTATATGACGGAGCGGCGGTATGGTGCTTTTCAGCGCATGTTCGGATTGCCCAAGGGCACCGATGAAAGCAAAGTCGAGGCAAGCTTTCACAATGGCGTGCTGAAGATTTCCGTCCCCAAGACGGCGGCAACTGCCGTCCGCAAGGTGGACGTGAAAGCGGCGTGAGTAAGGCCGCGGGGGCGCTTCGTTCTCCCCCGACTGAAGCGCCCCATTTTCCAGGGTTGAGATGACAAAGTCAGCAATTCGCTTTGCAGTGTTGGTCACGATCGGGCTTGCGGGGCCCGGCCCCGCTATTGCCCAAAGCGGGATGCCGCCGGCAATCCGGCAGGTCGTGGAGCAATCCTACGGCGCGGACCCGGCCGTCTTGGCCTTTTACCAGGCGCGCGACTTCGCTCCAGCCTGGTCGGATGCGGACGCCGCCAGTCTGCAGGCCGCCCTCATGGGCGCGGAAAGCGAAGGGCTCGATCCCAAAGACTATTATCTTCCGTCCGGCCGGAACGCGATGGCGCGGGATGTCGGGTTAACCGCGGCCGCGCTTACCTATATCGCGGAGGCGGGAAGCGGGCGTCCCAAATTACGGACAATAGATAGCGACATAGATCTGCCGCCCGCGGCTTTGGATATTGCCGCGGACCTGGCGGCGGCGATTCGCGACCATCGCGTGGCGGCATTGCTGGCGGAAGCCCCTCCGCGCGCGCCCGAATATGCACATCTGAAATCCGCACTTGCGCGCTATCGCAGCATTCGCGATGGCGGCGGATGGCTTCGCCTACCTCCCGGAGCATCCGGAGATTTTTCCAGCAATGACGCCATCGGCGCCTTGTTGCGCGAAAGGCTGCGTTTTGAAGATCCGATCCTTGCCGCCGATCCCTCCGCGGATCTGACCACTGCGCTGCAACGCTTTCAGGCTCGTCACGGCCTGGAGCCCGACGGACGCCTTGGCGTGCGCTCGCTTGCCGAGCTCAATATATCGGCCGAGGATCGCGTGCATCAGATCATCGCCAATATGGAGCGGTGGCGGTGGCTGCCGCGCGCTTTCGAGCCGGATTTCATTGTCGTCAATGTGCCGGACGCGAGCCTGTCCCTCATTCTGAACGGTCAGGCGGTGATGACGTCACGCGTCGTGGTCGGCAAGCCCAGTACCCCGACGCCGATTTTCCGGGCCGAAGGCGCCGGCATAACGGTCAACCCCGTCTGGAATGTGCCGGATTCCATCGCGCGAAAGGAAATATTGCCGAAGCTCAAACGCAATCCGGCCTATCTTCAGTCGCAGGACATGATCCTTGTGAATGGCCCTGCCGATGACCCCTCCGGATTGCACGTTCGCTGGCGGAATATTCCGGCGGGGACGTTTCCGTTTCGCATTCAGCAGCGTTCCGGCCAGAAGAATTCGCTCGGCACCCTCAAATTCGAGCTGCCCAACCGCTTCGACGTTTATCTGCACGACACCCCCGCCAAACAGGCATTCGCGCTTTCCACCCGCGACATCAGTCATGGCTGTGTCCGCGTCCAGCAAATTTTGCCGCTTACGTCTTATGCCCTGAACAAAAATCTCGACGGCATCACGGCCATCCAAGACGCCGTCTCCAATGGGGAAACCAGGTACCTTCCCCTCCAGCGGAAACTGCCGGTGTATTTTCTTTATTGGACCGCCTTCGCGGGTTCCGATGGGACGTTCCAGTTCCGGCCGGATATTTATGGGCGGGACCGGCGGCTTGTCGCAGCCTTGTACGGGGAGGCCCTCGCCAGGGTGAGCGCGAATTTCCCCAATTGTTCCCGGGGGTAAGGGCTGGATTTGAGTGCCGGGCCGGGACCTGCTAAATCCCGTCTGCACCCTTGGAACACTGCAATGTCTGGATACCCTCGCCGTGCTTTCCTGACGGGAGCGATGACGGCCTTGGTCGCAATGCCATTGAAACCGGCCTGGGCCGCTCTTTCAAAGGGCGGCGCCCGGTCGCTCGCCCTCCAGAATATCCACACCGGCGAGCATCTGGCGGTCGATTATTGGGTCGATGGCGATTATCAGCCGGACGCGTTGGCTGAGGTCAACCATGTCCTGCGGGATTTTCGGACCGGCGATACGCATGTGATCGAGCCCCGGCTTCTGGATCTCTTGGCGAGCATGCGCACGCGTCTTGACACGACAACCCCGTTCCAAGTGATTTCCGGTTATCGCTCGCCCGCCACCAATGCGATGCTTCGCTCCGAGCATGAACATTCCGGCGTGGCGTCCAAGAGCCTGCACATGCAGGGCATGGCGATCGATATCCGCCTTGAGGGGCGTGCATTGGAGGCCGTGCACCGCGTGGCGCTGGCGGAACAGGTGGGCGGGGTGGGCTATTATCCCGAATCCGATTTTGTACATGTGGACGTAGGCCGGGTCCGGCACTGGTAACCAGCCGTCGAAGGCGGGCTCGGGCAGCTGCTAGTTGGGTGCGCCACCATCCTGCCAGAGGCGCGAGAACGGCATCGACACGCCCAACAGATCGGCGATTTTCCGAAGTTGCGAATTGGTGCGGATCAGTTCGATCGCCTGAAGCGTCCGAATGTCGCCGGGGTTCGAAGGTACGGAACGCGGCATAATTCCATACGACACCGATAGATATTTCGGCGGAGGTTGCTGCTTGCCTCTTAAATCTTCCGGAAGCGCGCATGGGCCCTGGTTGTCGCGGCAGCCTGGGGCGAGTACGCCGACCTGGATGTAGATATCGTCGATTTCAGGATCGGCCCGCCGCGCGAGCAACAGATCCGAGCGGGCCGCGGGATACTGACCAAGGTGCCATTCCGCGATGCCGCGCCCGAAAAGCGCGGTAGCTCTTCCCGATTGCAGCTTCAACGACTGGGAATAATCCCCAATCGCCAGACGATCGTTCCCTTTGCGAAGATACGTCAGACCGCGGCTGTCCCACGCAACCGATGAACCGGGTGCCAGCTTCAGGGCAAGATTACAGTCGTCCAGAGCCGCTTCGAGGTGGTGGCCACCACCGGCTCGCGCCCAGCAGCGGGCGCTCAAATACCGGACGTCATTGGGGGAAAGCTTCAGGGCGATACCAAATCTTTCCACGGCCTCGTCGAATCGTCCTTCCCCGCTAAAGGACTGGGCGTATCCGGCCTGATTGTCGGGATCTTTGGGATCCAGCCGGACCGCTTCGCGGAAGTCGAATTCGGCGCGTTCATAACGATGTTCCAGAAGGTAGGAAAAGCCGCGGAATTTATATCCGATGGGGCTTTCCGGGAGCAGGTCGATGGTCTTGCCGCAGGCGGCCTGCGCATCTGCAAGCTGGTAGCTCATGAGGGAGGTGACACATCGGAAGCTTTGAAGAAGGGTCTCCCGGGCATGCACAACGGCCGCATCTTCCGAAGAGGGCGCATTCCTGGAAAGCGGCGATGCCGCCTGGGTCAGGCCTGCCGACGGCGGTGCCGCTTCGGCCTGAATGGTAGCGCCGGTCGCGACAAGCGCGCCAAGCATGACCGAAAAAATAGTCCGGCGTGCGATCTGAGACATTCTGGTTCTCCTTGGCAGAAGCTTGCCAGGGTCCTGTCTCCGGAACTTTGACCCAGGACAAATCGGCATTTGATCCGGATCAAGAACCTTCCTGCTGCCTTGGTTGGAGCAGGGTGCGTTACGTCAGCCCCTCTCAGGATTTCGTGCCGAGCGTACCGCCGGACGGGACCGTTTGCGGGCTTCGCCCTGGACTTATGTTGAGATAGGTGCTGCTCATGGTTCCGCCGGAAACCGACAAGCGTGAATCCGTCGGAATCGGAACGCCGCTTCGGATCTCCATTTGCATTTTTACATGATAGGTCCGTGGTTCCAGGGAGAGATCGGTAACCCGCCCGACCTTCACACCGGCGATCTTCACATCCGTGCCAATGGTCAGTCCGTCAGCTTTGGCCAACTCGGCGTTCATTTCATAGGACGAAAGACCGCCAATTCCGGTCTGCAAGCGGAGGAACACCAAAAAACCCGCCGCGCAAAGCACGACCATGGCGCTGAGAACAATCTCGAAGACATTGTGTCTGGACATGATCTCTCTCGGAGGTTGTTGACGATGGTATCAAGCCCGGCCCACTTTGAAAGTCCTTGATGCCGATCAAGACGGGCGGCATCAATGGCGCGGCTCCATGCGTTTCATCCTTGCCGACCAGCGGTTATACCGTGCCGGCCCTTGATCCATACCAAGGTCCGGCCCACACTCCCCGCGAGATTTGGGGTGTTTGACGATGAAGATAGCTGGTGCGGCGCTGTTTCTGTTCGCAGCATTATCCCTGCCGGCTCGTGCGGCCGATCCCGCGACGGTCGCGAAATGTGAAAGCTGTCATGGGCTTCATGGCGACAGCACGTCCGGCACGGTGCCGCGGCTCAACGGACAGCAGCCCGACTATCTGCGCCTTCGGCTGAAGGAATTTCTCGACCCGACCCGCGGTACCCCGCATGCGACTTACCAGATGTGGGAGACGGCGACCGAACTCGGCGACCGAACCGCCACCGAACTGTCGCAATATTTCGGCAGCCAGGCCCCGACGCCCGTCGCTCCGCAAGGCGCGCTGGCTGCGAAAGGGGCGGCAATCTATCGCGAAGGGGCAGGCCCGAATGCCCCGGCCTGCGAGACATGTCATGGGGCGGCCGGCGAAGGGCGCGGCACGGCTCCCCGCTTGGCAGGTCAGCACGCCGAATATTTGAATCTGCAGCTGAGCGCATTCATGCTTTCGCTGAGGGTACATGGCACAATGAATCCCACCGCACGGCATCTCGATGCCGACCAGATCAAGGCTCTTACCGCTTACCTCGGCAATCGTTAGCTTTCAGGGACGTTTGCGGTTGCGCCGATTCGTCAGGCCGCCAGAGCAAGGCCATGGGCGCCCCACACCTGCACCAGCGCCGCGACCAGCTCATTCATCATGGCTTCGGTATGCGCGGGGCTCGGCGTCAAGCGCAACCGCTCCGTGCCCCGCGGAACGGTCGGATAATTGATCGGCTGCACATAGATTCCATGCTCGCGCAGCAGCGCATCGGATACAGCCTTGCAGAGTTTCGCATCGCCGATAAGGAGCGGAACGATGTGGCTGGGGCTATTCATGACCGGCAGCCCCGCCTCCGTCAGACGCCAGCGCAAGCTGGCGGCGCCTGCGAGGATTTTTGCGCGTTCGACATCGCTCGTCTTGAGATGGCGGATGGATGCCAGCGCACCGGCGGCAAGCGCCGGAGCCAGGGACGTCGTGAAGATAAAGCCCGGTGCAAACGACCGGATGCAGTCCACGATCTCGCTTGAAGCCGCAATATAACCGCCCATCACGCCGAACGCCTTGGCGAGTGTGCCTTCGATGATATCGATGCGCGCCATTGCCCCATCGCGCGCCGCGACACCGGCGCCGCGCGGGCCATACAGGCCGACGCCATGGACCTCGTCGAGATAGGTCAGCGCGCCATATTTTTCGGCAAGGTCGCAAATGGCCTGGATCGGGGAAAAATCGCCATCCATGGAGTAAACGGACTCGAACGCGATGAGTTTTGGCACATCGGGCGCCGCGGACCGCAGCAATTCCTCGAGATGCTCAAGGTCATTGTGCCGGAAAATGCATTTCACCGCGCCGCCGTGCCGGATGCCTTCGATCATCGAGGCATGATTGCACGCGTCCGAAAAAATAATGAGTTGCGGCAATAACTTCGCCAGGGTCGAAAGCGTGGCGTCGTTCGACACAAATCCCGAGGTGAAGATCAGCGCGGCGTCTTTTCCGTGCAGATCGGCCAGTTCCCGCTCCAGCGCGACATGGTAGTGGTTCGTGCCGGAAATATTGCGTGTTCCTCCGGCGCCCGCTCCGACGCGATCGATGGCTTCATGCATGGCGGCCAGGACCGCGGGGTGCTGCCCCATATTGAGATAGTCGTTGCTGCACCAGACGGTTACCGGCTGCTCGCCCTGCTCGCCCTGAAGATCGGCGCGGGGAAACGCGCCCTGCCTGCGCATGATGTCCGCGAAAACGCGGTAGCGGCCCTCGCGTTTCAAATCGCGGAGCATTGCCGAGCAGCGCGTGCCCCAGGACGAAGCCGGATGAGGAGAGGCGGTCTCCCGCCAGGCCCTGTTGTGCATATTCATCGCGGCTTCCCCTTGTGGCGATCCGTGGATCGCAGGCGGCAAATATCTGTGGCCAATTATTGCGGGTGCGCCCGCGGGACGTCTTTGCGCCAAATCAAGCGCCGCAGCACTTCCCGGCTTACTGCCCTATACCGAAACCGAATGCCGGGCCGTCCCCTGGGGGAGATACCGGTCGAAGGCCGCGCAGACCAACCGCGTGGCCGAGCGCCAGTCGGGTGCTATCATGAGGATCCCGTCTTTTTCGGCGACAATTCCCCGGTCCTTCATCGGGGCCAGATTCGCCAATGCCTCGGCGAAATCCGTGAGCGGCCGGTTATATCGGGCCGCGATTGCGGGCAAATCGGCCCTCAGATCACACATCAGCCGCTCGATGACGGCGCGGCGGATGCGGTCGTCATCGCTAACGGCCACGCCGCGCGCAATCGGCAAACGGCCCGATTGGACGGCGTCGCGGTAGGCCGGCACATTCGCAATATTCTGCACATAGCCCTGGGGGAAAGAGCCGATTGCCGAGGCGCCCAGGCCGATCAGGGCCGCGGCGTTATCGGTCGTATACCCCTGAAAATTCCTGGCGACTTCTCCATGCTTGGCAGCCATCGCCAGGGTGTCACCGGGTTTGGCAAAGTGATCCAGGCCGATGGCGACGTAACCGTGGGCGCACAATATCTCTCTTGCCAGCTCGGCCTGCTCGAAGCGCAGCTGTATGCCGGGCAGGGCGCTTTCCGGTATCAGCGCCTGATGCTTCTTGAATTGGGGCACATGGGCGTAACCGAAAACCGAAAGGCGGTCTGGACTGAGCCAAAGGGCAAAATCCAGCGTCGCCTCCCAGCTCTCGAGCGTCTGGTGGGGCAAGCCGTAAACCAGGTCTATGTTGAGACTCGATATGCCGGCCTCCCGCAGCAGGCTGACCGCCTCGATCGTTTCTTCGTCGCTCTGGATGCGGTTGATCGCCTGTTGAACCTTTGCGTTGCAATCCTGCAGGCCGATACTGGCACGGGTGACGCCCGCCTTGCGCAAAGCTGCAACCGTCGCACCGTCCAGGCCGCGCGGATCGATTTCGATACTGAATTCGGCATTGGGCAGAACATCGAAATGGCGGCGAAGATCGGCACCCAGCCGGGCAATGTCGCCAATGTGAAGCAATGTGGGCGAACCGCCGCCCCAATGAATATGACTCACGGCGCGCCGCGTCTTCAGGGCCTCGGAGACAAGCTCGACCTCTTTTTGCAGCAGGTCGCAATAGTCGGCGACGGGCTTGTAGCTGTTCACGGCCGTGGTGTGGCAGCCGCAGAACCAGCACAGCGTGTCGCAAAAGGGAATGTGAACGTATAGCGAAAGCGGCACATTTTCAGGCAGGTTCCGCAGCCAATCGCGATATACCGCCGCGTCGATTCCAGAATGAAAATGCGGCGCGGTCGGATAGCTCGTGTAGCGCGGCACCTTGGCGGAAAACATCTCCGAAACCTGCAGCATGTGCCACCCCGCTGAAAACCCGGTGGCATTAAAGCGGGTCTGCGGAATCGGGATTTGATCCAAAACAATCAGGTCCAATTGTCGCGATGCGACAAGGCGCCGCCGCAAAATTGATCTGGATCAATCGTGCCGGCCACCTCCCGAATTAGGAGCAGCGCAACATTTTTGGGGAGTGCTGCATGTCAGGTCGTTTAGGGTTCATTTCCATGGTTTTGCTTGCCGGTCTGGCGATTCCGGCGGCGGCGCAAGATGATTCCGCTGTTGCGGGTCATTTTCAGATGCGCCTGCGCGGCGTCGCGGTGCTTCCCGATCCGTCGGCCACAATCACGATTTCCGGGGTCAATATCGGCGGCAAGACAAAAGTGTCGGATTCCGCAGTCCCGGAGGCAGATCTCTCCTATTTCCTCACAGACCATATTGCCGTCGAGGCCATCGCCGCGGTTACCAAACATTCCGTCAGCAACAGCGTTGCGGGGCCGGTAGCGACAGTCTGGTTGCTGCCGCCCACCGTAACCCTCCAATATCATCTGGATCCGAATGGGGCGCTGTTTCGCCCCTATATCGGCGCGGGCATCAACTACACATTTTTCTACGACGCCCACAGCGCACTGCCGAATATCGGGTTCAAGAATAATTTGGGTTGGGCGTTGCAGGCGGGTGTGGATGTTCCGGTCGGCAACGGACCTTATTTCCTGAATTTCGACGTGAAGAAGCTCTTTTTGAACACAAGCATCCACGCCGCCGGCGGCGCCGTGCGTGCCAGCGCGAGCCTGGATCCGTGGCTTGTCGGGATGGGTGTCGGCATCCGGTTTTGAGAACGGTTCGGCTCCGTCGTTGCGCGATTGATCTCAATCAAGGCACTCGGCCGCGGAACGAGGGAAAAGAGAAGCAGAGTCATGAGGAAAATCATGCATAGCCATTCGATACGCAGGAAGGCTGTCACGACGCGGGGGACCAATGGAAGCGAAAGCTGAAACCCCCTGGCGTCTCGACCTGACGATCATTCCGATTATCCTGCTGCTGGGATTCGTCGCCGCGATCATCGAGGCGGCTCGCTCGCCCGACCCCGCAATGGTCATCCAGGGCTGGACTTTCGCCGCCTGCATGGCGCTGACCGGCGCCTGGTATTTGTGGATGTATGCGGGCCGGACGCCGCATGACGAGAGCGGGCCCTATTGCGACGCCGTCATCAAGGCCGGTGTCGTGGCGTCGGTGTTTTGGGGCATTGCCGGCATGGCGGTGGGGCTGCTCATTGCCCTTCAACTCTCCTTTCCCAACCTGTTCTATTTTCCGGATTTGCCCTGGACCAGTTTTGGACGCCTGCGTCCGCTGCATACCTCGGCGGTCATTTTTGCGTTCGGCGGCAATGTCCTGATCGCCACGTCCTTCTATGTGGTTCAGCGCACCTGCAAGGCGCGGCTGTTCGGCGGATCGCTGCCCTGGTTCGTGCTCTGGGGCTACAATATTTTCATCGTGCTGGCCGGTACGGGCTATCTGCTGGGAATCACGCAATCGCGGGAATATGCCGAGCCGGAATGGTACGCTGATATCTGGCTCACTTTGGTCTGGGTCTGTTATCTCGCGACCTTCTTCGGAGCGATCTGGAAGCGGAAGGAACGCCATATCTATGTGGCGAACTGGTTCTACTTGGCCTTTATCGTCACCATTGCGGTCCTGCACATCGTCAATAATCTGGCGATGCCGGTTTCGCTGCTGGGCTCGAAAAGCTATTCGCTCTTCTCCGGGGTTCAGGATGCCCTCATTCAGTGGTGGTATGGCCACAATGCGGTCGGCTTCTTCCTGACCGCCGGCTTCCTTGGAATTGTCTACTATTTCATACCCAAGCGCGCGGAACGCCCGGTCTATTCGTACCGGCTCTCCATCATTCATTTCTGGAGCCTCATTTTCATCTACATCTGGGCGGGCCCGCATCATCTGCTTTACACGGCACTGCCCGAATGGGCGCAGACGCTGGGCATGACATTCTCCATTATTCTTTGGATGCCCAGCTGGGGCGGCATGATCAACGGCCTGATGACGTTATCCGGCGCGTGGGACAAGCTGCGCACGGATCCGGTGCTGCGCATGCTCGTCGTCTCGGTGGCCTTTTACGGGATGGCGACATTCGAGGGGCCGGTGATGTCGATCAAGACAGTCAATGCCCTGTCGCATTATACAAACTGGACCATCGGGCACGTTCATTCCGGCGCGTTGGGCTGGGTGGGCTATGTCAGCTTCGGCGCGCTCTATTGCCTGGTGCCCTGGCTTTGGAAGAAGAAGCTTTATTCCAACGCCCTGGTCGAATGGCATTTCTGGATCTCGACCCTCGGCATAGTTCTCTACATCACGTCGCTTTGGGTCGCCGGCATCATGCAGGGCCTGATGTGGCGCGCTTATAACGATTACGGCTTCCTGGAATATTCCTTCGTCGAAGTCGTCCAGGCGATGCATCCCTACTACATCATCCGCGCGATCGGCGGCGGGCTGTATCTGGCGGGCACGCTGATCATGGCCTTCAATCTCTGGAAAACGGCGACGGCTGAATCGCCAAAGGTGACCGTTCCGATGGCGCTGATCGTGGAGCCCGCCCAATGAACCATGCTTGGCTGGAACGCAATTCCGTCTTTCTGCTGATCGGAATCCTGATCGTGGTCGCGATCGGTGGCGCCGTCGAAATCGCCCCGCTCTTCTGGGTCAACGGCACGGTCGAGCATGTCAACGGCATGCGGCCCTATACCCCGCTCGAACTGGAGGGCCGCAATATCTATGTCCGGGAAGGCTGCTATGTCTGCCATAGCCAGCAGATCCGCACATTGCGTGACGAAGTCGAACGCTACGGCCATTACAGCCTGGCGGCCGAAAGCGAATACGACCATCCCTTCCAATGGGGATCGGAGCGCACGGGGCCGGATCTGGCGCGGGTCGGCGGCAAATATTCCGACGAATGGCATCGGGCCCATATGGAAAATCCACGTTCGGTGGTCCCGGAATCCATCATGCCTCCCTACGGGTTCTTGCAGGCGACGCCGCTCGACTATCGCAATATTCGCCGCCTGCTGGAGACCAATCGCGAGGTGGGCGTGCCCTATACGGCCGATCAAATCGCCCATGCGAAAGACGATCTCGAGGCACAGGCGGACCCCAACAGCGACGGTATCGATGCCTTCGAGAAGCGCTATGCCAAGGCCCAGTCGCGCGATTTCGACGGCAATCCCGGCCAGGTTACCGAGGCCGACGCCTTGATCGCCTATCTGCAGATGCTCGGCACCCTGGTGGACTTTAAGACCTACCACGCCGAAGCCCCGGAAAATCGGAGATAGAGATGGAGGCATGGGCTTACGAGGATGTACTCGCCTTCGCGCAGAGCTGGGGCGCGGTTTACTTCATCCTGATGTTCGTTGGGGTGCTGATTTATGCCTTCTGGCCGAAAAACCGGCAGGGCTTTCAACGCGCCGCGCAAATTCCACTTGATGACGAGGGCGCCTGATGTCCGACAAAAAGGAAATCGATGAAGTCTCCGGTACCCAGACGACGGGCCATGAGTGGGACGGCATCAAGGAACTCAACACCCCGCTGCCGCGCTGGTGGATCGGCATATTCTATGCCTGCATCGTCTGGGCGATCGGTTACTGGATCCTGATGCCGGCATGGCCGATGATCCATGGCTATACCCATGGCTATTTCAACCATTCCCAGCGCGACGACGTGACCAAGAATGTGGACGCGTTAAAGGCGGCGCGCGCCACCAAGGAACATGAACTCGACAATGCCAGCCTGGCCCAAATTCAGGCCAATCCCGAACTGCTCCAATTCGCCCTCGCGGAAGGAAAATCCGTGTTCGGCGACAATTGCGTGCCATGCCACGGCGCAGGCGGCCAGGGCGCCCGCGGCTATCCCAATCTGAATGACGATGTCTGGCTGTGGGGCGGAAAACTGGGAGATATCCAGCACACCATCACTGTCGGCGTTCGCTCGACCAGCGAGCAGACGCGTCAATCCCAGATGCCTGCCTTCGGCCGCGACGGGATTCTGAAGCCGGCGCAGATCGAAGACCTGACCGAATATGTGGTTCATATTTCCGGCCGTCCCGCCGACTCGGCCGCGGTTGGCCGCGCCACCAAGCTGTTCGCGGAGAATTGCACCGCGTGCCATGGGCCGGCCGGCAAGGGCGACAGAAAATTCGGCGCGCCGAACCTGACCGACAACGAATGGGAATATGGCTCCAAGCGCGAAGACATTCACGACCAGATCTGGAACGGTCATGGCGGCGTGATGCCGACCTGGGGCGGCAGGCTTACGCCCGAAACCATCAAGGCGCTTGCGGTCTATGTGCATAGCCTTGGCGGCGGCGAATAGCGCAAGGCTGAGACATGACCGCACCGCAAAAAATCGATTTGCAGCAGGCCGAGGCGGTCCGGGTCATGTCGGCCGAAGGCGTAACCCGGTCCGAGGCCGAAGCGACCAACAGCGCCGCCAATCGCAAGCTCTACAAATCGCGCGTTCCGATCTATCCCAAGGAGGTGGAGGGCCGTTATCGCACCATCAAATGGGCGATGATGGCCTTCACGCTCAGTATCTATTACCTGGTGCCGTGGCTGCGCTGGAATCGCGGACCGGGCGCGCCCGGCCAGGCCGTCCTTGTCGATCTGGCGCATCAGCGGCTCTATTTCTTCTTCATCGAGATCTGGCCGCAGGAAGTTTATTACATCACGGGCTTGCTCATCCTGTCCGCGGTGGCGCTGTTTCTCATCAACGCCCTGTTCGGAAGATTGTGGTGCGGCTATTCCTGTCCGCAGACCGTCTGGACCGACCTCTTCATCTGGGTTGAAACCAAGATCGAAGGCGATCGCGGCGCGCGTATTCGCCTCGCCGCCGCGCCATGGACACCGGGGAAAATCGCCAAGCGGGTCTCCAAGCATATCATTTGGCTGATTTTCGCGGTGGCGACGGGCGGCGCATGGGTCTTCTATTTCAACGACGCGCCCTCGCTTGCCCATCAGTTGTTCACGGGATCGGCCAGTTTCGGGGTCTATGCCGCGATAGCCGGCCTTGCCTTCACCACCTATTCGCTGGGCGGCCTGATGCGCGAACAGGTCTGCACCTATATGTGCCCCTGGCCGCGCATCCAGGCCGCAATGACCGACAACGAAGCCCTCTCCGTCACCTATCGGCGTGATCGCGGCGAACCGCGCGGCGCGCACAAAAAGGGCCAACCCTGGGAAGGGCGGGGAAGCTGCATCGACTGCAATCAATGTGTCGCGGCCTGTCCCATGGGCATCGATATTCGCGACGGTTCTCAGCTCGAATGCATCAATTGCGCCCTCTGCGTGGATGCATGCGACGATGTGATGTTCCGGATCGGGCAGCCCAAAGGCCTGATCGCTTACGACACGGAAGCCAACATCCAGCGCCGAATGAAGGGCGAGTCCCCGCGCTATCGCTTTTTGCGCCCAAGAACCGCCCTGTATGCCGGGGTTCTTCTGGTTGTCAGCGCGATCATGCTGTTCAGTTTTTCGACCCGCCGCACCCTGGACATGGACGTGCTGCGCGACCGCAATCCGGATTTCGTGACCCTGGCCGACGGTGCGGTTCGCAACGGCTACACCTTGAAATTGATGAATCACGCGGCAAGCTCGCGCGTCTTCAACCTCGCGATTGCCGGGCTTCCGGCACGCAATGTCACGATCATCGGGCTGGGCAAGGTCGCGCTTCCGGCCGCATTGGAAGTTGATCCCGACAAGGTGCGCACCGTGCGGGTGCTGATCACCGTGGCGCAGCCGCAGCTGCGGCCCGGTCCCCAACCGGTCTCCTTCTCGCTCACCGATCCGGCGCAGCATGAGACCAGGACGGTCGACACCGTATTCGTTCCGGGGGCGCGCCAATGAACAGGGTTCTGACCGGACGCGGCGTGCTGCTTTGGCTGGTCGCTTTCTTCGGCATCATTTTCGCGACCAATGCCTATTACATCACGATCGCGGTGAAATCCTTCAGCGGTGAGGACGAACAGAAGCCTTATCTTCAGGGCGTCGAATATAACGACACGCTTGCCCGGCGCGCGCTGCAGAAAAAACTGGATTGGCGCGCGGCCGTTGCCGCATCGCGCCTGCCGTCCGGCAATGTCCGCATCGAGGTGGACCTTGTCCAGGCGAATGGTGCGCCGGAAATCGGGGCCAGGCTTGCAGGAGAATTGCGCCATCCCGCCAACGAGAATCGCGACCGCATACTGGACTTGAAGGAAACCGCGCCGGGCCGCTACCAGGCGGACCTGACGAATGTCAGCGCCGGCTCGTGGGACGTGATGGTCAACAGCGGCGCGAAGGATGCGCCATTCGAGGCCGTCCGCAGGGTGTGGGTGCCATGACCGGCGCCATGACCTTGGCGCTGCGCCCGACGGATCTTGCTGACGACTTGTCGCGGTATATTCATCGGCGCGATGACGGCGTGTTTCAGTTCGAGGTCGCCGTAAAAGGCGCGCGCTGCGCCAATTGCATCGCAAAGATCGAGGCCGGGGTGACGAGCGTGGCGGGCGTGAGCGAGGCTCGCCTCAATCTTTCCACCGGAAAACTCACGGTGAACTGGAAGCAGGTGGCGGCCTCGCCGCATGCGGTGCTGCGCCGCATTCGGGATCTGGGCTACGAGGCCCAGCCCTTTGACGCGGCAGCATCGCTGGGTGCCGACGAAGGGGAGGGGCGCATGCTCCTTCGCTGTCTGGCGGTCTCGGCATTCGGCACGGTTTTCACCATGGGGCTGACCGACGCGATCTGGTATGGCGGTGAGCTGAGCCCGGCGCTGCGACAGACCTTCTTCCTGTTGGCCGCGTCTGTCGCCACGCCGGTCACCCTTTATGCCGGCCAGCCGTTTTTCCGCTCCGCTTTTCGCGCGCTCGCCCGCGGCCGCACCAACATGGATGTGCCGATCAGCGCCGCGCTGATCTTGTCGCTTGGCCTCAGCATCTATCAGAGCGTCCAGGGCGGTCAGAATGTCTATTTCGACGCGGCGGTGATGCTGGCATTCCTGCTGCTGATCGGCCGGTATCTGGACTATCGGCTGCGGAATCGGGCCCGGGATGCGGCCCGCCATTTGCTGGCCCTGCAATCGCTCCTGGCCCGGCGGTTCAAGCCGGACGGCGAAATCGAAACCGTGGCCGCGCGCGAACTCAATCCGGGCGACCGGATTTTGCTGGCCAGCGGCGAGCGGGTTCCCGTCAATGGCACGCTCGAAAGCGCCGATGGCGGGGGGACCGAGCTCGATACCTCCCTGGTCACGGGAGAAAGCGCGCCGGTACGCATGAGCCTGGGCGCTGCCTTGCAGGCCGGATCCATCGTCACCGGGCAGCCGGCAGTGTTGCGCGCGACGGCCCGGGTCGAGGACTCGCTCGTTGCCGATCTGGCGCGCCTTCTGGAAGCGGGACAACAGACTCGCGGTCTGTATGTGCGCCTGGCGGACCGCGCCGCGCGCGCCTATGTCCCCTTTGTATCAGGCCTTGCCCTGATGGTGTTCGCTGGCTGGCTTGCGAGCGGCGCTACCTTGGCGATCGCGGCGACCAATGCGATCGCGGTGCTGATCATCACATGCCCGTGCGCGCTCGGTCTCGCGGTTCCGGCGGTGCAGATCGTCGCCACCGGCCGGCTGTTTCAGCGCGGGTTGTTCGTGAAGTCCGGCGATGCATTGGAGCGTCTGGCCGAAATTGATCTGGCGGTGTTCGACAAGACAGGCACCTTGACGACGGGCCAACCTGTTTTGAAGAACCGCGAAAAGATCGCGCCCGATATTTTGGAGCTGGCCGCGACGCTGGCACGCGCCAGTCATCATCCCCTGGCTGCCGCGATTGCCGCCGCCGCCGGTCCAGGCCCGGTCGCGCCCGGCGTTCGCGAAACCGCCGGCGCCGGAATGGAAGCGATGATCAATGGCCGCCTTTGTCGGCTGGGAAGCGCGGCCTGGTGCGGCGTGACGGATGATCTGCTCGACGGTCGGCTATGGCTGCGGTGCGGCGATGCCGAGCCGGTGCGCTTTGCTTTCCAGGAACGCATCCGGCCCGAAGCCCGGGCCTTGCTCGCCGAATTGATGGGCCGCGGAATTGCGGTCGAAATGCTGACGGGCGATCGCGGGGAACCAGCCGCGGCAATCGCCGCCGAGGCAGGCGTCGCCAATTGGTGTGCCGGCATTGGCCCCCGGGAAAAGGCGGCACGGATGGAGACATTGCGGCAACAGGGCCGCCATGTGCTGATGGTCGGCGATGGATTGAATGATGCCGCGGCGATGGCGCTGGCGCACGTCTCCATTGCGCCGGGCACAGCCGCGGATGTGAGCCAGTCGGCGTCCGATATGGTCCTGCGCGGCGACAGTCTGGAGCCCATCGTCGAGGCGATCGATGTCGCGCGAAAAGCCCGCCGCCTGGTGTTGCAGAATTTTGCTTTGGCCGCGGTCTACAATCTCACGGCGATTCCCTTGGCCGCGTTCGGCTTCGTGACGCCGCTGATCGCCGCCGCGACGATGGCCGGTTCGTCCCTGCTGGTCATGCTGAACGCCTTGCGCTTGGCGCGGCGGCCCGCATGACGGGCATCGCCCTCATCATCGCTTCGGCGCTGACGGTCGGGCTGAGCGCCTTGGGCGTTCTTTTGTGGGCGCTCGGCAGCGGTCAATATGACGATCCCGACGGCGATGCGGAGCGGATTCTGCTGGACGATCCCGATTGACGATTGCCGTGGCGGCACCCGATTGCAGGCCGAGAGATTGCCGCCCGTTTTGATCCATGCCGCCCCAACTCCGCAACCAAGCTAATAGCTCACCCTCACACCGTCGCGCACGCGATCGCTGGGATGGATCACGACCGTCTCATCCGGCCGGAGCCCCCGGACCAGTTCGGCGAATTCGTCATTGGCCTTTCCCACCGTGATGGGCGTGAGGACGGCCCGGCCCTGGCGAACCGCGAACACCGCCCAGCCGGTGCCGTTGCGGAACATGGCGGACGCCGGCACCCGCAGGGCATCCGGCTTCTCCCACACGATAATGTGCGCGATGACGCGAAACCCGTCGGCGATGGCGGCGCGTTTCTCGGGAGGATCGGTAAAATCCAGAAGGACATTGACGCGCTGTTCCTCGACGCCCAGCGCGGAGACTTTCGTAAATCCCGACGGCTCGACGCGGCGGACCCGGGCGGCCAAGGAGCCGGCGCCGCCCCACTCGGCAATCAGGGCATGCGCGCCTTCGCGCACCTTGACGGCTTCCTCGGAAATCAGCGGCACCACGATTTCAAGATTTTGCGGGTCCCCGATCTCCAGGATGGGCGCGCCCGCCGCGATGGTGGCTTCGTTTTCGTGCAGAACCCGCAATATCTTGCCCGAAACCGGCGCGGTCAGCGCGATGCTGGCTTGCCGGCGTTGCGCGGCGGTCGCGTCGGCAGGATCAATCAGCAGCGCCTTGGCGGTCTGAAGATCGAATTCCTTCGCCTGCAAGGCGGCGTTGGCGGTGGCGAGCTGGGTGACCGCCGCATTGTAGGCAAGCTCCGCGCGCTCGAAATCGGCGCGGGAAATGATTCCGGGTCCCGAAAGCGTCTTGGCGCGCTGAAAGTCCGAGGCCGCGAAGGCCAACTCCGCTTTTGCCCGGCGCAGGGCGGCGGCGGCCAGATCGCGGGCCGCGCCCGCGGACTTGACCGCGGCCTCGCCCTGGGCGCGGGTGCGAATGTCGAGAAAATTCGGCGCGGTCGGCATGAGATCGGCGACCACGGTTTTTCCGCCGACCACCGTGTCGCCCGCATGCTCCTCGACCCGAAGCAGGCGTCCGGCCACCGGCGCGGAGACCTGGAAGATCTCGCGCACCCGCGTGCGCCCCTCGTCGGTGACTTCGATCCGCAAGGGGCCGCGCGTGACGGACGCGACTTCGACCGGCACGGCCTGCGGCCAAAAGCTCCACGCCAGCAGTGCCGCGGCAACCAGGCCGAGGGACAGCCAGACAAGCGCGCGGCGGGTGGTCTGAGTCATGCCGGCTACTCCCGCGTCTTCAATACAGATACCAGATCCAGGCGATTGATGCGCCAGCCCACGATCGCCGCGGATAGGCAGGCGGACAGCAGGGCGATCGACATCGCGATTCCCAGGGTCGACGGCGTCACGACGAAAGGCACGCGGAACAGCTTGGTATCCATGGCCCGGCTCATGAACCAGGCCAGGCCATATCCCAGCCCGCATCCCGCCGGCAACGCCACCAGAACCAGCAGCGCCAGCTCGCCGAGGAGGATATATCCGACTTCCGCGCTGGTAAATCCGATCACCCTCAGGCTGGCCAGCTCCCGCGCGCGCTCGGAGAGGGAAATCCGCGCCGCATTATACACCACGCCGAACGCGATGATTGCGCCGAGCGCAATATAGAAATCGATCACGATGGTCATGCTTCGCGCCATCATATCGCGCATCGACGCGATCGCCTGGGCGCGCGTCGACATGGTGGCGATGGCGGGAAACGCCTTCAACCGGCGCAGCAATTCGCCCTGGGCGGCGCTGTCGACCAGGGCTTGCACCGATGTGAGGCTTCCCGGCTGTCCCGTCAGGGCCGCCAGCGCTCGCTTGTCCATATAAGCGGAAAGCCCGATATTCTCGGTGGCGATTGCGGAAACCGGAACAAGCGTTTGGCGCCGCGCGCCTTCGAGAATCTCGACCTCCACGCTGTCGCCGAGGCGCGCGCCGAGAAGATCCGCCAGCTTGTCGGAAATCAGGATGCCGTTCTGCGGCAAGGTGAAGGATCGGCCGGCGGAATCGTAGAACGCCCGAAGGTTCGAGCCCTGCGCCAGGCCGGTAATGCCCAGCCGCTGAACCAGATGTCCATGCGAAATGCGGGCCGGCACTTCCAGCACCGGCTCGGCGACGCGAATGCCGGGAAGGCGGCTGATCTCGAACTGGGCGCGATCGCCGCGCTGCTCCACCAGGCTGATGACGACGTCCTGCCGGTTGGCCTTGAAATAGAAATTGTCCACCATCTTGTCGATCGCATCGAAGAAGAAGAACAGGCTGACCAGCAGCATCACCGACATGGCGACGCCGGCGCTGGTCAAGAACGCCCGCAGGGGCCAGCGCGTGATATGGCGCAGGATCATCTGGGTCGTCACCGAAACGTGACGGTCCAGGCCCATGCGGTCGATGAAACTACGGCGATAGACCGCCGGGGCCGGCGGCTGCATCGCCACCGCCGGCGCCAGACGCACCGCGCGCATCGCCGCGCTCCAGGTCCCCGCGACCCCGGCCGTCAGGGAAATGAAAAAAGACGCCGCAAAGACGCCGCGATCGAGCTGATAGCTGAGAAACGGAAACCGGAAATATTCCCGGTACAGCTCGGTCATCCAGCGCCCCAGCCAGATGCCGGCGCCGGAGCCGATCGCGATTCCCAACGCGGCGATGATCAGGGTGAGTTTCAAGTAATGCCAGCCGACTTCCCAATTGCTGTAGCCGAACGACTTCAGAAGGCCGATGGATTCGCGCTCGGTCTCGATCAGCCTGGACAGAACCATATGGATGAGAAAGGCGGCGACGGCGAGAAAGATCGGCGGAATGACGAAGGCGATCGTCCGCAACTGATCGAGCTCCTGGGAGATAAAGGCGTGGCTGGTCTGGTCGCCCCGCCCGTAAGCCGCCGTGCCGCCGAAGCGGGAAAGAATATTGTCCAGCCGCTGGATGACCTGGGGCTCCGACGCCTTGGGGGCCAGCCGCACGCTGATGTCGTTGAAGGCGCCGTTCATGTCGTAGGCGCCTTCCATCAGGGAACGGTTCAGCCACAGAATGCCGAAGGCCTTGTCGTCGGGCATGATCTGCCCGGGCGCCAGGACATAGACGAACTCGGGCGACAGCGCGACCCCGGCCACCGTGAAGACGCGCTTGTGCCCCCCGAGCACGACGCTCAAGGTCCGCCCCGGTCCGTAGCCCAGCGCCGCCGCCATATTCTCGCTCATGACGAGTTCGTCGCGCCCTTGCCGCGGCAGACGTCCCGAGCGCAGGGCGATCTTGTTGAGCTTCGGCTCGCCCGCGTCCGGCAGCGATACAAGTAAGGCGGCGGCGGGCCGCCCGAGCCCGGGAATATCCAGCGCCGCATAATGCGTGACCCGGGCATCGACCGCGGCAATCCCCGGCATTTCGGCGACCTGGCGGGCGACGCGCAGGGGTGCGCGCTTCAGTTGCGAGAAGATATCGGCGAAACGGTATTGCTCGTAATAGGCATCGCGGGTCTGCTGCAGCGACTTCATCGCCCCGAAGGTCATTGTCACGATGGCGACCCCGCACGCGATCACGGCCGCTATGGCCAGCGCCTGTCCCTTGATATGCCAGATGTCGCGCAGCAATTTCCGGTTCAGCGATCGCATCGCGCTCACCATTCCAGTTCGTGGGCGGGGCGGCGGCGCGGATTGACAATGACGCTGGCGATGCGGCCATTGGCAAAGGAGGCGACGCGCGATCCCATCTCGGCAATCGCCACGTTATGGGTGATGATCACCGACGTCGTGCCGAGTTCGGCATTGATCCGCTCGATGGCCTCGAGAACGATGACGCCGGTGGGCGAATCGAGCGCCCCGGTGGGTTCATCGCAGAGCAGGATTTCTGGGCGCTTGGCGATGGCGCGCGCGATTGCCACGCGCTGCTGTTCGCCGCCCGAAAGCTGGGCGGGAAAATGATCCAGCCGGTCGCCGAGCCCGACGATGCCGAGCGCCTCCTCCGGCTTCATCGGCCTGGCGGCGATCTCCGTCACCAGCGCCACATTCTCGCGCGCGGTGAGGCTGGGGATGAGATTGTAGAATTGGAAGACGAAGCCGACATGATCGCGGCGGTAAAGCGTCAATTGGCGCTCGTTCATCCGGGTGAGGTTGTGCTCATGGAACAGCACCTCGCCGGCGGTCGGCCGGTCGAGTCCACCCAGGATATTCAGGAAGGTGGATTTGCCGGAACCCGAAGGTCCCAGCAGAACCAGGACTTCGGAATCGAGGATATCGAGGTTGACGCTGCGCAGGGCGGCAACGTCGATCTCGCCCGAGCGATAGATCTTTGTAAGGCCGTGGACGTGAAACGCCACGCCCGGTCCGGCAGGATGGTCGGGAAACTGATTCATGACATCTTTCTGGCAAACATTCCTGATTCAGTATTTGATGAGGCGCAAAATTACTGGGCGAATAGAAACCCCGCGGGCAGATTGCGTGCCCGGGCTGCCGGAATTTCATAGACACGAATGCGCCAATTGCCTGTAACGTACTGATACTGCAACACAATAGATGGGCGGGTCTGCAATCAGATTGGATCGCTTCGCCTATCCATGAGCGTGCGATTGGTCATTGTCCGGTTGCGGGCGGAACTAGGGTCCAATCATGACGAATGCCATTGCGGCCAACTCCATAGAAGTTCGCATTAGCTCATTTGAACAACTGTTCAACAGCCTGGATCCGTTTCCCTTTCAGGATCGCGATCTTGATAAGGCCGCCGAAGAATTCATAGTCGGGTGGGCGCGTGAATTGCCCGCGTCCAGTCCGATAGATATCGTAATTCATCTTCGGTCGGCGCCGGCGAATGCATTGGAGATTGGCAATATCGAGGATGCGTTTCATCGCTATTTTGCCTATCGCGCCGACGGGATAGGCCGCGACCTGAATGACCTTTTCCGGATTGGAAGACGTTCACTGGCCATCGGCGTTGCAGTCTTGGTGCTTTGCATCGGGCTTCGTGAGCTGGTGCTCAGGTCATTCGGCCATGATGGTATCTACGCGTTCGTCAACGAAGGCCTTGTCATTCTGGGTTGGGTGGCAAACTGGAAACCCCTGGAAATATTTCTCTACGATTGGTGGCCGATTGCAGGGCACCGAAACCTTTATCGGCGATTGGCCCAAGCAAGGGTTGCCCTCGCGGCTGCATAGAGAGCTCTTTAATCCTCAATTTGTAACTATTTGAGCAGCAGGCGATGTCCACCTTGGATCATAAGCGGTCATTGCCGTAACGGAAAATGAAAAAGGCCGGCCGGGTGTTGCCAATGGCGTCACCCGGCCGGCCTATTCCCATACCCTCCCGCGAACGGAGGCCTTTGTCGTTCGAAGGGCTTCGACGGTCAGGCCGACACCACCTTGTTGAAGGCGGCGAAGAAGCCTTCCATATCGGCTTTGGAGCCGATGGAGATACGAGACACCGTCGGCCAGCTGGGGAAAACCCGGGCGATTTCCACACCCTGGGCCGCAAAGGCCGCCTTCATGTCCTTCGATGATTTGGTCTTCCAGTCGATCATCAGCATATTGGCGTGACTGGGTCCGATCAGCTTGAGGCCGCGTTTCTTGAGGAAATCCTCTGTCATGGTGCGGTTGGCGATCAACTCCTTGCGGCGCGCATCGATCAGGTCGTGCGCGGTCAGGCTGGCATTGGCACAGGCCGCGGACGGAATCGCCAATTCATAGGACAGGCCGTCGTCATACATGACCATCTTCTTGATGATGTCCGGACGGCCCATGAAATAGCCCACCCGCATGCCGGCCATCCCGAAGATCTTGGAGAAGGTGCGCATGATCATCACATCCTTGCCCGCCACTGCCAGCTTGGCCATGCTGTTGTTGGGATAATCGGTGGTCCAATGGATGTACGCTTCGTCGATCACCACCATCGAGCCGGCGGGCTTGTTGTTCACCAGCCATTCGATGTCGGCTGTCGGCGTCATGGTGCCGGTCGGGTTGTTGGGATTGCAGATATAATAGACGCCGGCATTGGGATTGGCCGCCAGCATCGCCTTCACGTCATGGGCGTAGTCGGCCTTCAGCGGCACGGTCTTGACCGGCACGCCCAGAAATTTGGCGGCGCCGCCGATCGTTTCGTAGGTCGGGTCGGCGGTGACAAGTCCCTTGGTCGGCGAACAATAGGCCATCGCCGCACGGGCCAGAGCCATGTTCGAGCCAGGCCAGGTGACGATGTGATCCTCCGGGACTTTCTCGACTTTTGAGATCGTTTTGACCAGCTGGCCATGTTCGTCATTGGGCGAATAGCGGTTCGACTGCGCCGCCGCCGCCGCAACCGCGGCCAGGCCCGGCGCCATCGGGCCGGTCCAGCATTCATTGGCGCCGATCTGGATTCGCGATTTCTGCGGCCCCTGCGCGAAGGCGATTTCCGGATTGAGCGTCAGGGCCGCTGCCGTGCCGCCGAACATCATTGCGGCCCGCATCATCTGCCGGCGCGAATAACCGCGGCCGAGCAGGTCGTCTTGGATTTCGTCACGGATGAGCTTTGCCATTGTGCGCCTTCCTCGATGAATCAGGGTGGACGGAACGGAGCGCCAGCATTGCTCCGGCACGGCGGGCCGACAAGTGGGGGGCCGCCGTAAAAGAGCAGGACAAAACAGGCCGCTCTGCCTGGCAATTGGGCGACGCAAGGGACTTCGGGGCGCCGCCGATCGCGCTAAGGCAATGGAGGAACAGCGGATTTGACCTCCGCCTGCTGTGTGCGCTTGTCTGCCTAGGACGCGGGCGGTAAGCCGCGGCGGCCTGCGGTCCGGACCGCGAACGGCGAGGAAACAAGCGTGTCTCAGAAAGTCATCGGACTGATCGGCGGCATGAGCTGGGAAAGCTCGGCGGAATATTACCGCATCATCAACGAGAAGGTCCGGGACCGGCTCGGCAATCTGCATTCCGCCCGCTGTCTGATGTGGTCGTTCGACTTTGCCGAGATCGAAGCGTTGCAGCATGCCGGACGCTGGGACAAGGCCGCCGAATTGCTGGTCGATGCGGCGCGGCGGCTGGAACGCGGCGGCGCCGATTTCATGCTGATCTGCACCAACACCATGCACCGCATGGCCGACGACGTGCAGGCTGCCGTTTCCATACCCCTGCTGCACATCGCCGATCCCACGGCGGAGCGGATCAAGCAAGCCGGCTTCAAACGCATCGGTCTGCTCGGCACCGCTTTCACCATGGAGCAGGATTTCTATAAAGGTCGGCTTACGGCCAAGCATGGCCTGGAAGTGATCGTCCCGGGCGAGGAAGACCGCCGCATTGTTCACCGGGTGATCTATGACGAACTGGTGCAGGGGCGGGTCGAGGCAAATTCCCGCGCCGCCTATCGCGACATCATCGCCCGCCTGATCGCGCGCGGCGCCGAGGCCATCATCCTGGGATGCACCGAGATCATGCTGTTGGTGCGCCCCGAAGACAGCGCGGTGCCGTTGTTCGACACCACCGCGATCCATGCCGACGCCGCCGTCGAACGAGCGCTGGGTTCTTGAGACGCTCTGCCGGAACGCAGGTCGCTTGCGGCCCTATGCGCAAGTCACGTCCGCGCGGCGTCGGCCCGAAGTGCCCCCAATTCCCGAAGAATACCCACCAGAAGCGTGAAATTGGCTTCCTCGATTTTTCCGTCGTTCAGGAGCCGTTCCGCCGCGCTGATGACCACTTCCGCGCTCGAAACCGGCTTCGAATTTGTGTGTCCGCTCATGATTCACTCCATCGCCTGATCTCGAAAAAACGCTAGGCCCGGGCGCGCGCAATGGCAATCCGGTCCTAGAACCACAGATCGGCGGCACACCGTCCGTCCTGACCGAGACTGGCAAAAGATTGCAGACCTTCCCAATGGACGACCGGAAGGTGGGCTACGACGCCCGGCTCGGCCATCCTGAGGTTGACGGCGGTGCGGATGCGGCCTTCCGCGTCCGGTTTGAGGGCGCGGTAATGGGTCATGCAGCCGCAATCGGCGCAAAAATGAAAACCGACGCTGGGTTCGTACCGTGTATTGGAAGTTCGCACATAGGTGCGTGTGGGACCGGAAAGCTGGGTCCGGTCGCCCTGCAGGTCATAAGCCCACAACACGCCATAGCGGCGGCAGATGGTGCAGTTGCAGGTGGTGGCACTGTCCGGCGAAAGATCGAAACTCCATTTCACTGCGCCGCAATGACAGGTGCCTTCGATCATTGGTGTTCACCTCTTGGCGATTTTCATCACCTGGACGGCATTGCCGATGACTTCGGCGGGACGTTTCTGGCCTTGGGGTTCTTTAGGCATGGGGCCCTC
This sequence comes from Pseudomonadota bacterium, assembly GCA_040389245.1. Taxonomy (GTDB): domain Bacteria; phylum Pseudomonadota; class Alphaproteobacteria; order Micropepsales; family Micropepsaceae; genus Rhizomicrobium. The sequence continues at coordinate 110,252 of JAZKAH010000002.1, read as the reverse complement.
GGTCGAATGGCCCGAACCAGCCAAGTCCTATCCCGCCAAAGAGGACGACCGCGAGGGCGGATATGATTATGACATGCCAAGTGGACAGGGCGTGGTGCATGGTCCCACCTTATGTCCGGGGACGGTGACGGACAATCCGGACAGGAAGTCAAACGGTACGAGTGCCATAGAGCGGGCACTGGTGCAGTTTGACTTAGGGTTGTATCAGCCCGCACCGCAATAATTCTGCCTCCACCGATTCAGCGTCGGCGTATAGGCCGGTAATCGGCCAAGCAATTTTCTCAAGGTCTTTATAGACTCCCTCGTAGTAGTTGTCGTGGAAGGCTTGGAATGACCCGTTGGGATGCTTTCTGATTGAATAACGAGCTTGGTCGTTAATGCTGCCTACAAAGCGTTTCACTACGACAGCCAACATTTATTCAGCCGCTTCCCATTCCTCGATCAGCTTCACGATATCGCCAATGTCCCAAAGGGTATCGGTAAGCCTTGCGACCGTGGCGATCTTCATCACCAGGACGGCGTTGCCGATCACGTCAGCCTTGCGCTTTGGGCCTTCAACCCGAATGCAGTTCGTCCAGCAGCGAAAGCATTTCTGGAAACGATGACTTATTTGCAGGAACTGGGAGTAAACGAAAGTCATCGCCCGGACGCACAAGTTGATAAAAATTTGACACCGCCAGCGGGCCAAAACCCCGAGGTGAAGTACGGCGGTGCCGCGCAAGGTGATCTAGTTCAGTGGGAGATCGACAAGATTCTCCAGCTAGCTCAGCCAGCCCGAGTTCGCGCCGTGCAGACCCACGAAGGCAAAGAATGGGTCTTTGTCGATGGCAGCGAAACAGGAATGCCAATGGAACAAGTGATCGTAGAACAAAAAGGTGTCAGCCAGCCCGGCAATAAGGCCCCAACACTCGCATTGCCAAAAGACGAACCTTTGCGTCCAGGCATGCGGAAAGAGGTCTTTGATTTGGACGAGGGAGAGATCGTGTTGACGTTTCCAGAGAGCCTATCGGCCACAAGCTTTGAGGAATTGGACGCCTATTTGAAGGTGTTCATCTCAAAGATGAAGCGGCGTTCCTCAGAAGTGAAAAAAGACTAGCTACTTTCTCTTGGGCGGTTTGGATGGCTGAGATTTTTGTCCCGTCGCCTCGCGCATGATCTGCACGGCGCGGGAGACTGGATCGTCAGGCAGCTTGCGCGGCAACTTCTTGGACTTGGGTGGGTTAGGCGCTTTAGGCATGACGTTTCTCCGGCATTGCCAGTGCATCGGCTTTGCATTGTTTTAGAAGCTGGTCCGGGTCCATGCCCATGTGACTGACGGTCCTTCCGTCGATGTGTTTGCCCCCGACCTGATAGATACCCATCGAGACTTCATCGCCCCAGAAGGTCCACCCGGGAAAATCATCGTTTGGGTATTGGTGCGGGGCCATGGGAAAACCCTATGACCAGGAGCGGTCGTCTTCAATCCCGGCCTGATTTCAAACTGTACCAGTGCCATAGAGCGCAGCGATAATGTCGTAACCCATTGATTTCGTTTACAGAGAAAAGCGACACTCAACTGTAAATTGCGGTCGTTTGACTTGGGAGGCTTGCCGCATATAGTGCGCCGCCTTTCCAGAATCCTGGGCCGACGAAACCCGAAAGAGACCGATGAGCAAGCGCCAAAATTCCAAGTACAAGATCGACCGCCGCATGGGCGAGAATATCTGGGGCCGCCCCAAGAGCCCGGTCAATAAGCGCTCCTATGGTCCGGGCCAGCACGGCCAGCGCCGCGCCAAGAAGCTTTCCGACTATGGCACGCAGCTGCAGGCCAAGCAGAAGCTCAAAGGCTATTACGGCAACATCACCGAGCGGCAGTTCCGCAAATATTACACCGATGCCGTGCGCCGTCCCGGCGACACTGGCGAGAACATGATCGGCTTGCTCGAGACTCGTCTCGACACGGTGGTCTATCGCAGCAAGTTCGTGCCGACGCCCTTCGCCGCCCGCCAGCTGGTCAGCCATGGCCATGTCAAGGTCAATGGCCGCCGCGTCACCATCGCCTCCTACCAGGTCAAGGCGACCGACATGCTGGAGCTTTCGCCCAAGGCCAAGGAAATGGCGCTGGTGCTGGAAGCCTCCAAGAGCGCCGAACGCGACACGCCCGATTATGTCGAAGTCGATCACGGCAAGATGACCGCCAAGCTGCTGCGCACGCCCAAGCTGGCCGATGTGCCGTATGCCGTGCAGATGCATCCGCATCTGATCGTGGAATTTTATTCACGGTAAGATACGGCATACCAAGAATGCAAAGCCCGCAAGCGACGCTTGCGGGCTTTTTCTTTTGCGGCATCGCGATAGTCTCCTGCCGCAGGAGACGAGTCGAAGATGACCTACAGGCTATACGGCGATCTGGGATCGGGCGCTTTTTCCGCCGAAGCGGCATTGTCAGAAGCCGGTGCGCCGTATGAGTTCGAGCTGATTTCGCTGGAACGCAACGAACAGAAGGAACCGCGCTTTCTCAGCCTCAATCCCAGCGGCAAGATTCCGGCGCTGCGCTTGCCGGAAGGCGAGATCGTAACCGAGTCGTTGGCCATCCTGCTCACCCTGGCCGATCATTTTCCGCAAAGCGGGCTCTTGCCGGCACAGGCAGCGCCCGCGCGCGCCACCGCCTATCGCTGGCTCGCCTTCATGGCCAGCGAGATCTATCCCTTTGTCGAGATCGTGGATTATCCCGCGCGGTTCGCGCCGGAAGGCGCGGCCGCCGATGCGCTGCGCGAAGTGGCGCGGACCCGCGTGCGCGAACGCCTGTTGCTGCTCGAGCGGATGCTGGCGGGACCGTTCCTGTTGCCCGGCGGTTTTTCGCTGCTCGACATCTATGCCGCGATGTTTTCGCGCTGGAGCGTGGGACGGGACTGGCGGCAGAAGAACCTGCCGCGACTCACGGCGCTGGCGAAAGCGGTGTCGGACCGCCCGACCATCGCGCCGGTCTGGTCACGGCACTTTGAAAAGCGCTAACGCGCGTTCAAATCAAGCAGCGGGTTCCAGCACGACGCCGCGTTCGGCCAGGAAGGGGCCCAGCTCCTCAGCCTCGAACATCTCGCGCAGAATGTCGGCGCCGCCGACGAATTCGCCCTTCACATAGAGCTGCGGGATGGTCGGCCAGTTGGAGAATTCCTTGATGCCGTTGCGGATCTCCGGATCGGCCAGCACGTCCACGGCTTTGAACTTGGCGCCGAGATGGGAAAGAATTTGCACCGCCATGGAGGAAAATCCGCATTGCGGAAACACCGGCGTGCCCTTCATGTAGAGCAACACGTCATTGTTCTTCACGTCTTCGGCAATGCGCGCCAAAACAGCAGACGTCTGAATATCGGACATGGGACGGACCCTTTGGAAAGCCAGCTTGATCTAAGCACCACCCGGCCAAGGGTCAAGAAGGCGTCATGACGCCGTCATTGACCGGCGCAATTGCCCTGTTGCTGGAAGGGGTTTCCCGCAAGGACCTGGAACAGCGGGCGGCCAAACTATCCGCCGCCTATCGCGACGGGGGAACTTCGGCCGGCATCAAAACTGAGGCCGATGCACTGGCTTATCTGGTCACGCGGTGTCCCGCGACCTATGCCGCGACCCGCGCCGCCTTCGGCCGGATTATGGAGACGATGCCCGGCTTTCAGCCGTTAAGCCTGTTGGACATGGGTGCCGGGCCCGGCACGGCGGCATGGGCGGCGCGCGACGCCTGGCCCTCGCTGGGCGCCATGACCCTGATCGAGCCCAATCCGATATTCCGGGACTTGGCCAAGCGCTTGTTGCCGGGGGCCGGGACAATTGCCGGCGATCTGGGCACGGCCAAGCCACGGGCCGATCTGGTGACCGCCAGTTATGTGCTGGCGGAATTGCCGGAGAAAACCGCGGCACAGACCGCATTGGGTTTGTGGGCGGCTGCGGCGCAGATGCTGGTGCTGGTCGAGCCGGGAACGCCCGCGGGCTTTGCCCGCATCCGCGCCGCGCGGGCGGCGCTGATCGAAGCCGGCGGCCATGTCGCGGCGCCCTGCACGCATGACAATTCTTGCCCGATCAGTGGAAACGACTGGTGTCATTTCTCCGAGCGCCTGCAGCGTTCACGCGATCACATGATCGCCAAGGGCGCGCGTGTGCCGTACGAAGACGAGCGGTATGCCTATGTCGCGGTCAGCCGGACGCCCGTGGCGCATCCGGCTGCTGCGCGCATCATCAAGCCTGTTGTCGAAAGCAAGCCCGGCGTCACCCTGCCGCTGTGCGACGCATCCGGCTTGCACGATCAATTCATCGCGCGGCGCGACAAGGAAGCGTTCCGGGCCGTGCGCAAGAAGGAATGGGGCGACCTGTTCTAGAGTCCGTTGCGTCCTCATCCTTCGACAGGCTCAGGATGAGGAGATCAGGCACGGACGCGCTTTTCAATCAATGCTGGACCGCTTCTCACCTTCCTCATCCTGAGCCCGTCGAAGGATGGTTCAAGGCGAGAACGACAGCCTTTGCTCTAATCCTTGGCGGCAGTCTGCAATTGCAGGGCATGCAAGGTGCCGCCCATATGGCCTTTCAGCGCGGCGTAGACCATCTGGTGCTGGGCGACGCGGGTCTTGCCCTTGAAGGCGGACGAAGCAATCACGGCGGCGAAATGATTGTCGTCGCCCGCCAGATCCTTGATCTCGATATCGGCGTCGGGAAACGCCTCCTTGATATAGGCCTCGATCTCGCTGGCTTTCATGCCCATGATATTGTCCTCAAGTAGCGAAGCGGTAGGACGTAAGAAAATCCACCTTCAATTTGTCTTTTATCAGTTCGTCAGGGGGATTTCTTCGCGGCCCATGAAGCGGGGGAACCAGCCTTCATGCGCGGCGCGAAGTTTGGATAGCGCCACGCGGTCCATGTCATTGACCCTGATCGCATCGCCGCCGGTCTTGCCCAGTTCCGTCACCGGGATATAGGCGTCGCGTGCTTCCTGCACGATTTTCTCCGCCTCGGCGAAAGGCGCGGCGATGAGATAGCGCGCCTGGTCCTCACCGAAGAAGAAGGGAATCGCATCCGCCAACGCGGCCTGGCCGATATCCGCGCCGATATTACCCTTCAGCGCCATTTCGGCGACCGCGACCAAAAGGCCGCCGTCCGACAGGTCGTGCACGGTATCGACCCGGCCCTGCTCGATCAGGCGGCGGACGAAATCGCCATGCTTTTTCTCGGCAGCCAGGTCCACCGGCGGGGCGCCGCCTTCTTCCTTGCCTTCGATCTCGCGCAGATAGATGGACTGGCCCAGATGGCCCTGCGTCTCGCCGATCAGGATGATCACATCGCCGTCGCGCTTGAAGCCGACGCTGGCCAGCCTGGAGACATCTTTCAACAGGCCAACGCCGCCGATCGCGGGCGTGGGCAGGATGCCTTCGCCATTGGTCTCGTTGTAGAGCGAGCAATTGCCACCGATGACGGGAAAATCCAGTGCCCGGCAGGCGGCGCCGATGCCTTCGATGCCGGCGACGATTTCCCACATGATCTCGGGCTTCTGCGGATTGCCGTAATTGAGGTTGTCGGTAACGGCCAGCGGCGTGGCGCCCACCGCGGTCAGGTTGCGCCAGGCTTCCGCCACCGCCTGCTTGCCGCCTTCGAAGGGATCGGCGCGGCAATAGCGGGGCGAGACATCGGTGGTGATGGCCAGCGCCTTCTTGGTGCCATGCACGCGCACCACGGCGGCATCGCCGCCCGGCGCTTCGACCGTGTCGTTCATCACGCTGTGGTCATACTGTTCCCAGATCCAGCGGCGCGACGCCATGTCGGGCGTGCCAAGGATTGTCGTCAGCGAGGCCGCCAGCGGCTTGTTCTTGTCATAGGCGGGCTGGCCGGTGACGGGCGCGCGGTTGACGAAGGGGCGCTCATAGACCGGTGCTTCATCGGACAGCGAGGTCACCGGAATGTCGGCGACGATCTCGCCCTTGTGCCTGGCGATGAAGCGATGGGTGTCGGTGGTGACGCCGATGACGGCGAAATCCAGTTCCCATTTGCGGAAGATTTTTTCCGCTTCGGCTTCGCGGCCGGGTTTCAGCACCGCCAGCATGCGCTCTTGGCTTTCCGACAGCAGCATCTCATAGGCGGTCATGTTTTCTTCGCGCTGCGGCACCTTGTCGAGGTCGAGCTCGATGCCGCTGCCGCCCTTGTCGGCCATTTCGGCGGAAGACGAAGTGAGGCCTGCCGCGCCCATGTCCTGGATGGCGATGATGGCGTCGGTCGCCATCAATTCCAGACAGGCTTCCAGCAGCAGCTTCTCGGTGAAAGGATCGCCGACCTGGACGGTGGGGCGTTTTTCTTCGCTGTCCTCGTTGAATTCGGCCGAGGCCATGGTGGCGCCGTGAATGCCGTCGCGGCCGGTCTTGGAGCCGACATAGACCACCGGATTGCCCGAGCCCTTGGCGGCGGAAAGGAATATCTTGTCGGTGCGCGCCAGGCCCACACACATGGCGTTGACCAGGATATTGCCATTGTAGGAGCGGTGAAAATTGGTCTCGCCGCCCACCGTGGGCACGCCCATGCAGTTGCCGTAACCGCCGATGCCCGAGACCACGCCGGACACCAGATGCCGCGTCTTGGGATGGTCCGGCTCGCCGAAGCGCAGCGCGTTCATCATGGCGATGGGGCGCGCGCCCATGGTGAAGACGTCGCGCATGATGCCGCCCACGCCGGTGGCCGCGCCCTGATAGGGCTCGATGAAACTGGGATGGTTGTGCGATTCCATCTTGAAGATGCAGGCATCGCCGTCGCCGATATCGATTACGCCGGCATTCTCGCCGGGCCCCTGGATCACATGAGGACCCTTGGTCGGCAGCTTCTTCAGATGGGCGCGGGTGGATTTGTAGGAACAATGCTCGCTCCACATCACGCTGAAAACGCCCAGCTCGACCAGATTGGCGTCGCGGCCCAGCAATTTCTTGATGCGGGCATATTCTTCGTCCGAGAGGCCATGCTCGCGGATTTGATCAGGCGTGATGGCTGTCATGAGAGCGCTTCGATCAGACTCTGGAAGAGGGCGCGGCCATCGGTGCCGCCGGTTATGGGGTCCACCACCCGCTCGGGATGGGGCATCAGGCCCAGCACATTGCGCTTTTCGTTGAGGATGCCGGCGATGTCGCGGGCCGAACCGTTGGGGTTGTCCTTGTAGCGGAACATCACCCGGCCTTCGCCTTCCAGCCGGTTCAAGGTTTCCTCGTCCGCATAATAATTGCCTTCGCCATGGGCGACGGGGAAGACCACGCTTTGGCCCTTGTCATATTTGCGGGTGAAGGCGCTCTGGGTTTCTTCCACCGACAGGGTGACGGGCTTGCAGACGAATTTGAGACCGGCGTTGCGCATCAACGCGCCCGGCAGCAGGCCGGATTCGGTCAGCACCTGGAAGCCATTGCAGATGCCCAGCACCGCCCCGCCTTTTTCCGCATGCGCCTTCACGGCTTTCATCACCGAGGACTGGTTGGCCATGGCGCCGCAGCGCAGATAATCGCCATAGGAAAAGCCGCCCGGCAGCACCACCAGATCGACGTCGGGCAATGTGCTGTCCTGATGCCAGACCATGGCGGGCTTCTGCCCCGTCATGTCTTCCAAGGCGGTGGCCGCGTCGCGGTCGCAGTTGGAAGCGGGAAAAACAATTACGGCGGATTTCATTGCGCCTTTCCTTTGCCGGCATTCATGTTTGCGCGCACTTTCTCCAACACCCGGGGCGCAACCTGTTCGCTCCAGGCCGAGGCCAGGTCGATTTCCTGGCTGTCGAGGGCGGCGCGCTCCTTGAAATATTTGGCGCCGATGCCGGTGGAATAGAAGGCGATCAACTGGTCGAGTTCGGCGTCCGTGAAGCGGCTGGCATAAAGCTGGGCGGAGAGGAGCAGGAACTCATCGGTCTCTTCCTGGATCTGGCCCCGGACCCGGTCGCGAAAGGCGTTCCAGAACAGCGCATTCTGGCCTGGGTGTTCGTGCTGCTCGGACATGACCACGGTATCGAGGACGCCGTCGGCCTTCTTCAGGACATCGGCGCGGGAATCGGAAACTTCGAGAAATTGCATCGCCTTGGCGATATGGGGATCGTTCTTCAGCGCCGCCAGCTTTTCCGGCGACTGCGCCAGCAATTCCGCGGTCGTGGTCTGGGCGAGGGACGGGCGCATTGCCGCCAGCACCAGGACCGGAACGATAAGCAGCCGCGCGGGTTTGAGCATTCGGCCCGCCTATCGGATCTCGATGTCGTATTTCTCGATCACGGTGTTGGCCAGAAGCTTTTCACACATGTCTTTCAGCGAGGCCTTGGCTTTGGCGGCGTCGGTCTCGGCGAGATCGAGGTCGATCACCTTGCCCTGCCGCACTTCGCCGACCGAGCCGAATCCCAACCCATTCAAGGCATGGCCGATGGCTTTTCCTTGCGGGTCGAGGACGCCATTTTTCAGAGTTACAAAAACGCGCGCCTTCATTTGACCAATACGGGTCCCTTGTTTTCGCCCTGCACCGATTCCGGCATGATGCCGAGGCGCTTGGCGACTTCGCTATAGGCTTCGACCACGCCGCCCAGATCGCGGCGGAAACGGTCCTTGTCCAGCTTCTCGTTGGTCTGCAGATCCCAGAGGCGGCAGCTGTCGGGGCTGATTTCGTCCGCCAGCACGATGCGCATGTAATCGTTTTCCCACAGCCGGCCGAATTCCAGCTTGAAATCGACCAGCTTGATGCCCGCGCCCAAGAACAGGCCGGAAAGGAAATCGTTGATGCGGATGGTGAGATTGACGATGTCGTCCAGGTCCTGCGGGCTGGCCCAGCCGAAGGCTGTGATGTGCTCCTCGCTCACCCAGGGGTCATGCAGGCCGTCATTTTTGTAATAATATTCGATGATCGAACGGGGCAGGGCGGTGCCTTCCTCGATCCCCAGCCGCTTGGACATGGAGCCGGCGGCGACATTGCGCACCACCACTTCCAGGGGAATGATCTCGACTTCCTTGATCAGCTGCTCGCGCATGTTCAGGCGGCGCACGAAATGGGTGGGCACGCCGATGCCGGCCAGCTGGGTCATCAGATATTCGCTGATGCGGTTGTTGAGGACGCCCTTGCCCTCGATCACCGCTTTTTTCTGGGCGTCGAAGGCGGTGGTGTCGTCCTTGAAATACTGGATGACGGTGCCCGGCTCGGTTCCTTCGTAAAGGATCTTGGCCTTGCCTTCGTAGATGACGCGCCGACGTTTCATGGGGAATGTCCTTGGACGCCATTAACAGGGTGGCGTGATTGGAATTTAGGGAGACCAGGCCCCCGGAGCAATGATTCCCGGGGCCGCAGGTCCGCATAGCGGGTTCCCGTCCACAGGAGCCGGAAAAACCATGTTACTTCAGGTGCTTAACTTCCGAAGACGCGGGCGAAAATCGTGTCCACCTGCTTCAGGTGGTAACCCAGGTCGAACATGGCCTCCAATTGCGACACTGACAGTGCCTTGGCGACGTCCGGATCGGCTTTGAGCAGGTCCAGAAGGTTGCCTTCGCCGTTCCAGGCCCGCATCGCGTTCCGCTGCACCATCCGGTAGCTGTCCTCGCGGGAGGCGCCCGCCTGGGTCAAGGCCAGCATTACCCGCTGGCTGTGGACCAGGCCCCGGGTGCGGTCGAGATTTTCCTGCATCCGGGTGGGATAGACCACCAGCTTCTGGATCACCCCGGTCATCCGGGCCAGCGCGAAATCCAGGGTGATGGTGGCATCGGGGCCGATATAGCGCTCGACCGAGGAGTGGGAGATGTCCCGCTCATGCCACAGCGCGACATTTTCCATCGCAGGCAAGACATAGGCACGCACCATGCGGGCGAGGCCGGTGACATTTTCCGTCAGCACGGGATTTCTCTTGTGCGGCATGGCGGACGAGCCCTTCTGGCCCGGGGAGAAATATTCCTCCGCTTCCAGCACTTCGGTGCGCTGTAAATGGCGAATCTCGATCGCCAGCCGTTCCAGCGACGACGCCACCACGCCCAGGGCGGCGAAATAGGCGGCATGGCGGTCGCGCGGAATCACCTGGGTCGAGATGGGCTCGACGGAAAGGCCCATCGCCCGGGCGACATGCTCTTCGATGCGCGGGTCGATATTGGCGAAAGTGCCGACCGCGCCGGAAATGGCGCAGGTGGCGATTTCGGCCCGCGCCGTCACCAGCCGCTGCCGGGCGCGCGTGAACTCCGCATAATAAGTCGCGAGCTTGACGCCGAACGTGGTGGGTTCGGCATGGATGCCGTGGCTGCGGCCGATGGTGGGCGTGGCTTTGTATTCAAAGGCGCGCTTCTTCAGCGCCGCCAGAAGGGCGTCGGTGTCGGCGATCAGCAAATCGGCGGCCCGCATCAGCTGCACATTCAGGCAGGTATCCAGCACGTCCGACGAGGTCATGCCCTGGTGCACGAAGCGTGCTTCGGGGCCCACGATCTCCGCCAGATGGGTGAGGAAGGCGATGACGTCATGCTTGACCTCGCGCTCGATCTCGTCGATTCGCGCCACGTCGAATTTCGCATCCCGGCCCTTTTCCCAGAGTTTGGCGGCGGCTTCCTTGGGCACCACGCCCAGTTCGGCCAGGGCGTCGGTGGCGTGGGCCTCGATCTCGAACCAGATGCGGAATTTGGTCTCGGGCGACCAGATCGAAACCATCTGTTCGCGGGCATAGCGGGGGATCATGGGAATTTCCGTCTGTTGCGGGAGGCTTTTAGACCGTCAGCCCCGCCGCGTGAAGCCGTCGTCGCTCCAGGCTTCGCTGCCGACGCCGTGATGGACGGTGAAGAGGCCCTCGGGGTCGTATTTGGCTTTGACCGCCGCCAGCCGGGCGTAATTGGCGCCCCAGAATTCCTGCCGCCAGTCGGCGTTGAAGAAATTGCTTTCCGATACGTAAGAGCCCGCCTCCGGCGCGATCGCCCTGAGGATCGCGGTGGCGCGATCAACTTCCTTTGCGTCACTTGCGGCTTTTGCCGCGTCATCCGGCGGCTTCAGGCCCGGATAACGCGGTGCGCCGCCGGTGGCGATGATGGCAAGGCAGAAGGCGTCCAGCACTTTGGGGTTGGTGACCGTCTCACGCGAACGCGCGATCGCGTCCGGTTCACCACCCGCCAAGCCCTTGTTGAAATGCAGGTGGACCGGCATATGCCGGCTGGCATCGAGCAGCGCTTTGGCGAGCACGGCGCGTGATGCCGGGACCAGCAGCGATTGCGGCAGCCAGAGCGAATCGTAAGCATAAAGAAAGAGACCGACCTGCTCCCCATCTCCGGTCCACCAGGCATGGACCGGATTGGCGCCGGGCCGGTCGTCCAACTTGATCGCATGTGAGCCGGAGCGGCGCATCGCCGCCACGTCCCATTGGCTGTAGGCAGCATTGCTGCTGATGAGGGGCGCCTTCATGGAAAAGGGCGCGCCCTGAGCCGAAACCCAGGACAGGAAGGGCTGCCACACTTGCCGCGCTTCTTCGGTGCTGAGCCCGGCCGAAGCCATGGAGATGTCCAGCATATTGTCGGGCGTGAAGGTGACGCCTTCGCCCCAATGCGGATTGAACAGGCTGTCGGCATAGAAATCCACGAAGCGGGCCACAAGGCGGTGGAAATCTTCGTCGCTGGCAGCCTTGATTGTCATGCCCGCGAAACCGAAAAAGTCCGGCAGGTCGTGGGTCCTGAGCGTGACGCTGGTGACGGCGGCCAGCGAACCGCCGCCGCCGCCTTTCAAGCCCCAGAACAGATCGCCATCGCGTCCGGCGTTGACGAGGCGCAGTTTGCCGTCGGCCGTCACCACTTCGGCTTGCAGCAAGCTGGATGCCGCCGTGCCATAGCGCTTGGAGAAGGAGCCGAAGCCGCCGCTCTGAACCAGTCCCGCCACCCCGACCGTCATGCAGCCGCCGCCCTGGACATAACGATGCGCATTGGTCATCACCGCGTCATAGGCATCGACCCACATCGCGCCCGCTTGGATGGTGACGGCGGCCACCGGCGCTTCGTGGCTGCCCTCGGGCACGAAAGCATCGTGCAGGGTGATGGCGTGCATGGGCCGGGTCCAGATCAGGAGCGAATCCGGCGCGTTGGACGTACCCTGATAGGAATGGCCACCGCCTTTCACCGCCAGGCGAAGCTTGTGGGTGCGCGCGAAATTCACGGCCGCCACCACATCCTCGGGCTTGTGCGCGGCCAGGGCGTAGGCGCTGGGCGCCGGCGACCAGGCATTCAGCCAGCCCGAGACCTGTGTGCCGCCAGCCTGATCGCCGATAAAAAAGGGATTGCCCAGTTGTCTGGTCGCCGCGATGCAATTGGCGTCGCTCGAATCGGCGGCGCAGGCCGCGAAAAGCGCGCCGGGTTTTGAGAGATTGCCGTCCACCTGAGCCTTCAGTGTGTCCCATTGCTGCGGCGCCGGCCATCCGGCGTCGCCGGGCCGTACCCGGCGGAACGGCGCGGCGGCGGCCGGCATCACGGGAGCCAGCGACAACGCCGCTGCACTTTGCAGCAAATGCCGGCGATTCATATTCATGTCGGATATTCCCGGATTTTGCCTCGTCGCTGCTGTCTGACGATATCTCCGGCTTCGACGCTTTCGCAATCGGTGGTTTTTGTGCCGCCGCCGCCAATCTCGGGAAAGGCGAAGAGCCACCTGTTGACGCGGGGTGCCCGGACTTCTAGTCAGCCCGTAATGGCTTGCCCGATCAACGATCTTCGCGCGTTCCTGCTTGGGTCCTGGCGAATTTCCCGGCGCATCCAGGATTTTCGGCTCGGCATCTCCGGACGGTTCGAAGGGCGCGCGACGGTTGCGCCAGCCGCCAGCGGCCTCGTCCATGAAGAGACGGGGAAATTGTGTTTCGGCATTCATCAAGGCGAGGCGACGCGGCGGACCCTCATTGCCATCGACCGGCCGGAAGCGGCTGCGCTTCATCATGCCGATGGCAGCCTGTTTCACGCGCTGGATCTTTCATCCGGAACCGCGGACATCCTGCATCGATGCGCCGACGATCATTATCGCGGCCGCTATCGCGTGCTTCACGGAAACTGCTTTTGGGTGAGCTGGCATGTGACCGGCCCGCGCAAGCATTACCGACTCGCAACCCGCCACATCAGAACGGCATCAGATTAGAGAAGCCCCAGACTCTTGAAACTGGCATGGCCGCCGCGTCCGATCACCAGGTGATCGTGAATGGCGATTTTCAGCGCCTTGGCGGCCGCCGCGATTTCGCGCGTCATTTCGATATCGGCCTTTGACGGCGTGGGATCGCCGCTGGGATGGTTGTGCACCAGGATGATCGCGGATGCGCCATGCTCCAGGGCGCGCTTGACGATCTCGCGGGGATAGACCGGCGTGTGGTCCACGGTGCCGCGCGCCTGCACTTCATCGGCGATGAGAACATTCTTGCGATCCAGGAACAGGACGCGAAACTCTTCCGCCGGCGCCCGCGCCATCGCCGCCATGCAATAATCCAGTAGCGCCGACCAGGAGGACAATGCAGGCCGCCCGATCACGCGGGTCTGGGCCAGCCGGGCGGCAGCCGCCTCCACGATCTTGAGCTGGTTCACCACCGCATCGCCCGCACCGGGGATTTCCAGAAGCCTTTCGCGCGGCGCCGCAATCACTTCGGCGAAGCTGCCGAACCGCGCCAGCAGCGCCCTGGCCAAGGGCTTGGTGTCCCTGCGGGGGAGCGCCGCGAACAGTGCGAGTTCCAGCAATTCATAATCGGGCATCGCCGCCGCGCCGCCCTTCAGAAAGCGCGCGCGCAGGCGTGTCCGATGGCCGGCATTGGGATCGGGCGTCTTTGAGGAAGAATCCGGCGCTTCGGGATTCTCAGATATAGGGAGGCTTGTGCCAGCCCTTGGGCGAGAGAGTGAAGATTTCGACCCCATTCTCCGTAACCCCTACCGAATGTTCGAACTGTGCCGACAGCGAACGGTCGCGCGTCACCGCGGTCCAGCCGTCGCTCAAGACCTTGACGCCATAATTGCCCAGATTGATCATCGGCTCGATCGTGAAGAACATGCCCGGCTTCAGCGCCATGCCATGTCCCGGCCTGCCATAGTGAACGATGTTGGGCAGGGCGTGAAAAATCCGCCCCAAGCCATGGCCGCAGAAATCCCGCACCACGGCGCAGCGCTCTTCGCCCTCGGCGTAGCTTTGAATGGCGTGGCCGATATCGCCGGTGGTGGCGCCGGGCTTCACCGCCGCGATGCCGCGCATCATGGATTCGTAAGTGACATCGATCAGCCGCATCGGCTTCAATTTGACGTCGCCCACCGGATACATCCGGCTGGTGTCGCCATGCCAGCCATCCACAATGACGGTGACATCGATGTTCACGATATCGCCGTCGCGCAGCGCCTTGTCGTTGGGGATGCCGTGGCAGACGACATGGTTGATGGAGGTGCAGACCGTATGGCGATAGCCCCGGTAACCCAGGCAGGCCGGGATCCCGCCATGCGCGGTGACGTAGTCGTAGGCGACCTTGTCGAGCGCGGCGGTGGTGACGCCCGGCTTCACCAGCGGCACCAGCAGGTCCAGGACCTCGGCGGCCAGACGTCCAGCCCGGCGCATGCCCTCGAAATCCGAGGGGTTGTGCACCATGACCGCAAAATGCGCCTTGCGCGCGGCTTCGAATGTGTCGGTATCGGGAATGACGGTCATCGGGCTTGAATATAAGCAAAAAGCGGAGTTTTTCTAGGGCCGTCTCACCCGGACCTGGAACCCATGACCCATACGGCCGCGATGCTGGTAATCGGCGACGAAATCCTGTCGGGCCGCACCCAGGACAGCAACAGCAACTATGTCGCCCGCCAGCTCGCGGCCCTGGGTATCGATCTGAAGGAAGTCCGGGTGGTCGGCGACGAAGAGGCCGAGATCGTGGCGGCCCTGAACGCGCTGCGGGGGCGGTATGATTTCGTCTTCACCACCGGGGGCATCGGACCCACCCATGACGATATCACGGCCGACGCTGTGGCCCGGGCGTTCGGCGTGGGCATCGGCTATCATCCGGAGGCTTACGCCGCCCTGGAAGCGCGTTATCCCAAAGGCGACTTCAATGACGCGCGCAAGCGCATGGCGCGGATTCCCGACGGCGGCAGCCTGATCAAGAACAGCGCCTCGGTGGCGCCGGGATTCCAGATCGGCAATGTTTTCGTGATGGCCGGCGTGCCGATGGTGATGCGGGCGATGATGGAAGAGATCGTCACCCGCCTGCCGCGCGGCGTTCCGGTGAAATCGATCGTGATTTCCGCCGAGCTTCCGGAAGGCACGATCGCGCAAGGTCTGGCGGAAATTCAAAAAGCGTATCCGCAAACCGCGATCGGATCATATCCGTGGTACCGCGATGGCCGTTTCGGCGCGCAGCTGGTGGCGCGCTCGCGCGACGCCGAGGCGGTTGAAGCGGCCGCCGAGGCCATCGAAGCGATGATCCTGCAATTGGGCGGGGCGCCGGAGCGGGTCGATTCCGCTTAAGCCGCTTGGCCACCCGGGGGGATGTCATATTTCGACTGGACCAGTCCCGAGGCAAAAGACCTGGTCTCGATGTGCCGAAGAGCGATGTCGCCTTTGGTTTCCGCAAACAGGAAAATGCCTTCACCCAAAAGCACGGGAATGTGTGTCAGGATCATGTCGCGGATCAGCCCTTCTTTCAGGAAGGATTGAATCACTTTTCCGCCATCGACATAGGCGCGCTTCCATCCTTCGGCGGCCAGCGATTCCATCAGAGGCCGCGGCGCCAGCGACGAGACGCGCACTTTGCCTTCGAGATCCGGCCGAAGCCCGCCCCGTGACAACGTCTTGCTCAACACGACAACCGGCTTTTGGAACGGCCAGGCGCCGAATGTGAGCACCTTGTCGAAGGTGCCACGTCCCATCACCAGTCCGTCGATCGAAGCCATGAAGGCATCGTAGCCGGTGTCCTCGCCGCCGGCCGCGTATTTGGACAGCCATTCGATGTCGCCGTCCGTCCGGGCGATGAAGCCGTCGAGGCTGGCGGCGATGAAGACATGACCGGTCGCAATTGGCGCAGATGGCACGAAATCCTCCTCCCGTCCCGGCGTCTCAGTTCAGCTTCAATTCCCTGGCTTCGGCCTCCAGCGCGGCAAGCGGTTCGCGCTGACCGGCAAAAGTTTTGCGCGCGGTGGCCAGCGCTTCCTGGGCCGCGGCGCGTTCGTTCAACACGCCGTAGGCGCGGATCAGGCGCTGCCATCCGGCGGCGTCGTTGGGATTGTTCTTCAGGCGCGCCGCCAATCCCGCCACCATGGCCTTGGGATCAGGCGCACCGCCAGCCTGCGCCGTCAGCAAGGCGATGCGGTCGACCAGGGTCTGATGCAACGGCGAATTGGCGGGGGCTTCCGCCAGCAATCCGTTCCACAGTTCCAGCGCGCCTGCCTTGTCGCCATGTGTCGCCAGCGCCTGGCCCAGGAAAAAGCGGGCAGCCTGTTCCTTGGGATCGAGTTTCAGCGCGGCACGGAATGCGGCCACCGCCTCGTCGCTCACTTCACCGTTGGCCTGCGCCACCAGAGCCTCGCCATAGAGCGTGTCGAGGCCGGAATCGGGATGGCCGCTATTGTTGGCGAGCGTCACCGCGCGGGCATAGGCCTTGGCGGCGTCGCCGGCGTCGCCGGTGCCCATATAGCCGCGCCCCAGATAGGCCCAGGCCTGAAGATCGTTCGGCACGGCGTGCACGCGCTTGACCAGAAGCGCGATCAATCCATTGACGTCGCGGGTCTCCACCCCCTGGGCGGAGCGCCAGGCCAGATAAGGCTGTCCCAGCATCCAATAGGTGCCGCCGCCGACGCCCAGCAGGAACAGCGTGATGGCGCCCGCCAGCACGCCGCGACCGCCAATGGTTTTTGCACGCCAAAGCGGTACGACGGCGAAAGCGACCGCCGCCAGCACCACCGCCACCAGGCCGAGATAAAGAACCGCTTTCACGTCTATCCGTTCAACGGGGACTGCCCCGATATTTGTTTTTCGCCAGCGCCACGATCATGCCGCGAATGGTGCGCACTTCCTGGTCGCTCAAATGCGACCGCAGGATCATGGCGCGGATATTACGCACCATCGCCTCTTTCTTCTCCGGCGGATAGAAGAACTTGGCTGCGTCCAATTCGCGCTCCAAATGCTCGAACATCCCGATCAGGTCGGCGCGGGAAGATGGCACCGCGACCGTCTTGCGGGTCCGGCTGGCGGGGGTGGCATCGGCGGATTTCAGCCATTCATAGCCCAGCAAGAGTACGGCCTGGCCCAGATTGAGGGAGGGAAACTTCGAGGTGGGAATGGTGATCGCCGCGTCCGCCAGCGATATCTCGTCATTGTCCAGGCCCGCCCGTTCGCTCCCGAACAGGATGGCGGTGGCGAGCCCTTCGGATGCGGCCGTTCGGAGCCGCCGTGCCGCCGCTTCAGGGGTGAGGATCTCGCGCAGCACGTCGCGGCCGCGCGCGGTGGTGGCGAGCAGGAGGCGGATGTCGGCCAGCGCCTCGGCGGCGGTGGCGAAGACCCGCGCGCTTTCGAGGATATCTCCCGCGCCCGAGGCCAGGATCATGGCGCGGTCATTGGGCCAGCCGCATTGGGGGGCGATCAGGCGCAGGTCGCTGAGCCCGAAATTCTTCATCGCCCGGGCGGCGGCGCCGATATTTTCCCCCATCTGGGGACGGCTGAGGATCACGGCGGGGGCGGTCATTTGCGCCTTTGACGGGTATCAATCCACGGGCTATTTGAGGCCCCGCTATAGCCACTCCCGCCCCATCTTTCGAGGCCCTCTTCAAAGGCCCCCACCAGAGGATAGACGTTCATGGACAAGATCAAGGTCGCCAACCCGGTCGTCGAGCTCGATGGCGACGAGATGACCCGCATCATCTGGGATCTCATCAAGAAGAAACTGATCCTGCCCTATCTGGACGTGGACCTGCATTATTACGACCTGTCCGTGGAACACCGGGACGCCACCGACGACCAGGTGACCATCGACAGCGCCGAGGCGATCAAGAAGTTCGGCGTCGGCGTCAAATGCGCCACCATCACCCCGGACGAGGCGCGGGTGGAGGAATTCAAGCTCAAGAAGATGTGGAAGTCGCCCAACGGCACCATCCGCAACATCCTGGGCGGCGTGATCTTCCGCGAGCCGATCATCTGCAAGAATGTGCCGCGCCTGGTACCGGGCTGGACCCAGCCCATCGTAATCGGCCGCCATGCTTACGGCGACCAGTACCGCGCCACCGATTTCCTGTTCCCCGGCAAGGGCACGCTCAGCATCAAATTCGTCGGTGCGGACGGCAAGGTCATCGAACATGAAGTGTTCAAGGCGCCGGGCGCCGGCGTCGCCATGGCGATGTACAATCTCGACGACAGCATCCGCGATTTCGCCCGCGCCTCGCTGAATTACGGCTTGATGCGCAAATATCCGGTCTATCTGTCGACCAAGAACACCATCCTGAAAGCCTATGACGGCCGCTTCAAGGATCTGTTCCAGGAAGTGTTCGAGGCGGAATTCGCCGGCAAGTTCAAGGAAGCAGGCATCACCTACGAACACCGCCTGATCGACGACATGGTGGCTTCGGCGCTGAAATGGAGCGGCGGCTATGTCTGGGCCTGCAAGAATTACGACGGCGACGTGCAGTCCGACACCGTGGCGCAGGGCTTCGGCTCGCTGGGCCTGATGACCAGCGTCCTGCTGTCGCCCGATGGCAAGACGGTGGAAGCCGAAGCCGCGCACGGCACGGTGACGCGCCATTACCGCGAGCATCAGAAGGGCAAAGCCACTTCGACCAACTCCATCGCCTCGATCTTCGCCTGGACGCGCGGTCTGGCGCACCGCGCCAAGCTGGACGACAACGCCAAGCTGGCCAAGTTCGCCAACACCTTGGAAAAAGTCTGCGTCGACACCGTCGAAGCCGGCGATATGACCAAGGACCTCGCGCTGCTGGTCGGTCCCGACCAGAAGTGGCTGACGACGGAAGGCTTCCTCGACAAGGTTGATGAAAATTTGCAGAAGGCGATGAGCTGATTTTCAGCATAGCCTTCGACGACATGAAAAAGGCCGGGCCGCAAGGTCCGGCCTTTTTTATTCCGCGGATTTGTTCGCGCGCTTCTGCGCGTACATCGCCTCGTCCGCGCGGGCCAGCGCCATGTCGGCACTGTCGCCGGACTTCAGTTCGAAGGCGCCATAGGAAAAGCTG
Source organism: Pseudomonadota bacterium (assembly GCA_040389245.1). GTDB lineage: Bacteria > Pseudomonadota > Alphaproteobacteria > Micropepsales > Micropepsaceae > Rhizomicrobium. Next base: position 91,116 of record JAZKAH010000002.1, on the reverse strand, counting down.
ACGGGGATGGAGTGGCCGTTCCACTGCACGGGCGCGGTCTGCACCGCCTGGGCCAGGACATCGGCCTTCTTCAGGGCGTGTTCGTGGGTGGCATGCGACAGCAGAATGCCGAATTCGTCGCCGCCCAGCCGTCCCACGCAATCGCTTTCGCGCACATGCGCCAGCAGCACGCTGGAAAATTGCGTCAGCACGGCGTCGCCCGCGGCATGGCCCAGCGTGTCGTTGGTCGATTTGAGGCGATTGAGATCGAAATAGATCAGCGAGGCGGGCGTGTTGTAGCGGCCGGTGAAGGCGATATAGCGCGCCAGCTCGCGGACAAAGGCGCGCCGGTTCAGGAGCGGCAGCATGTGATCCCGGTCGGCGGTCTTTTCGGCCTCATCCAGCCTGCTGCGGGTCTGCGACAATTCCTGGCGCAGATTGTCCACTTCGTTCATCAGTCCCATGATGGCGTCGCGTACCCGGGGGGTGAATTCGGCTTCCGGAATGCCCAGCACGCTGGTGGGCAATACGGCGTCCACCGCATCCGCGGGCGCGGCGGCCTCGACCCGGCGGCCATAGGCGGCCGCTACGGTGCGCGCCGGCCTTGCCGAGGAAGCGCGATCGATTTTCATGAGTCGATTTTCACTATTGGCCGCCCCCTAGCAGCCGAAGCTTTAAACCCGCGTCCCCGAGTGTAGCGGAAGGTTAACGAAGGTTAAATGCCGGCCCTTTCCTTGGAGCTTTTGCCCCCTATACTGCGCCGCTTTCAGAACCGGCCCAAAACAGGCGATTCGAAGCATGGTCTCCCGACCCTCCATTGGCATCATCATGGGCAGTCAGTCCGACTGGGCCACCCTCAAGGCCGCGGCCGACATGCTGGACGCGCTGGGGGTCGGATATGAGACGCGCATCGTCTCCGCCCACCGTACCCCCGACCGCATGGCGGATTATGCCAAGGGCGCGGCCGGGCGGGGTCTCAAAGCCGTCATCGCGGGTGCGGGCGGGGCGGCGCACTTGCCCGGCATGGTCGCCAGCATGACCACCCTGCCGGTGTTGGGCGTGCCGGTGGAAAGCCGGGCCCTGAAGGGGCTGGATTCGCTTTTGTCCATTGCCCAGATGCCGGGCGGCGTGCCGGTTGCGACTTTTGCCATCGGCGAAGCGGGGGCAAAGAACGCGGCGCTGCACGCGGCGGCCATCCTGGCTTTGTCCGACGCCAGGCTGGACAAGCGGCTCAAGGCGTGGCGGGCGAAACAGACCAAATCCGTGGCCCGATCTCCGAAATGAGCGCGACAAAAACGCTGGCCAGACCCGTCCCGCCGGGCGGCGTGATCGGCATTATCGGCGGCGGCCAGTTGGGCCGCATGCTGGCGATGGCCGCCAGCCGGTTGGGGCTGAAGGCCGCGATCTATAACGACGAGAATCATGCGCCCGCCTTTCAGGTGACGCCGCTTCAGATCGCCGCGCCCTATGACGACCGCGCCATGCTCACCGGCTTTGCCGAAATCTGCGACGTCATCACCTTCGAGTTCGAGAATCTGCCGTCGGACGCCATCGCGCATCTTGCCGCCTTGAAGCCGGTGCGCCCGGGGCAGCGGGCATTGGAAATGACCCAGGATCGGTTCCGCGAAAAAAGCTTTATCCGGTCCCTGGGACTGAAGACCGCGCTCTTCGCCGCGGTTTCATCCGCCGAAGAAGCGGCCAAGGCGTTTGCCGGGATGAACGGCGCGGCGATCCTGAAGACCCGGCGCCTGGGCTATGACGGCAAGGGCCAGCTCAAGGTGACGCGGGACGAGGAAGCGGTCGCCGCATTCGCGCGATTCCAGCAAGCGCCATCCATCTTGGAAGGCTTTGTCGATTTTGCCTTCGAGGCTTCGGTGGTGGCGGCGCGGTCGGCGGACGGCGGCTTCGCGGCCTATGATCCGCCGGAGAATATTCACGAGAATCACATCCTGCGCCGCTCCATCGTGCCGGGACGCTTGAGCAAGACGCAGAGCGACGAAGCCAAGGCAATCGCCAAGGCCATTGCCGATTCGCTGGACTATGTCGGCGTCCTGGCGGTGGAATTGTTCGTCGGCCATGACGGGTCGCTGACCGTCAACGAGATCGCGCCGCGGGTGCACAATAGCGGCCATTGGACCATCGAGGCCTGCGCCTGTTCCCAATTCGAACAGCATATCCGCGCGGTGGCGGGCTGGCCGCTGGGCGACCCGGCCCGGCATGCCGATGCGGTGATGGAAAACATCATTGGGGCCGAAGCCGATGCCTGGGAAAGCCTGGCGCGCTCGGGCGCGCTGCATCTCTATGGCAAACGCGAGGCCCGGCTAGGCCGCAAAATGGGTCATGTGACGCGGCTAAAGCCGTTGACGAAATAAGCGCCTGCCCATAGGTTCCCGGCCCATGACGATGACGCGCAAAACCACGACCACCAAGACGACCAAGCCTGACGGGGCTGGGCGAGGCGCGCGCGACTGAATTCAAGCGAAAGCGAAACACCCAAGCCCCGCTCCACCTGGACGGGGCTTTTTTATTGTCTGAAGGAGAATAAGCGTGCGTAACAAGACTGTAGCGATTGTCGGCGCCACCGGCGCAGTCGGCCGCGAATTTATTGGCTGCATGGAAAGCCGGGAATCGAACCCGAAATCGTTGAAGCTGCTGGCGTCTGCGCGCTCGGCGGGCAAGACCGCTGCGTTCCGCGGCGCGAATCTTCCGATCGAGGCGTTGACGGAAAGATGCTTTGACGGCGTGGATATCGCGCTGTTTTCCGCCGGCAGCGGCATTTCCAAACACTATGCACCGATCGCCGTGCGCGCGGGCGCCGTGGTGGTGGACAACAGTTCCGCCTTCCGCATGGACCCGGACGTGCCGCTGGTCATCCCGGAAATCAATGCGCGCCGGATCAAGGATCACAAAGGCATCATCGCCAATCCCAACTGCTCAGCGATCACCGCGCTGGTGCCGCTATGGCCGATCCACCAGAAGAACCGCATCAAGCGCTTGATCATTTCCACCTATCAGGCGGCCAGCGGCGCGGGTGCGGCGGCCATGCAGGAACTCATCGATTCCACGCGCGCCTTTCTCGACGGCCGGTCGTTCGAGCCCAAGGTGCTTCCGCATCCCTATGCCTTCAATGTCTTCAACCACAACACCGCCATCGACATGGCCACCGGCTATAACGACGAGGAAACCAAGGTCATCAACGAGACCAGGAAGATATTCGAGGACGACCGGATTGCCATTGGCGTGACCTGCGTGCGGGTGCCGGTGCTGCGCGCGCATAGCGAAGCGATCACTTTCGAGTGCGAGAATCCGATCACGGAAGACGAAGTGCGCGCCATCCTGTCGAATGCGCCGGGGGTGAAGATCGTCGACGACCGGGCCAACAATTATTTTCCGATGCCCAAGGATGCTTCGGGTCAGGGCGATGTGCTGGCGGGCCGCATTCGCCGCGATCTCTCGGACCCCAGCGGCAAGTCCATCTCGATGTTCGTGGCGGCGGACCAGCTCTTGAAGGGGGCAGCGCTCAATGCGGTGCAGATCGCGGAATTGGTTTAACAATTAGTCATTCCCGGCGAGCACGAGCGGCAGCGAGTGCGAGGGAAGGGAACCCAGGTGGAGGAACCGAGCGCGATGTGAAGCGCCTGGGTCCCCTTCCCTCGGCGCGTGCGCGCCTCGCCGGGGATGACACGCTTTTATGTTTTCGGTTTTGCCCAGGTGGCAGTGAATGTAGGGAATTTCGAGAAAGCCTCTTTCGCCTTGGCCTTGAACTTCTCGAACTGCATCACGTTTTCGATGCGGGCATCGAGAAAGGCTTCGGTGGATTTTTCGTCTTCGCCGGTATCGTTGAACCAGCGCACCAGCACCGAGCCATAAACGCCCGCCAGAATGCCGCGCTTGGTGTAGAAATTAAAATCGGTGGAGGTGTCGCCGGCAGCACGCCACATCGCATCCACGGTGCGATACATCATCTTGGCGCCGCGCCCGGCATGCATCGGCAGGGTCATGAGGGCCGCCGCGCGCCGCGCCGCTTCCTTGTTGGGCGCCAGCAGCGCCAAGCGGGTCAGGACCGCGATCTTGATGCGCTCGCGAATCTTGAGTTTGGGCAAATTCACCGCCGCCAGCTTTTCCTCCATCGCTGCATCGACGGAAGTGGAGAAATATTCGACCAGCGACAGAACGCCCTCGGGAAACAGGCGTTCAAGCAGGGACTTGTCTGCGCCGGCGCTTTTGCCCGCCTTGGCCAGCACGCTGTCGGTAAAGCCGTCGAACGCGGCATCTTTCAGCGCGGCTTTCAGGATCGTGTCCTTCAGGACGGCGTCGGATTTTTCCGTTTGCGCGTCTGCGGACGCATCCGCGCGGGGCTTTTCGGATTTTTTCCTTGGCGCATCCGCGTCGGCGGACGGGGCTTTTCTCTTTCTGGCGGCGGGCTTGTCGGTCATGTCGTCATCCTGCCGGGGCGAAGTGCCGGATTTCCGATTCGAAGATCAGCTTGGACAGATCGTCCATCCGGCCGGGATAAAGCCGTCCGTCGAGATGGTCTACCTCATGTTGCACCACACGGGCGTGAAAGCCGCGCGCCGTGCGCTCGATGATCTGGCCGTCGGCGCCAAACCCGCGATAGCGGATATGGGCAGGGCGCTCGACCCAGCCGCGCAGGCCCGGAACCGACAGGCAGCCTTCCCAGCCGCCTTCGGTTTCCCCGTCCAGGACGATGATTTCCGGATTGATCAGGACGGTAAGGGGGGCGGTATGGTCGAAGCGTTCCTCCTCGGACAGGCCGGGATCGGCGCGTTCCCCCGGGGCCTGGAACACCACCAGCCGCAGCGGCACATGGACCTGGGGGGCGGCCAGCCCCGCCCCATTGGCGTCGATCATGGTTTCCACCATGTCATTGATCAGGCGCTGAATTTCCGGCGCCCGGGGATCGGGAACCGGGGCGGCGATCTGACTGAGGACGGGATGGCCCATGCGGGCGATTTTCAGGATCATGGCCTGAAATATGGGGTGCGGGCGGGAGCCGGTCAAAGCCCGAAACGTTAATTCCGGCAGGTGGACAGGGCAAAAAGCTTCTGTTATCAACCGCGCCTTCCAAATCGGAGCTTTGGCTTTGCAGATCATCGTCCGCGACAACAATATCGACCAGGCGCTCAAGGCGCTGAAGAAGAAGATGCAGCGCGAAGGCATCTTCCGGGAGATGAAGCTGCGCGGCGCCTATGAGAAGCCCTCCGAGAAGCGCGCCCGCGAGCGGGCCGAAGCGGTCCGCCGCTATCGCAAGCTGCAGCGCAAGCGCGCCCAGCGCGAAGGCCTGATCCCGATGAGCAAGCCCAAGACCTGAAGTCTGGTCTGGCAATAATTTTCGGAAAAGCCGCTCCTCGTGAGCGGCTTTCTTGTTTCAGGTGCGTCCCTCGCGCTTCGCGCTCGAAGAGGTGCTTCGTTCACCAACAAAAACTAAGCACCTCCCTCACGCTTTGCGCTCGAAGAGGTGCAAGTTTTTGTAGGCTCACTTCATTCGCCAACAAAAACTAAGCACAATCCGCGCAGACGGCCACTTCCACGGTGACATGCGACAGATCGGGATAGCGCTGGCGCAGCGCGGCCTTGATCTGTTCGGCGGTGGTGGGATCGGGCGAGACCAGCGACACGATCAGCCCGCTATGGCCGGGGCCCAATCGCCACAGATGCAGATCGGCGACCCGCGCGCCCAGATCCTGCTCGATGGTGGATTTGATCGCGCCCGACAATTTGGGATCGGCATCGGCGTCCAGCAGCACCATGGCGCTGTCGCGGATCAATCCATAGGCCCAGGAGGCGATGACAAAGGCCCCGACCAGCGCCGCCAGCGGATCCAGAATGCCGAGGCCGAAATAATAGCCGCAGGCCAGCGCCACAATGGCGAGCACGCTGGTGGCGGCATCGGCCAGGACATGCATGTACGCGGCGCGCATATTATTGTCATGGCCGCCATGGGCATGCCCGTGATGGTCGTGGTCGTGGTCGTGCTGATGCGCGTCCTTCAGGATAAAGGCGCTGACCAGATTGACGCCAAGCCCGATCACGGCGATCAGCAATGCGTCGCCATAGGCCACCTGGGCCGGGTTGATCACGCGCGAGATCGATTCGCCCGCCACCGCGACGGCCGTCAGACCCAGCACAATGGCGCTGGCAAAGGCGGCCAGGTCGCCGAATTTGCCGGAGCCGAAACTGAAACGCGCATTGGCGGCATGCCGCCGCGCCAGCCAATAGGCGCCGGCCGCCAGACCCAGCGCGCCCACATGCGTCGCCATATGCACGCCGTCGGCCAAGAGCGCCATGGAGTGGTAGAGAAAGCCCGCACCGATCTCCACCACCATGAAAAGCGCGGTGACCAATGCCGCCAGCTTGGCCCGCGCCTCGGCGCGGTCATGGGCACGGCCCAGAAAGACATGATCGTGGGTCCAGACGCCATGATTGTGCGGACCGGGGTCGTGCGGGGCAGGATGGACATGTTCATGCGCCATGCCCCTGATTGTACCGGTCAAATACTTAAAGATGAAATCCTTTTCGGCTCGGCATGGATTGCAATGCCGTCATCTCCTGCATCGCTCGGGGGCAGTGAATGGGGCCGCTGCCCTTCGCTTGTGCTCAGGGCGTTCGAAGCTCAAAACGATCCCCCGGATCGTTTTGCCCCTACGGGTCGCTTCTCACTTATTCCAAGTCGAGGCGACGTGGGTTTTGTCGCGCTGGGAATCGCGTTCCGACACCAGGAAATCATAATAGCCGCAGCTTTTGCCGCCGGGATAGGAACGACAAATCTCCGGCCGCGCCTCATAGATGGTGCAGCGGCGCTTGTCGGTGTCGAAGAACCGGCAGATGCCGCCGAAATGCTCGTCCGCCTTGCGCCGCATGGCATAGGGCTCGTCGCCATCCACCTTGGTGAATTTCTTGCGCGCGGCTTCAAAGCTCAGGGCGAAATGCCGGGCCAGGCGCTTCACGTCGCGGCTGTTCAGGGGGATGACGGGATAAGAGCAGCAATAGCCCGGGCATTTCGAACAATCATAAGCTGCCACAATGTTCTCGGATCGATAGGTTGCTGAAGGCGCAAAGCGATAGCACGAACATGGAGCGGTCCTGCAAGGAAATCGGCGGACCCTGCCGGAATTTCGCCACAGGGCCGTGCTGGTATCCTTTATGGGGCACCTATGCGGGCGACGGTTTGGCGTATAATTGAGCGCCGGGAACCCGATCTCATGCATGACAGAGACGAATGACCAGTAAAAAGCCTGTTTTCTTTGACGCCACGGGACGGCGCGCCGCCCGGCTGACGGCTCTGGGATGGGCAACCGCGCTGATCGGCACCGTGCTGGCCGTGGGTTTCATTGCCAGTCTTGTCGTGGCGAAGCCTGTGGCGACCGTGGATTTCCCCGGGCGCACCTATTCCTCGACACCCCGCGACCTGGCAAAAAAGGCCGTCGCGCCCGGCTTGCTGCGCTCGGCGGTCCGCCTGGCGACCGAGGCTCAGAACCGCAGGCTGGAAGCCAGGCGCCTGCGCCGGCTGCGCGCCAGCCAGCCCTCGCGGGTGCTGCCTGCCATCCTGTCGCCGCAGAAGGGCCGTTCGTTGGCGATCGGCTTCTATGTCAATTGGGATATCGCATCGGGAGGGGCGAGCTTTGATTCTCTCAAAGCATCGTTGAGCCGGCTGGATTGGGTGATCCCCAGCTGGCTGGCGCTGGACGGGCCCAATCTTGACCTCAAGGCGAATCTCGATCGGCGTTCGCTGAACTATATGCGGGCGCACAAGCCAGGCGTCGCCATCCTGCCCACGCTCCAGAATGTTTCTCAAAGCAAATGGAATGGCCCGGGCCTCGCCAAGCTTTTGGCCGATCCCGGCCGCCGCGAGAAACTGGCGAATGATATCGTGAGTTTCCTGGCGGCGAACAAGTTGCAGGGCGTCACCATCGATTTCGAAGATGTCCCTGCATCGGCGCATCCCGATCTGGAAACTTTCCTGACGCGTCTGTCGCAGGTTTTTGCGCCGCATGGCTGGATCATCGTCCAGGCCGCGCCGTTCGACGATAACGAATGGCCCTATCGGACCTATTCGCAGATCGTCGATTATACGTTGCTGATGGCCTATGACGAGCATGATGAATCCGGCTCGGCCGGCTCCATCGCGGCCCAGGGCTGGTACGAAAAAATTCTCGACAAACGCATGCGCGAATTGCCCGCCGATTCCACCATCGTGGCGCTGGCTTCCTACGCCTATGACTGGGTAAATAAAGGTCCCGCCGTTTCACTGGGCTTTCATGACGCGATGGGCGCCGCCCGTGACGCTGGCGCCATCGTTCAATTCGACGCGGCCACGGACAATCCGCACTTCGCCTATCGCGAAGGCGATGGCACCAGCCATGATGTCTGGCTGCTGGATGCCGCGACGGCGTTCAATCAGATCCACGCCGCTGACCATTATCAACCCGCCGGTTATGCTCTGTGGCGGCTGGGCACCGAAGATCCAACCGTGCTGCCTCTGATGGGCCAGCGCTATAACCTTCCAGCGCCGAAGAACCTGAAATACATCGCGGCCGACACCGAAAATGTTGATCTGGATGGCACCGAAGGCGAAATCCTGCGGGTCGAAGCCAATCCGCAGCCTGGTTTTCGTGAGCTGCAGATCGAGCAATCCACGGGCGCGATCGTCGACGAGCATTACAAAAGCCTGCCGACCGGTTTCGTCATTCATCGCGTCGGCCAGGTGTCCAAGAAGCTGGCACTGACCTTCGATGACGGACCCGATCCGGACTGGACGCCGCAGATCCTCGACATTCTGAAGGCCAAGCATGTTCAGGCCAGCTTCTTCGTCATCGGCGCGAATATGGAAGCGCATCCGGGGCTGGTGCAGCGCATCCTGGCCGAGGGGCATGAAGTGGGCAACCACACCTTCACCCACCCCAATCTGGCCGACACGCCGCTCGCAGCCGTGCGTCTGGAACTGAATGCGACCCAGCGCTTGTTCGAAGCACTGACGGGCCGTTCGATGCGGATGCTGCGCCCGCCTTATCTGGGCGATGCCGAGCCCAGCGATGCCGACGAGATCGTGCCCATCGTCGAAGCGCAGAAGCTTGGCTATCTGACGGTCGGCACGCATGTAGACACGCTGGATTGGCAGGAATTGCCGGTCGATCAGATGATGAAGCTGGTCGAGAAGGAAGTTCACGATCCCAACCCCGATCTGCGCGGCAATATCGTGCTGATGCATGATTCCGGCGGCGACCGCACCCAGACCATCAAGCTGCTTCCCATCCTGATCGACCGCATGCGGGCGGAAGGCTATAGCTTCGTGCCGGTCTCGCAATTGGGCGGATTCACCTATGACCAGGTGATGCCCAGGCTGCCGCTGACCGTGATGCTCTACGCCGACCGCATTGTTTTCCTCAGCCTGTCTTTCATCGGTCAGTTTCTTTATTACTGCTTCATCGGCGCGATCATACTTGGCGTGGCGCGGCTTCTGGTGCTGTGCGGGCTGGCGCTGCTGAACCGCTTTACCGGGCGCAACGCCCCGGTGCCGGCGGTCGCGAATACCGGCGAGACGGTGTCCGTCCTGATCCCGGCTTACAATGAAGAGAAAGTGATCGCGCTGACGGTCGAGCGGATTCTTTCCAGCGACTATCGCAATCTGGAAGTGCTGGTGATCGACGATGGGTCGGCCGACCGCACCGCGGAAGTGGTCCGCAACCGTTTCGCCGACGAAAAACGGGTCACGCTGATCTCCATTCCCAATGGCGGCAAGGCCAACGCCCTCAATATCGCTCTGCGCCAGGCCACCGGCACGGTGGTGGTGGCGCTGGACGCCGATACCCAGTTCAATGCCGATACCATTTCGCGCCTGGTGCGCTGGTTCGCCGATCCGGAAGTCGGCGCGGTGGCGGGCAACGCCAAAGTGGGCAACCGCATCAACATGATCACGCGCTGGCAGGCGCTGGAATATATCGTGGCGCAAAATCTGGAGCGCCGGGCGCTTTCGGCGCTGGACACGCTGACGGTGGTTCCGGGCGCCGTCGGCGCCTGGCGGCGCGAGGCGCTGCTGGATATGGGCGGCTTTCCCGCCGACACGTTGGCGGAAGATCAGGATCTCACCATCGCCATCCAGACCACGGGCTATCGCGTGTTGTTCGACCCCACCGCCATCGCCTGGACGGAAGCGCCCGCCACCTTCGGCGGCTTGGGCAAGCAGCGTTTCCGCTGGTCGTTCGGCACCTTGCAATGCCTGTGGAAATACCGCCGCATCACCTTCAACCCGCGCTTTGGCGAATTGGGCATGGTGGCGTTGCCGCAAGTCTGGCTGTTCCAGATCATCCTCACCACCCTGGCGCCGGTCGCCGATCTCCTTGTGGTGTGGCAGCTGATCGGGCAATGGATCGCCTATAAGCAGCATGGTTCGGAATTCACCGACACCGATCTCAAGCTGATCGGTATCTATTATATCGTCTTCATCATGGTCGATCTGCTGGCGGCGATGGTGGGCTTTTTGATAGACCGGCACGAAGACTGGAAGCTGTTGTTCTGGCTGCCGCTGCAGCGCTTCGGTTATCGCCAGCTGATGTATTATGTGGTGCTGCGCTCTATCGCCACCGCCATCCGCGGACCCTTTGTGGGCTGGGGCAAGCTGGAGCGGCACGGCACGGTCAAGACCGGACCCGCGGTCCGGAACAACGCTTAATTCGCGCGGGCCAACGCTTAAATCACGCAGGCCAATGCGCGTCAGTGAAAATCGCGCGAAGCCGGCAGCACCCGCACATTGCGGGGATGGCGGTGTGTGGGCGCAGGCGGTGGCATCACATCGCCGGATAAAAGGCGCAAGTCGGCGCTGCGGTCGATCAGGCGCTCGGCCATCAGATGCACCACGCCTTCGGGGCTTTTCTGCACCTTACCTTCCGCCAGAAGCAGCCGCGCGCCCATCGCTTCCTTGCGGTATTGCTCAAACATGCGCGCCCATATCACCACATTGCAGACGCCCGTCTCGTCGGACAGGGTAATGAAGATTGCCTTGCCTTCGCCGGGGCGCTGGCGCACCAGCACCACGCCCGCGCAGCGGACGGGCGTGCCGTCCTTCAAATCGTCCATGCCTTTGCAAGAGACGATGCCTTCTGCATCGAAATGCGAACGCAGGAATTGGGTGGGGTACCCTTTCAGCGACAAGCGTATGGTCTGGTAGTCCGTGAGGACATGTTCCGATAGCGCCATCCCCGGCAGCGGCGCGATCTGTTCCATGCCCTGATCGGGCGCCGACAGGCGCGCAAACAAAGGCAGCGGCTTGTCGTCGGGCAGACGGCGCACTTCCCACAGGCCCTCGCGACGGTCCAGTCCAAAGCCGCGAAAGGCATCGGCCTCCGCTAGGATGACCAACGCGCGCTTGGGTAAGGCCGTGCGGCGCGCGAAATCGGCGAAATCGCGATAGCCATAGCCGCGATTGTCCCGAATTGCGCCGGCATCTGATTCCTTGATGCCATCGACCTGGCGCAAGCCCAGGCGCAGGCATATCGCGCCTGCGCCATCTCGCTCCAAGGTGCAATCCCATTCGCTGAAGGCGGCATCGGGGGGCAGTATTTTTACGCCGTGGTCGCGCGCGCAGCGCACGATCTCGGCAGGCGCATAAAATCCCATGGGCTGGGAATTGAGCAGCGCGGCCGCAAAGGCCGCTGGATGGTGGTTCTTGATCCAGGCGGAAATATAAACCAGCGACGCAAAGCTTGCGGCATGACTTTCCGGAAAACCGTAAGAACCAAAGCCTTTTATTTGTTCGAAACAGGCGCTGGCGAATTTCTTTTCATATCCGCGGCCGGTCATGCCGTCGATGAACTGGCGCTGAAAATTTCCGATGGTTCCGACATTTCGAAAAGTTGCCATGGCGCGACGCAAGCCGTTGGCTTGGTCGCCTGTGAAGCCGGCCGCGACGATTGCAAGCCGCATTGCTTGTTCCTGGAACAGAGGAACGCCAAGGGTTTTTCGAAGAACTGGCTCCAGTTCGTCTTGCGGATATTTGAGGCCTGGCTTGGGGGATTCGAAAATCTTGGTTGGATCGCTTTGTTTTTCCTGACGACGTTCAAGATAGGGTTTCACCATCCCCCCCTGAATCGGACCGGGCCTTACCAACGCCACTTCAACCACCAGATCGTAGAAATCGCGAGGCCGCAGACGCGGCAGCATGTTCATCTGGGCGCGGCTTTCCACCTGAAAAACGCCAATGGTGTCCGCCTTGCACAGCATGTCGTAGACGCGAGGATCCTCTTTCGGCACGTTCGCCAATTCCAGTGGTGGCGCGCCGCCATAGGTGCAGGAATCGATCAGCCGGAAGGCCTTGCGGATGCAAGTAAGCATGCCGAGCGCCAGCACATCCACTTTCATGATCTCCAAAGTGTCGAGATCGTCCTTGTCCCATTCGATGAAATAGCGGTCGTCCATCGCTGCAGGGCCGATGGGAACGGTCCAATCCAGCTTGTCGCGGGTGAGGACAAAGCCGCCGACATGCTGGGACAGATGGCGGGGAAACTCGATCAGGCGATTGGCGAAATCGACTGCCCGTCTTATCACCCGATTGTGCGGATCCCGTTCGCCCTGGCGTACCTGATGCTCTTTCAGTTCGTCGCCATGATGGCCCCAGACCGTGTCCGCCAACCGGCCGGTCACGTCCTCGCTCAGTCCGAACACCTTGCCGACTTCGCGAATGGCGCTGCGCGGACGATAGTGAATCACCGTCGCAGTCAAGGCGGCGCGGCGCTGACCATAGCGTCGATAGACATACTGAATGACTTCCTCACGCCGTTCATGCTCGAAATCCACATCGATGTCCGGCGGCTCGCGGCGTTCGCTGTTGAGGAAGCGTTCGAACAAGACATTGATTTTGGTGGGGTCGACGGCGGTAACGTCCAGCGCAAAGCAGACCACGGAATTGGCGGCGGATCCGCGCCCCTGGCACAGAATTTTTTTGCTTCGCGCAAAGGCGACGATATCGCGGACGGTGAGGAAATAATGCGCGATTTTTCGTTCGGCGATAAAGCGTAATTCCTTTTCAGCAAGTTCTGCGACATGTGAAGGAACACCAGCCGGGTAATGCTTTTTCAATCCGATTTCTGTGAGATCGCGCAGATAGCCGTCGGGTGTCTTGCCCCGGGGCACGGGTTCGCGCGGATAGCGTTGGCCCAGCTCCGCCAGAGTGAATGTTATGGATTGGGCAAAATGCAGAGTCTCGGTGACGGCTTCGGGGCAATGGCGGAACAGCCGCGTCATATCCGCCGCGGACTTCAAATGGCGCTCGGCATTGGCTTGAAGCCGGGTGCCGGCTGTTTCCAATGTCACGTGTTCCCGGATGCAGGTAACGACATCTTGCAAGTCGCGCCGATCGGGATCGTGGTAAAGCGCATCGTTGATGGCGATGAGCGGCACATTCGCGTCGCGCGCGGCTTGTTTGAGAACCTTGAGGCGGCGTCGGTCTTCGCCGGTGTAGAGCATGGAGGCTGCCAGCCAGGTCTTGCCGCCCAGCGCGGTGAAGATTGGTTTTATGGTTTGCGGATCGGCGGGCGGCGTCACAATCAATAGCAAGCCGCGGCGATAATCTTTCAGGTCGGCGAAATCCAAAAAACATTCACCCTTGGGTGCGCGCAGCTTACCGACGGAGATCAAGCGGCACAGGCGGGCATAGGCTTTGCGGTCCCTGGGATAGGCGAGAATATCCGGCGTGCCGTCGCGGAACACCAGGCGTGCCCCGATCAGAAGCCGGGGACGAGTCCGCGGATCGAGTTTTTTCCATTTGGCGTAGGCCCGCACCACTCCCGCCAGAGTGTTGCGGTCGGTGATGCCGATGGCGGGATAACCCAATAGGCTAGCCTGTTCGACAAATTCGGCGGGAGAAGACGCGCCCCGCAGAAAAGAAAAATTGGTGGTAGCCGCCAATTCCACATAGGCGGTGCTCACGCAAATACCCCCTGTAAATACCAGCGTGTGGCCAAGCCGAGTTCGCGAAAGAGACCGTCGCGATAAAGCCAGAATCGTTGACCGTCCTCGGTCTCCACCCGATAATAATCTCGCGTCGGTTTTTCCTTTCGCCACCACTCCATGGCAATGCGTTCGGGGCCCTCGGCGCGGGCGACTTTGAACCTCGCCCGCCGCCACTGGAAATGAGCGGGCGGTCCGTCCGGCACTGATGCGGCGACGAAATGAATTTCCTCGGGCCTTTCCAGCATGCGCAAAGGCCGCAAGGGCGGGTCGATGTCGCGGCGCTTGAACGTCCAGGCGCCGTCGAAATCGCGATCCTGCGCCGGTATCGCCACGCTTTGCGCTTCGGGAATATGCGTGTCCTGGGGCACGAAACGCTGCACGCGGTGTTCGCCGAAACGGGCGGAAAGACGGTCCATCAGAAACCCGACCTGCCAACGGGCATTCTCATTCTCATCGAAGCTGGCTTCGGCGGCGTGGGTTTTTTCCGCCAGGCACGCTTCCAGCCGGATCAGGTCGAAACCGAATCCGGCATCCAGCGGATCGGCCAGCGCGTCCAACCGCTGATTCAGAAGCCGCAGCATCACCGCCGGATCGCGCAGGGGCGCGCCCGTCCGGATCGCAATCCGTTCCACCTTGCCGTCGGCGCGGAAGAAGGCGGCTTCCAGAAGGCGTAGGCCCTGGCCTTCGCGTTCCAGGATTTCGCTTAAGGCAATCGCAAGGGTGTGAAGGCTCTTGCTGATGATTTTCTGCGTAACCACCGGCTCGGCGAAGCGTTGCTCGGCCCGAAGATCGGGCAGCGGCCGGCGCGGCGTCATGGGTTTTTCTTCCGCCCCCAGCATCACATGGAGGCGGGTGAGAAAGCCGGCGCCCAGCCGCGCCGCCAGTTCGGCGCGGCCGCGATCCGCAACCTGGGCAATGGTTTTCAGGCCGGCGCGCTTGAGGGCACGCAATTTGTCTTCGCCGCAATCCAGGGCCGCGATGGGCAGCGGCGCCAGAACCATGGCCTCTTCGCCCGGCAGAGCGATCGTGCCGTTGGCATACCGCGCCAGCGCGCGCGCCGCCAAGGATGTCCCGGCGATGGCAACCTGTACGGCGAAGCCCTGGGCGGCGATCTTTTCGCGCACATGGGCGAGCATCGCCGCTTCGCCGCCGAAGAGATGCGCGGCCCCCGTGATGTCCAGCAACAGGCCATCGGGCGGATCGGTTTCCACCAGGGGCGTGAAACGGTCGCACCAGTCGGCGATACTCTCCAGCAATTCCAGGTCCGCCTTTTCATCGGCGGGAACGATGGCGAGGCCTTCGATCATGGCGCGGGCATTGGCGAGCGGCTGGCCGCGATAAAGTCCCAGCCGCTGCGCGCTTCTGTTCAGGGCATAAACATAGAGCGCATTGCTGGCGCGTCCGGCGACGACCAGCGGCGCGCCGTTGGCGGCTAATTTATGCGCGCCGTTGGCGCGACGTCTCAGCCGGTCGGTCGGCAAGCGGGGCAGCCACAGCGCCAGAATGCGCCGCCGCGTCGCGGAAGATTGCATTTTCGATGTCCCATTGCAGGGTGAAGTCGCTTAAGGCGCCCAAGCGATGGCGCGTCAGCCGCGCCGTGAAACGGGGCGATCCCCAGTCATCGTCATCCGGGTGCGAGGAAAGGCTTTGCACTTGCCAGCGCGTGACGGCGGCGCTGGGCTCGGGCACCGCGCCTTCACGAAGCAAGAACAAGGTGACGCCGCTTTCCTCCGCCAGCAGCGCCAGCCTGCGGCTTGCCACCAGGTCGAGGCAGCGGGGTGTTCCGGAAATTTCCAGCACCACCGCCCCCACATGGGGACAGGCCAGGATGTCGGCGGTGGCGGACAGTGCTTCGCCGGCATCAGGCGCGCGCAGCAGAAACAAGTTTTTGGGATCGCCGCCCAGTTCCAGAAGACCGGCGGCCGAGAGGGCGCCATATTCCAGCGCCTCATAATCCGGCCGGATCCAGAAGAGGGGTTTTTTTCCCACGGCCTGAAGGGCAAGGCAGGCGGCGAAACCGCCCGCACCCCAGTCGCCCGCGAACACTTCGTGCAAAGCGCCACGCCTGAGCCCCCCACCCAGAACGGCATCCGCCGCCGGCAGCCCGAGCGGAATTGCCGGCCGGTCATGGGGCAGGCCATAACGCGCAAGGAAATGGCGCAAATCTGCCAGCTTTTCGCTTTTGTTCATGTTATGTTCCAGATTATTCCCTCGCCGCCCGGAGTCAAGTGCGTCAATTGAGTCGATACCGTCATGCCGCGTTGCAACTAGTCCCTGTGGCGCAGGTGTGCAAAAAGCAGGGGAGCGCCTGCTTTTTCCCTTGTCTGACGAGGATTGGCGGGCTTGGGTGCGCGAATTACGGAAATTTGAGGTCTGGCGATGGGTTTGCCGCCAAAACAGGGACTTTACGATCCGCGGCATGAGCATGACTCGTGCGGCGTGGGCTTTGTCGCCAACATCAAAGGCCAGAAATCCCATGGCATCATCGGCCAGGGCCTCCAGCTCCTGATCAATCTCGACCATCGCGGCGCGGTGGGCGCCGATCCTCTGGTGGGCGATGGTGCCGGCATCCTGATCCAGATTCCCGACGCGCTGCTGCGCGAGTGGGCAAAAGACACCGGCGTCACCTTGCCGAAGCCTGGCCATTATGCCGTGGCGATGTGCTTTCTGCCGCGCGAAGCCAAGGCGCGTGAGATCGTCACCAAGCAGTTCGAACATTTCATCAAGGTCGAAGGCCAGGTGCTGCTCGGCTGGCGCGACGTGCCCACCGATCCGGCGGGCCTGGGCAAGACCGTGCTCGACCAGATGCCGCTCATCCGCCAGGCCATCGTGGCAATGGGGCCGCACACCAAGAACCAGGATGCCTTCGAGCGCAAACTGCTCGCCATCCGCAAGCAGACCCAGAATCCGCTGGCCGATCTGGCGAAGAAGCATAAGCAGCCCGCCATCACTCAGCTCTACATGCCCAGCTTTTCGACCCGCACGGTGGTCTATAAGGGCCTGCTCCTGGCGCATGACGTGGGCCGCTTCTATCGCGATCTCACCAATCCCTTGACCACATCGGCGATCGCGCTGGTGCATCAGCGTTTCTCCACCAATACCTTCCCGAGCTGGAAGCTGGCGCACCCCTTCCGCTTCATCGCCCATAATGGCGAAATCAATACCGTGCGCGGCAACGTCAACTGGATCAACGCGCGCCGCCGCACCATGGAGTCCGAATTGCTCGGGCCCGATCTCGACAAGATGTGGCCGCTGATTCCGCACGGCCAGTCCGACACCGCTTCGCTCGACAATGCGCTGGAGCTGCTGGTGGCGGGCGGCTATCCCCTGGCGCATGCGGTGATGATGCTGATCCCGGAAGCCTGGGCCGGCAACAAGCTGATGGATGCCAAGCGCAAGGCCTTCTACGAATATCACGCCGCGTTGATGGAGCCGTGGGACGGCCCCGCCGCCATCGCTTTCACCGACGGCCGCCAGATCGGCGCGACGCTCGACCGCAATGGGCTGCGTCCGGCGCGCTATATCGTGACGGAAGACGATCTGGTCATCCTGGCGTCGGAATCCGGCGTGCTGCCGGTGCCCGAAGAGAAGATCAAGCGCAAATGGCGGCTGCAGCCCGGCAAGATGCTGCTGATCGATCTGGAAGAAGGCCGCATCGTCGAGGACGAAGAGATCAAGGCGACGCTCGCCAATGCCGAGCCTTACGAGGAATGGCTGCGCGCCGCCCAGTACAAGCTGGAAGAACTTCCCGACGTGCCGGAAGACGCGCACGCCAAGGCGAACGAGCCTTCGCTGCTGCTCGATAAGCAACAGGCCTTCGGCTACAGCCAGGAAGATCTGCAATTTTTCCTGGAGCCGATGGCGGCGCTGGGCGACGATCCCATCGGATCGATGGGCGCCGATACCCCGATCGCGGTGCTCTCCAAAAAGCCCAAGCTGCTCTACAATTATTTCAAGCAGAACTTCGCCCAGGTCACCAATCCGCCGATCGATCCGATCCGCGAAGAGCTGGTGATGAGCCTGGTCTCGATGATCGGGCCGCGTCCCAATCTCTTGGGCCGCGACGCGGGCACGCACAAGCGCCTGGAAGTGACCCAGCCGGTCCTGACCAATGCCGATGTGGAAAAGATTCGCGCCATTTCCGAGCTGGTGGACGGCGCCTTCCGCACCGCCACCATCGACTGTACCTGGCCCGCCAGCGAAGGCGTCGACGGCCTTTCCAACGCCATCACCCGCATTTGCTACAATGCCACTGACGCGGTCCTGGCCGACAACAACATCCTGATTCTGTCCGATCGCGCGGTATCGCCGGAGCGGGTGCCGGTGCCCGCCGCGCTTGTCACCGCTGCCGTTCATCATCACCTGATCCGCCAGGGCCTGCGCATGCAGACCGGCTTGGTGGTGGAAACCGGCGAAGCCCGCGAAGTCCATCATTTCTGCGTGCTGGCGGGCTACGGCGCCGAAGCGGTCAATCCCTATCTCGCCTTCGAGACCCTGGAGCAGATCCGCACCCGCGCCGGCCTCACGCTCAAGCCTTACGAAGTGCAGAAGAATTACATCAAGGCGGTGGGCAAAGGCGTGCTGAAGGTGATGTCCAAGATGGGCATCTCCACCTACCAGTCCTATTGCGGCGCCCAGATCTTCGACGCAGTGGGCCTCTCCACCGAATTCATCGAGAAATAT
Organism: Pseudomonadota bacterium; assembly: GCA_040389245.1. GTDB lineage: Bacteria > Pseudomonadota > Alphaproteobacteria > Micropepsales > Micropepsaceae > Rhizomicrobium. The sequence continues at coordinate 72,489 of JAZKAH010000002.1, read as the reverse complement.
TTCACCGGCACGGCCTCCACCATCGAAGGCATCGGCCTGAAGGAAATCGCCGAGGAATGCGTGCGGCGGCATCGCGACGCCTATGGCGACAATCCGATCTATCGCAATGCGCTGGATGTGGGCGGCGATTATGCCTTCCGCCTGCGCGGCGAAGACCATGCCTGGACCCCCGAAAGCGTCTCGCGGCTTCAGCATGCGGTGCGCGGCAACAATCCGGCCGAGTACCAGCTCTTCGCGCAGGAGATCAACAATCAGAATGAGCGCCTGCTGACCCTGCGTGGGCTGATGGCGTTCAAGGCCGACGGCCAGAGCGTGCCGCTGGATCAAGTGGAAGCGGCTTCGGAAATCGTCAAGCGCTTCTCCACCGGGGCGATGAGCTTCGGTTCGATCAGCCGCGAGGCGCACACCAATCTCGCCATCGCCATGAACCGCATCGGCGGCCGTTCCAACACCGGCGAAGGCGGCGAAGAGCCGGACCGCTTCGTGGCCTTGGCCAATGGCGATTCGATGCGCTCCAAGATCAAGCAGGTCGCGTCGGGCCGTTTCGGCGTCACCACCGAATATCTGGTCAATTCCGACGACATTCAGATCAAGATGGCCCAGGGCGCCAAGCCCGGCGAAGGCGGTCAGCTCCCCGGCCACAAGGTCGACAAGGCAATTGCGAAAGTCCGCCATTCCACGGCGGGCGTGGGCCTGATCTCGCCGCCGCCGCATCACGATATTTATTCCATCGAGGACCTGGCGCAGCTGATCCGCGACCTCAAGAGCGTCAATTCCAAGGCCCGCATTTCGGTCAAGCTGGTATCGGAAGTGGGCGTGGGCACCGTGGCGGCGGGTGTCGCCAAGTGCCGCGCCGATCATGTGACGATTTCGGGCTTCGAAGGCGGCACCGGCGCGTCGCCGCTGACGTCGCTCACCCATGCCGGCAGTCCCTGGGAAATCGGCCTGGCGGAAACCCAACAGACCCTGGTGCTGAACGGACTGCGCGGCCGCATCGCGGTGCAGGCCGATGGCGGATTGCGCACCGGCCGCGACGTGGCGGTGGCCGCGCTTCTGGGCGCCGACGAATATGGCTTCGCCACCGCGCCGCTGATCGCCTCGGGCTGCATCATGATGCGCAAATGCCATCTCAACACTTGCCCGGTGGGCGTGGCGACGCAGGATCCCATCCTGCGCAAGCGCTTCACCGGCCAGCCCGAACATGTGATCAATTATTTCTTCTTCGTGGCCGAAGAGCTGCGCGAGATCATGGCATCGCTGGGCTTCCGCACCGTGGCGGAGATGGTGGGCCGGGTCGACCGGCTGGACATGAAAAAAGCCATCGGCCATTGGAAGGCCAAAGGCGTCGATCTCTCCCGTGTCCTGCACCAGCCGCAGAAGAAACCGGGTGTCGCGATCCATCACTGCGAATCGCAAAATCACGGCCTGGAATCGGCGCTGGATCACGATCTGATCGCCGCCTCGATGCCGTCCATCGAGCATGGCCAGCCGGTGCGGCTGGAACGGACCGTCCGCAATGTCGACCGCACCGTCGGCGCCATGCTGTCGGGCGAAGTGGCGCGGCGTCACGGCCATGCCGGCCTGCCGGAAGACACCATCTCCATCCGCTTTACCGGCACCGCCGGCCAGTCCTTTGGCGCATTTCTTTCGCGCGGCGTGTCGCTGGAGCTGATCGGCGATTCCAACGACTATGTCGGCAAGGGCCTGTCGGGCGGCCGCATCGTGGTGCGCCAGCCCCGCAATATCCGCCGCGATCCCACCGTCAATATCGTGGTCGGCAATACCGTTCTTTATGGCGCCATCGCCGGCGAAGCCTATTTCGAAGGCGTGGCGGGCGAGCGTTTCGCGGTGCGCAATTCCGGCGCCATCGCGGTGGTCGAAGGCACTGGCGATCATGGCTGCGAATATATGACCGGCGGCGTGGTGGTGGTGCTGGGCAAGACGGGGCGCAATTTCGCCGCCGGCATGTCGGGCGGCGTCGCCTATGTCTACGACATCGACAACCAGTTCGAGAAGCTCTGCAATCCGGCGATGGTCAAGCTGGAGAAGCTGGCGCCGATGAGCGGCGCGGACGATCCGGAGATGCCGCGGCAGCGCTCCATCAGCGTGTCGGATCCCGGCATGGGCGATCTTTTGCGCTTCGATGCCGAACGGCTAAAGATCCTGGTCGAACGTCACCTGCTCCATACCGGCAGCGCGCGGGCCAAACTGCTCTTGGAAAACTGGGGCCAGACCCTGGCGCATTTCGTCAAGGTGATGCCGACCGATTACGCCAAGGCATTATCCGACATGAAGAACGAACGCGCCAAAGCGGTGGCGGCAGAGTAGAGAAGATGGGAAAAGTCACCGGCTTTCTGGAAATCGAGCGTCAGGATCGCGGCTATGACAAGCCCGAGGCGCGGATTCACAATTACAAGGAATTCGTCCATCCGCTGCCTTACGCCGAAGTCGGCAAGCAGGCGGCGCGCTGCATGGATTGCGGCATTCCCTTTTGCCATCAGGGCTGCCCGGTCAACAATCTGATCCCCGACTGGAACAATCTGGTCTATCGCGACCAATGGCGCGCGGCGTCGGACACGCTGCATTCCACCAACAATTTCCCCGAATTCACCGGCCGGGTCTGCCCGGCGCCGTGCGAGGCGTCCTGCACGCTGAACATCCAGGACAATCCGGTCACCATCAAAACCATCGAATGCCAGATCGTGGATCGCGGCTGGGAAGAAGGCTGGATCCACCCGCAGGTCGCGCCCAAGAAAACCGGCAAGACGGTTGCGGTGGTGGGCTCCGGCCCAGCCGGCCTTGCCGCCGCGCAGCAACTGGCGCGCGCCGGCCATTCCGTGACCCTGTTCGAAAAAGCCGACCGCATCGGCGGGCTGCTGCGGTACGGCATTCCCGACTTCAAGATGGAAAAGCATCTGATCGACCGCCGCATCCGCCAGATGGAAGCCGAAGGTGTCGTATTCCGCACCGGCGTCGAAGTCGGGGTGAATGTGTCGATGGCGATGCTGCTGACGGATTATGACGCCGTGGTGCTGTCGGGCGGTGCCGAAGCGCCGCGCGACCTGCCGATTCCCGGCCGCGAGGTGGACGGTATCCATTTCGCAATGGATTTCCTCACCCAGCAGAACAAGCGCGTGGCGGGCGACGGCGAAGACAAGGCCGCGCCGCGTGGCGCGATCAGCGCCAAAGGCAAGCATGTGGTGGTGATCGGCGGCGGCGATACCGGTTCGGACTGTATCGGCACGTCCAATCGCCAGGGCGCGTTGTCGGTGACCCAATTGGAAATTCTTGCCAAGCCGCCGGCGCATGAGAACAAGCCCCTGGTGTGGCCGGATTGGCCGCTCAAGCTGCGGACATCGTCTTCCCAGGAAGAAGGCGTGGCGCGCGACTGGTCGGTGCAGACCCGGCGCGCCATCGTCGCTGGCGGCAAGCTCACCGGTCTGGAATGCGTGCGGGTCGAATGGAAGCTGGGCGACGGCGGGAAAATGAATCTGGTCGAAGTGCCGGGCAGCGAATTCGTGCTGGAGGCCGGCCTGGTGCTGCTGGCGATGGGCTTCACCGGCCCCCGCAAACAAGGCCTGGTCGAACAGGCCGGTGTCGCATTGGATGCGCGTGGCAACGTCAAGGCCGACACGCTGAGCTACAAGACCAGCGCCGCGAAAATCTTTTCCTGCGGCGACATGCGGCGCGGCCAGTCGCTGGTGGTATGGGCGATCCGCGAAGGCCGGCAATGCGCGCGGGGCGTGGATGAATTCCTGATGGGCGGCAGCGAGCTGCCTCGTTAATTTTCCCCCCTCCGCCTTCGCTGGCTCGAGAGCCAGCTACGGCACCTCCCCCATCAGCGTGCTGCGCACGCAGGGGGAGACGGGTCTGTAACTGGTCCCCGATTTACCTTGTAACGATCAATCCCAACGGCGCGACTTTGGCGGCATTCAGAATATTGACCGATTTTGAAAAGCCCGGCGTGCCCAGCCCGCTCTTGCGCGACACCAGCAGGGTTGTGTCCGACAAGCGCGCCAAGGGCCAGGTTTCCGGCGCGCCGGCGCGGCCGCAATCCATCACCACCATGTCGCAATTGTCGCGCAGCAGTCGGATCAGCTTCTTCATCTGGCCGGAGCCGAACATGGTCGACATATTGGGCGGCTGGCGCGCCATCGTCATGACGAAAGCATCGCTGCGAGGGTCCCGGGTCAGAACCTTGTTGAGCGGGATGACGCCGGACAGCACGTCATAGATACCGCCGCCCGCGGGAATACGCATGGCGCGTTTGGCGGTCTGGGCGGGATCGCAATCCAGCAGCACCACTTTCTTGCCCATCTTGGCAGCGGCCCGCGCCAGCGAGACGCCGATCGCGCTTTTGCCGTCGTCGGCCCCGGCCGATGTCATCGCCACCACAATCGCGCCGTCATGGGATTCCAGCCGGCGCACCAGTGCCGCGATGCGATAGGCATAGGGGCTGGCGGGCTGATTCAGCATGGCATCGCTGGATTGCAGCGAAACAAGGTCGGGAATGTCGGCCAGGACCGGCGGGCCATTCCAGGCGGAAACCGGTGGGGCCAGACGCGGCGGTGGAAAAACGGACGCGGAATTGCCGCGCGCTGCACCGGATCGCAGCCCGGCTTGGGCCGGCACAGGCGCAGGCAAGGCGCGCACCGGCAAGAAAAGGCCGAAGCGTTCGCTGAGCAAGGCCGCCATAACGCCGAGGAGCAGCCCCAGCGGAAGGGAGGCCAGCACGATCAAGCTTCGCCGGGGCGAAGACGGTGCCGTCGGTGCCGAAGCGCTGGAAATCACTCTGCTGTCCGGCGCCACCGCCGCATCCTGGTCCTGGGTCTGGCGCAGGCGGCCGACAAAGGCCTCATATTGCGCGCGGGTGGACGCGGCATTGGATTGCAGGGCATCCAGCTGTACGCGCGACATGTTCTGCGCCGTCTGCTGCTGCACCGTGCCGTTCAGGCTGGCCTGCAGCGAATTCAAATGCGCCCGCGCCACCGTGACGTCGCCGGCGATCGCGCTGCTGAGCCGGCCGACTTCCTGTGCGATCTTGCGGTCCAGATCGGCCTTCTCGCCTTCCAGCGCCTTCATCTTGGGATGGAGTGGGCCATACTGAGTGGAAAGCTCGCCTTCCTGGCGGATCAGGTCTGCCTGCTGGGTGCGGAGCTGCACGATCAGGGGCGAGGCGATCACCTGGGCGACGTCGGCATTGTTGCCGGCCCGCATCAACGCCTGGACGCGATCATTCTGCGCCTGCTTCTCCGCCAGCTCGGACCGGGCCTGAACGATCTGGGCATTGATGCCCGCCATCTGCTGGTCCACCAAGGACGAGCCCGGCGCGGAATCGCTCAATCCATGCACCGCCTTATAGGCGGCGATGGCGGCTTCCTGTTCCTGCAGCTGCTGGGCAAGATCGTGAATGCGCTGGTCGAGCCAGAAGCCCGCGCCGCTGGCGGCCTTGCGCTTGGTCGCGACCTGATCGGCGATGTAGGCGTCCACCAGCGCATTGGCGATGCGCGCCGCCTTGGCGGCATTGCGCGACGTCGCGGAGACGGTGATGGCGGTGGATAGCCCGTTGGCGCCGGCGCCGACATGCTTTGTGAAATTGTCCAGGATGCGGTCGCGCAGGCTTTGGACATTGGCGGCGCCATTGTCGAACCAGTTGCGGGGGTTGAGGGCGGCGCTGAGATCGGCGGCCAATTGTGCGATGCCGGGCTGCGCCAGCGCCGGATTGAATTCGGGATCGTCCTGGAGGTTCAATCTGGCGACGACCCGCGAGGCCAGATCGCGCGAGGTGAGAATCTGAATCTGGTTCTGCAGCGAAGCGGGGTCGCCCTCGATCTGCGCCAGCACGGCGGATGCATCGGCGACGCTGTTCTTGCGGGGATCAAGGATCACCACCGCCGAGCTTGTGTAGACGGTGGGTAGCATCAGCGCGACCAGGATGGCGGCCGCGACGATCACCGCTGTGACGCGCAGGATCAGGGCCTGCCGCGCCTGGAGCAGGCGGACAAAATCCTCGAGCCGGAATACCGGCGCCTCGGCGGCATAGCCTGTCATGGGCCGGTAATAGGTCATGAACCTTAAATGCCTTCCCGCGCGGATTTCGCGGGCAAGCGCCAAGCTCCCCGCAAATCAGGAGAAATTTACGAGTTGCGGACTGACGAATGGTTAACGCCGGCTTGGTCTAACGGGACCGGGCCGCCTGAAAAGCCTGGACCAACGCGGATTTGAGGGGTTTTGGCCGAAGTTGCGCGTCAAACGGCAGCCGGCGGTCCCGCCAACCCGAAAGCTTAAGACGCCAGGACTGGGGCGGGTCGAGATAGCGGTCGCAAAGGCCCCAGGTCAGGACTGTCCTTGTGGCGGAATTGTCGAGCGCCACGTCCAGGAAGCGGCGGGCCTCATCGGCAGCGGCCCGGTCGCGAACGGCGATATCCCGGGGGCCGCCTTCGTCGTCCACATCCAGTTCCGTGATCAGAATGGCGAGACCGCGCGACGCGACTTCGGCCAGAAAAGCGCGAAGCTTTGCCTGATCGACCGTGGCGCCGAAGGCGGAAAGATGGCCCTGAAGTCCCAGCGCCTGGACCGGGACGCGGCGCTTCAAGAGCCCGTCCAGCAGTTCCAGCGTGTGTTTGCGGAAGCGGTCATTGGCGGGCGCGCCCTGCTCGCACCCTGCATCGTTATAAACCAGAAGCGCCGCCGGATCGGCTTGGTGCGCGGCGTGAAAGGCCAGATCGAGATAGGCGGGTCCGAAAGCGTCCAGCCAGAAACAGGGCCGCCAGCCGCCAGCGCCCTCATCGGGCGGCACCAGCGCTTCGTTGACCACATCATGGGAATGCATGCGGCCTCGATAACGCCGTGCCAGCAGCGACACATAATCGGTCAGAAGGCGGGCATCGCGCGTCGCGCGCACCCTTTCTTCCAGCCAGGGCGGATTGGCGTAATGCCAGACCAGGGGATGGCCGCGCATTTGCATTTTGTGCGTCTGTGCGAAGTCCAGCAGCGCATCGCAACCGGAGAAGTCATACGTGCCCGCCACAGGCTCGGTCACGTCGCGCTTCATCTCATATTCGGGAACCAGGATCGCAGCTTGGCGCGGAAGCAGGCCGATGAAATCGGCGTCCTTCAGCTCATAAGTCGCGGCGGCACTGCCGAACAGAATGCCTTTTGCGGAAGCCAGGGTGCGGAGCGAATTCTCCCCGGCGCATGCGGGCATCGCCAGCGCGGCCGCGCCGGAGGCCAGCGCCGCGCGCCGGGTCATCATGCGGTTTTGAGAGGTTTGTTCGAGATGCGTTTGGGGGCCGAAGATTCGCGCGGGCCCATCCGGAGCCAGCCGATCGCCGCGTTGGCGACGGCACGATAATTCTTCGCATTCAGGAAGATCTGCAGGAAAATGATCACACTCAAGCGAGGGCGATAGCAACCATGCGCGACCGCTGCCAGATAAAAGCGTAACGCTTCCCGCTTGCGGCCGTTATGCGCCAGCATCTTGGCATAGGGCCAGCCGCGGCCGCCGCGCCAGGCGCTGGCGGTGAGAAACGGCCGCATCTGCGACAGCCATGCGCCGAACTCTTCCGCCCGGTTGCGCGCCGAGGCGCGGCCGGGATCGTCATGGTCGTTCCAGATCGCACCCGGCTGCTCCAGCATCTTAAATTCGCAGCCTTCCAGCGCCAGCCGAATGGCGAAATCCACATCTTCGGCGGCGCGCAATTTCGGGTGATAGCGAACCCGCTGCGCCATCTGCCGTTCGACCACGGTGGTGATGGTGGGCACGAAGCCCCGTTCGCACAGGACATACTCGCCCATATCCTCTCCGGCGCGTATGGCGCGCGGCGGCTTCAAAAGCGTGCGGCCGTCGCCGCGGTCGACCAGGACGCGGGCATAGCCGACAATGCCGTTGGTGCCGTCCAGCAATGCCTTCATGCTCTCCAGATGGTGAGGCAAAAAAGTGTCGTCGGAATCCAGCGGGGCGACGAAACGGCCTTGCGCGGCGTTGATGCCGGTGTTGCGGGCGGTGCCACCGCCCTGGTTCTCCTGGCGCACGAAACGAATGCGGGAATCGCCAATTCTTTCCACCACCGCACGCGGATTGTCGCTGGAGCCGTCATCGATCACGATGATCTCGAAATCCTGGCAGCTCTGGGCCAGCACCGATTGCAGCGCCGCGCCCAGCACGGAGGCGCGGTTGAAAACCGGCACGATCACGGAAAAGAAGGGCGTGGCCATGGTGCGCGATTCTAGGGTCGCAGGGTTAAGGAATTATCGCGGGCTCGAAGGCTTGCCAGCATGACCAGAAAGGCGAACCAGGCGGTATTGTCGCTTTCCAGGAAGTCCGTCTCCAGGAAATTGTGTGCCAGCACGAATATGAAGAGTGCAAAGAGCAGCGCCTTGAAGCCGGTGCGCGCCGGCTCGAGCGGCCAGAAGCGCCTGAGCGGCTCCACCACCAGGGCCAGCAGCGCCAGCGCCAGGCCGATGGCGCCGGTGGCAATCAGGATCTGCAGATAGCCATTGTGGCTGTCGGCGATCGCTTCCACCCAATTGCCGCGGGCATAATTGTGCAGGGGCGACAAGACGCCGGTATGGGCGATGGTGCCGAAGCCCGCGCCCAGCAGGGGATGATCGCGCATATAGGCGAGGATGGCTTGCCAGATTTCGGCGCGGCCGGTAAAGCCGGTGGGATCGGCCAGCAGGCTGTCGATCATATCCCAGTTCAGGACGGCGATGGTGGCCATCAGCCCGATCATCAGGATCGCGCCGCAGAGAAAGACAGCGCGGCTCAAACTGTCGCGCCAGGATATCCGGTAGAGCAGGCCCGCCAGCAGCGCCAGCGGAAACAGGCCCAGCGACGTCTTGGAGCGGGTCATGATCAGAAATCCCGTCGCCGCCGCCGCCACCACCAGGCCAATCCAGTTGCCGCGGCCATTGCGGCTGAACAGGAAGAGCAGCGCCGTCATCACGCAGACCGCGCCGGCTGTATTCTTCTGCGCATACAGCCCGCGCCAATCGCCGATCAGGCTGGGATCGACTTCGCCCGGCAGATGCACCGCCGTCTGAACCAGGGGGATGGAAAGCCAATTCACCGCCAGAATGACGGCGAGTATGACGCGCCAGAGGAAGAAGGCGCGCTGCGTGCCGATCAGATCCACGCTCAGCATGGTCGACAACACCACGATGGCGGCCAGCGCCGCGCGCCGCAAGGTCACGTCCGGCACGGCGGACCAGAAAACGGAAAGAAAGCACCAGGCCAGCATCGCCATCAGCGCCAGCGGCACCACGCGCAGGGCGCTCAATCCGCGCTGGAAAACCGCCGCGAACAGGATGGGAAAAAGGATCGAAAGGAAAATGATCTGCCGCAGCGAATCGCCCGGCGCGGGCGCGGCAACATTGACCGAAGTCGGGGAAACGGGCGGCGCGAACGGCGTCAGCCCCACGAACATCACCAGCAGCAAGGCGATGAAGACAATCTCGGCGATCACGCTGCGCGAAACGTCGCGCGGCGGAGCATAGTTTAGGGCAAAACTCTCATTCGCCATGGACCAGGGCATATTCGTTGTAGCGCGCACCCATCATCGCCGTCAGCTTGCCCGCCGCCCTGCTGAATTTGACGAGCGGCGTCCGCCGGTGATTCGGGCTCAGGGCGAGGATGAGGGCCAGCGGCGGCGACAACAAGAGTGCGCCAAGGATTTTCAGGCCTTCGTGAGCGATCAGCGTCACGCCGGGCCGGTGCTTGAGCAGCACCCGCATGTCGGAATTGCCGTTGGAATAGGCACGCCGCAATATCCAGCCCAGGTCGTTGCGAACCGCGGCCACATCGCCCCAGGCGCGCGCGTCGTCCGCCCAGCCGAAGCGGTGGCCCGCGCGCTTGAGGCGCATGAAGAAGTCCTGGTCCTCGCCGCCGGTCAGGGCGAAGGCGGGATCGAACCAGGGCGATGCCGTTTCTTCCAGCACGCGCCGGCAGATCAGAAGATTGCCCGCGCCTTGCGGCATGTCGATCGGGCCGGTGGCATGGCGGATATCGGGCATCGGGCTTGCGCCGTCGTCATTGGGAACGAACAGGATCGAGCCTTGCAGCACATCGGCGCCGGTGGCGCGCCGGGCCTTGAGAAATTCGGCGATCCAATTCTCCTCCGGCCATTCGTCATCGTCGATCATGGCGATGAATTGCGCATCGCTTTTCAGCGCCTCCGCCACCAGCCGGTTGCGCGCCTGGGCAATGCCGCGCTCGGGTTCGATCACCGCGCGCAAAGCCCAGCGATAGGAACCGGCCATGTCTGCGCAAAGATCGAAACCCTGATGCGCTTGTGCATCGTTGTCGGCGACCAGGACGGAGATTTCCGCGTCGGTTTTCAACCGGGCGATGGCGCCCAGCAGCCGGGCCAGGCTCCTGGGCCGCTCGCAGGTGGGAATGGCGATGATCACGCGTTCAGACATGGCGCGCCCTCCAAACCGTCATCATGCGATTCAGTTTGAGCACGATGACGATTTCGCCGGCGAGGATGCCGCACAGGGAGGCGATGGGCCCCAGGGTGAGCAGCAGGCCAAGGGTGAGCGTGACGGAAATCACGCTGGTCGTGACGCCGATTCCCACCAGCGCCTTGAACGCGCCTGCCGCCTGCATGAAGGTCGCGGGCGGCGTGCGAAAGCTTCGCACCAGCATGATGGCGGCGGTGATCAAGGTCACCAGCAGCACATCGGACTGGGCATAGCCCTTCTTCAGTAGCAGGTGCGGCGCCCAGATCAGGATCGCCGCCGCCAATGCCGCCGTCGCCAGCCACACCGCGACCAGCGCGAAACGGAATTCGCGCAGCATGCGCGTAAGTTTCACATCGTCCCTGGCGGCGATGGCGCGGGTCAGCCCGGGCCGTTCCAGATCGGGCAGGGCGCTTTGCACCAGCGAGGCCGGCCGCATCAGGATCTGTCCCACCGCCAGAAGCGCGAAGGGGCCCGGACCGGAAATGAATGTCACCAGATAGGCATGCGCATTGACGGTGATCTCGGTCAGGATGACGCCGGTGAGCGACCAGCGGGTGAGGTCGCGGAAGATTGCGCGATAGTCGCGGAGCCGGCCTTGCGCGATGGCCGCGAACTGGTCGCGGAAGAACGGTGCGCCAAAGGGCAGCAGTCCGGCCAGCGCCGCCGCCAGCAGCAGGCAGGCGCCCAGCAAAAGCGTCACATGGTGGCCGAACAGCATCGCGCCAAGGCCGGCGACAAGGGCACCCGCATAGGCAAGATCGGACCCGATGGCGTTGCCGGTGCGGCCTTTGACGAACGCAAGGCAGCGCGCGAACCAACGCATGGTGAGCGCTGCGCCGAACCCGGCCAGCAGCAGCGCGGGCGCCATCGGCGCATGCGCGGCTGTGAGGAACCCGAATACGGCGATCCCCGCCAGCAGGGTCAGAAACAAATTCATCTTCAGGCAGGCCGCTTCGATCCTGGCGCGCGCCTCCAATGGCTCGCCCAGGGCGCTGTTGACCGGCAGCACCAGAAGAGCGGCGATGAGGCTCATGCAGAAGGGCACGATCACCAGGACGAAGGAAAATATCCCGAATTCCGACGCCGGCAGATTGCGGACAAAGAGCAGCGAGGCGAGGAAATGGGCACCCGAAGTCGCGACCGGCCCCGATGTCGAGAGTCCATAGCGCCAGGCCGTGGCAAGCCAACCCGGACCGGGCGGGTTGAGTGCAAGCGCCGGGTTCAGGGGTTGAGCCATGTCCCTATGCCTCAGGCCGCGGTGCGGACTTGTGTCATCAGGACGGGTGCGTAGGCTCCCGGCGGGAGTGCGCTGGTGCGTGTCAGCAGGTAAAAAAAGGCCAGCGGATTGGTCACCGCGTAACGCCAGAACAATCTTTTGGGCTCGAGCCAGACCCGATGCAGCCATTCCAGGCCGACAGCCTGCATCCAGCGCGGCGCGCGGGTATAGTCGCCGGTAATGTAGTTGAAGCAGCCGCCGCAGGTGACCAGCCAGCCTGCCTTGAGCCGGTTGCGGTTGCGCACCGCGAATTCATATTCCAGCGGCAGGGACAGCCCCACCCAGATCACGTCCGGCCGGGTGAAATTGATCTCGTCGCAGATATCGTCCTCGTCCAGACGCGAGAAATAGCCGTGGCGGCGACCCACGATCTGAAGCCCGGGATAGGTTTCGCGCAGGACGCGCACGGCCTTTTCGTTCGCTTCTTCGGTCGCGCCAAAAAGAAAGAAGCGCAATCCGTGTTCGACGGCGGCCTTGGCGGCGTCATGAATGAAATCGGTGGTGGCGCTGCGTTCGGGAATGGGCGTGCCGGTGAGAAGACGCGAGGCGAACACCGCGGCCTGGCCGTCGGCATGGATGATGTCGGCGCTTTCGAACACGCCGCGGAAATTCTCGTCGCCCGCGACCTGGGCAATGGCATGGCCATTGATGGCGAAGATCAGCTTGGGATGGGTGCCTTCGGTCTGGCGCGCGGCAAAACAATCGGCGAGCATCATGCGGGTGAGATTGGCGCGCGAGAGGCAGGCGGTCTTGATTCCGCCCACCATCACTTCATCGAACGCGTCATTGGCGTGCGTCAGCGGCGCGCGATGGGCTTCAAAGGCGGCTGGAATGGGAAGAATGGAGCGCATCAGACCGCGTTCCGCCGGCGCGCCACTTCGAAGGGCGTGCGCGCCAGGATCTGCAGATCCAGCCACAGGCTTTCCCGCTCGACATAATATACGTCGAGATCGATGCGCGCCTGCATGTCGCAAAGCCGGGGCGTGCCGCCGCGCGCGCCGTTGACCTGCGCCCAGCCGGTGATCCCGGGCTTGACCAGATGGCGCAGCCGATAATTCTCGATCCGCCCGGAATAATATTCGTCATGCGCGACGGCGTGCGGGCGCGGGCCCACCAGCGACATATCGCCGGCCAGGACATTCAGGAGCTGCGGCAGCTCGTCCAGGCTGGTGACGCGCAGGAATTTGCCCAGACGGGTGATGCGCGCATCGCCCTGGCAGGCCTGCACCATGTCGGCGCCGTCCTCCAGCACGTGCATGGAGCGGAATTTGTAGATGTTGAAGACTTTGCCGTACTGGCCGACCCGCCTCTGGCGGAAAAGGGCCGGTCCGGGAGAATCCAGCACGACCGCCACAAGAATGATCGCCAGCAGCGGCAGGAAGACGAAAAATCCCGTCAGGGAAAGAATCACGTCCAGGACACGCTTGACGGAAACACCCGTGGCCGCCGCGGGGGCAGGACCAAGGCCATCCGATGCGGGAAAGGTCCCGCTCAATGCTGGAAAGGGTTCGTTCTGAATGCTCACGATCGGCCGCAGGGCAAGGCTACGGTGAGCGAATTGCAGGATGGGGGCCAGAACCGGGGCGGTTTTCCGCCTCGTTCCGATACAAAATGCCCCTTTACGGATCAGCGCGAGGGAGCCAATCCCAATCTGGGATTAAGATTATGCAACTTTCGCGACAGTTCCCGGAAAGCCGGGCGCCCGGCCTTCAGGCCGGCATGAAATGGCGCACAGCCGCGCCTACCGGCGTCAGCAAGGCGAAGGCCCAGAGCAGAGCCGACGCGGTATTGGCGATCTGGAAGGGCCAGAACTCCAATTCGCTCATTCCCGCCACCAGGGGCACGGTGGCGCGGAACGGGCCCAGGAAACGCCCCAGGAAAATCGCCCAGGTGCCGAAGCGGTGGAAGAAGTGCAGACCCTTTTCCATCTGCGCCTCGTAATGGCGGAACGGCCAGATGTGCAGGATCTGGTGGTGATAGTGAAATCCAATCCAGAACGAGATCCAGTCGCCCAGGACCGAGCCGATCACTGCGCCGGCCCAGGCCGGAATGACACTGATATGACTGGCGCCGATCACCGCGCCCAGGGTGATCAGCAGGAAGGTGCCGGGAACAATGAACGAAACGCCGACAAAGGACTCGGAAAACGCCACGACAAAGGCAATGGGGAAGCACCAGATCGGGTGCGCCTGCGCAACGCCGGTGACCCAGGGGGTCAGGTCATGGAAAAACCAATGGAAAAACTGGTGCAGCACGCACTCTTGCCTTTTCGCAACAAAGTCTGGTTTGCGACCCGCCCCGCCGTCGCCGAGGCGGGTACATACAGCGCCTCGTCACCAGAGGCCAGTGGCTCGAAGGCGGCGACATTTTCGACAAATTTACAATTTAAGTCGCTGCTAATGGACAGCCTGGGGCGTAGACTGCGGCATAAGCCTTGGAGAGGGCCCCATTGCTGACGGTTTTCGCGTCTGCCGGTCCTGCGCGGCACATGCGGCTATCGTTTTATGGAATTTGGAACAGATGAGCATTGAAGGCACCGACAAAGACTTGCCCCATGCCCGCAACCCTTATGTCGGGCAGGGCCCGCGCGAGGACAGTTCGGTCTGGGACCGGATCAAGCGCTGGAGCGGGGATCATCCCCGTCTGTCGCGCGTGGTGTGGATCCTGTTGGGGCTTGCAATTCTGGCGCTCGTGATCTGGGCGATCTATCCCAAGCCTGCCGTCAACAACCGCTTCAATCAGGGGGCGCAGCCTGTCGGTGTCGCAACCGCCGCCAATGCGCCCATCCGCATCACGCTCAATGCGCTGGGAACGGTGACCCCGCTCGCCACCGCCACGGTTCGCCCGCAGGTGGGCGGACTTCTCACCAAGCTGTATTTCACCGAAGGCCAGATGGTGAAAGCGGGCGATCCGCTCGCCCAGATCGATCCGCGCCCCTATCAGGCGGCGCTGGACCAAGCCAAAGGCCAGCTGGCGCGCGATCAGGCCAATCTCGCCAATGCCAAGGTGGACCTCGCCCGCTATCAGGCGCTGTCCGCGCAGAACGCAATTTCCAATCAGCAATTGTCGACCCAGGAGTCACTGGTGCGGTCCGATGCCGGCATCGTGGAGTCCGACAAGGCGAATGTCGAAACTGCCGCGATCAATCTCGGTTATACCCGCATCGTTTCGCCGGTCGAAGGACGCGCCGGCCTGCGTCAGATGGATGTCGGCAATATCGTGCAGTCCGGCCAGGCCAACGGCGTGGTGGTGGTCACCCAGCTTTCTCCCATGTCGGTGGTCTTCACGGTGCCGGAAGACAACATCTCCCAGGTGATGGGGCGGGTGTCCCAGGGCGCGGTGCTGGAAGTCGATGCCTGGGACCGCAGCCAGACCATGCAGCTCGCCAGCGGCAAGCTTGCCACGGTGGACAATGTGGTCGATCCCACCACCGGCACGGTCAAGCTGCGCGCCATGTTCGACAATACCGACAACAAGCTGTTCCCCAGCCAGTTCGTCAATATCAAGCTTCTGGTGGACACGCTGCAGAACCAGACCGTGGTGCCGGTGGCGGCGATCCAGCGTGGCGCGAGCGGTACCTTCGTCTTCATCGTCAGTCCCGACAAGACCGTGAGCCAGCGCAGCGTCAAGCTGGGCATTCAGGATGGCGACAAGGTTGCGATCCTGAGCGGACTGAGGCCCGGCGACACGGTGGTCGTGGACGGCGCCGACCGGTTGCGCGACGGCTCCGAGGTCGTCATTCCCGATCCTTCGAAGCAGAAGATCGCGGCGCCCTCTTCGGGTGCGGCGGATGACGCGGCGCGCATAGCCGCGCGCGCCAAGGCCCAGGCCGTGATCGCCAAATCCTGCAGCGCCGACATCGCGAAATTGTGCGGCGGTCAGGCCGGACCTGCCGTCAGGCGCTGCCTGGCTCAGAACCGCGACTCGCTGTCGGCCGATTGCAAGACGGCGATGGCGTCGCTCAGAAGGGGCGGCGGCGGGCGCCCCGGCGCCGCGCCCTGATCCGGCGGCCGGCGAACCCATGAATATCTCCGCACCCTTTATCCTACGGCCGGTGGCGACGTCGCTGCTGATGATCGCCATCATGCTGGTGGGCCTGGCCGGGTATCGCTTTCTGCCGCTGTCTGCGCTGCCGGAAGTGGATTACCCCACCATCCAGGTGCAGAGCTTCTATCCCGGCGCCAGCCCCGATGTGATGACCACATCGGTCACCGCCATTCTGGAGCGCCAGTTCGGCCAGATGCCGGGCCTCAAGGAAATGTCGTCGGTGTCCTCGGCGGGTTCCTCGATCGTCACCTTGCAGTTCGATCTTACCCTCAGCCTGGACGTGGCGGAACAGGAAGTGCAGGCGGCGATCAATGCCGGCGGCAGCCTGCTGCCCCAGCTTCCGGTGCCGCCGGTCTACGCCAAGGTCAATCCCGCCGACACGCCGGTGATCACGCTTGCAATCACCTCGTCCAGCTTGCCGATCACCACGGTGGAAAATCTCGCCGACACCCGCATCGCGCAGAAAATCTCCCAGCTTTCGGGCGTCGGCCTGGTCAGCATTTCCGGTGCCCAGCGACCGGCGGTCCGGGTCCAGGCCAATCTGCAGCAGCTGGCGTCCTATGGTCTCAACATCGACGACCTGCGCACCACCATCAACAACAACAATTCCAACGCGCCCAAGGGCAGTTTCGACGGCGCCTCCCAATCCTACACCATCAACGCCAACGACCAGCTCCAGAGCGCCGCCGATTATGCCAACATCATAATCGCCTACCGGAACAATTCGCCGGTGCATCTGTCGGATGTGGCGACCGTGATTCAGGGCGCCGAAAACGACAAACTGTCGAGCTGGGCCAACATGACGCCCGCGGTGCTGCTGAATGTGCAGCGCCAGCCCGGCGCCAACGTCATCGCGGTGGTGGACTCGGTCAAGCGGATCCTGCCCCAGATCGAAGCCGGATTGCCCGCCTCGGTGACGGTGACCGTGCTGACCGACCGCACCAATACCATCCGCGCCTCGGTCGCCGACGTCGAGTTCGAGCTGATGCTGGCGGTCGCCTTGGTGGTGCTTGTGATTTATGTCTTTCTGCGTAACCTGCCGGCGACTTTCATCCCCAGCCTGTCGGTGCCGCTTTCCATCGTCGGCACCTTCGCGGCCATGTATCTGCTGGGTTATTCGCTCAACAATTTGTCCTTGATGGCGCTCACCATCTCCGCGGGTTTTGTGGTGGATGACGCGATCGTGATGATCGAGAACATCACCCGTTATCTCGAAGAGGGTTACACGCCATTCGAGGCCGCGATGAAAGGCTCGGGCGAGATCGGTTTCACCATCGTGTCGCTGACGGTCTCGCTGATCGCGGTGCTGATCCCGCTGCTCTTCATGCAGGAAGTGGTGGGCCGGCTATTCCGCGAATTCGCCGTTACCCTGGCGATCACGATCCTGATCTCGGCAGTGGTCTCGCTGACCCTGGTGCCGATGCTGTGCGCCAAGCTGCTGCGCAGCCACGCCCAGGAAGAAAAGCGCCAAAGCGCCTTCAAGCGCCGCACCGAGGAATATTATGAGCGTTTCATCGGCGAGTATGACCGGTTGCTCAGATGGGTGCTGGTGCATCAGCCGCTCACCATGATGGTGGCGGTCGGCACCTTGGTGCTGACGGTTGTTCTTTATATCCTGATCCCCAAGGGGTTCTTCCCGGTGCAGGATACCGGCTTCATTCAGGCAATCACGACCGCGGGCCCCACCGTGTCGTTCGACGAGATGGCCAGGCGCCAGCGCCTGGTGGCCCAGAACATCCTCAAGGACAAGGACGTTGCGAGCCTGTCCTCCTTCATCGGCGTGGACGGCACCAACGCAACCCTCAACAGCGGCCGCTTCCTGATCAATCTGAAGGACAAGAGCGCACGCGATGGCGTGACCGAGATCATGGACCGGCTGGCCGCCGACGCCCGCGCCGTTCCGGGCATCACCTTCTACCTTCAGCCGGTACAGGATCTGACCATCGATTCCACCGTCAGCCGGGCGCAATATCAATTCGTCCTGCAATCGGCCACCAGCAGCGGCCTCAACGATTTCGTTCCCAAGCTGATCGCGCAGCTTCAGAAGGCCAGCGCGTTGCGCAATGTCTCGACCAACTATCTCGACCGGGGCTTGTCGGCGTTCCTGACGGTGGACCGCGATACCGCCGCCCGCTTCGGCATCTCGGCGGCGACGATCGACAACGCGCTTTACGACAGTTTCGGCCAGCGCATCATCTCGACCATCTTCACCGAATCCAGCCAGTACCGCGTCATCATGGAAGCCGATCCCAAGCTTCAAAACACGGTGGCCTCGCTGAACAATATCTACCTGCCATCCTCGCAGGGCGGCCAGGTGCAGCTCTCGACCATCGCCCATGTCGATCAGCGCACCGTGCCGCTGCAGATCGATCACCTCAGCCAGTTCCCTTCGGCGACCATCTCGTTCGACGTGGCGCCGGGCTATTCCCTGGGCGCGGCCGTGCAGGCAGTGAAGGATGCCCAGGATGTGGCGGGATTGCCGCCCGGCATCACATCCCAGTTCGAAGGCTCGGCCGTCGCCTTCCAGAACACCCTTGGCAATGAAGTGCTGCTCATCATCGCGGCGCTGGTCACCGTCTATATCGTGCTGGGCGTTCTTTACGAGAGCTTCATTCATCCCGTCACGATTCTGTCGACCCTGCCGTCGGCCGGCGTGGGCGCGCTGCTGGCGCTGATCGTCACCGGCCACGATCTCAACATCGTGTCGATCATTGGCATCATTCTGCTGATCGGCATCGTCAAGAAGAACGCGATCATGATGATCGACTTCGCGCTGGAAGCCGAACGCAAGGAAGGCAAGTCGCCCACCGAGGCGATTCATCAGGCCGCGCTGCTCCGCTTCAGGCCCATTCTGATGACCACGGTGGCGGCCCTGTTCGGGGCGCTGCCGCTGATGCTGGGCTCGGGCATGGGGGCGGAGCTGCGCCATCCGCTGGGCATCTCGATCGTGGGCGGCCTTTTGGTCAGCCAGCTGCTGACGCTTTTCACCACGCCGGTGATCTACATCTATTTCGATCGCTGGGGCCAGGATCTGCGCGCCTGGCGCGCCCGCCGCAGCGGCGGTCCGGCCACAGCGACGTCACCCTGAGGAGGCGGCATGAACATCGTCGCCGCCTTCACCCAACGCCCCATCGCCACCACCTTGCTGGCGATCGGGATGGCGCTGGCCGGGTTCGGCGCCCTGTTCCTGATGCCTGTGGCGCCGCTGCCGAACATCGATCTTCCCGTCATCGTGGTCAGCGCCAATATGGCCGGGGCGAGCCCCGAAGTGATGTCGAACACGGTGGCGACGCCGCTGGAACGCCATCTGGGCGCAATCGCCGACGTCAACCAGATGACCTCGCGCAGTTCGGTGGGCTCCACCCAGGTGGTCCTGCAATTCGACATCAGCCGCAACATTGATGGCGCCGCCCGCGACGTCCAGGCGGCGATCAACGCAGCCCATGCCGATCTGCCGGCGTCGCTGCGCTCCAACCCCACCTATTTCAAGTTCAATCCCTCCAGCTTCCCCATCATCGTCATGGCGCTGACGTCCAAGACGTTGACCCCGGGTCAGATCTACGATCAGGCCTCCAATATCCTGCAGCAGAAATTGTCGCAGATTGCCGGGGTGGGCGATGTTTCCCTGGCCGGCGCGGCGCTTCCGGCGGTGCGGATCGAGCTCAATCCGCGCGCCTTGTTCAAATACGGCATCGGGCTGGAGGATGTGCGGGCGGCGGTTTCGTCCGCCAACGCCGGCGCCAACAGCCCCAAGGGTGCGATCTATCAGGGATCGCAGCGGATGCAGGTCTATTCCAACGACAATGCCTCGCAGGCCTCGGAATTCAGTTCCCTGATCATCGCCTATCGCAACAATGCGCCGGTGCGGCTGCAGGACGTCGCCCAGGTCAGCGACGGCGTCGAGAATATCCGCAATATGGGCATGGCCAACGGGCAGCCCGCGGTTCTGGTGACGATCACGCAGCAGCCCGGCGCCAACGTGATTCAAGTCGTCAACAACATCAACGCCATGATCCCGCAATTGCAGCATGGCATGCTGCCGCCGGCGATCGATCTGACCGTGATCCAGGATACCACGGCCTCGATCCGCGATTCCGTGAACGATGTGGAAATCACGCTGGTGCTCTCCACCATCCTGGTGGTGCTGGTCGTGTTCCTGTTTTTGCGCAATCTTCGCGCCACCCTTGTGCCGGCGGTGTCGGTGCCCCTGGCGCTGCTGGGCACGTTTGGCGTGATGTATCTGCTGGGCTTCTCGCTCGACAACTTCTCGCTGATGGCGCTGATCATTTCGACCGGCTTTGTGGTCGATAACACCATCGTGGTGCTGGAGAATGTCACCCGTCACCGCGAGCTTGGCCAGCCCCGCCTCCAGGCCGCGCTGTTGGGTGCGCAGGAAGTGGCTTTCACCGTCATTTCCATGAGCATTTCGCTGGTGGCGGTATTTTTCCCCATCCTTCTTCTGGGCGGCATCATCGGCCGCCTGTTTCACGAATTCGCGGTAACCCTGACCATCGCGATATTCACGTCGCTGCTTGTGTCGCTCACCGTCACGCCGATGATGTGCGCTTATCTCGATTTCGGGACCGGCGAAGACAAGAACTGGCTGATGCGGATCGCGCGGCGGGCCTTCGAACGCAGCCTGGATTTTTATCGCCGCACCTTGAGCTGGTCACTGGATAATCCCAAGACCATCATGTTCATCCTGCTGGTGACGGTGATCCTGAACGTCTATTTGCTGGTCATCATTCCCAAGGGCTTTTTTCCCGAAGTCGATGAGGGCCGCATATTCGGCAATATCCGCGGCGACCAGAGCATCTCCTATCAGGCGATGCAGAAGAAATTCATCCAGTTCGGCAATATCATCCGCTCCGACCCCGCGGTGGCGCAACTGGCCGGCTCGATCGGCGGCGGCGGCGGCGGCAGGGGCGGCGGCGCAACCAACACAGGTCAGCTCTTCATCACGCTGAAGCCGCCGGCGGAGCGCGGGCATATCAGCTCCGATGCCGTGATCGCCAGGCTGCGCCCGAAATTCGAAGCGATTGCCGGCGCCCGCATGTTCCTGTCGCCGATGAGTTCGACCGGCGTGCGCTCCGGCGGGCGGCAAGGCAACGGCTCGCTGCAATACACGATTCAGGCCGATGCCTTGGACGATTTGAACAAATGGGTGCCCAAGATCACCCAGGCGCTGCAGACGGTGCCGGAACTTCTGGACGTCAATTCCGACCAGCAGGACAAGGGGCTGGAAGTCGATCTCAAGATCGACCGGCCCACGGCTTCGCGCCTCGGTCTGACCGCCTCGCAGATCGACAACACGCTCTATGACGCGTTCGGACAGCGCCAGGTCTCGACCATCTACAAGGACAAGAACCAGTATCATGTGGTGATGGAGGTGGCGCCCGAGTTCTGGCAAAGCCCGGAAACCCTGCGCGACATCTACGTTTCGACCGCCGGCAATATCAACGGCACCCAGTCCAGCGCGGGGGCCAGCGGCGCCTTTGCCGGTTCGACCACCACCACCACGGCTTCCAGCACCGGCGCCGATGCGGCGACGCAGGCCGCCGAAGCGGTGCGCAACCAGCAGCTCAACGCCATCACCAGCACCGCGCGCGGCGGCGGCTCCACGGGTGCTTCGGTCTCGACCCGGGTCGAGAAGATGGTGCCGCTATCGGCTTTCGTCAGCTATGGCCCAGGCACCACGCCGCTCTCGGTCAATCACCAGGGCCCCTTCGTCGCCACGACCTTTTCGTTCGACCTGCCGCCGGGCGTGACCGAAGACCAGGCGTCGCGGGCCATCGACCGCACCATGGCCAGCATCAATGTGCCGATCTCCATCCATGGCGAGGCCGCCGGCACCTTGCAGCTCGCGCGGCAGTCGCTGGCCAACCTGCCGCTGCTGTTCGCGGCGGCGATCCTGACGATCTATATCGTTCTGGGCATTCTGTATGAGAGTTATGTTCATCCGCTCACCATTCTATCCACCCTGCCGTCGGCGGGTGTGGGCGCGGTGCTGGCGCTCCTGATCTTCAGGACCGATTTCAGCCTGATCGCCTTTATCGGCGTCATTCTGCTGGTCGGCGTGGTGAAGAAGAACGCCATCATCATGATCGATTTCGCGATCGAGGCGCAGCGGCGGGAAAATCTGGATTCGCGCGAGGCGATCTATCGCGCCTGCATGCTGCGCTTTAGGCCCATCATGATGACGACCATGGGCGCCATCCTGGGGGCGCTGCCGCTGGCGATCGGCCTGGGTCAAGGATCGGAGCTGCGCCAGCCTTTGGGAATATCCATCGTGGGCGGATTGCTGCTCAGCCAGGCGCTCACGCTCTACACCACGCCGGTGGTCTATCTTTATCTGGATCGCTGGCGGCTCAAATGGAAGCGCGCCTGGAACCGCTGGTATCATGGCAAGATGGGCGCCGGTCATAGCGGCGAAGCACCCATGCCGGCTGAGTGAGAGGAACGGTCCGTCCGCCAAGGCGGGCGGATGATTTGATCCAGCGGATCAAATCGAGTGACGAGCGCGCCGAGCTAAAGCGAGGCGCCCCCCTCGCTTTCGCTCGAAGGTGCGCCAGCTTTTCTAAGCTCGCGACGCTCGCTAAGAAAAGCTAGGCGCAATTCAGAATGCTCGGTGATAAAGCCCGCCGAACGCCAACTGCTGAAAATCAACGCTCAGAAGTTCGGCAGATCCGCGTCGGGCGCCTTGCCATTGTTGATCTGGGCGGCGCGATTCTGGCGATAAAGGCTGCGGGTCGTGGCGTAGAAATCGATCGAGGACCGTTCGATCTGGTCCACCGCATTGATGTTGGCGGCGCGGGCGTCCAGAACGCCAAGCCCGCCACGGATGATCATATAGAGCGTGGAATTGTTCCAGCTCATATAGGTGAGCGGATCGAAAGCGATATCGACGCCCGTGCCGACCAGATCGCGCGGCGGCTTGGGACCGACAAAGGGCAGCACCAGGTAAGAGCCTTCCGCCGCGCCGGCCTTGCCCAGCGTGATGCCGAAATCATTGTCGTGACCGGGAATGCCCATCTTGGCGGCGACATCGACCAGGCCGGCCACGCCGACCGTCGAATTGATCATGAAGCGGCCGAACGTGTCGGTCGCCTTGTCGGCATCGCCTTGCAGCACATCGTTGGTGAAAACCACGGGCGAATTCAGGTTGGTCAGGGCGTTGTGAATGCCGTCGCGCGCGGGCTCGGGCACGGCACTGCGATAGAATTTGGCGACCGGCCTGGCCACGGCATGATCGAGCTTGATGTCGAAATCGAACACGGCGCGGTTGGTGGGTTCCCAGGGATCGTTTTGCGCGATCGCTTCGGGATCTTGACTGGCGCAGGCGCTGACCAGAAGGCTGGCGCACAGGGCGGCCAAAAGGGAAAGATTAAGCTTCATACCCCACCGAAATACTGGATTCTAAATAAGAAACGGTTACGAATGGCTTCTCTGTCGTCCGTTAACGCTCAATATCGGGGTTGGTGCCGCAGCCTACAAGGGGGGACCGCGCTGGGCAGGCCAGCGGTGCCGGAATGACGGGCCATTAAACCGGGATAATCCTGCCTTGCGGGGCCGGGCCGCGGTCCCGGATGACAAATTCTCCACCAATTCACGGATTTAGGGACCGTCTTGCGGCTTCTCCGCCGGGGTCGCTATTTCCGGAAATAAGCTGTGGACATTGCCGCGTTTTCGAACCCGTCCGGACGAAAACGGTGGGTCCTGCGGCGGGGTCAGAATCACCTTCGAAGTCACGTTGGGCGGTATCGCCTTTGCCGCATGCGCCTCCGGCTCTAGCCGGGAAATTCGCGCGGCCGGCAGAAAAACTGCAATGCGCCGGTCATCGCCGCCAGATCGAGAAAATACAGATAGCGGTAATCGCAGGCGATGGAGACGACAAAGAAACTCAGCGCGAAAGTCAGTGCCGCGATCTGGAGGCCCGCCACCGCGATATCGGCCGGTGCGCCCCGCCATGCCAGCAGCAGCAGGAACAGCAGCGCCATCGCCCCGTACAGAAGATGCGACAAGACCGGGGTATGGAAGAAATTTGCGACGTAGAAATAGAGAAAACGGTCCTGTGCCCGGATATGGGCGGACAGGCCCAATGTCTTCATCATGTCGGGCGGTCCATCCACGCCCACGACATCGGGGTGACATAAGAGCATGTCCGGCGGCGCCAATACCCAGCGAAAGACAGGCTGGCGCTCGCGCAGGTAGAGGCCGGGATGGTCAAGGACCAGCTGGCGCCATTGCGCGAACACGGCCCCCGGCGGGGCATGATAGATCGCATTGGTGAGGACGGACGAGCCTTCCAGCGTGTCCACCAGATGCGGTGAATATAACGCCACGCCGTCCTTGCGGATCGCGGCATCCAGGCTCGGCGCTCGCTGTTCCAGGACTGTCAGGTGGATGGAAGGATCCAGCCGGATGGCGCCCACCAGATCATAAGTCTGTGCCAGGCGGAGCTGATCGGCAGCACCCTGGCCGTGGTCGCTTCGCAACCCGAGAGCGAAATTGGACACCACCACCACCACCAGGCTGGCCGCCAGCATTCCCAGGCCGTAGCGCCACCCTTCGCGCCGGGACTGCTGTCTGGCCGCGATCACGCCCAGGCACATGGCGGCAATCGGCAAAAGCACAAAACCATTCTGCCGCGCCAAAGCCGCCAGGCTCAAAAGCAAAACGGACAAACTCAGCAGGGCGAAGCGCGCGCGCGGCGCCCGCCAGCGGGCGGCGGCGGCCGCCATGACGGCGAAGCCGGCAATGCCGGCGTTGGCGAACAGCACGTCCTTCCAGATCGTGCCCTGGTAGAGAACAAGCTGTGGCGTGGCGAAAATCAGTACAAGGACAATTACAATTCCCCAACCCGGCCGTGCGCTGCGCAGCAGCAGAAGCCAGGCGGTGAAAAGCAGCAGCATGACGAAAAGCAGAAACAGCCCGGTGCCGGGCAGGGCGCTGTCGAACAAGCCCAGAAGCCAGGCCATGACCGGCGGGTGCCAGCTGTCATAGTGGCCGCTTCGGCCATCGGCCAGCTGCACAACCGAGTCATAGGACATCTGCCCGGGCCAGTTCAGCGCCAGAAGGATGCCGAAGCCCAGAAGCAAAAGCCCCTGCGGCAGAGAAATCGGGAATTTTTCCCTTCGGCTGACCACGTCACCGCTCTTCTTTTTGCAGGGGAGTTCTATTACAGCTTCGGCCCATTAAAGCCAGTTTGAGGGCGGGAAAATGCGATACGGGCGGTTTTACGCGGGTGTGGCGATGTCCGCCTTGTGGCTGGGCGCGGGCGCCGTTCCCTCTTTGGCGCAGACCGGCGGCCAGACTGCATCCATTACCGGTCTTGAAACCGTGATCGTCACGGCCCGCAAGCGGACCGAGAACGCGCAGCAGGTCCCGATCTCCATCACCGCGTTCAACCAGGACGAACTCAGCAAGCTCAACGTCTTGACCCTTCAGGATCTGAAGACGGTATCGCCCTCCGTCTATATCGCGCCCACCGCGTTCCGTCAGGATACGCTCAATGTCACCATCCGTGGTCAACGCAATTTCGACTCGCCGTCGGGCGGCGGCAATCCGGGCCTGGCATTCGATACCGCGTCGGCGGTGTACAAGGATGGAGTCTATTACGCCCGCGCGGTCGGACTGGGCGGCTCGCTGTTCGATATCGACAGCCTGGAAGTGTTGAAGGGCCCGCAAGGCACTTTGGTGGGCCGCAACAGCACGGGCGGCGCGATTCTGTATGAAACACGGCAGCCGGGGCAGGAATTCGGCGGTTATGTCCAAGGGACGGTGGGCGACTATGGCCGCGCCGGCATCCAAGGCGCGGTGGACCTGCCCATTTCAGACACGCTGTTTGCGCGCGTGGCGCTGAATGTCGACGATCAGCGCGGCTATGTGGCGAATTATTATTTCGATCCGGCCAGTGGGGTTTCCAACCACCAGCCCTCCATGGGCTCGAACAAGCTGGGCGGCATCTTCTCGCTCAAATGGCAACCCGACGACAGCTTCAACATTCTCTTCCGCGCCGATATCGCGGCGGAGCATGACACTGGCTCGACCTATCATGATCTGGGCTACTTTGTGGGAACCGTGCCGTCCTCGGGCCGCACCTCAATCTGCAACATTCCCGGCACCTGCGTTGGCTTCACCGACCTTCTGAATCATCCGGTGGCGCCCACCTATCTCACGGCCACCGCCACCAGCGTTTCCAATCCCAACCCCTCGCCCGCCGCTTACAATTCGGTGCTGAATTCGGTGGCGCGCGAACAAAAATTCGGTTTCTGGAGCACGGAACAGGCGCTCAGCGATCTGGACGAAGGCCACTACCAGACCTATTCGGCCACGGCCAACAAGAGTTTCGAGGATTTCTCGGTCAAGCTGATGGCTGCCTACCGGACCTGGAACGGCGACGGCACCGCAGTCAGCCGCGGCCAGCCTTTCGTGACCAACAGCTATTTCTACAACACGCCGGATTATCAATCCTGGCAGTCGGAACTGACGGTCAATGGCAGCGCGTTCGACGACAAGCTGAAATGGACCTCGGGTCTGTTCTATTTCACCGAAAACAGTCCCAATGACGGCGGCCAGCTTTATCTCTTCTTGCCCAGCGCGGGTTCGGCACCCACCGCCGCCGGCGGCAAGCAAATCACCGTCACCGACTGGAGTCATAACGGCGAAGAGAACAGCTCTTATGCCGGTTATGCCCAGCTCACCTACAGCATCTGGTCCGACACGCGGCTGACCGCAGGCGTCCGCTATACCTATGACGAGCGTTTTGCGCACATCGCTAGTCAAAGCGTGCAGACGCCGGCCACAGTCGCCACCAACAACACGCTGATCGCTTCGGGCAAGCCCGCTATCTTCAGTTCGACGCCGTTCGTCAGCAATTATGGCATTTCCTATGCCGGGCAAAGCGATCTCTGCTTCCTCACCAATGCGAACGGCCATGTGCTGCCGGAATCGCAATGCGCGATCGATATTTCCAAGAGCTATCACAAGCCCACCTACACATTGGCGATCGACCATGATCTGTGGGTTGGCACCTTGGTCTATGCCACCATGCGCTCGGGCTATCGCTCCGGCGGCATCAATACCCAGTCGATCAACACTGCTGCGCTGACCGCTTTGCCGGAAGAAGTGCAGGATTACGAAGTCGGCGTGAAATCCGATTTCACGGTGATGGACATTCCACTGCGCGCCAACCTGGCGGGTTACCAGACCGCCTATCACAATATCCAGACGCAACAGCAGATTCCCAACGTCACCTTGGCGACCGCCGCTGTGGGCGGCGGCCCTTGCACCCAGGCACTGCTCAATGTCGGCGGCTGCATCAACAATTTCAACGATAACATCACGCTGAACGCCAAGAAGGCGCGCATCTATGGCGTGGAATGGGATCTCACGGCGCTGCCCACCGACTGGCTCACCCTGAATGCGTCAGGCAGCTATATCGACCCGCGCTTCACCGATTTCACCTTTGTTGCGCCGCCGGGCTATCTGCAGCCTGCTTCCAGCACCAATCTGTCGGGCACACCGATTCCAGTGCCCGCCTGGCAGACCAACGAAACCGCCACGGTCAATTTCGGCGATCCGGATGTGGGACTGCCGCTGGGCGATGTGCTGTTCACCGCGCATTATTATTGGCAGAGCCGCTATCTGGCCGATCTGCGCGCCTTTAATCCCTCGCAGCGCACCTTCGCCTATGGCCTGCTCAATATCCGGCTGGACTTCACCGATGTGGGCAAGAGCGGCACCGATGTCGCCTTCTTCATGAACAATGTCGCCAACACGCCTGCTTGTTTGCCGGAATATAATGGCGTGCTGAATTCGGCGCCCAACGGCACTTTCGGCACGCCCAACACATCGGGCGTGCTGCAATGCATCCCGCTGGCGCCGCGCATGACGGGTGTGACGGCGACGTACAAGTTCTGATTTATTCCTGGTCGCTGCCCAGGTGCGAGTGTTTTTGATTTTTTGGTCGCGCGTCCCGGGCGCGGACGCGCCCAATTTTTAATTGGCGCCTCCGGCGCCGCTCGCAAAACCGCTCCGCGCCCGCTCCACACTTTTGCTGGCCGCCGCTTCTAACGCGCCGGTGTGACCTTGAGCAGGGTCATGTCGAACACCAGGGTCTGGTTGGGCGGGATATCGTTGCCCGCGCCATCCGCGCCATAGCCAAGCTCGGACGGCACCACCAGCTCCCAGCTGTCGCCTTCCTTCATCAGGGACAGGGCCTCGACCCAACCGGGAATGAGCTGTCCGGCCGGAAAATCCGCGGTCTGGCCCTTCTGCGTCTGGTCGAACACCTTGCCGTTGATCAGCCAACCCTTGTAGGTGACGGTGACCATGTCGGCGCCCGATTGCGGCGACTTGCCCTTGCCGGCTTTCAGCACGCGATACTGCAGGCCGTCCTGGGTTTTGAAGACGCCGGGCTTGGCGGCGTAATCGGCCATGAATTTCTGGTTCGAGGCGGCGCTCAGATCATATTTCGCTTTCGGCGCTTCTTTCTGGGCGCAGGCCAAGGTCGGGGCGCACAGAAGAGCGACGCTCACCAGCGCCAGGAAACGATACATGGAGTCCTCCGTATAATCAGGCCCAGGGAATAATCAGGATTGCGTGGCGCCAACCCGCACAGGATCGCCGTCACGAATCGCGTCGGGGGGATTATCGATCACGCGGTCGGTGAGCGAAAGCCCCGCTCCGACTTCGACGGAAGCACCCAGATCGCGGCTGATGGTGATGACTTTCACCTTCACGTGATTGCTGGCGTCGACGGTGGCGACCACCGGCCCGGAATCCCGGAACATCAATGCCGTGGCGGGCACATGCACCGCGCCCTTGCCGGCGGGAAGCGTGAAATGCACTTCGGCGTAATCGCCCGGTTTGATCAGGTCCTGCGAATTGTCGGCCTGGAATTGCAGGAGCTGGGTGCCGCTGGCGCTGGCGACCGAATTGGCGCTGGCGGCCAAGGTGGCGGTGAAGTTGCGTCCCGGCATCTCCGGCACCGTGAAGGTGGCGGTCATGCCCGGCTGCACCGCGGCCGCATCGGTCTGCGGCACGCGCACATAGATGCGAAGCTTTTTCTGGTCCGCGATGGTGAAAAGCGGCGTGGCGCCGGGGGTGCCCACCAGCACCAGGGCGCCGACATCGACCGAGCGGGTGGTGACGATGCCGTCGAACGGCGCCACCAGGCGCTTGAAGGATTCCATCGCTTCCAGATGGGCGAGGTTGGCCTGTGCCGACGCGACCATCGCGCTCTTGGCGGCGAGGTCGCTGTCCTTGGCGTCTGCGTCCTGGCGCGCCACCGCGCCCTGCGCCAGAAGCGTATCCCAGCGCTTGGCGGTCAAAGCGGAAAGCCTCTGGTTGGCGATGGCGGTATTGAGATCGGCCCGGCCTTGCGCCACCTGGCCGTCGAGATCGGGCGTTTCCAGTTCGGCGAGAAGCTGTCCTGCCTTTACCGGCGTGCCGATATCGACATACCATTTCTTCAGATAGCCGCTGACGCGCGCATAGATCGGCGCATTGGTCCAGGACTGAACATCGCCCGGCAAAATCAGGGCGCCGTTCTTGATTGCCGATAGCTTGATCAACTGGACGGTGCGCACATCCTGATCCTGCGCCCAGGTCGCGGCCGCATGCTGGTTATAAAGGCGCAAGGCGGCGCCACCGATCGCTATCGCGCCCGCGACGCAAACCGCCACCAAGCCCCAGAATTTCAGCCGGGGTGGAGCGGTATGGCGCAGAATGTCAGGCTGATCACGCATAAATTTCTCCGGTTTGCGCGGCCGCGCCGGCATGAGGGTCGGACGCCGCCGTCTGGTCATCATGCGCCGTTTTACGGCCATGCACGATGCTGAAGACCACGGGCACGAATATCAGGGTGGCGATGGTCGCGAAAATAAGGCCGCCGATCACGGTGCGGCCCAGCGGCGCATTCTGCTCGCCGCCTTCGCCCATGCCCAGCGCCATCGGAAGCATGCCGATGATCATGGCAAGCGCGGTCATCAGCACCGGGCGAAAGCGGGTGACGCCTGCCTCGATCGCCGAACGTACGGCGTCGCCGGTGGCGGCCAGGCGCTCGCGGGCGAAACTGACCACCAGGATCGAATTGGCGGTGGCGACGCCCATGCACATCAGCGCGCCGGTCAGTGCCGGAACCGACAGGGTGGTGCCGGTGGTGAAGAGCATCCAGACGATGCCGGCCAGCGCCGCCGGCAGCGCGGTGATGATGACGAAGGGATCGAGCCAGGATTGGAAGTTCACCACGATCAGAAGATAGATCAGCACGATGGCGCCGATCAGGCCAAGGCTGAGGCCCGAAAAGGCCGTGTTCATGGTCACGATCTGACCGCGCATCACCATGGTGTCGCCGCGGGGCATTTCGCTGCGATGACGGTCCATGATCTTCTGCACATCCGCCGCCACCGCGCCCAAATCGCGATCCTGGGTGGTGGCGAAAAGATCGGTGGTGGGCAGGACGTTGTAATGCGTCACCACCGCCGCCGAGCGGGTGCGGGTGATTTTCCCCAGGGCGCCCAACACTTGCGGGGTTGAAGAGCCCGGACCGGTGACCGGCAGATTGAGCAGCCCCTCCAGCGAGTCGAGCTTATATTCCGGCGTCTGGGCGACGATGCCGTAGGACACGCCATTCTTGGGGTTGAGAAAGAAATTGGGCGCCGTCTGCCCGGTGCCCGCCAGCGCGGTGGCCAGCGCGCTGGTGACATCCTTTTCCGTCAGGCCGACCTGCGCAGCCCGCACCCGGTCCACCGTGAAGTTCAATTGCGGCGTCTCGTCGGATTGGTGCATGCGCGGATCGGCAATGCCCGGCACGTGGCGGATTTCGCGCAGCAATTTATAGGCGAACGCTTTGGTGGCGTTGTGATCGGTTCCGGTGAATTGCACATCGATCGGCGCTGGCGAGCCGAAATTCAGGATCTGACCGATGATGTCGGCAGGCGGGAAGGAGAAGGTCGTGCCCGGGAATGTCCGCGGCAGGACTTCGCGCAGCTTTTTCACATATCCGGGTGTGGCGTGGTGACCGGCGATCAAACTAATGAAGACATCCGTGTCCTGTGTCCCGATGACGCCGGTATTGTTGTAGACCTGATTGATCGAGCTTTGGGGGATGCCCAGGCTGTCCACGATGGCGGCGATCTCATGGCCTGGAATGACGCGGCGGACTTCGGCCTCGATATCGGCGATCTGCTGCGTGGTGTCCTCCAGCCTTGTGCCGACGGGCGGGCGCACATGCAAGGTGATCTGGCCGGTATCGACGGAGGGGAAGAAGTTGGAGCCCAGGAAAGGGAACAGCACAAAGGACACCAGCACCGCAGCCATGAATCCCACCACAAACAGCCTGCGGCGACTGAGCGCCAGGGCGAGAAGGTTGCGATAGGATTCGCGCACCGTCTCGAAGCCGCTTTCGAAGCGCCGCTGTAACCGCGCCAGAAAATGATCGCCCTGCGCCAGATGCATCGCGTGATCGGCGGCATCGGCGTCGTGCGTGCCGTTAAGATGCGGCTTCAGCAGATATAGGGAAAGCGTCGGCACCAAAGTGCGCGACAGAAGGAAAGACGCGGTCATGGCGAACACCACGCTCATCGCCATGGGAACGAACAGATAACCGGCGACACCCTGCAGCGTCAGCATCGGCACGAAGACGATGCAGATGCAGAGCAGTGCGACAAAGGCGGGTTGCACGATCTGGCGCGCCCCGTCGAGGATGGCGGTGCGCACATCCTTGCCGTGTTCCAGATGCCAATTGATGTTCTCGATGGTGACGGTGGCGTCGTCCACCAGGATACCGACTGCCAGCGCCAGGCCGCCCAATGTCATGATGTTGAGGGTTTGGCCTGTGGCCCACAGCGCGACGAGCGCCGACAGGATCGACAGCGGGATCGAGGTGGCGATGATCAGGGTCGAGCGCCAGCTTCCCAAGAACAGCAGGATCATCAGGCTGGTCAGGGCCGCCGCCAGCGCGCCTTCGCGGACCACGCCGGAAATGGCGGCCTTCACGAAAATCGATTGATCGTTCAGCAGATCGATCTTCAGCGAATCCGGCATCAGGGCCTTGACCCGCGGGATGAGGTCCTTGACGCCCTGCACCACATCCAGGGTCGAAGCCGAACCGTTCTTCAGAATGGTGGTGAGAACGGCGCGGCCGCCATCGACATGGACAATCGTGGTCTGGGGCGGACTGCCGTCGCGCACATGCGCCACATCACGCATGAACACCGTCGCGCCATCGACGGTCTTGACGGGCAGGTTGTTGAGATTGGCAATCGAGTCCGCGGCGTTGTTGAGTTTCACCACATACTGGTAGGAGCCGATCTTGACGTTGCCGGCAGGAATAATCTGGGTCTGATTGCCGATAGCGGTCTGCACGTCGGTGGCTGAGACGTGATGCGCTTGCATCGCCTGGGGATCGAGGTCGACCTGGACCTGTCGGGCCTTGCCGCCATAAGGCGCAGGAAAAGCGGCGCCCGGCACCGAAACCATAATCGGGCGCATCGTGTTCTGCGCCAGATCCAGGATCTGCTGTTCCGACAAGGTCTTGGAGGACAGGGCGATCTGCAGCACCGGTACGGTCGAGGCGTTGTAGTTGACCATGAAGGGCGGGTTGGTGCCCGGCGGCATCTGGCGAATGATGAACTGCGACATGCTCGTCACCTGCGCCGTGGCGACGGAGATGTTCACGCTGGGCTGGAAGAAGATCTTGATGACGCCATTGCCAGCCACAGACTGGCTTTCGATGTGTTCGACATCGTTCACGCTTGTCGGAAGAAAGCGTTCAAACGGCGTCACCATCCGGCCCGCCATCTCTTCCGGCGACAGGCCGTTATATTGCAGCACGGTACCCACCACCGGGATGCCAATGGTCGGGAATATGTCGGTGGGCGTGCGAAGCGCCGCCAACGGCCCGAAGATCAGAATCACGATCGCGAGCACAAGGAAGGTATAAGGCCGGTCCAACGCAACGCGGACGATCCAGGTCATAGGCGCGTCGTCTCCGAACCCCTTGGCGGTACAAAATGGGTGGCCCACGCGGCTCCGGCGCGCGCGCCGGACCTGGCGCAACCGCCCGCTCCTGGCCCCTAAGAGCCTGATTACCAACTATAACCCAAAACGGCGTCGGGATAGGGCCCGGGTTGTCGCAAGCTGTCGCCGCAGCGCAATAAGTCAGAGACGAATTTGTACGTTAGCCTATCGGGATGATCGTGTATGATGGAGGAACATGCTGTCCCAGAAATCCCATTATGCCCTGCGCGCCCTCCTCATCCTGGCGGGGCGCAGCGACGGTCAACCGGTGCAGATCGCCGAGATTGCTGACGCCGCCAACATCCCCAAAAAATTCCTCGAGCAGATCCTTTTGGAATTGAAGAAGCCCGGCATCGTGCGCAGTCACCGTGGCCGCAGCGGTGGCTATTCTTTAGGCAGGCCGGCCAAGGACATCAGCTTCGCCGACGTATTACGGGTGACGGACGGGCCGCTGGCACTGACGCCGTGCGTCAGCGTGATGGCCTATCGCAAGTGCGACGATTGTTTCGATGAAGCGGTTTGCGGCATTCGCAAGGTGATGGCAGTGGCGCGCGATGCCACCGCGGAAGTGCTGGAATCCCGCTCCCTTGGTGCAGTCGCGGCCCAGATGCGCCGGGCCGGCGCGCTCTAGAAAATTCCCCTGACGGTTGGTGTGGTTTGCAGCCGCACGCGGTTTTTCGCGTTGACTAATGCTGACCAGACTAAATCTCTATTGACTCTATAGAGATTAATGGGAATGAATTGGACGGTCGAAGAGGGAGAAATTCGTGCGCCGCATTTTACTTCTCGCTGCCGCCGGCCTTGTCTTCGCCGGGGCCGCAAGCGCCGCCGAAGTCAAGCTGCTGAATGTCAGCTACGATCCCACCCGCGAACTTTACAAGGACCTGGGTGATGCCTTTTCCAAGCAGTGGAAAGCCAAGACCGGCGATACGCTGAGACTTTCGACCAGCAATGGCGGGTCCGGTGCGCAGGCGCGCGCCGTGATCGACGGCTTGCAGGCGGACGTCGTGACGTTGGCGCTGGCCGCGGACATCGATGCGATTTCCCGGAAGTCCGGCCTGTTGCCTGCCGACTGGCAGAAGCGGTTGCCGCAGAATTCCACGCCCTATACTTCGACCATCGTGTTCCTGGTGCGCAAAGGCAATCCCAAGCACATCAGGGATTGGTCCGACCTGGTAAAGCCGGGCACGCAAGTGATTACGCCCAATCCGAAAACGTCGGGCGGCGCGCGCTGGGCCTATCTGGCGGCCTGGGCCTTTGCGCAGAAGGCGCCGGGCGGGAATGCCGACAAGGCCAAGGCCTTTGTCGGAGCGCTTTATCGCAACGTGCCGGTACTGGACAGCGGCGCGCGTGGCTCGACCGTGACGTTCACCAAGCGAGGGTTGGGTGACGTGCTGCTCGACTGGGAAAACGAAGCCCATCTGGCGCTGAGGGAGGCGCCGGGCCAGTACGAGATCGTCTATCCCTCGCGCTCCATTCTGGCGGAACCCCCGGTCGCGCTGGTGGACAAGAATGTCGACCGCCATGGCAACCGCAAGGCCGCGGAGGCCTTCGTCAATTATCTTTACTCGCCGGAAGCCCAGGAAATTGAAGCCAGGGACTTTTACCGGCCCCGCGATCCGGGCATCCTGGCCAGGCACAAGGCCAGCTTCCCCAATATCCCCCTTGCCACGGTGGATGGGGATTTCGGGGGCTGGGCGAAAGCGCAGCAGACCCATTTCGGTGACGGCGGCGTATTCGACCAGATCTACCAGCCGGGAAAATGACCGCAGCCACACTTTCCTCCCCCAGCACCCGAAGCCGGTTTCCCGGCTTCGGGCTTTCTCTGGGGTTCACGCTTTTCTATTTGAGTGCAATTGTCCTGGTGCCGTTGCTGGCCCTGGTGCTGCGGCCGTTCGAATTTCATCTGCAGGATTTCTGGACGGCAATTTCCTCGCCGCGTGTGCTGGCTTCGCTGCGCCTGTCGTTCGGCGCGGCATCGCTGGCCGCGATCATCGACACGGTCTTCGGGTTTATCATTGCCTGGGTGCTGGTGCGCTACCGTTTTCCCGGCAAGCGGCTGATGGATGCCCTGATCGATCTGCCTTTTGCGCTGCCGACTGCGGTCGCGGGCATCGCGCTTTCCACGCTGTATGCGCCGACCGGTTGGATCGGCAGCGTTCTGGCGGTGTACGGGATTCGCATCGCCTATACGCCCTGGGGCGTGCTGGTGGCGATGGTCTTTATCGGCCTGCCTTTTGCGGTGCGCACCGTTCAGCCCGTGCTCCAGGAGCTTGGCCGGGATCTTGAGGAGGCGGCCGCGACCCTGGGCGCGACGCGGGGCCAGGCGATCCTGCGCGTGGTGCTGCCGATGCTGGCGCCGGCGCTGCTGACCGGTGCCGCGCTGGCATTTGCCCGGGGCGCGGGCGAATACGGCTCCATCATCTTCATTGCCGGCAACCTGCCGATGAAATCCGAGATCGCGCCGCTGCTGATCGTCACCAAGCTGGAACAGTTTGACTATGCCGGTGCCGCCTCGATCGGCGTGGTGATGCTGGCGGCCTCGTTCGTGATGCTGCTGGCGCTGAACGGCCTGCAAATCTGGGCGGCGAAGCGGCGATGAAGAAATTTCGCTCTGCCACCGACGATCCGCCTTTGCTGCGTCTTGCGCTGGGGACGATAGCGATCCTGTTCATCGCCTTGTTTCTGATCCTGCCGCTGCTGGTCGTGTTCAGCGAAGCGCTGGCGAAAGGTCTCGGTCCCGTGTTCGCGGCGATCGTGGATTCGGATTCGCTGGCCGCGATCAAACTGTCCCTCCTGGCGGCGGCGATCGCGGTGCCGCTCAACACGGTTTTCGGCATTGCCGCCGCCTGGGCCATCGTCAAATTCGACTTCCCCGGCAAGGCGATCCTGGTGACCTTGATCGATCTGCCCTTCTCGGTTTCGCCGGTGGTGGCGGGTTTGATCTATGTGCTGGTGTTTGGCCGCCAGGGCTGGTTCGGTCCCTGGCTCACCGATCACAATATTCACATCCTGTTCGCATTGCCCGGCATCGTGCTGGCCACCATGTTCGTGACCTTCCCGTTTGTCGCACGCGAACTGATTCCGCTGATGACGGACCAGGGTCGCGAGGAAGAGGAGGCCGCCCTGTCGCTGGGCGCGTCGGGCTTCGCCACTTTCTGCCGCGTCACCTTGCCCAACATCAAATGGGGTCTGCTCTACGGCGTTCTGCTCTGCAACGCGCGCGCGCTGGGCGAATTCGGCGCAGTGTCCGTGGTGTCGGGACATATCAGGGGCCAGACCAACACCATGCCGCTGCATGTCGAATTGCTCTACAACAATTACGATTATGTCGGCGCCTTTTCGGTCGCCGCGCTGCTGGCGCTGCTGGCGCTTCTGACCCTGGCCCTCAAATCATTCCTGGAATGGCGCTACGCTGACGAGTTGGCGGCGGCGCACCGCCATTAGGAGATCAGATGTCGCTTATCATCGATTCCCTCGCCAAGCGCTTCGGCACTTTCGCCGCGCTCAATGGCGCCAGCCTCACCGCGCCGCAAGGTGCGTTCGTGGCGCTGCTGGGCCCATCGGGATCCGGCAAAACCACCTTGCTGCGCATTCTGGGCGGTCTGGAAGCCGCCGATCAGGGCACGGTGCGTTTCGCCGACATGAACTGGCTCGACATGCCGGCCCGCGAGCGCAAGGCGGGCTTCGTCTTCCAGCATTACGCGCTGTTCCGGCACATGAATGTGGCCCGGAATATCGCTTTCGGTCTGGAAGTGCGGCCGCGGCGGCAACGCCCCAGCCGCGCCGACATCAAGGCCCGCGTCCATGAGCTGCTGTCGCTGATGCAGCTGGAAGGTCTGGGTGACCGCTATCCCAGCCAATTGTCGGGCGGCCAGCGCCAGCGCGTCGCCTTGGCCCGGGCGCTCGCCATCGAGCCGCGCATGCTGCTGCTGGACGAACCTTTCGGGGCGCTGGACGCCAAGGTGCGCAAGGAATTGCGCATCTGGCTGCGCCATATCCATGACAAGGCCGGCGTCACGACCATCTTCGTGACCCATGACCAGGACGAGGCTTTCGCGGTCGCCGATCTGGTGGCGGTGATGAATGTGGGCCGGATCGAGCAGATGGGCACGCCGCAGGACGTGCGCCGCGATCCGCGGACGAAATTCGTCTCCGAGTTTCTGTCGATCTAGTTCTGCCGCGCGATATCCGCCGCGACCGCTTCCGCCGGCTTGATGCCGTCGGCCGTGCGACAATCAGAAAGATTCGGCAGGCATGGATATCGAGGTTGCGACAGCCTCGGCGAGTTTTATTCCATCCACGCCTGCCGAAAGAATGCCGCCGGCATAGCCCGCGCCTTCGCCGCCGGGATACAGCCCTCCCGTGTTGACGCTCTGAAAGTCGGCGCCGCGCGGCACGCGCACCGGCGAGGAGGTACGGGTTTCCACTCCCGTCAGCACCGCGTCGGCCATATCGAAGCCTTTGATCTGGCGTCCGAAGGCGGTGAGCGCCTCGCGGATCGCGGCGATGGCATAGTCGGGCAAACAGGTGGAGAGGTCGGTGGGCGTCACGCCGGGGCGATAGGATGGGACGACATCCCCGAGCGCGGTCGAGGGCCGGCCCGCCAGGAAATCGCCTACCCGCTGCGCCGGCGCGGCATAGTTTTCGCCACCCGCGACAAAGGCCTGGCTCTCCCAATGGCGCTGCAGCGCGATGCCGGCCAACGGTCCCTCGCCATGCGCGGCATAATCTTCCGGCGTGATCCCGACCACGATGCCGGCATTGGCGTTGCGTTCGTTGCGGGAATATTGGCTCATGCCATTGGTGACGACGCGGCCTTCCTCGGACGCCGCCGCCACCACCGTGCCGCCGGGACACATGCAGAAGCTGTAGACCGAACGGCCATTGGCGGCGTGATGCACCAGGCGGTATTCCGCCGCGCCGAGCGCCTTGCTGCTGGCGCCGAACTTTGCCCGGTCGATCAGGCTTTGCGGATGTTCGATGCGAAACCCGATGGAAAAGGGCTTGGCTTCGATGGCGACGCCGCGGTCCTGCAGCATCTGAAACACATCGCGGGCGCTATGGCCCACCGCCATCACCACATGGTCGGCGGCGATCTCCTCGCCGCTCTCCAGCCGCACGCCCGTCAGGCGGCGGTCCTGGATCAGGAGATCGGTTACCTTGCTTTGGAAGCGATATTCCCCGCCCAGGCTTTCGATAGTCGCGCGCATCGCTTCCACCATCGTCACCAGGCGGAAGGTGCCGATATGGGGATGGGCTTCGGTGAGAATTTCCTTCGGCGCGCCCGCCTTGACGAATTCGGTCAGAACCTTGCGGCCCAGATGACGCGGATCCTTGATCTGGCTGTAGAGCTTGCCGTCGGAGAAGGTGCCCGCGCCGCCTTCGCCGAACTGGACATTGGATTCCGGGGTGAGAATATTCTTACGCCATAGCGCCCAGGTATCCTTGGTGCGTTCGCGCACCACTTTGCCGCGTTCCAGGATGATGGGCTTGAATCCCATCTGGGCCAGCAACAGCGCGGCGAACAGACCGCAAGGGCCGGCGCCGATCACCAGTGGGCGAAGGAATGTTTCCGGCGCGCGGGTGACGAATTTGTATTCCATATCGGGTGCGGTTCTGACATGCGGATCTTTCACCCGCGCCAGGATTGCGGCTTCGTCCTTGACCGTCGCGTCGACAGTATAGACGTAGAAAATCTTGGGTTTCTTACGCGCATCGTGGCCGCGCTTGACCACGCTAAAATCTTCCAGCGCGGACGGTGCTATTTTCAGCTTCGCCAAAATCGCGGTCCGCAAAGCGTCCGGCGCATGGTCCAGCGGCAAGCGGATGTCGGTGATACGCAGCATGTGAATTTCAGTGCGGGGGCAGGGGGATGGCGGTGGTGTGCTTCAGTTCTTCCATCGCAAAGGCGCCGGAAACGTCTGTCAGCGGCGCGCTGCGGATCAATTGCTTATAGACCCGGTCATAGCCGGCGATATCGGCAACCCGGATCTTGATGAGATAATCGACTTCGCCGGTCATGCGATAGAATTCCACGATCTCGGGGATCTTGCGCACGGCATCGGCGAAACGTTCCAGCCATTCCTGGCTGTGTTCGCCCGCCCGCACCATCACGAACACGGTCATGCCTGCGCCCAGTTTCACGGCGTCCAGCAGCGCCACCCGTTTCAGGATATAGCCGCCTTCCTCGAGCTGGCGGATGCGGCGCCAGCAGGCATTCTGGGAGAGATGAATCGCTTCGGCGATTTGGCCGATCGAATGCTCCGCATTCTCCTGCAACAGAGAGAGAATACGCAAGTCTGTCCCATCTAACTTGCCTATCATGGTATAATTTCCCACAAATTAACCTGGTGGCAATAGTATATGGGAACAAATTCGAAGAAAAGCGCAATATATTGCCCAGGTCTGGAACGGGGTCATTGGCCATGTTTGCGCGCCTGTTTATCAGCCATCCGCAGTCCGTCGGCGAAGGCTATTTCGAGCATCAGCGCGTGGCCTTTTCCTTTGCCGGTAGCCTGCTTCTTGCCGGCTGCGCCTGCCTTCTGCATGCCTTCGTGCCCGGGCTTTGCGAGCGCACCGCCAGCAAGCGGATCGAAACGCTGCATGGGCGCATGGTCACCCATCGCCGGACGCACTGAACGGCAGGTTTTCGCACGGCCGGATGACGGAACTTCTTCACGCCGCCGCGCGAGGCAGAATCCCGCGATTTTTTCGGGCGCCTCCGATTGATGAACAGCACTTGTTTCTAAGGCGGAAAGAAATTCTTTCCCTTCCTTGCGGATTGCTTTGACCCCCGCGATCAGCCGGACAAATGCTTGCCCCATGGGCGCGGCATTGGGGCTGGGCTCAGCGTAAAAATAGAGAATGTCATGAGATGGCTCGCGCGCGCCGCATGGGCTGCGGCATTGCTCACTTGCGTCCTGCCGCCGGCATGGGCCGATACCGACACACGCTGGCTGATCGATCCTTACACCCACTGCGCCCTATTCGACGCCAACGCCAAGCCTGGTGACACCGTGGGTTGGTCCGGCGATTGCGAGTCTGGTTTCGCCGCTGGCGAAGGCACGGCCACCTTCATGCATGGCCTCAAGCAATTGGAGAGTTTCACGGGAAGTTTCGCCAAGGGTGCCGCGCTGGACGGCCCGGTGGAAGTGAGCTGGGGCGATGGCTGGCATTATGACGGCAATCAGGCCCTGGGGCAGTTTTCGGGCCCCGGCGTGCTGGTGAACGGCGCCAAGGACCGGTTCGACGGCAATTGGGTGGGGGGCAAGCTGAACGGGCAGGGCACGCTTATCCGCGCCAATGGCGAACGTTATGAGGGCGCTTGGAGGGATGATCTGCCCAATGGCCCGGGCACGCTGACACGTACCGACGGCAGCATCGTCAAAGGTCTGTTCCGTGACGGCCGATTGGAAGACGCCGCTCTCGAGCGCATGGAAGCGGCCAAAAAAGACGATAGCAAAAAGGACGCGCCGGACGTTCGCGCCTTCGCCGGTATTTCCGGAAAGACGCTTGAGAGCGTGGACGGGTCGCGGATTGCTCTCACTCTGATCGAAGGCGGCATCGAACGTCAGATCACCGATACCGGCGCGGCGCCCAAAAAGACCACTTTCACATTCATGAACGACCGGCTCGGCACAGTGGTGGAGGATGGCGGTGCGGCGGCCGGCGCCAATGTCACAGGCTTTTTCCGCCTCACCGACACGGGCGTGGAAGTTCGCTATGCCGATGGCCGCGGTGAATTGCTGACCGCCACGCCCGAGGGCGGCGTCCTGATGCAGCGTTCGGCCGTGAGCGGCGAGGCGAGCTGCCGCAGCTGGTATCCCGATGGCCATACCTTCAGCGACGCCGACAAGAAACAGGCGCTGGCCGAATATGCCAGCCGTCTGGGCCTTGGTCCCGCGCCCAAGGCAGGCTGCGATCCCGCACCACAGGCAATGCTGCGGCCTTCCAGCGCGAAAGCGAAGGAGCGGGTAACGCAAGCCAAACCCGTAAGTCTTCGCAGTCCGGTTCGTGTCACGGCGCCGGGCACGATCAACGCGCTTATGCCCGTGACCGTGAAGGAATCGGTGATCCACAGCATCGACGCCATGGCGCCGCCGGCGGTGATGATCCCTTCGCCGCAAGCCAGCATCCCGCCGGGGCAGCATGATGCGTCCGCTTGCCTCAAGGTCGAAAGCGATGGCAGCCATTGGGGTTTTCGCAATGCCTGCGGCTACAGCGTGCAGTTTTCCTATTGCATGCTGCGCGGTAACGAGCCCTTGGCCGCCTGCGATGTGGAGGGCGCAAGCCCGCACGCGATTTCCGGCAGCGTCGCCGCCAATGGCTTGGCCACGCTCACCACCGATACCAGCTTCCGGGAGAAGGACGGCGATCACGATTTCCGCTGGATCGCCTGTGACGGCGGCGCCGGAGAAGTGGTGGCGCATCTCGATCATACCGATCCGCCCAGCGGGCGCTGCGAGCGCGCCGCGGTGGCGGCCAATCAACATTAGGGGGCTCTGATGCGTTGCTTAAAAGCCGGTACGGCCGCACTAATTTCGCTGAGCCTGTTCGGGGCCGCCGCTCAGGCCGCGACACCGCTCTGCACCACATCGGATGAAATGGCGGCGCTGCGTACTGCAGCGGTGCAGCAGGAACTGATGGTGGCGGGCCTCACCTGCCATGCGATCGATGCCTATAACCGCTTCGTGATCGCCTATCGGCCCGAGCTGCAGAAATCCGACGCCGACCTCAAGGCCTATTTCGTGCGGCGCGATGGCGCGCGGGGCGAGGCGGAGTACGACACGTTCAAAACCAAGCTCGCCAACCTCTCTTCGCTCAGCGACATCGCCAATTCCTCCGGTTATTGCGCCAGCACCCGCGCCGCGTTCGAACTGGCGATGCGGGACCGCCAGAGCCTGGCCAGTTTCGTTGCCGATCAGCGGCTGATGATCGCGTTGCCGGAGCAGAAATTGTGCATGGCCGATCCGGCAAGGCCGATCACCGCCAGCGCGGAGTCCGCCGCGCCGCTGAGGTTTGCGGCGGTCGCGCCGATCGCCGTGGCCGGCGTGCCTTCGCATGAGCTGCCGGCATCTCCTTATGGCGCGAGAGTGGGAACCCCTAGCGCCAGGTTTGCACCGCCGCCGCCGCCCGCGCCGCCGGCATACCGTTCGCCGCAATCCGCCGATTCCCGGGACAGCGACGAAGAGGAAGATTATGACGATGACGAGGATGCCGCGCCGATCCCGCCGAGCCTGTCTCGCCCCGAACGCCCGGCCGTGATCCAAGCCCAACGCGACCAGGCCTATGGCGCTGCCAGCTGGCCCCCGGGCTGGGCTCCGCAGCCCTATTCACGCTGGTATCGCCCGTATCCTTATTCCTATTACGGCCGCTAGCCGGCATCGCGGCTGAAGGCAGATTTCCCGCTTTTGATAGCCTTGAGCCAGCCACCGATCTGGTGCAAAAGGTCCGCCTTCCGCGCCAAAATCGCGGGGGACGGAGCTGTGGCCGAGAGGCTGCCCGGCCCGCGTAAGCGGGCAAAACATGGAAAGCCTTCAGCCTGGCTCCGGCTGAAGTTGGATTGGAGCTGTGGCCGAGAGGCTGAAGGCGGCGGTTTGCTAAACCGTTATAGGGTTGTAAAGCCCTATCGAGGGTTCGAATCCCTCCGGCTCCGCCATTTCCTCAAATAAACCATGCAAAATCAATGGCTTAAATTTTAACAATCACCGCTACCCCTTTCTGTTCCCCAATACCACTGTTAATCAGGCCGGGGCCGGATCTCGCCGCATAGGCTGAATTCGCCTGGGCCGCTGGCTTCGAAACGCGCGCAATCAAATCCGAAGGCCTGGGAAGGATTGGCAAAGGAATGCGCGCTTACTCGCATGATAAATGCGCGCATTTTCCTGGAAATTGGCTGGGTCGAGATAATTGGTTTCGTCGACTTTCAGAACGCGCACAGTGCTCCAATGCGTTCATACCGATACATCCCTAGCCCACTACCGGTCACCGCGTACAGGTTGCATCGCAACTTTCTTCCGCTCCAGAAAGTGGTAATGTTCCAACATTATCCCGAAGCCAAATTTATCAATGATAAGCAGCGGCCCTAGCTGCATTTTGCGGTCATTATGCTCTACCTGCACATCTCTGACATTCACTTCAAACGCAAGGAGGTCGGCACTCCCGACGATCCAAATCAGGCGCTGAGGAATGATATGATTGAGGATGTCAAACACATGCGCGAGAAAATCGGTC
Source organism: Pseudomonadota bacterium (assembly GCA_040389245.1). GTDB lineage: Bacteria > Pseudomonadota > Alphaproteobacteria > Micropepsales > Micropepsaceae > Rhizomicrobium. The sequence continues at coordinate 29,441 of JAZKAH010000002.1, read as the reverse complement.
GCGCTGCGGACGGCATTCTCATCTCTGGCGACATTGCCTATCACGGCGTCGAAGAGGAATATAATTTTGCTTACGACTGGCTAGAGAAAAAGCTGTGTCCAGTTGCCGGATGCAAAATACAAGATGTATTTGTTGTACCGGGAAATCACGACATCGATCGATCTAAGGAGGCCGGTCCTGCTCAGGTGGCGGCTCGCAACTCCTTACGGACAATCGATGCGCGCGAAGTCGATAAGGTTGTGCGCGAGTGGCTATCCCTTTGCGCTGATGCACTCCTGTTTATAATCCAATGCTATCTCAGCGTATGTCTCGCTCCCGCCGGTCCCCGGAATGGATCCAATAATCAAAAAAAGCCCCAGTAAAACCAAAGCAATCAAAATCCAATGTTGAGCTTTCATAGCTTCCCCGCTGGTGATCGGGGAGTTGATAAAACCTAGCTACGCGAGGTTCGCCGCCGCCTTTAGGCTTTCGCCCTGAACATACGCGTCGGCCTCCTCGACCATACGGTGAGGAGTGCGGTCGGCCCGCACAAGGCCGCGTAGCTAAGGGTTATCAAGCCCCGGGCGGCAATTGCCGCTTGGGGTCCAATCTAATGCGGATACTGGGAATACTCAAATCTGCACTATGGGCATACATGGGGGAAGCAGAAGGCCGATTTTTCTACGTGCTTGAATAGGCTCAGGTACAAGCCTGGCTGGGGCGGATACTCATCACTACTCGTCGGCACGAGAGCAAAGTCCATTTTGCAGCTTCAACATGATGTCGCCGTCAACCCCCTTCACTTTAGAGCTCGATTTCTAAAGCAGCTAAGCGATTGGCTAGGACGCCGGTGCGGCTTTCCCGCGCACTTTGTTTGGATCTTAGAGAACCCGCCTTTTGATGAGAAAGGGCTTCCTGGGCTGCATCTTCACCTGATTTGCCACGTCCCTATCTCGCTTCGAAGGCAATTTCGTTCCCGCTTAAAAATCTGGCTGGTGACATCCGGCGGGCGCAAGGGAGCGCATGCATTGAATCGTAAGGCGGTAAGGCACAGTAAACCTCACTCAGAACAGGAGGATTACATTACAAGCGGCTTGTGGGGCCTTGTGCGATATTTGTTGAAGGGCATTGATCCAGATGTTGCCCCAAAGTTTGGAGTTAGGCCCGTCAATCAAGGCGTTATATCCGGGAAGCGGTTAGGTTATTCCGAAGCTTTGGGAATGCAGCACCGCTGGCATCCCCAGTTGCTACGCGGCGATCGGCGGCTATTGCTGCCAGGGCAGGATTCGCGACGCCGAAATTGGGTGAAAGCTGTGTGCCCGGATTTTCTTGGCATTCAGGACGATTAGAACCGTCCAAGAGGCTTGTTTTACGCCTTTTTTGCCAATTGCTGGCCCACTCTTGAAACGGAGCCCAGCAAAATGCGCGCGTTTTCATCAGAAAGAGCATCTCTCGCTGCGCGTTATCTATTTTATTGGATAAATGGAATTGATGATCACTTTGGTGTGTCGTTCTTCGTGACAAAGCCGTCGCTTTTTGAAGTATGTTGCAGGTTCGAGTCCTGACACGCCCACCACAATGTTTTTATTCAGCGGCTTAGAGCCTGTGGCACCTAGACTTCTTCGCCAAAAGGCAGGAATTTGGAGGGCGCCGGCCATCCGGACGCATAAGCTGAGTTGAAAGCGTTCCGCGGTAACCGGGTCTTCGGACTGACTATGCTCACGACTGTCGTGGCTCGATGCTGGCATCTGCCGGCCGGCGCATCGCGATGGCGGCGACGAGCGACAAGGCGAAGGATGCCGTCATATACCAATAGAACCAGGACTCGTGCCCGGCCTTCTTGAAGCTAAGGGCGATCAGCTCCGACGTTCCGCCAAATATCGATACGGATGTGGCAAAGGAAATGCCGACCGCCATGGCGCGAATCTCGGTCGGAAACAGCTCCGCCTTGAAGATTGCACTGACGGCCGTGTAGGGGCAAAGCAGCACCATGCCCAACAGCAGCAGGCCGAACGCGGCATAGGGACTCGTGGTTGTCGCGAGCGTGGTCATGATTGGCACTGTGGCAAAGAGCCCAGCTACGGAAAAGGCGATCAACATGGTCTTGCGACCGAGTTTGTCGGACAGCCAGCCCATTGGCGGATGGATGAGCGTATAGATCACCAGCGCCGCCATTGTGATCTCCGTCGACAGGTCGGGGCTGAACCCGGCCGTGTTCACCAGGTATTTCGGCATATAGGTGCCATAGGTCTGGAACGCGATGGTTCCCGCCATCGTGATCAAAAAGACGATGAGAAGTTCACGCCAGTGTCGGGCGAAAAGCGCCGTGTGGCTGGCGGGTTGAGCAGTGTTTCGCGATGCTGCGAAGGAGGCACTTTCTTCAACGCTGAGAGTGATGAGAAGGGCACCGATTGCGAGCGCAGCCCCGAAGAAGAAGGGTATGCGCCACGCCCAGGCCGCGATTTCCTTGTTGGTGACGGTATGCTGCAACACGAATAGCAATCCGATCGCCAGCAGCAGGCCGAGCAGCAGGGTTACATAATGAAAACTGGTCCAGAAGCCGCGGCGCCCATGCTTTGCGACCTCGCTGAGATAGCTGGCACTGGCGGCGTACTGGCCGCCGACACTGAAACCTTGCAGCAGCCGGGCCAGTACCAGCAGGATCGGCGCCATCACGCCAATGGTGGAGAAGCCCGGGATAAGGCCGACGCCAGCGGAACCCACCGCCATCAAGATCATCGACAGGATCAGGGCCGGGCGGCGTCCCACGCGGTCCGCGTAAAGGCCCAGCAGCCAGCCGCCGATCGGTCGCATCAGGAACCCAACGGCAAAGGCAGCCGCGGCATTCAGCAATTGTGCGGTCTGGTCACCGGAGGGAAAGAAGCTTTTGGCGAAGAACAGCGCAAAAGAGGGGTAGGTGTACCAGTCATACCATTCCACCAGATTGCCGATCGAGCCGACGATGATGGATTTGAGATTGGTACCGGCCGAACGCCGTTCCATACAGGTCTCCTTATTATTATTCGCGGCCTGCGGCAGCGCGTTCGCCCTGCAGCATCTGCGCCAGAATACCGCCGGCCTTGAGCCATTCGGCCTCGGCGTGGGTCTCGATCAGGCATGCCAGTTTGAGCGCGTGCGAGTCATTGGGGCCATGCACCACCAATGCGACCTCGCCATGAGGCTTCAAAGCGTCGGGCAGGCCCTCTATGTCGAATGTTTCAAGACCTGTCAGTTTCACCCGGTCCTGCCTGGCAATGCGCAACGGAAGGACGCCCATGGCGACAAGATTGGTTCGGTGGATGCGCTCGAAATTTTCTGCGATTACCGCCGAAACTCCAAGAAGCCGCGTCACCTTGGCGGCCCAGTCGCGCGCCGAGCCCGCGCCGTAACGGTCGCCCGCAATGACAATGAGCGGTACGTCGCGGGCCCGATAGATCGCGGCAGCCTCATGCACCGGCATGATGCTGTTTTCCGGCAAAAGCGTGGTGAAACCGCCTTCGCGATCGGACAATTTGTTTTTCACGCGCGGATTGGCAAATCCGCCGCGGATCATGACATCGTGATTGAGGCGGCGCGCCGAAAAGCTCGCAAGCTCCTCGGACGCGACGCCATGCTCCCTCAGCCATCGGCCGGCAGCGCTGTCGGGCAGAATGCCGGACACGGGCGAAATATGATCGGTGGTCACCGCATCGCCGAGCATGAGAAGCGCACGGGCGCCTCTGATATCGACGTTCAGCTGCGGGCGCGCCACATCGGGTTCCAGGAATGGCGGGCGTCGGATGAAGCCATCTTCGCCTTCCCAGGGATAAATGCCGGCTTGGGGAACAGATATTTCATTCCAGGCCTGGGGACCGTCGAACGCCCGGTCGCGGTTGTCCGCAGCCAGTGCCGCCAGATTGGCGCGCTTCAGCGCCGCATCGATTTCCGCTTCGCTAGGCCAGATATCGCGCAACATGACCGGCCTGCCATCGGATCCGACGGCAATCGGATCCGAGCCAAGATCGGTTCGCACGCTGCCCGCCAGTGCATAGGCGACGACAAGCGGCGGCGACATGAGATAGGACAGGCGTGCGCTGGGGTGAACGCGGCCTTCAAAGTTTCGATTGCCGGATAGAATTGCCGCGACGGAAAGATTTCTGCTCTTTATCTCGGTTGCGATTTCAGGGCTGAGCGGTCCGGAATTGCCCATGCATGTGGTGCAGCCATGACCGATCAATTCGAAACCGAGCTTGTCCAACGAAGCCTGCAGTCCGGACTGTGTCAGCATGCCGGAGGCGATGCGTGAACCGGGCGCGAGGGAGGTCTTGATCCAGGGCTTGGGCAGAAGACCGCGTGCAACGGCTTTTTCCGCCACCAAGCCCGCGGCTGCCAGAAGACGCGGATTGGATGTGTTCGTGCAACTGGTGATGGCGGCGATGACGATGTCGCCATCTTGCAGGGAGCCCGGCTGTGCGCCGGCAGGGGAATTTGCTGGCGGTACGCTCATCGGAACTTGTGCCAGAGTCAGCTTCTGGTCCGGACGGCTGGGACCGGCCACCGTGGGCCGCACCACGCCCAGATCAAACTCCAATATTTCCTCGAACTCCGGCAGCGGCGCTTCCGAAATCCAGAAAATGTCCTGCGCTTTCAGGAATGACTCTGCTATCGCGACATGTTCGTCGCTGCGCCCCGTCAGGCGCAGATAAGCCAGCGTCTCGGCGTCGGCGGGGAAAAAGCCCATCGTGGCACCATATTCCGGCGCCATATTGGCGATCGTGGCGCGATCGGGAACCGACAGGCCTGCCAGGCCGGAGCCACAAAATTCCACGATCTTTCCCACCAGCGCGTGCTGGCGCAGCATGGCCGTCAGCGATAATGCAAGGTCGGTCGCGGTCACGCCGGCCGGCATTGCGCCGCTCAGGCGGACGCCGACAACCTGCGGTACGGGCAGACTGACGGGATTGCCCAGCAACACCGATGTGGCTTCGATGCCGCCAACGCCCCAGCCGAACACGGAAAGGGCATTGACCATCGTGGTGTGACTGTCGGTGCCGAGCAGGGAGTCGGTGCCGGCCACGCCATTTTTCACGCCAACCACCGTAGCGAACAATTCAAGATTGAGCTGATGGCAGATGCCGGTACCAGGCGGCGTCACCCGCAGCCACGGAAATCTGTGCTGCGTCCATTTCAGAAATTCAAAACGGCTGCGATGGCGTTTGAATTCCGCGTCCAGGTTGCGGGCGGCTGCATCGGCGGTGCCCCAATAATCGACCTCGACGGCATGATCGACGACCAATTCAGCTGGAATGCGCACCGCTTCGCCGGTGCGAACGCCCAACTCTTCGGCCGCTTGAATCAAGGCGGCGATATCGGCCAACACCGGCAGGCCCGATGAATCCTGCATCAAGACCCGGCTGGGATAGAAGTCGATATTCACATCGCGGTAGCGCGGATCATCCCGCAAGCCCGGCGTGGTGCCCACAGACGCCAGAGCTTTCAGTTGCGCGGGGTCGCACCCATGCCGCAACAGCGAATCCGCCAGCGCGCGCAGAGCATAGGGAAGGCGGGAAATCGGGCCAGCGCCATTCATCTCGGCCGCAGGCAGGCTCATAAAGCCGAGATGTGGAAAGCCCGGAAGGGTCCGGCGGCACGAGAAATGGTCGTCGGCCGCGCTCATTTTTTCGCGAGCAGGGAGTCAGGAACGCCTTTTTTGCGCAAGATGGCATCAAAACGGTCCGGATCAGTCGTTCCAGCCAGTATTGCCGCCTTCATCTTGTTTTCCCGCTCCGCATGGGCATGCACCAGCGGTAGCAGAGCCGCCGCGTCTGCCGCCGGAATGCAGATAACGCCATCGCTGTCGCCCAGCATCAGATCGCCGGGATGCACCACCATGCCGGCGCAGGCAATAGGAACATTGACCTCGCCGGGGCCTTCTTTGCCGGGTCCGCGATGCACCGCGCCCTTGGCGAAGCAGGCGAAGCCGCCTTCCGCAAATTCGATGGTGTCGCGTACGGCGCCGTCGACAACCAGTCCGCCAAGCTTCTTGACCATCGCGGTGGTCCTCATCAACCCACCGAACACGGCTTGCGTGAGGTCACCTGCGCCGTCAACAACGATGATGTCGCCGGGTTCCGCGATCGCCAATGCCTTGTGGATCATCAAATTGTCGCCCGGCCTAGCACGAACCGTGATGGCAATACCGCACATTGGCGCATTGCCGTGAAAGGGTCGCAAGCCCGTGGCGCCGACGCTGCGGCCCATGCAATCCGAGGCATGCGCGGTCGGCACCACGCGGAATGCGTCAACCAGTTCGGCAGACAGCGTATTGACGCGCGGCATGATTTTATAGCCGGCAGGCCATTGGCTGGAAGAGTTTTCATTGGCCATCAGAGCGAAACCATTGGTTGATTTTGGAGGACGGAGGGATTGACGCAGAGATTCTTGTCGAAATGTCTTTTGTCCAGAAACGCCAAAGCATTATCGACGGACATCAACGAAACGGTGTCGAGCGCCTCGCGCGTGGATGCACCGACATGCGGCGTCATCACAATGCGGGGCGATTTGTTGAACGGATGGTCGGCAGCGATGGGTTCCGCTTCGAAGTCATCCAATCCGGCGCCAAAAACGTGGCCGGAAGCCACCGCTTCTGCCAACGCCGTCTCCACGACGACTCCCCCACGCGCGGTGTTGACGACAATTGCGTTGCGGGGGAGTTGCGCAAGTTCGGCGGCGCCGATCAGTCCCCGTGTCTCGTCGTTGAGCGGGCAGTTCACGCTGAGAATTTGCGCGCGCCCCAGTAATTCCGGCAGACTTTTTGCCATCTCGCAGGAAATATTCTTGACCCGTGGATCATAGCCCAGCACGTGCATGCCGAACGCTTCGGCAAGGCGCGCGACTTTCTGGCCGATATTGCCAAGGCCGATAACGCCAATCGTGCGTCCTGAAAGCTGAAGGCCCATCTCGGAACGGCTCCAGCCGCCGGCCCGCAAAGTCCGGTCATGCAGCGGAATGGTGCGCGCGACCGCGATTATCAGGCCAATCGCCAGCTCCGCCACCGACTGCGCATTGGCGCCGGGCGTGAAAAAGACCGGTATGTGTCGTGCCGTGGCGGCAGCGACATCGATATTGTTGTATCCCGCGCCATGCTTGGAAATCACTTTCAAGCTTGCGCAGGATTGAATCGCGTTGGCGTTGAGCAACATGGTGCGGGAAATTACCGCGTCGATATTCTCGCTTGCCATGACTGCGCCAAGTTCAGTTTCGTCTCTCACATAGAGAATACGGCAGCCGGCCGCCTGCAACCTCGCGACGCCGGGCGTCGCAAAGGACGACGCCGTGATAAGAAATGTATACATTTGGCGTCTCTGCTGCCCTGACTGTTTTGAGAATTTATGAGGGCTCACACGCGTGGTGTCTATTTCCCAATCGTCATCGTTTGATAGCTGCGGGTTATGTAAAAACTAGTTATTATTCCTGGACGTTAACAAAAATAGCGATGGAGAACAGCTCTTTGCAGAGGGCGACGGCCGCAATTCAGTTTGAACGCGTGAGGAAGCCGTCAAAATAACTGATTGTTTTCAACAATCCTTCGCGAAGCGGCGTAGCGCGCCCCATTCCAGTACGGGTCGAGCGCTCTGGAAGTCCGGCCGTTGCCGCGGGAGATTGTCCATGGCGGCAGGCACAAACCGTTGACGGGACATTCGCTCTACTTCTCCGCTGGCAGAGGCCTGGGGACGTGAAATGCCATGGTGACGAGCGGCCCGGTGCCGGTAACGGCACTGAACCAGTGCGGTGTTCCTTCGGGCACGAACGCAAAATTCCCCGGCGCGAGCGGCTCGGCAGTTCCGCCGCTGATGCCAGTACCGCTCAAATTGCCCGGTTTTGCGGGCTTGGAATTGTCCATGGTGCCGCCAACCGTCAGGGTACCAGATCCCCGGATGACATAGATCAGTTCCGCCTCCTTTAAGTGCACCGCTGGAGGCGTTGGCGTGCTGCGATATTCTAGGTTCACGTGATAGGGCGCCAGCGCCGCGATATATTCGCTGGAGAAGGTGCCCGGCTTATGGGCGGAGGCAGCTCTTGCGATGAGTGCCTCGATGTCAGCCGATGTGGTGAAGGTTTTTGCCGGCAAATTGCTTTCATCAATAGGCGAACCTTGTGCAAAAGCATCGCCATGAAAGAACAATAACGACAGAAAAATTGCGGAGAGGCGCGTGCGCATGCAAATAATTCCTTGAACTCGGCCAATCCCATAGCAGCACATTGTTGAATTTCACAAATGTGAATTCCACAAATGGCACGTCATGACGGCCTGGGCGGATATAGTGCAGTGTATTCTGAGCGCCCACCTTAGTTCATGAAACATCTGGCGCTGGACTGCTCAGACACTGAAGTAGCGGACTCTGGCGCGCGTTTCAGCCTGGCGGCCGCAAGAGCCCGGCTCGACGGGATCAGAAGGTCGCCGCCGCCAGCTCACATCCGTCTCGGTTTTGGCAAGGGATCGGACTTCGACATGGTTTTGATGACTTCAATCATTCTCTGGCAGGCGGGGGAGAGATAGCTTTCATGGCGATAAACTGCACCAAGCCAGCGCGACATGGTTGTCTCGGGCAGCGCGATTTCGCGCAGAGGAGACCCGACCCGGCCCTCGCCGAGGTTGCGCACCGAGATAAAGCTGAGAAGGTCGCTGTGTGCGATCATTCGCGGTAGTAACGAAATCGAGCTGGACTCGATCTGCACATTCGGCTGACCATGGCCGTTGGATTGAAATGCGCGGTCCAGCCATTTGCGCATAGCAACTTGGGGGCCGGGCAGCACCCAGCGGAATTTCAGCAGGTCCGGAAGCTTTACGCGGCGGCTGGCGAAGAGCGGGTGATCCGCTCGTGCCACCACGACAACGCGGTCTTCGAGCGCCGGGACCGAGGCAAATTCGTCGTCATTTTCTGTCAGCGGCCCTATAACCAAATCCAGGAATCCCTTGCGCAGAGAGGCGCGCAGCACATCGTTCATTCCGATCACCAACTCCATCGTGACCTGGGGGGTTTCCTTCAATATGCGGCTGTACAGGGCCGGCAGCAGATATTCCGTGGTCGTTGCACCTGAGCCGACCCGAACGTGACCCACCGATCCGCGGGCAACATCACCGATTTCCCGAATGGTCATGTCGACCGCATTGCGGAGCTGGCGCGTGCGCGCCAGCAGCGCCTCTCCGACCGGCGTCAACTTCAGGCCACGGCCGGAGCGTTGAAAAAGCTCGGCCTTTAGGTCTGCTTCCAATCGGCGGATGCACTTGGTCAACGCCGGCTGTGTTCGGCCCAATTGTTCTGCCGCGCGCCCCATATGGCCGGATTCTGCGATGGCCTGGAAATAGGCGAGGTCCCTGAGCTCCATCATAACTCCTAGTTCTCAATTCATGAGAATTAGAAAATAGACTTCATAGAACGAGAGAGCAACAGTCCCCGCATATCAAACCGGAATCGGAATCCGGAAAACAGATCGGCTCGCTGCTCGACAGAGCGGCGATATTGGTCGAACAGGGAGTGTATTGCCGAGACGGAAATCATTCCGGGACGGAATGAATCAGCTGCAGCGCAGCACCTGCCACAAATCGCAAAGCGATGCCGGGCCCGATCGGAGCGCGGCAATCGACCATACAAGGTGACCGGAACAAATTGTTCGAATTCTGATGATTGGAAAAGCAGCGACTGCTGCTCTGCAAAATAGCCCAGGGGAAACGTAACTATGATGAAATGTCGTGCCAAGGGTCTGTCATTTGGCCTGTTGAATTCCGTCGGTATTGGCGCGCTGGTTGCGGGTGCGGTTCTTTCGTCCTCGGCATATGCGCAGCAGGCGCCAGCCACGACCGTTGCTTCTGCACCGCCGGAGCAGGTCGTCGTGACCGGCTCCCGCATCGGCACGCCCGGCTTTACGACGCCGACGCCGGTTACAGAGATTTCACCATTGCAGTACGAGGTGAAGCAGGCGGTGAATGTTGTCGACATCATGCGGGACATTCCGTCGCTGACCCCCAATCAGAATGCTTCGGACGCCTTTAGCATTGGGGCCTCGAACTTCAACCTTCGCAATCTGGGTGCGTTGCGGACCCTGGTTCTGGTCAACGGCCAGCGCACCGAATTCACCAGCGTCAGCGGCGGGTATGACGTGAACGTGCTGCCGGCTTCGCTAATTCAGCGCATCGACGTCGTTACGGGCGGAGCGTCTGCTGCATACGGCTCGGACGCCGTAGCCGGCGTGGTCAATGTGACTCTCAATACGACCCTTAATGGGTTCATCGCGAAGGCCGGCGCGGGTGAATCCGCATACGGTGATGACGTGACGATGACGACGTCGGCCGCCTGGGGAAGCGATTTCGCCGGCGGACGTGGTCACATCGTCATCGGTGCCGACTATTTCAATCAATCGGGCGTGTATCCCCAGGGCTCACGTGCCTGGGGCCGCAGCGGCGCAGCGGTCCTGTCAAATCCAAGCTGTCCGACGGGCGCTGGCGGCTGCGCGCAATTGTTGCGTGTGACTGGGGCGGTAGCCTCGAAGATGACTGACGGCGGCGTCATCCTGGGAGCGAAGACGGCAAGCGGCGGAACGTCCAATGCTCTCACCAATATCCAGTTTGGTACTGGCGGCGTCGCCGAACCATTTGCCTTGGGTCAGTTCGCCGGCGGAACATACATGGTTGGCGGCGACGGCAGCAACCAAGCCCAGTATATGGGCCTTCAGGCCTCCGAGCACCGCATTAACGTCTTGGTCCATGATAGTTACGATGTGACCAATGACGTGAGCGTTTGGTCGCAATTTCTTTACGCGAGATCGTCGGCCTTCTATCCCATCGTGCCGAATTTCAACAGCGGCAATCTCACCATCTCCGCGCAGAATGCATTCATTCCGGCGTCGATTCAGTCGATCATTGCCGCGAACAATATCTCGTCCTTCACCTTGGGTCGGTCGAATATTGACCTGGCTCCGGTGGCCTATGGCCGCGACCTGACTTACGGCCGCAACGACGATTACGACGGGTCGGTAGGCGTCAAGGGAAACCTGAATGTCCTTTCGACGGATTGGGCCTGGGATGTGAGCGGCCAGTATGACGCGCATATGTTTGTCACCACTGTGGGGCAAAATCAGATCAACCAGAATTGGTTGAATTCCGTCGATTCGGTGCGCAATCCGGCAGTGGGTGGCGTCGCAAATATACCGGCCGGTCAACCGGTCTGCCGTTCCACTTTGACCAATCCCAACAATGGGTGCGTGCCGGTCAACCTGTTCGGACTCAATACGGTCACGCCCGCTGTGACGGCCTATACGATGGGAACTGGCCGGGTTCAGGCGGAAATGGATATGTTCGATGCGTCCGCCAATCTGCATGGCGAGCCATTCTCTACCTGGGCCGGTCCGGTTGCGGTCGCCACGGGCTTTGAATATCGCCACCAGACCACCGCCAGCACTAGCGATCCGATCTCTGCTGTATCGGGCTTTCGCAATGGGGACCAGGTACCGTTCAAAGGCGCCTATTCCGTGGAGGAAGGGTATCTTGAGGTCGACACGCCGCTGGCGAAGAATTTGCCCTTCGCACAGGCGTTGGACGTGGACACGGCGGTGCGCCTGACCAGCTATTCGACCTCGGGCGGGGTAACGACCTGGAAAGTCGGGCTCAATTACTCGCCCACCGACGAGATCCGTTTGCGCGGAACGCGTTCGCATGACATCCGGGCTCCCGATCTTACAGAATTGTATCAGGCCGGTAATGTCAGTGTCGGCGGCGTCATTCAGAATCCCACCACCGGTGTGCAGGCTGTTGCCACCAGTGTCAGCACGGGCAACCCGAACCTGAAGCCTGAAATCGGCGACACGATCACGGGCGGCGTTATTTATACACCCAGCTGGCTGGATGGCTTCAACATCTCCGTCGATTATTGGAATATCAAGATGACGTCGGTGCTGACGCGATACTCGGCGCAACAGATCGTCAACAATTGCTTTGCGGGCCAGACCCAATTCTGTCCGGCTGTCAGCTTCGATCCCGCTTCTGGCATCATCTCCTCGGTGCTGTTGACGCAATTCAACGCGTCCATTTTGAAGACCGATGGGTATGACCTTGAGGCCAGTTACCGGTTCGGGCTGGACAGCATCAACCAAGATTGGGCCGGTGATTTGATGTTGCATTTCCTGGGTACCTATGTGGATCACTACATCTCAACGGGATCCAGCGGCATCCCGGTGGACGAGTCGGGATGCGTCGGTGCCTGCTCCAATCCGCGCACGCGCTGGAACTTGAATGCCATTTATCTGAACGATCCCTGGACCCTCAGTGTGACGGGAAACTGGGTCGCGGGCGGCGTCTTCGACCAGCTCTACAGCGGAAAATATACGGTCGCCGCTGGTGCCAAGACCATCAACAACAATACCGTCAATGGCCGGTTCTATACGAACCTGTCCGCGGCCTATCAATTGTCGGACGCCTGGCAGCTCTGGGTCCGTGCCGACAATGTCTTCAACGTCAATCCGCCCCTTATCCCGGATACGCTTGGCTTCCAGCATATCCAGCAGGCGGGTACGGTTTACGACAAGATTGGCACGCAATTCCTTGCGGGCGTCAAATTGCGGCTAAACTGACAAGCTTCGAATCCAGCGGAAAGGGATTGTCCATGCCAAACGATCATGAATTCTTCCTGCGTAACGGAAGAGTTTCTCGGCGGGCATTGGCAACGATCGCTGCAGGCGGTGCAGCGGCGGCGGCAATGCTGGGTAACATTCGAGCGGCCAATGCGGTTGCCAGAGACTCGCTGGCGGGCACGCCCGGCGTCAAACTGATCGTATCCTGGACCAGCAATCCAACCGACGACGACCTGAAGTTCCTCAACGAGGTTGGGTATAAATACGTTTACTGCCCTGTGCGGGAGATGATGACTCCGGAGGATATGCTCGCCGTTAAAAAGCGCTATGCCGATGCGGGTATAACAGTTCACGATTTCCGCTACTTCATTGGCGGAAAGGCGGAGAAGCCGCTTATCGACATGATGTTGGATCTGCCCGGCAGGGCTGAGTCGATGGAAGTCGCGAAGACATGGATTCGCAACACGGCCAAGGCCGGCTTCGATTATACCGGTGGCCGGCTCATGAACACGGGACTTTGGGGCAGCGGCGAGGTCGATGTCCGCGGCGGGGCGACAGCCCGCGAATTCGACGCCGCATCACCCAATGTCCATGGCGAGGGTGGCACCGGCTTTGGCACCGCATCCTATGTAAAACCTGCTGGCGGCGTCGATACGCTCTATTATGGCCGCAAGTACGGCTATGACGAGTTGATGGGCAACTTCAAAAAATATTTTGTCAAGGAAATGGTCCCGCTGCTGGAAGAAACCGGCGTGTTCATGGCGTTTCATCCCGACGACCCGCCGCTTATCGAAAGCCTTGGCGGCGTGGCGCGCTTTCTGAACAATTATCAGCATATCCGTAACATGTTCGCGGCCGCCAACAGTCCGAATGTCGGCATCCAGATGTGCTGCGGCATCTGGAACGAGGGCGGCGATCTGATGGGCAAGGACACGCTCTCGGCGCTGAAGGAATTTTGGGCGCTGAAAAAATATCGTGAAGTGCATTTCCGCAATATTTCGAGTCCGCCGGTCAACGGCGTTCCCCATTTCCATGAGACGTTTCAGGACAATGGCTATTACGACATGTACAAGATCATGAAGACCTTGGTGGATATCGACTATACCGGGGTCATACATTTCGACCACACGCCGAAAATGGTCGGCGCACCCCTGACATATCCGGCCTATGCGGCGGGATTCATGCACGCCTGCTTGAATCGCGCCATAGCCGAGCCCAAAGGGACGCTTTAGCCCACGACATGTATATCAGGGGAGGCCGGAGAGTTTTCGGCTCGAAGGAAATGACGAAAGCGTCCGTTTTACTCTTGAGTGCCGCGATGCTGGCATCGGCAAGCGCTGTTGCGCGAGCCGATGATTTCGCGCCGGGTGCCGATCATGATCTCGTCGCGAAGTCCTGCACGCAATGCCATGACGCGGCGACGGTCACGGCAAAGCACATGAATGCCAGCCAATGGTCCTCGACCGTCAAGCAGATGATCGGCAATGGAGCCAAGATCTCCGACGAAGAGCTTCCCAAGATCGTAAATTATCTGGCGACCAACTATGGCAACGGCGCCGCCGCGGCTGCGGGCGGAGGGGGAAAGAGCAGCAATCTGATCGCTCGCGCTCATTCCAACCCGATGCTCCTGCCGCAATATCCGCCGATCACCTGGCGCAGGGAAGAAGGCAAGCCGATCGATACACGCTGGCCCGAGAAACAGGACGATGCGCCCGATTTTCCCGGCCAGACCCACGCGCCTTATCACGCCAGCGTGCCCTATCAGGTCACGACCATCACCGACAAATTGGTTCGTCCCTGGGCCGTCGCGTTCCTGCCTGACGGAAAAATGCTGATCACCCAGCGGCTCGGCACTATGGTCATCGTGGACGCCCAGGGAAATATCTCCCAGCCGCTCAGCAATGTCCCGCGCTTGAGCGATACCGGCACCCAGGCCGGCCTGCTGGATGTCGCCCTGGATCCGCATTTCGCCCAAAACCATCGCATTTTCTTTGTTTATGATCGCCCCGTGGCGCCCAAGGGCGTGTCCTCGCCGCCTGATGGCGACCAGGACACGATGTCGGTTTCAAGCGCGATCCTCGATGAGGCCGATCTGGCGCTGAGCGACGTCAAAGTGATCTTCTCGGCCAAGCCCGCCGTTTCGGACAATCTTTATCTGTCCAAGCAGGGCAGCCGTATCGCCTTTGCCAAGGATGGCACCATGTTCCTTCCTATCGGCGACCGGGACAGCATCGAGCTTCAGCCGCCGCCATGGATGGTTGCGCAGCATCTAAACAATACGTTGGGTAAGATCATTCACATCACAGTGGACGGCAAGCCGGCGCCGGGCAATCCGTTCATTGGCAGGAAAGGCGCGCTACCGGAAATTTGGGCGATCGGCACGCGCAGCCAAGAAGGGATCGCTTTCGACAACAAGGGCCAGCTCTGGGAAGTCGAAGATGGTCCGCGCGGCGGCGACGAGCTCAATCTTATCAAGAAGGGCGCCAATTACGGCTGGCCGATCGTCATTCACGGGATCGATTATCCCGGTTTTGTGATCGGCGACGGCATCACGCATCAGGATGGCATGGAGGATCCGCGCTATTACTGGGATCCGACCATCGCGCCGTCAGGAATGGTGTTCTATTATGGCAACCTGTTTCCGCAATGGAAAGGCAGCCTCTTCGTCAGCACGCTTCGCGGCAAAATGCTCGATCACATAACATTGTCCGCCGACAACAAGGTTCTGTCGGAAGAGCCTCTGCTCACGGAACTCGACCAGCGCATCCGCGATGTCCGCGTCGGACCGGACGGCGCGCTCTATGTGCTGACCGATGGCAGCAGCTTGCTGAAACTAACGCCCAAATAGGCCGGGGTGGCGCGAGCACTCAGGGCGCATGTTCCCTTCCGTCCATGTGATCCCCGCAGGACGGCAACTTGGGTTCGGAGAGATCCGAGCCCAATTTTTATTATTCGTTCGCAGGCCCGGGCCGGCGAGCGAAGGCAGGTGACGTTGGCCAGGAACATCGCCGAGCGTACCGAGCTATCGCGCCGCGATTTGCTTGGCGCCGGTACCGCAGGCGTCCTGCTGCTTGGCTTTAGCGTGCCGGTCGCGAATGCGGGGGGGGCGGCCTTCGCACCCAATGCGTTCATTCGCATCGCAGCGGACGGCAATGTAACGCTGATCATGCCGCAAGTGGAGATGGGACAGGGCGTCTACACCTCAGTCGCCATGATCCTGGCAGAAGAGCTGGATGCCGACCTTTCGCGCGTGACTCTCGAACACGCGCCGCCTGACGACAAGGTCTATCGCAATCCCATTATCGGGATCCAGGTCACGGGCAATTCCAGCTCCATTCGCGCCTTCTGGACGCCATTGCGCCAGGCCGGCGCCAACACGCGCGCCATGTTGGTAGCCGCGGCGGCCGAGATTTGGAGGGTCGTTCCCGAAAGCTGCAGAACGGCCGATAGCGCGGTGATCCATGACGCCACCGAGCGGCGGCTGCCTTTTGGCGCACTGGCGGGCCGGGCTGGCGCGCGCCCGCCAATATTGGACGCGCCACTCAAAGATGCAGGGCGGTTCCGCTTGATTGGCAAGTCTATCAAGCGCCTGGACACGCCCGACAAGGTCAACGGCAAGGCCCGCTTCGGCATCGATGCCATGCCGCCCGGTGTGAAGGTCGCTCTAATCGCTGCGTCACCCGTATTCGGCGGCAAAGTGCGCCATGTCGATGAGAGCAAGGCCAAACTGATCCCTGGCGTGCGCCAAGTCGTGGTGCTGGATGATCTCGTCGCCGTGGTCGGCGATCATACATGGGCGGCGAAACAGGGACTTGCCGCACTCGACATCTCCTGGGATGCGGGGCCGAACAGTCGGCTCGATTCCCGGGACATCTGGGAAGATCTGCGCCGCGCCGATGGAAAGCGGGGCGTGGCCGCTCGGCAGGCCGGCAATGCCGACGAGGCGTTGGGCGAAGGCGAGATGCTGGAGGCGGCTTATGAGCTGCCCTTCCTCGCCCACGCACCGATGGAGCCGGTGAATTGCACGGTACACGTGACGCCCGGCGGCTGCGAAATATGGCTGGGCACACAGGTGATGGGAAGGATGCAGGCGCGGGCGGCAAAAGTGGCGGGCCTCCCGCCGGAAAAAGTGATCGTCCATCAGCACATGTTGGGCGGCAGTTTCGGACGCCGGCTGGAAGGCGACATGGTGGTGAAGGCGGTTCGCGTCGCCCAGCATGTCGACAGTCCCGTCAAGGTGATCTGGACCCGCGAGGAGGACATCCAGCAGGGCGTCTATCGTCCGGTGTACCGCAATCTGCTGGCCGCCACGCTGAAGGATGGCAGGATCAACGGATGGACCCACCGCATAGCCGGGTCGGCGGTCATGGCGCGGATCCGGCCTAGCGGATTTCAGCACGGCATTGATGTCGACGCCGTCGACAGTGCGATCAATATGCCTTACGCGATTCCCAATCTGCGCCTGGAATATGTGCGGGTCGAGCCGCCCGCGGTGCCGACCGGGTTCTGGCGCGGTGTTGGCAATAACAACAACGTCTTCGCCATCGAAAGCTTCATCGACGAGCTGGCTCACAAGGCGGGGCGAGATCCTGTGGCGTTCCGCCTGGCGCTTTTGGATAAAGCACCACGTCTGAAGACGGTGGTCGAACTTGCCGCCCGGGCAGCAGGCTGGGGCGGGGTGCTGCCTGCCCGTGTGGGGCGCGGAATCGCCGCCCAGGTTTCATACGACAGCTTCGTCGCCACCGTATGCGAAACAGAAGTCGATCGGAATGGCGATGTGAAATTGCGTCGTATCGTGTCGGCGGTCGATACCGGTGCGGCGGTCAATCCGGACACCATCGTTGCCCAGCTGCAGGGCGGGCTTGTATTCGGCCTGACGGCGGCTCTGTTCGGTGAGATTACCATCGCGAATGGTCGGGTACAGCAAAGCAACTTTCATGATTATAGGGTGCTGCGGATCAACGAAGTACCGGACATCGAAGTACACTTGGTAAATAGCGGGGAAGCCCCCGGGGGGATCGGCGAAACCGGAGTGCAGGGTGGTCCCCCCGCGTTATGCAACGCGCTTTTTGCCGCCACCGGGGTCAGAATTCGCAGCCTGCCGATCAATCGGCATATGCTGGTCGAAAGAAAGTCCGCCTGACGCATGGCACGTAGAGCATAAATTCCGAGACGGGAGGACAAAGCGGTGGATCAATTTCTACCGACGGAAGTCTGTGGAGTGGCGTTCAAGCGTCGACGTTGCGACAGTCTTTGTCTTGGCCATTTGGCGACCAGAGCGAACAGATTGCCCACCAGCAATGCGGTTTCCGGGGCAAAACGCAGGGTGCCGAAATGCAGTGCCGGCACGTACAGGATTCCCACGACCGTACCGAATGCGATGCGCCAGCGTCGCCCAACAGGCAGGGTGCGCGGTTCTGTCAGCATTACGAAGGCGAAGAAAAGAAAAGCTGAGCGGGCAAGCGTCTCCCAGATGAAAATCCAGGCATAACCCGCGAAAGCAGTAAAAGCTGTAATGCCGAGAGCGGCTGCACCGAAGGAAATCAGAAGGTCCAAGCAGCGAATTTTGCGCATGATTACGAGACCGCCCGCCAGAATCAGTGGCGACAGCAAATAAGTACCGATCCACCAATTCGCGGCATGGCCCGTAAGAGGCAAAGCCGCGGCCACGCCGAAGGTGGCGGGATTGAAAATATGCCGGCGACCGATCGCCACAACGTATTTTGATGCCATCGCCCACAGTCCTGCGAAAATCGGCAGCGCAAGGCCGGAAACCTCGTTCGGCGCGGCTGGTGGGACAATCAAGGCCAGAATCAGGGCGGTGATAAATACGGAATCGAGATTGCTTCTGGCTCCATAGGCCTTGGCAAAGACCCAGTTGGCCGCCCAGCAGACCGTCAGCAGCAATGCGGCGGTAAAGGCCAGGGCCGGAGGTTTTTGTGGAATTTTGCCAAGCCATGACAGCGTCATCGCGGCCGCAAGAATCGCACTTAGGTAATGTAGAAGCACTCGTCCGGGCGTGCGCCTGGCAAGAAAATCGTCCAAGCCCGCAATTCTCACGGCGCCGTCCCACTTTTGCTCGCCTGAGCCAGTGCGGTACCAAGCGAAGCGCGAAATCCCAGCACGGTAAAAGATGCTCCTGATATCATATCGACCTCAGCGTTCTGTGCCTTGACAGCCTCTCGCGTCAGCCTGGGCATGGCATCGTGATTGATTTGCCGCGATAGATCGATGTCCTCTGGGTCCTGCAGCCATTTGATGTCAGTAATCCAGCCGTCGCGGATGGTCGCGCTCACCTGCACCAGGCCGTATTCGACATCCACAGGCGCTCCCACGAATTCCCCATCATTGTAGAAATACGCATGCTTGCGAATTGGATTCGGCTGTGCCGCGGCGGGTGCTGCTTTCTCTCGTTTCCTTTTTGCACCCAGGCTGGGCGGCACCGTGAGTGACGAATTTTCCGCAGCAGCCGTCGAAATGTCAGTCGTGCGGGGCGGGGTAGGGGGCGCCGGTGCAAGTTTCACATTAGGCTTCTCGCCACGCATATGGGTAGGGACGCGCGCCGCCGGGGTCGGGTGCTTGTGGTGGATAAAGAAGCTCAAGGCGGACGCCCCGGCCAGGCCGAGCGAGAGGACAAAACGGCTTGCAATCTGCATCGCGGTCGGCGCAGGCCTGACACGTTTCACGGACGGCCCGTCAGATACCGATGCAACCCGCTGGTCATGCGCGCCATGCCACCCACATCGATCTCATAGCCTTCGAAACCCTGCAACGATTCGATGAAATCCAGCCCCGCGCGACCCATCGCAAAGGCAGCGGTGGCGAAGCGATCAGCCTCCTGCGCGTCAGGACCGATGACAGTGAGGCTGAGAATTTCATCCAGCCGGTCCTCTGGTGCGTGAGGGTTATATATGTGCTGTCCTTGGGCATAGCTGCCGGATGTCGCGATGCCGGCGTTGCCGGGGCAAATGACCTTGACGATTTCATGGGTCGCAAAGGGATTGCGTACGCCGACGCGCCAAGGACTTCCCAGGCGGTTGCCGCCGCGGCACTGAATGTCCCCCGCCACCTCGACATAAAAATCGGAATATCCCATGGCCTCGAGTTGCTGTGCCGCGCGGGCGACCGCCCAGCCTTTGACGATGCCGCAGGGATCGGTGCGCCCGTCAGTCAGCGTCATATTAAAATAACCATGGCTTTCGCGTCTGGTCCGTTCACCCAGTGCCAGAACGTCCCGCATTTCTGTGGTCAGGGCATCGGCTGCGATTTCGCCGCGATTGAAGCGCGAAACCTCGCTGTCAGGCTTGAATGGGCTGAAGCGGCAGTCCGCGGCCAACAATCCGGCAAAAGCCAAATCCAGATCGCAAGCACGCGCTGCCGCGTCCTGCACGACGATATTGGCACGCATGCCCATGACGGTTCTGGTCTCGCGCATGAATAAAAATTGTCTGGAAAGACGAATATGGCAAGCGGGCGGGGCGTGTTCACGCCTGCCCTCCCTCGCTATATAGCCAGATAAATCGAACGACGGTTCGGTCTTTACGCTCAGTTATTGGGCAATGCCGATTAAACAGCCGCACTACTGGTCAAATAATGGACGTTGCAGCCTATCGCTGTACCAACCTCAAAATTTATCACCTGCAAATCACTCCAACCGGGTGGGGCTTGTGTTCTCCCTCGCGTCTCTGTCGGTAAGCTAATGCGCCAAGGCGTGAAGAAGGGGTGTGCGATGAAACGATCACTGACCGGGATGCTTTTATTGTCGGCGGCGGCCTTCGCGGCGGCACCGGTATTCGGCGAGCCCGCCGCCACTTTAAGTGTCGTGCCGCAAAATGAACGTTCCGACGTCACCACCATGAAGCCGATGGGTCCGCACTGGGTCATCACCAGCGGCCAGAATGGCGGCATGCTGGTTCTCGATACCGACAGCGGCAAGATGCAGGGTGAAGTGGTCAATTACGGTGGCAACCTCGCCATCGATCCCAACGGCAAATATTTTTATACATCCGAGACTTTTTACGCCCACCGCAATCGCGGCGCTCGCGACGATGTCGTGACGATCTGGGACACCAGCACCTTGAAAGTCGTCAAGGAAATCAAGATTCCCGGGCGCATGATCGTGGGCGGACATATCCAGAATTTCCAGGTCAGCGCCGATGGCAGCCATGCCTTCGTTTACAACATGATGCCGTCTTCGTCGGTGATCGTGACCGATATTGGCAAGCAGGAGGTGGAGCAGACGGTTGAACTGCCCGGCTGCGCAGGGATCTATGTCAATGCCGTCGGTGGGTTCTCGTCGCTCTGCTCCGACGGCTCCCTGGCCTCCGTCAACTTCGTCGCAGGCAAAGCAAGCATCGTGCGCTCGAAGCCTTTCTTCAATGCCACAACGGATCCGATCTACGACAATTCCGTCTCCGATCCCAAAACCGGCAAGGCGACTTTCCTCACTTATTCCGGCCTGATCTATCAGGCGAGCTTGGGTGCGACCACGACGCCGGAAAAGCCCTGGTCGATCCAGGAAGGCGCCGAAATGAAGAAAGCGGAAGCTGCGCCTCTCGCGGTCGCCTGGTATCCCGGCGGCAGCCAGCCCTTTGCTGTCCATTACGCCGATAATCGCATCTATGTGCTGATGCATCTGGGTGAGTATTGGACCCATGTCTCCGCCGGTACCGAAGTCTGGATACTGGATGGCGCTACCCACAAGCTGATCCGCCGGGCAGAATTGCCCGACAAGAAAATCGGCAGCAGCATTCAGGTGACCCAGGGTGACAATCCCAAGGTCCTCATCAGCGAAGGTGGCCGGGGTGAGCCGGGTAGCACCGGAAAGCTACTGGTGCTGGACGGCACGACGCTGAAGAAAGATCGCGAGATCGAACATGCCGGCGGTGGCAATCTGTTCATCAAATCCTGAGCGGGAAATGCTGGACAATTTCCTCATCATCGCCGCGCTGGCGGGACGCGTCTGCCTCGGGCTGGTATTCGCCCTGGCGGCTATCCAGAAAATTCGTCATTGGCGCGTTCTGGAAGGCGTGATCAGCAATTACCGGCTCCTGCCGGATGCGCTGATCAAACCCGCCGCGTTGCTGCTGCCGCCGGTGGAGTTGCTGCTGGGAGGGCTGCTGCTTGCTGGCGTGGTGCCCGCGGTGGTCGCGGTGGGGGGCATGGCGCTGCTGCTGCTTTTCGCGGCGGCGATGGCGGTCAATATTCGGCGGGGACGCAGCCATATCGATTGCGGATGCCATCAGTCCTTTTTGCGACAGACCTTGAAGCCCGCTTTGGTGTTCCGGAATGTCGGTCTCACCTTTCTTCTCATCCCTGTCGAGCTTGTTGGCGCCGGTCGGTCAACCGCGCTGTGGCCGATCGGCCTGGGTGCGGGGCTTTCATTCTTTCTCTCTTACCTGCTGATCAACGCCATCGCCGCTCTACCGAGCCTGGATCAACAACCCTTTGATGCTGGAGTCCTGTCATGATGACTGCCTTGATTGCCGCGCAGGTGTTTAGCTGGATCGTCATCCTCGGCATGGGTGTCGCGCTGGTGGCATTGGCACGCCAGATCGGCGTGCTGCACATGCGGGTGGCCCCGGCTGGCGCCTTGACGCCGGCCCGGGGCCCGGCGGTGGGCGAAAAAGCGCCCAAGCTGGATCTGTCGTCCATCGACGGTGCAAAGATCGCCATCGGCAAGGGCCTTGCGAAAGGCCGCAAGCAGCTTTTGCTGTTCGTCTCGCCCCATTGCCCGATTTGCAAGGAGCTTATCCCGGTCGCCAAAAATTTTGTGAAGCGTGAGGATCTTGACATCATCTTCATGGGCGACGACGAATTGGCCGATCAGCGCGCCATGATCGCTCGCACCGGCATCGAGGGGCTGCCTTTCATCAACAATGCGGCAGCAGGCCGTCTCTTCCAGGTCGACAAGCTCCCGCACGCGGTGCTGATTGGCGATGACGGCGCCATCCTGTCGAAGGGCCTGGTGAACAGCCGCGAACATCTGGAAAGCCTGGTCGTTAGCCATGAGATGGGCGTGGTGTCGGTGCAGGACTATCTGGCCAGCCTAAAATCCAAAGTCGCTTGAAGAAAATTTGAATCCGAAGGGGAATGTCATGACCAAATTCGACGCCGACGCGATAAGCGAAAAGCTGCTCCGCAAGCTTGCCGGTCACACATCACGCCGCAGCTTGCTTTCGCGCCTAGGGCTGGCGATGGTCGCGGCACCGGTCTTTCCACTGCTTCCGGTAGGCCGCGCCAGCGCCGCTCCGGCGGCTTCGGGCAAATCGGCGGAACGCGGCATCGAGGCGCGCACCCATTTCGCGCACAACGCCCAGACCACCGATGACACCAAATGCGATTACTGGCGCTATTGCGCGATCGACGGGCTGCTCTGCACTTGTTCGGGTGGCGGTATCCATACCTGCCCGGCCGGGGCTTCGCCTTCCACGGTGTCCTGGGTCGGCACCTGCCTCAATCCCGACGACAACAAGGCCTACCTGATCGCCTATCGCGATTGCTGCGGCAAGCCCTCCAGCGGCCAGTGCCAATGCGATGGAACCGATCGCGAGACGCAGATCTATGTGCCGCAGACCAACAACAATGTCATCTGGTGCTTCGGCGTGCCGAATACCGAATATCATTGCTCGACGGCGGTACTGGTCGGTCCGGCGCAATGAGGCTAGCGGTGCTTGCGGCGTCATTGCTGGGCGTGCTGGCTGGCGCCGCCGAGGCGGATACGCCGGAGCAGCTGTTCAACAACAATTGCGCCATCTGCCATCAGGTGGGCGGCAAAGGCGTAGAGGGACAGTTCCCGCGCCTTGCTGGCCGCGCCGGAGTCATTGCCGCGATGCCCCAGGGACGGGAATTTCTCGTCAGTCTGGTGTTGAATGGCATGAGTGGTACGGTCACCGTGGATGGAAAGAAGATCGTTGGCGTCATGCCGGATTTTTCCGCTTTTGCAGACGACGATCTCGCCGCCATTCTCACCTATGTCGCCGGGCTTGGAGGAACCAAAGCCGTGAGCTTCGCGGCGGATGAGCTGAAAGCCGGGCGCGCAAAGCCCGTGACCGCGCCGACAGACTTGGCCACCACCCGCAACGCCTTGCAAGCCGCCAGGGTCATCCCATGAAAACGGCGGGGTTGGCGATCATCTCCGCAGGTCTCTTGTTGCTTGCGGGCTCGCACCTTACGCATGCTGCCGCGCCGGATCCCATGAGAATGAGTGTTGCGCAATCGGACTACACCGAGAATTGCGGCGGCTGCCATGGTTTTGACGGAAATTCCGCGCCTGCCGACATTCCCGTTCTCAAGGACCGGGTTGGCTATTTCATGTGCACAAAAGAGGGGCGGGAATACCTCATTCGCCTCCCCAACGTCGCGCATTCCCGGATCACCGACCCTCAGGAGTTGGCCGATCTCGTGAATTTTGTGGTGTTCGGCATAGGCGCCGGCAGCACGCCCAAGGACGCCAGGCCGTTCAAAGCCGCCGAAGTGGCCGCTCTGCGCAAACAGGCCATGACCACCATCTCCCTCATCGCGGTGCGCGAACAGGTCGTGGCTGGTTTGCCCAAGAGCTGTAATGCGCCCGCAAGCCTCGGCCAATATTATCCCGGCCAGCCCGGCGCCAATCACATCGACGTGCCGTCCGCCATCCACTGATTTTGGATCGTGCGTTTTTCTGCCGTGCGATGATCTGACGCTACCGCCGATCGCCTATTTGCCAGCAATCCCGGTGTGGGAAGCCACCTCAACCAAATTTTTCGAGGAAAGCCGTGGTCTTATTCGCGTGTTCGGCGCGGCGCCCATGAATACGCAGAACCGTCTGTAGAATATCTGCACAAAGCCTGCGCTGCGGCGCTAGGCGGCATGGCGGCGGATTGAGCAAATGCATCGTTCGGGAATCGCGTTTCGCCAAATCGCCGACTCCCCACCGCTGGCGCGCAAAAAATTTTTGTGTCCGAGTTGCACATGGCGGCGTGTGCAAGAGTTGGGCAATCATGACGGATATCCCGGTTGGCAGGGAAACTTGGAGCGACCTAAAGGAGCAGATTGCGCGGCGCACCCGCAACAGCCGCGATGCGGAAGACCTGCTGCATTCAGCCTATCTGCGACTACATCGCTACCGTGCCGAAAACGAAGTCAAGGATCCGGTCGCGTTTCTGATTCAGGCCGCGCGAAATTTGGCCATAGACCGCTATCGCCGCGATCAATATCTGAGCGAATCGTCTGATCGTCTGGAAATCGAAGATCACGCGCCTCTGCAGGATGAGGTAATTGCCGCGCGCGCGCGTCTGGAGAGGGTGAAGCAAGGGCTGCAACATCTCACTCCGCGTACACGCGAGGTATTTCTGATGCATCGTCTGCAGAATCTAAAATACCACCAGATCGCCACCCAGCTCGGCATCAGCACCAGCGCGGTAGAGAAACATATCTCGAAAGCGCTTCTGTTTCTGACCGAGTGGGCCGAGGGCTGGTGAATGAACCTCTTTCAGCCGGAAGCGCGACACGCGAAAGCGGAAGCCGCAGCCTGGGTTGCACGGCTCAGGGGTGAGGACCGTTCCGTTGAGGACGAGCTGGCATTCCAGGATTGGCTGAGGGCCGACCCTGCGAACGCTGGGGCGTTTGAAGTCGTCAACGCCATGTGGGACTGCACCGGTTCGCTGCCGCGGGTCGGGATCGGCGCGCCTGCGCCAGAAAAGCGGAGCATTAACCGGCGGGCCGTTCTGGCAAGTGCTTTCGGGGCCGTTTTCGCCGGTTCCGGGCTTCTCTATATGCGCGAGGCGGAAGCCGGGGTCTATCAGACGGATGTCGGTGAGCAGAAGCACGTCTCGCTGAGCGACGGAAGCCAGTTGCTTCTGGACACGGATACCAAGCTGAAAGTGCGCTTCGATGACCGAGCACGGGCCATCGATCTCAAATATGGTCGCGTCAATTGCCGCATCGCATCGGATGCGAGACGGCCATTTGCCCTCGATATGGGCCGGGAAACGGTGATGGGCCAGCGCTCGACATTCGATGTCTGCCGCCGGGGCGATGATATTTCAGTCGTTCTCATTCAGGGCTTCGCGGCGATCAAGAACAAGAAGGCCACGAGCAAGCCGAGAGTTCTGAATGTGGGCGAAAGGCTGATCGCGCCGTCGGACAGGCAATCCAAACTGGACAAGCCGGAATTGGTGCCTCTGCTGGCATGGCAATCGGGAAAGGCGGTCTTCGAGAATTCGGAATTGCGTGAAGCGGTCTATGAAATGAACCGCTACAGCAACGTCAAAATCCGGCTCGCCGATGAGCGTTTGGGCCATTTCAAGGTGAGCGGCATCTATCGCGTCGGAGACAATGAGATCTTTGCGCGATCTCTAGTCAAACTGCTGCCAGTTGAAGCACGTCTTTATGGGGATCGCATCGAAATCGAAAGCGATGACGATCGCATGCAGAAGGGGTGAGGAGTCCATCTTGCAGTGCGTCAATCGTGTGATGGCAGATGTTCGATGCCGTCACAAAAAAGGGGCACTGAATGGTTGATCACAAAATGACGCGCTTGCGCGCGCGTCTGTCTGTCGGCGTTGCGGTGCTCGCTTTATCCAGCGGAATTGCATACGCGCAAAGCGTGAACTTGTCGCTGCCGGAGCAGCCGCTTTCCATATCGCTCAAGGCCGTGGCTGAGCGGACCGGAAAGAATATCCTTTTCACGTCCGATTCCGTCTCCGGCATGCGCGCTCAGGCGCTGAACGGGCAGATGACGGGCCAGCAGGCGGTCAACAATCTTTTGCGCGGCACCAACCTGGTCGCCGTTCCGGATGGGAGCGATGGGTTGGTTGTGCGCGTTGCGGAAACACTTCCGGCCCGCGCGGTGACGGCAGCGCCAACGGACGCGGCCAAGGGAGCCGACGATACCGGCGAGACGATCGTGGTCTCCGCTTCGCGCATCAATGTGGCGGGCTATCAGCAGCCAACGCCCGTCACGGTGGTCGGGACGGCGCAGCTGGAACGGGATGCTCACACCGATATTGGTGATACGATCCGCCAGCTTCCCTCTTTCGGCGCGTCGTCCGGGCCGTCGAACGGCGCCACCGCCATCAATGTCGCGGCCGGTAATGCCGGCGAAGATCTCATCAATCTGCGCAATCTGGGTATTCTGCGGACCCTGGTGCTGGTCGATGGCCAGCGGGTCGTCCAATCCAACATCACCGGCGGTGTCGATCTTTCGACCATTCCGTCCAGCCTGGTGCAACGTATCGATGTCGTCACCGGTGGCGCCTCGGCGGCATGGGGCTCGGACGCGGTCG
This sequence comes from Pseudomonadota bacterium, assembly GCA_040389245.1. Taxonomy (GTDB): domain Bacteria; phylum Pseudomonadota; class Alphaproteobacteria; order Micropepsales; family Micropepsaceae; genus Rhizomicrobium. Next base: position 2,589 of record JAZKAH010000002.1, on the reverse strand, counting down.
CGGGTGTGGTCAATCTGGTGCTCAACAAGAATTTCGAAGGCTTCAAGGCCAATGTCGAAGGTGGCGACTCCTGGAAGGACGATCACCAGAATTGGAAGGTCGAGGCGACATGGGGCGGCTCTTTCCTGAACGATCGCGCACATCTGATTTTCAACGCGCAATATCAGGACAGCCCGAACATCATCTATCCGCAGCAGCGCTCCTGGTATCACGACACCCAGCTGGTCAATAACCCGGCCTATACTGCCACCAACGGCCAGCCCAAGTTGATCCATGCCGACAATGTCGGCTATGCGCAGGCCACCTCCGGCGGCGTGATCACGGGAAATCCCGCAGGTACGGTGGCGGGGAGCGCCAATGCGCTGGCCGGAATCCAGTTCGTTGGCCCCAACGGTACGCCTGCGCCATATGTGGCCGGCAATGTGTCGGGCGTTTATGCCAATGGCGGTACAAACGACACCATCGTCGGAACGCTCAACCCGATGTCGGTAAATTTCCGCAACGTCACAAGCTTTGGTTATGGCAGCTACAAGATCACGCCAGATATCCAGGCATCGTTCCAGCTGAATTACGGCAAGTCCGTCGTAATCGTGCCCAGTTCGCCGGCTTACAAATTTGGCAGTGTCGTCATCCATAACGACAATGCCTTTCTCGATCCAACCATTCAGGCGCGGATGGCGGCGCTTGGCGTCACCAGCTTCAATCTGGGCACGCTTAACGTCAACAATATCTCCACCAATGATCTTTCCCTTGGCGCCTTGGAGAATAGTGTCGGTATTCCGGTCAATCAGACCCAGCGCACCATCTATCGCGGTGTCTTCAGCTTGGATGGTTCGCTGGGCGAAGATTGGTCCTGGAACGGCTATTACCAGCACGGCACGGCGCGGGTTCGCGAGACATTGCTGAGCGACATGGTCACGGGCAATTTCAACAATGCCGTCGACGCTGTTCGCGTGACGACCGCCAATGTAGGAACCTCCGGGCTTGCGGTGGGAACGATTGCTTGCCGATCCACGCTGACCAATCCGGCCAATGGCTGCCAACCACTCGATGTCTTTGGCGTTGGCGTCGCGTCCAAGAGCGCCATTGCATATGTAAATCAACAAAATGACTTCAGCCAGATTGTGCTTAACGAAGATGTCGCTTCGGCCTCGATGCAGGGCAAGCTTCCTTGGGAATTGCCGGCGGGCCCCGTTGCCGTGGCGTTCGGCGGTGAATACCGAAAGGAAGCCGGCGTCAACACGACGAGTGCCCTGGCCATCGCGAAAGCTCTGACGGTCGGTAATTTCGCGCCGTTCAAGGGCTCTTATAATGTTGAAGAGGGTTTCGCCGAAGTGAACGCGCCGATCCTGAAAGACTCGTTCGTTCAGTCCGTGGATTTTAACGCGGCCGGACGCATCACCAGTTATTCCACCAGTGGTCTGGTAGAGACTTGGAAACTGGGCCTGACCAGCCAGGTCACGGACGATGTCCGCCTGCGCACCACTTGGTCCTATGACATTCGCGCACCTGACTTGTCGGAATTGTTTGCCGCGGGTGCATCGACCTCGAACCAGGGCATCGATCCCCACTCTGGCAAGAATGTAAACTTCTTCACAGTTTCGGTTGGCAATGCCGCATTGAAGCCGGAACAATCGACAACTATTTCCGGCGGCATCGTCGTGACGCCGCATTGGATCGAAGGGCTCAATCTCTCAGCGGACTGGTATTCGATCAATATCAAGGGCGCTATCGCATCAACCGGGTCGACCACCGAACTGGCGCAGTGCAATGCCGGCAACCAATTCTATTGCTCGCAATTGGTTTTTGCAGGGCCCGGCGGCGCGTTATCTTCGATCATTGTCTCGCCACTAAATGCGGCTTCGGCCACCACATCCGGATTGGATTTCCAGTCGGACTACACGCGGAGTATTCTGAATGGCGTTATGAATTTGCGTCTGGTGGGCAATTACACGGATGAGCAAACTCAGACCCTGCTCGGCATTACGAGCGACTATGCCGGCGCTTTGGGCGGCGACTCCTCGCCCAGCGGCGTCCCGAAATTCAAGGCGACCGCCTCCGCGACCTATATCGAAGGCCCCTGGCAAGGAACGCTTCAAGGCCGCTATATCGGATCGGCCAGGCTGGTGAATACATGGGGGCCGCTAAATGTAGACGACAATTCCATACCGACGGTCGCATATATGGATCTGAGGGGATCTTATCGCTGGAATGAGAATGTGCAGCTCTATATGGCGGTGGACAATACTTTCAACACGCCGCCGCCGGTCATTGCCACCAGTTCGGCAGGCAGCACCTTCCTATCGCCCGCAACGCGCACCGATATCTATGACGCGATCGGTCGTCAATATCGTGTGGGTGTCAGGTTCAGCTACTAAGGACGCTTCGAATCAGCCCCGCCATTTCCCGTTCGGAAATGGCAGGCGATTTCTTCACACATAGAGTCAGCATTCCGAGGAATTAACATGAGAACAGAATTCAAGCAGCTCGCGTTTGTTGTGGTTGCAATGGGATTGGCGGCTGTCGTGAATACTGGCTCCGCTGCTGATCTTGCTTCACAGGTTTGCGATGCGAAGGGCGGGAGCAATC
>JAZKAH010000001.1:0-900442 GCA_040389245.1 Pseudomonadota bacterium | reverse complement strand
GATTGCTCCCGCCCTTCGCATCGCAAACCTGTGAAGCAAGATCAGCAGCGGAGCCTTGAGAGGCCGCCAGACCTGCAAACGATAAAACGGCCAAAGCCGCCAAGGCACGGGGAATTCCCGTCCGGATATTCTTGCGCATGAACGCCTCCTCGATGGCCCAGTCTTGTCAGGCTGCTGGTGGTACGGATCGGAGACGGCTGGTCACGACATTATCCCACCCCCGAGCGGTCATTTTGCGGGGGATATCAGCGCCCGTCCAGCAGGCGGCGCGCCACACCCCAGGACCGGCCGTCGATTGCCGCCAATCCCAGGCCGATCAGCAACAGGCCGATCAGGGCCCGCAAGGTGATCGTTTCGCGGAGAAAAAGAGCTCCCAGAGCCAGGGCGCTCCCGGGCAGCAGGAATGTCACCAGCACCAGATTGGTGGCCCCGGCCACCGCCAGGATGCGGAAGAAAAGAAGATAGGCCAACGCGGTGGAAAGTAGCGCAATGGCCAGCAAGGCCGCCCAGGCCCCCGGCGATGGCGGCGGCAAAGTCCAGGGCCGATCCACCAACCCCGCCAAAGGAATCAGAATGATTGTCGCTGCAGTCACCTGTGCCGTGGCGATCTTGAGCGGAGGGATAGCTTTGAAGCGGCGGCCGTAAATGGCGCCGAAACCATACACCATCGCGGCCAGCAGGCAGCTTGCATCGCCCAGAAGATCGCCCCGGCCAAGGCTGGAAAACGCAGACGGGCCGATCAGCACCGCCACGCCCAGAAAGCCGCACAACACGCCGAGACCTTTCGGCGCCGTAAGTTTCTCGTCGTGGGTCAGCAGATGCGCCACCAGGATGGTGAAAATAGGCGTGGTGGCGTTGAGGATGGAAGCGGAGCCGCTGCTGATGCGCATCTCTCCGAACGCGATCAGGCTGAACGGGATCACATTGTTGAGCAGCCCCAGGACCAGGAACGATCCCCACAATGGCGCCGTCAGACGCAAGGGATCGCGCCGCGCCAGCAACAGCAGATGAAGCGCCACGGCGGCGATGCTCACCCGGCCCAGCACCACGGTAAAGGGCGGCAATTCCGCCACCAGTACCTTGTAGAAAAAGAACGAGCCGCCCCACAGGGTCGACAAAGCCAGCAGCGCGATCCATTCCGGTGCGCCCATTCGGGGCGCGGTGCCATGCGACGACATCGGCTTCAATCCCCAACGATGCGGCCGACGATAGCAGCGGCGCGCGCCATGCGGCCATCCCGCTCTTGCGCTCAAATCGGACGGACGGGGTTGCGTTCCCCGCGCATCATGCTGAACGGTGGAATCGGGAGCCCGCGCAAATCGACAGGCGGGGATCGTTTGGTTATCGTCAAACGATGAAATACGGCCCGGACATCGCCATCGTCGCCAGCCTGATGGGCGATCCGGCGCGCGCCAACATGGTGCTGGCTCTGATGTCGGGCCAGGCTTTGTCGGCCGCCGATTTGGCGCGCGAGGCGGGGGTAACGCCGTCGACCGCGACGGGGCATTTGAACAAGCTGGTTGCGGCGGGGCTTTTGAATGTCCGCAAACAAGGCCGCAACCGCTATTTCGATCTTGCCGAACCCGATGTCGCGCATGCCATCGAGGCCCTGATCGCGGTGGCGGCGCGAGCGGGGCATCTCAGGACCCGGCCCGGTCCCAAGGATGACGCCATGCGGCATGCCCGCTCCTGCTACGACCATCTGGGCGGACGCCTGGCGGTCGATCTGTTCGGCCGCTGGCTGGCCTCGGGCGTGCTCTGCTGGCGCAGCGGCGCGGTCCATCTCACGCGCAAGGGGCGCGCGTTTCTGGCAGAGCGCGGCGTTGAAATCGCCAACCTCGAAGGGGGCAAGCGTCCGCTGTGCCGCTCCTGCATGGATTGGAGCGAGCGGCGGCATCATCTGGCCGGCCTGTTAGGTGCGGAAATTCTCGCGCGGGCGGTGACGCAAGGCTGGGCGGTCCGCGAGCCGCGCCTGCGGATGGTATCCTTCAGCAAGCGCGGCGAGGAGAATTTCGTGCGCTGGTATTCGCCGGGTTAAGAAAATTTCGCATTGCCACGTTCTCAAGCCGCGAGAAACGGAACGAAGGGAATTCGCTCGCGCCTGGTGACTCGTGGCAGGATCTCCTTCACTGCAATCTTAAAATGCTCCGTGGCTTCATGCGCAGCCCAGGCTGCTTCATTCACATAAAGCTCAAAGACAAAGAACAGGGAGGGATTGGCAGGTGAGCGATAGGGCAGAAACAATTTTACGCCCGGCTCGGCCATGGTCGGCGGCGTCATGACCCGCAGAATCTCGGCCAGCGCTTCTGCGTGGCCGTCTTTCGCCTCCAGCATGATGGCCACGACAAAACCCTGATTAAGGGAGGCCAGTGTTTCCGGCGCAATCCATGGACTTAACATCGTGATCTCCGCGACCTGGGCCAGTTCTCTCAATATCATGGGCGGGTTTGACGATGTTTTGGCCGCGGCCGAAGCGTTGCGCGCTTGGCCGACACGCCCGGCTTTTCGACGCCTGTGATGAAAGAAGCATCCGCGAATTTTGAATCAGGTCAGGTCCGTAAGTCGCCGGCCGCGCCATAGCGGCGATAAATGAATCCATCCGCGGCCGCTATCGCTTCGTCTGTCGCAAGTTCCACCAGGCGGTCGTGATCCTCTGACAAGCCGCACGCGGGGTCGGTCCTTGCCGCGTCGCCGGTGATGGCGAAGGCTTGGCAGCGGCAGCCGCCCCAGTCGAGTTCCTTGCGGTCGCAACCACGGCAGGGTTCCGGCATCCAGCCGGTACCGCGAAAGCGGTTGAAAGCCTCGGAGTCGCGCCAGATATTTCCCAGGTTGCGCTGGCGCACATTGTCGAACGCCATGCCTGTGATGCTTTCGGCCGCATGGCAGGGGAGCACCTTGCCGGATGGCGAGATGTTGAGGAAACGCCGGCCCCATCCGCCCATGCAGGATTTCGGGCGGCGTGCATAATAGTCCGGCACCACATAATCGATCACCAGCACGCCTTCCAGCCGCTTGCGCGCGGCCATGATCATGGCCGTCATCTCTTCAAGCTGGCCGCGGCTTGGCATCAGCGCGGCGCGGTTCTTCAGCGCCCAGCCATAATATTGAACATTGGCGATCTCGGCGCGATGCGCGCCCATCGCTACCGCCATGTCCAGCATCTCCGTCAGGTGATGAAGGTTCTGGCGATGGACCACGAAATTGGCGGTCAGGGGCAGCCCCGCCTCCCGCACCGATTTCGCGGCGGCGAGTTTCCTGGCATGGGCGCCTTCATAACCGCCGATCCGCTCGGCGATCGCCGCATCCGAATCCTGGAAGCTGAGCTGGACATGTTCGAGCCCTGCCGCGACCAGGGCTGCAAGACGCTTGGAATCCAGTGCGACGCCCGAAGTGATGAGGTTGGTGTAGAGTCCGGCCGCCGTCGCGCCTGCGATCAGCTGCTCCAGGTCGCGGCGCACGGTGGGTTCGCCGCCGGAAAAATGCACCTGCAGGCAACCAAGCGCCGCCGCCTCGTCGATGGCGCGCAACCAATCGGCGGTCGGCATTTCATTCGCGGCCTTTTCCAGTGCCAGGGGGTTGGAGCAGTAAGGGCATTGCAGCGGGCAGCGATGCGTCAGTTCCGCCAGCAGGGCCAGCGGTGGTTCCGGACTGGTCATGTCTGCATCACATTCTTGTCGACGAAATTCTGGGCCAGCGTGATCACATCCTTTTCGATCAATTCGCGCGGCGCGCCCGGAAAGGCGGCGCAAAGCTCATCCACGACGGCGCCCAGAGACGTCATTCCGTCACAGCGCGAGACGATGGCGTGCGCAACCTGATCGAGCACGAAGCTGCGTTCGGGCGCCTGAATGGTCCATTGCTCCCGTGCCTTGTCATGGCGCAGGCGCATATGCGGCGCCAGGCGGGGCGTCGAATCCAGATCGATCAAGGCCCGGCCGTTCACGCCCGATCCCCTGGCACAAAGGCGCCGGGCGGGATCACCGCCGGCGTCACATAGGCATGGTTGAGAGCATCGAGCTGGCTCCACAGGACATCGGTCTTGAAGCTCAGCGCCCCCAGGCATTGCTCCTGCTTCTCGCGACTATCGGCGTGCTCCAGCACATAGGCCAGTCCGAAAGCCACATCTTCCGGTGCTTGCACCAGGCGGGCGCGGAAATAGGCCAAGGTCTTGTCGTTGGCGAAGGGATAATGTTCCAACAGGGCGGCGATCCGGGTTTTGTGCAGCACCGGCGCGAACATCTCGGTTAGAGACGAGGCAACGGCTTCCAGCAGCGTCTTTTCGCGCACGAAGCGGATATAAGCTTCGCAGGCGAAGCGGGTGGCGGGCAAAACCCCGGCGCAACTGGCGACATAGTCACGATCCAGGCCCACGCCTTCCGCCAATATCAGCCAGCGTTCGATGCCACCTTCCCCCGGTGCGGCGCCATCGTGATCAGTGATCCGGTTTATCCATTCGCGGCGCAGCGTAATGTCGTCTGCGCGGCCGATCAGGCTGGCATCCTTGAGCGGAATGGATTTCTGGTAATAAAACCGGTTGAGTACCCAAGCCTGTACCTGACCCTGGTTCAACCCGCCTTCATGCAGCCTGATATGAAAGGGGTGCCGATCATGATAACGCAGCACGCCGATGGCGCGCAGGCGCTGCTCGAATTCCGTGCGCGACAAGAGTTTGTTCACAACCAAATCTCCATGCCGTCATCGGCGATTTGCCATCCGGCGCGCTCGGCGATGCCTCGCTCGGTCGAATCCGCGACGAAGAGTGGGTTGGTGTTGTTGATATGGATGAAGATCTTGTGCCGCACGTCCAGACCGGAAAAGGCAGCGATCGCGCCCCGGTCGCCGTCGCAACTCATATGGCCCATGCGCACGCCGGTCTTCGTGCCGACGCCGGCCGCGGTCATTTCGTCGTCGCGCCACAGCGTGCCGTCGAAAAAAACCAGCGATGCGCCCTGGAGGCGTGCGTGTAGTTCGGGCGTCATTGCCGCGCAGCCCGGAATGTAGAAGAAGGACGCGCCTTCTTCGTCCCGGATTTCCAGCCCTAGCGTATCGCCATCGGCGGTGCCGAAATCCCGTGCGGTTTGGTCCTCCAGCCACAAGGCCACCTTGCCGGGGACGGCAAAGGCGCGCAGGCCGATGCCCAGCGGCGCGTCATTGCCGTCTTTGAGCGTCAAGGCCTGATCCAGCGGCACGGCGCGGCGCGTGACGAATTCGGGATTGAGCACGTTGAAGATGCTGTTTCCGGCCAGCACATCCAGTACCCGGGCGTGGCCATAGAGCGTGAATTTCTGACTTTCGCGGAGGTTGAGCAGGCCGGCAACGTGATCGATATCGGCGTTGGTCAGCACCACCGATGCAATCGGGCTGGCGCGCAAGGGCGCATCCGCGTCCGGCTGAAGCTGGGCATTGGCGTTGATCTGCTGGCGCAGGTCGGGGGAGGCGTTGAACAGCACCCAACGCCTGTTGTCCGCGCTGACCGCGATCGAGGATTGCGTGCGCGGTCGTGTGCTGGGATCGCCCGCCCGGGCGCGCCGCGCGGTCGGATCGTTGCTGTTCCATTGCGGAAAGCCGCCGCCGGCCGCGGCGCCAAGAACCAGGATATGAAGCAAGGAAACTCCGGCAAAGAGGGCGACGAGGTCGCCGCCGCTTTGAACGGCGGCGACCCCGTCCGTCATTCGCGTGAAATCAGATATCGGCGCAGGCGTAGCAATTGATTTCCATGCCGACAGCGATTTCGATCACGCGGGGTGTATTCCAGGTCATCAGTTTCTCCTTGTTGACGGAAACACGAAAACCTTATGAGCGCCCGGCGCCGCCGCAAAGTGCGGGAAATGCCCAAACGTCAGTTTGGGAATAATTCCTTCGGGAAGATCGTCGCGCCTGCGCGTTCCGGGAAAAATTCCCGCTCGGCGAACGAAATCAGCTCACATCCGTCAAGCCGCGGCCGATGGCGATGCGAATCAGATCGGCGGTGTGACTCACGCCCAATTTTTCCTTGATGCGGCTGAGCGTGTTGGCGACGGTTTTGTAGGCGATGCCGAGCGCATCGGCGATCTGATTGAGATTGTTGCCTTCCGCCAGAAGACGCAGGATCTCCAGGTCGCGCTGGGTGAGGGGGCGCAGATAGGCATTCTCTCCGATTTCATGCACGGCCATTTCGTTGGCGATGTCGCGCTCGATGACGGTGCCGCCGGTCAGTACCGTATCGATTGCCGCCAGCAATTCCTCCGGCGCGGCATTCTTGCTGACAAAGCCGCGCGCGCCGGCTTCCATCGCCCGGGTGGCATAGATCGCCTCGGTATGAAGCGAGAAGACCAGGATCTGGAGCGCCGGATCGGTCTTGAGCAGGCGTCGCAGCAATTCCAGGCCGCCAAGCCCCGGCAGATTGAGGTCGAGAATCAAAAGCTGGAAGCGGGTGCCGCGAACCTGTTCGAGGGCTTCCTCGCCGCTGGCCGCCTCCGAAAGCCGCAGGGCGGGAAGCCCGGTCAGCAGGCGGCGGATGCCCGAGCGCACAATGGCGTGATCGTCGACCAGCAGGATCCGGCTCACGCGATTTCCAGCTTTCGTATCTTGGGAAGAAATGCGCGAATGCAAACGCCTTGGCCCGGGGTTTCTTCGATCGTCAGTCCGCCGCCCAGCGCGCGCAGACGCTCGCGCATACCCGCCAGGCCCAGTTGGCCCAAACTCATCGCCGCCGGCCCATTCTGATTCAAGCCGTCGCCGTCATCGGTGACACAGACCGTGACCCGATCCGGTTCGTCGCTGACGGCGATCTGGATCTTCTGCGGCCTGCCGTGCCGCACCGCGTTGCTGATGCTTTCCTGTATGATGCGATAGGCAACGTCCTCGCCTCGCCGGTCCAGCCCGGGTGTATTGGCGACGGTGCGCTCGAAACGGATATCGGGATGGCGGCGCGACCAGAATGCGATGAGATCGGCGATGGCGGGTTCAAGCCCGAAATCCAGGCTGCTGACCGGCCGCAGCTGGCGCAGGATTTCTTTCACGTGATTCTGGACATGCAGTGCCGCCTCCCGGATCGCACCGCCCAATTTGCGCGTTTCCGGGTCCGGAGATTTCGCCACCACATTGGCGTCGACCTGGATGGCAAAGAGATAGGGGCCGACTTCGTCATGCAGATCGCGCGCGATGCCGGCGCGTTCCTCTTCCTGAACGCTGCGAATCTGCTGCTCCAGCCGTTGGTTGCTTTCGGAAAGGGCCGCCAGCCGCGCCGCCATGTGATTGAAGCCGCGCGCCAGGGCCGCGAATTCCGGCGGCCCTTTGGCGTCGAGCCGCGCGTCATAACCTCCGTCCGAGATCGCCAGCAGGCCGGTCTGAAACTGCCGGAAAAAACGCAAAGCGTAGGCGACCGCCAGCGACACGGCCGCCATCGTAACGCCGCAGAACAGGATCATCGCCGTGAAGGCATCGCGGGCATGGTCCCACACATCGGCGATCTCGCTGCGCGGATCGCTGGTCAGCACCACCACGCAGGGATATTGCGGCAGGTTGATATTGAAGCGCGCCGACATGGAGGGCGGCGTCATCAGGCGCGCGAACCAGAGCGGCGCGGGATCCTTCAGGCGTCCGATTTCCGAGCCGACGATCACTTTGCCTTTTTCATTGACCAGGGCGGCGCGCACATGGCGCTGGCCTTCGAAGCTGGAAACGACCTGGCGCATGGTGACGGTGTGCTGAACATCGCTTTCCAGGGTGTCGCGCACCGAATTTTCGGCGCCCTGGAACGCCGTACGCACTTCGACTTCCACCACCGAGCGGGCGTGGAGCGACAGCAACGCGCCGCCGCACAAAAGCGCCAGTACCAGCAGGAGAGCGATGGAGCCAAGGACGCGAAATTGCAGCGACATTGCGGGTCCGAACGAATACGCTGCTTCTTATACTCCGGGAAGCGTGGGGCCGGGAAAAGCCAATTTCGGGAAAAATTCCCGATTTTCGGCTGTTAACCAGGTCCAGCGATCCCAAAATGTTCGGCGGAGCGGATCGCGTGGCGCTCGAGGAAGATCGGTCAGAAAAAGGTTAAATAGGGCGTCCTTGGGCGGAACCGAAATCCCTCCGAAGCGTTGAAACAGTGCCCCGCACAGCGGCAGCACGACCCTGCGGCGCTCAACGCCCCAGCCAACAACCGTAACTGCGGCAAAGGGCTTTTTTTGAAATGGCAGTGATCCTGGTCGTCGAAGACGATGTTTTCATTCGCGAAATGGCCGAATCGATGATTCTGGATTGGGGCCATCAAATCCTCTCGGCTTGTGACGTTCCCGAGGCTCTTGCCCATCTCCGGTCCGGCCGCCACATCGATGCGCTTTTCACCGACATCTACCTTAAGGCGGAAATCCATGGCGGCTGCGACGTCGCGCGGGAAGCGATCCTGCTGCGCCCGGAGGTCCGCGTTCTGTACACAACGGCCAATTCCGTGACGGACAAGCTGCGCGGCTTGTTCGCCGTTGGCGCGCACTTCCTTCCCAAGCCCTATACCGAGGATCAATTGGGAATTTCGGTTCAAAATCTGCTCGCGGCATAGCGGCAAGCCGTGACTTGCTCGCGGCATCGATGAGGAAAAATGGCTGTATCGGACATTGCGGCAAGCGACATCGTCGAGACGATTCCCAGCGCGCTGTTGGTTCTCGACCGGAACCTGAACATCTCTTCCGCCAATCGCGCCTTTTATCAGACATTCCGGACAAGCGCCGATGAAACCGAGGGCTGCCTGATCTACGATCTCGGCAACCGGCAATGGGATATTCCCGCCCTGCGCACCTTGCTGGAAAGCGTGATTCCCCATCGCGCGTCGGTCGAAGGCTTCGAGGTGGAGCATGATTTTCCGGTCATCGGCCGCCGCACCATGCTGGTCAATGCTCGCAAGATATTCCGGCCGGGCGATCATGACGGATTTATCCTGCTCGCCATCGAGGATGTCAGCGAGGAACGCGCGGCGCGCAAGGAAAGCAGCCGCAATTGGCAATTGACCCAAAGCATCGTCGACACCATTCGTGACCCGCTGGTTGTGCTGGAAAACGACATGACCATCGTGACGGCGAGCAAGGCCTTTCTCACCATATTCGGGATCACCCAGGCGGAAGCCCATGGACGTCGTGTCTCCGAACTCGGCCAGCATCAATGGGACGTTCCGGCCCTGCGGGGTTTGATGGAAAAGGTGCTGCCCGAAAACAAACCAATCGAGAATTTCGAGATTGAAGATGACTTCCCGGGACTGGGTCGCCGTGTTTTCAATCTCAATGCGCGCAAGATCAAGCAACCCGGCAATCACAGCCACCGCATGCTGCTGGTTTTCGAGGACATTACCGACCGCAAGCAGCGCGAGCGCGATGCGCTGATGCTGACCAACGAGGTTTCCCACCGCATCAAGAACAATCTGCAGATCGTGGTGGGACTGATTGCCTATGAAATAAGATGGACCAGCGCGGCCAGCGTTCCGGGACTGAAAGCCATGCAGTCCCGCATCGGCGCCATTGCCCAGCTGTACGACGTGATATCGCAATCGAGCCGCGGAAAAAGCATCGCCATCGACGCCTATCTGAACGAAATCGCCAAGCAAATGTCGGCAAGCCTGATCGGCGACCAATCCCGCATCGAAATTCGCGTGAAATCCGAACCGCTGGAGATCGATCCGGATCGGGCAGTCCCCTTCGGGCTTCTCGTCAATGAGCTGGCCACCAACGCCATCAAGCATGCCTTCCCCAATGGCGGCATCGGCCATGTGCTTCTCGGCGTCGAGAAAATCGGAAATCAGATCGAGCTCGTGATTTCCGATGACGGGGTCGGCATCAAGGAAAAAATTGCGGGCGAGGTTCCCGAGAAGCGCGGCTCCGACTATGTGGCTATCTTCGTCCGGCAGTTGGGCGGCACGCTGACGCGATCCGTCCCGGTTGGGGGAGGAACGACGATCCGCATCCAGCTTCCGCTGTTGCTGGCTCCCGCTGGCGGTGTGGAGCCGTTGGCCGCTTAGACCATTCGTTGGAATAGTTTTCGGCGCGAACGTCGACAATGGGAGGTGTCATTTTTGGGAATTTGTCCCTAAGCGCGAGATCGGCAAGAAAATCTTCTGAACCGACTTGAATCTAAAGCCTACTGCTGCACAAATTAGAACACCGTCAGTATGAATAGCGTTATTTCATAAGCGCTGCGTCTGTGCGTGAGTTCCCGCTAAAATTGTTTTGGATTTTCAAATGCCGCGAATTTCGCGGCTTTGTTCATACACGTATGAGCGCGCGATTGCGTCCTCGGCAAGTGTCCGTCGAGGAGGGTAGTTCATCTATTTGGCGAGAAGAGCTTTGTATTGGTCATAGGCGGTCCGCAAAAAGTTGCGGCGTTATTGCAAATTTTCGCTACGGACGGCCCTAAAATCATGGAGGTTTCCGATTGAAACGTGGAGCGTCATTTGATCCGGCTCTGTTTCTGGCGAGCGTCGGCCGCGGCCGGACCATTTCCAATTGTGACAAGGGCCAGAAGATTTTTTCTCAGGGCGATGTCGCCGACTCGGTTTTTTACATCCAAAAAGGCAAAGTTAAGATCCTAGTCGTTTCCGAGCACGGCAAGGAAGCCGTGGTCGCCATTCTTGGAGCGGACGAATTTTGCGGTGAGGGAAGTCTGACCGGGCAAAGGTTGCGCATCGCGACAGCGGTGACCATGACGGAGTGCGACATCATGCGGATTGATAAGGAGGTCGTTACGCGCGCCGTTCACGAAGAGCCGGCTTTTTCCGAGATGTTCGTAAGCCATCTCCTGCTGCGGACGATGCGTGTCGAAGAGGATTTGGTCGATCAGCTTTTCAATTCGAGTGAAAAGCGCCTGGCCAGGGCGCTGCTCATTTTGGCGAATTTCGGCAAGGAAGGCAGGCCGGAGCCGATCATCGCAAAGGTAAGTCAGGAAACGCTCGCTGAAATGATCGGCACCACGCGATCCCGCGTGAGTTTTTTCATGAATAAGTTCCGTAAATTGGGTTTCATCAGCTACAACGGAATGATCGAGGTCCATAGCTCGCTGTTGAGCGTCGTGCTGAATGATCAGCCGAACATCCATCGGAATGCAGAATCTCCCGGTTATCAAATTGGGTCCGAAAAGGGCTGAGAAAAAAGCTGCCGAACCTCGCTTTGCAAATTGCATGCGCTTTTTAATTTCGCAGAAGCAGCGCTCCGCGAATCAGTGCAGCTATGATGAATTGATTCTTAATCCGGATGAGCGCCTCGGCCAAACTGCAACCATGAGCAATATTGTACAGCCATGGCGGCCGCCTTGGCATAACAATTGGCTTGGCTTGTTGTGGCTGATAAAATGCTTCTGATAAAAGAACCGTTCGACCAGGTCGCGGGTGCATGCCCGCTGGCGCAGTTGATCGTGAGCACGGTTCGCGAGCCCTTGCTGGTGCTTGATGACGATTTGAACATTCTTTTTTCGAGCGGTTCTTTTCAGCGGTCATTCCTGATCGACGAAGCAGCCGTGCAGAATCAGCGTTTTTTCGCATTGGACAATGGTGTTTGGGACACGCCCGCGCTGCGCGCGCTTCTTGAACAAACGCTGCCGCAATATAACGTCATCGAGGGGTTCGAGGTCGCGTGCGAGTTTCCTCGAATCGGGCGGCGCATATTGCTCCTGAATGCGCACCGGACTCCCCGCGAAGACCAGATCAGAACGACCATACTTCTCGGCTTCGAGGATGTAACCGAGCGGCGCGATGTGGAGCGAGAAAAGGAGCGGCTTCAGACCCAGACCAACGATCTGTTGCAACAGAAGGGTATTCTGCTGGCGGAACTGCAGCACCGAATCGTCAATAGTCTGCAGATTATCGCCAGCATTCTCATGCTGAAGGCGCGCGCCGTGAGGTCGGAAGAGACGCGCCTGCACTTGCAAGATGCGCATCGTCGCGTTATGTCCGTCGCTGCCGTGCAGCAGCACTTGGACAGTTCCGGGCGCGACGACCCGGTCGAGGTTGCGCCCTATCTGACGAAGCTATGCGATTCTCTGGCGAGATCGATGATCGATGATAATCGCCCCGCCAAGCTGAACGTGCTGGCCAACAAGGGTTCAATGGTTTCCGCCAACGTCGTCAGCCTCGGTCTTATCGTTACCGAACTTGTTATCAATGCCTTGAAATACGCTTTTCCTGATCGGAAAGAATCGTCCGCGGTGACCGTCCGCTATGAAGTAAGGGATGCAGACTGGCAGCTTTCTGTTTCCGACAACGGCATTGGGATGACACACAATGGGGAAGCGAGCGAGAAGGGCGGCCTGGGAACCAGCATCGTCTATGCGCTGGCCCATCAGCTTGATGCGCAGGTCCTGGCGACGAGCGGACCGGAAGGTATGACCGTGTCGATTATCCATGCGGGACTCAGATCGCCGGTGTCCCAAGCCGCGTAATCCTTTGGGAGAGGGCCCGCGCGATGTAACTCCCAAGTCCATAAAAAGTTCCGGCCGCGCCTTCTAAATCGCGGATGCGTTTTGGGCATTGCTGCCGGCAAAAAATCGCCCTGATGAGCAAAGTTGCTCAGACATCCCTATCCAAATTGGTTAACGTTCCATGTGGATGTTGTGGACAATGCGTTCTTGCATTGGACGCAACTCGATGAATTCGCGGCGTTTGAAGCGCGGCGATCGATCGGGAGGACTGTCATGGCTTCCACCTATTGGACGATCGGTTTTTTTGCGGTTGTTCTGCTGTGCTGGATCGTCAGTAAAAGCAACAGAAAGCGCGGGCGGGTTCGGCGCGCGCCAGAACTGGCGCGGGAGAATAATCACCTCCGTCATGTGATCACCGAACTGTCGATGGACAAGTACGAGCCCAAGACGTGAATTCAAGGACCCCTGAAAAGGGTCGCGTGCTGGCATGGAAATCCATAATGGACCGAACTGCGCGTCCCTTCGTGCGCCCTGTTATTGGCCCAGAAGGGGGTGTGCTTACGTTGGATAACATGCCGCCGCGCGAAACCGTGCGATGGATCGCCCGCAGAAAAGCCGAAGTCGTTGCTGCGGTGCGTGGCGGATTGCTCAGCTTCGGCGATGCGTGTGAGCGTTATGCGCTGACCTCGGAGGAGCTTATAACCTGGCAGCAGGCGCTCGAACGTTCTGGCATGAATGGCCTGCACGCCACGCGTCTACCGATTGGCCATGCCGGCAGCCCAAGGAAAGCTGATGGCTTCTAGTACGCGGATCGGAGAAAATGGAGCGGGTGATGGGAATCGAACCACCCAGCGATGCGGCAGCATCGCGCAAATTGAATCGTGGGTTCGATTGCGCCGATCGGAGAAAATGGAGCGGGTGATGGGAATCGAACCCACGTATGCAGCTTGGGAAGCTCGATTGAACCAAGCCCGCTCAATGAGTTACGCGCAAAACTCTGTCATTTCTGTGCCAAACGGGTCAAGCGGTTAGGAATGGAGCGCAAAACTTAATCACTCGCGTCGGCAGGTCCACCTCGCGCCAGGAACGGGCATTGCCGAAACCGAGTACGATAAGGCACAAGTTTGGCCGGGCGTCTTTCTGTTACTGCGGCCCGCCCGTCGAAAGAAGGGCGCTAGGCACTGGCCCCCGCCGGCCATGAGACCTATGTCGGAGACGACAACAGGATCAAACTCAATTACGATGCCCGCGCATTCATAAAGTCCGCGCTAAGCCCTAACGCAATTGATATCAGCGCATAGGCGTCGCGACTAATGAAGTGGCAAACCGTTGGAGGAGGCATCGATGAAGTGGGTTGTCGACGGCACCGGGCGAAATCTAAACCTGGCTATGCGGCTCGGCCTGGGCCT
The DNA here is from genome assembly GCA_040389245.1 of Pseudomonadota bacterium. Lineage (GTDB taxonomy): Bacteria > Pseudomonadota > Alphaproteobacteria > Micropepsales > Micropepsaceae > Rhizomicrobium. The sequence continues at coordinate 886,664 of JAZKAH010000001.1, read as the reverse complement.
TGCGGGCCTTTTGTGGGCGGTGACGGCCCACGCCCAGAGCATCGTGCAGGACAAACCAGCCATCCGCGCCGTGACTGCCTTCATTACCATCGACAAGGACAATTATGCCGCTCGTATGGACGAAGCGGCGCAATTCCTGTCGGCGGCTAAGACGGCGCTGAACCAGGCCGGATTCGCAGGCGCGAATGGGCGCGTCACCACCCAGCCGTTCCCGCAGTACATCAAGGGCCTGAAGCGGGAGGAGGCGCTGGCCCTTATCGGCGCCCTCAAGCAGGTGGCGGCCAAGGATCACGTGGCCCTGAACGTCGGGCCTGCCATGATGAACGACGATGATGACACCTCAGCCGCCGACTTGCTGCCGGCGATCCTGGCCGACAACGGCACGAATGCCAGTCTCATCGTGGGCGACGACAAGGGCCTGCACTGGCGCGCCATCGGCGTGGCCGCCCACGCGATACACGAGATCGCCGCCGCAAGCCCCAACGGCAACGGCAATTTCGGTTTCGCGGCCATCGCCATGATGAAACCCTATGGCCCCTACTATCCGGGCTCCTGGCATAATGGCCCGGGCAAGCACTTCGCCATCGCCATGGAGACGGCAAATGTCGTGAATCACGTGTTCGAGAAATATCACGACCCGGTGGAGGCTCAGGCGCACCTGACCGAGGAGCTGTCGCGGTACACGAAGGAGGCCGAGGCTGTGGCAATGAAGCTCGCAGCCGCCACCGGTTGGACCTATGAGGGGATCGATGCCACGCCGGCGCCAGGCCGCGCCTCCATCGCCACGGCATTCGAATCCTTCTTGGGCGCGCCGATCGGCAGCTCCGGCTCAATGACGGCAGCGGGGATCATCACCCGCGCCGTGCAGGCAACCCCTGTCAAGCGCACCGGCTATTCGGGGCTGATGATCCCGGTGATGGAAGACAAGGTGCTGGCCCAGCGCTGGGCGGAAGGAACCTTCTCGCTGGATTCCATCCTGGCCTGGTCGGCGGTATGCGCGGGCGGCGTCGACACCGTGCCCCTGGCAGGCTCCACAAGCGAAAAGCAAATCGCCCGCATCATCGGTGACGTCTCTTGGCTGGCCTACAAGTGGAACAAGCCGTTGGGTGCACGCCTGATGCCTTCCCCGGGTCGGTCGGCGGGAGAGATGACGGCGTTCACCGCCCCGGCTCTCGTGAACACGCGGATACATTGAGGGGCAGAGCATTGAGCGTTTAATTGGCCGTACACGCATCAAGACGCAAAACAGCGCAGCAAAACCGTTCCAGCAAATTTGCCTAAGCCATTGGAGCGGGTGATGGGAATCGAACCCACGTATGCAGCTTGGGAAGCTGCCGTTCTACCATTGAACTACACCCGCGCTTTTAATGGCGCCTTATGTACCGCCGGTGTTTTCGACCGGCCCTTCGCTTGCGCTTCGGGCGTTCGGCACTCGAAATGGTCCGCCGGACCATTTCGTTCGCCTCCGGCGAAGCGCGCCGAACCCATTGAACTACACCCGCGCTTTTAATGGCGCCTTATGTACCGCCGGTGTTTTCGACCGGCCCTTCGCGAACGCGTTGAACCACACCTGCGCCGGACCTCTTAGCACGCAAAAGATCCATGAAAAAGGGCGCGCAGGTTTGCCCGCGCGCCCGGTTTCTCGTCTCGGCACGTGTTACATTTCCAGATGCTGGTAACCCCGCATCATCATGTTGGGGATGGTCATGCCGGCCCACAGATCAAGCTGGATTTCCGGCTGGATGGTCTTGGGGTCGATATGGTTGCCAAGTACGGCCTGGCCGCAGACGCGGAAATCCACGCCGGCTTTCTTCATCGCCTGGATCATCGCGATATTGGGATTGTCGACGCCATTGTTGCGTTTCTTGTACTCGTCGCTCATCAAGATGGCAGGCGTGCTCTTCTGGTGGAACACCACCACCAGCTGGCGGTGGCTGGCGGGCACATTATACTTCGCCAGCGTGTTGATGAATTGGGCCACGCCGCGAAGGCCCGGATTGACCTTGTCGGGGCTGTCGGGACCGCCGGCCAGGTCGAACACGAATTTGTAGGTCAGCTTGGGGTCCGGATATTCGTGTGCGCCCGGCTGGTCCTTCGCCGGCTCGACACCGGGGATCGGCAGGTCCTGCGCCATGGCGCTGCCCGCCAAACCGATCAGTCCGGCCATCAGGACCGCGCACGCCAATAATTTTCTCATGCCAAGAACTCCCTCGATTGAATTTCGCCGTCGATGACCCAGACCACCCCGGGGCCGGGGCGGCGCAACATAGCGTTTTCATCCATCGCGCGGAAGCCGCGGAACCGGATCCGCGGCGCGATATTGCGGCGATCGACGGATCGCATCGGCCAAATAAAAAACCGGCCCGGACCGATCTGGTCCGAGCCGGCTTTCAGGTGTCACACGGCCCCGAAGAGCCGAGGGAGATTAGGCAGAGATCTTCTTCGTGGCGGCCGCCATGCTGTCGAGGGCCGCTTTGAGGGTCTTGCGCGAGGTGGCGATGTTCATGCGCATATGGTTCGCGCCGCCCAGGCCGTAAGTGGTACCGGCGTTGAGCTGGACGAAGGCATTCTTCGCGAGCCAATGCTGGACCATGTCTTCCGCGGTCTGGGTACGAACTTCGCCCATTGCCTGACGGCCCGAATAGTCCGTGCCCATCTTGGCAGCGGCGTCATGGGCCTGCTGGTTGGCGTCATCGGCCATCTTCTTGGCGCCGATCTTGTCGGAGATCGCGCTGACGTCGATCCACTGCAGATAGGTGCCTTCCGGAGCCTGACCGACCTTGATCATCGGAATGTTCTTCTTGATGTACTCGTTGGCGAACTGATGATTGTCGCTGATGTAGGACACGCAATCATTCAGCCAGCCTTCGCCGCCGGCATACGCTGATTCCGCCGCGACCATGCCGAGGGTATTGAGATCGGCGTGGTTGTTGAAGGCGGTCGCCTTGTACACTTCCGGATTGGTCGTGAAGAACCACGCCGCCTTCATGCCGGCCAGCGAGAAGGATTTGCTGACGGACTTGTAGGTGATGGAGTTGTTGACGATGTCCTTGTTGTCCAGGGTCGAGAACGGAATGTACTTCGAGCCCTTGCTGATGAAGTCGCAATGGATTTCATCCGCCAGCACCAGAACATTGTGCTTGAGGCAGACTTCGCCATAACGGGTCAGCTCTTCGCGGGTCCAAGCACGGCCGACCGGGTTCTGCGGATTGCAGAGGATCGAGACCTTGGTGTCGGGCATCGAAGCCTTGCTTTCGAAGTCCGCCCAATCGATTTCCCAACGACCATTGACGAACTTCATCAGGCTTTCATTCGCGACCGTCTTGGTGGCGCGGATGTCGCCGTAGAAGCCGTTGTAGATCGGCGTCGCCAGCAGCACTTTGCTGCCGACCGGAGCATAGGCATGCATGGTGGCAAGAATGCCGGCATGAACGCCGGTGGTGATGCCCATATTGCCTTCGTTCATGGCGGAGATGCCATAACGCTTCTGGTTCCAGTCCACGATGCTCTTGATCCAGGCTTTGCGGCCGGGCTGGGCCATGTCGATATAGCCCCAATTGTCATACATGGTCGCCTTGCGCAGAGCGGCCGTGATGGCGGGCGCGGCTTTGAAGTCCATGTCCGCGATGCCCATGCCGGCGACGAGATGATCGACATGCTCGGTGCGCATTCCGCCGTCCCACTTCACACTGTCGTGGCCGACGCGATTGGCGATGTTGTCGAAATCATATTTGCCGGCGGCTGCGGCTGCGGAGGCACCCGTGCTGCTGGCGAGTGACGCCGCCAAAGGCCCGAGAGCGAGCACGCTGCTGCCCACGCCTGCATTTCTCAGAAACGACCTGCGATTGAAGCCGCTCTTGTTAGTTTGTTCCAAAGGTAACCTCCCCGTTTTTTGCTGCACAGATGACGAACATGGCAAGCACCCAACGATGCTGTCGCCACATCCCCCAGATGGCCGATGAGCGCGGACTATAGCTTTCTTCTCGCGCGCGCGGAAGGCATTAGCACTCTTTTTGCCGTGTAAAATGCCGGGAAATTGCGACTTGGATAAATGTCGCAAAGTTGGATTTATTCGTGCCCCGAGCAATTCTATTCGGGAATTTTTGCTGCAGCGCACACAACGCAATCATGGGCTATATCGCTATGGTTTCGCGCGCAATTGCTCGGTTCTTGATCGGCACATGGCAGTTGGCGCGTTTGCGCAAAAAGGATCGCGGCTGGTTTTGATATTCAGATTGAGCCGCACCGCGGGGTCCGCAGTTCCGGAAAGTTTCCGTCTCCCAGAACTTTCCGGCCCATCAGTTCCGCAGCCGTGATTCTCGTTCTATGACCGGTTATTCTGGTTCAAATTTGAGGGGAATTTCATGCGCAGATCATTTGTCGTTTTCGCTCTGACCGCGTTGTTGGTCGTGCCCGCTGCCGCCCAGCAGCCAATGACACCGGCGGCGATCAAGACATTCGCCTCGTCGGCCGAGGTGCAGCAATTGATCGCCAAGGCCAAGGCCGATCGCAAAGGCGATGCGCCCACCACCATCGAGCCGATCCTGTCGCTGGGAACCTACCACGCCAATCTGGAATATCGCCCGATTCCCGGACCCGCCGCGCTGCATGACACCGAGAATGAATTGATGGTCGTGATCGAGGGCGCCGGCACGATCACCATGGGCGGGCAGATGGTGAATCCCACGCGCCCCAATCCCACCAATCAATCGGCGGCCGCGATCAGCGGTGGCGCGGATACCGAAGTCGCCAAAGGCGATTTCATCATGGTGCCGCACGGCACGGCGCATCAGATCACCGCCGTCAAGGGCGCGTCGCTGGTGCTGATGACCCTGCATATGCCGCAGTAAGTTTGGCGCCCCCCTTCATCCTGTTTGGCCCTGCGCATCTCATCGCACTGGCGTTGAGTGGGCTTGTTCCATTGCTCCTGGCGGCCTGGGTACGCGGCGTTCCGGCCCGCGATCGCGACATTCGCCTGGTCTTTGCGGCATTGCTGATCGTGGGCTGGCTGGGCTGGTATGCGATGCTGGGGGCGCGGGGCTGGCTGGCACCGGGCAACGTGTTGCCGTTGAATTTGTGCGACTGGGCGCAAGGTGCGCTGATCATCGCATTGCTGTCCCGCAATCAGCGCGCCTACGAGCTGGGCTATTTCTGGGGGCTCGGCGGCACCGTGCAAGGCGTCATCACGCCGGATGTCGGCCGCGGCTTTCCGGATATTCAGTTCCTTCTTTTCATGCTCGACCATGCCGGCCTCATTGCGGCGCTGCTGTACCTGACCTGGGGGACGGGGATGAGGCCGGTGATCGCTTCGCTGCCGCGCGTGATCGCGGCGACACTCGTCTATGTCGCGGTCGCGGGCGTCGCCGACACGGCGCTGGGAACCAATTACGCTTTCCTGCGCGACAAGGGCGGTCATGTCAGCCTGCTCACCTGGCTGGCGCCCTGGCCTTGGTATATCGGCGAACTGGTGCTGATCGGGTTCGCGTCGGTCGCGGTCTATTACGCGCCGTTTTTCATTTTCGATGCGCTCAAAAGGCCGAAGACGTCCACGTCGTGACGGACGCCATCCCGCAGGACATGGCCCTTCAGGCGTCCTTCCGGCAGGAATCCCAATAGTCCCAGCAATTTCTTGGCCGGCAGGTTGGCGGCGTGAACCTTGGCATCCAGCCGCTCCAGCCGGAGTTGGCGGAAGGCATGGGCGATCAGGGCGCCCATCGCTTCGCGTCCATAGCCATGACCCCACTGATCGCGGCGGAACAGAAATCCAATCTCGCCCCGGCGGTGGGAGAAATCCAGCCCGCTCAGATCGACGCTGCCGATGGCGTCTTCATTCCGCCAGACGGTCCAGTAGAGATAATGTCCGTCTTCCATCGCCGCGAGCTGGCTGGCGACGATTTCGGTCGCGGTGGCGGTGCGGGCAATCGCCGGACGGTCCCAGAATTTCATTGCTTCGGCATCGCCCAGGATGGCGAACAGAGCGGGCGCGTCGGCGCTGCGCAGCGGGCGCAGGCTCAATCTTTCGGTTTTGAGAATCATGGGCGGGATCATGCCCGCTGGGGGTGCGGAGGCCAGGAAAACTATCAGCCAGAAAAACTATGAGGCGGCCGGCTGCTTTCGCGCCGTAGCCGCCTCACACTGCCCCCTTCAAAATGGACCCTTGGCTCCGATCCCCAAATCCGGAACCAAACACTCGCGGGGTTTCCCCAAACCGTCCGTCCGCGAGTGGCATTACTGTGCCGGAGCGAAGCCAAGACGCAACAGGGTTGCGGGGCAGCTCTGCGCTTTTGGCAATGCTATGTGGACTTTCAGCAACAAATTCGGTGCGCTTTGCGACGATATGGGTCGGTGGGAGTGTTAAAGTATCCAGGAAAGCCGCTGCGGCGACACGAACGCCGTTTTGCTGTCACCGGTAACTCTGTCCGACGTGAATCAGGGCGACCTGAAATGTTTGGACAGCTTCAGGTCCTGGCCCTGGTAATTGGATCCCAATCCGGCGCCATAAGCCTCCGGCGGCGGATCGGTGAGGCGCTCGAACACCAGCCGTCCGATGGTCTGGCCATGCTCCAGAATGAAGGGTACTTCGCGGGAGCGCACTTCCAGAACGGCGCGCGCCGAAGGTGCGGTCCCGGGACTGAAGCCGAAACCCGGATCGAAGAAGCCGGCGTAATGAACGCGGAATTCGCCCACCAGCGGATCGAAGGGCACCATTTCCGCCGCATGATCGAGGGGAATGGCGACGCGCTCGCGGCTGGCCAGGATATAGAATTCGTCGGGATCCAGGACGAGATGACCCGACTCGTTCGCCTCGATGGAATCCCAGAATTGATACGGATCGAGCACGTCTTGCCGGTCGACATCGATCAGGCCAGTGTGCCGCTTGGCGCGCCAGCCGATGCGGCGCGCCTCCTTTGAAGCATGGCCTTTCAGATCGATGGAAAGGCCCAGGCCATTCTCGATGTCCGGCTCGGAATCCACCAGCGGCGCGTCGGCGTGCAGACGGCGGAGCTGGGTGTCGCTGAATTGCGGCGAGCCATGGCGGATGCGGAGCTGGTTGAGACGCGAGCCCTTGCGCACCAGGGCAGGAAAGGTTTGGGGACTGATCTCGGCATAAAGCGGGCCGCGATAGCCTGGCTCGATCCGGTCGAAGGCCTGGGCACGGTCGGTGATCAGCCGGGTAAAGACATCGATCCGGCCGGTCGAGCTTTTGGGGTTGGCGACACCGGAAATCCGGGTGGAAAATTCCGCCCGCTCCAGCAGCGGCACGATATAGACGCAGCCGGTTTCCAGCACCGCCCCGTCCGTCAGATCCACTTCATGCATGAAGACGCTGGCGAGCTTTTCCTCGACCGTTGCGTTTTTCCCCGGCAGGAAGCTGGCGCGCACCCGATAGGCCCGGGCGCCCAGACGCAGGTCGATGCTGGCAGGCTGGATCTGGGCGGCGGTAAATTCCTCGCTGGCGGCGATCTCGCGCCCGGCGGCAATCAGCCGCTTCAGGATATGGCTGGGCAGGATGCCGGTCGAATAGCGGCCATAGCCGTCGGCGTCCTGACCGGGAATTTCGCGGAGTTCACTCATGGTCTTCCTGTTCGCACGACCGGACGGAAAACCGTTCCGCGTGCTTCGCACGCTTCACACTTTTCCTGGCCGGTGCTCCCGGGGGTTATAGGCGCTCGATTGGCCGGGGTCAGCCCAGGAACTGCCGGATATCCCCAATCGCCTCCGCCAAACCGCAGCGCTTGATCGGCGTAGTTTCTGGAAAAGCCGCCAGCAGGCGCGAGGGCGTGGCGCTTTCCAGGATCACGAAACAGCCGCGGTCCTCGGGGCCGCGTATCAGCCGGCCGAAAGCCTGCTTCAAACGGAAGCGGGTGAGCAGATCGTCATAGGAACGTCCGAAACGGGCGCGGCGCGCCTTGTGCATAATAGTGGGCTTGGGCCAGGGCACCTTGTCGAACACCACCAGACGCAGCGAGCGCCCCGGCACATCCACGCCATCCCGGAGGGCGTCGGTGCCGAGCAGGCAGGCATTCTCCTCGGCGCGGAACAGATCTACCAGCGCGCCCGTGTCCAGGCGGTCGACATGCTGGGCATACAGCGAGATGCCGGCTTCGGCGAGCGGCTGAGCGATGCGCGCTTCGGTCTCGCGCAGCGCGCGCACGGCGGTGAAAAGGCCCAAAGCGCCGCCGCCGGCCGCCAGAAACAATTCGCGCATCGCCGATGCCAGCGCATCGGCGTCGCGCCGCGGCACATCCTTGACGATGAAGATGCGGGATTGCTGGTCATAGCGGAAGGGCGATCCGAAGGACGTGCGGCGCGGCGGCTGCGCCAGATGCAGAGCGCCGGTACGCACTTCGGCGCTCTGCCAGTCCAGGCCTTCGGCGCCGGCATCGCGCAAGGTGGCCGAGGTGATCAGGACGCCATGGGCGGGCTCCAATATCTCCTTGGCCAGGGGCACGGTCGGGTCGATCCAGTGACGCTCGAAGCCGATATCGGAATCGCGGCCATCCTCGCGGCTGATCTCGAACCAGTCGGTGAAATCGTCGCTGATCTCCCCGGTCTCCAAGGTTTCCAACATCCGCATCCAGGCGGGCAGCACCAGCTTGGCGCGGCGGTCCAGGCCGCGCGCCGCGGCTTCAAGCCGGGCGCGGGTGTAAGGCTCGAGGGTGGCGCTTTTTTCGTCCATCGCCTGGCGCAAGAATTTCGCTAACCGGGTGAGGGGATCGGCGATGCGTTTCAGCGCGCGCGACAATTCGATCACCGCCCGCAGCGTCTCTTCCCCCAGGGGATGCGTTTCGGCCTCCAGCGTATAGAAACTGTCGCGATCCTCGCTGCGAGCGCGGACATGCTGATAAATCTCAGCCAGGAAAATCTCGCCGGGACCGCGAGCCGCGGCGCCCGTCACCCGCGCCATCCAGCCTTCGCCGGCAAGACCGCCCGCCGCCTGCACCGCGTCTTCCAGCGCGTGCTGCGCGTTCTCATCGTCGGCGATCAGATCCTTGAGCCGTTCTTCCAGCCCGCGCATGCGCGTGCGGGCGCGGCCTTCGGGACCGCGAATCCAGCGGCGCAACTCCGCCATCTCGCGGCCGGACAGAAGCGCCGCAAAACCGCTGTCGGCGGCATCGAAGAGATGGTGCCCCTCGTCGAAGACATAGCGCAGGCGGCGCTCCGGCGGAGTGTCGGTGGTCTGGTCGGTGGCGAGCCAGTCGCTGGCGGCCTGCGCGATCACCAAGGCATGATTGGCGATGACGATCGGGGCATGGCGGGCGCGGCGGATGGCGCGCTCGATGAAACAGATGCGATAATGCGGGCAGGCGGCATAGATGCATTCGCCGCGCCGGTCGGTGACCTCGCTCAACGGCAATGAGGCGGCAAGGAAAGCGGGAAAGCCGGCGCCGGAAATATCGCCGTCGGTGTTGGAGGATATCCAGCGCGCGATCAGGCCCAGCGCGACGCTGCGCTGGCCGGGCGCCAGGGCGGTGCGTTTGGCGGCTTCTTCAAAGTTCAAAAGACAGAGGTAATTTTCCCGACCCTTGCGCACCACTGCCTTCTCGGCGCGTTCCACGGGATCGGGATAGAGGTGGGCGATCTCCTGCACGATCTGGCGCTGCAGGTTGCGCGTGTAGGTTGAAATCCAGAGGCCCGGCCCGTTCTTTTCGGCCCACACGCTGGCGGGCGCCAGATAGCCCAAGGTTTTGCCGGTGCCGGTGCCCGCTTCCACCAGCGCGATCTTGGGTGCGCCGGATTCTTCGCGTGGGCCGAAAGCATAGGCGGCGGCGTCGCTATAGGCCGCCTGTTCCGGACGCGGCGTGCCCACCAGCGACAACAGGCGCGCGCGGGCTTCTTCGGGTGCGACCGGTTGCGAACCCGGCGTGCCGACGGGCGCCTCGTCTTCCCATTGCGGCAATCCACGCCAGGCTTCCATTCCCGCAATGGGCGAGCCGTGCGGCGATTCTTCTCCCAGCGCTCTCTGCAACAGCGGCCCCCAGCGCCAGCCGCCGCGCGCCAAGGTCGCGGCCAGCGGCGAAAGCGATGCCCGCATCTGGGGCGGCATGTCGCGTATCTCCGCCAGCAGCGCGCGCGCCACGGCAAAAAGCGCGGCTGCGGATTCTTCCGGAGTTGCCGGTAAATCGAGCGAGAGCGCGCGGGCCAGACCCAAGGCGCTGGGCACCAGGGGAAGGCCGGGCCGCACAAAGGCGAACAGTTCCAGCACGTCATAAAGAGGCTTGGCCGCAGGCGCCTTCAGCCGTCCCGCGACGAAGGCGGCATGGGCCACCAGCGCATTGCCGGACTGGAAAATATTGCGCGCCGCCTCGCGGCCGGCGCGGCGGCATTCGCCTGCGCTATCGCAGATCGCGGCGCCGGGCGGCGCAGGCACCAGGGCCACGAGTTCCGAAAACGAGTCGGGGACGGGAGGCATCCCGCATCATAGCGAGTGACACGGAGCATCAGCCAGGAAAAGTGTGCAACACTTTTCCGCCCGGCTGTGCGACCCCAAAAAAAGAGCATCAGCCAGGAAAAGTGTGCAACACTTTTCCGCCCGGCTGTGCGACCCCAAAAAAAGAGCATCAGCCAGGAAAAGTGTGAACCGTTGCCGCGATACTGACTCCGGCGCGGCAGCTCAGCGCAGATCGGGATAAAGATTGACCAGCGCCTTGCGTGCCCTCACATGCTCGCCCACCACCATCTGAGCGGCGTTGCGCAGGGTATGGGCATCTTCGCCTTCGCGGCTGGCTTTGGTGAAATGGCGGGCCGCCTGCGTCACGGCGGTCAGACCCAGGCCGCCGGCGGCGCCGACAATGTCCTGGGCCAGCCGCGCCGCTTCATCCCATTCCTCTTCGGCGCAGGCCTCGGACAATGCGTTGGTGAGCTGTTCGGCTGTCGCCTCATAACATTGCAGAATTTCGATCAGCGTTTTCAGTCCCACCGATTTTTCCAAACTCGAAAAGGTCACGGCGTCGATGGCGGCGGGAATTGGGCCGTCCGCATCCGTCTTGTCGCGCGAGATGCAGACCGAATCCAGGGCCTGGAACAGAGCTTCGCTGGTGACCGGCCAGCGCAGCACGCACTGGGCGGCGCTGGGCGTGTGATCGCCGCGCAGCAGCACGGCTAGGATGGGCGCCTTGACGCCGGGCGCCGCGGCAAGCAGGTCGGCTTCGTCCGGGCCCGCGATCAGGACGTCGAAATGTTCCTGGCCGGCCCGGGCTGCCGCTTCGGCGGCATTGTCGGCGATCGCGACCTTGTTGCCGAACGGCTCCAGCAGATTGCTGAGCGACATCGCGACGCTGGCCGACGGCATCGAAATCAACAACGACAAGCCATGCGGCGCCACGCTGGGGGCCTCGGCGGACGGGCTCTGCATTGTCGCAACGCCGGGCTGGCCGGAGATGGGAAGCGTGAACCAGAAAAGCGCGCCGTCGCCCGGGGTGGATTCGAATCCGATCTCGCCGCCCGCTTGTTCGACGATGCGCTTGGTGACCGCCAGGCCGAGGCCGGCGCCCTGTTCTTTGCGTGCGTAGGAGACATCGCCCGGCGAGAAGGGCTTGAACAAATGCGGTGTCACTTCCGGCCCGACGCCAGGGCCGGTATCTGAAATGGCGAAGCGCACCACCGGCTTTCCGGCGCTGTCATAGTCGAGATCGAGGCGCATATCGACCATGCCGCGCTCGGTGAATTTGAGGGCATTGTCGGCGAGCTTGAGCAGCGCCTGGCGGACACGGCGGGGATCGGCAGCAACGCGCGGCAGATCGGCAGCGGCGGTCATTGTCAGGCGCAGACGCTTCTCCCAGGCGCGGGGCTGCAAGAGCCGGATCACGGCGCGGGCGGTCTGGACGGGATCGCAATCCTCATCCTCCAGCGCGTCATCATCGTCGCGCGTGAGCGCGATGACGTCGTCGAGCAGGGTCTGAAGACCCCGGCCGGCTTCCAGCATGACCCTGACGTGATCGGCTTGCTGCTTCGGCAGTTCGGCCCGCTCCAGCAGCTGCGCCATGCCCAGAAGCGCGTTCATCGGCGTCCGCAATTCATGCGAGATATTGGCGATGAAGGCGGATTTCGCCATCGCCGAAGCCTGGGCGCTGTCGCGCGCCAGAATCGCCTCCGCCTTTTCGCTCTGCAGATCGACGACCAGTTCGGCATTCTCGTTGCGCAACTGCAGGCCCTCGTCGATCAGCCGGCCCATGCCGCTGCTGTAACTGATCAGGACGGCGCCGAAAAAGCCGACCAGCACGGCCGTCATGGTGGGAAACAATCCGCCCTGGATCAGCAACAGAATGACGAGCGGTCCCAAGGCGAAGGAGGTGTGAACGATGTAGGCGGGACGGTAGGAGGAGCGGGCGATGAATTCCGTCGCGGCCATGCCGAGATACGCCAGCGCGAGATAAGCCTGCGCCGGAAAGGAGCCCCAGACAAACCAGAATATCGAACCCAGGCCCCAGGTCGCCCCCGCGATGGCGGAAACGAACGTGTAGCGCCGTGCCCAGAAATGCGGATCGCTTCCCGGCGGACGATTGCGATAGGCGGCGGTCAATTGCTCCGCCGCGATCACCACCACCATCTGCAGCAGCAATGGCGTGACGGGCAGGAAGCCCAGCTTGTTGCCGGCCAGAACCGTGGCGGGGACGCACAAAACCGCAAAGGGCAGCGACAGATAATGCCGTCCCATGGTGTAGAGCACGTCGATGCGCCCGGCGAAAATTCGCCGTGCATCATCGCGTTGGGACATGGTTTTGGCGGTCATTGACGCTATCCCCTGCCAAAGCCTAGCTTTTGCGGCCTTTCGAAACGCTTAAGAACAGCCCTAATAGAGAATGAATTCACCGATGAAAGATGTGCGGGAACAAGCACTTGCCGCCAAGGCCTGGCCGTTTGAGGAGGCCCGCAAGCTTTTGAGCCGAATCGCGCGCCGGAAAGCGGCCGGCAAACCCGCCGAACGGATCGTGTTCGAGACCGGATATGGACCATCCGGCCTGCCGCATATCGGCACCTTTGGCGAAGTGGCGCGCTCAAGCTGGGTGCGTCAGGCGTTCGAGGCGATGTCGGACACGCCGGCGCATCTCATCGCATTTTCCGATGACATGGATGGCTTGCGCAAGGTGCCCGACAATCTCCCCAATCCGGAGATGATCGCCGCCAATCTGGGCAAGCCGCTGACTTCGATTCCCGATCCCTTCGGTACGCATCCCAGCTTCGGCGAACATATGAATGCGCGGCTGCGCGCCTTTCTGGATCATTTCGGCTTTCGCTATGAGTTCAAGAGTTCGACGGCCACCTACAAATCGGGCGTATTCGATGCCGCGCTGCTGCGGGTACTCGCCAATTATGACAAGGTGATGGATGTGATGCTGCCCACCCTGGGAGAGGAGCGGCAGCAGACCTATTCGCCATTCCTTCCCATCAGTCCGCACTCGGGAAAAGTGTTGCTGGCAAAGGTGGTGGACCGCGATCTCGCCAAGGGCACCATCACCTATGTCGAGGAAGACGGCTCCCTGGAAACCGTTCCGGTCACCGGCGGCCATTGCAAGCTGCAATGGAAGCCCGATTTCGGGATGCGCTGGGCGGCCCTGGACGTGGATTATGAAATGTACGGCAAGGATCATCTTGCCCAGTCGCCGCTCTATGACGCGATCTGCAGAATCGCGGGCGGTGAGCCGCCCGAACATTTCGTCTATGAGCTTTTTCTGGACGACAAAGGCCAGAAGATTTCCAAATCCAAGGGCAACGGCATCACCCTTGAGGAGTGGCTATCCTACGGTCCCGCCGAAAGCCTGGCTCTGTTCATGTTTCAAAAGCCGCGTACCGCCAAACGACTCCATTTCGATGTCATCCCCAAGGCGGTGGACGAGTACATCACCTTCCTCGATGCCTATCATGCGAACGCGGATGTGGCGCAGCGCCTGGAAAACCCCGTGTGGTTCATCCATGGCGGCGACGTGCCGGAGGAGAAATATCCGGTCAGCTTCGCGCTGATGCTCAACCTGGTCAGCGCCTCGGGAGCGCATAACCGCGACGTGCTTTGGGGCTTCATCCGCGCCTATGCGCCGGATGCGTCGCCGGAGCGCAATCCGGGACTGGAGCGGCTGGTGGGTTTTGCCTTGCGCTATTACGAGGATTTCGTGAAGCCGGCGAAGCAATATCGCGCGGCGGATGCCAAGGAGCGCGCGGCGCTGGAAGATCTCGCCGCCCGGCTCACGCAGCTGGGCGACGAGCGCGACGGCGCGGTGGTGCAGAATATCGTGTACGAAGTGGGCAAGACGCATGGCTTCGAGCCGTTGCGGGCCTGGTTCGCCGCGCTTTATGAGGTGTTGTTCGGCCAGACTGCCGGTCCACGCTTCGGCTCTTTCGCGGCCTTGTTCGGCTGCGCGGAGACCGCCGCCTTGATCCGGCGTGCGCTGGACAGCGAATTTCTGGCATGAAGGCGGTGTTGCTCGCATTGCTGCTGGCAGCGCCTTCCGAAAACAGCGCGCTGTTCTCGCTTTACGCGCAAGGGCGTTACGAGGAGGCGATGCGCCAGGGCGCCGCCGCCGGCGATGCCGCGGGCTTCGCCATCGCGGCGCGCGCTGCGATGGCCGATGCGATGATGAAGCCGGCGCCGTGTCTGGAATGCCTGAAGCGCGGCGAAGCCTTTGCGCGTCGCGCTATCGCCGCCGACAAGGATGCGCCCGATGGCCATGTCTGGCTGGCGGCGGCGCTGGGGTATGAAGCGCGCATCGTGGGGCTGGTGCGGGCGCGCCTGGACGATGATCCCGCCCAGGCCAAGGAGAATCTCGAAACGGCGCTGATGCTGCAACCCGACAATGCCTATGCGCTGGCGGCGCTGGGTGGCTGGAATGTAGAGGTGGTGCGGGCGGGCGGCAAATTTCTCGCGCGCAAACTCTATGATGCGAGTCTCGAGCAGGGGATGTCATTTTTCGATCGCGCCGTGCGCGCTGCGCCGCGCAATGTCGCGGTGCGCTATCAGATCGCCTTGTCGCTCGCGGGACTTGATCGGAGCACCCATGCCGGCCGGGTCGAAAATGAACTGGAAGCGGCGATCCGCGCCGCGCCGGAAACGGCATACGAAAAATTCGTGCAAACCCGCGCCGGAGAATTGCTGGCGCTGCTAAAGCAGGGTGACCGCGAAGCCTTCGACGAAAAAGTTCGCGTCTATCAAGGCTATCCTTAAATCGTCCCCCTCCGACCTTCGCATCGCAAACGCTGCTGCGGCCACCTCCCCCGCCAGCGCGCTACCGCGCGCGCAGGGGGTGAGCATGGCGATCAAGCCATGCGAACGGGCACGACCAAGGTTCAATACGCGTCTTTCCGTCTCGGTCCCAGACGGACCGAGAAACTACTGGCTTACCCAAATGATGCGATGGACGAAGGCGATTTCGGCGAGCGGGAAGCTGCGATCCGAATAGGCGGGATTGAAGCTTTTGAGTTCGATCTGCTGCGCGGTGAGGCGGCCCAATTGCTTGGCCATCACTTCCCCGGCTCGCGTCTTCATCACCACGCGGTCGCCGCGCCGGAGATTTCCCGAAGGCGACACCAGAATACGATCGCCGTCGCGATAGACCGGCAGCATGGAGTCGCCCGTGATCTCTAAGGCATAGGCATGCTCGTCGGAAAAATCGGGAAACGCGACTTCTTCCCAGCCGCTGCCGACCGGAAAACCGGCATCGTCGAAATAACCGGCCCGTCCGGCCTGGGCCAGCCCGATCAGCGGCACCGGTGCGGTGCGGCCGCGCCGCGTCGCGCCGTCGCCGGAGGTGAGGGCGACAAAGTCCTCCAGGCTGGCGCCGGTTGCGGCCAGCACCTTGGCCAAGCTCTCGGTCGACGGCCAGCGCAGCTTTCCATTGGCGGCACCCCGCTTGCTCTTGTTAAAGGTGGTGGGGTCGAGCCCGGCCAACTTGGCCAATCCGGACGGCGAGGTGCCGTAACGGGCCGCGAGCGCGTCCAGGGCACGCCAGATTTGGAGATGTGTCACCATGGGGATAAGAAAACAGTCCGGTTATCGGTAATTATTCCTATTTAACGGAATGCGTGGCGGCGTGTCCATAGAACAAAGTGGGAGCCTGGCGGTTGAGGGGTGACATGAGTCTGGATCTGGCCGCGCGGGTCTTGCGCGCCCTGCCTGCCGAGGCGGCCCACCGCGCCACCTTGCGGCTGACGGGGCTTTTCGCGCCGCTGTTGCCCAAGGCGCCCTCCGACGACAGACGGCTGGGGGTGAAAGCATTGGGTTTGGATTTTCCCAATCCCATCGGCCTGGCGGCGGGCTTCGACAAGGACGCCGAGGTGCCGGACGCGATGCTGAAGCTGGGCTTCGGTTTCGTGGAATGCGGCACCGTCACGCCCAAACCGCAGGCCGGCAATCCGCGGCCCCGCCTGTTCCGCCTGCCCGAGGATCGCGCCGTCATCAACCGCATGGGTTTCAACAATCGCGGCATGGAGGCGGCGGCGATCAATCTGCGGGCAAGGCGGGGCAGGGGAATTGTCGGCATCAATATCGGCGCCAACAAGGACAGCGCTGACCGCGTCGCCGACTATGCGCAGGCCTTCGCGCGGCTGGCGCCGCTGGCGGATTATGCGACGGTGAACGTGTCCTCGCCCAACACGCCGGGCCTGAGAGGATTGCAGAACAAGGACGAGTTGACGCGATTATTATCGACATTGATCGAGGCCCGGGCCCGCCTCCCCCTCGCGCGAAGCGCTGGAGGGGGTGTTCCAATTCTTCTCAAGATTGCGCCGGATCTGGACGGACACGCGCTCGACGATATCGCGGAAAGCGTCGCCGCATCGGGCATCGAAGGCGTCATCGTCTCCAACACCACCATCGCGCGCCCTGCGCTTGCAAGCATCAACGCTCGTGAAACAGGCGGCCTGTCCGGCGCGCCGCTGTTCGCGCCATCGACCGAGATCCTGCGTCAGATGCGAACCCGATTGCCGCGCGAGATCGTGTTGATCGGCGTTGGCGGCATTTCGTCGGGCGCCGATGCGTATGAAAAGATCCGCGCCGGCGCCACTCTGGTCCAGCTTTATACCGGCCTGGTCTATGAAGGTCCCGGCCTGGTCGCGCGGATCAAGCGCGAATTGCTCGCCTGCCTGGTCCGCGACGGTTTTGCCAGCGTTGTCGATGCTGTCGGCACAGACCTTCGCAGCTAGCGAACACAGCCCGCCAGCGGAGACCGGAGGGGTAAAGCTAAAGTTGACCATCCGTCATGGAACTGTAGAGTCCGGCTGCAATGGCTGGAAAAGCGATGGACGCGGCCCTTCCCAAACGCCAGCGCATCAAGCAGCAGAACCGCCAGTTCATCCTGGACGGTGCACGCAAGGTTTTTGCCGAGCAGGGTTACGGCGCCGCCACGGTGCGCGACATCATTCGCGCCACGCCGCTGGCGGCGGGCACCTTCTACAATTATTTCACTTCCAAGGAGGATGTGCGCGAGGCGCTGAATGCCGAGATGGCGGACGCCCTTCGCCCCCGCCTTGCCGAAGGGCGCGCCGAGGCGGCCACGGCGGAAGAATTTCTGTCGGCTTTCTTCAGCTCCGTCTTTGCCTTGAAAGCCGAGACCGGCACCGGGCTTGAGGCAGTGGATTTGCGCGCGGGGTTCGAGGATCTGCGCGCCGATCTGGAGAATGCCGCCCAGCGCGGGGTGTTTCCGCCGCTGGATGCCGGCGCCCTGGCAGCGGCGTTGCTGGCCGCGGCAGACGAGATGGCAAGACGCCTTGCCAGGGATGGCGGCGATGCGGCGGAGGCCACCGCCGCGGCCACCTTGCTATTCCTGCGGGGCGTTCAGCCGCCGCTCTAGTCCAGTTCCCGCGTGTCGTGGAAGCGAACAAGATCGACCATGCGCTGGCCGCCCGGCGTGACCGACACGACATCGACGAACCGGCGGTGCCAGTGAATCTCTTCCGCCATATAGGCGTGCCGCGCATAGATGCGATCGGCGATGGTTTCGTCCATGCCGTTCAGCATGACCACGATCTCCATGTCATGTTCGATCATCTCGGCCAAGCCCAATCCATAAAGAGGGCTGGCTTCGTCGATCGGATGCATCACCGTCCAGGAAAGCGCGAACAGGGGATTGCTGGAGCGTATCAGCTTCAATTCCTGGAAGCGCCGCATCGACACGCCTTCTCTCGTGACGTAATTGCCCGCCAGCGAAACATTCACCGAGGCGTCGAGAATGGAATTGCCGCGCTGGTTGGCGGCGCGGAACATCAGGGTGGGAACGCCGTCGAACAGGGTCACGACCGCGACCTTGGAGAAGACCAGCCGGGCGAAGGGGCGGGAGAAGCGCGCGAAAATAATGCCGGTGAACAGCGCGATGATCAGGATGCCGGTGAAGCTCTCCGCCGTCACCAGCAGGTTGGCGTATAGCGTGCGCGGGGCCATGACGCCGTAACCCAAAGTGCCCAGAGTTTGCACGCTGAAGAAGAACGCGTCCGCGAAGCTGCCGGGCCTGGCATTGGTGATGCCGCCGCGATCGATCACATACAAGGTCGCGAAGGCAAGATTGACGGTGAGGAACAGCATCGCCAGCTGCGCCACGAAACCGGGCCAGGAGGCGGTGAGGATGCCGTGATAGAAATCGAAGAAGCGGCCGGAATCCTGGCCTTTGATCACTGCGATGCGTTTGCCGCGCGCGCCCCTGACCAGGCTGATGGGGCGTGGCGCTTCGCTCACAGCTTGGCCAGTTTGCGCAGATAGTCCCAGCTATAGAGTCCGCTGTCATGGCCGTCATCGAACACGATGCGCACGGCGTAATTGCCCACCGGCTCGATCCGGGCGAGCTTCACATCCCGTTTGCCGGTGATGGGCGGCGGCCGATGGCCGCCATGCCCCTGCACCTCGGCGCTGGGGGATTCCGTGCGCAGTTTCTCGGCCCCGAGGGTCGCCTGCGCGCCATCGTCGAACACAATGCTGAGCGCATCCCGGGCCGGGTTGACCCGCAATTCCGCTGGCCAGCTCATAGTCTTTCTTCTTCCGTCAATTCGCGCGCCTCGGCCGCCAGCATGATGGGCACGCCGCCGCGGATGGGATAGGCGAGGCCGGCGATGCGGCTGACCAGCTCCTGGCGTTCGCTGTCATACCGCAAGGTGGTGCGGGTCAGGGGGCAGACCAGGATTTCCAGCAATTTGGGATCGGTCGTCATGGCCGGTTCAATTGAGCGAGCCGGGGCCGGGGGCGGTGGAAATCTCCAGCAGGGTCACCAGGGTGGAGACTCGCTCGATCCAGCTGGGTGCTTCCAGCAGCGCCTGTTTTTCCGCCGGTTCGAACGGGCACATCATCGCCAGCGCGTTGACCAGGGATTCGGGCGGCGCGGTCATCACGCTTTTCCAATCGGCCTTCATGTCGCGGCGGGAAAGATAATGCTTGAGCGCGGCGAGGAGACGGTCGCGGGGAAAATTATCGGTCTCGCTCTGCACCAGATCGGCTACGAAGGGCGCGAAATCGCAGGCGACCTGGCGATAGGGCGACAGGACGGGCACTTCTTCCCTGATCCGGAAACGGCAGACCCCCGCCAGGGTAATCAGGTAACGATTATCCTCAGTCTCGCGATAGGAAACGATGCGTCCGGCGCAGCCCACTTCGGACAGTTTGGGTTTCAGCACATCGTCTTCGCTTTCGACAGGCTGGATCATGCCGATCAGCCGGTTACCCGACAGGACATCGTCAACCAGCGTCAGGTAACGCGGCTCGAAGACGTTGAGCGGCAGGGCCGAATGCGGCAGCAGCACCACGCCGGTCAAAGGAAAGATCGGCAAAGTCTGCGGCAGGTCGGAGAGCGCGTGAAAGCCCCGCTTCATGCCGGCCTCACGAGAACAAAAGCGTGGACAGTCTGCGCCGCGCGTCCAGGGTGCGGGGATCCGTGGGGCCCATCGCTTCGAACAGCGTGACGACGTGCTTGCGGGCGGCATCGTCGTTCCATTTGCGGTCCCGGCGCACGATCTCCAGCAATTCATCCAGCGCGCCTTCGCGGTCGCCGCTTGCATCCAGCGCCAGCGCCAGGTCGAACCGGGCCTGATGGTCGTTGGCATCGGCCGCCAGTTTGGCTTTCAACACCTCGACTTCACCGCGCGGCGCCTGGGCGGCGCTTTCGAGCAGCTTCAATTCCGCCTCGGCGGCGCGAATGGCGTCATCCGCCGCGCCATCCGGACGAACCAGCTGCAAAGTGGTCTTGGCGCGTTCGATGTCGCCGCTCTTCAGGTAACAGGTGGCCAGGCCCGCGACCGCCTTCGGATTGCCCGGATCGTCCTGCAGGACATGTCCATAGGCTTGCGCCGCGGTGCCGATATCGCCGGCCGCGAAGGCTTCCGCCGCCATCGCCAGGACTTCCTCGGCATGACCGGCGCCGCCATGATCGTGTCCGGGGCCGCTCAGGCCGGAGACGAAGGCCTTGATCTGACTCTCCGGCAGCGCGCCCATGAAGCCGTCCACCGGCTGACCATCCTTGAAGGCAAAGACCGTGGGAATGGACTGGATGCGCAGTTGCTGGGCGATCTCGGGATTTTCATCGATATTGACCTTGACCAGGCGCACGGCACCGTCCGCCTCGGTAACGGCTTTTTCCAGGATAGGGCCCAACTGCTTGCAGGGGCCGCACCAGGGGGCCCAGAAATCCACGATCACGGGGACTTCGCGGCTGGCTTCCAGGACATCGGCGGCAAAGGTGGCCAGGCCCGAATCCTTGATGTGCGGGCTGGCGGCGCCGGAAGCCGTGGCGCTCTGGGCGGGTGTTGAGGAGACGGGACGGCCGCCGGGTCCGATCAAGGCCATGATGCGATCTTTCGTTGTTGAAGTCCGAAAGATGGGCGCTCGGGGGCTTAAAGTGAAGCCCCCTCGCTTTCTTGGAATCCCCCATCTGTCCGCCACGCGGGCAAGCCCGCTAGCGGACGTTCGGTACGCTGCCGCTACCGAACTCCCCCGTCAGCGGCTTCGCCGCACGGGGGAAGAAAGCTGGGACCAAGACGCGCCAGTGTTTACGGAATCAGCTTTTGGATCCAGTTGGGCAGCGCGAAGGCGGCGGCGTGGATTTCCGGATTGTAATAGTCGCACTTCAGCTTGAGGCGCTTGTAGGCCGCCTTGGCTTTGGCGATGCCGGCTGCGGTGCCCAGCGGTTTGCCGCCCTTGGTGGCCCAGGACAGCGCCATGAAGCCGCCGATATAGGTGGGCACGACCGTCAGATAGAGGCCGGAGCGGGGAAAGAAGCGCGCGAGTTCTTCCAGTGCCTCGGTGATCTCCCAGGGCTGATAGAAGGGCACGCCGGTCTGGAAGGTGGCATAGCCGCCCTTCTTCAGCGCGCCCTTGATCCGGTCGTAAAAGGTTTCGCCGAACAGCGCCTTGCCCGGACCCACCGGATCGGGACGGTCGGCGATGATGAGATCGAAACGGTTCTTCGATTCCTTGCGCCCCAGATATTCGAACGCGTCCGCCGCTTCCACGGTCAGCCGCCTGTCCTTGAACGCCTTGGCGTTGATGGCGGCGAAATATTTCTCGCAGAGCTCGATCACGCGCCCATCGATGTCCACCAGCACGACCTCCTTGACGGATTTGTGCTTGAGAGCTTCATCGGCGATGGAAAGATCACCACCGCCCACGATCATCACCCGTTCCACCTTGCCATGCTCAAGCATCGGCAAGTGCGTGAGCATGTCGGCATAAGCGCTCTCGTCCCGGCTGGTGATCTGGACGATGTCGTCCAAGGTCATCACCCGGCCATTGGCGACGGTGTCGAAGATGCGAATGCGCTGATAGCGGCTCTTCTCGTCCGCCAGAACCTTGGTCACGTCCATGGTCTGGGCGTAACCTTTGTGAAGGCGTTCTTTAACGCTGGAGAGCTTGGCCATAACCATTCCTTAAAGCTTGTGGCAGACGCGCGCCGTATAAGACGCGTTTAAACGCGTGTCTATCGCCGCTCCAAGGCGGTGCCAGCGGGCACTAGAGCAACGCCGTCACAAAAAAATTGGCGCTGGGGGAAATTTTTTCTTGCATGGGGGGGCAGTAAGCCCTATTTCACATTCGACCCCGCGAGAAGAAAAGCGGGACAAAGCGGCGACCGGGTGACCCCCGTGCGTCGCTTTCTTCTTTAGGCGCGTCCGGAAGTCCGTAAGGCCAAGGCGCAGGTGTCAACTCCAAGACGGGTAGGTGCTTGAATGGCTCGACTTAATCTGGTGGCGGCGAACAAAGAAGCAAGGGCGCCTCGCGTCCGCGCGACTGCGAGGCCCGTTCCGGTCATTGTTCCTCCTTCGAACGATGATCAAAAAGATCATTTCATCACGAAGAATGGCCTGTCCTATGCGGGCAGCCATTTGATCATCGACCTTTGGGAAGCCGAAGGCCTAAATGATCGCGACCGCATCGAAGCGGCGCTGATCGACGCAGTGAAAGAAGCGAAGGCGACGCTTCTGCATATCCACCTGCACACCTTCGAAGAAGGTGGCGGGATCTCCGGCGTGGCGGTGCTGGCGGAAAGCCACATCTCCGTCCACACCTGGCCGGAAAAGGGCTATGCCGCCTTCGACGTCTTCATGTGCGGCGACGCAGAGCCGCGCAAGGCGCTCGAGGTCTTCAAGCGCGCGTTCAATCCCGGCCGTGTCGTGGTCGGCGAGCACAAGCGCGGCGTGGTCTGAAAGCCGCGTCTTAACGCATTAACCTGCGAATTAACCTCGCGGAAATTAACCAAGGGCGGAGACATACAGTTTCCGCCCTTTTCGCATGCGCGTATCCTGCGAGTCCCGGAAGCGAACACTTTCCAGCAGGATATAGAAGCGTGCGGTACGACGCGGCGATCATCGGCGCAGGCGCGGACGGTCTGACCGCGGCGGCGACGCTTGCCAATGCCGGCCTGAAGGTCGTCGTGCTGGAGCGCGCCTCGCGTGCCGGCGGACGCCTGACCACCACGGAATTCCATCCCGGCCATTGCGCTTCGCCTTATGCCGATGCGGTGGCCGAGGTGCCGCTGGCGATCGCGCGCGCCTTCGGGTTGGCGCTGCGGCCGGCGCGGCCGATGCCCGATGCCTTGCGCGCCGTCCGCGACGCGGCGCTGGCGCGGGCTTTTGCCGAAGCGATGGAAACGCCGGCTGCCAGTGCGCTGGCGCGCTGGCTGGCGCCGCCTCCCGAATCGTGGCCTGGCGAAGATTTGGCGGCGGCGGAACTTTCCGGCTGGCCCGCCTTGTCCGAGATGGCGCTGGCGGGGCGGGCGCTGGATCCCGGGCTGGCCGGCAGTGCGCTGGCGCTGCTGTCCCTGCCGCTGAGCGAAGCCCTGTCCGGCGGCCTGGGTGCGCTGGGCGAGGATTTCGCCGAGGCCGCCGAAGCGGCCGGTGTCGAGATCCGGCTGGGGCAGGAAGCGGTGGAAGTGGTGATCGCCGAAGCCCGCGCCGCCGGCGTGGCGCTGGCCAATGGCAGCCGCGTGATGGCCAAGGCGGTGATCTCCACCCTCGACCTGCGGCAGAGTCTTTTGTCGCTGTTTTCCCGGACGGCCCTGCCGGGACACATGCTGGAAGAGGCGCGCAACTGGCGCATGGCCGGCGCCACGGCGCGGCTGCTGTTAGCGCTGCGCCGGCCGCTCCGGCGCGAAACGCCTCTGTTCCTGGCGGGAAGCGTCGATGCTCGGGCAGCCTTTCGTCATGGCAGGGTGCCGCGGACACCGCCGCTGATGCTCGATCCCGTCTCCCGCCGCGACCCCAGCCTGGCGCCGGAAGGTGCTGCTACAGCAACCGTCACCTTGGGCGCGATTCCTTATCGCCTGTTCGACGGCGGCTGGTCGCATGAGAAGCGCACGGCATTGGCCGCGCAGGCGCTGGCGCGGATCGAGAAAGCGATACCCGGGACGCTCGCCAATTTGACGGCGGTGAAGATCATTACGCCGCCCGACATGGAAAGCGCCCTGGCCGCCACCGGCGGCGATCTCGATGGCGGCACTCTGGCGTCCGATCAGATGCTGGCCCTGCGCCCGGGTCCCCGCACGGGGCTGCCCGGCTTTTATCTTGGCGGCCGTTCGGCACAAGCCGGACCGCTCGGCACAGGCGCGGCAGGTTTTGCCGCGGCAGCCGCGCTGATGGCGGATGGCGCGAAATGAGCGAGCGCGCGGCCGCGATCGTGATCGGCGCCGGTGTCGGCGGACTTGTCACCGCCGCGTTTCTGGCGCGCGGGGGATTGCATACGCTACTGCTGGAAGCGGGCCAGGCTCCGCGCGAACCGGACGAGGCTCTGATCGCGCTCGATCCCCGCATGGTGGCTGAGCTGCGATTGCTCTCGCTTGGCCTTGCTTTCACGGCGCGCGATCTGCCGCTGGCGGTGACGGGCGACATGCCGCTGCTGCTGGGCCGCGATCTTTATGCGGCCAGTTCCGCGCTGGCCAAATTCAGCGACGCCGACGCGCTGGCCTGGCCCACCTATCGCCGCCGGCTGACGGCGGAAGCGCGCCGGCTCCGGCGCTGGTGGTGGACGGCGCCGGACAGCGGCACGCCCGACGCGGCCTGGAGCGCAGGCGCCCGGCGCAGTTTCCATCGTCTCTGCTTTTCCGGCGCGGATGCCTATCTGGGCGCACGCTTCGAAACGCCATCCTTGCTGGCGGCGCTGTTGTGGGATGCCGGCGCGGGCGGCTTTGCCGTCAGCGAACCGGGTTCGGCACTGGCGCTGGTCTGGCGCGCGGCACAGGAGATGGCAGGATTGCAGGAGGCTGCGGCGATCGCCGAGCCCGGCACGCTGATCGCATCGCTCAGGCGCGCTTTGGGCATGGCGCAACTTCGCACCGACGCGCGCGTGACGCGCATCCTGACCAAAGCGGGCGGCGTGACCGGCGTGGTGCTGGCGGATGGATCGGAGATTGAAGCCGATCATATCGTCTCCACGCTTTCCCGGGCGGAGACGCTGACGATGGCGGGCCTGCCGCAACCGCGTCCGGCAATTGCCGAAGCCAGAATTCAGCTGCGCTTGAAAGCGGAATTCGTGGTGCCGGAAGCGTCGTCCGCGCGCCACATTCTGGCGGCGCGGCCTTGTGTCCACGCCGACGCCCATGAGCTGGCGCGCGCGGGAAGGATCGCGCCCGAATTGCCGATGGAGTGGGTGATGCTGGCGCCGCATCTGATCGCGGTGACGGCGCGGCCGGTGCCGGCCTCGCTTGGCGCGGAGCAGCGCATACGATTGGCGGCGCAGGTCGTGCTTGCGCTCTCGCGCACCATTCCAGGCCTGGCGGACGCGATGACCGGCGTGGAAATCCGCATCAGGTCCCAGCGGGCCAGGCTGGGCGATCTGTTGGCGCCGCCGCCGGCACGCCTTCTGACGCCCATCAAGGGTCTTTTGCTGGCGGGCGAGGATGCCGAGCCCCTGCCGGCGATTTCCGGCCGCGCCGGCCGCCTGGCGGCGCGGCGAATCCTGTCGTTGTGATCCTGCCTCATTAATTCCCGGCGCATTGACAGGCCCCGCAGGCACACATTCCCTGCGACGGAAATTCCATGCGCCTGCCGTTCAACGGGCGACGGCCAATATGCACGACCCCGATGCCGAAGATGTTGCGAAAGCCGGGCGGGGCGACCGTAACGCGGCGGCGCGACTGATCGGCCGGCATACGCCAAAGCTGCTCACCGTGGCGCGCCGTATGCTGGGCGCCCAGGCCGAGGCCGAAGACGCTGTGCAGGAAGTCTTTCTCAGGCTCTGGACCCATGCCGCCCGCTGGCAGCCCGGCAAGGCCAAATTCGAAACCTGGCTTTACCGGGTGATGCTGAACCAGTGCTACGACCGGCTGCGGCGCCGGCCCACGGCCCCCCTGGAAGCGGCGGCGGAGGTGGCGGACAGCGGCCCGCCGCCTCATGCGGGGCTGGACGAGGGGGTGCTGGGCCAGGAAATCGCCCGCGCCCTGGACGCGCTGCCGGAACGGCAGAAGGCCGCCATCCTGCTTTGCCATTTCCAGGACTGCGGCAATATCGAAGCGGCGGAGATCCTGGGGATCTCCGTTGAAGCATTGGAATCCCTTCTGGCGCGTGGGCGGCGAAGCTTGAAAACGCGGCTGGCGCATTGGAAGGGTCTTGCGGGAGACGGGCGATGACGGACGATTTTTCCGACCAGGGTTTTGCGGACCGCGCGGTTAAGCGGTTGCCGCTGGTCCCGCCTTCGCCCGGGTTCGAGGCGGCTCTGCTGGCGGCATATGACGCCTGGAATGCCGAGCGGAGGAATGGATCCTGGGCGGCGGCGTGGAAGATGGGTTTGCGCCGTTTCTCGGAAACGATCTGGCCGGGTGCGCCGATCTGGGCGCCGGCCTCGGCCCTGGCGGTGGCATTGCTGGTGGGCGCTGGCATTGGCGCGGCATGGCCGGCGATGACCAGTGCCGAACCGGTGCCGGGCTTCTCGCTGGAACGGACGACAAGCTTCAGCCTGCTTTCGCCGGATATGCCGCAGGAGGATCTCTAGATGGCCGATTCCGCGCCGACTCCATCCTATAGCCGCACCCGCACCACGCTGATGGTGATGTCGCTGTGCCTCAATGTCGGGCTGATCGCGCTCATTCTGGTGGGAATCGGGCGCGTGGGCGCGGGCTTCATCGCCCAACCGGGCGTGATGGCCCCGGCCCAGATCGCGCGCGGTCTGCCGCCGCAGCAGCGCGAAAAAATTCTCGACATCGTCGCCGCCCATCGCGAGGCGATGCGCGAGCGCCGCCAGGCCGCGCGCCGCGCCCGGCTGGAGGCGTTCCGCGTTTTCGGCGCGCCGGATTACTCTGCCGCCGATTTCACGCGCGCTCTCGATGCGGTGCGCACCGCCGACGCGGCATTGGAGGAAGAAGCGGTGGCGCTGCAGCAGGATGTGGTCAACACATTGACGCCCGCGGAGCGCAAGCTGATCGCCGAACAGGTTCAGGCGCGGCGTGCCCGGCCGTTCTGGCGGCGGTTGATGCGGCCCAATACGCCGCCCAATCCCTGAAGGTCAGATCGCGCCGTCTATCTTTGGCAGGCGCAACTCCATGATGCTGCCTTGGCCCGGCGACGACGAAAGCTGCATCGCGCCGCCCATGCGGCGGGCCAGTTCCATGGCGATGGCCAGTCCCAGCCCCGACCCGGTGACCCGGCCGGCACGATCGAAACGTTGAAAGGCACGGCCGGCGCGGCCCCGCTCGGCGGAGGAGAAGCCCATTCCGCTGTCGCGCACCAGGGCGATCCCGGCCCCTTCATCGGCGCGCACATCCACCCGCACGTCGCCGCCCGCTTGCGTGTAGGTCAGCGCGTTGGCGATCAGGTTGGAGAGAATGCGTTTGACCGCCAAGGGATCGGCGCGCACCTGTGCCGGGGCGGTGAAGCCGATTCCCAGCGTAATGCGGCGGGAGAAAGCGCGCCCCCTATGGTCTTCCACGCAGGCAGCCGCCAGCGCCGCCAGGTCGATTGATGTGGGCTGGAGCGGATAGCGGCCGGCTTCGACATTGGCGAATTCCAGGATGTCGCCGATCTTGGCGTGCAGGCCGCGTCCGGCTTCGGCGATATCGTTGGCATATTCGGCATATTTGGGATGGCCTGATGGCCCAAAAATGCCCTGCGCGATTACTTCCGAAAAACCGATTACCGCGTTCAGCGGCGTGCGCAATTCGTGACTCATATGGGCGATGAATTCGGATTTGGAGCGCGACGCTTCCACCGCGGCGCGCTCGGCATTGGCCAGGCGCACCATCAGTTTGGCCTCGATGGGGCGCAAGGTTTTCAGGGCGCGTATCGCATGCGTTGCTTTTTCATGGCGTTCGAAAGCGCCCACGAACAGAGCGGCCAGCCAGCCGCCCGCAATAGCCGGGCCGAGAATGACGAAAATGTAGAGCGGCACCAGGCCGCGCCAGCTGGCAAGCGCATCCTCGCTGTCCATCTCGGTGGCGGCTTTGAGCGGCCAGCCCGCGACCCTGCTTTCCTGCCTTGCGCCATCCGCGCGCCAGCCGGCGCCGCTGACGATGGCGGTGCTGTCGGAAGAAATGGCCGCGCGGCGCATCAGCGACGGGGGCGCCAGCGCCCCGGGATCGAAGAGGACGGCGATGACCTTGTCGCCGTCCCGCACCGCCAGCGCCAATTCCGGACCAAAAGTGAAAAGCGTTCGGGAGCCGCGGAATTGGAGCTGCTGCGGCAAGGCGCTTTGAGAACTGGAAGCGGCAAGCAGCAATCCGCCTTGATACACCGCGATATTGCGAATGGCGGGATCGGCGGTGCGCGCGCCGGGATTGCGGGCGAAGCCCAAGCCCGTGGCCGTAAGTCGACCCAGTGTCGCGCTGGCCGCATCCGCCAGATCGGCGGCGCGTTGCTGCTCGAAATACGCCGCCTGACCCAAAGCGTGGGTGCGGTCGAGGCGCATGGACAGAATCGCCGCCGCGGCAAAGCTGCCGCAAATCAGCGCGATGCAGATCGGCACCATCAGGCGGACGCGGCGCAGGGGCCGGCGCGGCAGGCTCCAGCCTGCGATCTCCCACGGTCCTCTCAAGGCGCGCATTTGCGCCATGCCATGCCCCTAACGCGAATCAGCGATTCGCTCCCAGGAGTATGCGAATCAGCGACTCGCTGTCCACTTAGGTTAAGAAGGAATTAAGTGACCCCCTCCGGTCTACGCCGGCCCGAGGGCCAGCTGCGACCACCTCCCCCGCCAGCGTGCTGCGCACGCGCGGGAGAGGAGGGGCACGACCAAGCTTCAAGATGCGCTCTACCGATCAACCCAGGATTTTGCTGGCGACTTCGAACAGGTTGGGCGAGAGGCCTGTCTGGGAAAGAATCGCTTCCAGTTCGGCGCGCATCAGCGCCTGGCGATTGGAATCGTAGCGACGCCAGGTCTCGAACGCGCCCGCCAATCGCGCCGCCACTTGCGGATTCATCGGATCGAGCGTGCGGATCACATTTCCCACCAGGCGATAGCCCGCGCCCGACTTGTCATGGAAGCGCAAATGATTGGCGCTGAAGGCGCCGATCAGGGCGCGCACGCGGTTGGGATTTTTCATGTCGAAGGCGGGATGCTTCATCAGCGCGCGCACCGAGGCGATCGTGTCCGGCAGCGGCGCACCCGCTTGCAGGCTCATCCACTTGTCCAGCACCAGGGGATCTGCACGGAAGCGGTCGTGAAAATGGGTGAAGGCCTTGTCGCGCAGCGGACTTTCCATCCGGGTGAGCGCCGCCAGGCCTGCGATCATGTCGGTCATGTTGTCGGCGGTGCGATAATGCGCGTCCGCCAGTCCCGCCGCGGCTTCGTCGTCGGCGGCGGTCAGATAGCGCAGGCAGGCGTTGCGAAGGGCACGGCGACCCGCCGATTTTGCATCCGGGCTGTAATCGCCGTTCTCGCTGTCGCTCGAACCCCGCATATGCTCGTATAATTCCGCCAGATGCGCGCCATGGGCGTGCGCCACCGCTTTGATCAACGCCATGCGGGCCGCATGGATCGCGTCGGGATCGGCGGGGCTCCGCATCGCCGCGATCTCGGCTTCCGTGGGCGGCACCAGCATCTGTGCGGCGAACGCAGGATCGCCGGCGGCCTTGGAGAGAACGGGCCCCAGCGCCGCGATGTAATCGCCGTCGGAGCCTTTGCCGCCGCCGTCCAGCATGATGCTCGCGGCCAACGACTGGCCCGCTTCCCAGCGGTTGAAATCGTCGCTGTCGCAGCCCATCAGGACGGCACGGTCCTTGCGGCTGTGCTGGGTCTTGAAGAGGACGGGCGCGGAAAAGCCGCGGCCCAGAGACAAAAACGGATCTTCCGCGACATCGACAAAGACGAAACGATGGCGCGCCTCGCGCAATTCCAGGACGCGGTTTTCGGGTCCAGCCTGGTTCTCGCCGTCCAGAGTCAGCGGCAGTGCGGCGCCATTTTGGCCGATCAGGCCGACCCGCACGGGAACATGCATGGGCTGCTTGTCGGGCTGGCCCGGCGTGGCGCTCAATGTCTGGGAAAGCGTCAGGGAATAGGTGCGCGCCTTGGCATCATAGGTTCCTTCGGCCGCGACCACGGGTGTGCCCGCCTGGCGGTACCAGAGCCGGAACTGCGTCAGATCGCGGCCGCTGGTGTCCTCGAAGCATTTCACCCAGTCCTCGACCGTGGCGGCCTGGCCGTCATGGCGCTCGAAATAAAGATCGGTCGCCTTGCGATAGCCCTCCGGGCCGACCAGCGTCTTCAGCATGCCGATGACCTCGGAGCCTTTTTCGTAGACGGTGGCGGTGTAGAAATTGTTGATCTCGATATAGCTCTGCGGCTGCACGGGATGGGCGAGGGGGCCTGCATCCTCCTGGAATTGCCGTCCGCGCAGGGCGCGCACGTCTTGAATTCGTTGCACGCCGTGGCTGCGCATGTCGCCGGAGAAACTCTGGTCGCGGAAGACGGTGAGGCCTTCCTTCAAGGAAAGCTGGAACCAGTCGCGGCACGTGATGCGGTCGCCGGTCCAGTTGTGGAAATACTCGTGCGCCACCACGCCTTCGATGCGGGCGTAATCGTCATCGGTGGCGGTTTCGGGCGAGGCCAGCAGCACCTTGTCGTTGAAGATGTTGAGGCCCTTGTTTTCCATCGCCCCCATGTTGAAGGCCGAGACCGCCACGATCATGAAGATGTCGAGATCATATTCCCGGCCATAGGTCTCTTCGTCCCATTTCATTGCCCGTTTCAGCGCCCCCATCGCGTAGGTCGCGCGTGGTTCGTTGCCATGCTCGACATAGATCGCGAGCGCGATGTCGCGGCCCGACATGGTGGTGAAACGGTCATGGATCGAACCCAGATCGCCCGCGACCAGCGCGAAAAGATAGGAGGGCTTGGGGAAGGGGTCGTGCCAGAGCGCGAAGTGACGACCGCCTTCCAGATCGCCCATGTCCAGCCGGTTGCCGTTGGACAGCAGCACCGGATATTGTTCCTTTGCCGCCTCCATCCGCACCGTGAAGACGGAAAGATTGTCCGGCCGGTCGAGAAACCAGGTGATGCGGCGGAATCCCTCCGGCTCGCACTGGGTGCAGAACATCCCGCCCGACTGGTAAAGGCCTTCCAGCGCGATGTTGGCGGCGGGAGCGATCTCGCACACGCTTTCCAGGATGAAGCGGTCCGGCACGCCCGGAATGGTGAGCGATTTGTCGTCCAGCTGGTAGGCGCCGTCCGTCAGGGCCTTGCCGTCCAGCGTCAGCGAAATCAGTTTCAGCTCTTCACCGTGCAGAACCAGTGCCGCACCGGCGGTCCGGCGCGCGACCTGAAGTTTCGCCGTGACCCGCGTCGCCTCCGGATCGAGGGCGAAGTCGAGATAAACGGTCTCGATGTGAAAATCGGGCGCCTTATAGTCGGCAAGACGGATGGCGCGGGGTTCTTCAGTGCGCATTTTGGTTCCGGATTGGGTGGGCCACCTGTATAGCGGCATCCGGTCCGGTCTTCACCTGAAATCAATCGACACGCAGAATTGTCATATCCGGCGTGTCGCTGAGGATCGTATAGGCGTTGCGATAGCTGCCCAACTCACCATCGGTACGAGTATTCCATTTGAACATCCCGCCGCTGGGGTGGTGCAGCAGGACGAATTTGATCTTCGCAGATTGAAGCTGGCGGCGCTGGGCGGCAAGATTCTTGACATTCAGATGATCGGCCAGTGTCGGCGCCAATTGCCGCGCGATCGCTCCCTGCGCGATGGCGCGGCCATGACAGGCCTGCTGCGCCATGTAGTAATTCGATTCCCGATAACCGGAGGGCAAGTCAAGCACCCCAGACGTTTGATCGCCATCCTTTGCCAGAACGGCGAGATCCGGCGCACAATTCATCGCCGTGGTTTGCAAATGCGCCGGAAAGAAATCCAGCAGCACCAAGAATGCGGCGAGCGCCAGCATCGCCCCCGCGGCGGCGCTGCGTCTTGTCTTCAGGATGGCGGCGGTCGCCATGGCGGTTCCGATGCCCAGGAACAGATAAACGAATACGATGGCGCGCACCGGCGTACGGATATTGGCGAAGAAGGGCAGTCGGGAAAGCACCAAGCCAGGCGTATGAACCGGCAGGGCCCGTCCCCCCCAGTGCAGCGTATCGCCGCTGGCCAGGACGGCGAAGAAGACCATGCCGCCCAGCGCGTACCATAATATGCGGCGCTCGCCGGCAGGGGCGCGCCAAAAGCCCCAGGCCAACAGGACGAGATTGGCAATGCCCAGATAGGTCGCGTTTTCCCAATCATTGCCGGTGAAGGCGTTGTAAAGGCCTCTGCTCCATGCTGCGAGAAGATGCGTCGGTGGAAAGGCGGCATACCCCAAAAGGTCGGCCTCGAAGATGTCGCTGCCGAGTTGGTAGGGGACGCTATGCAACCCGCTTTGCATCATCGGCACGATCAGGGGCGATAAGAGCAGTGCGGTTCCGGCGAGACAAAACGCCGGCGCCGCCATTCGCCAGCCGCGAGGCCATCGCTGCTCATGCACCCGCAAGTACAGCAGATGAAAGAGCAGGAAATAGAAACAGTAGAAAAGAAAATACCAGCAGGACAAAGCGCTCAACGCGTAAAAGACGATCGCACCGGCCAGCCAGGCAAAGCTTTTGCGCTCCGAGGCCAGGAGATAGCAAAGGACAAAAGCCGGCAGAAATTCGATACCCGCGACATGGGCGTGATGCATTGCCTGGGCGACGTGCCAGGGATTGAAGGCGAAGACGAAACCGCCCACCGTCGATCCGGCAATTCCGCCGCCCAGATGCCGGCAAAGGTAGAAGGCGCCGGTTGCCGCCAGCGGAAAGGAGGCAAGAATGGTCAAATTCTGCAGCAGGACGAGCGTCGGCAACGATGTGCCAAAGATCCGGCTCAGACCCCAGACCGCGGCGATCTGGGGATAGGCGAAGGAGTGGTAATAAAGCCAGACGCCTTCCGGCGCGCGGATCAGGCGCGTGAAGAAGAACGCACCTTGATGCCCTTGCGCGGTGTACCAGCTGTTCCAGAAATCCTGCAGATTGTCTTCCGCCGGCCCCAGCAGCGCGGAAGACAGATGCGGCAGCGTTTGCCAGAAGAAAAACGCGGTCAGTACCGTGAAGGCCGCCAGCGCGGCAAGAAACTCTGCGGTCCTGCGCGCGGTCATGGAATGAATTGGTGGGGCGCGATCAGCCCTGGCCCTTTACGTGCGCGAGAATGTCCTGCGCCGTGTGAGCCAGTTCGACCAGCGAGTTGGGCATGTCTTCGCCCGATTTGCGTGCCCAATCCACCAAGCCGCTGGCGAAATCCACCAGTTGCGGCGCGCTGGCGATCAGCCGCGCCTGCATTTCCACTTTCTGCGGATCCAGATCATATTCCGCGCCCGGAACGCGCCAGCCGCCCCATTCCGCCTCGCCCGTGATCACCACCGGATAGGTTCCCGGCACCGGATGGCGGGCGCAATCCTCCGCGGGCTGCCATTTGTTGCGAGCCCGCACCACGCGCCAACGCGGCCCGCTATTGAGCCCGACTTCGGCGACCGGCTCTTCGCTCTGCAATTCCTCGGCGGCGAATTCACGGCCCAGGCCCACGTCATAATGAATGCGGATCGGCTCATCGAGGCCTTTGGCCCAATGCGGCACGACATGTTCGATCAAGGCCCAGGTGCCCACGGGCTTCACATAGACGCGTTGGTTCTTGTGGAATTGGGCTTTGGCCATGCGACAATGGTTCCCGATCGATAGGCGAAGGGTAGGGCGGCGCTGTTAAACCCCGGTTAAGACCATGCCAGGCCTTTGATAAAGCGGCTTTTATCCTGGGCTTTATCGCGGGCCACCGCCGCGATAGGAAGGCGGATATGGAAAGCCCCTGCATGAAAATCTGCACGTATCGGCCAGGCGCCGGATTGTGCCTGGGTTGCGGCCGCACCTTGGAGGAGATCGCCGGCTGGACGGCGATGAGCGATGCCGAACGGCGCCGGATCATGGAGGCGTTGCCCGGGCGGCTGGCAAAACTCAAACAGGATTGAATGCGCCCGCCTGCCTGGTCAGCCAGTCGAGCTGTTCGCGTAGCCGCACATTTTCTCCGATTACGATGATGGAGATGGCGGGGCTTTGCTCGGCCGCCGCGCCCAGCGCTTCCAATGTGGTGACAATGACCTGCTGGTCGGCGCGGGCGGCATTGGCGACGATCGCGGCCGGCTCGTTCTTGGCGCGCCCCGCCGCGATCAACGCCTCCGCGATCGCACCGGCCTGTTTGCGCGCCATGTAAAGCACCAGCGTGGGCGAAGCTTTGGCCAGCGCCTTCCAGTCGTGCGGCGGCAATTGGCCATCGGCGCCGTGTCCGGTGAGAAAGGTGACGGACGCATTGGTGTCGCGGTGCGTGAGGGGAATTCCCGCATAGGCCAGACCGCCGATTCCTGCCGTGATCCCCGGCACGATGCGGAAGGGAATGGCGTCCTGCGCCAGCTTTTGCGCCTCTTCGCCGCCCCGTCCAAAGACGAAGGGATCGCCGCCTTTCAGCCGGAGCACGCGATTGCCTTGCCGCGCCAGATCGGCCAGCAGATTCGAAATATCTTCCTGCCGGCAGGACCGTACGCCGGCGCGCTTGCCGGCAAAAATCAGACCGACGCCCGGCCGCGCCAGCTTGAGAAGCGTCTCATCGACCAGCGCGTCATAAAGAATAAAGTCGGACTGCGCGATTGCGGCCAGACCCAGGGCCGTGATCAGGCCGGGATCGCCCGGACCGGCGCCGACCAGCCACACCCAGCCGGGTTGAAATTCCGGCAAGCCAAGGGCAGCGGCGATGTCGGCAAACTTTCTGTCCATGTCCGATTATACAAAACCCGGCGGCGGAAACATCGTGTTTGACGGAACGGAGCGCCCGCCGCCGGCGTTGCCGTGAGACGGACTTCCGGGTGGAAGGAGGCTAACATGACCGAAAAGATCGGTGAAACCGTACGCGAAAGCGCCGATTATCACTGCGAACGCTGTCACAAGATAACGCCCATGACCAAAGGATCGCTGATCCAGCCCTGTCCCCATTGTGGTTATGACACGTTCGACATCGCCAATCCCCGCTTCGAGCGCCGGGATGGCAGTCTGGGCCCGCACGAGCCGGGTTGAGGCGGGACACCCGGACGGCTAAAACCCTGCCGCACTCGTCATGGAAATTTCATGCTCAAGCCCCGCTCGGATCTGAAGTCCAATACCGCCGATTATGAAAATCTGGCTTTGGTCACGGCCAACGGCTTTCGCGAATATGATGCGCGCTGGTTGTTCGGCAAGGAGATCAATCTCCTCGGCATCCAGGCGCTGGGCTTGGGTCTGGGCACCTATCTGCATCAGATCGGGGTCAAGCCGAAAGTCGTCACCGGCCACGACTATCGTTCCTATTCGCTGTCGATCAAGCAGGCGCTGACGATCGGCTTGATGCGCGCGGGCTGCGAAGTGCATGACATCGGCTTGGCGCTCTCGCCCGTCGCCTATTTCGCGCAATTCGCATTGGACTGTCCGGCCGTGGCGATGGTCACCGCCAGTCATAACGAGAATGGTTGGACCGGGGTAAAGATGGGCGCCGAACGGCCGCTGACGTTCGGACCGGACGAAATCAACGCCATCAAGAAGATCGTGCTGGAAGGACTGGGGCAGGAGCGGCCCGGCGGCGCCTATATCGCCGTGCCCGACATGCGCGAAACCTATCTGCAGGCCGTGACCAAGGGGCACAAGCTGTCGCGCCCGATCAAGGTGATCGCGGCCTGTGGCAATGGCACGGCGGGGGCATTCGCGCCGGAAGCGCTGCGCCGCATCGGTGCCGAAGTGATCGGCATGGACACCGAGCTGGATTTCACCTTCCCCAAATACAATCCCAATCCCGAAGACCTGCACATGCTGCATGCCATGGGCGATGCGGTGAAGGCGCAGGGCGCGGATGTCTGCCTGGGGTTCGACGGCGACGGTGATCGCTGCGGCGTGGTGGATGATAATGGCCGCGAGATCTTTGCCGACAAGATCGGCGTGCTGCTGGCGCGCGATCTGTCTGCCCGGCACAAGAACGCCCAATTCGTGGTCGATGTGAAATCCACCGGCCTTTACCTCACCGATCCGGTGCTGAAGGAGCGCGGGGTCAGGACGGATTACTGGAAGACCGGCCACTCCTATATCAAGCGCCGCACCGCCGAGCTGAAAGCGCTGGCGGGGTTCGAGAAATCGGGCCATTTCTTCTTCAACCCGCCGGTCGGCCATGGCTATGACGACGGCATCGTGGCCGGCATCCAGGTGCTGGAAATGATGGATCGCGCCGGGGCCACGAAGCTGTCCGCGCTGTATGACGGCCTGCCCAAGACTTTCGGCTCGCCGACCATGGCGCCCCATTGCCCCGACGACAAGAAATATGCGGTTGTTGACGCGCTGGTGAAGGATTATTCCGATCTGGCCGCCAAGGGCGCAACCTTGCTGGGCCAGAAGATTGCCTCTGTCGTCACCGTCAATGGCGTGCGCGTCACCTTGGAAGACGGCACCTGGGGTTTGGTGCGCGCCTCCTCCAACAAGCCGTCGCTGGTTGTGGTGGTCGAAAGCCCGGTATCGGAAGCCAATATGCGCGCCATGTTCGCCGACATCGATGCGCGATTGTCGAGGCATCCCGAAGTGGGTGAATACGACCAGAAGATTTAGGCGCGGGTCTTTTGACCGCTGGCGTCCATACGCTGGCGCTATGAACCGCGCGTGCTCACATGCTTTACGCACGCTCCGCCCGACGCTCCTGGCCAACGGCCCAAATCCCTCGCGCCTCCCCGTTTCTGTGAGGGGAAGCGCTGTTCAGCCCGGGCCTTTGCTTGCTAGTCTCGCCCGGTGAGCAAGGCGGGGACCAACATGCGGCGCATTCTTCCGGTTATTCTGCTGTCGTTGCTGGCGGGAACCGCCGGCGCGCAGACCAATGCGCCAGGACCGCAGCCCGCGTCGATGCCGCCGCCGATTCCGGCGCCGCAGGATATTCCCTATCCCGGCGGCACCATCCAATTGTCGGTCGATGCCAGCCAGCCCGTCCAGGGCATCATGCGGGTGCATGAAGTCATCCCCGTCGCCAAATCGGGTCCGCTGACTTTGCTCTATCCCCGCTGGCTGCCCGGCAATCATTCGCCCAGCGGCCCGATCAGCAAGCTTGCCGGCCTCATCGTACATGCAGGCGGTCAGGTGTTGCCCTGGCAGCGCGATCCCATCGACGTCTACGCCTTCCATGTCGATGTGCCCAATGGCGCGCGCGAGGTGACGGCGGATTTTCAATATCTTTCGCCGGTGGAAGATCGCGAAGGTCGCGTGGTTTCCACTGACGTGATCGTCAATCTGGAATGGAACGCGGTGCTGCTTTATCCCGCCGGTTATTTTTCGCGCCGCATTCCGGT
Source organism: Pseudomonadota bacterium (assembly GCA_040389245.1). Classification (GTDB taxonomy): domain Bacteria; phylum Pseudomonadota; class Alphaproteobacteria; order Micropepsales; family Micropepsaceae; genus Rhizomicrobium. Next base: position 849,449 of record JAZKAH010000001.1, on the reverse strand, counting down.
GCAGGCGGATGTGAAGCTGCCGGCTGGCTGGGGTATCGGCACGGCGCTGGAAGGATCGGGCGGTCATTTCAAGACCACCACCCTCAACACGCTGGTGGATTCGCCGCTTCTGGCGGGCAAATACTACTCGCGTGTCGATATTGATCCCGGCGCCAAAGTCCCCGTGCATCTGGACATCGCCGCCGACCGGCCGGGCCAGCTCAAGATCACGCCGGAGGAATTGGCGGCGCACAAGAATCTGGTGCAGCAGGCCTATAAGCTCTACGGCTCGCACCATTACGACCATTATGATTTCCTGCTGGGCCTGTCCGCCCATGTCGGCGGCGAGGGGCTGGAGCACCACCAATCCAGCGAGGACGTCACCACCGAGAAATATTTCACCCATTGGGACAAGACCAGCGCCGGGCGGGACCTCTTGGCGCACGAATACACCCATTCCTGGAATGGCAAATTCCGCCGTCCCGCCGATCTGTGGACGCCGAATTATAATGTGCCGATGCGCGGCAGCCTGCTCTGGGTCTATGAGGGACAGACGCAATTCTGGGGCTACGTCCTGGCAGCGCGCTCGGGTCTCTGGAACAAGCAGCAGGCGCTGGACGCCTATGCCGATCTTGCGGCGCTTTACAGCACCCAGGCGGGGCGACAGTGGCGCCCGCTGGCCGACACCACGCTCGATCCCGTCATCGCAAGCCGCCAGCCGATCCCGTGGCGCAATTACCAGCGCAGCGAGGATTATTACAACGAAGGCCTGATGCTGTGGCTGGATGCGGACAGCCTGATCCGGCAAAGGACCAATGGCCAGAAATCGCTGGACGATTTCGCCAAGGCTTTCTTCGGCATCAATGACGGCAGCTTTGTCACTGTCACCTATACCTTCGACGACGTGGTGAAAGCGCTGAACGGCGTGATGCCCTATGATTGGGCCGGCTTCCTGCGCGCCCATCTGGCGCTCGCGCCCAAGCCACCAATGGACGGCATCACCCGTGGCGGCTATCGGCTGGTCTATACCGACAAGCCCTCGGAGCGCGACGAGTCGAGCGACAGCCGCCGCAAGCTGGACAGCTTCGCCTATTCCATCGGTTTGGTGGTGGACAATAAGGGCCGCGTTACCGACGTGACCTGGGATGGCCCGGCCTTCAAGGCGGGACTCACACTGGGCAGCGAAATCGCGGCGGTAAACGGCGTGGACTATGACGCCGACGAACTGAAGGACGCCATCACCGACGCCAAGAGCGATCAGGCGCCGATCCAGCTCCTGATCAAGCGCAATGACGCCTATCGCACCATTTCGGTGCCCTATCATGGGGGGCTGCGCTATCCGCATCTGGAGCGGGTGCCGAATACGCCGGCGCTGCTGGATGCGCTGATCGCGGCGAAGAAATAGTTTACGCCGCCTCGCGTTGGGGAGCGAGAAACGCCAGCGCGTCGCGCAGCACGGCGATGCCGGCGCCGTCGCGCACCGCATTTTCACTCAGATGGCGGCGAAAGGCGCGCGCGCCGGGCCGCCCGTTGAACAGGCCCAGCATGTGACGCGTCATGCTGCTCAGACGCACGCCGTCCTTCAGCTTGCGCTCGACATAGGCGCACCATTCCGCCAGCGCGGCATCCGGATCGCGCGGCGCATCGCCAAAGAAGCGGCTATCGATATCGGTCAACAGCGATGAATTCTGGTATGCGGCGCGGCCCAGCATCACGCCGTCGACATGCGCGAGATGCGACGCGGCCTGGTCCAGGGTCTGGATGCCGCCATTGAGGACGATCTCCAGAGACGGATTCTCGCGCTTGATGCGATAGACCAGCTCGTAATCCAGCGGCGGCACGTCCCGGTTCTCTTTCGGCGACAGGCCTTGCAGCCAGGCCTTGCGCGCATGCACGGCAAAGCGGGTCACGCCCGCCGCCGCGCACATCGCAATCATCGCACGCAAACTCTCTTCGGGGTCCTGGTCGTCCACGCCGAGGCGGCACTTGACGGTCACCGGCACCGATACGGATTTTTGCATGGCGGCCACGCAATCGGCGACCAATTTGGGTTCCTGCATCAGACAAGCGCCGAAACGGCCGGACTGCACCCGGTCGGAGGGACAGCCCACATTCAGATTCACTTCGTCATAGCCGAAATCTTCCGCGATACGCGATGCTTCGGCCAGAAGCGAAGGGTCGGAACCGCCCAATTGCAGCGCCACGGGATGTTCTAACTTATCATATCCCAGCAGCCGGTTGCGATCGCCGCGCAAGACCGCGTCTGCGGTGACCATTTCGGTGTAGAGCAAGGCGCGGCGCGTAAGCAATCGGTGCAGGACACGGCAATGCGTATCCGTCCAATCCATCATTGGCGCAATGGCAAAGATAGGCCGTTGATTTTGCAGCATTATTTCGATATATTCCAAAGGCTTAGGCGCCGACATGCACACTCTTTTATATCCGACGAGAGGACCCTTTTCGCCACGTTTCGACGCCTGACTGTGTTGGTTTTGTGCACGAAAACGAGCATCGCTGATGGCCACGATCAGACAATTACCATCCGGACGCTGGTAGGTCCAAATCCGCCTCAAAGGCGGCAAGGCAAGCGAGACATTCCTGCGGCATGACCATGCGCGCCAGTGGGCGACCGATACGAAAGCACAGATTGATCGTGGCCATGCACCGTCGGGCCGCCGTGCGCGCAACGCCAAAACCATCGGAGCCTTGATCGACCTACATATCGACGACATGAAGGAAGTCGGAAAGGCGCCGGGTCGCTTCAAGAGCGCGGGTCAATCTTGTGAAGCTGCCGTACACCTAAGAGTAATGCCTCCCGTATCGATCAAACACCAAGCCAGCGAAATGACTTTGCAAGAACGGCATTCCCATTCGCGCGCACCCACTCGCCGTGAGCCACAATCACGCGCCGACAATTCCAGCTCAGCACCTTGTCGCGCGCCCGGCGCGCCGGCGCGCGGTTGATAAACGATAATCGCCATTCGAGCGGTGCGCAGGCTTGGTCCTGGGTGAGGCCATCGAGGCGCGCCAGGAAGCGCAGCCAACCCCAATGTTCCCGGAGAAAGTGATCGCTGAACGTCTGGATCAGATCGGCGACGATTGCGGTGGCGGAGGGGCGGTGAAGAAAGACAACCTCGTCCATTGCAAATGATCCGCGAAACCATGCCTGATCGATATCGCCAAGCCATTCTGGTGGTGGGCTGTCCTGCAGGGCTTCCCGGAATTTGAGGCCGGGCCGCTTCTTGATTGTCGATTGCGGCCCCCACAATTGCGCCTCGGGATAAGCTGCGTTCCACTCCTGCAGATAGAGGTGATGGAGCTTGTTGGGGCTCACCAGGTGGCGGACAGGGCCGAGAAGATCCACTTCGGTGTGCAGAGCAGCGGTCAGCTTGACTGGCGACCATACCCACAGATCGCCATTCTTCAATCGGGCGATGACAGAACGCGTCGGATAGGCAATGCCAAAGAAGCTGACAATCTCTCCCTGCGCGACCCAAAGCGTGTCATGTACTTTCTCGATCATTGCTTTCTCCCACAGCTAACGCCATGACCGCCCGGCAGGGGGCGCCTATCGAGAACGAGAATGCGCAGAATCGGATATTTGGTCACATTTGAGGTCGGAACGCAGGGTGTCCACCCCTCACAGGGCTGCCCCAATCGCACCTCACGCAGACTTGAAATAGATGTTCATGTTCGTAGCATAGTGGCAATGGCCTATTCATGTGGAAGCACTAATTGATAAACGCAAGCGCACAGTATGATCCCTACAACATCTGGATCGTATCGCCTCCCGGTTATAGTCATAGCCGATGCTTTGATGAACTTGCCTTAGGCTTACGCGACGCATTTATTGCCCTAGGGCATGCTGCCAGAATTTTCAGATCAGCCGAAGCCATCCCGGGGAACACGATAGTCCTTGGCGCGAATATAATTCCGGGATTCACGCCGCCTCGAGACGCCATCATTTTTAATCTGGAACAGGTCAGCGCCGAATCGAATTGGCTCAGTAGCGGGTATGTTTCACTGCTTCGCAATCACCGGGTCTGGGACTATAGCCGGAACAACATCGCCGCCTTGGCAAAGCTGGGAGTTACGGCAACACTTTGCGAAGTCGGATACATGCCCGGTCTGTCTCGCATCGCGCCTACGTCCCATCAAGATATCGATGTGCTGTTTGTCGGATCGCTCAACGAGCGCCGCGAATTGATATTAAGGCAGATGAGCCAGCGCGGAATTAGGGTTGTCTACCGCTTCGATCTCTATGGCGAAGAACGTGACGCTCTCTTTGCCCGCGCCAAGATCGTGATCAATATCCACTATTATCAAGCCAAGATACTCGAAATTGTGCGCGTGTCTTATCTTCTTGCCAATCGCATTTGCGTGGTTTCTGAGCCCGGCGAGGATAGATCGCTTGAAATTCCTCTTGAAGGGGCGATTGCTTTCTCCCCCTACACGGAATTGACAGACACTTGTTTGCGGCTCCTCGGAGACGACGGCGCGCGCCTTGCTCTCCGACAGAAAGGTTTTGATATTTTCGCGGCGCGAAGCCAAGTGGAAATGCTGAAAGCCGCGCTCCGCGCTCAGTAAGATGTGTATGCGCGATCCTGCGTTGGTTTGCGGCGTCACCCGCGCCTGATAAAAAGCGCACTTCCCATGGCCAGCAACGGCGTGCGCCGGACAGAAGCCTCCAAAGGAGAAGGCGAGCACCAATTCGGATCCTTGCCACATTTGGAATATCCGCTTTTGACGAAAAGCGGACATGGGCAAATGATTGCAATCGAAAGCAGCTGGACAAAAAGGGATTCCGAACACGTATCGCGCCGCGGCGAAGCGTCTTGGCTAGGGCCGACAAAGCCTCATTTGAGCGAATATGGCATAGTTCTTCGCGACGCCTCGCGGTTCAGCCTGGCCGCCTCATTGGTCGCGTCCTGCTTCGATGAATACAGTCTCGTGACGGTGAGCTTAAACCCACTCGGTTCAATACGTTGCACAGCCCAGTATTCGCTATCGTCGTGCTTTGCACGGCTTATTCGGATCACCTCAAATCTCGGCACTTCTAGCCTCGAATTATTACGCGCTCTGCAGGCCGGTGCTGGCCGCGGATATCAGCATAAGTTTCGCGACGGCTACCATAAGCCAGTCGAAACTGATCCGTCTGTTGCAAGATGCAAAGCTATATGAAGAAAAAATCCGGATGGATGTTTTAACTATCAATCTGGAGCGCTTGCTCTGACAGGCGTGAAAGGTCGAAATTCAGCGCAACAAATGAGTGCCAGTGCAGCCTCGCTTCATTGCTGTGGGCGCGAAATTTCGCAATCTTTGTAAACAACAGAGAAAATAATCTAGTTCAATGAGGTGTATTCTTTCACGTCGCATGGACGGCTCAACAAAAAATTGAACACCGACATCTGAGCCGGGGCGACGGAAAGGCTTCGTGAAAGTGCGCCGATCATATGTTTCCTACGGCCTGATTTTGGCCGTTACTGCAATCATTGGGGCAATATCCCTGGCAGACCCTTCCCGCTCTACACCAACACCGAAGTTACCTAAGCTCGTTGAGCCCGATAAACTCAAATCAAAATTTTCTAACTGTATAATCCTGCCCGCGTGCGGCGCGGCGGAAATTTGCGCATTATGTCAGCCACTGCCCGCGCCGACAGCCCGCACAAACCCTCGAGGCGCATGTCTCGTCACAGCAAAAGTAACCGGTAAACCCTGCGGAATCTCACATGAACCATAGGTCAAGGCGGGTTGTGTTAAGAAATGTTTCTAAATTGGATCGCCGCATCCAAATACTGTAATCGCCTGCAGAAACAGGTTAGGTTCGCCGCTCTCACAAAATTTAGCAATTTGGAACTGCCGAATGAACGTGACTCACTCCGCTGAGCAAACGTCAATTACCAATCAGATGGCACATATCTTATTGGTAGAAGACGATCTGGAGATTTCGAAACTTATCTGCGAGTTGCTGATCCAAAACGGCCTGTCAGCCTCGATCGTTTCGTCCGGCTTAATGATGGACAAATATCTCTCCAAAAACAGAGTCGACCTATTGATTCTCGATGTGATGCTTCCTGGCGAAAACGGATTTGATATATGCAGACGTGTGCGGGCCGCGTCGGAGATTCCGATCTTGATGCTAACGGCTCTTGGAAGCGAAGTTGACCGTGTGGTGGGCCTGGAAATTGGAGCTGATGATTATCTTGCAAAGCCGTTCGCTTCTCGTGAGTTGGTTGCGAGGGTCCGTGCACTCTTGCGCCGTTCGAAAGCGGAGGCATCTCGGCAAATGCCGCGCGCCAGAAGCTATCGATTTCAAGGATGGGTATTAGAGCCGACAGCGCGTTGTATTTTTAATCCAGACGGCGTGCGCGTTGCGCTGACCAGCACGGAATTCGACTTGTTATTGGCGCTTTGTCAAAATCCGGGAATGGTACTTTCTCGTGACCAGTTACTGGAAATGACATATAGCGGTTTAGCTGGCCCTATTGCCCGTACAATTGACGTACATATTAGCAGACTTCGCCAAAAAATCGAGGCGAACGGGGATGTTAATATGATTCAGACTGTACGTCTGGGCGGCTACATTTTCACACCGCAGGTTAAAGTAAATTGAATGAACTGGGCAGGTCCATTCTCCAATACCATCACCGGGCAGATCACGCGGTTAGTTTTATTTTTGTTGGTGTTCGCGTTCGTTGTTAATCTGACTGCGGTCTATATATTCTTTGACGCTGCGGTAGATCGGGGAAGGGCTTCACCGCCACCTGGTGCAATTCTAACGCAAATGGCAACGCTTGTTCGTCTCGCGGACGAACAAAGGACTGAGCAAGATCTGGAGCGCCTTTTAGAAAGCGCGCAGCGAGCAAATTTCGGCATCAGGCGACTAACACCCGCGGAGCTCAGCTCTATTAAGCGGCAAAGCGCAGGGCGTGATCAAATTGGGCGGTTCGATGCCGGCCCTGGCAGATCTCTCTTTGAGGAGATAGATCCCTCTCGAATTGTCGGTGGGCGCGGCAACGAATTTGTTGTTCGTCTGCGGGACGGCACGGCCTTGGCAGTCTCGATTCCCGCCAGGCCAAGACCAATGCTTCCTGGTTTCTTTGTCGGTCCATTGGCAAATACGCTTATCCTTATTGCTGTCCTATTGGTAGGTCTCTCAATTTATGCGGTGCGAACCATCACTTCACCGTTATCATCATTTGCAGCAATTGCGCACTCGGTTGGTCGGGGAACGTACCGGCAGAATCTGAAGGAAGAAGGTCCACAAGAAGTGGTCAAAGTCGCCCGCGCCTTGAATGAGATGCAAGATAGAATTCATCGAATGATAGATGATCGGACTAACATGCTTTTTGCTATCAGTCATGACTTACGGACGCCTCTGACTCGCTTACGTCTTCGGGCCGAGAAACTGCCACCAATTCAATCCAAAGGCCTTTTGGCCGATATCGATCGGATGGCGAAAATGCTGGCTGAAACGTTGCAATTTTTGAGGGGCGACACATTAGAGGAGAAAGTCATACCCACTGATCTGGCGAGCGTACTCGAAACAATCTGTGTTGAAATGAGCGATTTGGGAAAAAGCATCCAATATCAGGGTCCGAACAAATATGTATTTTATTGTCAACCCGGCGCTATCTCTCGAGCTGTAATCAACTTGGTTGAGAATGCAGTAAAGTTTGGTTCTCGAGTCATTGTGCGCCTTAGGACTAATGAAGATGGTCCAACGATCGATGTAATAGACGATGGTGTTGGCATTCCATTTTCGTTCCGAAAGCAGGTATTCGAGCCATTTTTTAAGTTGGACTCCGCAAGAACATCAGAGATCAACCCAGGATTTGGACTCGGTTTGTCGATTGCACGGCGGCTTGTTCAAGCGCATGGCGGGGAGATCGAGCTGTTGGACAACGTTCCCCGCGGCACAATAATGCGGATTGTATTGCCGGCCGTTTACGATCGATCGGTCCGAACGGAACGGTCGGAGGCATAGCGACTTCGAAATAGCATTGCTTCCGGCTTCAATGGTCGATGGCGTCTATTTGGATGCCTGAGCTTACCTTCCGCCGGCGCAAATTTCTCTGATCGGTAGTTGCGACGCCGCTCTTGTCATTCATGAGCTACCGCTCGCGCGTCTCAGGACATCGACGTTAATTTGCGACCTGTTGCAGCGCAGAAATACATTGCAACAACCTTTAACAAAACAGCGGCTGAATTACTTCTCGAGCGATGCCATAGGTAGGGCGTTCGCATATAGAGAGAGCTCGTTGAGGCAAACATTGAAATCGGTGCGCGGATTGTTGAAGGCGCACTGCCGGTCCCCATCACGCCGATTGAACTTAAGTGATATTCGATGGCTGACAATCTGCGCTTTGTTTGCGTCTAGCGCGCAGGCCTTCGGCGCGTCGAATATCGAGTCGGGATCGACTTATCAGGCGAGCAATCTTGGCGGCTCGGTTAATCCAGACTTCAAGGGCGGAACATTAAAGTTAGACACCGCCACGACGATTTCGAATGACTTTACATTCGAGGACTATAGCGGAAATACGATAGACGAAAATGGTCACGCCGTCACGTTCAGCGGCGCCTTGACTGGCGCTGGAGGGATGGTTTTCTCGGACACGGTGGGCGGCGGCAGTGCTACCTTAACCAGCTCCGGAAATACGTATAGTGGCGCCACTACCATAAATAGCAGCGCCACTTTGCTATTGAGTGGCGCCGGGACGATTGCAAGTTCTAGCTCGCTAACGAATTACGGTACATTCGATATTTCTCAGACAAGTAGCGGAGCCACAATAGTTTCGCTCGCTGGAGCAGGTTCAGTAATACTCGGGTCACAAAGCCTTACAATCACAAGCGGTGCCGGAACGTTTTCCGGAGCGATATCAGGAACCGGTGGGCTGACACTTACCGGCGGATCGCAATATTTGACCGGAGACAATTCCTATACCGGTGGCACAACGATCAAGGGAGGAACGCTTATTGTTGGCGATGGCGCCGCGAATGGCTGGATCATTGGAAACGTGGCGGGTAGCGGCAGCGGAACACTGTCATTCAATAGGTCGGATAATGTTACTTTTTCCGGTACCATTTCGGGTGCTGTCGGGCTTACTCAAGCAGGTTCGGGTACCCTAACTTTAACCGGCGCAAATAATTACACAGGCGTCACGACAGTTTCGGCGGGTACGCTCGTGCTCGGGCCTAGCACAAGCATTGCTTCATCAAGCTTGGCATCTGTGAGCGGCATACTTGATGTCTCAGCTGCGGGTTCCAACCCTTCTGTCGGGTCGTTATCCGGAGCAGGGACTGTCCAGCTTGGGAGCCGCACTCTTATTTTGACGGCGGCAAACGATACATTCACCGGAGTAATTACTGGCGCAGGTGGCCTGACCCTAAATGGCGGAAAGGAAATTCTGACGGGCGCCAACACCTATACCGGTGCTACAATCGTGAATGGCGGCACACTGGAGGTCGGGTCTGCGGCGGTTGGCTATGATGTTACCGTAAATGGAGGTGTTTTCGGCTTCTACAGCACGTCGGCCATTGCAATGTCCGGTGTTGTTTCCGGGGCTGGTGGCTTATCGCAGCTGGGCACTGGGCTCACCACCATTAGTGCTGCGCAAACTTATACCGGCATCACGACAATTTCCTTCGGCACCCTGGCGCTTACCGGCGCGGGAAATATTGCGTCTTCGAGTAGCGTGCAGGCTGACGGCATTTTCGATATTTCGAGCGAAACGGGCGGAACATCAATTGCATCGCTTACCGGCGGTGGCGCTGTCCATCTCGGCGTGGCGAATCTGACTATTACAAACGCATCTGGGCAATTTGCTGGAACGATCAGCGGAAGCGGTGGTCTAATTCTTGCCGGCGGTAAAGAGACGTTGGCTGGGGCGAACGTCTATACGGGTGTCACAACCATTTCCTCTGGCACACTTTATTTGGGGGCAAGTAATAGCATTTCTTATTCCGCTAACGTCGCGGACAACGGTGTTCTCGACATTTCTGGGGTGGTCGCCACCGGAAGTGCGACGAACACCTCGATAACATCCATAAGCGGTGCTGGCGGAGTGGTGTTGGGTTCGCAGACGTTAGTTTTATCGGGTGCGGCAGGAACCTTCACGGGCGTTATTTCAGGAACGGGGGGACTCACTCTTACCGGTGGCACGGAAACGTTGGAAGGCAACAACACATATACGGGCCTAACGGTAATTTCGAGTGGACAAATCTCCATTGCGGGGTCGGGTACGCTCGCGGGGTCCAGTACAATCTTGGACAACGGTGTTTTCGATATTTCGGGCTCGACGAATGGGCTAATTGCAATTCACTCCCTTTCCGGTGGTGGCGTTGTGAAGTTGGGCGCCAATACCCTGAGTGTTACCGGCGCCTCGGCAGACTTCTCCGGAGTAATTAGCGGATCAGGGTCTTTAGTCATTGATGGCGGAAGCCAGACCCTCTCCGGAATCAACACTTATTTGGGCGGGACCACAATAAACGCGGGCACCCTGACTGTGGGCGATGGTGGTACTTCAGGATCGATAGCAGGAAATATCATTACCCAAGGCACGTTAGCGTTTAATCGATCGGACACGTTGAGCATTTCCAGCGCAATTTCGGGCACCGGTGCTGTCGCTCAGATCGGGTTGGGGACAACAATTCTGTCGGCAGCAAATTCTTACACAGGCGGGACATCGATCACCGCCGGCACCCTACAAATTGGAGACGGAGGAACAACAGGCTCGATTGTTGGGGGAGTATCCGATGCTGGCACTCTGACTTTCGACCATTCTGATCCCGTCACCTTCTCAGGACAGGTATCCGGGCCTGGTGGGCTTGCGCAAATCGGTGCAGGCGAACTGACGCTAACGGGAGTAAGTAGCTACACCGGTATCACCAATATCCATGTTGGAAGCGTCATAGCATTAATCTCGAATGGCAGTATTGCAGGCTCCCAAGTCAACTCAGACGGCAAATTTGATGTTTCGGCAGCCACAATAAGTCCGCAAATAGCTTCCCTCTCAGGCGCCGGTAGCGTCGCTATTGGATCTCAAATACTCACATTGACAGCGGCCGCTGGTAATTTTTCCGGGACCATTTCCGGCACGGGAGGGCTCGTCCTGAACGGCGGAACGGAAATTCTCTCGGGGACAAATAGCTATTCCGGTTTAACCGTTGTTAACGGCGGCACGCTCGCGGTCAATGGTTCAATTGCGGCCTCGAGCGCCGTGGTTGTCAATTCCGGGGGCACCATTAGCGGTACAGGAACCATTCCTACGGCGACAATTAATGCTGGCGGTGTGCTCGCCCCAGGCGCCGGGGGAGCCGGGACCTTGAATGTGAATGGGCCCGTAACGTTTTCCACCAAATCAAATTTTGCGATTACGGTCTCTTCAACTGGGGCGCCGAAGCTCGCCATCCAGGGCAACGAGACTCTCTCTGGATCATTGTCGGTAGTGTCTGCGGACGGGACATATCTTCTGGGTCAGAAGGTTGCCGTTCTGACGGCAACCGGAGGAATCAACGGTACGTTTGCCGTCGCGCCGATAGCTAGTACTGGCGCCCAGTTCACCCCAAAAATATCCTATGACGCCGATAATGTGTTCCTTGAGATCGATCTCGCCAAGCTCTATCCGCTCCTTCCCTCTGGCTCTTCCATCAACCAAGCGAATGCGGTGAGGGGTATTGACGCCGCTATTGCCGCAGGAAACGCAGTTCCGATTGGAATACAAAATCTCGGCAACGTGAGCCCTGCGACACTGGCACAAGATGCATCTCAGTTATCCGGCGAATTGGGGGCAAGCCTCGCACAAATCGACGCTCAACAGTTTCAGCCGCTGCTGAACGCCATTTCAGATCACATATTGGATACGGACCAATACCGCCAACGTACGAAGAGACAAAAAGCTGGAAGTCGAGTTCGTTTTTGGGGGGCTGCACTCACAAGCGTCAGCATGGTGAATGGCGATCCCGACAACGAAGGAACGCATCGGCTCAAATCTACGTTGGCAGGTTTGGTAGGCGGAGCTGATTTGGATGTTTCCCCAAGGCTTCTGATAGGGGCAGCATTATCCCTTGGTACGTCAGATTTTCGCCTGGCAAGCGGGTTCGGCAAAGGATCGACCAAAGCTGTCCAAGCGGCGTTATACGGGTCCTACAACTTCAATTCCGTTTTATATAATTCTTATACCGCCGCAGTGGGATTGGACAATTTCTCGACACAGCGCTCGCTGACCATCGAGGGTACCGATTTACTAGTTGGAAAAGTTACGTCCGAAGCGTTAAGCGGCAGATATGAGCTAGGAGCCCATTTCGATAACTTCTCTCCGTACCTTGCATTTCAAGGGCAGTTGTATCGGTTGCCGGACTATCACGAAAGCGCGGCATCCGGCTCAGATGCTTTCGCACTTGACTATCCGAGCAAAATTGCGCTCGCCTCAACGTTTGAAATGGGATTTAGGCACGACGTTGACCTTCGGTCTGGAAGCTGGACATTCATTCTTACGGACCGCTTGGCTTGGTCCCATAGTTTGAACGGAATATATTCTGTCAAAGCTGCATATTATTCATTACCAAATTCCGAGTTCTCAACGCTTGGCGCATCTCCCGATAGAGACGCTGCATTGCTTTCATTGGGAGTTGCTGCGAATTCGGACAGTGGGCTTTCCTTGAATGTCCACCTGAACAGCGCCACAACCGGAAGATCTCAAACTTTCACCGAAATGGGCGGAGTATCTGTGAGATGGTAATAAGTATGTACTTCACTGACGTGGAATAGCTCCGACGAAATCTCAAGCTAGCGTTTTCCAAAGCGTGTTTCCAATAACCGAGCATCGGGAGGCTGATTTGAAAAACGTAGCTGCGCTTATTTGTGCAGTCTCTCTGGTTTTTCCAGGCGCGGCTTGGTCGGAAGATGCTCCGATCGAAATTTATTTCGCTCCGTTGCTATCAGCGATCGAGAAGAAAAGGAGTTGGTTTGACAACCGCGATAAAGCGTTGCCCGACGCCATTCGCACTGCACTATCACAGGCGCCTTTTCGACCGTTGGCGCATCCCAAGGATGGCATATTGACCTTGGCCGCCCTCGACGGAGTAAAGACAGAAAAAGAACAATATGTGTTCACGGTCGTGTTTATGCAGGACAACACAAAATTGGGAGAAGCCGTTGAATTCTGCCCGATAAAAAAACTGACAGACTGCACCGATCAATTGGTTTTAGACACGAAGGCCGCAGCCAATTGATGTGTCCTGGCTTTACTGGCTTCGCAGTACGGCGCGGTAAAATACGTCTTCAGCCCAACTTAGGGTCGACAAGGCGGCATAGCGATGTCTGCTTTTCCCTCGAAGCGGGCATTCCGATCGATGTCACGGTGCGACAGGAACTAACTCAAATTGGATACGGCGGTAGACCGGAAGTGCCGTTCATTGTCCGTTTTCGACACGAAGCAGACGTTTAAGCTCATGCTGAAATCCGCACTGCCTCCGAAGGTTTGGGCACCCGAAGCACGCCGCGCGTCCCTTCGGTTATCCGCCTGATGGATAGATGCGGCGATTTGGCATAGGTGTCCTGCCGCTGGTCCTGACTGATATTTGCATCAGATATTTATCGCTGAAAGACTCATGAAAAAAACCTTGATGCTCGCGACTTCGGTAATGAGCCTTCTATTTGTCGACCGAGCACTTGCACAAACCATCCTGCCCAATCCGTCAGCAGCGGAAGCTGCCGCTCCCCGCCCGCAGCGCGCCCGAGGCATACCGACTGCTCTGGCGATCGAGGCTGCCGAAGCAGCTACTACGACATGCCACGTCAACGGCTACAACGTGACGGCCGTGGTGATTGATTCGGAGGGCGTCCCCATTGCCTTGATTTCCGGGGATGGCGCTGCTGCCATCACGCAGCGGATTGCGATGGGCAAAGCGCTGATCAGCCTCAAGACCAAGATGAGCAGTGGCGAGGCAGCAGCCAAGGCGAAAGCCGACAGCGGCTTCAATGCCATTTTAACGGCGGATCCAACCTTAGGTGTGCCGCGACAAGGCGGGATCACGATAGCCGCGGGTGCCGATATTATTGGCGCAATAGCAGTATCCGGCGCACCGGCGGGCGACAGGGATGAAGTTTGTGCCCGGGCTGGTCTATCCAAAATCAGTGACCGCGTGCGGTAGTGGGATTTTCTCAAAGGCGTTCGCAACTTCCGCTGAATGCGGCCAACTGTGCAAATTGAGAAATAAGTGGCCTATTGTTGCCAAGGGCGGACCGGCTCTGCGCCCATTTCGCGTGTTGTCAGTGTATTCCAATCCAGTTGAAGTGAAGGTATTTTACGATCAGACTCCGTAACTGTGGCGTCCGCGCATAGGGACTCGAAGGATGAAGATCAATCAAGATAAGTGTATTGGCTGCGGCAACTGCACTTATGTTTGTCCGATGGGTGCCATCTTCATCAATCCCCGAACCGTACGCTCGACCATTAATCGCGATGAGTGCGTGGAATGCTATGCCTGTTACAATGGTCTTAGCGCCGAAAATCTGCCGCCAGGGATTGCAAGGCTGACCCGTAAGTTTTTTAGTCTATTCGCGCTCAGATTTGAGCCGGAGCCTGATATCTGTCCTACCTCGGCGTTTGAGCCTGATGAACTTGCCTGGCCGCGCGTCGTGCGCCGAGCATTTTCCGACCCGCGCGTTCCCCATGAATCGACCGGCGTCCTAGGACGAGGTACGGAGGAAGTGAAGACCAATGAGCTGACGAATAGGATCAAACTTGGCGAAGTCGGGGTAACGATCGAATTCGGCCGGCCCGGTGTAGGTGCCCGCTTTCGCGAGATTCAGGAGATGAGCCGCGCCCTTGCGCGTGCAAATGTATCTTTCGAGAAAAACAACCCCGTTGCTACGCTGATGACCGATACCGCCACGGGCGATATCCGCGAAGACATTTTGGACGAGAAAGTTCTCTCGGCAATTTTGGAAATTGGCATTCCCGCCGATCGACTCGAGGCGGTTCTCCGAATCGTGCAGGAGGTGGAAAAGCGTATAGATACTACGGTAATTCTGGGAGTTGCCGTGCGATGCGATGAAAAGGGCGAAGACGGGATTGTAACACCGATCCTGAAGCGTCTGGGATACGACCTCGTGCGCGCGAAAACGAATCTGGGCTTAGGTCGCGTCAATTTGCGCGCACTGCCTGTCGTTGAAACACAATACACGATGCAGAGCCCGAAGCGCGAGGAGCTGAGCAACGCATGACCAACACGTTGCACCGTTTCGGCAGCGCCGAGAGCTTTTCGGACGATATCATCGTGTTTGCTCTTCCCGCGCTCGGCAAATCTGGCCAAGGAGACGCGCTTCCGGTTCTAAAGCGCTTTCTTCAAATTGCGCTCGAATACAATCCCTGCAATATGGGCGATGCGCGCAACGGCGGCGCGCTCCGGCCGACGCGCTTCAAGAGTTTCTTTGCTCACTGGTTCAAACGCAACAAGCCGGATTTTCAGCAGGTTCTGAGGACCATGACGAAACCCACCACGATGTCCGTGGTGTTCGACAATCTTCCAGCCGCCCAGGCATTCATAAAGCGCATCAAAGACGAGGACTTGGGAATTAGTGTGAATATTTCAACTTCTCTCACGAATGCTGCGCATTGTTGCGAACATGCGGGGCTGGTCCGTCACAGCATGAATTACTCCCTGGGTTTTGGCAGTATGGGTGCCAAGCTCCCGGGCCGACACGCTGTCATGCTGTCAACGATGTGTGGTCACGGAATGATTTCGCATTCCTTGGCGAAAAAGATGATCGACTTCGTCAAGGAGGGCCGTCGTTCTCCCGAAAGCGCGGCGGCTTCCCTGCAGCGTTTCTGTTCCTGCGGGATATTTAACAAAAGCAGGGCGTGCCGGATATTGGAAGATGCAAGAGTTGGCGCCAATGAAAGCGCCATCACCTAACAGCGTATTGTGCGAACGTGTGGGGGATTTCGTAAAGCGCCCGATCGAGGAGGGTTGGCGGTGCCTTGCCCAGCACGCCGGCGCTGCCTCCTGTTGAAAGCGCCCCGGCGCCTTTTCACGGGGGGCGCAGCTCATTTCGTTGGTAGCGCTGCCATAACCCTCGTGATCTGAACGTGATCCCTTGACAATCCGCTGATTTCCTAGATATCTCCCGAGAATAGCCAAATCCCGTAATTGTTAAGCGAGCCAGGACCACATGGAAACCAAAGAAAAAATGGAAGCGCTGCCACAGCGCGTTACCGGCACCGATGCGATTGGGGGCCTAAATCTCGATAGCGAGAAATTCCCTGATGCGATGGGCTGGCGCGCCAAGTTCGGTGTTCTGACCCCGGCGCCTAATACTATCGTCGAGAGCGAATTCCATGAGATGGCGCCGCTGGGCGTTATCAACATCGTCAACCGCTATTACGTTCCCAATCAGAAAGTTCGTGGTGACGACGATTGGCGACTTATAATGGCGCATACGCGCAGCAACGTTGCTAACGCCGTCGACGGCTTGGTTCAAGCACAGATGGACCATCTCATTATGGGCATGTCGTCTGAAAGCTTCATGGGAGGAGTCGAGGGCAGTATGGCGCTGCGCAAAGAGTTGCGCGAGCGGGCCGGTTGCGATGTTACGGTAGGGGCAGAAGCAGCAGAGCGCGCTTTCGAGACAGTGGGCGCAAAAAAAATCGCACTTCTTACGCCCTACTACCCGGTCATAGATCAGAATGCGGTCCGTTATTTCACCGAGAGGGGGTACGAGGTGGTGGCGACCGAAGGGCTCAAGTGTAAGAGCATTATCCATGTGGGATCGCAACGGGCTGACACTTTGATACCGGCGGTCAAGAAGCTGGCTGAAGCCAAGCCGGACGCGATCGTTCAGCTGGGCACGAACCTGCGCTTCGCGCACATCGCTGATGAAGCCGAGCGCTGGCTGGGCTTGCCAGTATTCTCTGTAGGCACGGCCATGTATTGGACAGCGCTGCGAAAGATGGGAATTCGCGATCAATTCCCGGGTTTTGGTTCATTGCTAGAAAAACATTGAGAGCCTGGAAGGCTCCGCCCGTGCAAAAGGTGTGAAGCGTCTGTCCAAGAGAGAGAGGAATATCGTGAGATCAGTAACTCGGACTGCGATCGTCATGTGTCTCGCAACGGTTTTGGACACGAGCGGGTGGGCTGCCTATGCGGAATCGCCGTCGAAACCGGAGATCACGCGAAAAGAAATCCTCAATGCGCCCTTGGAAGGACTGAAGGGTTATGATGGCGTGATGTACGTGACTGACATCCCCCCCGGAATGGCGGCGCCACGCCACTCTCATCCCGGATATGAATTCAATTATATCTTGAAGGGCTCCGTGTCGTACCAGCCTGACGGCCAGAAGGCATTCACGCTGAATGCCGGGCAGGGCACGTACAATCCGGCGAACCATATCCATAAGGTGTGGAATCCCAGCAAGACCGAGCCTGCGCAATTGGTTGCAGTGCTGATCAAGGAGACTGGCAAACCTCTGGCTGTTCCAGCGCCCTAATGCCGCCTGTCTGACGCCGGCTAGCAGTGGCGGGGCTCTTGCCAAACCGCCGATAACAATTTGACGAGGAGGAAGCTAATGCGATTGATATGGCTGGCTGCAACTATCGCAACGTCTCTCGTGCCCGTTGCCCAAGCGGCAGAAGTTAACGTACTCGTTCCCCCTGTGGTGGCAGCGGCGGGAATGAGGGACCTGGCGGTTGCCTATGGAAAAGACACTGGCCAAACCCTCAATCTCAAAATGACCCCAATGGATAAGATGCTCCAGGAGGCGGAAACAGGCGCCCCTGCAGCCGATGTCGTCGCGCTGCCCAGCGACCTTATGGATCAGCTTGAACACGACAACGGGATACTGCCGGGAAGTCGAAAGAAAATCGGTCGCGTAGAAATCGCGCTCGCAGTCCCCGCGGGAGCGCCTCATCCTGATATATCGACGCCGGAAAAATTTGTCGCGGTGCTAAATGGGGCAAAGGGCGTCGCCTACTCCAATCCTGCGGGTGGGACGATGATGGCGTGGATCATACAGTCAATGCTGCTGCGGCCGGAATTCAAGAACGTGCATTCGGTGCTGATAGATCGCGGAAACGGTATTTCCGCGCTGGCCGCTGGCAACAGCGGGGCCGATATGGCGCTTCAGCTCGCCGATGAGATCGATACCAATCCCAAGGTTTCCAATGTCGGGCCGTTGCCGCCCCTGTTCGGCGCGCATATCGACAGCGATATCGCGGTCTTGGCACGGACATCCGATCCTAAAGCCGCCGGCGGGGCAATCGATTACCTATTGCGGCCGTCCTCCGATGCGATATGGAATTCGAAGCACCTCGCGCGTCGCTAACAAGCATTCTCGGGTGGGGCGAAAAATGGCATCGCGAATTAATCAGCTGGCGCCGACGCGTGTCCGCTATGCCGTGCTGTCATTGACCGTCGCGGCCTATTTCATCACTTACCTAGACCGAACCCTCTTATCCGCCGCCGCGCCATCGATCCAGAAAGAATTTGGCTTTTCCCTGCAGACGCTGGGATGGGTATTAGCGTCTTACCAATTTGCCTATGCGCTTTTTCAAATTCCGGGGGGGTGGCTCGGTGACCGTTTCGGGCCCCGCATCGCTTTGACGGGCGTGGTGATCTGGTGGTCGGCGTTTACTGCCTTCACTACGCTTACATGGTCCGTGACATCGCTCGCGGTGGTTTTGTTCCTATTCGGAATGGGCGAGGCGGGAGCATTTCCCATTGCGACGCGTTCGCTTTCGGGCTGGATACTGCCTGCCGAACGGGGCTTCGCCCAAGGCGCGACGCATGCGGGATCTCGTTTCGGCGGCGCGATCACGCCGGTCATTGCGGCTTTCCTGATCGCGCGTTACGGCTGGCGATTTCCCTTCTTGGTGTTTGCCGTCCCTGGCCTACTTTGGGCCGCGATCTGGTTCTGGTATTATCGCGATGCGCCAGCCGATCACGCCGGTGTCAACGAAAAAGAACGGACCCTCATTGAGGACGCGTTGGGAACGTCGCGGCAGGGATCACGGCAGATCCCCTGGGGCATCATTCTGGGAAGTCGACGGACATGGCTTCTTTCCGCCATGTATTTTTGCTACGGCGTCATCGTGATTATCTTTATCACGTGGTTTCCCAAATATCTCAGTGCGGCCCGCGGACTGAACCTTCAACAAATGGGTACCTATGCCAGTTTCCCGCTCGCCGCAGCGGTGGTGGGTGACATCTGTGGCGGCTGGTTTTCCGACTTGTTACTAAAACGTACCGGCAGAGTTACCTTTGCCCGCCGTACGGTGGCGGCAACCGGCTTCTTCATTGCGGGGTTGACCATTCCCGTGGCCGTGCTGGTGGCCGATCCAGTGATTAGCATTTTGTTCTTTTCGCTCTCTTTGTTCGCGATCGAGCTCACGGTCGGGAATTCTTGGGCCGTCACGCTCGATATTGGCGGCAGCTACGCGGGATCGGTGTCGGCGGTCATGAGCATGTTCGGCAATATCGGCGGCGGCGTCTATGCGGTCCTGATGGGTTACATCGTCACCGCGTTTGGCTGGGAGGTCGCTTTTTTCGGTCTTGCAGGCTTCGCGATCCTGGGCGGTGTCCTCTTTTGCTTCATCGATATTTCGCGACCGCTTCATGCACCCAAGACGCAGGCCGCGCCCCAGTTCGTCGACGACGTCTGATGCTTGCAGAGTGACGTCCGTGAGATGTCAGGACTATGCAGGGCGACGTGCGTCTACTATAGACCGAAATACATGCGTGCGTTCTCTTGCGCGCGCATGCGTAAAGTTGCCGACTTTTAAAATTGGAGCCGAACGTGAATAAGATTTTACTTTTGCCTGGTGACGGTATTGGGCCGGAAATCATCGATGCCACAAGGCAAATCATGGATTGGTTCCGGGCGCACCGGGCATTCGACTTTGAAGTCGAGGACGCGCCGATCGGCGGGATTGCTTATGAAAAAACGGGCCGCCCCGACCCGGACGAGACTATCGAAAAAGCGCAAAAGGCCGATGCCGTGTTGCTCGGAGCTGTGGGCGGCCCCCAGTGGGACAATCTGGCATTCGAACTGAAGCCGGAAAGAGGTCTCCTTCGGCTTCGTAAAGAAATGAATGTTTTCGCGAATCTGAGGCCGGCCCTGTGCTTCAAAGCGCTTCAGGACGCTTCCACCCTCAAGCCGGAAATCGTATCCGGGCTCGATCTTCTGATCGTCCGAGAGCTGATGGGCGGCGTTTATTTCGGAACGCCCAAGGAGCGGATCGCGCTTCCCGATGGCCAAGTCCGCGCTATCGACACCCAGGTCTATACCACCGGTGAAATAGAGCGCGTCGCCCGGGTGGCTTTTGACCTCGCCAGGCTGCGACGCGGACTGGTCACGTCCGTGGAAAAGTCCAACGTGATGTTAACAGGGCTTCTCTGGCGTCAGACGGTGAGTGCACTCCATGCTGATCATTACCCTGATGTGGAGCTCAACCATATGCTCGCGGATAGCTGCGCGATGCAACTGGTTCGCAACCCCAAGCAGTTCGACGTTATCGTCACGGACAATCTTTTCGGGGATGTTCTTTCAGATGAAGCCGCACAGTTGACCGGTTCTATCGGTATGCTGCCCAGTGCCTCCTTGGGCGCCCCAGTTGGCGCTATAAAGCGTGGGCTGTACGAACCAATTCATGGCAGCGCGCCGGATATCGCGGGCCAGGATGTAGCCAACCCGATCGCAACGATCTTGTCCTTCGCCATGTGCCTGAAATACACTTTCGGGCGCGAAAAAGACGCGGCTCTTTTGAGCTTGGCCGTGGAGAAGACACTCGATGGAGGTTATCGAACTGCGGATATAATGCAGCCGAACATGACAAAGGTTGGCACAACTAAGATGGCGGGACTGATCCTTCAGGCCCTGCGAGGACTAACCGATCTGACCTGATGTACTCTTTATAGCCTTGGACAGCCTAGCTATAACGCAGTCTCGGGCCCCGTGCCGGTGGCCAACCCGTGCTCTTGGTCCTTGGCGCCGGCCAGTCGGGCAAGGCCCGATAGGATTGGCGAACAAGAAAAGAAGGTCTATAGGAATCCTTTCCGATTCAACTAAGGCGGCCAGCAACTCCCCCGGCGGCGGTTAGTATCCAAAAGAATAGCGGCCTTTCCACTGCAGGTTGAGCACAACTGGGTGAATAATAATGGCGCCCCGATCGAAATCTTCCGGCGGGTCTACGACGCTCGCTGATGTCGCAAGAGTCGCGAGGGTTGGTGAGAGCACCGCTTCGCGCGTGCTGCGCAACAAAGGCTCTTTCTCAGAAGACGTTCGGGATCGCGTGCTGAGCGCGGCAAGCAAATTGAGCTACGTCCCAAATCGCATCGCGGGGACCTTGGCTTCCACCGGTTCGCACTTGGTTGGGATTATCATACCGGCCGTCACCACGACCTTTTTTCCTGATCTCTTGTTGGGTGCCAATTCCGTTCTTGAGGGCGCCGGCTTTCAATCCGTGATCAGCGTTACTGAATATGACGCCTCTAGAGAGGAAAAACTCGTTGAATCTCTTTTAAGTTGGCGTCCGGCGGGAATTCTTCTGACCGGCTTGGAGCATACTGACCGAACCCGGAGCATGCTTCGGGCATCGGGAACCCGCGTTGTCGAGCTTGGCGACATCGATGGAGAAGGCATCGACATCGTCGTCGGTTTTTCCAACCGCGCCGCGGGCTATGCTGCGGGGCAATACTTGGTCAAACGCAACTTTCGACGCATAGGCTATGTGGGCAATCAATCCACGCGCGCCGGCAAGCGCTACCAAGGGTTCAAAGTCGCATTGGCTGACGCGGGCATGACGGTGGCGGCCGAGCAAATTACGCCCGGTCTTGCATCGATTAAAGCCGGTCGCGACGGCTTAATGCGGTTGTTGAACCGGGAAAGCCAATTGGACGTGGTCTATTTCGCAAACGATGATATGGCCATCGGCGGATACTTCCATTGTCTTTCCAAGGGAATCGCGGTTCCAGAGCAACTGGCGCTGATGGGCCATAACGGATCAGATGAAGGACAGCTGATGCCCCATCCTCTTTCCACGGTGCGGGCGCCCCGGCTTGCCGTCGGCCAAGTCGGAGCGAGATTGCTGCTTTCCGATGGGCCTGCGCAGGTCATAGACCTTGGCTTCGAGCTTTGCGAAGGCATGACCACCTGAGGCGTTAAGACCCAATCCTGGATTGACTAGGATTGGCAGCGCTGCTAAATCGAAAATGGCAGCGCTGCTAAACGCCCAAAAGAGGCGGAAAACAAGAGCGCTGCAACCGGAGGAATTGGCAGCGCTTCTAAATTTGTCGGGACAGCAAGGCTAGGCGAAATGCCGGCCCCCACAAATCAGTAGTCGTAAGCCTCAGTGTGAACAGGGACGGCTATGAACAGATTGTTGCAAAGGTTTTTGATTGGCGGCTCTGCCGCTGCCATGTTGGCGGTAATTCCCGCCTATTCGCAGGATACGGCTGGCACTGCCGCCGCGCCCGAAACCGTCGTCGTGACGGGCTCACTCATTACAATTCAGGGGTACCAGGCCCCCACGCCGGTTACGGTCGTCGGCCTCGCGCAGCTGGAACGCGATTCCAAAACGGATATCGGGGACGTGATCCGCGAACTGCCCTCGGTGGGCGCTTCCGCATCGCCGAACAATGGCGTGGGTGCCAATAATGCCGCTCAGGGCGATGCAGGCCTGGACACTGTCAACCTGCGGAACCTGGGAATCCAACGAACCCTAATTCTTTTCGACGGACAGCGCGTCGTTTCTTCCAACTTGTTTGGTGGTGGTGTGGATTTGAGCACCATTCCCACCAGCTTAATTCAGCGCGTTGACGTTGTAACCGGTGGCGCGTCGGCAACCTATGGCTCTGACGCCGTTGCCGGTGTGGTCAACCTGATTATCAACAAAACTTTCACAGGTCTCAAAGGCGATTTTCAAGTCGGAGACACGACTACCTTCCAGCATCGTCAAGCGAAAGCGGAAGCCAGTTGGGGCAGCGATTTTGCGGGTGATAAGGGCCATTTTATCATTAGCGGGAGTTATACCAGCAGCCCCGATTCCGTATTCACGGGCCAGGAGCCTTACAACCAGGGCGAGGCGATTGTACAAAACCCTGCCGCCAGGCCAGGGAATGGCCAGCCGATTTATATGCACGTTTTTAATTCCGGAAATGCTCAATACACGACGGGCGGGCTAATTTCTGCCAACACTGCCGCGGGTCCGGGGGGCACGTTAACCGCCAACGCATTGAAAGGCACTGCATTTGGTCCCGGAGGCACACTGTCCCATTTCAATTATGGCACCGTGTACAGCAGCACCTGCTATAATGGCTGTACCAACAACCAATTTAACAGTTCGAGTGCGTATGGCTTGATAGCGGTGCCGTACCACCAGGGCACCCTGTTTGCTTATGCAAGCTATAAAATTACGCCCGACATTCAGGCCTCCATACAGCTGAACTATGGCACGAACTCGGAAAAAAACACCGCCACGCTTCAACAGAAGTCTTTTACGATTTACGCGGATAACGCGTACCTGCCGCCCAGCATTGCATCGCAATTCGGGGCTCTCACCTATCCCGCGGGCAGTACCGCTGCCACAAGCCATCCCAATCAGTCTATCACTGTGGGCACTTCGAATTTGAACAATAGCGGCTTCGGTACCGCCGGATTTACCAATAACCAAATGTCCTATGGGGCGCTTTGCCAAACGATTGGCCAAGTCTGCAATACAAACTACCGCCAAATGATGCGGGGGGTCTTTACCCTGGAAGGGGCGATCGGTGACGATTGGTCTTGGAACACCTATGTCCAGCACAGCGGCGTTAGAGAACGCCAGATTGTTCGTAACGACCCTTTGAATGCAAATCTTGGCTTTGCGACCGACGCAGTGTTGGTGACGGCCGGTAACGTCGGCACATCTGGCCTTCCGATCGGCAGTATTCAGTGCCGCGCGCTCGTTCAAGGCAATCCGACCGCGGCCGGCTGCGCGCCGCTCGACGTAATCGGCGAGGGTGTGGCCTCCCGCGCGGCGTGGCAATACATCAACCCCGGCCAGACGCCCACGGGACGATTGAACCAGGAATTGATCGTCATGAACCAGGATGTCTTGCACGGTTCGATGCAAGGCGTTCTTCCCTGGTCATTGCCCGCCGGTAAGGTGGCCGTCGCATTTGGCGGCGAATACCGCCATGAACAAGGCGGCATCATTGCTTCGCGTACCGATAATGGCGGCGCCACAACGGCTTGGGGAGCAGGAAACTTCGTACCCTATCAGGGCCAATATACGGTGGAGGAAGGCTTCCTCGAAGTCGATGCGCCAATCCTCAAAGATCAATACGTCCAATCACTCAATTTGAACGCGGCTGGGCGCTTTACCAACTATTCCACGAGCGGTGCGGTGCAGACTTGGAAGCTGGGCCTGACCAGCCAAGTCAACGATGACTTGAAGTTGCGCACCACATGGTCGCTGGACATCCGCGCGCCCATCATATCGGAACTCTTTGCGCCGGGTGCGCCAGCCTCACAGCAATGTGTTTATCAGCCCGGTACCGCGCAATATCCCTGCTACCAGCTCCAAGCAGGCAATTCGAGCCTGCAGCCCGAGAAAGCGGTCACAGTATCCGGCGGCGTCGTTCTAACGCCGCATTGGGTAGACGGGCTCAGCATCTCGGCAGACTGGTATTCGATCAATCTGCACGGGGGCATCTATTCGACCCCGTATCAGACCGTCATCAATCGTTGCGTTGCTGGCGGGGATCCCGTTTATTGTTCCGCATTGTCGCAGCCCAATGCCTCCGGACAGCCCACGCTGGTCTTTGTCGGACCCTTGAACGCCGCTTCCATCAGCACATCCGGCTTGGATTTCCAGGGCAATTATCGGATGGACCTGTTCGACGGGATGCTGAATTGGGCGCTGACGGGCAACATGACCAGCCAG
Organism: Pseudomonadota bacterium; assembly: GCA_040389245.1. Taxonomy (GTDB): domain Bacteria; phylum Pseudomonadota; class Alphaproteobacteria; order Micropepsales; family Micropepsaceae; genus Rhizomicrobium. The sequence goes on along the minus strand of JAZKAH010000001.1, from coordinate 824,546 downwards.
TATAATCAGAGCGCGCTCGGTATTGATTACGATGAAGCGGGTGCGACCGGGACCAACAGCTATTTGGGAACGGGTGTACCGAAGTGGCGTGGCAATCTGTCGGCGACCTACAACGAGGGTCCTTGGTCGGCAACTGTCCAGGGCCGCTTCCTCGGCGCAATGCGTTACACCAACGGGCAGCAAGGAATTTCCGGCCTGGTCTTGGCCTCGGTTTCGGCGTCGGGCGCACTGACGGCCGGGAATGTCTACAACCCCGACCAAATCGATACGAACAGCATTCACCCGGTCGCTTATCTTGATCTGCGCGGCTCATACAGATTGAATGAAAATCTCAATCTCTATGCAGCGCTAGATAATGTTACCAACGTCCCTCCTCCTTTCACCGGAGGTCAGGGTGGTACCGCGATCTACGATTATCTGGGCCGTAACATTCGCGTTGGTGTTCGTTTTTCTTATTAGCCAGCGACTTCAGTATTGTAAGGTAATGTACCTCTGAAATGCCTGTAATGCACGAAGGCTTTAAGGCAAAATCACAAATGGCGTTGGTCGCAGTCAGTCCGTAACCGCGCTTCTCACGAGATAGGGAAAGCCTCCGCAATGGCATATGCACGCTACTTTTGGCTTCTTGGTTTCACCCTTCCGTTACTGATCGACACCGCGGGCGCGGCTCCAGATGTAAGCACGCCTCCGTCGCTCTCGGCACCTCGCGATTGGACTACCTGGGGCTACGATCAAGAGCGCACGAGCTGGAATCGCGGCGAGACCACGCTGTCCAAGACTAATGTTTCCCGTCTCAAGCTGAAATGGACGGCGCAGGTCAGCACCACGCCCGCCGATGCCGTGCTCTCGACCCTGACAGCCCCCCTGGTGGTGGAGGGCGCCAGCACCGCCCAAGGCTCCAAGAATCTTGTGATCGTGTTAGGCGCTGACGATACGATTTTCGCAGTTGACGCGGATAACGGAAAACCCGTCTGGCAAAAAAGTTTTACAAATTCCTACACCGCACAGCGCCCCGCCAACTGGCTGTGTCCGAATACGGCCAACGATACTCCCGTCATCGACAAGGCGAGAGGCCTGGTCTTCTTCATCACCAGCGACGGCCGCTTGCGGGCTGTCTCGCTCGCTGATGGTGGAGAGCGGATGGCGGCGAAGGATTTCGTCGCGCCCTTTTCTCGTTCCTGGAGTCTCAACCTGATCGACGGCGTCGTTTACACCACGACCGGCCGCGGTTGCGGAGAAATGCTGAACCCCGGGCTCGTCCTGGCAGGTGCGGCGCAGGCTGAGCCGCAGCGGCCCGGACCCGGAGGGAGCTCTAACGTGCTGCCCGATCCCGGGGCGATTTCGGCGATGGATGTGCATGATCTGGCGCATCCGGAAGCGAGCTATTTCATTACAAGCACGGGCAGGCCATCGGGTGCGTGGGGTCGTGCCGGCGTCGCCAAGACACCCACGGGCGTGATCACCCAGACGGCGGACGGGCGATTTGACCCGGCTGCGGGAATGTTTGGCAACACCGTGATTCAACTGGCGCCCAGGCTCGCCAAACTATCGGACTCGTTCACGGCGCCCAACTGGAAGCAAATCAGTTCGCAGGATCTCGACCTGGGATCTGCCAGCGTTCTCGTATTTCCGTTTCAGGGCCGAACCTTAGCCGCTTCAGAGGGCAAAGAAGGGGTCATGTACTTGCTCGATACCGCGTCCCTCGGGGGCACGGACCACGCGACGCCTTATTATAAATCGCCTCAATTGGGTAATGACGCTGCGTCCAGCATCGAGCCCGGCCAGGGGCTGTGGGGTGCGATGGCGACGTACCAAAATCCGGATGGCAAGCGCTTTATCTATCAGCCCATGTGGGGGCCGCCGTCGAAATCGGTTCCGGCGTTTCAACATGCCAATGGACCGATACCGAACGGCAGCATCATGGCGTTTGAAGTAGTTGCCAACGGCGGCGCTCCTTCGCTGGTACCGGCATGGACGTCCCCGGATATGATCGTGCCGGATGCTCCATCGGTGGCGAATGGCGTTGTTTTCGCGACGCAGACCGGCGAACAAACATTGCAGCAGCAGAAGCGGCCGCCCGATTCTCCCCGCCCTTCGATGGCGGCGGGCAACGCTTTCCGTTCTACTCCCGTTAGCAACCTCATTCTGTATGCATTCGATGCTGAAACGGGGAAGCAGCTTTATTCAAGCAAGAAAATCATTAACGGCTGGACCCATTTCAGCATTCCAGTGGTCGCGCTTGGAAAAGTATTTGTCGTCACGCATGACGCCAAAATTTATGCGTTTGGGCTCTAAGGTGGGATTGGAATGATGAGAACGATGAAGTTCGCCTTTATCGCATTGACGGCGGCCATGGCCGCTGGAGGCATAGCCGTTTCCTTCGCGCAGGAGGAGATTCCGCAGAGCGGGCCGGCAGCGAATGGTGAGCCGGCCTGGTTCATCTATCAACCGCCCACGGCACCCGCGAACGGCCCGGCTCAAGGCGGTGGCGCGGTTGCCGCAGCCCCGGGTGGCGGGCTCGGTGGCCGCACCGGAGGCAGAGGGAGCATACCCGAAGTGTGCAGCGCCGATCTCGAAAAATGGTGCTCGGGCAAAAGCGGCGCGGATGGCCTCAGATGCCTTTACGGCCATGTCGGCGAAGTCACCAAAGAGTGCAAAGCGGCGTACTCGGGGCCACCATTCAGACAGACCACAAATGCCATCAAGATGCCGATCTGCGATCATTCTCCGATCTGCACATACAACACCGGTGCGGGCGTTGGTAACTTCACCAATCCCGACGGCATCCGCGAAGGCATTGGCGGGTATATCCGGGTTGAGTGGAAGTCCAATGGCAATATGGGTTACAAGCCTACATATCCGATTCAGCTGCCCGCCGACGTCCGTGGCGGCGCGGTTTCGATTGCCATCGATCATCACGACAATCTGTGGGTGCTCGAGCGGAATCAGCCGGGCCAGCCTCAGCTTTTCAAATTCTCGCCAGACCACAAGCTTTTGCTTTCGATCGGCGAGAGCGTAATCGGCCATCTGGAGCTGGCGCACGGCATGAATGTCGACGCCAACGACAATGTGTGGATCTGCGACGAATATGGTTCGACGGTCCAGGAAATTAGCCCCGACGGCAAACTACTGCGCACCTTGGGCACGTTTGGTCATCGTGGCGATTGGGTCGAGAAGATCGGTCAGCGGCTGATCTGGCAACCGGTTGCGGTCACATTCGCGCCCAACGGCGATATGTATATCGGCGAGGGCCATGCCAATGAGAGCCCGAACGATAATAACTCCACGGATCCGGCGAACCAGTCTGGTGCGTCGCGTGTCATCCATCTCGACAAGAACGGCAACTTCGTCAACCAGTGGTATGGGAACATGGAGGGCCCTGGAAAATTCTACCAGGTTCACGACATCGCCGTTGATCCCCGCAATGGCGATGTGTGGGTGGGCGACCGCGAGCAGTATCGCTTCGTGGTTTTCACAGCGAATGGCCAGTTCATCAAGACGGTTCAGACACGCAACCTCACCTGCAATGTCGCGTTCGATTCCAAGGGTGAATTGTGGGTCGGCACCGGCGGCGATGGCCAGTACCTCCACATGAGCCGGGACGGCAAGGTACTCGGTGTCATCGGCAATGGTCCGGGGCGCGGCGAAGGCCAGGAAGGCGAGACCGGCTATATTCGCTGGGACAGTCACGGCAACATGTATTCGGGTGATACGACCAATGCGCGTGTCACCGAGTGGGCGAAGGCAGGCTAAGACCCGAAATCTGAGCTGACCGGCTCGCCAGTTGCGGTGCGGGTCAGCTCAGATTGGGATTTTTCGCGGGCGCTGGAGCAGGGGGCCGGCGCGATCATCATCGGGCGCGTGGCTTGGGCGCCTTGAGAATAGGAATGGCCGGCTGGCTACAGCGTGCTCGGCTGGTACGGCAACAACCGCGAGAAATAGTCACTTCTGCTTGGAAGGGGCTCCCGGCACGAATTTTCCAATTGCGCATACTTCGCCTGATCGGACCACCCTGAGAATTTGTGCATTCTCACATATCTGGCCGCCATTGATCTCCCAACTGAAGCCGTAAAAGCGAATGCCAGGGCAGGCGGGTTGCAGCGCAGTATGCCAGATCTTCCCGTCCTTCATTTTCAAGATAAGTACCTTGCCATCGGGAGAGTCGCTATTTTCAATATCGGTGCTTCTAAGGCAGATGGCGGCCTGAGCACTGGCGGTAGAAGCAAGTAAACAAACAGCTGCAATGGTCCTCGAGAATCTCATTTGCCGCTTCTCCATTATCCGGCCGACCGACCTGACGGGCGATCCGGCAGGCGCCGAACGGCAAGCTTGTCTGGCTCTGCCAGGGTCCCGCGTTGTCCGGCAATTGTTGATCACCCGCCGGGACTGTAGCATTCAGCCAAATAATCATGGAAGTATCCACCCAGTGAGAAGCGCTTCTTTCTGTCCAGGGTATTCTCCCGCCCAAGTGCCGATCTCGGGCGACTCTGGTATGGATTTTTTGCTTGCCGGGCATTTGAGCTTGCTCGGCGGTTGGACGTCCCCGACTTGAATTGCCCCTTTGCAGTAACGGCATAGGATCGATCGACGCTCGCACCCATCGTCAGGCAGGCAATTTCGCATGATTTTTCGAAATAGATTTTCTGCGATTATCGGAGGCGTGGCGATCGCGCTAATGGCGTCCATTGGTCCGGCACCGGCGCAACAATCTGATACCCCCAACAATCCGTTCGCACATGATCCCGCTGCTGCCGCTGCGGGCCGGGCGCTTTTCAATTCGACATGCGCCGCCTGTCACGGCCAGGATGCCACGGGTGGGCGTGGGCCGGCGCTTAACACGGGCGCTTTCAATCACGGGAGCGGCGATTACGATATTTTCCAAGTGATTCATGGTGGCGTAGCCGGCACGGAGATGCCGAATTTCTCCGCCTTGCCCAGCGACGATGTCTGGCGCCTGGTCACCTACATTAAGAGCCTCTCAAACAGCAGCGCCAACGCTAGTGCCGCACCAGCCGCGGTGGCATCGGGAGATGCCGCGGCCGGGCGGGCGCTTTTCTTCGGCGCCGGCAATTGCACGAGTTGCCATGAGATCAACGGCCAGGGCAGCGACTTCGCGCCCGACCTCTCCGCCGAGGGCCAGCGGCCCGTGGCAACCATCCGCGCCGACCTCGCGCATCCGGAACGCCGCGGCCGCGGCTTTCGCGGACCTGTGGCGCGCAGAGTGACCGTCACGATGAAGGACGGGCGCAAATATACCGGTCTGACCCGGGCCGAGGACAGTTTCTCGCTGGATCTGGAGCAAGCCGACGGAAAGTTCGCACTGCTGAACAAGGCCGATATTGCCGGGCAGGCCGATGCTGGGCGGCTTACACCATCGAACGAGCTTACGCCCCAGCAGACGGATGAAATCGTCGCCTTCCTGGCGACCCAGATGCAGCGGGATTTCGCACAGACCAGCAAGGTTACGCCCACGCCGGTGCTTCCTTATGATCGTATCGCCAAGGCCGAACCGAAAAACTGGGCGACCTATTGGGGCGATTACAAAGGGTTCCATTTCTCCGCGTTGGACCAGATTAATAAACAAAATGTTCGCAACCTGGCTGGGCGCTGGAGCACACCGCTTCTTGGCGAATCCATTCTGGAAGCCACTCCGATCGTCGTTGACGGCGTCATGTATATTTCCGGCTCGCCAGGCGAAGTTTATGCGCTGGACGCCAAGACCGGCCTGGTACTGTGGAGCTTCAAGCGTAAGCAGGACGTCAAGAATCCTTACCAAATCAATCCGTTTAATCGTGGCGTTGCCGTTCTGGACGGCCGGGCATTCTTTGGCACGCTGGACGACAATCTGATTGCTCTGGATGCCCATACGGGCCGCGAATTGTGGGAAAAGCGGCTCGCGGACCCCATGCTGGGCTATACCTTCACGGGAGCGCCCCTCGCGATCAAAAACAAGATCGTAATCGGCGTGGCCACCGGCGAGGCGGGCATTCGCGGCTGGGTCCAGGCATTCGATCCGGCAAACGGCAATTCGCTTTGGCGCTTTGAAACGGTGCCCGGACCGGGCGAAAAAGGCAATGAAACCTGGGCGGGCGACAGCTGGAAATATGGCGGCGCCGCCGCTTGGCTGACCAGCAGCTATGATCCGGAAACCAACTCGCTGATCATGGGAACGGGCAATCCGGTTCCCGACTATAACGCTGACCTGCGAAAGGGCGACAACCTCTACAGTGATAGCGTCATCTCGCTCGATGCGGACACCGGCAAGCTGAAATGGTACTACCAGTTCACGCCCAACGATCCCCATGACTGGGATTCCACGGAAGACATGGTCCTTGCCGATCAGGTTATCGACGGCAAGCCGCGCAAGCTGGTGCTGCACGCCGATCGCAATGGCTTCTTCTACGCCCTGGACCGGACCAACGGTAAATTCCTTTTTGCCAAACCATTTGTGCGGCAGACATGGAATATGGGCTTTGAGGCAAACGGGCGGCCGATCATCGATCCCAAATCCCTGGCGACCGCGCAGGGCCAGGTGGTCTTCCCTTCTATCGGCGGCACCAATTTTCAAGCGCCGTCTTATGATGCCGGCACCAAAACTCTCTATGTCGAGTATGGCGATTCGCAGGGCTTCGCTATCAGCGCGCCGGCTGTAAATGAGCCCGGCAAGGAGTTTCTGGGCCGTGGCACCGGCACGCCGCCGAGCGGTCCCGCGCCCGAGCAGGGTGTTGCCGCAATCGACACCGCTACCGGAAATGTGCGCTGGAAATTCCCCGTCATGCTGGGATCGTTGCAGGCCGGAGTCTTGGCGACCCGCGGCGGCGTGGTGTTCGCATCGACCAGCGAAGGTCAAATCATCGCTCTGGACGGCACAACCGGCAAGGAGCTCTGGCATTATCGCACCGGGCAGCGAATCACAGCCTCGCCGATCAGCTATTCGGTGGATGGCAAACAATTTGTCGTCGTCGCCTCCGGCAATTTCGTGTTCAGCTTTGCGCTGCCAAATTAGGATCGAGCTGGGCTCTTAGGGGCCGCGCCAAGCGGGCGAAGCCGGGCAAATGGAAATTCGCGGGCCCTCCTGCTAAATCTGGCGAGGAACCGTCATGCCAGCAGGCGGAATTGCACATTCATGATGGATCTTCGGCATCTCATCGGCCAGGCATCGCAACTGCATCAGGCTGGCCGTCATGCCGAGGCCGAACCTCTCTATATCCGGGCACTCAACCTCTTTCCCGGCAATTATCCGGCTCTTCATCTGTTGGGACTGCTGCGGCTTCAGCAGAATCGGGTTGGGGAAGCTATCTCGCTGATGGAACGGGCACTCAATGTTCAACCCAATGTGCCCGAAACCCTGGCGAATTATGGCATGGCGCTGAAGGCAGCGGGCCGCCTTGACGAAGCGCTTTCCGTGCTTAACAAGGAAGTGGCGCTTCGTCCCAACCACGCCCGCAGCTGGAATAATCGCGGCACTGTGTTGATCAAGCTCGGTCGGACCGAAGCGGCGCTGGCAGATTTCGATCGCGCAGCGGCTCTGGATGGCAGCAACATCGAGATTATCATCAATCGCGCTCTCGCGCTCCAAACGCTGCGTCGCTACCGCGATGCCGTGGCCGCTTTCACGCAAGTTCTGGCTCAGCGGCCGGGTGATTTGAACGCCTGGAGCAACCGTGGCATTTGCTGGAGAGAGGCCAACCACCCGGCCGCCGCGCTTGCAGATTTTGATCGAGCGCTGACGCTCGCGCCGGACAATCAGGGCGTCCTGCTCAACCGCGCAGGTACATTGACGCTGCTGGGACGCGAAGATGAAGCGCGTGCATGCTACGATGCGCTGCTGGCGGCCCAGCCCGAATTGACGGCAGGGCGCCTGGCCCGCGCCGGTCTGCTGGAGCGGCGCGGACTGCTTAGGCCGGCAATTGCCGATCTTGAGGAGGCGAATCGACAGCAACCCGAACTGCCTTATCTACTGGGACGCTTAATGCATCTGAAGATGGCGGCTGGCGACTGGGACGATGAATATAACCGCGGCAAAGCGGAGCTGGACGAAGCGATCCGGTCTGGAAGACGCGCCACTGAGCCATTTGTCTATCATGCTCTCTCCAATTCGCTGGCCGATCTTCAAGCCTGCTGCCGTCTGTTCAGTGCCGACCGCTATCCCGTCCAGCCGCCGATTGCCGCTCGCAGGGACCGCCGAGCCGGTCCGATACGTGTCGGTTATGTGGCGGGGGAATTCCATAATCACGCCACGTTGCTTCTGAGCATCGGCCTTTTCGAACATCACGACAGAAGCCGGTTCGAGGTTTTCGCATTCGATAACGGCGTCAGCGACGGCAGCGAGCTCCGGTCGCGTTTTGAGGCGGCTGTCTCCGGGATCATTCCGATTGCCGATCTTAACGATCGGGATGCCGCCGAGCGCATTCGGGAGGCGGACATCGATATTCTGGTCAATCTGAATGGCCATGTCGGCTTGCAGCGTACGAACGTTTTCGCCCAGAGGCCGTCGCCGGTACAGGTGAATTACCTTGGCTTCCCAGGCACCATGGGCGCGCCTTACATTGATTACATTCTTGCCGACCGTCAGCTGATAGAGGAGGGCGAGCAGAAATATTACGACGAAAAAGTCGTCTGGTTGCCAAACAGCTATCAAATTAACGACGACAAGCGCGGACCGGTCGATTCAGCCCGTCGAGCTGAATACGGGCTTCCCGAAGAGTCCTTCGTCTTCTGCATGTTCAACTCTGCCTACAAGATAACACCGTCGATGTTCGCGGTGTGGATGCGCCTTATGTCTCAAGTTGAAGACAGCGTGCTTTGGATGCTGGATGAGAACGACCAGTTTGCGGACAATATGCGCCGCGCGGCCGCAGGCCACGGCGTCGACCCGCGCCGCCTGATCTTCGCGCCGAAAGCGACGCAGCCCGTCCATGTGGCGCGGTTGGCGCTTGCGGATCTGTTTCTCGACACCACCCCCTGCACGGCGCACACCATGGCCAGTGAAGTTTTGTGGGTGGGCCTGCCGCTGGTGACCTTGCGCGGCGGCACATTTGCCGGCCGGGTGGCCTCAAGCCTTCTGATGGCCGCGGGCGCGCCGGATTTGATCACGGATAACCTAGATGGCTATGAGAATCTGGTGCTGGCGTTGGCGCGCGATCCCGCTCGGCTCAAGGCCATAAGGGACCGTTTGGTGGCGATGCGTGATACTTGTGCCCTGTTCGACACCGCTGCTACCACCCGCAATATCGAAAACGCCTATGCGATCATGCTGGAGCGCTGGCTGGCCGGCGAGTTGCCGCAAAGTTTCGCAGTGTCCGAGTCCGCCTGCTCCGGCGGGACCGGAGTTGGCCGCACGTCAGGTTAGGCGCCATCGGTCCCGCAGGGGTGCTACATATCCACGGCGCGGATAGTCGACGGAATTCAATCTGCTATTGAAACAGGACGAAAGTATCTGGGCTTTTGGCAGCAGGCCGACAGAACCTTGATTGGCAGATTCAAGAAACGAGGATGCGCTATGAGACAAATGGGAATCCGGCTGCTCCTCGCTGCAACCATGGTGGCCGCCTTGGCTTCGTCGGCGGCCGCGGCCAACATAACTCGCGAAGTGTGGGGTACCACCCAGGCGGGTGAGGAAGTGGATTTGTACACGTTGCGGGGGGCGGGTGGCATTGTCGCCAGGATCAGCAATTATGGCGGCGTTATTGTCGATTTGGACGTCCCCGACCGCGATGGGAACAAGGCCGACATCGTCCTGGGCTACGACAATTTCGAGTCCTATCAGCGCGGCGGATTCTACGGGGCGCTGATCGGCCGTTTTGCCAATCGCATCAACAACGCTTCCTTCACGCTAGAAGGTCAGACCGTCATGCTGGACCATCGCGAGAACAGCCTTGTGGTCCTCCATTCCGGCGCCGCTGGCCTTAATCGCCGGGTTTGGACGGGAACGCCGCATGACGGCGCCGAACCCAGCCTGGAGCTGTCAGTGCTCGATCCTGACGGGTCTGGCGGGATGCCGGGCAATGTGAACGCGACTGTCACCTACACTTTGACAAAGAACAACGAGTTGAAGGTTGATTACCGGGCCACGACCGACAAGCCCACAGTGGTCAACTTCACGAACCATTCCTATTTCAACCTCGCCGGTGAAGGCAGTGGCGCGGTGGATGATGAGCTGTTGCAGCTATTCGCCGATCAATACACTCCTTCCGACGATAAACTCATTCCCACGGGGCAACTGCTCCCGGTCAAAGGCACGGCAATCGATTTCACCTCGTCAAAGCGCGTGGGCGATGCGCTGAACTCGGATTTCCCGGAAATTGTTGCCCGCCACGGCATGGACATCAATTTTGTGGTGCGGGGTAATCCGGGCACTTTGCGGCCGGCTGCGCGGTTTGAGGATCCCAAGTCCGGGCGCATCATGGACGTGCTGACAACTCAGCCCGGAATCCAGATATTCAGCGACAACAAAAGGCAGCCTTCCGCGGGAAAAGGGGGGAAGTCCTATGTCAACCACTCCGCTCTCACCTTTGAATCTCAGCACTATCCGGATTCGCCGAATCAGCCTGGCTTTCCTTCGACGGAAATCACGCCGGCACGCCCCATGCACGAAGTAACCGTGTTCCGATTTTCCGCGCATAAATAGGCGTTCGTGGCGGAGAAAATTGGCTAGCCTTCGACCGGCCGGAATTAGATTGGCTCGGATATTTTTCTCATCTCATTTCCCGCGCTTCCTTCGCCAGTCCCGACACGCGCTGGAGCGAACGCGGGTCGCACAAGCTCGCATTGCGACAAGAGCATCGCGCGGTAAGCCCAAAATATGGGCAATTTCGTTTCATTACAAAACTGTAATCTAATCACTGGATGGATATTGGGACTGCGGGATGGACGAATATGCACCCTCAGATCCGCAGCAAAACAGCGGAATATCAGGGGGAATACGCAGTGAGAAATTCGCTTTTTGTCAGCTGTAGCGTGTCCGCGTTGACGTTGGCCATCGCCACGGCAACGGCCCAGGCCCAATCGCAGAACCAGGATCAGGCCCAGAATGTCGAAACTGTCGTCGTAACCGGCGCTCGGGCGGCATTGGGCAGCGCGCTGAGCATCAAGCAAAATTCCGGCCAGATTCTGGACTCCATCGTCGCGGAAGACATCGGCAAGCTGCCCGACAGCACCGTCGTGGAATCGCTGCAGCATGTGACCGGCATCTCGATCGTGCGCAATGCCGTCGAGCCCAGCGTGGTGTTGATCCGCGGCTTGCCCGATGTGCAGACCCTGCTGAACGGGCGCGAAATTTTCACCTCGACCGGCCGCGCCCTCTCGCTGCCGGACATTCCGTCAGAGCTTCTGGCGCGCGTGGACGTCAACAAGACTTCCACCGCGACCGATTTGGAAGGTGGAATCGCTGGCCTGATCGATGTGCGGTTGCGCCGACCCTTTGATTTTTCCGGAGCTGAAGTCGCCGGATCCCTTCAGGCTACCTCTGAGTCGTTGGCGCGCCATATCGATCCCACGGCGAGCCTTCTTCTCAGCGACCGCTGGCAGACCAGTGTCGGCGAGGTCGGTCTGTTAATGGACGTGTCTTTCAAGAATATCCACACGCGTAGCGACCAAATCGTCAATCAAAATCCGTATTGGTCGAACGTGGTCGGTCCGGTTCCGGGCGCCGGTTCCGGTCCCGGCACCGTTTGCAGTTTGGGGGCCGCCTGCCCGGTCGAACTTGCGGGTGCGACTGCCACCAAGACGGTGAGCAATGCTCAGGGCGTGGCGCCAGGCTTTGCAGCACAGACCCCAACGACCACGCTCTATCAGACGCTTGGCCAAATCAGCCGCGGTTCGCTGGTCGTGTCCTCGCAGTGGAAACCGTCGAGCAACTTGCAGTTCTTCACCGAGGGCTTCTACACCCAGATGCGCAACGCGCAGCCGGTGATGGTGGACGTGAAGCTTCAATATGTCTGCCCCGATCCCAGCCAGGACACGGTTTATCCCGGCACGAACATCATCTCGAAGTCGGTATCGTCCTGCTACAATTTGACATCGAACCAGGACCGGCATTCCAGCGAAGATACCATTCAACTTGCATCCGGTATGGACTGGGCCGCCACCAACGATTGGGAAATCACCAGCGAAGTTGACGTCACCCAATCATCTGCGAAAACTGGCGCCATCATCGTGGACGATACTTATAACATTCCCCATGATGGCCTGACGATGATCAACAATTACAATGGGACCGGAGCCCATTACGTTACCACGACGGGCAATCCGCAGCTCAATCCATCGGGATTGTATATCGACCAGCTCTTCGACAACCAAACCCTCTCGAAGGGTGCTGAATGGGATTGGCGGATCGACTCGACCTATAATTTTACACCCGATTCCTTCATCAAGGACTTTGTCACCGGTTTTCGCATTGCCGATCGCTCTGCGCACAACTCCGGCTACAACATTAGCTCTCTGAACTGCATCACCAATCCGAACTCGACGGCGTTCTACAACGCATTCATCATTGGCGCGAACAACAGCCAAGTCTGTACGGGTCCGAATGGCTATGTGACGAACGGTAGTGGTGGGGCTGGCGGTGCGACGCCGCAGGCAGCTGCCGCCAACTACACCAACATCGGTGGCTATCCCATATCCATGCTGGCTGCCAATAATGCGGCCGTCCAGACCTCCAGCGGCAAGTGGTTCGGCGGCCAGTTTGGCGAATCTGGTTTTACGGTCGTCGACTCCAATTGGCTGTGGAACAACAAGGCCGTGGTTCGCCGGTTGTTCGGTTATGGCAACATCCAGGCCAACGGCCAAATCCCCGCCGGCGACTACACCAAGAGCGGTCCGCCTCTGAACCCGGCAAACTTGTTCATTGTGAGCGAAGTGAGCTTGGCGGGCTATGTGAAGGCCGACTATGGCTTTGATATTTTGGGTTTCCCCGTCGATGGCAACCTCGGCATTCGTTTTACCGATTACACCCTGACCGAGCATGCCAACAATTCGAACGTCGTGGGCTCGACCCTGACCTTTACGCCGACAGTTGCGTCGCACGAAACTTCGGTCTTCCTGCCGAGCTGGAATGTCCGCGTTACCTTGGATGACGGTCTCTTCCTGCGCGGCGCGGTCAGCGAAACGGCTACCCGGCCGACTTTCTCTCAGCTCAATCCCGCCACCAGCTACACGATCGGGGGCACCACACTGCAGGGCACCGCGAATAGCGGTAATCCGACCCTGGCTGCGGAAAAGTCTATCAACCTGGACGCCAGCCTCGAATATTACTGGGGCAATGCGAACCACGTCTCTGCAGCAGGCTTCCACCGCTATGTTCAAGGCTATATTCAGACCGCATCTATCGGTCAGATCGTGGTCCAGGGCCTGACCTACAACGCCAACCAACCTGTCAATTTTCAGAACGCCTATATCGACGGCGCGGAAGTCGCCTATTCGCAGTTCCTCGACTTCCTGCCGGGAATCTGGGGCGGGTTGGGCTGGGACGTAAACGGTACCTACATTAGCGGCCCGTTCAACAACATCACCAAATGGCATTTCAACGGCGCCGGCATCTTCGAGCAGGGGCCTTACTCCGCCCGCGTGTCCTACACCTGGAGCAGCTCCTACCTGGTCAACCCCACGCTGTCGGCCGGCGTCCAGCCTTTATTCGAACGAGCGGCGCCACGCGGTAATCTCGATGCATCGTTCAATTATCGCTGGAACGATCAAATAACTTTCACGCTCGACGCGACAAACCTGAACAATGGCTTGAACAAACTTTATGACGGCAATGCCCCGCTTGGTCAGGCACTCTATAACGTGACCTATGCGCGATACGACACGACCTATTCGATCGGTATTCGCTATCGCATGTGAGTTCGGCAGCCCGCGAACAGCAGTCGTCCTTGATCTCCCCTCGACTTGGCGGCCAACCCCTAACGGGTTGGCCGCTATATTTTTTGCTGCAGCGCAGCGTCGAATTTTCGAAGTTCGAGCAGGCGACCACCCCGCTAATTCAGGGAAAAACGGCACCAAAATAGGTGAAATGTTGACTTCGATTGGCAGCGCTGCTAACGAGGTTTGGCAGCGCTGCTAAAGAAAGTTGGGCAAGCGCTGCCCAAGAATGTTTTGTTGCGCTGCTAAACAAGGTTTTGGCAGCGCTGCTAAGAAAGTTTTGGCAGCGCTGCTAACGCCAGTTGCATATGTAAAACAAAAAGGCCTCAGGCGGGAGAACCGCCGAGCCAATTACAGGGCGGAAGCATAGCGATGAACCAAATGAATCGGTCCGTATTGCGGGCAGTCACGTTACTCAAGGTTTTCCAATCTGAGAATGAATGGATTTCGGCGAGCGAGATCAGCCGTCGGGCAGATTTGCCGTTTGCATCAACCCATCGCCTTTTGCAGACGCTGGAACAGATCGGGGCAGTGAATAAGGGTGACTTTGGAGCCTATCGGCTCGGCTATCTGATCGTAACCCTTTCGCAGAACGTCAATGTCGATGACTGCCTGCGAAGGGCGTCACAGGATTTGATGTCCGCCCTTTCCCAAAAGCTCAATGTATCGAGTCTTCTGGGGCGTTTGGATGGCAGGATGGTTACTATCATCGGAAAGTCTTTCGCCCCCGCCATCAAACACAGATTTGTGGCGGTAGGATCACAATTCGGCGCTCACAACTTGGCCTTAGGGCGAGTTTTGCTGGCCGATCTTTCACTAGAAGAAGTCGACAAAGTTGTGAATGATCTATCGACCGCTGCTGTTTCAGCGCAGATCCCCCTCAATAGATCCGAACTGATTGCAGACCTTGCGCTAATCCGTAAGCAGGAGTTTGCCGTTGAAAGGGGGCAGGTTGATCCTGGCCTTGGATCCGTTGCGGTGCCCGTCCGTGATAATGACGGTCGCGTATTCGCCGCCTTGTCGGCAAGCGACGAACTCGGAAAACTCACGCCCGACCGTATTGAAACGCTCCGCAAGGAGCTGATGGGAATAGAGTCCTCGCTTCGCAAGGCGATACTGCCGGATTCTTCTTTCAATCGGACCCGCGCGGCGAGAGGACGTCATCTTGAGAGAAGGGGCGACGAGATGCGCCGACGCGCCCATCTTCCTGAAATTAATCCCAAAGAGCTTGCCATGGTATGAGTTGCGCCAAACCAAATTGTTGGCAAGGGATGCCTATGCGCAATCGAGCATTTCCAATTGTCATTTCAATTGCCCGACATGAAACTGCGGCGGGCTGATTTGGGAACATCGCGGATAGGGACGAAAACGGCGTACTAATGCATCTCAAGAATAACGGTTTTGCAGGTTCGGCCCCGTAAGAATTTCTTTCGCTAGCTGACCCACAACGGGAATTTTATCATGCTGATCAGATCTCCAATGATTTTTCTCCTGGTTGCCTCCGCGTTGGTCGTCGGATTGACGGGGTCCGCGAGTAGTCAGGATGATGCTTTGCAGATGGTGTCGATTGACGTGGAAGGCGGCGGGGGAACATTATTTGTTACGCCGGACAAGCACTCTTTGCTGATCGATACGGGTAATCCAGAGGACAGCCAAGCAACTGGTAGCCACTCAAGTTCCGAACGAATCGCGGCGGTTGCCCATCAGCTTGGCCTCCGCCGTATCGACTACGTTCTGACGACGCATTATCACGTGGACCATGTGGGTGGTCTGCCGGCGCTTCTCAAGCGCATACCGGTTGGTACTTTTATCGATCATGGGCCCAATCGCGAGGTGGCGGGCACTCAAGCGCCCTTTGGCATTATCGGCCCCGATGGGCGCAGCGTGACGCCCCTGCCAGGTAGCAATAGGCCCGCGAGAAATCCTGCCGCGGCCGCTAACGCGCCGCCACCTAAGATGACAGCCGATTTCTACGATGATTACCTGAAGGTGATCGCTGGCCACCCGCATATCGTGGCAAAACCCGGCGACGTGTTTCACTTCGGTGGATTGACCGACGTTATCGTCGCTGCTGATGCGCAGATGATTTCCAAGCCATTGCCGGGCGCGGGGGAGGAGAACCAATCATGCGCCGACATGCAGCCCATGTTCCCTAACGGAGGTGAAGAGAACACTCGCTCCGTCGCTTCGGTGTTGAGCTATGGCAAAGTGAAGATTGCCGCCTTCGGCGATCTGACCTGGGACCGCGAAAAGGATCTGTTTTGTCCCGCCGATAAGGTCGGGAAGGTTGATATCTATCTGGCCAGCCACCATGGCACGCAATGGTCTGGCAGCCCCGCGATGTTGAACTCGCTCCAGCCTATTGTAACGATCATGGGAAATTCCGCTTTCAAGGGAGATGATCCCGAGCGGGTTAAGACTATCGAAGCCAATCCGCGTTTCCAGGCAATTTGGCGCCTTCACGGTTCTCGCCTCCACCCCGAGATCGACGGATCGCCGGACATGATCGCCAATCCCAGCCCTGATGCGGCCAAGGATGGCGACTATAATGTGCGGCTTCGCATTCGTAAAAACGGAGACATCACGGTCATCAACGAAAGAAATGGCTTCAACAAAACCTATCAAGCCAGCAATTGATGGAATGACCATCGCTTCGCAATTTATCGAGCGTACAGTCTGGAATAGGAGGGGGACGCCATGCGAATTCTAAAGGACGCCTACCGGACAATCGCTTTCGTTGCAGCTTCTCTCGGGGCCTGTGTTCTGATTCCTGTTGCGGTTATTGCGGCGCCGAACGATTCATTGCCACCCAAAGGTTTTTCGGAAAACGTAACGTTTACAGTCCCGAGCGACCTCAAATGGATTGGGAAGGAGGGGCGTGTTCAGTCAGCCATAATTTTTGGCGATCCAAAGAAGAGCGGACCATACGGTGTGCTTTATAAGTGGTTCCCAGGAAACTATTCCAATCCCCATTTCCATGACCAAACCCGGTGGGGATATGTGGTGTCCGGAACATGGTGGGTCGGTTCGACCAACCTTAAGGACGAAAATTTAAGCGTTCCAATGCGTGCAGGCACGGTCGTAGTCGATATAGCCAACAAAGTGCATTGGGACGGTGTGAAATCGACTGACAAAGAGCCGGCAGTTGTTCTTGTCACGGGCGCTGGCCCCGTAAATACCGTCGAGGTTGATGAGAACGGAAAGCCGCTGGCCCCCAAGAATTAATTTAGGAGGCGATGATGCTGCTTGAAAATGCGATGACGCTTTCGAGTCCTCCAAATTTCAGGGGTTAGATCTCGCCGGGATGGCTTTTGGTCGAACCAGAATGGTCACTGGCAATCCGACTGAATGGTTGGAAATAATGTTGGTCAAGATTGCTGGACCTTCTTGGATTGTTACGCTTGAATGAGAGAATATGAGACTTCGCCTAGCCCTGATGGTTGCCGCGACCTTGTTTGTTTCACCGGCCGGGGCACAGCAGACCAGCACCGAACGCGTCGTCGTATACGGCACCCTCCCGAATTCCGACATCGGCCAGAACATCGACAAAGTGCCCGGCGAGATTCAGAGCTTCAACGCGCAGCAAGTCACCGCTCAGCATGGCGCCACCGCGCTCGACGCGCTAGACAGCCAGGCTGCGGGTGTGTCGCTGTCCGATACGCAAGGCAACGTCGCCTTCAGGGATCTGCGCTTTCACGGCTTTGAATCCTCACCGCTCCAGGGCGTGGCGCAAGGCGTCGCGGTATATCAGAATGGAATGCGACTGAATGAGGCTTTCGGCGACACCGTCAACTGGGACGCCATTCCCCAGATAGCCGTCACTCGCATGGATTTGTGGAGCAGCAATCCAGTTTTCGGTCTAAACGCGCTGGGCGGTGCGGTCAATGTGATCATGAAGACCGGCTTCAGCTGGCAGGGCATGGAATTGTCTTCCCAAGGCGGAACCTATGGCCATGGTATGGGCACAGCACAGTTTGGCTTCAATGACGGCGGCCTGAGTTTTTATGGGGCCGCTGAAGCGCTGACTGATAGCGGCTGGCGGCGACATTCGCCATCAAATGTTATCCGGTTCTATACCGACACAGGTTGGCGGGCAGGCGGCAGCGAGCTGCATCTCGTGGCGTCTGGCTCTGTCTCCGGCCTCGGCGTAGTGGGCCCGACACCAATAGAATTGCTGCGCCAAGCTTCGGACGCCGTCTATACATATCCCCAGACCACCCACAATCTGGTTGGCAGTCTTGCGCTGAACGAAAAGACGCGGCTGTCTGATAATTGGCAGTTGGAAGCCTCGGCCTTTGCCCGCGTGCTGCGCCAGCGTCACGTGGATGGCAATGGCGGAGATTTTGAAAGTTGCTCCAGCCGCTCGTCCTATGGCGGAAATGTGTGCCTGGAGGATGATGCCTTTGCCGCGCCGCCTGGTGGCAAGACGACAGCCTTTCGCGATCAGTTCGTGATCGCGAACAATGCGGGCCAGGTGTTTCCGTTCGACAAGACAATCACATACGGGACGGTCGATCGCACCTTCATCGACAGCGTGACACAAGGGGTCACCCTGCAGGTGAGCGGTAAGCAGCCGCTGTTCGGTCTCGCCAACTATTTCACCGCCGGCGGAAGTATTGACCACAGTTCCATAGCTTTCCAATCCAACAGCACGTTGGGGAGAGAGTTTCCAAATCTGAATGTCGGGGTCGATTCGAGTGTTCCGGGCGCCGGCAGCATCATCCATACGTTGGGCAATCTCGGTTATGCGCCAGTTAATCTGGCCGCAACCACGAATTACTATGGGATTTACGTGGTAGATGGCGTGGATTTGACAGAAGCGCTAACGGTCACGGCTGGCCTGCGTATCAATGTCGCTGACATTGGCGCTCGCGATCGAAGTGGCACCGCCAGCGAGCTCAACGGAAGCCATGGTTATGGTCATCTCAATCCGCTGGCAGGCCTCACCTACAAGCTCAACCATACGCTCTCATTGTTCGGAAGCTATTCCGAGGCGAATCGCGCGCCAACGCCGCTCGAACTCGATTGCGCCAGTAAGACGCAACCCTGTCTGCTTGAAGGCTCGTTAGTGGCGGATCCACCGCTGGCCCAGGTCGTTGCACATACTTATCAAGCCGGGGTTCGTGGCACCTTTGCCGGGCTGCTAGGCAACGATCACATGGACTGGAGCGCGACGTTCTTCCGGACTGACAGCGACAACGACATCGTAGCGCTGGCCAGCAACATCCAAGGCAGAGGCTATTACGCAAACGTGCCGCTCACTCGCCGCCAGGGTGCCGATCTGGCTGCAAACTATCAGGGAGAAGGCTGGTCCGCTTACGCCAACTACTCGTATCTGGATGCTACGTTCGAGTTCGTCGGTACTCTGGCTTCGCCCAACAGCCCCAATTCCGACACGGATGGCAATGTCTTCGTGACCTCGGGCCGCCATTTTCCCATGGCTCCTACGAACGCTTTCAAAGCGGGCGGTGACGTGATTGTGGTGGACGGAGTTTCTCTTGGCGGCGAGTTGATATTCACCGGCAGCCAATATTTTGATGGCGACCCGTCCAACCTCGACCGGAAATTGGCGGGCTACATGGTAGTCGATGTGCGCGTTGCTTATGACATCACGCCGCTGTGGCAAGTGTTCGGGCTGGTGGACAATGTGCTTAACAATCACAGTGCCACATACGGTGCCTATTTTTCGCCGGGCGACACGATCAATCTTCTCAATCCATCGCTGAGCGATCCGCATACCTTGACTTTGCAGCAGCCTATTACCTTCCAGATGGGGCTGAAATTGAAGCTGTAATTCTGGGGAACCTTGGGATGTCGAAAGAGAAGGGCGATGACCCAGTCGCAATTGACCCGATTTGAAGAATGTCAATCGAATAAACCGCTAAGGAGGAAATGATGCGCACGTCTTATGCCATTCTCGCCGCCCTGTTCCTGGCTTCTGTCGGAGGCAGCGCGATGGCCGCCTTTGGGCAAACCCAACAACCCTTCACCGATGGTGCCGCACCCAGATGCAAAGGTCCGGCAATCCGGTGTCCCGGCTTCGACGTCGGCATTCCCCAAGGCGACTATAATGTGTCGCTACGGTCCCAGGCGGACATCGATCTGCCTAATCCGTATAACCGCGACGAAACCTGGCTGAAGATGCCGCCCGGGAAAGGCAAACTGGGATCGACCAGCGCCATTGACGTGGACAAGGACGGCAAGTCCATCTGGATCGCGCGCCGTTGTGAAAACAATGGCTGTATCGGCAGCCATGTCGATCCGGTGATGAAGTTTGATGAACACGGCAATTTCGTGAGGTCATTTGGCGCCGACATGATCGTCTATCCGCATGGCCTTTGGGTGGACCAGCAAGGAGATGTGTGGGTGGCAGACACCCAATCGAACATGGAGGCCCGCCGTGGCGAGCCGGCGCCGGCCGGGACCGTGCCCAATGGCGATCAAATTCTGAAGTTCAGTCCCCAAGGAAAGCTCCTAATGCGGCTTGGTACGCCCGGCGTTTACGGTCATGATGACGCTCATTTCAACCAGCCCTCGGATGTCATCACCGCGCCTAACGGCGATATTTTCGTGGCTGACGGTCACGAGCTGACCAATATGCCGTACCGCATTATGAAGTTCGACAAGACCGGAAAATTTATCAAGGCTTGGAGTGCCTGCGGCGACGGCCCCCAAATGAGCGATTGCACCCATAGTCTGGCGATGGACTCGCAGGGGCGGCTCTTCGTCGCTGATCGTGGTAACAGCCGCATCGACATCTTTGACCAGGATGGCAAGCGGCTCGGCGAATGGGCGCAGTTCGGGCGGCCCAGCGGCCTGTACATCGACCGTAACGACGTTCTGTACTCCGCCGATTCCGAAACCAGTGTCATCCAGGGCAACGCCTACATCCGCGGCGTCCATGTGGGAAATGCGAAGACGGGCGAGGTTTCGGCTTTTATTCCGGACGTAGGTGGAAATCCGACGCCTTGGTTCCCCCTGAAGGGCACGACAGGACCTGAAGGCGTGGTGGCCGATGCCGCTGGCCACATCATCATTTCGCAGGTCGCGCCTTTCGGCCAAGTTGCACGCTACTCCCTTAAGCCGACACCCTGAGCCTTGCTTTAAGCGGCCATTCGTCTTTCGAGAAGTCTGCAATAGCAAAATTTAAAGTACGCATTTCAATCCATTGCAAATGCCGATGTGTCGCCCGGCATCCTCCCCGTAATGGCGATACAAACTTAGGGTCCAGCGAGTAGCTCGCTGGACCCACTTTCTGCGCCATCAGGCGCTTCACCAGGCGCCAGGTGCATTCATCATTTCCAATCCTTGGGACCGGGGCATTGCGCGCATCCAAGCGTTCCAGGAAGCCGGAACCGATGTGTTGTACGCGCCCGGTCCTTTATGCAGTCGCGACAAGTCCGGAAGGCGGGAGCTAGATCGCGAGCAGGTTTGCCTTTGTTTCGTCCCGGTGTTTCTTGAGATACTTCATGAACGGCGTCCCGCCCGTGCCTATCTCGATATCGTTCCCGGCTGAATTACGCCCCTGCATGTTGATGTAGCTGGCGGCGTATTCGAGGTGGCGCGAGCGGAAGTCGGCGACCGCCTGGACCGCAGCGTTGTAGGCCGCCGCCAGGTCCTTGCGTCCCATCCGTTTCACAAAGGAACGGACATGGCTCTCCGTTCGGACGTCGTCGATGAACCGCCGGTGGCCAAGAGGGCGATAGATGTGCAATTCGTCGAGATAAGTTCGAAGCGGGTCAGACGCATGGCCGACGCCGAGCAAAGCGTCCATCGACGGAACGATCGAAGATTGTGAACCGGTTTGTCCGCGAAAGGCCTGTGGAGCCCCCCGATATCGCTCGACGCCCTGGTAGATAACGCCGCCGCCCAGCGCCGGATTATCCTTCCAGCCGTGAATGTAAGGCCGAACCCGGTGGAAGTAGATATAGGGATCGCACTGTTCGGGCATGCGATCGAACAGGGCATTGATATCCGACCAGATCGCTACGATTTGCTCCAGTAATCTTGTCGCTTGGTTCGCATCACCGTTCGCCGTCGCGTCTATCAGCGGCGCGAAGAGGGCAAGCGCCGCGCCGGCCCTGGCTTCGATGGCGACGTGGACAAGGACGAACCAGGCTTCGTCAGTGCCGGCCGCGAACTTCTGAACCATGTAGATATTGTCGAGCGACACGTCCCCGGCGCGGTCGAGCAAGCCCCAATTGTCGAGAACATAGCCGCTGTACTGCAGCAGGGGCTGCTGCCCCAAGCGATCGGCGAGCGCCACGATCGGGATGGCGACCGCGGGCGGCAGGACCGTTGCCGGCGCCTTTGCCCCCCAGACATAGGCCTGCGCCAGGAAGGAATAGTGGACCATCGCCATCCGGGCCCGGACCTCGTCCAGCTCGGCAATCCGCTCCGGCGAGGCTACGGCCAGCTTTTCAAGGACGTCGCGGACCGTTCCAGAGGGCAAAATCTCCGGCAGTCGGAGCGCGATCTCCCGCGCCTCATCGAGGTCGCCGCCGAGCACGACGGAAGGCGCATCGAAGGGACAGAGAAACCCGCGCTGAGCGGTCATGCCGTACGTGGCCAGCGTTGCCAAACCCATGGAAAGCTCCCCAATACTCGCCAGACAAGATTATTCGAATGTCTACGCCAATTTGTTGCGAATTGACGCGCCAAACGACCAATGGCACAATAAACAACGAATATGGATGCAATAGACGACAAAATATTGCGCGAACTTCAACGTGACGGGCGGGTGACCAACCAGCAGCTCGCGGAGCGAGTCGGCTTGTCTGCCTCCGCCTGCCTTCGCCGGGTACAGGCGTTGGAGTCCGCGGGCGTGATCAAGGGATACAGGGCGATACTCGACCGCTCGCACCTGGGCACCGGACTGACCATCTTTGTAATGGTCGGACTGTCAGGTCAGCTTAAGCGTGACGCGCTCGCCTTTGAGCGCGCCATGGCGGAAGCGCCCGAAGTGCTTGAATGCCACAACGTCACAGGATCGGTGGAGTACCTGCTGCGAGTCGAGGTTGCAGACTTGGCGGCCTACAAGCATTTTCATTCCGACGTCCTGGGCACCCTTGGCCAGGTCAGCAGTATCACGTCGCATGTCTGTATTGGGTCTTCCAAAGACCTGCGAGCGTGATTTGTCGAACCCGCGCGGGCTTTTTACATTGAGAAGCTGCTTAGGCCTGCGGTCGGGACGTCCAACATGGCCGCACATGTCCAATCCATCATCGGCGCGATGGCGAAGACTTTCCCCGGATGGCTCAAGCGAATAACCTGTCAGCGAGATCTGAATTCGCCGGTCTCCATACGCCCAAACCGATCCCCTATCAGCCAGAAAGACTTGCGACATGGCAAATGCCTCCGCCGAAATGAAAGCGAAAGCCGATATTTTTCACGCGCTTCACCAGGCGCCAGGTGCGTTCATCATTCCCAACCCCTGGGACCGGGGCACTGCGCGCATCCTGGCCCATCTGGGTTTCAAGGCGCTGGCCACCACCAGCATGGGTTATGCCTTTTCCATCGGCCAGCGGGACAACAGCCTGACACGCGAACAGACCCTGGCCAACGCCGCCGACATCGTGGCGGCGACGGACCTGCCGGTAAACGCGGATCTGGAAAATGGTTTTGGCGACAGACCAGAGGACGCGGCGGAGACCATCCGGCTTTCGGCCGAGACGGGAATCGCCGGCGGTTCGATCGAGGACGCCAGTGGCCGTGCCGATGCGCCGATCTATGACAACGGTCTGGCGGCGGAACGGATTGCGGCGGCTGTCGCAGCGGCGCGATCCTTGCCGTACCGTTTCACCCTGACGGCGCGCGCGGAGAATTACCTCTGGGGGCGGCCGGACCTGAACGACACGATCAAGCGTCTGCAGGCGTTCCAGGAAGCCGGAGCTGACGTGTTGTACGCGCCGGGACTGAAAACGCGCGAGGATATTGCCGCTATCGTGTCATCGCTCGACCGGCCGGTGAATGTGGTGATGGGTCTTCAGGGTGTGCAGCTCAGTCTGGCGGAATTGTCGAAGATCGGCGTGAAACGCATCAGCGTGGGCAGCTCGCTGAATCGCGCCGCGCTTGGAGAATTCGTCCGGGCCGCGCGCGAAATGCACGACCAGGGCACCTTCACCTATGCGGCGCAGGCGGCCTCTCCCAAGGAGATGACGGCCATCTTCGATTCCTTCCGGCGCTAGGGCGACATGGCGGCTGCCCGGCACGGGCTGGTAACGTGCGAGCCGCTTTCTGATGCGCGGGAGCTGATATAGGGTCGCGGGCGGGCAAGCTGGATCAGCGATCATGCACGGGGCACAGGGAATAGAGCAGCCTGCATCAGGTCTGTGGCGCTCTATTCTCGCCGCCGCCGCCGGCAACGTGCTGGAATGGTATGACTTCACGGTCTACGCCTATATGGCGCCCTACATCGCGGCGAAATTCTTCCCCGGCGACGATCCGGTGGCGGGATTGCTCGCTGTCTTCGCGACTTTCGGCCTTGGTTTCGTCATCCGGCCGCTGGGCGGAATCCTGATCGGCCGCTTTGGCGATCTCAAAGGCCGCAAGGCGGCGCTGCTGGTCACCATAGTCCTGATGGCGCTAGGCACGGCCGGCATCGGGCTGGTTCCGGGCCGGGATGCGATCGGCGGCCTGGCGCCATGGCTCCTGGTGCTGTGCCGGTTGCTTCAGGGTTTTTCCGCCGGCGGGGAATGGGGCAGTTCCACAGCCTTCATCTATGAATGGGCGCCCGGGAACAGGCGCGGCTTCTTCTCCAGCCTGCAGCAATCCAGCGTGGCGGGCGGCATGCTGCTTGGGTCCGCGGTCGCCGCCCTTTTCGGCACGCTCTTGAGCAAGAGCCAGATGGCGGATTTTGGCTGGCGCATTCCCTTTCTGCTGGGTGTGTTGATCATCCCCATCGGCTTCTACATGTGGCGTTACGTTGAGGAGACTCCGGTGTTCGCCGCAAGGAAGAGCGAGCCGGTTGCATTTGGCAAAGGCATCCTGCTGGCGGCGCAGGCCAGCGGCATCATTGTGATTTGGACCGTCGCCTATTATGCGATCCTCACATACATGCCGGTCTTCACCGCGCGGTATTCCCACCTGGGTCCCGCCGCGGCGTTATGGTCCAATGCGCTCAGCCTGTTCGTCCTGGCGGTGACCATCCCTTTTTTCGGCACGCTGGCGGACCGGATCGGGCGCAAACCCCTGCTGCTGATCGGGGCGGGCGGCTTCGCGCTTCTGTCCTATCCGCTGTTCCTGCTGATCGTGAAAAGCGAGGGCGTGCTGCCCGTCGTCCTGGCGCAGATCGTTTTCGCGCTGATGACGGCGATTTATTCCGGCGGCGCGCCCGCCGCGGTGACGGAGATTTTCCCCGTCGCGTCGCGGCTGCTCTGGATGTCCACCGGTTACAGCCTGACCGTGGCGCTGTTCGGCGGCTTCGGGCCTTATATTTCAACCTGGCTGGTCAAGACCACGGGCTCGCCGCTCTCGCCGGTGATCTATATCGTCGGCTGCGCCTGCCTGTCGCTGGCGGTGATCCTGCCGCTCAAGGAAACGCGTCATGACGGATAAAGAACTGCAACCCTGGCAATGGCCCGAAGCGCATTGGCGCGGGATCCTGAACCAAGCCCGCGCCGGCCGCCTCCTGAGGCCGAAAAGCTGGCCGGATGGCGCGCGCTGCGCCTTCGCCCTGTCGTTCGATTCCGATCATGAGACCAATGAACTTCGCGATGGGGGAAAATCCATCGGGCGCCTGTCCTGGGGCCAATATGGCGCCCGGGTGGGCGTGCCGCGCATCGCCGCGCTGCTGGCGCGCCACAACGTACGCGCTTCCTTTTACGTACCGGCGGTAACGGCGCTGATTTATCCCGAAGAACAGCAGGCGCTGGTCGCGGCGGGACACGAGATCGGCATTCATGGCTGGATCCACGAACTCAATTCCATACTGCCCTATGAAGCCGAGCGGGACCTGATGCTGCGGGCTTCGGATACGCTGACCAAGATCACCGGCAGCCGGCCCGTGGGCCTGCGCACGCCGTCCTGGGATTTCAGCCCATCGACCTTGCGCATCCAGAAGGAGATGGGACTGCTTTATGATTCATCCCTGATGGCGGATGAGGATTGTTACGAACTTCTGCTGCATGGCGAGCCCAGCGGCGTGATCGAGATGCCGGTGGAGTGGGTGCGCGACGACGCGGTCTATTTCATGATGAACCGCTTCCAGGCGCAGCGTCCCTATACGCCGCCCACCGATGTGTTCGACATTTTCCGCCGCGAATTCGACGCCGCTTACGATGAGGGCGGCATCTTCCAGCTCACCTGCCACCCGCACATTATCGGCTATCGCTCGCGCATCTGGATACTGGACGAGCTGATCCGCCATGCGAAGGCGAAGAAGGATGTCTGGTTCGCCACCCATGAAGAGGTGGTGCGCTGGGCCAAGGCCAACGCGGTTTAGCGTTTTGGCGCCACCAGGTTGAAGGCCGCGCCTTGCGGATCCATCGCCTGTACCACCCATTGTCCGCCGGGCACCTCCATCGGGCCGTTCAGAATTTTCCCACCGCCGGCCTTGATCCGCTCGACGCCAGCGTCGATCGCCGGCACGTTGAAATAAAAGCCCCAGAAGGAAACCGGAATCGTGGCGGGTTTGTTCATCATGGCGCCGATGGCGGGCCCGCCCGCGGCGAACAACTGATAGGTGCCCATCGGCCCCATATCCATCGCCTGGTCCTTGGTCCAGCCGAACATCTTGGAATAGAAGGCAAAGGCGGCCTGTCCGTCGGACGTCATCAATTCGTTCCAGCCCACGGTGCCGGGCGTGCCGCTGGCCAGGGGCGGTGGCGGATTGGCGACCAATCCCTTGGCGATATAAAAGGGCGCGCCTTGCGGATCGGCGACCATGGCGAAGCGGATGATGCCAGGTACCTCCTGCGGCTCAATATAGACCTTGCCGCCTTCCTGCTTGAGACGTGCCACGGCCTGGTCCACATCGTCTGCCGCGATATAGCCCAGCCAGCCGGGACGGGCGCCATGCTTGGCCATGTCGGGAGTTATCGCCAGCATGCCGGCGACGCCGCGATCACCGACATTGAACAGCGTGTATTGCTGACCGGGTGCCCCGGAATCGGCCGCTTTCCAGCCCACGACATCGCCGTAGAATTTCTCCGCCGCCTTCACGTCGGTGGTCATCAACTCGTGCCAGAAAAATTGGCTGGGCATGAAATGCCTCCCATTGGGTGGTGATGGACGGAATTTATTCCGCCGCGGCTTCGTACTCGTCGTGGCGGCGGACGAAATTCATCGTACTGTCCTCGTTGCGGCCCAGCGGCGCGCGATCCAGGATCATCAAGGTGCCGATGATTTCTTCGGGGCCGCGCGCATAGCTGGAGTAGGTGTGGAAGATCTCGCCCTTCTTGTCCTTGAAGAACGCACTGAGGCCCGGCAGCTCGTCATTGGCTTTGTCGGAGGGGACGCGCGTGAAATTGTAATCGACCGCGCCTTCCGCCAGTTCCTCCTTGGAAAAGGAGACATGAAAGTCGTGGTTGAAGCGATTGCCGGCTGACGACACCCAGGGAAATTTCCAGCCCATGCGGGTTTTGTAAGCCGCGATTTCATTCATCGGCGCGCGCGAGACCGCCGTCCATGTCACGTCATGATGATTGAGATGCGGCAACGCACCGTCGATATGGTCGCAGAGGAAGGAGCAGCCCGGACAGCCCGCCTTCCAGCCCGGTCCCAGCATGAAGTGATAGACGATCAGCTGGCTGCGGCCGTCGAACAACTCGGCCAGGCTCTTTTTCCCGGACGGGGTGTCGAACACATATTCGTTTTCCACCCGTACCCAGGGCAGGGCCAGCCTTGCCGCGCGCACGGCGTCGCGCAGATGGGTTTCTTCCTTTTCCTTTTGCAGCAGCGTCTTGCGCGCCTCGAGCCATTCTTCCTGGGATACGATGGGATGTTGCATGAGGCACCTCCAGGGGCATTCAACCGGACGGTTCAGGTTGATGTCAACCTTTATGTGGTTGCAACAAAAACTTCTTTTTCCTGGCGGGAAGTCTGGAACCTGGCCCGTGGGCGGGCAAGGCGCGCTGCGCGCGCCTTGCCCTATTCGTGGTGTTGCAGGCCTTTGTTGACGATCTGGAAAAAGACCGGGACAAAGAAGATCGCCAATATTGTCGCCGTCAGCATGCCGCCGATCACGCCGGTGCCGATATCGTTCTGGCTGCCGGCGCCCGCGCCCGACGCCACCGCCAGCGGGAAAACGCCGGCGATGAAGGCGATCGAAGTCATCAGGATGGGTCTGAGGCGCAAGCGTGCCGCTTCCATGGCTGCGGCGCGCGCCGTCATGCCTCGGCGTTCCGCATCCACCGCGAATTCCACGATCAGAATGGCGTTCTTGGCGGAAAGGCCGATGGTGGCAAGCAGGCCGACCTGGAAATAGATGTCGTTGAAGAGGTGGCGCGCGCTGGCCGCTGCAAGCGCGCCGATCACGCCGAGCGGGATGACCAGCATCACCGACAGCGGGATCGCCCAGCTTTCATAAAGCGCCGCCAGGCAGAGATAGATGATCAGGATCGAAAGCGCATACAACGATGGCGCCTGGGCTCCCGATTGCTGCTCCTGGAAGGACAGACCCGTCAGTTCATAGCCGATGCCTTGCGGCAGCTTCTTGAATAGCTTGTCCATTTCCTGAAGCGCGGTGCCGGAACTGACGCCGGGCGAACCTTGCCCCTGGATTTCGATCGACGGCAGTCCGTTATAGCGGGTCAGGGTCGCCGGTCCCAGCGCCCAGCTCGCAGTCGCGAATGAAGAGAAGGGCGCCATGGTGCCGGTGCTGCTGCGGACATACCAGCGGTTCAGATCTTCCGGCGCCATGCGATAAGGCGCATCGCCTTGCATATAGACGCGTTTGACGCGGTCATGGTCGATGAAATTGTTGATGAAGGAGCCGCCCCAGGCCGTCGACAAAGTGGAATCGATGTCGGTGGTGGCGACGCCCAGCGTATTGGCTTTCTCCTGGTCAATGGCGATGTGGAGCTGCTGGGTATCGTCCAGGCTGGCCGGACGCACACCGGCGAGTTTGGGATTCTGCGCCGCCAGACCCAGCAACATGTTGCGGGCCTGGATCAGGCCGGCATGACCGAGATTGGCGCGGTCTTCCATTTGCAGATCAAAGCCGGTGGCGATGCCCAATTCCTGCACCGACGGCGGCACGATCGGATAAACTTGGGCATCGGGAATACGGAAGAAGCTCATAAAGGCGCGCCCGGCGATGGCGCTGGCGCTCCTCGCCTTACCTGGACGTTCATCCCAGTTGCGCAAGCGGGCGAAGGTGATGCCCGCATTCTGACCCACGCCCAGGAAGCTGAAGCCCGCGACGGTAAAGACCATGTCGACGTTCTTCGCTTCGTCCTTGAGATAATGATTCGAGACCTGCCGCGCCACGGCCAGGGTCTTGGGCTGGGTGGTGCCGGACGGCAGATTGATCAGATTGATGATGAAGCCCTGATCCTCATCCGGCAAGAAGCCGGTGGGCAGATAGAGGAAAAGGCCCGCCATGCCGGCGACGATCAGGGCATAGGCCACGATCATCGTTTTGGTGCGGTTCAATACCCGGTCCAGGCTGCGATGATACCAGTCCCGTGTCGCTTCAAAGCTGGCGTTGAACCAACGGAAGAAGCGGCCCAACGGGCCACTGCCATGCTGTTGATGACCAGCCTCGATCGGCTTGAGCAGGGTGGCGCACAGCGCCGGCGTCAGCACCAGGGCGACCATGATCGAGAGTGTCATGGCGGAGACGATGGTGATGGAAAATTGGCGATAGATCACCCCGGTCGAGCCGCCGAAAAATGCCATCGGCAGGAACACCGCCGTCAGCACCAGGCCAATGCCGATCAGGGCGCCGGTGATTTCCTGCATCGACCGTAAGGTTGCTTCCCGGGGTGGCAAGCCTTCCTCGCGCATGATGCGCTCGACATTTTCCACCACCACGATGGC
Organism: Pseudomonadota bacterium; assembly: GCA_040389245.1. Classification (GTDB taxonomy): domain Bacteria; phylum Pseudomonadota; class Alphaproteobacteria; order Micropepsales; family Micropepsaceae; genus Rhizomicrobium. The sequence continues at coordinate 794,705 of JAZKAH010000001.1, read as the reverse complement.
ATCATCGACCAGAAGACCGATCACCAGCACCAATGCGAACAAGGTCAGGGTGTTGATGGAATAGCCGGCAATCGCCAGCACCCCGAAGGTGCCCAGCAGCACCACCGGCACGGCGACGGCAGGCACCAGGGTGGTGCGCCAGTTCTGCAGGAAGATGAACATCACCAGGATCACCAGGGCGATGGCTTCGACCAGGGTCTTGACCACATCGCGGATCGACAGCCGGATGAAATCGGTATTGTCGATGGGGAAGAGCAATTTCATCCCGGGCGGGAAGGTCGGCTCCATCGCCAGAGCCCGTTTTTTCACTTCGTCCACCAGCCTAAGGGCATTTGCGCCCGGCGCCGGCATAATGGCGAAGCCGGCGGCGGGATGACCGTTCATTTCGCTGATGACGGCATAATTGTCGCCGCCCAGTTCGACCCGCGCGACATCCGACAGATGCACCACCGCACCATCCGGCGTGGTTTTCAGAATAATGTTGCGGAACTGATCCGGCGTCTGGAGTTGGGATTGCGCGGTGACGGTGGCATTCAGTGCCTGGCCGGCAACGGTGGGCTGGCCGCCGATCGAACCGGCAGAGACTTGCACATTCTGTGCCTGGACGGCATTGCGCACATCCGAAGGCTGCAGGGAGAAATTGTGCAGCTTGTAGGGATCGAGCCAGATGCGCATCGCATATTGCGTGCCGAAATTCTGGATGTTGCCCACGCCGGTGACGCGGCTCAATTGATCCTGCATCTTGGAGGTCATGAAGTCCGACACGTCCAAGGTGGTGTAGCGGCCGGTGGTGTCATACATGGCGACGACCAAAAGGAAGTTGGTCTGCGCTTTGGCGACCGTCACGCCCAGCTGCTGCACCTGGCTGGGCAGCTGCGCTATCGCCTGCTGCACTTTATTCTGGACCTGCACCTGCGCGATGTCGGCATTGGTGCCCGGCGCAAAGGTCGCGGTGATCGCGACCGAACCGTCGGAATTGGACGAAGACTGGAAATACAAAAGATTGTCCAACCCGGTGAGCTGCTGCTCGATCACCTGGGTGACGGAGTTCTGCACCGTCGCGGCGTCGGCGCCGGGATAGAAGGCGCTCACCGCCACCGCGGGCGGCGCGATGGTGGGGTACTGCTCCACCGGCAAGGTGAAGGCCGAGATCGCGCCCGCCAGCATGATGACAATGGCGATAACCCAGGCGAAGACCGGACGATCGATGAAGAAGCGCGACAGCGACATGGGCGCTCCTTATTTTGTGCCGGATTGGGCGGCGGGCGCGGGGGCCGTCTGTGCCGGCATTGGCGTCACCTTCATGTCGGGCCTGATGTTTTGCAGCCCCTGCACGATCACTTTGTCGCCCGCCTTAAGGCCGTCCAGCACTTGCCAATTGCCTTCCACGGCGCGGCCGGTCTTGATCAGCCTCAAGCGCGCCATATTCTGATCGTCCAGCACCAGAACGGTGGGTTCGCCCTTCGGATTGCGGCCGACCGCCAGTTGCGGCACCAGGATGCCGTGGGGATCGACGCCTTCATTGATGGTGGCGCGCACATACAGGCCCGGCAAGAGAATGCCATCCGGATTGGGGAAGATGGCGCGAAGGCGGACGGTGCCGGTGGTGGGATCGACGGTCACATCGGTGAATTGCAGCTTGCCTTTCTGCGGATAGATGGTGCCGTCATCGAGTGCCAGCGTCACGTCCGCGGTCAGCGGACCGCCGCGATCGATTTGACCTTTTTTTGCCGAGCGTTCCAGCGCCAGCAGTTCGGAGGAGGACTGGTCGATATCGACATAGATCGGATCGAGGGTCGAGATGGTCGCCAGCGAACTCGCCTGGTTGGCGGTGACCAGCGCGCCGATTGTCACGGTCGATGCGCCGATGCGTCCGGCGATCGGCGCGACGATGTGGGTGTAATTGAGATTGATTCTGGCCGTTTCGGTATTGGCTTTGGCTTGGAGATAGGCCGCTTGGGCGTCGTCATTGTCTTGGGGCGCGATGGCGCTGGCCTTCAGCAGCTCGGCATAACGCGAAGCCTTGACCTTGGCGCTCGACAGGGTGGCGGAGGCGCTGTCATAGGCGGCCTGATAGGGCGCGGGATCGATCTGGTAGAGGGCCTGGCCGACCTTGACCGTGCTGCCTTCGGTGAAAAGGCGCGCCTTGATGATGCCGCTGACCTGCGGCCTGACTTCCGACACGGCCGTGGGATCGGTGCGGCCGGGGAGCTCGGCGGTGAGCTGGACCGGCTGCTCCTTGATGACCATGAAACCGGCCATCGGCGTCATCTGTTGCTGCTGCGGTGGGCTGCAGGCTGACAAGATGGCTGCGATCGCCACGATGACCGAAAAATTGCGTGACATGAATTCCCCTCAAAATACCGGTATTGCCGGCCCCGATTTGCGCGTTCTCCTACCAGAAGCCGCGCCGAACCCCAACCTGCCGCAAGGGCGGATAGCCCCCCGAAAGGTCCCTCTTTACAGCTGATTTACATAGGCGGGGCGGTCCATATTGAAAGGGGCCGCCCCTACGAAAGACCGCGTCTTTACAGATGTTTTACATAAGCGCGGCGACAGGGATTGAAAGGGGCGTATTCAGCCAAAATTTTGCGACCGCCTTTTCCAGGGCGGCTGCGCTTTCAATACGGCACAGTGTTGCTTTGATCTCACGGCGTGTTGCTTCGGTGCCGACGGGCGCGTTTTCGACATACCAGCCAAGATGTTTGCGAAAAACCCTGAGGCCGAGGGTTTCGCCATAGAATTTCAGGGATGCGGCCAGATGTTCGAGCAGGATCTCCAGCCTTGTTCTGGCATCGGGTTCCATCACCGCATCGTTCCGCGTCAGTGCGTCTCCCAGGCCGGACGCGATCCAAGGACGGCCGTAGCTGCCGCGTCCGATCATGATGGCATCCGCCCCGGATTGCGCGAGCGCGGCCCGGGCGGATTCGACGTCCGTGATGTCGCCATTAACGATGACGGGGATCTTCACCGCCTGCTTGACGTCGGCGACGGCGCGCCAGTCGGCTTTGCCTTTGTAGAATTGCTGACGGGTGCGGCCATGCACCGTGATGGCTTGAACCCCCAATTGTTCGGCGCGCGCCGCGATCTCCGGCGCATTCATCCAATGCTCGTCCCAACCCAGCCGCATCTTCAAGGTGACGGGCCGTGTGGTGCCGTTGACGGCGGCGCCGATCAGCCGCGATGCCAATTCCTCATCGCGCATCAGGGCCGAGCCCGATAGCGCGCCGGTGACTTCCTTGGCGGGACAGCCCATGTTGAAGTCGATGATGTCGGCACCCGCCTGTTCCGCCAGGCGTGCACCCTTTGAAATCCATTCCGCTTCGCGCCCCACCAGCTGGATCACCATCAAGGGAAGGGCATTTTCGTCTTCCTTGGCACCGATCGCGGCGCGGCGTACGACATCGGGTCGGCCGCGGGCAAAGCTGTCGCAAGCCACCATTTCGGTTGCGACGTAGGGCGCTCCCTGCCGACAGGCGGCCTGACGGAACGGCAAGTCTGAAACGCCGGTCATAGGCGCGATCAGCACCCGGCCGGGAATGGTCACATCGCCGATTTGAAGGCCGTTCATGGAGCGGGGAATAGTCCTTTTTCTCCCGCTTTTCCAATAGTTAAGGCTTTATGCCGTAGAAAGCGCCATGATCCTGGCCCGCCTCAACCGTCTTCTCGCCCGGCTGACGCCTGTCCGGTCCGTGCGCCTTGCCGGCGCGCGACCGCTTGCCAGCATCACATTCGATGATTTCCCCAAATCGGCCTGGGCGCAGGGTGGGCCGATCCTTGCCCGTTATAAAGTGCGCGGGACTTATTACACGGCCGGCGGCTTTTGCGGCCGTACAGTGGATGGCACGGTTTTCTACGATGCGCAGGACCTGCGCGCCGCCGCCGCCGCCGGACACGAAATCGCCTGTCACGGCTTTGCCCATCAGCCGACGCCAAGCCTGTCGCCGGAAGCGCTGGAGGCGGATGCGGCGCGCAACGCGGAATTTCTGCGGCCGTTCCTGAATGGCGGGCGGGCGGATAGCTATGCCTTTCCCTATGGCGCGGTTTCGCCGCGGACCAAGAGATTTTATGCGTCGCGATTCACCAATGTGCGCGGCGTGCATCCCGGCTTGAACAGCGGGCGCGCCGATCTGGCGCTTCTGAATGTGGTCTCGATGGAAAAACGCTGCTGGGACAGTGCCGCGATCGCCCGCGCCATTACCCGCGCCCGCCACGATCGGGCCTGGATGGTGTTCTACACCCATGACGTCAGCGACGATCCCAGTCCTTACGGATCCACACCCGCCATGTTGTCGGAAGTCCTTGAACGCCTGATCGAAGCGCGCATCGAAATCCTGCCGATGCGCGAAGCGGTCAAAACTGCTATCGGATAGCCAATGACCCACCAGATCGCCACCGCCAACACGTCACGAACCTGGACCTTCTTCGAAGGCAACTGGCATGAAGGCAATGTCGCGATCATGGGTCCGCGCACGCAGGGCGCCTGGTTATCCTCGGTGGTGTTCGATGGCGGCCGCGCCTTTGAAGGTGTGACGCCGGATCTGGATCTGCATTGCGCCCGCGTCAATCACTCCGCCCGGGCCTTCCGGCTGAAGCCGGTGGTGAGCGATCAGGAATGGCTGGCGCTGGCGAAGGAAGGCGTCAAGAAATTCGGCGCCGATGCGGCGCTCTACATCCGGCCCATGTATTGGGCGGATTCCGGGGTGGGCGGCGGCGTCAAATTCGATCCGGAAAGCACGCGCTGGTGCCTGTGCATTTACGAAGCGCCGATGCCTGAGCCCAAAGGCGCGGCGATCACCTTGTCGACGCATCGCCGCCCGACAATGGAAACCGCGCCAGTGGCGGCCAAGGCAAGCTGTCTTTATCCCAACAATGGGCATGCGCTGCTGGAAGCGGCGGCGCGCGGTTTCGACAATTGCCTGCTCAGGGACATGCTGGGGAATATCGCCGAACTCGCCAATGCCAACGTCTTCATGGTGAAGGACGGTATAGCCTTCACGCCGGCGCCCAACGGTACCTTCCTGTCCGGCATCACCCGGGCGCGGGTGATCGACCTGCTGCGCGACGACGGCATCACGGTGAAGGAAAAAGCATTGTCGTACGAAGATTTCCTGGGTGCGGACGAGATCTTCTCCGCAGGAAATTACAGCAAAGTCGCGCCGATGACGCGCATCGACGACCGCGAAATGCAGGCCGGTCCGGTCTATCGCCGGGCCCGCAAGCTCTATTGGGACTTCGCGCATTCCAAATAATTAGGCGCGCGCTTTCGCCTGGGCCCGGATGGCGGACAGGGTCGAGACCGGCGTGATGCCTTCGCCGTCATATTTGACATGGAGGATGGACGGCAGGCCGGACGCTTCGGCGGCGCGGAAAGCGGCGGCGAAATCCTCTGTCTTCTCCACCTGGGCGCCGAAACCGCCAAAGCTCCTGGCATAGGCGGCGAAATCCGGATTGACCAGTTCGGTGGCGATGACGCGGCCGGGATATTCCCGTTCCTGGTGCATGCGAATGGTGCCGTACAGGCTGTTGTCGAACACCAGGACGATGATCGGCAATTTATATTGTATGGCGGTGGCGAACTCCTGGCCGTTCATCAGGAAATCGCCATCGCCGTTGATCGAGACCACTTTGCGCGCGGGGTGCAGCAATTGCATCGCCACGGCGGAAGGGACGCCATAGCCCATCGAAGCGGAAATCGGCGCGATCTGGGTGGCGAATTGCCGGAAGCGATAGAAGCGGTGGATCCAGGACGCGTAATTGCCCGCACCATTGCAGAGGATGGTGTCGTCCGGCAGATTTTCGCGCAGCCAGATCATGATCGCGCTCAGGTTGACGGCGCCGGGCTGCGGCACAGGGGTTTGCGACCAGGCGAGATATTCGTCATGCGCGGCACGTGTCTGGTCCGCCCAGGGCGCGGTCGCGGGCGGCGTCATGGTATCCAGCGCTTCGGCGAAACGGCGTGGCGAAGCATGGATCGCCAGATGCGGTCGATAAACCCGGCCCAGTTCTTCGGCGCCGGGATAGACATGCACCAGCCTGAGTTGCGGCTCGGGAATGTCGAACAGCGTGTAACCCTGACTTGTGGTTTCGTTGAGGCGCGCGCCCACCGCAATCACCAGGTCGCTGGCCCTGACCCTGGCCAGCAATTTGGGATTGGGAGCCAGGCCCAGATCGCCGGCATAATTGGGGTGCAGCGGATGAAACAAGGGGCTTCTGCGATACGAGGTCATCACCGGCATCGCGAAGCGTTCGGCAAAACGGGTCGCTGCCGCGCAGGCATCCTGGTTCCAGCGTCCCCCGCCCAGAAGCAGCAGAGGGCGCTGTGCCCGCGCGATCAGATCGCCTAGCGCCACCATGTCAGCCTCGGCCGGCGATGTTTCCAGCGCCGCGATAAAGCCGGCGTCGCCGGATTCCGCCATGCCGGTCAAGACATCGCGCGGCAATGCCAGCACCACCGGTCCCGGACGCCCCGCCATGGCGGTGGAAAAGGCGCGGCCGACATATTCCGCCATGCGCGCGGATTCGCCGATTTCGGCGGTCCATTTGGTCATGCTGCCGAATACGGCCCGGTAGTCGAGCTCCTGGAAGGCGTCGCGTTCTTTCGCCCGACGTTCCACCTGACCCACGAACAGGATCAACGGCGTGGAATCCTGCTGCGCGATATGAATGCCGGCGGACGCATTGGTGGCGCCGGGGCCGCGCGTGACGAAGCAAATCCCGGGCCGCCCTGTCGCCTTGCCATGCGCTTCCGCCATCATCGCGGCACCGCCTTCATTGCGGCACACGATAACCTGGATGCCACTGTCGTAAAGCGCATCCAGCACCGCAAGATAGGATTCACCCGGGACGCAGAAAACATGGCTGACGCGCTGGGCGATCAATTGCTCGACCAGCGCCTGCGCGGCGGTGCGGCTGGTCCGCGTCTGAGGGGAAGCGTGCAGGCTCATCCGAAGAACACTTTTTCGGTATAAGCCAGGTCGTTGAGTTCCGGCGGACGCGGCCCCTTGTAAAGCCGCGGCTGCTTGCCATCGACATAGTGCGAGAGCATGCCTTTGACTTTTCCATCCAGAATGAAGCCAAAAGCGCCCCGCGCCAGGAAGTGACGCCCCAGCGCCGCGCCGCAGCGCTCGAATTCAGTGGTGCCGCGGCAATAGATCAGTTCCATCATCGGCAATTGGCGGCCTTCGGTCCGGCGGGCCTTGAACACAAAGGGCGAAGCCGTGCCGTTCTTTTCACAGACGACGCTGATGCAGCCCAGCGCGCGATGGTCTTCCAGCAGTGCGCGTTCCGGCAGATCGGCGGGAATTGTTTCGCGAACTCTGCCGCCGCCCAGGCCCAATACCGGAAATGCGGCGCTGCGGCCGAAATTATACGGCTTCCAGCCCAATGGCTCCAATGTCCGGACGGTATGGTCCGCCGGCGAGGCGTTCAAATAGATCACATGCTTGTGCTTGGTCGCCATCGCGGTCAGCAAGGTCGAATGCGCGCGATAAGGCGGTTCCACATACCAGGCGGAGACGTTGGAGATGATCTGCTGGCCTCGGCGCGAGGAAATGGTGAGCAGGGCGCCGACAATTCCCGGCTGGCTCTCCAGCACATAGCCGATGCGGGGCATGCCTTCGATGGGAGGAAGGGCGGCGACTCGCGCCAGCCCGGTGTCCCAGAAATCGCGCGTGTGATGGGGAAAGCCGACCATGAACATGCCGGCAAGGGCGTCCAGGTCAGTTTCCACGATCTGGCGACATCGCACGCGTTGCGCGGCGGAGGCTTCAGCAGACACGGCCATAAAAGTCCTTTGTCTCAAGCATTTATCGCCGGTTTGGCATTAGCGGAACGTTAAAGTTCCGGCATTAGTCTGCACTGGCATCCCCGGATCCGCCCCATGACCGTCCAGTCCACCATCTTCGAGCAATTCGCGCAGGTCGCGCGCGAGCAGGAGAAGCAACTGGCGCCCTTGAGCGACGATCTGGTGCTTCTGGAATCGGGCCTGGATTCCCTCTGTTTCGCGATTGTGGTGGCACGGCTGGAAGACACGTTGGGGGTGGATCCGTTCACGGCCTCGGAGGATGTTTACTTCCCCGTCACCCTGGGCGAGTTCGTGAAATTCTATGAAGACGCCGCCGCCTGATTTGCGGGCGCGGATGAGGCCGGGCGGCCCGGGCATCCTGTGCGGCCGCGACCGGATTGTCCGCTTCGACGCGCTCATTGCCGGCAATCCGCTCTCCGTCCCATTGGCGGCGCTGGAAGGGGCGCATGTGCTGCTGCGCACGGCCGATCAATTCGCCGCCGCGCTGGCGCTGTTCGCGCTGGACGGAATCGCGGCCCGCATCGTGATCGTGCCGCCCGACCTGAAGGACGATTCTCTCCCGGACGTGATCCGGCGTGCGGAGATCGATACGCTGGTCACCGACGGCGATGTGATCGATGGATTGCCGAGGATTGGAATTTCGAGCGACCTTCAGCCTGGCGTCGCCATGGAGGCAAAACGCGCCAGCGAATGGGTGATGTTCACTTCCGGCACGACCGGCGCGCCCAAGATGGTGGCGCATACCCTGGAAGCTCTGACGGGCGCGATCAAACCGGCAAACGATCCGGTGGTCTGGGGCACGTTTTACGACATTCGCCGCTATGGCGGCTTGCAGATTTTCCTGCGCGCGGTCCTGGGTGGTGCCTCATTGATCCTGTCGGACGCGGGGGAATCGGTCGCGGATTTCCTGAACCGCCTGGGCCAGGGTGGCGTCACGCATCTGACCGGCACTCCGTCGCATTGGCGCCGCGCCCTGATGAGCCCCGGCATCGGCCGCATCGCGCCCCGCTATGTCCGGCTATCGGGGGAAATTGCCGACCAGGCGGTGCTGGACAGCCTGAAAGCGAAATTTCCGGACGCCGCAATCGGCCATGCCTATGCCTCGACCGAAGCGGGCGTCGGCTTTGAAGTGACGGATGGATTGGAGGGCTTTCCGGCATCCTTTGTGGGCGGCGCGGGGGCGGTGGAGATGCGCGTGGAGGATGGCAGCCTCAGGATCCGGTCGGCGCGCACCGCCTCGCGCTTTGTCGGCAGTTCGGACACGCTGAAGAATGACAGCTTCGTGGATACCGGCGACATGGTCGAATTGCGGGGCACGCGATATTATTTCACCGGCCGGCGCAGCGGGGTCATCAATGTCGGCGGTCTTAAAATTCATCCCGAGGAAGTCGAGGCCGTGATCAATCGCCATCCCGCCGTTCGGTTGTCGCGCGTCTCGGGTCGGCGCAGCCCGATCACCGGCGCCATCGTTATTGCCGAGGTGGTTCTGGATGACGGCGAGGACCGTGATAAGGTTCAAGCGGAAATTCTGCGCGACTGTCGCGCCAGCCTGAAACCGTTCCAGGTACCCGCCATGGTGCGCGTGGTTCCAAAGCTGGAATTGAGCGCGGGCGGAAAGTTGGTGCGTCATGCATAGTGTTCTGGTTACCGGCGGTTCCCGCGGTATCGGCCTGGCCATTGCCGGGAAACTGGTCGCCGATGGCTATCGCGTTTTCGCCCTGGCGCGCAAAAGCACCGACGCGCTGGACGCGGCGATCGCCGCGGCGCCGGCCGGCATCATGAACTTCGTGCCTTTCGATCTTTCAAGGCTGGAGGCCATTCCCGAACTGGTCCGGGAAATGAAGGCCGCGCACGGCCCGCTCTATGGTCTGGTCAACAACGCCGCCGCCGGAAGCGAAGGCCTGCTTTCCAACATGCACAATTCCGAGATCGAAATGCTGGTGCGGCTCAACACGCTGTCGCCGATCCTGCTGACCAAATACGTGTTGCGCGGAATGATGACGGCGGGAGAGGGACGCATCGTCAATCTGGCCTCGATCATCGGTTTCACCGGATACAGCGGCCTCAGCGTCTATGGCGCGACCAAGGCCTCGATGCTGGGTTTTACCCGCAGCCTGGCGCGCGAAGTGGGCCGGATGGGCGTCACCGTGAATGCCGTGGCCCCGGGCTTCATCGCCACCGACATGACGGCGAGCTTGACCGATGAGCAGCGCGCCAGGATCGGCGCCCGCAGCGCGCTGAAGCGGCTGGCGGCCCCCGAAGATGTCGCTGGCGCGGTGAGCTATTTGATGAGCGACGCGGCGCGCAATATCACCGGCACGACCCTGACGGTCGATGCCGGCAATACCGCCTGATTATTTCGCGCCCTGAGTGCGTCGCGCGTGCTCACGTGCTGTGCGCACGCTCCGCGCGACGCTCCTGCTCAGGCCACGCCTAATCAGGCGGATTCTCTAGAGCTTCAGCTCTTCGCGCACGCTCTGCGGCCAATCCTTGATCGCCGCGCCATGGGCGGTGAACAGCGCCACCGCCAGGCGATCCATGCCGAACGCGACGCAGCCGGTGTGCAGAACCTCACCGGCGCGGTTATGAAGGCCCCAGACTTCGCCGAAATGCTCGCGGTGATAGTTGAAGCTCATGCAGGCGGTGGGCTTGTCTTCCGAAAGGATCGGTATCAGCAGCTCGAATTTCAGGGATTGCTGCAACTGACTGGCCGCCATCATGGCGCCGGCGCGGCCGAAAAAGGGATCGTTGGCGACATCCACCTTGTAGCGCAGTCCGATCGCGTCGGCGATGTCCTGGGCGCGGGTGATCCAGGGCTGGCGGAATTCCTGAATCTGGTCCGGCGTGCCGATGCGCACATATTCGCGCATGCGGAAAGTCTGGAAGCGGTCCAGGTTTTTCGAGGGCTCGCGGCGGAAACAGTCGCTCGCCACATCGAAGACATAGCCCTGTTCCGGAACCACGCCGCGTTCCGCGGCAATGGGATAGACCGGATAGCAGGCGGCGGGCGACAGCACCAGATCGGACGGCTTGAGGTCTTCGGTCCAGCTGCCGCCGGCTTCGTCCTTGGCGGCCGAGGCCATGATCTGACGCTCGCTCCCCTCCAGGCAGGCGACGGCGCCGACAAGATTGGGAAAGCTTTGGAGATAGCCCTGCTTCTCCAGCGAGGCGCGGCTCATCACCGGCGGGAAGCGAAACACTTCGGCCTGATGCGGCCGATGGCGCGTGATCAGCGCCGACAAGGATTCCACCACGCTTTCATAGGCGCCGGTGCGGCCATAGACCCCCTCGACGCCGGATGGCTTGAACAGATGGGCCGCCAGGCCTTCCAGATGCCCGTCATCGTGATGATGACCGCAATCATGGGCGACGGGTTTGGCGAAATTCATGACGTCAGTCCCGGACGGAGGTGGGGATGTCGGACAGCAAGGTCGAGGAGGAGAGGTTCGACAGGATGCGATCATTGTTGATCATGATCGGCGAGGAGAGAATGTCTCGCAGCGCCCGGCCGATCGAGACATCGCTGTCGTTGCGATAGCCCGACAGGCCGGTAGCCCGCATCGCCGCCATCACCGTCTCCACCGCCGATTCCGAGGCGTCCACTTTGAGAAGGTTGATCGCGGTCTGGAAATCCACCGCGCCCAGCGCTTTGGGGTCCGCCGCGATGTTTTCATAGCGCGCCAGGGACTGCGCGATCAGCGCGCGCAGCGAGCGCAGCGCCGCCAGCGACTTGGTGAAATGCGGCATGCCCGGCGGCAGATTCCCGCCCGCGCGGGCCGCCTTGCGCATATATTTGCGGGCGCGTTCCACCGCACCGGCCGCCACGCCGCACCACACCCCCGACCACATCAGATGCGAGGTCGGAACCATGCTCTGGGTATGAATGGCGCCATAGGGAACCGGCATGATCTGGTCGGGATGGCCCGTCGCCTTGAGCGAGAAGCCCGCGCTGCAGGTGCCGCGCATACCCAGCGTGTTCCAACTGCCGGTCTTTTCCAGCGTGTAATTCTTTTTCTCCAGCACGATCAGAACCTGGTCGGAGCCATCGGCATCCGGCGCGCGCCGCGCCGTGGTCACCACCGCATCGGCCTCGGCGCCGTAGGAGATAACGCTGGCATCGCGTTGCAAAGTGATATGCCCATTGATGTGCTCCACCGCCGCTTCCGACGAGCGCACATTGCCGCCGCCGCCGCCTTCGGTGGTCGAAGAGGCCAGCAGCAATTGATCGGCGATCATGCGTCCCATGAAGTCGCGGTGCCAGGCGCTGTCCATGCCGTGATGCGCGACGCAGGCCGCCTTGACCTGGTGCATCGCGTAGATCATGCCGGTCGAGGAGCAGGCGCGGCCGAGGCGATAACAGACATCCACGGCTTCGCTGACGCTGGCTTGCTCGCCGCCCAGCGCCCCAGGCACCAGGATGCCGAACAGGTTTTCCGCCTTCAGGGCCGCCACGGCTTCTGCGGGAAAGCGGGCCTGCGCATCCACAGTATCGGCATGGGCCGCGGCGATGACGGCCGCGCGCTCGGCGCGCGCCAACAATGGTTCGGCTTTTGGCCGGGCCTGTTTGAGATTGTTCAGCATGAAGGACCCTGGACTGCGGAAGTCGAAACAGTATGGGGAAATATTGAAGCAAGCATGAACCCGTGCCGATATAGTAAATGAAATGTTAAGACGCGTTAAACGAAACCAATGCTTTACGCTCTGCCCCTATGGTGCCGTGGTTCTTCGGAGTTTGCCATGTCGGTTTCGGAACGTATCACGGCGGTTGCCGTCCGCATGCTTGCCAAGCGCGGCAACAATGCCGTTCCGACGCCGCAAACCAATCTGCGCGATGCAGGCCTGACCTCGCTCGATATGGTAAATATGATCCTGGCGATCGAAAACGAATTCGATATCGAGATTCCGCAGAGCGCCATGACGCCGGAAAATTTCGATACCATGGCGGCCATCGAGGCGCTGATTTCCGCCGTCGCCAAAGCAGCCTAAAGGGCAGGGCGCGATGCCGCTCGACCGTCACGCGCGTCGCTTTCTGGACATGCTGGCCGCTGCCGGCGAAACGCGCGGCCGCTATCGTGACGCGGAGGAACGCCGCCAGGCGCTCGAAGCTCTGGTCGATCTTGTCGATCCGGCGGGCACCGAACCGATCGGGGGCATGCGTGACAGGTTGCTGGACGTCAGCGACGGCGCCATCGCGCTTCGAACCTATTCACCTTTGGGAAAACCGGAACGGGTTTTGCCCGGCATGATTTTTTTCCATGGCGGCGGTTGGGTGGCGGGCAGCCTCGATACCTTTGACGGGCTTTGCCGGCGGCTCTGCAATGAAAGCGGCTGCCGGGTGATCGCCGTGGGGTATCGCCTGGCGCCGGAACATCCCTTTCCGGTGGCGTTGGAAGACGGAATGGCGGCGCTGCGGCATATTTCGGGCAATCCCCGGGAGTTCGGCATCGATCCCAAGCGGCTGGGGCTTGCAGGGGATTCCGCGGGAGGCGGCCTGGCGGCGGCGCTTTGCCGGCTGGCGCGAGACGGGGGCGGCCCCGCGATCGCCTTCCAGCTTCTTCTTTGCCCGATCCTGGATGTGGCGCGGGAATCCGCGGCCCGCCGCGAATTGAAGGACGGCTATTTTCTCGACCGCGAGACGTTGCTGCGCGATCTGGAACTGTACTGCCCCGGGGCCGATCTGGCCGATCCCCGCCTGTCGCCATTGCTGGCGAAGGAGTTTGCCGGCCTGCCGCCGGCCTATATCCATACCGGGCAATTCGACCCCTTCAGCGACGAAGGGGAAGCCTATGCCGCCAAATTGACCGAGGCCGGAATCGTGGTGCATGGCCGCACCCACCCCGGCATGATCCATTTCTTCTATTGCATGCAGCGCATGATTCCCCATGCGCGCAAGGCGGCAGAGATCATCGGCGCGGAAATCCGTTATGCGGTGCAACTGCCGCAGCCGCCGGAACGGCGCGTTCACAGACGGATAAGGCCCGAACTGACCCGCTCGTAGAGCGCCGCATCGAGCTTCACATAGCCGGAGCCGATATCGGCATATATCGGATCGGCTATCCGCGAAGGATCGAAACCCTCCGCCGCCAGATCGCTTTTCTTCTGCTTGAAGGTTTCGGTGACGGCGAGCGCGCCGACCAGACGCAGAAAGATGGGGCGCGCGTAATCCGGCAAGCGCGTCTTCAGATGAGAACGCAGGCCGGCGGGATCGAAAGCCGCATCGGTTTCCAGCGCCGCCATGCCCGCCCTGCCATCCGCGCCGGGCACCGCGACCCCATAGACATTCGCGGCAGTGATCCCGGGATAGGCGATCAGCGCCGCGGCCACCTCGGTGGTGGCCACATTCTCGCCTTTCCAGCGGAACGTGTCGCCCAGCCGGTCGACAAAATAGAAAAAACCCTGCCCATCCTGGCGCATCAGGTCGCCGGTTCGCACATAGGCGTCATTGGCTTCAAAGACATTGCGCAGGATTTTTTTTGCGGTGGCGGCCTGGTCGTTATAGCCCTCGAAACGGGCGGCGCCGGCGGCGATCCTGCCGATGGCTTCGCCGGCCTCGCCGGTTGCGACACGCAGGCAAAAGCCATTTGCGTCCCGCAGCGGTTCACCGTCTTCGCCGCGCCGGACCAGCGCCACGCCGAAACGATGCCGGAGAAAGCCGGGGATGCGGCCGATGGCGCCCGGTCTTCCCTCGGCATTGTAGAGCGAGAAATTGCCTTCGGTCGCAGCATAGAATTCCAGGATTCTCGGAATCCCGAAACGCTGCTGGAACGGCTCCCATATTTCCGCAGAAAGGCCGTTGCCACAGGCCAGGCGCAAGCGATGCGCGCGGGGCTCGGCGTCGGAATTCAAAAGATAGCGGCACAATTCGCCGATATATTGAAAAATCGTGGCGCCGCTGTGTGCGACATCGTCCCAGAAAGCCCGCGCGGAGAATTTCTCCCGCAGGATAACCGCGCCGCCTTTCAGCAGCACCGCACCCGAAGCCACCACGCCGCCCACGGAATGATACATCGGCAGGCAATTATAGAGCCTGTCACTCGCTTGCGCGTCCATCATGCCGGCGAACCAGTGCGTCCACATCATCACGCGGTGATGGCTGACATGGGCGGCCTTGGGCAGCCCGGTAGTGCCCGAGGTGTAGATGAGAAGCGCGGGGTCGTTGAGCGTGACCTCGGGACCTTCGCCAGCCTTAAGCGCCGCGCCGGAGAATGCCGTGATCGCATGTTCGAAATCCGCATCGTGCCGCCAGATCCGGGCGCCGGTTGTTATTTCCGCCAGCGACGGCATCAATTTTTCCGCGGCGATGACGTGCCGGGGATTGGCGATCGCGAGGCAATGCGCCAATGCCGGCCCGCCCAGATTGGTATTGATCAGCGCCACCACGCCGCCGACGCGGGTGATGCCCAGCCAGATGGCGAGATACTCGGCGCGATTGGGCATCAGCAGCGCCACGACGTCGCCCTTGCTCACGCCTTGCGCCAATGCCCAGCGCGCATATCGCTGCATCCGTGCCGCCAGCTGGGCATGGCTGAAATTCTCCGGGAGGCTGAACAGGGCTGGCGCCTGTCCGAAATCTTCTCCCAGCGCCTCCACCACGCGCGGAAAGATGCGCTGAGGCTGCATCTCGATTTTCGAAGTCATTTCGAGCGCGCTCAGCCAGGCCTTCGATCCGGAGCGGTCGTTCGGCGGCGGATGGGACGGAATATTCGACATGCTGTCTCAAAACGAAACGTGTTCCCAGGCAAAATAGCCCGCTCGCCCTGCCATGGCGTTAACGCCAAACCTGCTTGCGCAGCAAGGTTCGTTAAACACCTGCGCCTTAGACTTGGCTCATACAAACAGGCTTGGGTTATGCGCGCGGAAACCATTGCTATTCATTCCGGCTTCGACGCCGACCCCGCGACCCGGGCGGTGGCGGTGCCGATCTACCAGACGGCGGCCTATGCCTTCGACAGCGCCGATCACGCCGCCGCCTTGTTCAATCTGGAAGAAGAAGGCTTTCGCTATAGCCGCATTTCCAATCCCACGGTCGCAGTTCTGGAAAAGCGCGTTGCCGAACTGGAAGGCGGCGTTGCCGCGATCGCTTCGGCGTCCGGCCAGGCGGCCCTGCATTACGCGCTTTCCAATGTCGCCGATGGCGGCGGCAATATCGTCTCCACCGCCCAGCTTTACGGCACCACGCACACCTTGCTGGCGCATCTTTTGCCGCGTTCGGGCATCACCGGGCGCTTCGCCGATGGCGGAACGGCGGCCGAGATGGCGCGCCTGGTGGACGAAAACACCCGCGCCTTGTTTTGCGAGACCGTCGGCAATCCGGCGGGAAATATTTGCGATATCGAGGCCATCGCCAAGGTTGCCCATGATCACGGCGTGCCCCTGATCGTGGACAACACCGTGGCGACGCCGATCCTGCAGCGCCCGATCGATTACGGCGCCGATATTGTCGTGCATTCGCTGACCAAATTTCTGGGCGGTCACGGTTCGGCGATGGGCGGCATCGTGGTGGACGGCGGCACCTTCGACTGGATGGCGCACGCCGAGAAGTTTCCGCAATTCACCGTTCCGGACGAATCCTATCATGGCCTGGTTTACGCCAAACATTATGGCCGCGCCGCTTTCACCGGGCGCATTCGCAGCGTTCTGCAGCGCGCCACGGGCGCCATCCTGTCGCCGATGAGCGCGTTCCTGCTGTTGCAGGGGATAGAGACGGTGGCGCTGCGCGTCGAACGTCATGTCGAGAATGGCCGGGCCGTGGCGGAGTTTTTGCGGCGCAGTCCGCATGTCGAATGGGTGCAATATGCCGGCTTCGCCGACAGCCCTTATCACAAGCTCGCCGAAAAATATCTTGGCGGCCGGGTGCCTTCGCTTCTCACCTTCGGCGTCAAGGGCGGGTTCCAGGCAGGCAAGGATTTCCACGATGCCCTCAGGCTGATCAAGCGGCTGGTCAATATCGGCGACGCCAAGTCGCTGGCTTGTCATCCCGCCTCCACCACGCACCGCCAGATGCCGCCCGGCGAACAGAAAAAGGCGGGCATCACGCCGGAAACGATCCGGCTATCCATCGGGATCGAACACAAGGACGACATCATCGCTGATATCTCCCAGGCGCTGGCGGCGGCCGCCAAGTCCCAGATCGCGCGCAAGGCCGGGTGATGCCGAACGGAAGCAAGAACATCGAGAATTTTTCTTTCGGCCAGCGCGGCACGCGCGCCACCGTGCATATCGGGCTGGTCAACAACATGCCCGACGCGGCCTTGCGGGCCACCGAATTGCAATTCGCGCGACTGTTGAAAGAGTCCGCCGGCAATTTCGACGTCCGATTGCATCTCTTCGCCATCCCCGAAATTCCCCGCGGCGAAGCCGCGATCTCCCGCATGGACGGGTTTTATGCCGACGTCGCCACCTTGCCGGACGCGGGCATGGATGCGCTGATCATCACCGGCGCCGAACCGCACACCGACGGGCTGAATGACGAGCCCTACTGGCAGGCATTGACCCGCCTGATGGATTGGACGGAAAGCGGAACAGTTTCCACCCTGTTTTCCTGCCTCGCCGCGCACGCTGCGGTCTTGCATTTCGACGGCGTTCCGCGCCGCCCCCTGCCGAAGAAAATCAGCGGCGTCTTCACCAGCCTGCGCGCCGTCGAGGATCCTTTGCTGGCCGGCGTGCCGGCGCGGGCGGCGACGCCGCATTCGCGCAAGAACGGTCTTCTGGAAAGCGATCTCACGGCGCACAATTACCGGGTGCTGACGCGCCTCACCGATGGGTCGGTGGATCTGTTCGTGCGCGAGGGCCGCAGCCGCTTTGTTTTTCTCCAGGGCCATCCCGAATATGTCGCCGACACGCTGGGCCGCGAATATCTGCGCGACATGGCGCGCTTTTTGAAAGGCGAAGGCCCCCGTCCCACCGTTCCGGAAAATTATTTCGACCGCGTCACGGAGAATGCCCTTCAAGCCCTGGCCGGCCGCGATGCGCAGCTTTCGGACTATAGCGAAGTGGTGACGGGCGCCGTGCCGCTGCAATCCTGGCGCAGCTATACGCTCCGGCTGTTCGCCAACTGGATCGCCTCGATTGCGTCCGAAAAGCCCCGCCGCCGCCCCACCCGCGCCGCGACCGCCCACCGATCCGCCTGAAGCAGCAGTTTGAAGCTGGCTGACCGGAATTCACCGCCGGGGCGCGGCAAACAGGCCCTTGCAGGGCTGCCCCCAGGGAAAAACAGCGCTTGGCGCGCCTGGTGATATAGCGGCAACATTACCAACTTGTCTCAAATTGTCACGGCGGGGCCCCTTCACCCTGCCGCCCCCCTCCATTAAATAGGGTGCTTCGGCGGGGGCCGGAAAGAATGATGGCGACGCTATTTATCTGGGCGGGCAGTGTTTTTGCCGTGCTGGCGCTATTCGGCGCCGGCTACGCCATGGTGGCTGCGTTCTTGGCCGGCCGCTTCATGAACGGCGAAGAGCCGGCTGGGTCCGCACACCCCAATGTCACCATCCTCAAGCCCCTGCATCTGGGCGAACCCGGCCTGTCCGAAAATCTGGAAAGTTTTTTCGCACAGGATTATCCGGGCGCGGTCCAGATCGTGTTCGGGGTCCATGACGAAAACGATCCGGCCATCGCCGTGGTCGAGGCGTTG
Source organism: Pseudomonadota bacterium (assembly GCA_040389245.1). Classification (GTDB taxonomy): domain Bacteria; phylum Pseudomonadota; class Alphaproteobacteria; order Micropepsales; family Micropepsaceae; genus Rhizomicrobium. The sequence continues at coordinate 776,268 of JAZKAH010000001.1, read as the reverse complement.
CAGGCCCGCTATCCCCATCTCGATACGGTCATCGTGGCCGACGGCGCGCTGCACGGCTCCAACGCCAAGGTTTCCAACCTGATCAATATGCTGCCCGCCGCGCGGCACGATATATTGGTGCTGTCGGACAGCGACATTACGGTATCGCGGCACTGGCTGCGCCATGTGACGAATGCTCTGGCGGCGCCGGGTGTCGGACTGGTTACCTGTCTCTACACGGGCGAAGTGGTGCGGGGCGAAGGCCGTCTGTGGCCGACCCTGTCCGCAATGGGGACGTCCTACGATTTCCTGCCCAATGTGGTCTTGAGCACCAGCTTGGGGCTGGCCGAGCCCTGCATGGGTTCGACCATTGCACTCACCCGCGCCATGCTGGACGAGATCGGCGGGTTCATGGCGTTCGCCGATTACCTCGCCGACGATTATGAGATGGGCCGCGCCGTGCGCGCCCGGGGGCACGCATTGGTGATTCCCGCCATGGGCGTGGGCCATACCGCGACCGAGGCCAGCGCCCGCGAATTGTTCCGCCATGAATTGCGCTGGACACGCACCATTCGCACGGTTAATCCGCTGGGCCATCTGGGCAGCGTGGTGACGTTCGGGTTCCCGATCGCACTGATCGCCGCGCTGTTGCTGGATTTTTCCTGGGCGAGTGTCGCCGTCCTGGGGCTGACATTGGCGGCGCGACTGTTCCTCAAGCGCCGCATTGATGGTATTTTCGGCACCTCCGCGGGTCCGTTCTGGCTTCTGCCGGTGCGCGATCTTTTGAGTTTTGCAGTTTTCGTTGCGTCGCAATTCGGCGAAACGGTTCATTGGCGGGGAAGCCGCTTTTCAGTCGAAACCAGCGGCGCCTTGTCCCAATCCTGAAGGTATCTGTTCCATGGCCATGAAATCGCTTTTCCTCCAGGCCCCGTCCTTCGACGGCTATGACGGCGGCGCGGGCGCGCGCTACCAGATGAAGCGGGAAGTGAAATCCTTCTGGTTTCCCACTTGGCTGGCCCAGGCCGCGGCGATGGTGCCCGGCTCGCGGCTGATCGACGCGCCGCCGCACCGCTTGTCCTTCAAGGACATCGAAGGGGACGTGAAAGCGCATGAGCTGATCGTCATCCATACCTCCACGCCCAGCTTCAAATCCGATGTGCGCACCGCGGACATGATCCGCGCGCTCAATCCGACCGCCAAGATCGGCTTTATCGGCGCCAAGGTCGCGGTCGAGCCGGAAGAAAGCCTGAAGGCGGCGCCTTCGGTCGATTTCGTCTGCCGCAACGAATATGAATTCACCGTCCAGGAATTGGCGAACGGCGCCGACTGGACGACCATCAAGGGCCTCAGCTACCGGGATGCGGACGGCAAGATCGTCCACAATCCCGAGCGCGAAATCCTGATGGACATGGACCAGCTGCCGTCGGTGCTGCCATTGTACAAGCAGCTCAAGGTCGAGAATTATTTCGGCGGCTATCTGATGCACCCTTACATGTCCTGGTACACGGGACGGGGCTGCAAGTCGCGCTGCACCTTCTGCCTGTGGCCGCAGACCATCGGCGGTCACAAATACCGCTACAAGTCGATCGCCAAGGTGGTCGAAGAGGTAAAGTATGTGCAGAAGGAATTCCCCCAGATCCGGGAAATCTTCTTCGACGACGATACGCTGACCGACGATCACGCCCGCGTAGAGGAATTGGCGAAGGCGCTCGGCCCTCTGGGCATCACCTGGTCGTGCAACGCCAAGGCCAATGTGCCGCGCAAGACCCTGGAAGTGCTGAAGGCCAATGGGCTGCGGCTGCTGTTGGTCGGCTATGAATCCGGCAATCAGAAAATCCTGCACAACATCAAGAAGGGCCTGCTGGTGGAAGTCGCCAAGCGCTTCTCCAAGGATTGCCACGACTTGGGCATCATCGTGCACGGCACCTTCATCCTGGGCCTGCCGGGCGAGACTCGCGAGACCATCCAGGAAACCCTGGCCTTCGCCAAGGAAGTCAATCCGCGCACCTTGCAGGTGTCGCTGGCCGCGCCTTATCCGGGCACCTTCCTGTACAAACAGGCCAAGGAAAATGGCTGGTTCGCGTCGGATGTCGATCTGCTCACCGACGACGGCACGCAGATCGCGCCGCTCAACTATCCGCATCTCGGCCATACCGAGATCTTCGAGTCGGTGGAGGAGTTCTACAAGAAATTCTATTTCCGCCCCTCCAAGATCGCCGAGATCCTGGGCGAGATGCTGACGTCGCGCGACATGCTGGTGCGGCGTCTGCGCGAAGGGGTGGAGTTCTTCCAGTTCCTCCGCAATCGCGAAGACATGATCGTTTCCTGACCGCATGGCCCGCAAAAGTGGGTACCGGTTTTGCGTGAAGGCCATGCGGCGGTTAAAAGCGTGAAGCGGCTCATCGTCACGGCGGACGATTTCGGCGCCGCCGTCGAAGTCAATGAGGCGGTGGAGCGCGCCCATCGTCACGGCGTTCTCACCGCCGCCAGCCTGATGGTCTCCGGCGCCGCCGCCCATGATGCAGTCGCGCGCGCGCGGCAGATGCCGTCGCTGCGGGTCGGCTTGCACCTGGTGCTGGTCGAGGGCAGGCCGATCCTGCCCGCGCATGCGGTGCCCGATCTGGTCGACGCCAAGGGATTGTTTCGCAGCGACATGGCGCGTGCGGGTGCCGCAATGTTTTTCCGGCCCAAGGTGCGGGCGCAGCTCGCCGCCGAGATGGAAGCGCAATTCGAAGCGTTTGCCGCCACCGGGCTCAAGCTGGACCATGTCAATGCCCACAAGCATTTCCATCTGCACCCCACCATCGCCGCGCTGATGGTCAAGATGGCGCGCACGCATGGCGTCAAGGGCGCGCGCGTGCCGCTGGAACCCCAGGCGCCGCTGCGGCGGATCGAACCGCACCGGAGCAATGCTACCGTCGCTCTCACCACGCCTTTCGCGCGGGCCCTGCGGGCCCGGTTTCGCCGCGCCGGCATCGCCGCGCCCGATCAGGTATTCGGCCTGGCATGGTCCGGGGCGATGACGGGCGCGCGGCTGAAGGGATTGATCGAGCATCTGCCCGACGGGCTTTCGGAGATTTATCTTCATCCCGCCACCGGGGCCTATCCCGGTTCCGCCCCGGGCTACGCCTATGTCGAGGAATTGCGGGCCCTGACCGATCCGGGCATGCCGGCCCTGATCGCGAGGCGCGATATTCGCCTTGGCGGCTTTTGTGACTTTCCGGTACAATAGGGCAGGGCTATGTCCTAGCTGGCTGCTAGGAAATTCAACCACTTAAAGGTGATTTTCGATGAGCAGTCCGGCCTTTGCCATACCGCCCGACCTGACCCGGGACACCGGAAAGTGGCCGGAGGACGGTCCCATCCGTTACGGCAGCGACGCGCACAAGCGGCTGTTCTGCAAGACACTGCTGGATACCTTCGATCCCTACCGTCCCGCCGTGCTCGACTGGCCCAAGCTGGGCGAGGAAGCGGAGAAGCGCATCACCGCGCTGCCGATCTGGGACATCGCGGTCCAGACCGAGAACCGCGCCGGCCTCAATGTCTGCACTTATGCGGAAGGCGTGCCCGATCCTTTGCTGCGCAAGGCGATCGAACTCAACGGCTTCGAGGAGCGCCGCCACCGCCATGTCCTGGCAAATCTGGTCGAAGCCTATGGCATCAAGCTGGCGCCGGAGCCGGTCTATGAAAAGCCCAAGAATCCGGAATGGGCCTTCCTGGTCACGGGCTATAGCGAATGCATCGACAGCTTTTTCGCCTTCGGCCTGTTCAAGGCGGCCAGGGACACCGGCTATTTCCCGCCCGAACTGATCCAGACGTTCGATCCGGTGGTGAATGAGGAAGCCCGTCACATCCTGTTCTTCGTCAACTGGATCGCCTGGCATCGCCGCAACATGCCGTTCTGGCGCCGGCCTTATTTCGAATTGAAAGTCCTGGCGGTCTGGCTGTTCCTGATCTGGGAACGCATGGGTATCGCCTCGGACGTGTCCAACGGCCAGCAGGACAATAATTTCACCGTCACCGGCGCCGAACAGCTGGGCTCCGACATCAATGTGGGCGAGTTGATCGCCATTTGCGTGGCCGAGAATGACCGCCGGCTGTCGCCCTATGACAATCGCCTCAAGCGTCCGCGCTTCGTGCCCTTCATGGCGCGCATCGCCTTGAAGTTCATCGGTCCGAAAAAGAAGGCCGCCCAATGAAAATAGGATCGCCGGAACATCGCGACACGTTCTGCAAGCATTTCATGCAGACCTATACGGAGTTCGACCCCGACACTTTGCCGTGGCCGGAGCTGAACGAGGCGGCGTTGACGCGCCTCAAATCCGTGCCCTTCTGGGAAGAGGTCTTCTACACCGAGCGCCGCGCCGGCGCGATCGTCGCCGAATTCGTCAAGACGTTGAAGGATCCGGTAATGAAGGAGGCCGTGGCGCTGCAGGGCTTCGAGGAAGCCCGCCACGCCAAGCTGATCCGGGTGATGATCGAGAAATACGGCATCGACGCCGCCGAGCGGCCGCTGGAAGATGTCAGCGACAATATCGAAACCCGTTTCAAGGATTTCGGCTTCGGCGAATGCATGGATTCCTTCCTGGGCTTTGGCGTCTTCAAGATCGCGATGCAGTCGGAGTTCCTGCCCAAGGAGATGTTCCAGATCTTCGAGACGCTGATGTATGAGGAAACCCGTCACATCGTCTTCTTCGTCAACTGGATGGCCTATAACCAGGCGCAGAAGGGCTTCTTCTCACGGATGCTGCTGCCCTTGACGGATTTTCGCTATTACATGCGCGCCCTGGGCCGCATGGTCGGTACCGCCAAGCGCGGCAAGGAATTGAATGACGGCAAGGAATTCACCGCCACCCAGGCCTCGGTGTTTCTCGACGGCTTCACCTTCCGCCGCTTCCTGGAAGATTGCTATTCGGAGAACCGCCGCCGCATGGGCGCGTTCGACAAGGAATTGCTGCGCCCCAGCTTCCTGCCCCAACTGGCGGAAACCGCTCTGGGCGCGATGCGGTTGTGGAGCTTCCGCGCCAAGCCGCTGCCGGCCTGAATTTTTCGTGGGAACCTGGCGATGAAATGGGGCGTCGTTATCGCGCTGCTCGCGGGTCTGATCGCGGCCGCCTATCTGATCTGGGCGATCGGATTTGACGCGGTGCTGGGCGCCATTGCCCGCGCCGGAATCGGCGGGCTGACCATCCTCTGTCTCTATGCGCTTGTGGTGTTCGTGGTGCTGGCGGCAGCCTGGATGTGCCTCTTGCCGCCATCCGAGCGTCATCACGCCAAGGATTTCTATCTCGGCCGGCTGGTACGCGATTCCATCGCCGAAATCTCGCCCTTCTCGCCGGTGGGCGGCATGGTTGCCGCCGCGCGGCTGATGATCCTGCACGGCATGAATGCCGGTTATGCCGCGGCTTCCGTTGCCGCCGACGCGACCACCGAGGCCATGGCGCAGGTGGCGTTCCTCGCTTTCGGTATTGCGCTGGGCGTGGCCCATTTCCGGGATCTGGCCAGCGCGGGACCGCTCACCGAAGCGATGGTGGCGACATTGCTCCTGGCGGTGCCCGGCATCGCGGCGCTGATTTTTCTGCAGAAGAAAGGCGCCGATTTCGCCCAGCGGATTGCGGGAAAATTCTTTCCGCAGGTCCATGGCGGCACCTCGTTCCGCGACGCCATTCACGATCTTTACGATTCCCCGGGCCGTCTGGCCGCGTCGGCGGCCTTGCATCTGCTGGCTTGGATCGGGTCGGGCGGGGGGACCTTCATTGCCTTTCGTCTGGTGGGTGGTCAGGTCAGCCTCGCCGACGCGCTGGCGCTGGAGGCGCTGCTTTGCACCTTGCGCTCGATTGCCGCTTTTGTACCCGCCGCGCTGGGCGTGCAGGAAGCCGGATACGCGATGCTGGCGCCGCTGTTCGGCCTTCCGGCCGAGATGGGGCTGGCAGTGTCATTGTTGAAGCGCGCACGCGAGATCGTGATCGGAATACCGTCCTTGATCTACTGGCAAAGTGTCGAGGGGCGGGCCGCGTTGCGCGAAACGTCATCATGAGTGACACGGTCCTGGTCACAGGCGCGTCCGGATTTGTCGGCGCCGCCGTTGCCCGCGCGGCGCTGGCGCGGGGCTTCCGGGTCAAGGTGCTGATGCGCCCCACGGCTTCGCGCTCCAATATCGAAGGCCTGGATGTGGAGATTGCGGCCGGCGATATGCGCGACGTCGGATCGATGACGTCCGCGCTGCAAGGTGCCCGTTACCTGTTTCATGTCGCGGCGGATTACCGCCTCTGGGCGCGCGATCCGCTCGAGATCGGGCGCAACAATCTGGAAGGTGCGCGGGCGACGATGGCGGCGGCGCTGCGCGCCGGGGTCGAACGCGTGGTCTATACCTCCTCCGTCGCGGCGTTGAAGCCCAGCAAGGGCGAGGCGGTGGACGAAACCTCCCGGCACACGCCGCAAAGCGTGATCGGCGCCTATAAGCTGAGCAAGCTTTTGGCCGAACGCGAAGTCGAACGGATGATCGCGCAAGAGGGGCTTGCCGCCGTGATCGTGGCGCCCTCCACGCCGATCGGTCCACGCGACATCAAGCCCACGCCCACCGGGCGCATCATCGTGGAAGCGGCGGCGGGCCGGATGCCGGCCTTTGTCGATACCGGGCTCAACCTGGTGCATGTCGACGATGTCGCTGAAGGCCATTTCCTGGCGCTGGAGCGCGGCACGATCGGTGAAAATTATATCCTGGGCGGCGCCGATGTGACGTTGGCGCAGATGCTGGCCGACATCGCGGCCCTGGCCGGACGCCGCGCGCCAACGGTAAAATTGCCCCGCGGGCCGCTATTCCCGCTGGCTTTCGCCGCCGAGGCCGTGGCGCGCTTTACCGGAAAGGAGCCCTTCCTCACCGCCGATGCCCTGCGCATGTCGCGCTATCAGATGTATTTTTCCTCCGAAAAAGCGAAGCGAGACCTGGGCTATGCGGCGCGGCCCTACCTGGAAGGGCTGAAGGATGCCCATGCCTGGTTCGCCGCCAATGGATATCTGACATGATCGCGGCCGTGTTGTTCGGTTTTTTGCCGCTGGCGATCTGGCTTTATCTGCTGCTGGCGCGCCGCGGTTTCTGGCGCTTGCGGGAGCGCGATACTGTGGCGGCCGCCGAGCCCGCCGACTGGCCCCTGGTCGTCGCGGTCGTGCCGGCCCGCAACGAGGCGGATGTCATCCAACGCAGCATCGCCAGCCTTCTGGCTCAGGATTATCCGGGCGAATTTCACGTCGTGCTGGTCGACGACCAGTCGGATGACGGCACCGGCGATCTGGCGCGTGCGTTGAACGATGATCGTCTGACGGTGCTGCCGGGCGGTGCGCGGCCGCCGGGTTGGACGGGCAAGCTCTGGGCCATGCGCCAGGGTGTCGATCACGCCGCCTCGTCGGCGCCGGAATTTATCTGGTTCACCGACGCCGACATCGCGCATACCCCCGACAATCTCCGCAATCTGGTGGCGCGCGCGGAAGAAGGTCACCGTGTGCTGGTTTCGCTGATGGCCCGGCTTTCCTGCCGCACCGCTGCTGAACATTTCCTCATTCCGGCCTTTGTGTTCTTTTTCGACATGCTGTTTCCCTTTGGCGCGGTGAATGATCCCAAAAGCAAACTGGCCGCGGCCGCGGGCGGCTGCATGCTGGCGCGGCGCAGTGCGCTAGAGGCCGCGGGCGGCATCGAGGCGATCCGTCACAACATCATCGACGACTGCGCGCTGGCCCGGGTCTTGAAGAGGCAAGGTCCGATCTGGCTCGGTCTCACCAACCGCGCCATCAGCCTCAGAGCCTATGAGCATCTGGCCGATATCCGCAAAATGGTGGCGCGTTCGGCCTATGCCCAGCTTGGCTATTCGCCCCTGATGCTGCTCGGCACGCTGGCGGGCCTTTTCATCGTCTATATCGCGCCGGTGCTGGGGGCATTGTTTGCGATGTATTATGTGCAGCTTGCCGCCTATCTCGCCTGGATCATCATGGCCGCGATGTTCCAGCCCATCCTGCGCTTCTATCGCCTGTCGCCTCTGTGGGGTGTCGCGTTGCCGGTCATGGGCGCCTTTTACGCCGCCTTCACCGTGGATTCGGCCATCCAGCATTGGTCGGGAAAGGGCGGAATGTGGAAGGGCCGTCCCCAGGCGCCCAAAACAAAAAACGAGATGCGGGCATGAGCGACGCAGCTTCTCTTCAGTCCGGCAAGGACCATAATCAGGAAAACTTCCCTGTTGCATCGTTCCTGATCGCGCCGCGTCATCGCCCGCCCGTGCTGGCCTTTTATCGCTTCGCGCGCTTTGCCGACGATATCGCCGATCACGCCACGGCGGCGCCGGAAGAGAAGCTGCGGTTGCTCGAGGAGATACGCGCCAGCCTGGTGGGTGAGAGCATGGCATCGCCCCAGGCCACGGCCTTGCGCGCCGTCCTGGCAGAGCATGCCCTGACCGACCAGCATGCGTTGGACCTGCTGGAAGCCTTCCGCCGCGATGTCACCAAGCTGCGCTACCGCGACTGGGACGAGCTGATCGATTATTGCCGCTACTCGGCCATGCCGGTGGGGCGCTTCGTCCTGGATGTTCACGGCGAAAGCCGGGACACTTGGCCGGCCAATGATGCGCTGTGCGCCGCGCTTCAGATCATCAATCACCTGCAGGATTGCGCCAAGGACTACCGTGACCTGGACCGGGTCTATATCCCCGAGGAAGCGCTGGCGGAAAAAGGCCTGACCGTGGCCGCACTGTCCGAGCCCTCGGCCGGGGGCGCGCTCAAAAGCGTCATCGCCGGGCTGGCGGGCCGCAACGCCTTGCTCCTGGCGCAATCCCGCCCCTTCGCCGGGCAGGTCCGCGATGGCAGGCTTGCCTTGGAAGTCGATCTCATTCAAACCCTGGCCGAAGACCTGAACGCCATGCTGACCCGCCGCGATCCCTTGTCCGAAAATGTCCACCATTCCAAAACGGATATCGCGGCGCTGTTCGTCAAGCGGCTGCCCGGCTTCGCACTCTCCCGGATGATGCGCCGTCGATGAGCAAGCGCGAAACCCTGCCACCGTCCCAGGCCGCCGCCGTCAAGAAGAAGGCGTCGGGCAGCTCCTTCTATCTCGCCATGCGGCTGATGCCCCGGCAGGAGCGCGACGCCATGTTCGCGATCTATGCTTTTTGCCGCAAGGTGGACGACATTGCGGATGACGGTTTGGGCACGCGGCCGCAGCGGCATGAAAAGCTGGAAGCCTGGCGTTACGATCTGGACGCCCTTTATGTCGGGCAGACGCCGGCGCGCGTGGCGTTCCTGGCCCCTGCGGTGGCGCAATTCGGTCTGCGCAAGGAAGACTTCTTCACCATTCTCGACGGAATGGAGATGGACGTGGCGGAAGACATCGTCGCGCCCGCTCTTCCCATTCTCGATCTTTATTGCGAGCGGGTGGCCAGCGCGGTGGGGCGGCTATCCATCAAGGTCTTTGGAATGGACGAGGGGCCCGGCTTCGAGCTGGCGCATCACCTGGGACGTGCCCTGCAGCTGACCAACATCCTGCGCGACATCGACGAGGATGCCGATATCGGCCGGCTCTATTTGCCGCGCGAATATCTTTTCGCGGCGGGGTTCAAATCGCTGGATCCCAAGATGGTGGTATCGGATCCGCGCATCGATGGCGTCTGCCGCGCGGTCGCCGCCATGGCGCACGATCATTACGACAAGGCCGCCGCCATCCTGGCGAAAAAGCCCAAGGGTCGGATCGCCACGCCCCGCCTGATGGGCGCGGTTTACGGAGAGATTCTGAAGGCCACGGAAGCGGCGGGCTTCGCGCCGCCGCGCCATCGCGTGTCGTTGTCGCGGGGCAAGCTCTTGTCCCTGCTGCTGCGCGCCGGGTTGGGGTGAGCCCATGTCTTCCGACAGCGAATTGGCGGCTTCGAAAAATCAGCGCCGCGCCTTTGTGATCGGCGCGGGGGTTTCCGGGCTTGCCGCCGCCACCCGGCTGGCCGCGCGGGGGATCGCGGTGACAGTGTACGAAGCGGCGGGGCAGGCCGGCGGACGCTGCCGTTCCTATTACGATCCGGCGCTGGACCAGGTGATCGACAATGGCAATCATCTGGTGTTGTCGGGCAATGGCGCCATTGCCCGCTATCTGGATCGCATCGGCGCGCGCGGGGCTCTGACCGGCTCGCGCCGCGCGACATTCCCTTTCGTGGATCTGAAAGCCGATGCGCGCTGGGTCTTGCGGCTGAACGGCGGACCGGTGCCCTGGTGGATCACGTCGCGTGCCCGCCGCGTGCCCGGCACCAAGCCAGGCGATTATCTTGCCTATGTCCGCCTGATGTTCGCCACCCGCCGCGAGACCATCGCCGATGTCGCGCCCACCAAAGGCGCGTTGTGGGAAAGGCTGATGCGGCCGCTGATGCTGGCGGCCCTCAATACCGAGCCGGAAACCGGGTCCGCGCAACTGGCCGGCCAGGTCATGCGCGAAACCTTGGCCCGAGGCGGGCGCGCCTGCCGTCCCCGTATCGCCACGCCCAATCTTGGCGCCGCCTTCATCGATCCGGCCCTGGCCTTCCTGGAGAAGAAGGGCGCCAAAGTCGAATTGGGCAAGCGGTTGCGTACGCTGGTGCTCGGCAATCGCGGCGTCCTGGCGCTGGAATTTTCCGATGCCACGGTGCCGCTCAATTCCGGCGACATGGTCGTGCTGGCGGTACCGCCCTGGGTGGCGAAGGATCTTCTCCCCGACCTGGTCGTGCCGACGGAATTCCGCGCCATCGTCAATGCGCATTTCCATTTCACGCCGCCCAAAGATGCGCCGCTCATCCTGGGCGTGATCGGCGGAACGGCGGAATGGATTTTCTCTTTCGATGATCGAATTTCCGTCACGGTTTCGGGCGCCGATGCCATCGTGGACCGTGAGCGCGAGGAGCTGGCACGCACCTTGTGGGGCGATGTCTGCGCGGCGCTGCGGATCTCCGCCGAACTGCCACCATGGCAGATTGTGAAGGAAAAGCGCGCCACCTTCGCGGCTACGCCGGCCGAGGACGTCAAGCGCCCGCCCACCAAGACCGCCTGGCGCAATCTGCTGCTGGCAGGCGACTGGACCGATACCGGGCTTCCCGCCACGCTGGAGGGCGCCGTGCGTTCGGGCGACGCGGCGGCAGCTTTGGCGCTCAAGCGTATGGCTTTATAGTCGCGGGCAATGAACCAGCTCGCACCCAATGAATTTGCCGAAGTGGAAGGCGCCATCCGCGCCGCCACCGACGCGATCCTGGCCGAGCAGCGTCCGGACGGGCACTGGGTCTATGAGCTGGAGGCCGACGCCACCATTCCGGCGGAATATGTGCTCCTGGTGCACTATCTGGCCGAGACACCCAACCTGGAACTGGAGCGCAAGATCGGCGCCTATCTGCGCCGCATCCAGGGCGCGCATGGCGGCTGGCCGCTGTATCACGAAGGCGCTTTAGACATTTCGGCGACGGTGAAGGCCTATTTCGCGCTCAAGATGATCGGCGACGATATCGATGCGCCGCATATGGCGCGGGCGCGTGAAGCGCTACGGGCGCGGGGCGGCGCGATCAAGGCCAATGTCTTCACCCGAATCCTGCTGGCGCTTTATGGCCAAACCGACTGGGCCAATGTGCCCACCGTGCCGGTGGAATTGATCCTACTGCCGCGCTGGTTTCCCATCCACCTGTCGAAGATGAGCTATTGGGCCCGCACGGTGATCGTGCCGCTGCTGGTGCTGGCGGCCAAGCGGCCTTTGGCCCGCAATCCGCGCGGCGTGCAGATCCGGGAATTGTTCGTGGCCGGCGTGCCCGCGGCCTCGCCCCGCGCCCCGCATCAGAGCGCGGGCTGGTCGGCCTTCTTCACGGCGCTGGACTGGGGCCTGAAGCGCTTCGAGCCTTTCTGGCCGAAAAGGCTGCGCGCCCGCGCGATCGAAAAGTGCCGCGCCTGGACCACCGAACGCCTGAATGGTGAAGATGGATTGGGCGCGATCTATCCCGCCATGGCCAACAGCGTGATGATGTACGACGTGCTGGGCTATGCACCGTCGCATCCCGACCGCGCCATCGCGCGCGCATCCGTCGAGAAGCTTCTGGTGGTCAAGGATCACGAGGCCTATTGCCAGCCTTGCGTTTCGCCGGTGTGGGATACGGCGCTGGTGGCGCATGCGCTGCTGGAAACCAAGGATACGAAAGCCGAAGCCGCTGCCGTACGCGGGCTGGAATGGCTGGCGCCGCTGCAAGTGCTGGAGGTCAAAGGCGATTGGGCCGAAGAGAAACCGGATGTGCGCCCCGGCGGCTGGGCGTTCCAGTATCGCAACGACTACTATCCCGATCTCGATGATACCGCCGTGGTGGTGATGGCGATGGACCGGGCCGCCAAATCCGGCATCTCGCCGCAATACAAGAACGAAATCGCGCGCGGTGCCGAGTGGGTCGACGGGCTGCAGAGCCGCAATGGCGGCTGGGGCGCTTTCGACGCGGATAATTCCTATACCTATCTCAATAATATTCCCTTCGCGGATCACGGCGCACTGCTCGATCCGCCCACCGAAGATGTCTCCGGCCGCTGCGTCGGCATGATCGCGCAGCTGGGCGGCGACAAGACGCGGTTGGCCGCGGGCGTCGATTATCTGCGCAAGGCCCAGATGGCGGATGGCTCCTGGTTCGGCCGCTGGGGCGTGAATTACATTTACGGCACCTGGTCGGCGCTGGCCGGATTGAACGCGGCGGGACTAACGCCGGACGATGATACGATGCGCCGCGCTGCCGACTGGCTGGTGGGAATCCAGAATGCGGACGGCGGCTGGGGCGAGGATTGCAGCAGCTACAAGCTGGATTACAAAGGCTATGAGCCGGCGCCTTCCACCGCGTCACAGACGGCCTGGGCGTTGCTCGGCCTGATGGCGGCGGGGCAGGTGGATCATCCCGCCATGGCGCGGGGCGTCGCTTATCTGAAGCGCACACAGGGATCGGACGGTCTATGGACCCAGCCGCATTATACCGGCGGCGGATTTCCGCGCGTCTTCTACCTGAATTATCATGGCTATCCGAAATTCTTCCCGCTCTGGGCGCTAGCGCGCTATCGCAATTTGAAGACGGGCAATTCCCGCCGCGTCGAGGTCGGCCTATGAGCGGTCAAATCGCGTGAGGGGAGAAGCCGCGTGACCATTCTCGCCGTCACTGGCCTCAGGCGCGAAGCCGAGATCGCGGGCGGTCCGGGCGTGGTGGCGGTGGCCGGCGGGGGCGATGGTCCTTCGCTTGCCGGAAAGCTCGACGCCCTGCATGGCGACATCACGGGCGTGATCTCCATCGGCCTGGCGGCTGCGCTGTCGCCCTTGCTGAAAGTGGGCGAGGCAGTGATCGCCGATCAGGTGATGACCGGCACGGAGCATTTTCGCTGTGACGAACGCTGGCGGGTTTCGCTGGCCGCGAAACTGATGCAGGCCCACCAGGGGCCGATCGCCGCGAGCGACACGATTCTGGAAAACAGTGCGAGCAAGGCGGCGCTTTACGCGAAAACCGGCGCGCTGGCGGCGGACATGGAAAGCGCGGTGGCAGCGCGTTTCGCGCGGGCGCGCAAGCTGCCCTTTGCCGTGCTGCGTATCATCTCCGACGATGCCCGGCATGTGCTGCCGCCGGCCGCGCTGGTGGCGATGAAGCCGGATGGCAGCATTGCGCTGGGCCGCGTCCTGGCCTCATTGCTGCGTCATCCCTTGCAGGTGCCCGCGCTGATCCATACGGCGCGGACCTCGAACCGGGCGTTCCGGGAATTACTCCGCTGCCGCGGCCTCTGTGGTGTTGGACTTGCCGGTCTTGATCTGTGACATCTTGTGCTCGACATGGCGGGAGAAGACGAATTCCGCCGGACGCTGATGCGACAGGTCGATATCGGGGGCCATCGGACCCTTGGTCTTCACGCCGCGCAGCATGATCGGCAGCATCTTCAGCGGATGCTTGATGGCGTCGGTGGCGGCGGTGCCTTCGAAGCCGCAATGCACCATGCAGTTGGCGCATTTCTCATACTTGCCGACACCGTATTTTTCCCATTCGGTGCCTTCCATCAGTTCCTTGAAGGTCTTCACATAGCCTTCGCCGAGGAGATAGCAGGGCTTCTGCCAGCCGAACACGGTCAGCAGCGGCATCGACCAGGGCGTGCATTCATAGGTCTGGTTGCCCGCCAGGAAGTCCATGAACAGGCTGGAATTGGTGAAATCCCAATTCTTGCCGCCATTGCCGCGCGCCAGGATATCGCGGAACATTTGCTTGGTCCGCCCGCGATTGAGGAAGTGCTGCTGGTCGGGCGCGCGCTCATAGGCATAGCCCGGCGACACGGTGATGCCGTCCAGGCCCATTTCCATCATCTCGTCGAAGAATTTGGCGGTGCGCTCGGGGTCGGTGCCGTCGAACAAGGTGCAATTGATCTGGGTGCGGAAGCCCTTGCTCTTGGCCAGCTTGATGGCGGCGACGGCCTTTTCATAGGTGCCGTCCAGGCAGACGGACTTGTCGTGCATGGCCTTGTCGCCGTCGAGATGGATCGACCAGGTGAAGTTGGGATCGGGCTTGTACTGGTCGATCTTCTTGGCCAGCAGCAGCGCGTTTGTGCAGAGGATCACGAATTTGTCGCGTTCCAGGAAGCCTTGCACAATCTTGGGCATGTCGCGGTGGAGCAAAGGCTCGCCGCCGGCGATGGAGACTGCAGGCGCGCCGCATTCGTCGATCGCGTCCATGCATTGCTGGAAGGACAGGCGCTGGTTCAGGATCTCGTCCGGATAATCGATCTTGCCGCAGCCGGCACAGGCGAGATTGCAGCGGAACAGCGGCTCGAGCATCAGCACCAGCGGATATTTTCCGCCGGAAAGATGCTTCTTCAGCACATAGGCGCCGATCTTGGCGGCCTGCATCAGCGGAAGTCCCATGTCATGCCCTCAATTCGGCCGGCAGACGGAACTCGATATGTTCCTTCTTGCCTTCCATCTGTTCGACTTCGACGTCCTCGATTTCGGATAGCGCCTCGATGACATGGCGCACCAGTTCCTCCGGCGCCGAGGCGCCCGCAGTCAATCCTACCACATTCATGCCGCGCACCCATTCGGGCTTCAATTCGCTGCCATCGGCGATGAGATAGCTGGGGATGCCTTCCTCGATGCCGATCTCGCGCAGGCGGTTGGAGTTGGAACTGTTCTTGGCGCCCACCACCAGGATGACGTCGGCGACCTTGGCCAGTTCGCGCACCGAAGTCTGGCGGTTCTGGGTGGCGTAGCAGATGTCGCTGGTCTCGGGACCGACGATATCGCTGAAACGTTTTTTCAACGCCACGATGATGCCCTTGGTGTCGTCGATCGACAGGGTGGTCTGGGTGATATAGGCGACCGGCTGATCCACCGGCAACGGCAAGCTGTCGACATCGGCTTCCGACTGAACCAGATGCACCGGCGCGCCGACCTGGCCCATGGTGCCTTCAACTTCCGGATGGCCGGCGTGACCGATCAGGATCAGGGTGCGGCCGTGCGCGACATAGCGCTTGCCTTGATTGTGGACTTTGGAAACCAGCGGGCAGGTGGCGTCGAGCACCGGCAACCCGCGTGCGGCGGCGGTCTTGACCACCGATTGCGGCACGCCATGGGCGCTGAACACGGTCACCGCGCCCTCGGGGACTTCGTCCAGTTCCTCGACGAAGCGCGCGCCTTTGTTCTTGAGCGCATCGACCACATGCTTGTTGTGAACGATCTCATGGCGGACATAGACGGGCTCGCCGTATTTATCGAGCGCCTTCTCGACGATGTCGATGGCGCGCACCACTCCGGCACAGAAGCCGCGCGGCTGGGCAAGAATAACTCGCATATTTTTTCCTTTGCGCCGCGGGCCGCTCCTCAGGCTGAAGGCCAAAAGGGACGGGCGGCTTCGTCGCAACGCAGCAAAGCCATTTTCCCGCATTGGCGACCCTGAAATCAACCCCTATGGCTGCAGGGTGGGAACCCTGAATTTTCGTTGCCTTCCCGGCGCTTGCCGGACCAGATTGTCGCATTAGGGCCCCCAAGGCTGGATTTGGGGGGCCAAGCCAGCCATAGGGCATCGTTATGGGGCATGTGGACATGACCAAGACTTTGGACAAGGCCGTACTGGCCGGCTTGCCGCGCGCCATTGCGGCCAGCGCCGCCGCCGTCGATTCGGTGCTGGAAACGGTGCTGCCCAAGCCGCACGGGCCGCAGGGCCGGGTCCAGGAGGCGATGCGCTACGCCACCTTCGCGGGCGGCAAGCGGCTACGGCCTTTCCTGGTGCTGCATTCCGCCCGGCTGTTCGGCGTCGATGACGCCAACAGTCTCAGGGTGGGCTCGGCGATCGAGGTGCTGCACACTTATTCGCTGGTCCATGACGATCTGCCCTGCATGGATGACGATGATCTCCGGCGCGGCCGTCCGACCACCCATATCGCGTTCGATGAGATGACGGCGGTGCTGGCGGGCGATGCGCTGCTTACGATCGCGTTCGAGATTTTGGCCGATGCCAGCACCCACCCCGACGCCGAGGTGCGCGTGGCTCTGGTCGCGCGTCTAGCGGAAGCCGCCGGCCATGACGGCATGATCGGCGGCCAGATCATCGACATGCTGGCCGAGCAAAGCTTCGGGCTGGACGATGTCGTCAACCTGCAGCGGCTCAAGACCGGCCAGCTGTTCGAATTCTCCTGCGAGGCGGGTCCGATTCTGGGGCGGGCTTCGGCGGAAGACCGGGCCCGGCTCAGGGCCTATGCCCGCGAGATGGGCGTGGTGTTCCAGATCACCGACGACCTGCTGGACGTGACCTCGACCGCCGAGAAGACCGGCAAGGCCGTTGGCAAGGATGCGGATATGGGCAAGGCCACCTTGGTGACCTTGCTGGGCGTCGAGGGTGCCCGCGCCGAGGCGGAAAAACGCGCCCGCGCGGCAATCTCGGCCTTGGGGCCCCATGCCGAGAAATCGCCGGAGCTCTCCGGCCTGCCGTTGTTCCTGCTGGACCGGGAATCCTGAAACGGGTCGATTTTGATGCTCCCGCCGCATCTTTTGGGTCAGATTTTCACCGAAATTTTGCCAGGATGGCGCAGTATATTCGCTGGCTCATGCGTTTGACGAATTCGGGGCTTACGCCAATTTGACGAGGCATTTGATGATCAATCGGTTCGTGCAGACTCTTTCCTTGGCCCTCCTGGTTCTGGGCGCCACGCTGCCGGCGCGGGCGCAAAGCGCCGACCCCGCCGCCGCCGCGGTTCAAAATTTCTACGATACGCTGGTCGCCAGCATGAAGTCCGGCGGCACCGCCAAGAGCCGCTATGACAAGCTGAAGCCAGCGGTGGAGCAGGATTTCGATATTCCCGGCATGACGGCGCTGTCGGTGGGACCGACCTGGCCTTCCATCGCACCGGCCGACCAGAAGGCGCTCACCGAGGCATTCGAGCGCATGACCGTCGCCAATTATGCGCGCAGTTTCGACAGCTTCGATGGCGAGAAATTCACAGTCGAGCCGGCAGTGACCGAACGCGGCTCCGACAAGTTCGTCAAAACGACGCTCAAGCCCGGAAGCGGCGACGCCATTCCGTTCAACTATCGGCTTCATGAGGCCGGCGGCAGCTGGAAGATTGTGGACATCTATCTGAACGGCAATATCAGCCAGCTGGCCCAGAAGCGGTCCGACTTCGGCGCCACCCTGCAATCGGGCGGCCCACAAGGCTTGGCGAAAAAGATCAACGCCTTGGCGGACCAGGCTTTGAATTGACCCCCATTCTTGGGTGCCCCCATCTGTCCGCCACGCGGGCAAGCCCGCTAGCGGACGTTCGGTACGCGGATGCTACCGAACTCCCCCGCCAGCGGCTCCGCCGCGCGGGGGAAGAAAGCCGGGACCAAGACGATCCTTCTTTTTTAGATTAGTTTTTCGTGAGCCCTGAGCTCGCGTGGCGGCGGCGGCCCCAGCAATGCCGGGCTCACGAAAAGCGTCGTCACCAGCGTCCAGAACAACGAGATCATCAGAAGCTCGCCCATGCTCGCCGTGCCGGGGTGGCGCGACAGCCACAGGGTGCCGAAGCCCGATGCCGTGGTGGCGGCGCTGAAGATCACCGCCCGGGTCAGGCTGGATTGCAGGAAATTCTTCGCGCCTGCCCGCCAGGCCACCACGAAATAGATATTAAAGGCGACGCCGATGCCCAGAAGCAGGGGCAGGGCGATGATGTTGGCGAAATTGAGCGGCAGGTCCAGCAGGACGCAGCTTCCCATGGTGAGCAGGCCCGCCAGGATCAGCGGCGCCAAGGTCGTCGCCACATCGGAGGTCCGGCGCAACACCAGTTTCAGCAGGATGAGGATGGTGATGAACGAGAGGATGCCGGCCTCGACAAAGGCGCTGACGATGGTGCGGCCGGATTCGCGAATCGAAATCGGCGCGCCGGTGGCGTCGGGGGCGATCTTCAGCACCGCGTCGCTGAAGACCGAAAGCGCGCGCGGATCGTTGCTGATGTTCTTGGGGAAGACCTGAACCCGCGCGGTCCCATCGGCGGCGATCCATTCCGCGCGCATGGCGGCGGGCATAGATGTAAGCGTCACATGGCTGGGCGTCAGTGCATCGGACAATTGCCGCAGCATGGTCTTAAGGCCCGGCACCACGGCCTCGACGGCGCGGGCGCGATTTTGAGCGGCGCCATTGCCCAGCGCCTCCAGCGCGTCGGCCAGGATGCGGGCATGGGATGCCGGCGCGTCAGTTTGATTGCCGGCCGCGTCCCGCAATTTGGCGGCCGTGCTCTTGAAGCTCGCCACGGTTTCGGCGTCGCTGGGCGCGGGTTTCACGTCAAACGGGTTGAGCGTGGAATCGAGCAGGCCATTGGCATCGGCGATCAGGGCGAGTTTCTTGTCCTGATCTTCGGGCACGAAACTCGAAAGCGTGAGCGCCTGCGCGATACCCGGCAATGCCGACAGGCGGGCGGCAAGTGCTTCCGCCCCGGCCTGCGACGGGGCGGTGGCATTGATGGTGTTGGGAGATGTCTGGGGATTGCCCATCAGGTCGAACAGGGTGGAGACCGATTCCACTTTTGGGCTGCGCAAGTCCAACGGATTGGAATCGAAGCGCAGGAAAAGAGTCAGTAGCAGACAGATCACGCCCGCGCCCGTTGCGACGCGCAGTACCGTTCGGCGATGAACCGCCAGATAATCGTCCAGCGGCGCCAGGGATGCGAAGCCCACATCCTCGGCCTCGCCTTCGGGCCGCAGCAACATCAACAGCGCGGGCAGCAAGGTAATGGAGGTGGTGAAGGCCACCACCATGCCCAGGCCCGCGACATAACCCAGCTCGGCGACGCCGATATAGTTGGTGGGCAGGAACGAGAAGAAACCCACCGCCGTTGCCGCGGCCGCCAGCGCCAGGGGCAGGCCGACGCTGCGTCCGGTATGGCAAAGCGCTTGGGAAAGCTGCGGGTACTGGAAACGCTCGGCGCGATAGCGCACCGAGAACTGGATGCCGAAATCCACGCCCAGCCCCACGAACAAGGCGATGAAGGCGATGGAAATGATGTTGAAGACGCCGATAAAGATCAGCCCCAATCCCATGGTCAGCGCCAGTCCCACCACCAGGGTGACCAGGATTGCGACGATGATCTTGAAGGAGCGCAGGGCCAGCCACAGCGTGGCCAATACGCCGGCCATCATGGCTGCTCCCATCAGCCAGGCGCGATCCGTCAGGGTGGCGAATTCTTCGTCGGACAGGGGCACGTCGCCGGTGAGACGGACGCGCACGCCCTGGTCCGGCGTCAGGTTCAATTGCCGCGCGGCGGCACGGATCGCCTCGCTGGCGCGCGCACCGGGCTCCAGTGCATCGAAGTCCAGCTTCGGTTTGACCTCAATGAAGCGGCGGATTTCTTCGGGCCGCGGCGGGCTGCCGGTGATCAGGGCGCGCCAGGACAGATAATCGGTCCGGCCCTTGGCCGCGGCGGCGAAGACCTGGCCGAAACGCGTCATCGGCAGATCGAGATCGGAAAGCTTCGCCTGGCCCTGCGACACGCCCAGAAGCGCGGTCGTAAGACTGTCCATGATGCCGCGGAGCGAGGGATCGGCGGCCAACGCGCCCAGGAAGGGCTGGGCCTTGATCAATTGCTGGGTGGTGGCTTCCACCTCTTTGACCGGCAGGAACAGCAGGCCGTTATGGTCGAAGAAGGCGCCGCCATCGGGGCGGCGCAGATCCGGAAGCAGGTTCTTGTCCTTCGCCAGGCGGGCGGTGAGTCCGACTGCCGCCGCCTCCGCCAGCTCCGGCGTCTTGCCGTCGATCACCACCAGGATGAGATTGGATTGCTGCGGGAACAGGCGGTCGAACTGGATCTCGCGCTTGCGCCAGCCGACATCCGCGGAGATCAGCTTTTCGCTATCGCTGTTCATGGCGAAATGGGCGCTGGTGTAGGCCCCGGCGGCCACCGTCAAGGCCAGCGCCGCCAAGGTGACCATGGCGGGCCAGCGGCAGCAGAAAGCGACAATGCGCTCAATCACGGGAATGGAGGGGGCGGTGGACATATCCGCCCGATGCATAGCCGGTTCCGGTCCGTTCTAAAAGTCGGGAAGTTCCGCGGTCTGAATCGCCTTGTCCTCGACCTGGCGCTCGCGCCGCTGGCGGTAATAGGCCCGCATGGTGGCGTAATAGTCCACCGAGGCGCGTTCGATATCCCGGTAGGTCACGATATTGGCGGAGCGATTGTCCACCGAGCCCAGGCTCGATTTGACCAGGCCCACATAGTTGCTTCCCGAATAATGGACGAAATGAAGCGGCGAAAAATAGCCATCGATATAGCCGCCGGCAAAATCGCGCACCGAAGTCGGTCCCCGGAAGGGCAGCACCAGATAGGGTCCCTGGCCGATGCCATAGACCCCCATGGTTTCACCGAAGTCGCGGCTGCGCTCCGGCAATCCCCAATCGGTGGCGACATCGAAAATGCCGACCACGCCAAGGGTGGTGTTGATCAGGAAGCGTGCACCCGCCGTACCGGCATAGCCGAAATCGGCCTGCAGGATGTCGTTGGCGACATTGACCGGGCCGCCCAGATTGGTCAGCAGGTTATGGACATTGCCGCGAATGCCCCGAGGCACCGCGCTGGCATAGAAAGAGGCTGCAGGCAGAGCAGCGTGCCGGTCGAGCCGTTGGTTGAAGTCGAAAAAGAACCGGTTCATCGGCTCCAGCGGATCGTCGGCGATCTGTGCTTCCTTGTTGTCGTCGGATGCACAGCCCGCGACGCCCACACCGAGCATCAACAGCAGGAACAAACTCTTTGCGTTCATCGCCCCATAACTTGCGCCGGTCTTTGACCGTTTGAGCACAAGCCCCCACTTGTTACCGGGAGAACTATAGGCATGCCTGCGGCAACCTGTCTCCGGCAAAAACCGCTCCGGTTAACCACTTGGAGGAGTTTTTTTGGGCGCGACCAGGAACTTGGCGGGGCGCGCGCCTTCGCTTAAGACTAGGTGGCAAGCCGCATAAAGCGGAAATAACGAGGGCGAGATGGCCGCGACCGATCCGGAACTTTTGCGGCTGCGAGATAGCATCGACAATATCGACGCAGCCTTGGTGCATATGCTGGCGGAGCGGTTCAAATGTACCCAGGCGGTCGGGGAATATAAGGCAAAACACGGCCTTCCCCCTGCCGATCCTGCCCGCGAACAGATTCAAATCGCCCGCCTCAGGTCGCTGGCTCAGGCCGCCAAGCTGGACCCCGATTTCGCGGAACAGTTTCTGGGCTTTATCGTCAAGGAAGTGATCCGTCATCACGAGGCGATCCGGGACGCCCGATAAGCCGCGAGGAGCCGATGGACCTTTCTTTTTCGCCTCAGGAAGAAGCCTTCCGCCAAGAGGTCCGCGACTTCGTCGCCGAGGCAAAACCCAAGCTGCCGAAAAATCTGGGTGCCCCGGAACAGGCCCGGCTCTCCAAGGACGATTATCTCGTTTGGCACCGGCTGCTTTACAAAAAGGGCTGGGTGGCGCCCGCCTGGCCGAAGGAGTTGGGCGGCGCGGACTGGAGCGTGACCCAGCGCTATATTTTCTCCACCGAGATCGCCAAGGCCGGGATGCCCACTACTTTGCCGTTCGGGCTCGGAATGGTGGGGCCGGTGATTTACACCTTCGGCAGCGAAGCCCAGAAGGCGAAATTCCTGCCCCGCATTCTCTCCGGCGACGATTGGTGGTGCCAGGGTTACTCCGAGCCTGGCGCCGGATCGGATCTGGCCAGCCTGCGCTGCCGCGCCGTGCGGGACGGCGATCATTATGTCGTCAACGGCCAGAAGACCTGGACCACCTTGGCGCAATATGCGGACTGGATTTTCTGCCTGGTGCGCACCGATCCGGGCGCCAAGCCGCAGGAAGGTATTTCCTTCCTGCTGATCGACATGAAGTCGCCCGGCATCACGGTCAAGCCGATCGTCATCCTGGATGGCGCGCGGGAAGTGAATGAAGTCTTTTTCGACAATGTGACGGTGCCGGTTGAGAATCTGGTTGGGGAAGAAAACAAGGGCTGGACCTACGCCAAGTTCCTGCTGGCGCATGAGCGTTCGGGGCTAGCGGCACCCTCGCGCTCGCGCGCCGCGCTGACGCGGCTGAAGAACATCGCCAAGACCGAACAACTGGACGGCGCGCCCCTGATCCGCGACCCCGATTTCGCCCACAAGCTGATGGCGCTGGAAGCCGATCTGATGGCGCTGGAATTCACCGAACTGCGCATTCTCAGCCAGGAAGCCAAAGGCGAGAAAGTCGGTTCGGAAAGTTCGATCCTGAAAGTGGCGGGCAGCGAGATCCAGCAGCGCGTCGCCGATCTGGCGATGGAAGCGGTGGGATATTACGCGCTCCCCGATGATCTCAGCCTTGGCGATAACGAGGCGGCGGGGCCCGACTATGCCCGCGGCTTGGCCGGGCGTTATTTCAACCTTCGCAAAGCCTCGATTTATGGCGGCTCCAACGAGATCCAGCGCAACATCGTCGCCAAAGCCGTGCTGGGGCTCTGATGGATTTCTCCTTCTCCGAAGAGCAGACGCTGCTGCGCAATTCCCTGTCGCGGTATCTGGCCGACCGTTATTCCTACGAGGCCTGGCGGAAATTCACCCATACCCGCGAAGGCCGCGATCCCGCCCATTGGCGGCAATTCGCCGAGATGGGCCTTTTCGCGGCGCCTTTGCCGGAGGCGTATGGCGGGCTTGGCGGCGGCGCCATCGAAAGCATGGTGGTGATGGAGGAATTCGGCCGCTCCCTGGTGGTGGAGCCCTTCGTGCCCACGGTGGTGATCGGCGGCGGCTTGCTGGCAAAAACGGGCGGCGCGCTGGCGGACGAGATGCTGCCGAAGATCGCGGCGGGTGAAACCGTCATGGCGTTTGCCTTTGCCGAAGCACAAGGCCGCTACAATCTCGCCGACCTGACGGTGACCGCAAAGAAGGAGGGCGAGGACTATGTCCTCAATGGCCAGAAAAGCGTGGTGCTGGGGGCGCCCTGGGCGGACAGGTTGATCGTCACCGCTCGCACCGGCGGCGCGCGGCGCGAGGCGGAGGGCGTCAGCGTGTTCCTGGTCGAGAAAGCGGCGAAAGGCGTTTCGGTGCGCGACTATGCGGCGATGAGCGGATTGCGCGCCAGCGAGATCATTTTCGAAAATGCCCCCGGGCGACTGATCGGCGAGGATGGTGCGGCACTGCCGTTGTTGAATGCGGCGGTGGACCGGGCCATCGCGGCGCACCTGGCCGAAGCCAATGGCGCCATCGCCGTGCTGATGAACGCCACTACCGAATACGCCAAGACCCGCAAGCAATTTGGCCAGCCGATCGGGAAATTCCAGGTGCTGCAGCACCGCATGGTCGACATGTTCATCGCGCAACAACAGGCGCAGTCGGCCAGCCTGATGGCCAATCTGAAGCTCGACGCTGCCGATGGTTCCCGCGCGGTGTCGGCGGCCAAGGCGGCGGCAGGCAAATATGCCCGCGCCGTGGGCGAGGGCGCGGTGCAGATTCACGGCGGCATCGGCATGACCGACGAGCTCAATGTCGGTCACTATTTCAAGCGGTTGGTGTTGCTAGAGACCCTTTACGGCTCGCCAGACCATCACCTGCGCCGGATGGCGATGCTGGACCAATAAAAAAGGCGCCGTCTCCGGCGCCTTTTCGTATCTTGAAGCCTGCCCAGGCTTTCTTCCCCCGCATGGCGAAGCCACTGGCGGGGGAAGATGTGTGCTAGCGGGCTTGCCCGCGTGGCGCACAGATGGGGGGCACTTAGAAGCTAAGAGCCTTCGCCATTTTCACCATCGGCAGCTTGGTCAGCTGTTCGACAACGGCATCCGGCACCTGGCCGTCCACTTCGATCAAGGCGATGGCGTCCTGGCCCGGGGCGCTGCGACCCAGAGTGAAGTTGGCGATATTGACCTTGGCATCGCCCAACAGGGTGCCGAACTTGCCGATGAAGCCCGGCTTGTCCTCGTTGACCACATACAGCATGTGCGGCGCGAACTCGGCATCGAGATTGATGTCCTTGACCTGGATCAGGCGGGGGCGGCCGTCGGAGAAGACCGTGCCGGCGACACGGCGGGTCGAGCCGTTGCCGAGGGTCACGGTGATTTTCACATAGCCTTCATAAGCGCCTTCCTGGCCGCGGCGAACTTCGCTGACCTTGATGCCGCGCTCCTTGGCGACGGACGGAGCATTGACCATGTTCACGCCCGACAGAATCGGGCTCAACAAACCAGCCAGCGCGGCCTGCGACAGCGCGCGGGTATTGAGCAGGCTGGCGGTGCCTTCATAGACGATCTCCACCGCGGTCAGGCTGGTGTCGGTGAGCTGGCCCGCGAAGGCGCCCAGCTTCGACGCCAGCGCGATCCAGGGCCCCACCTTCTGCGCTTCGCTGGCCGAAATGGACGGCATGTTGAGCGCGTTGGTGATGGCGCCGGTGAGCAGATAGTCGGAAATCTGCTCGGCCACCTGCAGCGCCACATTCTCCTGCGCTTCGGTGGTGGAAGCGCCCAGATGCGGCGTCGCCACGATCTTTTCGTTGCCGAACAGGACATTTTCCTTGGCCGGCTCGACTTCGAAGACGTCCAGCGCCGCACCCGCGACGTGACCGGAGTCGATAGCGGCCTTCAACGCTTTTTCATCAATAAGACCGCCGCGGGCGCAATTGATGATGCGCACGCCCTTCTTGGTCTTGGCCAGCGCCTCGGCGGAGAGAATATTCTTGGTCTCCGGCGTCATCGGCACATGAAGGGTGATGAAGTCGGCGCGGGCGAGAAGATCGTTCAACTCGACCTTCTCGACGCCCAGATCCTGGGCCCGTTCGGCCGACAGGAAGGGATCATAGGCGATGACCCGCATCCGCAGGCCCTTGGCGCGGTCGGCGACGATGCTGCCGATATTGCCGGCGCCGATCAGGCCCAGCACCTTGCCGGTGATTTCCACGCCCATGAAGCGGCTCTTTTCCCATTTGCCGGCCTGGGTGGAGGCGTTGGCGGCGGGAAGTTCGCGGGCCAGGGCCAGCATCAGCGAGATGGCATGTTCGGCGGTGGTGATGGAATTGCCGAAAGGCGTGTTCATCACGATCACGCCGGCGGCGGTGGCGGCGGGAATATCGACATTGTCGACGCCGATGCCGGCGCGGGCCACGACCTTCAGCTTCTTGGCGGCCTTGATCACATCGGCGGTGATCTTGGTGGCCGAGCGGATGGCGATGCCGTCATATTGATCGACCACCGCCAGCAATTCTTCCTTGGTCATGCCGGGCTTGTTGTCGATATCGACGCCGCGCTCCTTGAAGATGGCGACGGCGGCGGGGGACAGTTTGTCGGCGATAAGAACTTTGGGCATGGAAAACTCCATGTTGGAATTTCGGGGAACGGAAAAATCCCGGCGCACATTTCGCACGCCGGGATGTGATCAGACGGAAGCGGTCTCTTTGACCTTCGCCCAGGCCCAGTCGAGCCAGGGCGTCAGCGCTTCCAGATCGGCCTGTTCGACCGTGGCGCCGCACCAGATGCGCAGGCCCGGAGGCGCAGCGCGATAACCGGCGATATCGAGGGCCACGCCTTCCTTGTCGAGAAGGCCGGCGATTTTTTTGGCGGCCTCGGCCTTGGCCTCGTCGCTGAGGCCCTGGAACCAGGGATCGGTGATCTTGATGCAGACCGAGGTGTTGGAACGGCTGGCCGCATCCTTGGCCAGGAAACCGGCCCAGCCGGATTTCTTGGTCCAGGCATCCAGGACCGCCAGATTGGCGTTGGAGCGCGCGATCAGGCCTTTCAGCCCGCCGACGCTTTCCGCCCAGGTCAGCGCATCGAGATAATCTTCCACCGCCACCATCGACGGGGTGTTGATGGTCTCGCCTTCGAAGATGCCTTCGACGATCTTGCCGCCCTTGGTCATGCGGAAGATCTTCGGCATCGGCCAATGCGGCGTGTAGGCTTCCAGGCGCGCCACGGCGTTGGGCGACAGGATCAGCATGCCATGCGCGGCTTCGCCGCCCAGCACCTTCTGCCAGGAGAAGGTAGTGGCATCGAGCTTGTCCCAGGGCAGGTCCATCGCAAAGGCCGCCGAGGTGGCGTCGCAGATGGTGAGGCCGTCGCGGTCGGCGGGAATCCAGTTGCCGCCCGGAACCTTCACACCCGATGTGGTGCCGTTCCACAGAAAGACGGTGTCGCGATTCTTGGCGGCCTTGAGTTCCGGCAATTCGCCATAACCGGCCTTGTGGACGGTGGCCTTGAGCTTGAGTTGCTTGACGGTGTCAGTGACCCAGTCTTCGCCAAAGCTTTCCCACGCGAAGATGTCGATCTCCAGCGGCCCCAGCAGGGACCACATCGCCATTTCCATGGCGCCGGTGTCCGATGCGGGCACAATGCCGATCCGATAATCGGCGGGAATGCCCAGGATCTTGCGGGTACGCTCGATCGCATCCTTGAGCTTGGCCTTGCCCGGCTTGGAGCGGTGAGACCGTCCGACCAGCGCGCTGTTCAGGGCTTCAGGGGTCCAGCCGGGGCGCTTGGCGCACGGTCCGGACGAAAAAAAAGGCCGCGCGGGACGCACAGCCGGTTGCTTCACTTCCGTCATATGAATTCATTCCTTCCAGAATGATAGCACCTCGTTGGGGAGGTGTGGCCCGCCGCCGATATAGGGGGCAGGCTTTGTTCCGTCAACCCGCTTCCCCGGGAACAGCGTGAACGTCCATGCGTTCTACGAAATGTAATATTTCCCCCAAGGATTACCTCATGGCCCGCGCGGCACAGGCGCCTCAACTGGATATCCCGACCGACAAGCTGGGCTTCATCATCCTGAAGGCCCGCGAATATGACATGAAGGAAAGCGACAGCGATCCCGACGAAGGCTCCAATCCCACGGATGACGGCAACGCCGACGTGCTGATGGACAAATCCGACGATCCGGTACAGGAGGAATTGCTGGGCGCGATCCGCGAATTGCCGGAAGACGAGCGGTTGCAGCTGGTGGCGCTGGCGTGGCTGGGGCGCGGCACCTACGATCTCTCCGAATGGCGCACCGCACTCGACACCGCGCGCAGCGAACACAGGAAACGCACCGCCGAATATCTTCTGGGCCTGCCGCTGCTGGGCGATTATCTGGAGGACGGGCTGGCGATGTTCGGCGAGGGCATCGTCGACACTGACGATGAACGCGAAGGCCTTAACGCCGAAGACGGACCGCTGGGCAATATGCCCGACAAACTTCCGTAACTGCCTTCAGACTTCAATCTCACCGGTGAGATAGAGCGCGCAGGGGCCCTGCAGGATCACGCGCGCGCCATCATCCGTACACAGAAGATCGCCGCCGCGGGCCGAAGCCTGGCGCGCCTTCAGTTTGCTGCGCCCGAGCCTTTTGGCCCAAAAGGGCGTCAGCGCGGTATGGGCGGAGCCGGTGACGGGGTCTTCGGGAACGCCGAAATGGGGCGCGAAAAAGCGCGAGACGAAATCATACGGCTTGCCGTCGCCCGGAGATGTCGCCAGCAGCGAGCCCGCCTTCACCTGCAGCAGAATAGCTTCCAGGTCACCGTTCGGCTTTAAAGCCTTGACCTTATCGGGCGAATTCCACACCGCGATCAGGGCTCCAGCGCCCGCACCGCCCTTGCTGCTGTAATGCAGTTCCATCGGTTCGGAAGCATTCAGTGTTTTCGCCAGAGCCGCCGCAAAACCGTCCGGCGGCGGAAACGGCTCGGACTGGGCGGCGGGCATGGCCATCAGGTTTCCCTCCGCACCGCCACGCGTCACTTTCAATTCGCCGGAACGGGTCTGGAAACGCACCTCATTCAAATCCGGTTCGAGAAAGCGAAAGATGATATCGGCGCTGGCCAGGGTCGCGTGGCCGCAAAGATCGACTTCGGAATTGGGCGTGAACCAGCGCAGGTCATAAGCGCCAGGCGCGGTTCTCACGAAGAAGGCGGTTTCGGCGAGATTGTTCTCCGCCGCGATGCCCTGCATCAGCGCGGTATCGAGCCATGCCTCCAGGGGCACGACCGCCGCGGGATTGCCCGCCAGCACTTTGTCGGTAAACGCATCCACCTGCCATAGCTTGAGCTTCATCGCATCGTCCCGTTGGGGAAGAGCGTATCGCGGCGGCACCGGCCCGGAAGCCGCGCCGCCGCATACTGGTTATGCGGGCGCGGCGATCTGGCGGGGCTGCATCGCGGCCTGGAGCTTTTCGAATGCGCGCACTTCGATTTGACGCACGCGCTCGCGCGAGACGCCGTATTTCTGCGACAGTTCTTCCAGAGTGGCGGGCTCGTCCTTGAGGCGCCGCTCCTGGATGATGTCGCGCTCGCGCTCGCTGAGCGTGTCCAGCGCGCTGGTCAGGGCTACGTGGCGGTCGCCGCGCTCCTCGCGTTCGGCCAGTCTGGTTTCCTGGTCCATGGTGTCGTCGGCCAGCCAGTCCTGCCATTCGCTTTCCGATTCCGACCGCAGAGGCGCATTGAGCGAGGAATCCGGGCCCGACAGGCGGCGGTTCATTTCGGTGACTTCGCGCTCCGTCACGCCCAGCTGGTCGGCCAGCTTGACGGTGTGATCGGGCGTGAGATCGCCTTCCTCGATGGCGCCGATATTGGACTTGGCCTTGCGCAGATTGAAGAACAGCTTCTTCTGGGCGGCGGTGGTGCCCATCTTCACCATGCTCCAGCTTCTGAGCACATATTCCTGGATGGCGGCGCGGATCCACCACATCGCATAGGTGGCGAGGCGGAAACCCTTGTCGGGATCGAAGCGCTTGACCGCCTGCATCAGGCCGACATTGCCTTCCGAGACGATCTCCGACACCGGCAGGCCATAGCCGCGATAGCCCATGGCGATCTTGGCGACCAGGCGCAGATGGCTGGTCACCAGCCGGCGCGCGGCTTCGGGGTCGCCATGTTCCTTCAGGCGCTTGGCGAACATGAATTCGTCTTCAGGTGTGAGAAGGGGAAATTTGCGGATTTCGCTCAAATAACGCGAAAGACCCGCATCGCTGGAAAGGGCCGGAAGACCTCGACTGCTCATGCTATCCCCTCAAATCCGGGTGTCACGAATGGTAACGCCGTCCGCCGGCCTACGTACCCGGAACACACCCCTGGAAGAAGAAAATGGTAACGGGTCAATTGTCTTTCAATCCCCGCAGTGCCTCGACTAAGCCCGCGAAATCGGCGGGCCAGGGGGACTCAAAACGCATGGTCTTGTGCAGGCTGGGATGCTGGAACCCCAGGACAAAGGCATGCAGCGCCTGGCGGGGAAAGTTGGCGGCGGCCGCAAATGCCACTTCTTCTTCTGTGGTTTTGGCCCGTGGCGCCTGGCGGGCGCGGCCATAGGTGGGATCGCCGATCAGGGGATGCCCCAGATGGGTGAGATGGACGCGGATCTGGTGCGTGCGTCCGGTTTCCAGCCGGCATTCGATCAGCGAGGCCAGGGGCCGCGCCTCCGCGCCGAACCGCTCCAGGACGCGGTAGCGGGTGCGGGCCAGCTTGCCGCCGCCGCGCAGCACCGCCATGCGTTTGCGATCGAAGGGGCTGCGGCCGATCTGGCCCTCGATCACGCCTTCGGCGGCGCGCGGCACCCCCCACACCACGGCGTGATAGGCGCGCTCGATGGTGTGATTGGCGAACTGCTTGGCCAGGCTTGCCATGGCGCGCTCGGTCTTGGCCGCGACCAGAAGGCCGGAAGTGTCCTTGTCCAGGCGATGGACGATGCCGGGCCGGGCCTCGCCGCCGATGCCCATCAGCTCCGCGCCGCAATGGGCGATCAGGGCATTGACCAGGGTGCCGTCGGGATTGCCGGCCGCGGGGTGCACCACCAGGCCGGCCGGCTTTTCGATGACGATGAGGTCTTTGTCCTCGTAAACCACGGCCAAGGGGATAACCTGGCCCAGCGGACGCGCCGCCACCGCCGCGGGCACGGCGACCGCATAGGCGTCGCCCCCTTTGACCCGGTGGTTGGCGTCTTTTATCGTCACGCCATCGCGGGTGACATGGCCTTCGCCCAGCAATTGCTGGATGCGGGCCCGGGACAGATCGCCAAGCGTATCGGCCAGAAAACGGTCCAGACGATGTCCCGCATGGGCGTCGTCCGCCGTCACCTGGCGAAGTGACCCGTCGCGAGAGGATTTAATGTCCGACATCCTGCCCGATCCACAAAACAGTCCCGCGCTGAAGGCGGCAAAGATCGCCGTTATTATTCTCTCGAGCCTGATTATCCTAGCCCTGATCGCCCTGGTGGTGGGGGCGGTGATGAAATTGGCCGGCGGAAGCAAAAAAACGCCCACGCAACTGCCGTCGAACTTCACCTTGGCGCCGGGGTCGCGCATCGTCAGCATGGACAGCCAGCCGGGACGGCTGATCCTGCGCATCCGCACGGCGACCGGCGAGGAGATCGACATTCTGGACACGCAGAACGGTCACCTGATCGGCCAGGTCAAGGCGACGGCCGAGAAATGAAGATGGCGCTGCCGCGCGAATTTCGGACACGGATCGAAAGCGAGGCGCGCGCGGCTTATCCAAACGAATGTTGCGGATTGATCGAAGGCGTGCGCGAGGACGATATCGCGCGCGTCCTGGCGCTTCATCCCGCGCGCAATATTTCAATGGCGCGGGATCGTTTTGAAATCCATCCCGAGGACCATTTCGCCGCGCTGAAGACGGCCCGCGCCCGAGGTCATGCGATCATCGGCTGTTACCACTCCCATCCGGGCGGCGCGCCGCAGCCCTCGGAAACCGACCGGTCGGGCGCCGGGGAGGAAAATTTTCTCTGGCTGATCGCGGCGCTCTCACGCGCCGATGCGCCGGCGCAGTTCGGCAGCTTCGTTTATCGGTCGGACGCCTTCGAGGCGGTCGGGCCGAGTGATGCGGATGGCGCGGATTTTGTTACGTCATCGGAAAAACTGCTGAGCTGACCGTTCTGGAACAGCACATCCTTGGGCTCGATCACGGCCATCAGTTTGCCGCTCTCGTCGGCGATCTCCATCCGGCGGTGATTGAGCGAGCCGCCATGCAACAGGCGCTCTCCCAGCATCTCGCGGTGGGCGTTGATGGCTTCCGCCCGCGCCGCTTCCAGGTCGGGCAAATCCTGGCCTTCGGGATCCTGGCTGATTTCGCCATCGGCATGGCGGACATGGAAGAAGAAGTGGGGCATGTCGTTGGAACCGCTGCGAGTTTCCACAAATTCAACGGGGGAAGTGGGCGTGCGTTCCGGTCCCGATATTTTTATTGCCGTCTTCGGCGCCGGGAACTTGCCGCCCGGAACCGGCCTCGCGTATAAGCCCCGGACCGCCTGCTCCCATCGTCTAGCGGTTAGGACGCGGCCCTCTCAAGGCTGAAACAGGGGTTCGATTCCCCTTGGGAGCACCAGTTTTTGTTAGTGAGCGTAGCGAACTTACAAAAACTGAGTGCCACGGAGCGTCGCGCAGCGGCGCGAGTGGGCACCAGACCACACCCACAGCGTAGCGAACTTACAAAAACTGAGTGCCACGGAGCGTCGCGCAGCGGCGCGAGTGGGCACCAGACCACACCCACAGCGCAGCGAACTTACAAAAACTGAGTGCCACGGAAGGTCGCGTAGCGACCCGAGTGGGCACCAGACTGCACCGCTATCGCAGCGGGCTTACAAAAACTGAACGCCAGAGCGTAGCACTCCCGAAGAGACCGAGGCGATGTTCGCGAAGCCGGTGATACACGAGGAGCCGCCCGCCGCGCGATCGCGCAGAACGCGGTGACATTGACGGGGCCTTTGATGCATAAAACTCTATACGTGCACGTGGAATACTTTGCTGACGATAATCCAAGCGCCATCGAGCTTTATCATGTTCAGATAGTCAGTATAGAGGGTCTTGCCAGCCCGGCTTGTGTCTAGCCGAACATTTGCAGCGGTGCCTGTGACTTCTACGCGAGTGAAGCGGGCTTCCAGGTCTGGCGCCGGGCCGACCTTGTCGCGCGCGTCATAAAGCTTCTGCATGTCAGGCCCGAGAAAATTGCCGCCCAAGTAGCCAAATATATTCGCATGGTCATGGAAAGACCGCTTGGTGGTCGCGCCGCTGCCAGTGCGGCCTCCCTCGATATAGGCGTTAACGGCATGCGTGACGGCGTCGTACTCGGCGACAGGATTGCTGCTCATGATGGAAACCTCGGTGTTGAAATCTCTTGTGCGGGCGCAAAATAGAACCTCGCCCTGCTAGTGATTAGTCGATAAATTCGGCATGAACTTATTACGGACATTCATGAATGCGGAACGAACTGGGCGATCTGTTGGCTTTTCAGGCTGTGGCGGAAGAGCGAAGCTTCACCCGCGCCGCCGCGCGTCTCGCCATCTCTCAATCGGCGCTTAGCCATACCATCAAACGCTTGGAAGCGCGGCTCGGCCTGCGGCTTCTCACCCGAACCACCCGCTCAGTTGCGGCCACTGAGGCGGGTGAACGGCTCATGGAGACCTTGCGTCCTGCCTTCAATGACATCTATGCCCGGCTGTCAGCACTCACCGCCTTGCGCGAAAAACCGGCAGGCACCATCCGTATCACCAGCGTCGAGCATGCAGCGGAAGCTGTGTTGCTGCCTGTGCTGACCAAGCTTTTGCCCAGATACCCGGATATCACGGTGGAACTGAACGTGAATTACGGCCTCACGGACATCGTGAATGAGCGGTTCGATGCGGGGGTGCGACTGGGGGAGCAGATTGCCAAGGACATGATCGCAGTTCCTATCGGTCCACCGATGCGCATGGCGGTAGTGGGCTCGCCATCATATCTCACCCGGCGCGGCATTCCCAAATTGCCTCGTGATCTGGCCGACCACACCTGCATCAATCTGCGCTTGCCAACGCTGGGCGGGCTTTATGCTTGGGAGTTCGAGAAGGGCGCGCGCAAATTGAACGTGAGGGTCGAAGGCCAGCTTGTGTTTAACTCTCCTAGCCTGATCGTAAAGGCGGCGATGGCGGGAATGGGTCTGGCATCGCTGCCATCGCACAATGTGGAAGCCGAGATCGCCAAAGGTCGTTTGAAGAGGGTTCTGGCCGACTGGTGCCCGCCCTTTCCCGGTTATCACCTCTATTATCCAGGTCGCCGACAGCAATCCCCTTCGTTCCGGCTGTTGGTCGAAGCGCTGCGCTTTACTAACTGATTGGCACGGATGCGGGACCGCCCGGATCGCGTTCTCGGCACAGAAAGGTGGTTGGACGATGCGGAGACAAAAGCTATCGCCGCGCTATACTGGGGCGGCCGACGAGATGTTTCAGGTGGGGTTTGAGCGAATGATGATCTCGATGACGGAAACGAAAGAAGCGGAGCGCATGGCGAAGGCGCAGCGCCCCGCAGCCGTTCGCGTGCTTTGCATCGATGAAAGCAAAGTCACCAAAAACAAAAGGGAGGAAGATCAATGCGCATGTTTATGAAGGTCATGTTTGATGTCGAGGCGTCGAACAGGGCGATCAAGGACGGCAGCATGCCAAAGATCATTGAAGGGTTCGCGAAAGCATTCAATCCCGAGGGGATGTGGTTCGTTGCCCAAGAGGGGAAGCGCTGCATGGTCGCGGTGTTTGACTTGCCTTCGACCGGCAAGATTCCGCTCGTAGCCGAACCGTTCTTCATTGGTCTTGGTGCTTCTATCGAGGTGACACCTGCCATGAACATTGCCGACCTTCAGGCAGGTTTATCCGCCCTGGGGTGAGAGTAAGCACGGCCAAGGTCAATCGGCTGATTAGGAATAAACAGGGCGCGTCAGCGGGCGCCTGCCGGCTCATTCTGGAACGCGTCTAGGGGCCGATTAAAGCAACCCGCAGGTTGGGGGGTATTGTGAATAAGAATTGGATGCGTGCGTTCGCAGGGTGCTTTATTTTGTTTGTTGCTTCCACGTCGGTGGCTTCGGCTCAATCCTCAGAACTGCTTACTTTCGGCAAAGGCCGGCCAGTGCCGCCGGGTGACGTTGTTGCGGGTCAAAACATTTACAATGCCGTGTGCTGGGCCTGTCATGATCGCGACTTGAATGGATACAAGGGGCCGCCGCTTACGGGTTCTACGTTTTATAAGATATGGCAAGGAAGGAGAGCTGATGCGCTGTCTGACCTGATCCGCAATAGGATGCCTCAAGACGATCCCGGCTGGTTATCTGATAAGAGCGCACACGATCTGGTCGCCTATATCGTTGCCTACTCCAACAACCCCAAAAGTTTGACGAGCGGACAGACCGGGAAGTAGGGCGGGGATGTGATGGAACTTCATTCCGTTGTCGACAGCTATCGCTGAGCCAGGCACGCGGCGAGGCGGCCGAGGGATTCCGACCAGCCTTGCGCAAAATTTTCGGCGGGATATTTTTCGGACGCCATGCCCGCATGCGTGACCGTCAGCTTGGTTTTGCCGCCGCTATCCTCGAGCAGCATGGTGATCGTCGATACCGGGCGGTCGGGCGAATCCCATTCGCGCCCCGCCGCGTCGGACAGATGCTGTTCCAGCACCAGCCGCTCGCCCTCGACGATCTCGCGATAGATCCATTTGAACCAGATCTCCGTTCCGCGGTGGATGATCCCGCAATGCAGGACGCCGTCGACGCGGAAATCGATGGTGCAGGTGGGCATGCTGGCGTCATTGGGCAGGCCCCACCAGTATTTGAGCGCCTCGGCCTCGCGGAATGCCCGCCAGACTTTCTCGCGCGGCGCATTCAGCAGGCGGACGAGGGTGACTTCGTTTTTTTGCGTCGTCATTTCTGTTGCTCCAGATATTTTTCCAGCCTGTCCAGCCGGCTCTCCCAGATATCCCGATAGCGTTCGAGATGCTTGGCGGCGTCTGTCATGGTGGCGGGGGAAAGGCCCACGACCTGCAGCTTGCCCTCCCGGCGCTTGGTGACGAGCCGGGCTTGCTCCAGCACGATAAGATGCTTCGACACGGCTGCGAGTGAGATGTCGTAGGATGACGCAATCTCGCCCACCGACAATTCACGCCCGGCAACGCGCCGCAGGATATCGCGGCGTGTCGTGTCGGCGAGCGATCCGAATATCGAGTCTAGTCTTGCGTTACGTTCAATCATATGGTTGAATGATAAAAGAGCGCACACGACTGGTCAATGGCGGCACGGAAAATAAGCGCGCACCCGCAAATAGAGACACCGGGACATGGCGATCTCACTCTATGACGCAACAGTGGCGGCCTATCTTCAGATCGCGCGCGCCGCATCGATCTGGCTCGACAAGGGCCCGGCCCACTGCAGGAAAACCGACGCCCACGCCGTAGCACGCTGTCAGGCATGCGTAGGTTGGGGCGACAGCGCAGCTGCGAGTATGCTTCAATAAGGCCGATTTCGGCGGCGGGAGGGAAATGTCGGATGAAGCAGCAGCTGATTGCCCTGCTCGTCGTCGCGGCTTTGATGCCATGGCCGCTCTTGCTTACCCACGGCAATTGGTGGGCATTTGTCCTGGTCACCGCCGCGATTGTGGCGGCTATGCGCCTGCTGCTTGGACGGGAATGGCCAACCTACGCAGGTCTCGAAATATCGTGGGTACACGCTTTATTGGCCATCGCGGCGTTCGCATTGATCGCAACTGCAAGCAAGATGCTTCTCCACCATGTCTATGAGGCGGCCGGGCTGAGGGCGAATGCTCCACGCGTTGAAGACCAGAGTGGATTTCTATTTCAGGCGCTCAACGAAGAAATTCTTTTCCGTGCGCTCATGATTGGTTGGCTCATTCAGTTTGTACCTTCGGCACCCGCGATTTCACTTGGAACGGCATTCCTCTTTGCGGCAGCACATTTTCTAATGTACCGGATTACCAACCCGATGCACTTGGCGCTTTCAAGTGCCGCGCAGGCAACGCTGTTCCTCGCTGGTGTGGCGATGAACAATCTTTATTTTGCCTTTCGGCACATCGGTTTCTCCTGGGCACTGCATGCCGGGTGGAATGTGGTTTGGCTGCCCGCAGCGATTTATGACGCCGCGACCAACCAGCAACTGTACGAACCGCAGATTTTTGACCGGGTGTTGGGTTCACCGACGGTGGTCGCTTCGGCTTGCGCAGTAGCAGTTCTGAGTTTTGTACTTCTTGCGCGGCGGCGATCGGCGCCGAATGTGGCGGGACAATCGCCAAAATAAGCATGGGAAAATGCGGGCATGGCGGCAGAAGAAGCTGGCGGATTTCCGCTAGGCGGCGGACACTTCTTTGCGCCTGCGCCAGAAATAAACCGCGATCACGATCACCAGCAGCGGCGTGGCAAATCCGAACTCATCGATCGTATAAGCTGTGATCGTGCCCTTGGGTGCGGTCAGAGGCGTGAAGAAGGTCTGGATGAAAACATTGTGGCTGGCATGCAGGATGGCACAGGGCCACACGCTGGCAGAATTCAGCCGCACCCAGGTGAGGATCACGGCGCTGGCGATCACGAAGCTGGCGAAGCAGGTGAAGCCAAACCAGAAAGGCGTGCCGGAATTGTAATTGCCGAACACCATGATGGGGATGTGCCAGCTTGCCCAGATCGCGCCCGACAGGATCGCGCCCCCCGTGAAGCCCAGCCGCGCCACCATGCGGGGCGCCAGATAGCCGCGCCAGCCAATCTCTTCGCCCAGCGCGCGGGAGACCGCGCCCAGCATGAAGGTGGTGGCGACCAACAGGAAATAGGGCGGAATGAACGCGCCCGGCGCGGTCACATGCCAGCCCACGCGGCCGGCAAGCTCCGCGATGCCTTTGGCGCTGGGAAAACCGCCCAGGCCGAAGCTCCAGACGCCGATATAGGCGACCGCCGCATAGGCGAGCGGAATCAGATAGCCGATCAGCGCGTAACGCGGCGCGAATCGGGAAAGGCCGAGGGTGGAGATATTGCCACGCGTGATCAGCAGGGTGAGGAAGGCCGCTATCGCCGGGCACCACATCAGGGCTTCGACATAATGGCCGCCGCCGCCGCCCGCGAAAGGCGTGGGCGCGAAGAAGAGCGTGTAGACCAGCCCGCTCAAACCGATCACCAGGACGAGAAAAAGAATGATGCCCCTGGTCTGTTGCTCGGCGCTTTCGGTGGATGTCATAGGCCCCCCCGGGAAGAGGGGGAGCTTGTCACACATGCGGAACTTGGCAAGCATGGCGTCAAGATAGAGCTGCCTGACTGAGGGATATCTCGATCCTCCTCCAGCGTCGGTTACGACACGGCGCTAGGCCGCATTGGGCGGCCCGAACCAGGTGGTTAGTGCGTCAGCGAGACCTGGTGTCGCCAGGTCTCCCACCCAGGCCACATATCCATCGGGGCGGACCAGCACGGCCGCAGGAGCGGCGACTGTCCCCAGTGCCGGAAGTTCCCACACGCCATCATATTTGGCATCGATTATTTCAACGCGATCCGCCCAAGGCGTGATGTCGGCAGGTTCACCGAAGTTGAACAGAACCGGCCGGGCACGATGCAGCAGCGTGAAAAGCCGCAGCCGACCACCGGCTGTGACCAGGTCGAGATCGGGCATGCGGCGTCCCAGGAGGGGATGTCCCTCGCCAAGGTCATAATGAATGCCCAGACCGGACAACTCCGCGGCCAATCGCTTGCGAGGCTCCTCCATGCCGAGAAACTCGGAAACAATATCGCGCGCGGCTTGGAGGCGGTCGTCCTTGCGGCGAAGAAGGGCGATTTGCGCCATCGTGTTGCGCAACACGCGCGCCGCGACGGGATGCCTCTCGGTGTGGTAGCTATCCAGAAGGCTTTCCGGCGACGTCCCCTTGATCATCTGGGCCAGCTTCCATCCCAGATTCACCGCATCCTGCACCCCGGTGTTAAGGCCCTGTCCGCCTACCGAGTGATGGACATGCGCAGCATCGCCGGCCAGCAGCACCCGTCCGTTGCGGTAAGACGCCGCCTGCCGGGCCATATCGGTGAACCGGGAGATCCAGGCGGGACTGTGAATTCCGTAGTCGGTCCCGTACACGGCGATCAGCGCTTCACTGAGATCGCGCAGGGTGGGTTCGCCGGTGCGGTCAAGGTGCTGTTCCGTCACCAAAACCCGCACAGGCCCATTCTCCAATCGGCTGAGGCCATGAAAGCCGAGAGCGTCGTGGCGAAGGCCCCATGCCGGTTCTTCGGCAATCTCGACTTCGGCGACGAGGTGGCTGATAGTCGTATCCCAGCCGGGGAATTCGATGCCGGCGGCTTTGCGGATCAGGCTGCGTCCTCCGTCGCATCCGACGAGATATTTCGCCCGCAGCAGCTGGCCGTTGGACAACGCGACATCGACGCCGGTCTGGTCCTGCGTGAAACCCGTGACGTCGCGCTCGCGGTAGATCGGCACAGCCAATTCGCCGACCCAGTCGGCCAGTAGGCGCTCGATATGGTTCTGCCACAGCACCAGCCCGTAATTGTGCCGGGTGGGAAAGTCGCTGATATCCAAAGGATTCCAGGCGAACCCCGCGACCTGGGCCACTGTTCCTTGGGCGAGAAACCGGTCTGCGATTCCGCGCTGATCGAGAATCTCGATGGTGCGGGAATGCAGTCCGCCCGCGCGCGAGCCGATGAGATCCTGGCTGGCGCGGCGCTCGACAATGGCAACGTCGACGCCCGCCAACGCCAGCTCTCCCGCCAGCATCAAACCTGTCGGACCTCCGCCGGCGATCACCCCCGCATGTTCGTTCAATGCTGGCATGGCAGGACTCCGCAGGCTCTGGCTTCGGTTGGCGGTTTTAGGGGATGGCCCGGGTCTTGAAGCAACCTCCTTGTGCGCTAGATGTCAGAATGGGGGCGTGGTGCTTTCCTTTCCGGTCGGTCCGCCGCGAAGCCATCTGTCGTCGCGCTGGCGGGGCTGTCGTCGAAATAAAAATGGGAAAGCAGGACGAGACATTTTTGCCCCGCTCTGTTGTAACCAATTGATATTCCTAGGTGATCCTCTTCGAGCCTGCGAAGCGGGCAAGAGAGACACCCATCGGCGCCCTGCTATCTGTTTTCCGAAGGCTCTCTGACGAATTGCAGCGCGATACCGTCGTCATGATGGCGAACAACGCGCCCGCATGTTTTTCCGACACGCACCAGTTCGCCGATCGGGGGGAAGGCGGTCGTACGCAGCGAAACACCGTCCGGCGAAATATCCAGCACATCGCATGCGATCGTGCGGCCGGACCCGCGCACCAAGGTCACCGATCCGTCGGACTTGAAGCGAGGTTGCTTGCGCAGATTTAAAAATCCGGACACGCCATGTTCCGCATAGATGGCGAGCATTTCCTGCAACCGGCCTCTTTTGGCCTCGCCGACCGAGAATTTCATTCCGAACAGGCCCGGGGAGCGATGCACGATCGTTCCTTCGAATCTGCCGAAATGCTCCACATACAGAACCAGAAGGACCTCTTCCGGGCAGCCGGATTCGCACCCGATCAATGCACCCCCGGCCCCCAGATTCAGCACGCGGCAGTCCACGGTTTTCCAATCGACCGGGTCGAAAAGCTGTCCGACCAGATCCATCCGGATTCTCTCGAATTGGCGGCGGTCCGCTTTGTTTTTGGTCGCGTTCGCCGGACACAGTTTTCCCAGCATCTCCAGCAGAGCCGTGGGTGGGGCGGGCTTTCGAATGATTTCATCGGCGCCCAGCTTAAGGGCGACATCCAGATAGTCGACGTTCGAACTGCCACCGCTCATGACGATGACAATGGTTTCCGGCGAAACGCGTTTGATGGACATAAGCGCCCCCAGCCCGTCTCCGTCGGGCATGAAGATGTCCAGGAATATTGCGCGAATATTTTCATTGTGCAGAATCGATAGGACGTCGGCGCCGCTCCTCGCGACAAGGACCCTGTAGCCGGCACTCTCGAATGCCTCGCGGTAGGTTCTGCAGATGTCGTCTTCATCGTCGACGATCAGAATTGCGCCCTCGGGAGCGGCGCCGGCATCGGCCGCGCGCTTGCCTTCGGCAATCTGAGGGGTCCGGGTGCCCGGGGATTTGAGATCCGTGAATGTGGAACTCACAACTGTTGCTCCTTTTGGCGTTTTGAACGAATTTTCAGGCCGGCGAGCCCGAATGCGGCATAGGCCCGGTCCCATTCGAGGAACTCTTCATTCGTGATCAAATAGCGTTGGCAGGCCTCATTCCTGTCGAGCAGCCCGCCATGCACGCTGGCGACAATCTCCGCCTTGCGGCGCGCCACCCAGCGCGTTACGGGCGGCTGGGGCAGGTTGGCAAGTGTCAGGATGCGGCCATCGGGACCGATCGCTCTTTTTGCGCATTGTTTTTTATCACCAGCCATTGGCGACCGATCATCCATTTCCGCTGCTCATGCGCCGCGTCGGAGAAAAAGTTCCGCACGCATGGAATTTTAACCGGGAACCGGCCGGGCACCGTCGACATGGCTGTTCAAAGACAGCGCGGCGCGCATGATCGATTGTCGGATGCGACCCGTGAAAGCGGGCAAAAGAACGGAACCTCATTTGCGTCCCCGAACAACTTTATCGAGAGAGTAAAGTAAGGCAGCGCCACCGAGAAAATGCTAACAATTCGCGCGGTTGTGTAAGTACAACTACGTATATGTGCATCGCGGGCGCTGCCATGGTTCCGTGTGGCGCGCGAATGCACTTCGATTTCCAATATTTGAAAAGGCGCAAAGTTCCATGGATCGATCGCGCCGTCCTGGGCTTGCTTAACAGCCTGGTAACATTGTGAATCCAGGCAGTATCTGGGTTTGAACGGTTCCAAGAGTTCCGCGCAAATGGGCGGCGGTTCATGGTGACTCAACCAGCTGACCGGTCGGATGCACTACAGTTTGAGGGTGGCGATCTGATATCCTCTGGTGGTGCAAAAGTATACGCGGGCAACAGTCGTGGCTTCTGAACAGCCCCATGACGCTGTTTACATAGTCGATGACGATTCACTGGTGCGATCGTCTATCGAGGCCGCGCTGGCTCCTGCTGGCTTCACGGTGGAGAAATTTGCATCCGCTGCTCATTTCCTGAGTTGTATAAAAGCTTTCAATGTCGGGTGCGTGCTGGTCGATTTCCGAATGCCCGGTATCGATGGGTTGGAACTTCAGGAAGAGCTGAAGCACCGCAACTCCCCGCTCTCCGTGATCATTCTGACCGGCTACGCCGATGTCGCGCTTGCGGTACGGGCAATCAAGAACGGAGCACTCGACATTTTGCAAAAGCCTTTCCACCTGGCCGAGCTGCGGGCGCAGGTCGCCGCCGCAATTGCCATATCGAAGGAAAAATTCGCTCAGATGCAGGTGATCGAGGAAAAACAGGCCAAGCTAAACGCGCTCACAGACCGGGAGCTGGAGGTCGTGAACCTTCTCGTTGTTGGCCGGACCAACAAGGAAATCGCCGAAAGTCTGGGTCTTTCCAGCCGGACGGTGGAGATCCACCGCGCCCATGTGATGGAAAAGCTCGCAGTACGCAATCTGCCGGATTTATTGCGCGCGACCGGAAGGGACGCATAGCGGGATGTCGTACCGGCTTACTTCGCGCGGCGGCGGGTTGCCGGAAAAACGAGAGAGAATATTGCCGGAAAAAAATTTCAACCAGGAGGTTCTCGACGCCCTGTCGGCGCATATCGCCGTGCTTGACCATGATGGGCGGATTGAAATCGTAAACCGGGCTTGGCGCGAATTCGGCGCCGATCGCGCTCTGGGCACCGATAAATTCGGTATCGGATCGAACTATCTTGCCGCCTGCGAGGATGCGCGGGGCGAGGGTGTCGATGAAGCCGGCGGGATGTCTGATGGTATCCGGGCCGTGCTGCGCGGCGAACTTCCCCTGTTTGAATTGGAATATCCGTGTCATTCGCCGGCCCAACAGTCCTGGTTCAGGGCGAGTGTTACCCCGGTCGTCGTAAAAAATCGCGGCGGCGCAATGGTTGCTCGCATTGATGTCACCGAGCGTGTGCTGGTCGAGCAGGCTTTGAAGAACGCGGAAGACAAGCAGCGGGCTTTGGCGGCGGCACTTGCGCGCGAGCGCGAGCGATCGATTGCTGCGCAATCCGTGGCAAAGTTGGGAAGCTGGGAGCTAAATCTGCTGACTTCCGAGATATTCTGGTCCGAGGAGACCTATAGAATTTTTGAAGTCAGGCGCGATCATTTTAGCCATACGCTCGACGGCGTCATGGCACTCATACATCCGGGCGACCGCAATGCCGTAACTGCTGCCATCGATGCGTCCCTGACCACCAGGGACGTCACGTCAATCGATTTGAGATTGTTGATGCCGGATGGCCGGGTGAAGCATGTCGGCGCGACTTGGCAGACATTTCTCGAAGGCAATGACTTTCCGGTCAAGGCGATAGGAACCTGCCAGGACATAAGCGAACGCCACGCGGTCAATGAGAGGCTGTTGCAGAGCGAGCAGGAGTTGCGTCAAAGCCGGCTGCATCTGGCCATTGCGCAGCGGGTTGCCTCCATCGGCAGCGCGGCAATCGATTTCCGCACCGGAAAATGGGATTGGTCGGACGAAACCTTTCGCATTTACGGCCTGGAACCAGGGGCGACCACGCCCTCGGCGGAATCACTCGGAGCCCGTGTTCATCCGGAAGACCGCGCCGGCCTGTTGTCCAACGTTCCTCTTGCCAGGAGCGGAATAACGCCGCCGCCACTGGAATATCGGATCACGCGCCCGGATGGGGTGGAGCGGCTGCTGCGCCGCGAGGCCACCCTTGTTCGCGATGATGCCGGGAATGTCACCGGTATCGTCGGCGCGGTTCAGGACGTCACCGAGCTTCGTGCCGCCCAACGTGCGAAAGCAAAAGCCGACAGCCGACTCAGGGAGCAGGCGGCCATGCTCTCCAACGCGCAGCGCATCGGGCGCATGGGCAGCTGGAGCTTCAATCTTCGCGATGGCCGACTGGTCTGGTCCGACGCTACCTATGAACTTTTCGGCATCACGTCCGAGGAATTTGAAGGTACCTTCGATCATTTCTTGACGTTCATTCTTCCGGAGGATTTGCCGTCCTATCGCGACGCGCTGGCCCGTGTTTGCCCCGAAACGCCGCTGCTTGAAGCGCAATACCGCATACGCCGGCCCGACGGCAAAGTGCGCTGGATGAACGAACGCGGCAATGTCACTTTTGATGAGAACGGTCATGCGCTGACACGCATCGGCATGGTTTCCGATATCACCGAGCAGCGGAATCTCGAAGCGCAGCTCAGGAACGCAATGAGGCTTGAGGCGATCGGGCAACTGACCGGCGGCTTGGCGCATGATTTCAACAATCTGCTGACGGTGGTGCTCGGCAATGCGGAAACATTGTCGGCCGGGCTTCAGGACAACAAACAGTTTTACCCGCTTGCCCAGATGATCATGCGGGCGGGCGAAAGGGGCGCGGAATTGACGCGCAGGCTTCTCGCTTTCGCCAGGCGCCAGCCTTTGGCGCCCAAAATAACCGACAT
This sequence comes from Pseudomonadota bacterium, assembly GCA_040389245.1. Lineage (GTDB taxonomy): Bacteria > Pseudomonadota > Alphaproteobacteria > Micropepsales > Micropepsaceae > Rhizomicrobium. Next base: position 732,552 of record JAZKAH010000001.1, on the reverse strand, counting down.
CAACGAATTGTTGCTGGGTATGAAAGGATTGTTGCGGCAGACGATTGAAGGCAACATCGATATCGAATGGGACTGCGATGAAAAGCTCTGGTGCGCGTTGATCGACGCGCCTCAGCTGGAAAATGTCCTGCTGAATTTGTGCATTAATGCGCGCGATGCCATGCCCGGTGGCGGGCGCCTGACAATCTCGACGAAAAATGCGCTTCTGGAGAAAATTGGGTCGGACGCCGGGTTGATACCCGGACAATATGTTCAGATCGCCGTTTCCGATACCGGCATCGGCATGGATCCGCAGACCCTGGCCCGCGTCTTTGAGCCTTTTTTCACGACCAAGGGCGTCGGCAAGGGCAGCGGCCTTGGCCTCAGCATGGCGTACGGCTTCATCAAGCAGTCGAACGGCCAGATCAAGATTGATTCGGAACCGGGTGGTGGAACCGCCGTCTATCTGTACTTGCCCATGGTCCCGGGCTCGGTCGCTTTTGACGAGGCCGACGCCGACCGGAAAATTTTTCCGAGGGGGGATGAAAAGATCCTGATGGTGGAGGATGACTATTTGGTGCGCCTTCACGTCGCCGGGATGCTGGGGCGCCTCGGTTACCAGGTGACCGAGGTTTCGAACGGCCCGGAAGCGCTTGAAGTCCTCAAGGGCGACGAAGATTATTCGCTTCTTTTTACCGATCTTTTGCTGCCCGGCGGCCTCAATGGCCGGCAATTGGTGGACAAAGCCCGCAAACTGAGGCCAGAGATCGCTATCCTGATGACATCGGGATATTCCAAGGAATTACTGAGCCAGCAGCAAAGCCAGGACCAGGATTTCTTGCTGCTCAAGAAACCCTATCGCATCAACGAGCTTGCCATCATGCTCCGCCGCGCGCTCCGGGCAGAGCCGGAAACAATTCATTGAGCGGCCCGGATTTGAAAATTCGAACGCGCGAGACTCAGCGGGCGGGGATATAGGCGATTTTTCCATACGGGATCTGCCCGGAAATCACGTCCACAAACGGACGGCCATTCTTGACCCCCACGGTTCCGAAGCCTGTTGCAGTCGACAGGAAGCTGCGGAAATCGCCTTTGATCGCCGGTTTCAGGTAGAGAATGTTTTCCACTGCATCGAAACGCGCGCCGCTCAGCGCTTCCAACAGCGCATAGGATGACATCGCCCGCGCATACCAATGGCCGTATTCATACTCGTCGAACGGATTGCGGACCCGGCCGTCATAACGCGTGCGGCAAGTGCGCACGACCTCCAGCCCTTCTGCGACCAGGCCCATCCGGATCATGTGCGAGGCGCACTGATATTCGATCCCGGTCCAGACTTCGTTGGAATAGACGAAGGGCAGGGAGAGGGCGCCGCCCTTGGGCCAGGTACAGAGCAGCAAGCCTCCCTCTTTGCCTGCCGCATAGGTCGGGCGCTGAGGATTGGCGAAGCCGGCCAGACTCGGTTTCAGATTGTAGCGGTGAACCGCACGCAAATGATCGGTGAGTTTGGCGGCGTCCAGGGGGGCGTCCATGCCGCAGGCGAATGCCATCCACGCGCCCAGCACACCGTCCGACAGGCATCCATTGCCATACTGGTATTTGGGCCCTTCCTTGTTGAAGAGCGCGACCGTGTCGGACGAATAGTCGTTGAAGAAGCCAGTCTTCAAAGGGTACGGCCCGCGAAAACCCTTGAGCTGGACTTGCTGGCGGAAATATTCGCCGTTGAAGAGCTCGGACTCCATCCGGGCTCTGCCCTTCGCCAGAAGCTTTTCGTAAAGCGGCTGGGGATCAGCCATGGCCGCGCCCATCCGCAGCGCGGCCTGCAGCGCGCCCAGATAGAAGCTGGAACACATTCCGTCCGGCCCCCAGAATTCGATGTCGTAGGTATTGTGATGCGGATCCTCGACCAGACCCTGATGGCCGGGATCCCAGGTCTCAATGCAATAATTCAGACTGCGCTTCACCGCCGGCCAGATTTCTTTGAGCCAGGCTCTGTCACCGCTGATGCGCCAATCGCGATAGACCTTCATGATGCCGCCAAGCTGGCCATCGGCGGCGGCGTAGAATTTGTGCTGTGCGGGCCGGATCGGCAGGGCGCTGCGGAAGGCCTGATGTCCCTTGTCGTCCTGCGAAGGGCCGAACTCGGTTTCCCGCAGGCTGCGTTCGAGGTCCGGAAAAAGATGCGGCAGGGATTGGGCATAATTCCAGACATGGGTGCAGGACCCCGTGCCGCCCGGGGCGCCGAAATTGTCGTCGCACCCTTCCCATCCCCACAATTTGCCGTCGATCTGCCGCAGGATGGTCGGCGATTTGAGAATGGTGAGATTGGCGGCGACCGCTTCGACCACTTCCGGCGGCAGCGACGTATCGTAGAAACAGTCCCGGAAGCGTGTGCTGGCCTCGCGGAGGGGCTGGTAATGATCGCGCCAGTAGGCATTGACGGCTTCGACACCGTCGAAGCTGCCGGCATACCAGGGACGATAGGTTTCGCCGCCGCCTTCCGGCCATGGCCAGGCGAAAGGATCGTCCAGCGATCGCATTCCGCTGAGCCCGCAATACCAGGCCAGTCGCACGGTGATCGTCCGCGAAGCGCCGGCCTTCAGGGTGAACGGCACAAACAGCGTGGCGCCGGGGCTGGGCAGGCCGCTTGCCGGCGGCGGCGCATCATAGGCGGCGCCATGTTCGACATCCTTCCAGGCCAGGGTAAGGGCGTCCCACCAGTCGCCGCGAAACCAGCCATGGTTCACTTTGGCATCGGGTTCGCTTGCCGTGACCGACAAGGCTGTCTCTTCCCAAGGCTTGCCGGGCGGCGCGCCGTTCCACAAGGTGAAGCCGCCGGCAGCCTTTCGCACGGCTTGCAAGTCGGGCGGCGCCTTCTCGGGCGCCAGGAAATTTTTGGCGTTGAACGAGAACACCGCCTCGACATCTGCGGCGGTATGATTGGTGAAACGATATTCCAAGCCCGCGACGGGAAGGCTGGAATCGTCCGCGTTTCCCGGCGTGAAAGGGCTCCAGCCCGTCACCTCCACCCCAAATGGAAGCAGCGGATCGGTGAGCGTCACCTTGCCGAAGGGAAAGCGCGCCTCGAACGAGGCCTCGGCAAAGCGCGGCAGGCCATAGGTGGTTCCGGGGCTGCCGACCGCCGATCCCACAGGCCCGAAGATCTTCCGGCTGGGTACCGGTCCTTCCAAAACACGCGCCAGCGGTTCAGTGCCCTTGATGGCAATTGCCGCGAAGACGCAAGGCTCGTTGAAAATCTCGGGCCGGTTGCGGATCGAGACATGCGACAGAGCTCCCGTGCCTTCGAGGCAGATCATGCCTGCGCCGAAACCGCCCATGGGAAAGGCGACCTGTCCGAGATGGGCGCCTTGATAGGGGCCGTTGAACGCGCGACCAGGTGAGGAATTTGGATTAGCGGGAGCATCGCGCGGGACGTTCGCGGGCGGCTGCTCCGGCGCCGCTCGTGCGGAGGTATCAAGAGCCGCAGAGGCGGCGAGCAGGCCGCTCGCACCCGTCAGGAAATCCCGCCGCTTAATGACCATGACGATGCTCTACCTGTTTGGCGGCGGACGCCGGATCGGCGTTCCAGCCGGCAGGACGAAGAGCGATGGCGGGGCAATCGGAGCCGTGGCGATGGAACGGGTGGCGGTGGCGCTTGAGACTTCTGCTCTCGGTCTCGACTCGCCAATCGGAAAAATAAGGCATTGCAAATCCCCCAAGCCGTGCCTCGTGCCGGGCGGATTCGGCACACCCCCGCCAGGGCATTCATTATACCCGGCCTCGATTCCGGTTGGCGAGAGAATTACCTGGACCCGATGAGGACATTTCCTCACTAGAAAAAGAAAAGGCGGCGCGATTTCCCGCGCCGCCTTTTCCGATTATTCCGGACGCGATTGTTATTTCATGCCGCCCAGGAAATCCTGCTTGCCCAGGGCAACGCCCTTGCCGCGCAGGATGTCGTAGCCGGTGGTGATGTGGAAATAAACGTTCGGCAGGACCCAGTTGTTCAGATAGTCCTTGCCGTTGAAGTTGAATTCCGCCTGCGGAAACTTCAGATGGATCGCACGATCCTCGGCGCCCGCGAACTTGGCGGAATCCAGGCTTTTCAGGAAGGCGATGGTCTTGGCCAGGCGCGCTTTCAACTGCTCGATGGTGGTTTCATTGTCTTCATAGGTGGGAATTTCCACCCCGGCCAGGCGTGCGGCGCCGCCCTTGGCCATGTCGGTCGCGATATGCACCTGCTTGGTCAGCGGCAGCATGTCCGGCGCGATCCGAAGTTCGAGATAGGAATTGGGATCGACGCCCGCTTCCTTGGCATGGGCTTCGGCCTTGGTGAGAACGCTGGAAAAACTGCCCAGCATGTGGGCCAGCGGCGGAACGCATGCGTCATAGATGGTAAAGGCCAATGTTGTCTCCCTGATGGATATTGTGCGGGCCGGACTTGAGCCTGAAATGGGATTGCAATCAAGCAGGGGATCGGCCTATCAAAGCCCTGTTTTCGTCAAGGTCATATCGATGAGTGATGCGCTTCCCGACCGGCTTTCCACCAATCCGAACAGCCCTTTCCACAATGCCGAATTGCTGGAACGCGGCGTGGGCATCCGCTTCAACGGGGTGGACCGCAACAATGTCGAGGAATATTGCGTCAGCGAGGGCTGGGTCCGGCTGGCGGTGGGCAAGACCGTGGACCGGCATGGCAATGCAATGACGGTGAAATACAAGGGCGTGGTCGAGCCCTATCTGCGCGCCCCCGAATAACGCAGCCGCCGCTTCTTTCCGTCGTTTCATTTTTTGCGGATATCGCCGCCGGAAAGGGGGCCGCGCAGCCGTTTCAATCCTGTCCGCCCGCTCTCGGGAGAATGGCAGGCGGGTAGGAGGGGCATGTTTGAACGGAGCCAAACATGTCTTTGAAAATCATCACCGCGGCATCGCTGCTTGCCCTGTCTGTCACGGCCCTGTCCGCGAGTTCGGCCAGTGCAATGGGCTGGCGCGCCGGCCATCCGCGCCGCGCCGAAGTCAACGTCCGTCTTAACCATCAGGATCGCCGCATCAATGCGGAACGCCGCGAGGGCGAGATCACGACCGCTCAGGCGCATGACCTTCATGCCGAGGATCGCGGCATCCGGGCGCAAGAACGCTTCGACGCCAGCAACAATGGCAGCCACATCACCCGCGCCGAAGACCGTTCCCTGAACCAGCAGGAAAACGCCGTCAGCCACCAGATTGGCCATTGAGCGTGAGGCAGCAACAATGAAAAGACATCTGCGCAACGGCGTGACCGCCATGATCCTGATTCTGACCGTGGCCCCGGTGCTGGCGGGCTGCGTGGTGGCCGCCGGCCCCGGCTGGCATCATGGTTATTGGGTTCGCGGCCACTGGTATCGCTGAAATTTTTCCAGGGAAAAGGCAAACGGCCCGGTTTCACCACCGGGCCGTTCGCATAGGTGATGGGACCGATATCGAATTGCAGTGTCGGCCCGGGGCTATTATCACGCCCTCATGACCGAACCCGAAGACGGCCTGCCGCTGCCCCAGCGCTATTGGGCGATCCTTACCATCGTTCTGGGCATCGTCATGGCGGTAATCGACGGCGCCATCGCCAATGTCGCGCTTCCCACCATTGCCCAGGATCTGCATGCCAGTCCCTCCTTCTCGGTCTGGATCGTCAATGGCTATCAGCTCGCCATCACCATTTCGCTGCTGCCGCTGGCGTCGCTGGGCGAGATCATCGGTTATCGCCGCATCTATCTGGCGGGCCTGGCGCTGTTCACGATTGCATCGCTGTTCTGCGCCCTGTCGCACACCTTGTTGCTGCTCACCCTGGCGCGCATCGTTCAAGGGTTCGGTGCCGCCGGCATCATGAGCGTCAACGCGGCGTTGGTGCGCTTCACCTATCCCCGGGGGCAACTCGGCCACGGCATCGGCATCAATGCGCTGGTGGTGGCGGTATCGGCGGCGGTGGGCCCGACCATCGCGGCAGGCATCCTGTCGGTGGGAACCTGGCCCTGGCTTTTCGCGGTCAATATCCCGGTCGGTATTGCGGCGGTGCTGGTCGGCCGGCGCGCCTTGCCGCACACGCCGCGCGGGGTGCATTCTTTCGACTGGCGCGGTGCAATCCTCAGCGCGCTCACTTTCGGCCTTGGCATTGCCGCCATCGACAGCGCCGGCCATGGCGAGGCGCCTTATCTCTTCCTGTCGGAATTCATCTTCGCGGTGCTCGCCTGCGTGATCCTGGTGCGCCGCGAGCGCCGCGCCACATCGCCTTTGTTGCCGGTCGACCTGCTGCGCATTCCCATTTTCGCCTTGTCGGTCTGCACCTCGGTGGCGTCTTTCTGCGCCCAGATGATGGCGTTCGTGGCGCTGCCCTTCTATCTGCAGGACCGCTTCGGCTATTCCGCCGTTCAGATCGGGCTCCTGATCACGCCTTGGCCGATTGCGGTGGGCTTCGCGGCTCCGATTGCCGGTCGGTTGGCGGAGCGCCATCCGGCCGGGCTTCTGGGCGGGGTAGGGCTGATTGTGTTTGCGGGCGGACTGGCGGCGCTGGCGCTGCTGCCGGTGCATCCCTCGCTCATCGACATCATCTGGCGCATGGCGCTGGCGGGGGCGGGTTTCGGTCTGTTCCAGTCCCCCAACAACCGCACCATGATCGCGGCGGCCCCGCGCGAACGCAGCGGCGGCGCGTCGGGCATGCTGGGGACGGCGCGGCTGCTGGGCCAGACCATCGGCGCGGCGCTGGTGGCGATGCTGCTGGCGCGCTATCCGGCGGAAGGCACGCGGATCGCCTTGATGGTCGGCGTGGGCTTTGCGCTGGCGGGTGCGGCGCTCAGCGCGCTGCGGCTGTCGGAGGCCGGTGCGCGCGGCGGGCAGGCGGTGCAGGTGCTCGAAGCGCCAAGAGCGACAGGCGAGTGATCTGCGGCCGCCGCAGGGTCGATATGGTTCGCCGAAGCAGGCAATAGGAAACGATTCCCGAACTGATGCGTTGTTTGTGAAGCGCGGGTGCGCCCGTTCCAATTCGCCCGTCTCTGTCCAGATAACGGAACAGGAAAGCCCATGACATGCGCACGCCGGTTCTCCTAGCGGTCTGCGCGCTTCTGGCGGGTTGTGCGGCCGTGCCGAAGGTAGACGACACCCCGCCCGGGCAAGGAGCCCCTAAGATCATGGGGGCCAGAGGTCCATTGACGGCCGGCCAAAGTAGGGCGCTGCTCGACAAGATCGCGCCGGAGCCGGGTGACGCGGGGATTCTCAAGCGCCATCTTGCCATCGAAGAAGCGGTCGCGGAGACGCCCCTGGTTTCCGGAAATTCCACCAGGCTCCTGGTGGACGGCGCCGACACATTCGCGGCCATGTTCGCCGCCATCAAGAACGCCAAATCGACCATCAACCTGGAATATTACATCTTCGAAGACGTCGAGTCCGATGGTGAACAGCTTGGGGACCTCTTGATCGCCAAGCAGCAGCAAGGCGTCGCGGTCAATATCCTCTATGACAGCTATGGCTCGAACGCCACCAAGCCGGAGGTCTTCAAGCGCCTGAAGGATGCCGGCATCCAGGTGGTGGAATTCAATCCCGTCAATCCGCTCAACCCCATCACCCTCAACAATCGCGATCATCGCAAGATGCTGGTGGCGGACGGTGCGCGCGCGATCGTGGGCGGCATCAATCTCAGCTCGACCTATCAGAGCTCCGGGCCAGGAAAATCCGGCGGCGTGGAAAATAAGCCCGGCCAGTACTGGCGCGATACCGATCTCCAAATCGACGGCCCGGTCGTGGCCCAGCTGCAGACGCTGTTTCTGGAGCATTGGTCGGCGCAGAAGGGTCCGCCCCTGGACAGGGAAAAATATTTTCCCGCCGTTCCGGCCAAGGGCAGCGAGGTGGTGCGGATCGTCGGCAGTACGCCGGATAAGGAGATTCCTCGCTATTACGTCACGCTTCTATCCGCTATCCGCAACGCTGAGAAGAATATTTGGATGAGCGCAGCGTATTTCGTGCCCACCGACCAGGAAGAGGAGGATCTGATCGGCGCGGCGCGGCGGGGTGTCGATGTGCGCCTGCTTCTGCCCAGCGATAGCGACTCCAAGATGGCCCTGGCGATCGGACGATCGCACTACGCTTATTTGCTGGAAGCCGGGGTCAAGATCTATGAAATCCAGAATGAAGTGTTGCATTCCAAGACCGCCTCCATTGACGGAGTATGGACGGCAGTTGGATCTTCGAATTTCGATCCCCGCAGCGTCGTCTTCAACGACGAGGTCGACGCCCTAGTGCTGGGCAGCGTGACGGCCCAGGGATTTCAGACGATGTTCGACGGCGACACCGCAAAGGCAACACAGATCGACCTCGCCACCTGGCGGCGCAGGCCGCTGCAAGAGCGGTTTCTGGAGGTCTTCGAATTGTCGTCGTTTCTCTGGCAGAATTGGCTGTGACGCGCCGCTCGCTGGGCGCCCTGTTTACAGGGCTCCTGCCGTTTGTGGGGCTTCTGTTATTGGCAAGCCCGGCGCTTGCCGCGACACAATTGCCCAGTCCGCCCTGCGGCGCCAAGCCCATCCCCGATTACCCCCGGCTTGGCGAACAGCCTCATGTAATGCTGTGGGGCAAAACTGATCTGGGCCCGGGCTGGACGGCGCCCTCCTGTACGTCCTGGCCGGCCGGCGCGGCGACCATTGTCGTGGGGCTTGCCGGACATTTCCAATATGCCGGCAGCGCCGATGGGCTGCTGGCGCGGATCGGGGCGATCTCGTCCTTGAGCGAAGTGCGCTATTGGTCGGTGACCGAGACGCAATGGAACAACATGTTCACGCGGGCGGTTGCGCTGGACGGGCCCGACCTCGAAAAAAAGCGGGGCGATTTTTCGGCCGCAGAATTGCGCATGGGCGGCAATTTCTATTTCGCCGCCGCCGACAACCGGTCCGGCAAGGAGGCGATTTCGCGCCTTCGCATTATCGCGGCGGACGGCGCGCATTTTGTCCTCGAGACCGAGAATGTCACGCCATTGCGATGGACGGTCTTCACCTATGCCGCGCCGGGCAGCTTTCAGACCTGGTACTTTCTGGATCGCGATAGTGAGGGCGCCTGGAGATTTTATAGTCTAACGCGCGTGCTCTACGCTTCGGCGATCTTGAGGGACGTCATTCCGGATAATTCCTATATCAACCGCTCGGTTGCCATGTATCGCCATTTTCTGGGACTGCGCACCGATCGCGATCCGCCTGCCGCGCCATGAGCGGGCTGACGGGCCAGCCTCCGGGCCGCTGGCGAGCGCGCTCGATCTCCTCATCCACGTCGAACACTTAGAATTCCTGCATCAAATTCGAGCGGCGGACGCCCGGATAATGAGCGAAACTTGCTGGCCTTTGCGAATCTCGGAGCGTTTCGCCAAGCACCTTTCCGAGCGCGCAGTTGTAGCGCTATGCTGGAGCGCTGCGATGGGGGCGATCCGCATGAGAAAGATCTGGCATCTCGCTATTCTTGGTCTGTTCGGCGCTGCACTTCAGACAGGAGCGGCCCCGGTGGCCCGCGCCGATTTCACGCTTGCCCAGATACTCGATTACCCCTTCATCAGCGAACTCGCCGCCAACGCGCAGGGCGGCCACATCGCTTTCGTGCGCAATCTGCGCGGGGTGCGCAATGTCTGGGTTGCCGACGCGCCGAACTATGCGCCGCGCCAGATCACGCATTACGGCAGCGATGACGGCCAGGAGATCACCCAACTCACTTTCTCGCCCGACGGCAAGACGCTGGTCTATGTGCGGGGCGGCGATCACGACGCCAACTGGGCCGCGGCCGGCGATCTGGCGCCGGACCCGGACTCGTCCCTGGAGCAGCCCAAGGTGACGATCTGGCTGGCGCCGCTCGCGGACGGTGCGCCGGTTAAGATCGCGGAAGGGGACGCGCCCAAATTGTCTGCGCGTGGCCAACTCGCCTTTGTCGCCGAACATGCGGTCTGGACCGCGGGGCTGGATGGCAAGAGCAAACCCGTCAAGCTGTTCTTCGATCACGGCAAGGACAGCGATCTGCAATGGTCGCCGGACGGAAGCGCGCTGGCTTTTGTCTCGGGCCGCGAGGATCACGCGTTGATCGGCCTTTATCGCCTGAAGGACAAATTTCTGTCCTGGGCCGCGCCGTCGACGGACAAGGCATCGTCTCCCCGTTGGTCCCCGGACGGAAGGAAGATCGCCTTTGTTCGCCGGCCCGGCGATGGCGGGCCGCCAAAACCGCTTACGGTTCAGACGCCCGATCCCTGGTCGATCTGGATCGCCGATGCGGCGACCGGCGCGGGCAGCCTTGTCTGGCAGAGCCCGGAAACCCTGCTGGGCTCCTATCCCGGGACCGAAGGCAACGCCAACCTGCATTGGGCGGCGGGCAACCGCATCGTCTTTCTCGCCGACCTCGACAATTGGGCGCATCTTTATTCGGTTTCCGCCGATGGCGGCGGCGAGCCCTTGTTGCTGACCCCCGGCAAATTCATGGTCGAGCATGTGGTGGAAAGCCGCGACGGGCGCTTTCTGGTCTACAGCGCCAATAGCGGTGCGGCCAAGGATGATGGCGAACGGCGTCATATTTTCCGCGTGCCGGTCGAGGCCGCCACCGCCAACGCCGTCACGTCCGGCGAGGGGCTGGAAGCAAAGCCGGTGCTGCCCGACGACGCACATGTCGCCTTCATCGCAGCGGACGCGACAACCCCGCACGGCATCGGTTTTTCCGGCGCAGACGGAAAATCGCGGCGCGAACTTTCGACGGGCGGCCTGCCGGCGGATTTCCCCAAGGGCGCGCTGACGATACCCAAAGCGGTGACATTCAAGGCCGCGGACGGTCTCACCATCCACGGCGATCTGTTTGACAAGGACGGCGGGACGGCTCCCAAGCCCGCCATCATCTTCGTCCATGGCGGTCCCTCGCGGCAGATGCTGCTGGGCTGGCACTACATGGACTATTACGCCAATGGCTATGCCGTGAACCAATATCTGGCGGCGCACGGCTTTGTCGTGCTTTCGGTCAATTACCGGCTGGGCATCGGCTATGAGCATACCTTTCATTATCCCCCGCACGCAGGAGCGCAGGGCGCCGCCGAATATCAGGACGTGCAGGCGGGCGCCAAGTTTTTGCAGGGGCTAGCGGGCGTCGATGGCAAGCGCATCGGCATCTGGGGCGGCTCTTACGGCGGCTATCTGACCGGGCTTGCGCTGGGGCGCAATTCCGATGTGTTCAAGGCGGGCGTCGATCTGATGGGGGTGCACGATATGTCGCGCACCTTGTCGGAAGGCTTCAACCCGACCAGCAGCCTTGCCATGCAGATCGGCCGCTACGAAAAGGGCGATCTCGAAAAAGCGCTTAAACTGGCGTTCGAATCCTCACCCGTCGCCGCTGTGGCGCACTGGAAATCGCCGGTGCTGCTGATTCAGGGCGATGACGACCGCAATGTGCAATTTCAGCAGACGGTGGACCTGGCGGCGCGGCTCCGCGCCCATCACGTGCGGTATGAGGAACTGGTCCTGCCCAACGAGATTCACGGCTTCCTGCGCTGGAGTTCCTGGGCGAAGGCCGACGAAGCGACGGCGGCATTTCTGAGCAAGGAACTTCAATCTGCGGCGATATCGAAGGCCGCCCGGAACTGACACCAAACGAAAAGGCCCGGTGTTGCCACCGGGCCTTTCGCATTTCTGATCGGCTGGATGGCCCGGACAAGCCGGGCCACAAGCCTTAGAAGTCCATATCGCCCATGCCGCCCATGCCGCCGCCGCCCGGCATCGGGGAAGACTTCTTCTCCGGACGGTCTGCGATCATCGCCTCGGTGGTGATGAGCAGGCCGGCGACCGAAGCCGCGTTCTGCAGCGCCACGCGCACGACCTTGGTGGGGTCGACGATGCCGGCGTCGATGAAGTCGACATACTTTTCGTTCTGGGCGTCATAGCCGTAATTGGCCGATTTCTGCTCCAGCAGCTTGCCGACGATGATCGACGCTTCCTGACCCGCATTCTGAACGATGATGCGGATCGGGTACTGGATCGCGCGGCGCACGATCGCAATGCCCTGGGTCTGGTCTTCATTGTCGCCGGTGAGATTGGCGAGCATCCTGGAGGCATACAGCAAGGCCGTGCCGCCGCCCGGAATGATGCCTTCCTCGACCGCCGCCTTGGTGGCATTGAGCGCGTCATCGACGCGGTCCTTGCGCTCCTTGACTTCGATCTCGGTCGAACCGCCGACGCGGATCACCGCAACGCCGCCGGCCAGCTTGGCCAGACGTTCCTGCAGCTTTTCCTTGTCATAGTCGCTGGTGGTCTCTTCGATCTGGGCCTTGATCTGTCCGACGCGGGCCTGGATGTCGGCCTTCTTGCCGGAACCATCGACGATGGTGGTGTTTTCCTTGTCGATGCGGACCTTCTTGGCGGTGCCGAGCATGTTCATCTTCACATTCTCGAGCTTGATGCCGATGTCCTCGCTGATGACCTGGCCGCCGGTGACGATGGCGATGTCTTCCAGCATGGCCTTGCGGCGATCGCCGAAGCCCGGCGCCTTCACCGCCGCGACCTTAAGGCCGCCGCGCAGCTTGTTGACGACCAGGGTCGCCAGGGCTTCGCCTTCGATTTCTTCGGCAATGATCAGCAGCGGACGGCCCGACTGCACCACGGCTTCCAGGATCGGCAGCAGGGGCTGCAGGCTGGTGAGCTTCTTCTCGTGAATCAGGATCGCGACATCGTCCAATTCAGCCGTCATCTTCTCGGCGTTGGTGATGAAATAGGGCGAGATATAGCCGCGGTCGAACTGCATGCCTTCGACGACGTCCAGCTCGGTTGCCAGGCTCTTGGCTTCCTCGACGGTGATGACGCCTTCATTGCCGACCTTGGCCATCGCCTGGGCGATCATGTTGCCCACTTCGCGGTCGCCATTGGCCGAGATCGTGCCGACTTGGCCGATCTCTTCGTTCGACTTGACCTTCTTGGAGCGCTTCTTGAGATCGGCGACGACGGCGTCGACCGCCTTCTCGATGCCGCGCTTCAAATCCATCGGGTTCATGCCGGCGGCAACCGACTTGGAGCCTTCGCGCACGATGGCGCGGGCCAGCACGGTCGCCGTGGTGGTGCCGTCGCCGGCCGCGTCATTGGTCTTGGAGGCGACTTCGCGCACCATCTGGGCGCCCATATTCTCGAACTTGTCGGCGAGTTCGATTTCCTTCGCCACCGTCACGCCGTCCTTGGTCGTGCGCGGAGCGCCGAAGCTCTTGTCGATCACGACATTGCGGCCCTTGGGACCCAAGGTCACCTGTACCGCGTCGGCAAGAATGTCGACGCCGCGCAGAAGCTTCTCGCGGGCGTCGGCGCCGAATTTCACATCTTTGGCTGCCATTCGTTAGTCTCCTGAATTTCGTTGAATCTGTTGGTTGGGGAGGCGGGCTTTCAAAGCCCTGCCGCGACTACTTCTTTGCCTTGCGGCCCTCGATGATGCCCATGATGTCGCTCTCTTTCATGATCAGGAGCTCTTCGCCATCGATCTTCACTTCGGTGCCCGACCATTTGCCGAACAGCACGACATCGCCCGCTTTCACTTCCAGCGGGGTGCGCTTGCCGGTTTTTTCATCGATGGCGCCCGGGCCGGCGGAGACGATTTCGCCTTCCTGCGGCTTTTCCTGTGCGGTCTCGGGGATGATGATGCCGCCGGCGGTCTTGGTATCTTCTTTGACGCGGCGGACGACCACGCGGTCGCCAAGGGGACGGAACTTCATGCGTGCCTCTCCTAAAGTATTGTTTCTACTAAGAAAAAAATCATATGGCAGCACTCTATGGGTAAGAGTGCCAAACCACTGGCGGGTATTTAGGAGGGGTCCAGACCAACGTCAAGGCAAGCGGTTGCCGGGCGCCGGCTTTCTTCGTCCGCAAAGCGGCGCTTTTTGGGAAGATATGGGTTGCGATTGCGTACCGAGCGAACGGGTTTGCCCGCGCGCCGCACAAGCGGTGCAGAACATGAATCATGGCGATTTCGAGGCTTTCGCGATGTGCGGCGAACATCCCGCGGCTGAAAACGTTGTTCATGTGAGGTTCAGCCGCACGCGGTCAGGATCGCGTCAGGTTCTGAGCAAGGAGACTCAAGATGAAAAAATTCGCGAAAGTTGCCCTGGCTGCGGTGATGCTGGCAGGCGCCGCCACCGCGGTGGCTTCGTCGCCCGCGGATGCACGCGTGGTGGTCGGCTTCGGCGTCGGCGGTCCCGGCTATTATGGCGGTTACTACGGCCCGGCCTATCGGCCTGCCTATTCCTGCGACCCTTATAGCCGCTGGTACGATCCCTACCGCTGCGACTATTACGCGCCGGCTTATTATGGCCCTGCGTATGGCGGCTATTACGGGCCCAGCATCGGCTTTTCGTTCGGCGATGGCTGGCGCGGCCGGGACCATGACGGCTGGCGCGGTGGTGACCGTGGCGGTTGGCGCGGTGGTGACCGTGGCGGCGGGCGCGGCGGCGACCATGGCGGTGGCCATCGCCACTGAGAATCACCACTAAGGCTTGAATCGCGTAGTGAAGACGGCCCCGGCGATCGGGGCCGTCTTCTTTTTGCCTGAACACAATCCCGCCGCGATCGGTTCAGCCGCCGTTCAACCGCCCAGGATCACCGTCGACACAAGCGCGATCTTGCGCGAACGGTGGAGCGAGAAATGAGAATGTCCTGGAAGGCGGTGTTGACCGCATTGCTGGTGGCAGGGGGCGCCACGACGATGTCGGCTTGCGCCAGCGCGCAAGACTATGGCTACGGCTATGACAATGGCTATGCCGATCCCAATGCCTATGGCCCGAGCGGCGCCTATGGCACCGGTCCCGACAATGGCATCGGCTTCTCCTATGACAGCGGCGGCTATTGCGACGACTATGGCTGTCCGGACGATTATTGGGACATGCCGGTCTATTACGGGCCGGTCTTCTATGGCGACGAATGGTTCAATGGTCCGGTCTATTACCGCGATTGGTATGGACGCCGGCAATATTGGATCCATGGCGGCTGGCGCTTCGATGAATGGCGCGGCCCGCGTCCGGGCTGGTGGCATGAGGGCCGCTACGGTCCGTCATTGGGCCTGGATTTCTACCGCAGCCATGGCTTCCGAGGCCGCTTCGACAACGATCGCGGTTTCGACAATCGCCGATTCGACGATCATCGCTTCGACAACAACCGGACGTTCGGGAATCGCAACTTCCAGAATCGCGTGCCGGAAAATCGCGGGTTCGACAATCGCGGTTTGAGCAATCCCCGTTCCGACGATCGCAGATTCGATGGCCGCGACTTTAACCGCGGCCGTCAGAATTCTGATCGGCCGAACCTGGATCGCTCTAATGGCGATAGGCCCAATTTTGATCGCCATGATTCCAATCGTCGCGATTTCGGCCGCAGCGATTTTCGCAACAACGCCGTGCAGCAGCAGGCGCCGCAGATTCGCCAAGCACCGCAATCACCGCCGCAGCCCGCGCCGCCGCAACAGCAGGCGCCGCGACAGGACGGCCGGCATGATCGGGACGGCGATGGCGATCCTGCCCGCCATCACAATCGTTAGACATAAGACCCCGGCAGCGATGCCGGGGTTTTTTTCTGGTAACCATTTGATAACTATCGCACGCCGGAAAAGCCGGAAAAATTCCGGTTAACAAATTGGAAACGGTCAGCCTCCAGACTCGCCCATGAATTTGTCTGGAGTGGGCCATGACCCGGTTCCTCGTTATGCTGACCTGCCTCTTTGCCAGCGCCACTTTGGGCGCAGCCTTGGCGCTGTTTTCCGGATGGCCGATCGGCATTCTCTCGGGTGCGCTCGCCTTTCTCTTCACCCGGCAAATCTCCGCCTCCCTGGCCCGCCGGCACGACAAGCACGCCACGGCGCGCGAGATCGCGGCGCTGCGGCGCATGACGCTGGAGTTCGAGGCATCTCTCGCCAATACCAGTCACCGGATGGACGATCTTTCCATCCAGTTGGAGGCGCGCACCGACGCACAAGGCAAGAAGATCGTTTCCGAACTTCAGGTTCTGGAGAGTCTGATGCGCGAATTCGCCGGCCGCATCTCCAAAACCGCGCGCGCTACGCAAGTCGAGATCGGGCCGCAGCAGGTGATGCAGACGGGCCGCCGCCAGGGCAGCGCCGGCGCCTATCTCGCCAGCATGGGCGAGGGCGATCTTCTGGAAACCATCCGCGCCAGCCTGGAGGAAAATCGCGTCGATCTCTATCTCCAGCCCATCGTCAGTCTGCCGCAGCGCAAGCTGCGCTTTTACGAAGCCCTGTCGCGGCTGCGCGCCGAGGACGGTTCGGTGATCATGCCGGCGCAATATATCAAGGTCGCTGCGCCCGCCGGGCTGATGAGCGTGGTGGACAATCTCCTGCTGTTCCGCTGCGTCCAGATCGTGCGCCGCCTCACGCTCAAGAGCCGCGACATCGGAGTGTTCTGCAATATTTCCGGCGACACGCTGACCGACGCGGAATTCTTCCCCCAATTCCTCGATTACATGCAGGCCAATCGCGATCTCGCGGGCCAGATCATCTTCGAATTCTCCCAAGACGCGATCCTCAAGGCAGGCAGCATCGGCGAACAGAATCTCGCGCGCCTGGCCGAACTGGGTTTTGCGCTGTCGATGGACCATGTCGAAACCCTGGCGCTGGATTTCGTCAGGCTGAAGGCGATGGGCTTCCGTCACCTGAAAGTGCGCGCCGATATGCTGACCCGCGGCATGAACGATGCCGGCGCCGCCGTCGCCGCCGAGGATTTCAAGAAGCTGCTTTCCCGCCACGGCCTCAACCTGATCGCCGAACGTGTCGAGGACGAAAAAACCGTGGTGCAGCTCCTCGATTATACCGTCGATTACGCCCAGGGCTTCCTGTTCGGTGAACCGCGCGCCGTGCGCGAAGAAGCCTCCAGGGCCCCGGTCGAGGCCGCGCCGGTGGTCCAATTCCGCAAAGCTGGGTGAGCGCCGGCGCGCGAAGCGCGTGAGCATGTCCGGCGGACATGCGAAAGGAGCGAACGCCGCGAGTTTATGCGAGCGGCCGGCGGAAACGCGGAATCTGTTGACGGCTCTTGCGGCCCATGCGATCCGGGGACGCAAATGCCCCCGCCCCGCCTGATCACCGGTCTTTCCGAAATCGCGCGCGACCATGACGCGCTGATCTGCGACATCTGGGGGGTGGTGCATAACGGTCACGCCCCCTTTCCGGAAGCCGCCGAGGCGCTGAGGCAATTCCGCCGCCAGCATGGCCCGGTGGTGCTGTTGTCGAACGCGCCGCGCCTGCCCGGATCGGTCGAGGATCAGTTTCGGCGCATCGGCGTCGCCACCGACTGCTACGACGCAATTGTCACTTCGGGCGGTGCCGCGCGGGACGATCTGACGGCCAGGACCGGGCCGGCCAGGGAGCAAGGCAGATCGCTTGCACTTTACTATATTGGGCCGGAACAGGACACCGGCCTGTTAACCGGGATCGACCTGACCCGCGTGGGCATCGATCAGGCGGATGTGGCGCTTTGCGTCGGGCTGGTGGACGACCTCACCGAAACGCCGGACGATTATTCCGATATACTGACTTCGATGCGGGCCAAAAATCTCACCATGCTGTGCGCCAATCCCGATCTGAAGGTCTATCGCGGCAGCCAGCTCTGCTGGTGCGCCGGCGCGCTGGCCAAGGCCTATGAGGCGATCGGCGGCCCTGTCGTCTATTACGGCAAGCCGTACCCCGCGATCTATGACAAGGCGCTGAAAGAAGCAGGCCGGCCCAAAAAGGCGCTCGCCATCGGCGATGCGCTCATCACCGATCTGAGGGGCGCGCAGGATGCGGGCCTTGAGGCTTTGTTCATCGCCGATGGCCTGCATGGCGAGGAGATCGAGCCCTACACCGCCCGGCATCTGGGTGAAATGTTTGCGAACGCCGATGTCCGGGCCAAAGCGGCGATGCGGACCTTGCGATGGTGAGCGTGTATTACGAGGATCTTGTGCTTGGTCAGTCCGCCAGCATGGAAAAGACCGTCACCGAGCGCGATGTCCAGATCTTCGGCGAAGCGACCGGCGATCTCAATCCCGTGCATTTCGACGAAGATTACGCGCGCAAGACCATCTTCCGTGGCCGCGTCGCGCATGGCGCGCTGTCCATCGGATTCATTTCCGCCGTGATCGGCATGAAACTGCCGGGCGCGGGGACGATTTTCGTCTCCGCCCGTACCGATTTCAAGGCGCCGGTGCGGATCGGCGATACGGTCACCACCACCTGCACCGTCAAGGAAATCCGCGAGCGCCGCGAAGTCGTATTGGACTGCGTATGCACGGTCGATGGAAAAATCGTGGTCACGGGCGAGGCCCTGGTGCTCGCGCCCAAGCGCCCGAAAAGCTGAAGATGCGCATCTTCCGCCATTTCGAGGACGTGCCGGCGATCTACCAGGGCGCAGTTGTCGCCATCGGCAATTTCGACGGCGTTCATCGCGGCCACCAGGCCCTGATCGCCCAGGCCCGCGCCCTGGCCGATGAGCGCAAAAGCGCGCTGGCCGTCCTGGCGTTCGAGCCGCACCCGGCCGAATTTTTTCATCCCCGGCCCGATTCCATCCGGCTGACGCCGCTCCGCGCCAAGGCGCGGCTGCTGGCCGAACTGGGTGTGAACGCCATGTTCGCGCTGACCTTCGATGAAAGCATGGCCAAACGCAGCGCGCCGGATTTCGTTTGCGATGTCCTGGTCAAGGGGCTGGGCCTTTCCGGCGCGGTGGTCGGCCCCGATTTCGAATTCGGCCAGGGACGCGGCGGCAATGTCGCCACCCTCAGCTATATGGGTGAGATGGAAGGTTTTTCGGTCACCTGTTTCGACATGGTGACGGCTGCGAAAATCACCGGCGACGCGGCGGCGGAAAAGATATCCTCCAGCCGCATTCGCGCCAGCCTGAAGGCCGCGATGCCGGAAGAGGCGGCGCGGCTCCTGGGCCGCTGGTGGGCGGTGGAAGCGCGGGTCGAGCATGGCGATGCGCGTGGCCGGCAAATGGGGTTTCCCACCGCCAACATGCATCTGGGGCACTGTCTGGCGCCGGCATTCGGCGTCTATGCCGTTCGCGTCACCATCCTGGAGAACGAAAAGCCAGTCGGGCGCCATGACGGCGTCGCCAATTTCGGCATCCGTCCCATGTACCAGATCGATGTGCCGCTGATGGAGGCGCATTTGTTCGATTTCGATGGCGACCTCTACGGCAAGCATCTGTCGGTGGAGCTGATCGCCTATATCCGCCCCGAGGCAAAATTCGCCAGCCTTGACGCCCTGATCGCCCAGATCGGCGCCGATGCCCGGGCGGCGCGCAAAATCCTGGCCAATACCCCTGGGGCCCCCGCGCTGGACGGCTTTCCGTCGCACTGTTAGAAGCGCCGGATCATGTCCAATCCACCCAAAAACGAGGCCCCGGCGCAGGACTATCGCGCCAGCCTGTTCCTGCCCGCCACCGACTTTCCCATGAAGGCCGGCCTTCCCGAGGCTGAGCCGAAATGGCTGGCGCGCTGGGCCGCGATCGACCTTTACGGAAAAATGCGCGACCGCGCCCGGGGCAGGCCGCTTTTTATCCTGCATGACGGGCCGATCTACGCCAATGGCGACATCCATTCCGGCACCGGCCTCAATCACATTCTCAAGGATTTCGTCGTGCGCAGCCAGGGAATGCTGGGCAAGGATGCGCCCTATGTGCCCGGCTGGGACTGTCACGGCCTTCCCATCGAATGGAAGGTGGAGGAGCAGTACCGCGCCGAAGGCAAATCGAAAGACGAAGTCCCCACCGACGTTCTGCGCCGCGACTGCCGCGTGTTCGCCAGCCATTGGCTGAATGTGCAGCGCGAGCAGATCAAGCGACTGGGCCAGATCGGCGATTTCGAGCGCCCCTATACGACAATGAATTTCCGGGCCGAGGCGGTGATCGCCCGCGAGGCGATGAAGTTCGTGGAGAACGGGCTTCTTTATCGCGGCTTCCGTCCGGTGATGTGGTCGCCGGTGGAGAAGACCGCGCTGGCCGATGCCGAGGTCGAGTATCACGAGAAATCCTCGCCCGCGATCTATGTGAAATTCCCCGTCTCTTCTGCTCGCGTGCGACATGCCAACGAAGGCGTGCCGACAGCGTTGGGAAAGACGGACAGTCCGGATTTGGCGCATACGTTTGTTGTCATTTGGACGACGACGCCTTGGACCATTCCCGGCAACCGCGCCATCGCCTTCTCGCCCGAAATTTCCTATGGGCTTTATCAGATCGCGGATGCTTCCGATGGCTCGCTGGCAAAGCCTGGAGAGCAATTACTTCTTGCGGATCTTTTGGCCGAGGATGTCGCGAAGCAAGCAAAGATGATGCTGAGCCGCGTGCGCACGGTCGAGCAAGCAGAGCTGTCCACGTTGGTGTGCGGGCATCCCTTCCGCAGCTTGGGTTACGAGTTCGAAGTGCCGCTGCTGGCCGGCGCGCATGTCACCGCCGATGCCGGCACCGGCTTTGTCCATACCGCGCCCGGTCATGGCGAAGACGATTTCGAATTGATGACCTCGACCTATTCGGAATATGCCGCGAAAAATCCCGACGCCTTCAGCCTGGTCGAGCCCGACGGCTCGTACGGCCCCAAGGTGCCGTATTTCGCGGGCAAGCGAATCCTCACGCCGGAAGGCAAGGACGGCGACGCCAACGGCGCGGTGATCAAGGCTCTGATCGAGAAGGGCAAGCTGCTGGCCAAGGGCAATCTGCGCCATTCCTATCCGCACAGCTGGCGTTCCAAGGCGCCGGTGATCTTCCGCGCCACGCCGCAATGGTTTGTCGCCATCGATCGGAAGATGCCGGGCTTCGGCGGCAAGACCTTGCGCGAAATGGCGATGACCGCCATCGCCGAGACCAAATGGTATCCGCCGCGCGGACAGAACCGCATCGGCGCCATGGTGGAAGGCCGTCCGGACTGGGTGCTGTCGCGCCAGCGCGCCTGGGGCGTGCCGCTGGCGATCTTCGTCGAAAAGAAATCCGGCCAGGTCCTGAACGATCCGGCGGTCTTCCAGCGCATCGAAGAAGCTTTCACCGCTGAAGGCGCCGATGCCTGGTTCACCTCTGCGCCCGAACGGTTCCTGGGCGAAGGCCGCAATCCGAACGATTACGAGCAGGTGAAGGACATTCTGGACGTCTGGTTCGATTCCGGTTCGACCCATGTCTTCACGGTGGAAAATCCCATCGACCCGCATTGGCCCAAGGCGCCGCAGGCCGATCTTTATCTCGAAGGCTCGGACCAGCATCGCGGCTGGTTCCAGTCCTCGCTGCTGGAGTCGGTGGGCACGCGCGGCCGCGCGCCCTACAAGGGGGTTCTCACCCACGGCTTTGTGCTCGACGACCAGGGCCGCAAAATGTCCAAATCGCTGGGCAATACCCTGGCGCCCCAGGTGATCGCGGAAAAGAACGGGGCGGAAATCCTGCGCCTGTGGGCGGCGTCTTCGGACTTCACCGAGGATCTGCGCATCGGGCAGGACATCCTCAAGGCCAATGTCGAAGCCTATCGCCGGCTGCGCAACACCATCCGTTTCCTGCTCGCCAATCTAGCGGGCTTTGACGAAAAGGAACGCATCGACATCGGGCAGATGCCGGAACTGGAACGATTCATGCTGGCCAAGTTGGCCGAACTCGATGTCCAGGTCCGGGAAGGCTATGCCGGGTTCGACTTCAACCGCGTCACCGCCACCCTGTTCAATTTCTGCACCAACGAAGTTTCGGCCTTCTATTTCGACATCCGCAAGGACGTTCTGTATTGCGACGCCGCCCGTGCCGTCCGCCGGCGGGCAGCCCGCACGGTGATGGACGAGATCTTCCGCCGCGTCGTCACCTGGTTTGCGCCCATCATGTGCTTCACCATGGAAGAGGCCTGGCTGTCGCGCTTTCCCGAAGCCGAAAGCGTGCATCTGGAAACCTTCTTCGCGGTGCCATCCTCCTGGGCCAATCCGGCGTTGATCGAAAAATGGAAGCGCGTGCGCGAACTGCGCCGCGTCGTCACCGGCGCACTGGAATTGGAACGCGCCGCCAAGAAGATCGGCTCCAGCCTGGAAGCGGCGCCCACGCTCTATATCGCCGACAAAGCCGATGCGGATATTCTCAAATCCATTCCCTTCGACGAAGTCACGATCACGTCCGGCATCGGGATCGTTTCGGGCGATGCGCCTGGAACGGCGTTCGCCCTCCCGGATGTGAAGGGCGTGGCCGTGATCGCCAACCTGTCGCCGGGCGGAAAATGCGAGCGCTGCTGGCGGGTGCTGACCGAAGTCGGCACGCATAAAAAACACCCGCATCTCTGCGACCGTTGCGATGCGGCCGTAGCCGATCAGCCCGAAAAGAGCCCGGCATGAGCCAGCCCCGGCCGCGGGAATGGGGTCTGGTGGCGGCGGCGGCGGCACTGTTCGCCGACCAGGGTTCGAAATTCGGCATGCTCTATGGCGCCGGCTTTCTCCATATGGGGCCGGGCCAGGCGATTCCGGTGTTGCCGTTTTTTAATCTGGTGATGGTGTGGAATCCGGGCGTTTCCTATGGGCTGTTTCCCGCTTCCAGCGTCTGGGGCACGGCTTTGCTGGTGCTGGTATCCCTGGCGGCGGTGGCAGGACTTGGCTATTGGCTGTGGGGAATGACCAGTCTTTCCCTGGCTGTGGGCGTGGGCCTGGTGATCGGGGGCGCCCTTGGGAACCTGATCGACCGGCTGGTTTATGGCCGGGTGGCCGATTTTTTCCACTTTTACGGGTTCGGCTATGACTGGTATGTCTTCAATATTGCCGATATCGCCATCACCTTTGGCGCCGTCGCGATCATTTATGAAGTGCTCAAGCCTCAAGCCGAAGCCTGAGCGATTGGAGTAGCCGATGCGGTCCATGCGTGTCCTTCGTTTCGCGGTCCTGGGTGCCAGCCTGGCGGCGCTGGCGGCCTGCAGCTCGCTTCGCGAGGAGGCAGGGCTTACCAAGCAATCGCCCGACGAATTCGCCGTCACCACCAAGGCGCCGTTGATCATCCCGCCCGATTTCAATCTGCGGCCGCCTTCGCCCGGCGCCGCGCCGCTCAACCAGACCGATCCGACCTCCTCGGCGGAAGTGGCGATGTTCAACACCGGCGATCCGGCGACCGTCGCGGCCCAGATGTCGGGCAATTATTCGCCCAGCGAAAAAATGCTGCTGGCCAATGCCGGGGTTCAGAACGCCGACCCCACGGTTCGCGCCCAGCTCCAGTCCGACGAGAAGAATATGCAGGGCGCGGATCCGAGTTTCACGGATCGCATTCTGGGCAGTCCCGCCAAAGCGGCGCCTTCCGCCAAGGGCGCAACCGACAAGAGCAGCGGCGGCTGGTTTGACTGGTTCTAGGAGAGCGCTTCTCGCCCTATTGCTGGTGACGGTTGCCGCCGTGCCCGCCGCGTCGGCGCCGCAAGCCGTTTCGGCTCCCGCGCCGGCGGCCCAGACCTTCCAATTCGCGCTGCCCAACGGCATGCAGGTGGTGGTGATCCCCGATCACCGTGCTCCCGTCGTGACGCAGATGCTGTGGTTCAAGGTCGGCGCGGTGGACGATCCGCCCGGCATCTCGGGCCTGGCGCATTTCTTCGAGCATATGATGTTCCGCGGCACCAAGCAGACGCCGGGCGATCTTTATGCCCAGACCATCGCCAAGAATGGCGGCGAGGACAATGCCTTCACCACCCATGACTATACCGCCTTCTACGAGCAGATCGCGGCCGACCGGCTGAAGCTGGCGATGGATCTGGAGGCGGACCGCATGGTCAACCTCGATCTCTCCGACAACAACGTCACCACCGAGCGCGACGTGGTGCTGGAAGAGCGCCGCATGCGGGTGGAGAATAATCCGCAGGCCCTGATGGGCGAGCAGATGGAAGCGGCGCTGCACATGTCGCATCCCTATGGCCGCCCGGTGCTGGGCTGGCCGGAAGAAGTGCGCCGCATCGACAGGGTTTCGGCGCAGGATTTCTACAAGCATCATTACGCACCCAACAATGCGACCCTGATCATTGCGGGCGACGTCACGCCGGATCAGATCCGTGTCATGGCCCAGGCCGAATACGGCAAGGTCGCCGCGCGGCCGCTCCAGCCGCGGTCGGAATTTTCCGAGCCGCCGCGCCTGACCGAGACCCGCATGACCTTGGTCCGCGCCGACGTTCAGGTGCCGCTGTTCCAGCGCATCTATCGGGTGCCGTCCTATGCCCAGGCGGCGCCGGGGCAGGCGGAAAGTTTCGAGACCCTGGCCCAGATCATGGGCGGCGATCAGACGGCGACGCTCTACCGCGTGCTGGTGGAGGAAAAGAAACTCGCCACCGATGCAGGGGCTTCCTATGACGGGTATGCCCGCGATGCGGGCGAGTTCTCGGTCTATGCCGTGCCCAAGGCTGGCGTTTCGCTGGAAACGCTGGAGAAGGCCGTGGACCAGGTGATGCAGACCTTCTCGGTCTCCCAGACCAAGGCGTCGGAGCTGGCGCGCGCCAAGACCGGATTGATTGCTTCGGTCACCTATCGCCGCGACAGCCAGTTCGCGATGGCGTCGGCCTATGGCCAGGCGCTGATGATCGGACTGACGGCGGATGACGTGAATGAATGGCCCACCCGCATCCGCGCCGTGGACGCATCCGGCATTCAAAAAGCGGCCCAGCGGCTTTTCCGGCGCAACGCCGTCAGTGTTTATCTGGAACCGGGAGCCGCAAAATGAAATTGCGGGTCGCCCTAGCATTGTGCCTGTCGCTCGCGGCGCTGACGCCTGCATCCGCAGCCGACATCAAGGCGCTCGATCTCGGAAAGAAGGCGGAAGTCTGGTTCAGCGAGGACCACACCGTTCCGATCGTGGCCTTCTCCATCACCCTGCCGGCGGGCTCGGCCTATGATCCGGCGGCCAAGGCGGGTCTTGCCTCCTTCACCGCGGCGCTGATCGACGAAGGCGCGGGCAATTTGGATTCGCGCGCCTTCCAGGAAGCGCTGGCGGACCATGCCATCCAACTGCGCGCCAGCGTCGAACGCGACGATATGGTGATCTCGGTCGTCACCTTGAGCGAAAATGCCCCCCTGGCGATGCATCTGCTGCAGATGGCGTTGACCCACCCCCGTTTCGATGCCGAAGCCGTGACGCGGGTGCGCGCGCAGATGATCCAGGGCATCCAGGAAGGCAACAGCCGTCCACCCACCGTGGCGCGGCGCGCGTTTTCCAAGGCCTTTTTCAACGGCCATCCCTACAGCCATCCCAGCGACGGCGACGTCGCGAGCATTTCCGCCATCACGGTTGAGGATCTGCGCGGCTTCGCGAAAAGCCATTGGGTCAAGGGCAATCTGCAGATCGCCGTGGCCGGCGATATCACCGCGCCGGCGGCGCAAAAGCTTCTGGGCGATACGTTCCAGCCCGTGCCCAGCACCACGCCGCCGCTGCTGCCCGATATCGGACGGTTGGGCAATCCCGGCGTGCATGTGCTGCAGATGCCGGTGCCGCAGCCGACCATCCTGTTCGGACTGCCGGGCATCATGCGCGCCGATCCCGATTTCATTCCCGGCTATGTCGCCAATTATATTCTGGGCGGGGGCGGATTTTCTTCGCGCCTGACCGATGAAGTGCGCGTCAAGCGCGGCCTCACCTATGGCATTAGCACCGCGCTCACCAGCTATCGCAAGGCCAGCGTGATGGTGGGATCGGTCGCCACCCGCGCCGATGCGGTGCGCCAGACCATACAGGTGGTGAAGGACACGCTGAGCGGTTTCGCCGCCAGCGGCGCCACCCAGGCCGAACTCGACGATGCCAAGACTTTCCTGACAGGCTCGTTCCCAATCGCTTTCGCCTCCAATGCCGGGATCGCCGCCCAGCTTGGCACGTTCCAGCGCCAGGGCCTGGATATCGGCTATGTCGCCCGGCGCAATGCCCTGATCCAGGCGGTGAGTTTGGACGATGTGAAGCGGGTGTCGAAGCGGCTGTTCGATCCGGCGCGCCTGACCGTGGTCGTCGCCGGTACGCCGGTGGAGGGCAAGGCGGTGCCGCAAACGCCCAAGCCGCCGGTCAGGCCGTCGCAAACGCCGCCCCAGGGGACGACCGGCGCCGCGCCTGTGGCACCTGGCCAACCTTCCGGCCAAGCGGAAACTCCCGCCGCCAAACCCGTTGTAAAGCCGGTGGTGAAACCAACGCCGCCGCCGCGGCCCTGAGCATCTGTTGACCAGGGCAGGGCTTTCCCCGAAACCCTTCTGCTAGAGTCAGAACCATGCCCGAATCAAAGAACTCGTCATCAAAGAATTCGCCTGTCCGCGTTTCCCTCGATCTCGCCTTGTCCGGCAAGGGAGCGATCCCCAGGGCCGGTTACGACAAGGCGCTGGCCGATGCGAACCATGCGCTGGACTGGCTGCGCGGACAATGCGGCGCCCTGGAACTTCTCGGCATCCCGTCACGGACGGACGATCTGAAGGCGGCAGCGAAGCTTGCCGCCGGCATCAAGGGCATGAAGACGGTGGCGGTGCTGGGAATCGGTGGCTCGTCGCTGGGCGGTCAGGCGCTGACGGCGCTGCGCCGCGTCACCACGCCCTATGTGGAATTCCACGACAATCCGGATCCTTTTTCCTGGGCGGCGGCGCTCAAGCGTTTCGATCTCAAGAAAACCCATTTCATCGCCATCTCGAAATCGGGCGGCACGGCGGAAACATTGATGCAGGTGCTGACCGCAGTCGAAGCGCTGGAAAAAGCAGGCGCCCGATCGCTGAAGAAGCATTTCACCATCATCACCGAGCCGCATGCGAGTCCGCTGGCGGACTTCGCGGACAGCATCGGCGCGCCGCGTCTGGATCATCCCACCGGTGTCGGCGGACGTTATTCCGTGCTGACGGTGGTCGGCATGCTGCCGGCCATTCTGATGGGAATCGATGTCAGGAAACTGCGTGCCGGCGCGCAGGCTGTGCTGGATGCGACTTTGACGGCCAAAGCCGCCGCCGACGCGCCTGCCGCTGTCGGCGCGGCGCTGCATCAGGCGCTGGCGGCGGAAGGCAAACTCGCCACCACCATTCTGTGGCCCTATGCCGACAAGCTGCAGGTGTTCGGCGGCTGGTGGCGGCAGCTTTGGGCGGAGAGCCTGGGCAAAGACGGCAAGGGCTCGACGCCTGTCTCCGTGCTGGGACCGGTCGATCAGCACAGCCAGTTGCAGCTGTTCCGTGACGGTCCGGGAAATGCGCTGTTCACCCTGGTCAGCGTCGACACCAAGGGCAAAGGCCCCGCGGTGCCGCGTGCCCGCGCCAAAAAGCTGGGCCTGGATTATCTCGCCGGCAAACGGCTCGGCGATCTGGTGGATGCGGAATCCCGCGCCACGGCGCAGACCTTGTCGAAGAACGGCCGCCCGGTGCGCCAGATCCATCTCGCCAAAGTGGATGAATTCGAAATGGGCGCCCTGATGATGCATTTCATGCTGGAGACCATTTTGATGGGGCGGTTGATGGGCGTGAATTCGTTCGACCAGCCCGGCGTGGAAGAGGGCAAGATCCTGGCGCGTCAATTCTTGAAAGAGGGATAGGTTGGGTATCCGTCGCCTTTCCGAAGGAACGGTCAACCGCATCGCTGCCGGCGAAGTGGTGGAGCGGCCAGCCGCGGCGGTGAAGGAACTGATTGAGAACGCGCTCGATGCCGGTGCATCCCGCATCGATATCGCCACCTCCAATGGCGGCGCCGATCTGATCCTGGTGGAAGACAATGGAGGCGGCATGGAGGCGGACGAGCTTCGCCTCGCCATCGAACGCCATGCCACCTCCAAGTTGCCGCAGCGCGATGGCGAGGACGATCTCTCGCATATCGAAACCCTGGGCTTTCGCGGCGAGGCGCTGCCGTCCATCGGGGCGGTGGCGCGCCTGTCCATCGCCAGCCGCACAGCGGCCGGCGAGGCGCATGCGATTCACGTCGAGGGCGGCGCCGTCAGCGGGCCGGGCCCTGCGGCTTTTCGCGGTCCGGGCCAGCACGGCACGCGGGTGGAGGTGCGCGAACTGTTCTATGCCACCCCGGCGCGGTTGAAATTCCTCAAAAGCGTGCGGTCCGAGGACCTCGCCACCCTGGATGTCGTCAAGCGGCTGGCGATGGCGCGGCCCGATGTTGCTTTCACGCTTACGGTGGATGGACGGCGGGTGCTGGATCTGGAAGCGGGGCGCGACCTGCTGGAAAGCCGGCTGACGCGGCTCGCCCGCATCATGGGCCGCGATTTCCACGACAATGCGGCCCAGGTGAATGCCGCGCGGGAGGGCATGACGCTGACCGGCTATGCCGGACTGCCGACCTACAACCGCGCCAATGCCCAAATGCAATTCCTGTTCGTCAACGGCCGGCCGGTGCGCGACAAGCTGTTGATCGGCGCGGTGCGCGGCGCCTATGCCGATTTCCTGGCGCGCGATCGCCACCCGGCGCTGGCGTTGTTTCTCGAATGCGATCCGGCTTTCGTGGATGTGAATGTGCATCCCGCCAAGACCGAAGTTCGTTTCCGCGATGGCGGGTTGGTGCGCGGTTTGATCGTAGGCGCGCTGAAGACGACCTTGGCGCAGGCGGGACATCGCGCTTCGACCACGGTGGCCGGTGCCGCTCTGTCGGCCTTTCAGCGGCAAGCCCCAACCTTCACGCCGAATTTTCCATCATCCTATCCTTCGTCCGGCTATCAGCCGGGCCTGCGCGAGCCGTCCTCGCTGTTCGCGGGCGGTGCGCCTGTTTCCGGCCGGGTGGAAGAAGCCCCCGCCGCCGATATGCCGCTTGGCGAAACGCCGCTGGGCGTCGCCCGCGCGCAACTGCATGAAACCTATGTCGTGGCCCAGACCGCCGACGGCATCGTCATCGTCGACCAACATGCCGCGCATGAGCGGCTGGTTTATGAGCGGATGAAAAAAGCCCTGGCCGATGGCGGCATCGCGCGCCAGCCGCTTCTGATCCCCGAAGTGGTGGAGCTTGACCCTGCCGAAGTTGGCCGGGTCACGGCGCGGGCCGCCGAGCTGGCGGAATTGGGACTGATTATCGAAGCCTTCGGTCCGGACGCAGTGATGGTGCGCGAAGTGCCCGCCATGCTGGGCAAGCTGGACGTCAAGGGTCTGGTGCGCGATCTGGCCGACGAGATCGCCGAGACCGGCAATGCATTGTCCCTCAAGGAAAGGCTGGAGGAAGTTTCCGGCACCCTGGCCTGCCATATGAGCGTGCGCGCCGGCCGCCGCCTCAATGGCGATGAAATGAATGCGCTGCTCCGCGAGATGGAAGCGACGCCTCATTCCGGCCAATGCAATCACGGCCGCCCCACCTATGTGGAGCTGAAGCTCGCCGATATCGAGCGGTTATTCGGTCGGCGGTAAGCGCGGCCAGGAAAAGTGTGCAGCGGTTTTCCGTTCGGCCGCGCGCAAAACAATAAGCCTGAGCGCTAGCGCTCCAGGCTGAGAAAAGTGATTTCCGTTTCGCCATAGTCGCGCGTGTCGAGGCGTTCAAAGCCTTGCGCCTCGAAGGCTTCGCCTTTGGAGGTTTCGGCAATCAGTAATGCCTGTTTTGTCAACCAACCGCCCTCGCGCAGGCTTTTCAGCGCCGGCGCAACCAGGTTCTGGCGATAGGGCGGATCCAGGAAAACCAGATTGAACGGTCCGCCCGCGCCCGCGCCCAGCGGGCCCAGGTCGGTGGCGTCGCGCCGCCAGATCTTGGTGACGCCGGTCAGGCCAAGGGCTTCGATATTCTCCCGTTGCAAAGCGCGGCTTTCGGCGGAATCGTCCACCAGCAGGCAAAAACGCGCCCCCCGCGAAACCGCTTCGATGCCCAAGGCGCCGGTCCCGGCGAACAGATCGGCGACGGCGGCGTTTTCCACCGTAAAACCGATGTTGAAATCGCGATGTTCCAGGATATTGAAAATCGCCTGGCGCGTCCGATCTGATGTGGGGCGCACGCGGGCGTCATCCGGCGCGATCAACCGCCTTCCGCCCAGTTTTCCGCCTGTAACTCGCATGCCGGTAACCCTCTGTCAGCGTAACCTTTTGCCTTCACCTAGCGAAGAACCGGTCAAACGGATATAGGTCACCGCCATGAAAAAACTCCTGATCCTGCTCGGTCTTCTGGCCGCAACACCGGCCCTGGCGCAAGGCATCGACGAATTGCCCAAGGTGCATGCCCGGCTGGTGGCGGAAGATACCGCCGTGCCGCCCGGCGGCACGATCACCGTGGCGCTGGAAGAGGATATCCGCGAAGGCTGGCACACTTACTGGATCAATCCCGGCGATGCCGGCGCCGCCAGCGAGATCAAATGGACCTTGCCGCAGGGCTGGAGCGCGGGGGCGATTCAATGGCCGACACCCAAGCGCCTGCCGGTCGGCCCCCTGATGGATTACGGCTATGAGGGCAAGCTCTGGCTGATGCAGAAGCTGACAGTGCCCGCCAGCGCCAAGGTTGGCGACACGGTCACGCTCAAGGCGGCGGTGGACTGGCTGGTGTGCAAGGACATCTGCGTGCCGGAAGAGGCGAGCTTGACCCTGCCGCTCAAGATCGGTCCCGCCGCGCCGGATGCGAATGTGGCGAAGGACTTCGCCGCCGCGCGCAACCTGTTGCCTGTGGTTTCGCCCTGGAAATTGAATTACGCGCTGTCGAAGACTCTCGACATTTATGCCGCCGCGCCCGCGCTGGCGACGGCGCATCCGGTGGAAGCGAGTTTCTTTCCCGACAAGCCCGGCATCGTCAAAGGCAGCGCCCCGCAGAAGATGGGCTTCACCAAGGACGGTCTGGTGCTGCGGCTGACGCCGGGCGACAAGGCCGCCGCGATGGGCGGCGCGCTCACCGGCGTGCTAGTGCTGAAATCCTCCGACGGCTCGATCCAGGCGCTCAATGTCGATGCACCCTCCGGGCCGGTGCCGGACGCTTTGGGCTCGCAAACCACCAACGATGCAGCAGCGGGCGGCATCACCTTGTGGATCGCCATTCTGTCGGCGTTCCTGGGCGGAATAATTCTCAATGCCATGCCGTGCGTGCTGCCGATCCTGGCGATGAAGGCGCTGGCGCTCGCGGGGCATAGCGGCCGCGAGCATCACGAGGCGGCACGCGAAGGCTTTGCCTACAGCGCGGGCGCGATTTTGAGTTTCCTCGTCTTCGGTGCCGTCATCGTGCTGCTGCGCCAGGGCGGGGCGGTGGTGGGCTGGGGATTCCAGCTTCAGGAACCCATCGCGGTTGCCGGCTTTGCGCTGCTGATCTTTGCCGTGGGCCTGAATTTGTCAGGCGTGTTTGAAGTGGGCTCGGTCACGGTCGGCGACAGCTTGGCGCAGCGCTCGGGCCCGTTCGGCGCATTCTTCACGGGCGTCCTGGCGGTTGCCGTGGCAGCGCCTTGCACCGCGCCCTTCATGGCGGCGGCGCTGGGTTTCGCGCTGACGCAAAGCGTGACCTCGGCGATGCTGATCTTCCTGGGGCTCGGCGTCGGTTTTGCCCTGCCGTTCCTGATTCTGGGCGTATGGCCGCGGGCGCTGTCTTTCCTGCCCAGGCCCGGCCCCTGGATGCTGCGGCTGAAGCAATTCCTGGCCTTCCCGATGTACGGCGCGGCGGCGTGGCTGGTGTGGGTGCTGGCGCAGGAAACCGGCGCCAACGGCGTTGCCGTCGTGCTGGCCGCTTTTGTCGCCTTTGCCCTGGCCGCCTGGCTCTGGACGGTGACGCGGGATCTGTCCATCGGCGGGCGCGGATTCGGCACCGTCGCGGCTTTGCTGGTTTTGCTGGCGAGCCTTTACGGCCTCTCGACCTTGCGCGGCGCGGCGGCACAGCCCCCCGCCGCCAGCGCCACCGCCAATGCACGGCCCTTCACGCCGGAACGGCTGGCGTCGCTGCGTGCCAGCGGCAAGCCGGTATTCGTGGATGCCACCGCGGCCTGGTGCATTACCTGCCTGGTCAATGAGCAGGCGGTATTGTCGCGCCCGGATATCAAGGCGGCGTTCAATGATCGCCATGTCGAATATCTGATCGCGGATTGGACCAACCGCAACGACACGATCACCAAGCTCCTCAGCGAAAATGGCCGCTCCGGCGTGCCGCTTTATCTCTATTTCGCGCCCGGCGCCGACAAGCCGGTGATCCTGCCCCAGATCCTCACCGAATCCGGCGTCCTCGACGCCATGAAGGGCTAACGAAGGTACTAGAAACTAGGTCGGGACCCGGCTCCCCCTCGGCGCGAAGCGCCTGGAGGGGGAGATGCCGTAGCAGGCTCTCGAGCCTGCCAAGGCAGAGGGGGTAATAGTCAATACTTATGCGCTTCCTTCGCGCTGCCATCCTTCACTTTCTTCTCGGCATCCATCACTTCCGGCGAATTTCCCGACGGTGTCTCGCTCTCGCGCTCTTTCGGCGCGCCGATGGTGTGGTTGCCGCCGGAGAAAGACGGCGGATCGCTGGCGGGGAACGAATCCTCCATCTGCCGGTCGATCTTTTCCTCCTTGTTGGTCGGCGGTTTGCTGGTGGAAAGATGTTCGGGGATTTTCGGGGGAGGGGTCGGATGTTCGGCCTGAGCCATGACTATGCTCCTATTGTCGAGGTGAAGAGATGCGGGAACAATCCCGTCAGCCCGATCAGGATCAGATAGATCGCAATCAGATAATTGAGCAGCCGGGGCAAGATCAGAATCAGGATTCCGAACAGCAGCGCGACCAACGGTTGCAGCATAATAATATTGACGTGCATGATCGTCCTCTCATGAATAAGGCCATCCCAAATCTCCAAGGGAACGCGCGAACCCCGGTTCCGGTCCCGACGGGATTTGGGGGCCGCCGCAAAAACCGGTTTTTCCCGGCTTTTGCGCTGCGGTGGCGAAAAGCGTAAGAATCCACTCGAATTGAATCCAGCTTTTGGGGGTTGGCATGTCCGCGGCGGGAAACACTGAACGCATGGCCGTGCCGTCCCGGCGCGAATTCCTGAAAGTCTCCCTGGCGGCAACCGGCGGCATGCTGTTTGTCTTCCCGGTGGGTCGCGCCCTGGCGCAGGCCCCGGCGAAATATGTGCTCCGTCCGGAAGCCTTTGTCCGGATCGACCCGGATGGGCATGTGACCTTGACCATCCCGCAGGAAGAGATGGGGCAAGGTGTCTATACTTCCCTGTCGCAACTGCTGGCCGACGAGCTGGACGTGGCGCTTGACCGGGTGACACCGGAGGCGGCCGGACCCAGCGATACGATTTATGGCTCGCCGATGGGTGGCGGTCAGGGCACGGGTGGCTCGACCTCGATCCGCGCTTTCTACACCGCCCTGCGTCAGGTCGGGGCCAGTGCCCGGGCCATGCTGGTGCAGGCAGCCGCTACGCAATGGCATGTCGATCCGGCCTCCTTGCGCACCGAGAACGGTGAAGTGATCGACGACGCCAACAATCGCAGGCTCGGTTATGGCGTGCTGGCACCGGCGGCTGCGAAGCTGCCCGCGCCGCAAAATCCTACCTTGAAAGCCGACAAGGACTTCAAGCTGATCGGCAAGTCCGTCAAGCGTTTCGACACGCCCGATAAAGTGAACGGCAAGGCGCAATACGGGATCGATGTGCGCATGCCGGGCCTCAAGGTCGCGACCTTGATGGCCGCGCCGGTGGTGGGCGGCAAAGTGGCGGGCGTCGATCAGGCCGCCGCTCTCAAGGTTACGGGCGTGCGGCAGGTAGTTGTGCTGGACGATCTGGTCGCCGTGGTGGGCGATCATTACTGGGCCGCGAAGCAGGGGCTGGCGGCTCTGGCGCCGCGCTGGAATGACGGCGCCAATGGCACGCGCAATTCCCATCAGATCATGGCCGAGCTTGAAGTGGCCAGCCGCCAGGGCGTGGTCGCCAAAAAGGAAGGCGATGCCGACAAGGGGCTTGCCAAGGATGCGCGGGTCGATGCCGCCTATCAGGTGCCGTTCCTGGCGCATGCGCCGATGGAGCCGCTGAACTTCACCGTCCATGTCACCAAGGGCGCCTGCGAGATGTGGGGCGGCAGCCAGGTGCAGGCCACCGCGCAAGGCGCGGCCGCCAAGGTGCTGGGCATTCCCCAGGACAAAGTGGTCTTCCACAATTTCATGCTGGGGGGCGGGTTCGGGCGCCGGCTCGACACCGACATGGTCGAAAAATCCGTGCGCATCGCGCAAAAAGTGGATGGCCCGGTGAAAGTGATCTGGAGCCGCGAAGAAGACATGCACCAGGACATGTATCGTCCGGCCTATCGCAATGTGATGGCGGCGTCGGTAAATGGGGACGGCAAGATCACCGGATGGACCCATCGCGTCTCGGGCGGTTCCGTCATCGTGCGCATGTTTGGGGCTCTGAAAAAAGGCATCGACATGGACGCGCTCGATGGCGCCACCGAGATGCCTTACGATGTCGCGGACCAGCGGATCGAGTATTCGCAGTCCGAACCACGCGCCCTGCGTGTCGGCTGGTGGCGCGGCGTCGGCCCCAACAACACCGTCTTTGCCATCGAAAGCATGATGGACGAGCTGGCAAAAAAGGCCGGCAAAGATCCCATCGCATTCCGCCTGGCGCATCTGAAGACCAAGAATCCCCGCTTGAAAGCGGCGCTGGAACGGGTGGCGCGCGAGTCCAATTGGGACCGGGCGTTGCCGGCCCGTCATGGCCGCGGCGTTTGCGGCCAGTTCGCTTTCGGCACCTACATGGCCACAGTGGCGGAAGTCGAAGTCGGCACGGACGGCAGCGTGCGGGTCCATCGCATGACGGCGGTGGTGGATGCGGGCCGGGTGGTCAATCCCGACACTCTGGCGTCGCAGGTCCAGGGCGGCCTGATCTTCGGCCTGACGGCGGCGCTTCACGGCAATATTACCGTGGCGAATGGCCGGGTGCAGCAGAACAATTTCAACGACTACCGCATGTTGCGGATCAACGAGACGCCCGCCATCGATGTGCACATCATCCAGAGCAGCGAAGCGCCGGGTGGCATCGGCGAGCCGGGCTGTACCGCCGGCCCGCCATCGCTGATCAACGCCATTGCCGCCGCGACGGATATCCGGTTGCGTCAGCTGCCGGTGGATCGCGACATTCTCGCCGGAC
This sequence comes from Pseudomonadota bacterium, assembly GCA_040389245.1. Lineage (GTDB taxonomy): Bacteria > Pseudomonadota > Alphaproteobacteria > Micropepsales > Micropepsaceae > Rhizomicrobium. The sequence continues at coordinate 697,622 of JAZKAH010000001.1, read as the reverse complement.
GCCGCAGCGTATGAGCCAAGCTCCCCAGCTTAGTCACACCCTGCAATCCCGCCACGTCGCCATGATCTCGCTGGGCGGCATCATAGGCGCGGGGCTTTTTGTCGGATCCAGCGCGGCGATCGCCTCCATAGGGCCGGCGGTCATCGTCTGCTACATCCTGGCGGGTATCCTGATTTTGTGTTCGATGCGCATGCTGGGAGAATTGGCGGTCGCCAATCCCGGCATCGGCTTTTTCACCGATTACGCCCGCAAGGTGCTGGGCCATTCCTTCGGTTTCGTGGGCGGCTGGCTCTATTGGTATTTCTGGATGATCGTGGTTGCGGTCGAGGCAATCGCCGGCGCCCTCATCATCGCCCAATGGATCGCGGCGCCGGTCTGGCTGATCGGCTTGGCGCTGCTGGTGTGTTTGACAGGGGTCAATCTGATGTCGGCACGCTCCTATGGCGAATTCGAATTCTGGTTCTCGTCTATCAAAGTCGCGGCGATCATCGCCTTCATCCTCATTACAGGGTCGTATGTCCTGGGCTTGATGCCGGGTCATGGTGCAGATGTTTCCGCGCTGACGGCCTTTGGCGGATTCGCGCCGCATGGCGCCTTGTCTGTTCTGGCGGGCGTAGCGACGGTGATTTTCTCGCTGACGGGGGCTGAAATCACCACCGTCGCGGCGGCGGAATCCAGGGAACCGGTCAAGGCTATCGCATCCATGTCTACCACTCTGGTGGTGCGCGTGGTGCTGTTCTATGTGCTGTCGATCTTCTTCATTGTCGCGGCGGTGAACTGGACCACGATCCATTCGGGCCAGTCGCCCTTCGTCGCGGCGCTGACGCTGATCGGCATTCCAGGATCGGCGATGGCGATGAACATCATCGTTCTGACGGCCGTGCTGTCCTGCCTCAATTCCGGACTTTACGTCACATCGCGGGCCCTGTTCGCTTTGGCCGCGCATGGCGATGCGCCCAAGAGCCTGGTGGTTTTGAACAAGCGCAATGTGCCGGCCCGCGCCATCCTGGTCGGCACGGTATTCGGCTATGGCGCAATGATGGCCTCCATCATCTCCCCGACCGGCGTGTTCACCTTTCTGGTCAATGCCTCCGGCACGGCCATGTTGTTTCTCTATCTGATGATCGGTGTTGCCCAGATCCGGCATCGCTATTCCCTGGCGCCCGAAGCGCGCGAGAAAATGCCCCTGAAGATGTGGCTGTTCCCAGGCCTCAGCTATGCCACGGTCATCGGCATCGTGGCGGTGCTGGTGGCAATGGGCATGATACCGGACCTGAAAAGCCAGCTTTACACCACCATGATGATGGCCGCTTTCCTGCTGGCGTTCTATTTCCTGTTCCGCCGGGGTCGTTATGTCGCGGCGGAAGCGAGCCGCGCCTGACCGCCAAACAAGCACGCGCCGAAATCGTGGTGGCGCAGGACAATCGCACGGGCGGGATTTCCTATTGGCAGGCGCTGGATCATCAAAGCGTCGCCGACCGTTATGGCATCAGCCTGGCCGAATATATCCATGCCTTGTTCGGCCTGGTGCTCCAGAAGCGCCCGCGTCATGTGCTGATGATCGGCTGCGGCGGCGGCACGCTTGCCACCATGCTGTCGCGCGCGGGCGTCGCCGTGACCCTGGTGGATATCGATCCTCTGTCGTTCGAAATCGCGCGGCGCTATTTTCACATGCCGCGGACAGTGGAATGCCATGCTTGCGACGGCGCGGCCTTTCTGCGGCGGCGAGCCGACCGGTATGACGCCGTTATATTGGACGCCTTCTCCAATGAGATAATTCCGCCACATCTGCTGAAGGAAGGCTTTTTTCGGCTGGTGAAGTCTCGATTGAAGCGAGGCGGGCTTTTCCTGGTCAATATCGTGGTCAGGGACGATGCCGATCCCACACCTGACCGCATCGGCCATGCGATGAAGAAAATCTGGCGCGGCGTGCGTCTGCTGGACGCGGACGGCTTTGAAAATCGCAATGCGGTGGCGATGGCGGGCGCGGTGGACACGCTGAAACGCCCGCGCCTGCGCATGAAGCCCGCGAGCGGCGCCCGTGTGCTGGCCAAGGACCTGGCCGAGCTTTCCTTTCGGCCCCTGCGCTGAACCCTGAAAGCGAATTCATGCGCCAACAGCAGGTCAGCCATTCCGCCCCAACCTCTGGGCGGACGACGGAGGCGTGCCTATCTCCCGTTCAACAGAACAGGAGGGGCCATGCTTTCCATGCCAACACTGGATGCTCTGGCCTTCACGGGCCTGTTCGGCGCCAGCGGTCTGTTGCATATGATCGGGCCCGGTTTCCTGCGCCTGGCGTATCGCCGCTGGGGCTTTCCCAGCAATACCCATCGCGTCATCGGGGTTTTGGAAATATTGACAGCTCTGTTCCTGTCCAACCCCGTCACCCGGATCTGGGGCGTGATCCTGGCGGGGTTCATCATCTTCTTCGCCACGGTGGCCCTGCTCAACCGCGGCAAATACATCTACTCGGTGCCGGGATTGATCCTGATGCTGGCCTTGGTCCCTGCCAGCCTGGCCGGCCCTCTCTAAATCACTCCCTCTAGATCAATCTGGCGGTTGCCGAGAGCAGACGGGCGCGATCTGCGGACGGGCCAACCAGAATTTCAGTCTCGCCGCGCTCGAACAAGGGTTCCAGATCGGGTCCTGCAAACTGCAAATCTCGCGCGGCCAAAGTGAATGTCACCACGCCGCTTTCTCCGGGCCTCAGCGCGATGCGGTCGAAGCCTTTCAGTTCCAGAACGGGACGGCTGACGCTGGCGAGCTTGTCGCGGGTGAAGAGGAAGACGGTTTCGCTTGCCGCGCGCGGCCCCCGGTTGGTCAGCGTGAGTGTGATGGCGAAGCTGCCGCTTTCTTCCGCCGCCTCCGGCGTGACGGCCAGATCCGTATAGACGAAATCGCCATAGGTCAGCCCGTGACCGAAAGCAAACAGCGGTTCGTTTTCCTCATCCAGATATTTGCTGGTGTAATGATCCAGGGGATTGGCGGGTCGTCCGGTCGGTCGCTGACCGAAGAAGACGGGAATCTGGCCCGTCGCGCGCGGCCAGCTCATCGGCGTGCGGCCGGATGGCGAGGCGCGCCCGGTGAGCAGGTCCGCCAGCGCATTGCCCGCCTCGCTGCCAGGCGACCAGGCGGCCAGCACGGCATCGGTGCGGGCGATCAGGTCCGGTACGACCAGCGGCCGGCCGGAAAACAGAATGACGATCACTTTCTTGCCTTTGGCACGTGCCAGCACGGCCTCTACCAGCGCGTTTTGCTTGCCGGGCAGGCCGGGATGGGCGCGGCTGCAGGCTTCGCCGCTCATCCCAGCGGCTTCGCCCAGGCACAGCAGAATCGTGTCGGCGTCGTCGCACAGGGACGCGGCTTGCGCGATGCGGCTTTCATCGGCGCTTTCGATATCGACGCCCGGAGCATAGCGGATCGATCGATGCGGCAAGGCAAATCGCAACCCCGCCAGCACGCTGATGCAATCGCCCGCGGTCCCCGCCGCCGGCCAGCAGCCGCGCATCTCGGCGGGCGCGTCGGCCAGCGGCCCGATCACCGCCAGCCGGCCATCGGCCAGGGGCAGGGCGGCATTGTCATTCTTCAGCAGGACGACGGAACGGGTCGCGGCTTCGCGCGCCAGTTGGCGCCTGGACGCCAGAACGGTGGCGCTCTCGATCCCGCCCCGGCGGTAGGGATCCTCGAACAGGCCCAGCTGTTCCTTCAGGACAAGGACGCGTCGCACAGCGGTGTCGATCTCGTCCATCGTCACCAGTCCGCGCGCCAGCGCCCCCGGCAATCCGTCATTGTAGGCATTCGCCATCATGTCGATGTCGATGCCGGCCTTGAGCGCCAGCGCGGCGGCCTCGGCGGCATCGGCGGCGACACCGTGATTGATCAGTTCGGCGATGGCGTTGTAATCGCTGATCAGCACGCCGCCAAAACCCAACCGGTCGCGCAGATAGTCTTTCAGCAGCGCGCGATGGGCGCTCAGCGGCACACCGTCCACCGCGGTAAAGGCAGGCATGATGGTCGCGACGCCTGACGCCACCGCGGTTTCAAAGGGCGGAAGATAGATTTCCCGCAAGGCCCTGGGCGGCACGTCGGTGGAGGCATAGTCGCGCCCCGCCGTCACCGCGCCATAGGCGCAGTAATGTTTGGCGCAGGCCGCCAGCGTCTCGGCGCCGGCCAGCCCCGCGCCCTGGAAGCCTTTCACCTTGGCGCGTGCCATCGCTTGTCCGACAAAGGGATCTTCGCCGGGCCCTTCGGCGCTGCGGCCCCAGCGCGGATCGCGCGCCACGTCCAGCATCGGCGCGAATGTCAGGTGCAGGCCATCGGCCGCGCCCTCTTTCGCCGCTTCGCGGGCGGTCGCTTCCCACAATGAGGGATCGAACGCGGCTGTTTCGCCCAGCGGAATGGGAAACAGGGTCCGGTGCCCGTGGATAATGTCGAACCCCAGCAGCAGCGGAATCCTGAGCCGGCTGGTTTCCAGCGCCAGGCGCTGGATTTCCCGCGTCTTGTCGGCACCGTAAAGATTAAGAATATTTCCGATTGCCCCGGACGTGACGCCCGCCTCCAGGCCGGTCCGCATGACCGCGCCGGTAATCGCGGAATCCCCCGTCGCCATGGTCATTTGCCCCAGCTTTTCCGTCAGGGTCATGGCGGCAATGAGAGAATCGATGCGGCTCAAGGCATGTCTCCTTTTCAGGCACCATAGCGGGACGCCGCATTTTTTCTATCCCGTTTCGCGTCCCACAATGGCAAGGTCGGGCCATGTATATTGACCAGCCGCGGGACGACGATCCGGAGGAACGGGGGACGGGGCTGCTCCTCCAGCTTGGCATGATGATGCGGGCCCTGTTTGCCTCGGCGGTCCGCAATACGCTGTTTCTCCTGGGCGGATTGATCTTTCTGGTGATCGTCGCCACGGCGTATGGCCAGATACGGCTCAATCGCTGGAACCAGCCCTTCTATGACGCCCTGGCGCACCGCGACTTCAATGGGTTCATGGTGCAGCTCGGCGTGTTCGGCGTCATCGCGGGCGGGCTTCTGGTTCTGAATGTGATTCAGCGCTGGCTGGCCGAAATGTTGAAGCTAAAATTGCGCCAGGGTCTGGTCCAGGACCTGGTGGGCGAGTGGCTCAAGCCGCATCGCGCGTTCCGACTGGCCAAGGTGGGTCCGGTGGGCGTCAATCCGGACCAGCGCATGCATGAGGATGCGCGCCATCTCACCGAGCTCTCTTCCGACCTGGGCGTGCAATTGCTGCAATCGTCCATCCTGCTGGTGACGTTCGCCAATATTCTCTGGCGGATCTCCGGAAATTTCGCGTTTCATGTCGATGGCCGCGACTTTTCCATCCCCGGCTACATGGTGTGGGCGGCGATCCTGTATGCGGGCTCGGGATCGATGCTCAGCTTTTGGGTGGGGCGCGGATTGATCCGCCGCAACGCGGATCGCTACCAGCGGGAATCCGAACTCCGCACCTCTCTCAACCGCGTCAATGAGCATATCGACGAGATCGAGAAGGATGGCGATGAAACCCGGGCGGCGTCGCGTATCGCGCTCGATCTCAAGAATGTGCTGGCGGCGATGCGAAACCTGGTGACCGGCCTGACCGAACTTACCTGGGTCACGGCCGGCTATGGTTGGCTGACTTTGGTCGCGCCCATTCTGGTGGCGGCGCCGGCCTATTTTGCGGGGAATCTGACTTTTGGCGGCCTGATGATGGCGGCAGGCGCCTTCAACCAGGTGCAATCGTCATTGCGCTGGTTCGTCGATAATTTCTCCACCATCGCGGATTGGCGCGCCACCTTGCTGCGGGTCGCTGATTTCCGCCGCGCCGTGATGGAGTGCGATGCGATTGCGCCCGATGCGGTGCCCGAACCGAATCCGGACGTCTGATGGAACTGATATCGCCCGCCGCGCTGCAGCAACTCAAGGACGATGCGCTGCTCGAAGCCGTGGCGCGGCAGACCTTTCGCTTTTTCTGGGAAGGTGCGGAACCCGCCAGCCTGATGGCGCGGGACCGTTCCACCAAAAGCGCCGATCCGTCCAACGATCTGGTCGCGGTCGGCGGCACCGGTTTTGGCTTGATGGCCATGGTGACGGCGGTGGAACGTGGCTGGGTGACGCGCGCCGAGGCTTTGGCGCGGATGGGGCATATGGTCAATGTTCTGGAACGGGCCGAGCGCTATCACGGCGCCTATCCGCATTTCCTGCATGGGGAGACCGGCAAGACCATTCCCTTCGGTCCGCTCGACGATGGCGGCGATCTGGTGGAAACCGCTTTTTTGATGATGGGTCTTCTTACGGCGCGGCAATATTTTGCCGAAGATGCCGCGCTGGCGGCGCGCATCACCGCGCTTTTCGACGGCGTGGAATGGGATTGGTACCGGCAAGGCGAGAATGTCCTTTACTGGCATTGGAGCCCCCGGCATGGCTGGGCGATGGATCATACCATTCGCGGCTGGAATGAGACCTTGATCGTCTATGTCCTGGCGGCGGGCGCATCGCACCATGCGATTGCCGCGGAAGTGTATCAGCAGGGTTTTTGCGGGAATGCCGATTACCGGAATGGGCAAACCTATCACGGCGTGACACTGCCGCTGGGGCCGGCTCTCGGCGGGCCGCTTTTCTTCACCCATTATTCGTTTTGCGGGCTTGATCCGCGTGGCCTTGCCGACGCCCATATCGATTACTGGCGGCAGAATGAGGCGCAGGTGACGATCAACCGGGCCCATTGCATCGCCAATCCCGGCCGCTTCAAAGGCTATGGACCCGATTGCTGGGGCCTGACCGCCAGCGACGATCCATCCGGCTATGATGCGCATGCGCCAAATAACGACAATGGCACGATCTCGCCCACGGCTGCCTTGTCGAGTTTTCCCTATGCGCCGGCGGCCGCGATGGCGACGCTGCGCCATTTTCTGTCCGCGCATGGTGAGAAGATCTGGGGGCGTTTCGGGTTCACAGACGCCTTCAATGAAACGCGGGACTGGTGGGCCGACACATTCCTGGCGATCGACCAGGGCCCAATCGTGGTGATGATGGAGAATTACCGGAGCGGTTTGCTCTGGAAGCATTTCATGGCGGCCCCCGAAGCGCAAAGAGGGCTGCGCATGCTCGGCTTCCGGAGCCCCGAGATTTGAACGGTCTGGAACAATGGATTGCGCGGGAATGGGATCATTCGGCCGGCATGATGCTGAAAAGCATTTCGCCGGTCGATATCATCAAAGCGCGGCCGCATTTCGGGCAGGTGATCGTGCCCAAGCCGGGATCGGTGGTCGCTTCGCCGGTGCTGGCGGCCTACGATCCGGATCCGGATTATTTCTTCCACTGGTATCGCGATAGCGCCGTGGTGATGGATGCACTGCGGCTGCTGCGATCCGACTTGCCGCAAGCCGAAACCCTGTTCCAGGACCATGTGCGTTTCAGCTTGGATCTGGCGGCACTGGACGGCCGTCGCATGCCGCCCGATTGGCGCGCGGCGGTGGAGCCGGATTTCGTCCGCTTCCTGCGCAAGGATCCCGATGCCGCGCACGGCATGGCCATTCTTGGCGAAACCCGCGTCAATCCCGACGGCACCCTGGATGTCAGCGACTGGCCCAGGCCCCAGAATGACGGTCCGGCGCTTCGCGCGCTGATGCTGCTGCGCTGGGGCGCGGAGGGCGATGCCGCGACTTTGCTCCGCCACGATCTTGCTTTTGTGCTGAGCCATGCGCGCAGGCCCAGCTTCGACATCTGGGAGGAAGAGTTCGGGCTGCATGCTTATACGTTGAGGGTTTCAGCGGCTGCGCTGGAGCAGGGCGCCGCCTGGCTGGAGGCGCGTGGCCAGAAGGCGGATGCCGGGCGTTGCCGGACCGAGGCGGCCGTCATCGAATCCGTGCTGGACGATTTCTGGATGGAAGAGCAGGCCCATATCCGCTCGCGGCGGGTGGAAGGCGGCGCTCCGGAAAAGCTGCTGGACTGTGCCGTCATTCTGGGCGCCAACCATGCCCGGATGACCGGCGAGCGTTATGTCGCAACCTTGCGGCGGCTGGAGGCGCTGTTCGATGCTGCGTATCCTATCAACCGGGACCGCCCAAACGGACGAGCTCCTGCCCTGGGGCGCTATGCGGGCGACAAATATTATTCCGGCGGCGCCTATTATTTTTCCACGCTGGCGGCGGCAGAATTTTGCTACCGCAGCGGCGATGCGGCCCGGGGGGATGCTTATCTGGAGACGGTGCGGGCATTTACTCCACAGAGCGGAGATATGTCGGAGCAATTCGATCAGGTTACTGGGGCGCAGACATCGGCCAGGCACTTGGCCTGGAGCTATGCCGCCTTTCTGACCGCCGTTGCGGCGCGGCAAGCCCGCTAACAATTGCGCCAATTTCGTGTTCGCGGATTAGGGGCGCAATGATCGCAGTTGCGGCCCCCAATTTGAATGGCCCGCAATTTCTTCCAGTGGGCGAAGAATTGTTCCGCGTGATCCATTCTTAAGTGGACTTACACGTTCTTTTCAAAACAATTTCACGCTCGCGTGCGAAATTTGGATCGTCGATTTTCGATGGCGGGACAACAAACATGTCCGCGCATCGATGTTCGGGCAGCGGGGAGGCAGGTGTTGGAGGACACAGGATGCCTACCTATGATATCCGGCACCGGGACGATGTCGGGGTAATTTCCCACAAAATTTTGGCAGCCTGCGACGATGATGGCGGAGCCCAAGTCGTGGCGCATGCAATGAATCATCCCGATTGCAAGCATCAGAAAATCTGGAGCGGCATCCTGCCGGTCGACCGGCAGGTGTGGAATTCGCACGCGCCGCCGCGATTGCAGGTTGGTTCGATTGATCCCGGTCGGCTGGCCGGGCCCGCAGATGATGTCTTGTCTCGAGAGGAAAGCCCCATGACCAGCAAGTTGGTATCGCAGGTATTCAACAATTGTCTTTTTGAGCGGATGCGGGACATGAACCGGTCTCGGCTCGAAAGGCTGCGCGAGATACGCCAGTTCGAATCGGTATTCGAATCGAGATTGCTGGCTGCGCGTACTCACAGCGAGGCGACCGAAATCTGTAACGAATGGATGAGGCAGCGAATGGAAGCAGTTGCGATCGAGCAACGGGCTTTCACGACCGCCTGGCTGAACGTGGTTTCGGACATGCTGAAGGCGGCGTCGCCCGGGCGGGCGGCGGAGGATTACCAGGAATCCGCCTGATCTCGCTTGCCGCATCAGGTCACAACCTGGAGAAGCGAATGCTGCAGACATACCCATTTGTAATTCTCCGGCCCATAAGCGGTCATTTTTCCTCACTAATCTCGTTCGCCATGCGGCCGCGCTCTTCGTGCGCCGCACATTCGCCGGAGGTGTGCATGCAACTGAAGGTTCAGGGGATCGCAAACGATCCCATCAAGAAGATCGGTATTGTAACGCTTGTCGATGTATTAGATGACTTTCCGCAGGTCAGCGCTTCGGTGAAGCTGGTCACGCTGGGAAGCCAGACCCAGGCTGAGATCCTCACCACTCTAAAAGGTGAAATCAAAGCGCTGCTGGAGGAAGCGATAAGAGGTCTGGACCGGTTCGCAGATATCTGAGCCGAAGTAGTGCCGCAGGTCGGAGCTGCACGAACGCTGCCTTCACGATCACTTGACTGCGCGCCGTCCCCTGCGGATTTCGGCAGGTTTGGCGATTGGCCATCGGCATGAATTGATTTCCCGATATTGCTGGCAGACCGGGCCGCTCGCAGGATGGATTACCTACCAAACGAAAACAGCGTCATGCGTCAGCGTCCATGTCCACCGCCGCCGTGTCCGCCGCCGCCATGTCCGCCGCCACCGTGTCCGCCGCCGGCACCATGCCCGAAGCCACCATGAAACCCGCCACCATGAGGCCCGGATCCGTTTGCGATGCCACCACGGAATCCGCCGCCGCGAAACCCGCCATGGTTTCCGGCGCCACCCCGGAATCGACCGCCACCATAAAATCCGCCGCCGTAGAACCCATTGTCATAAAAGCCGTCCCCGTAAAATCCGCCGCCATAGAAACCGTCGTACAATCCGTCGCCAAAACCGTCGTAACCGTAGTAACCGCCATAATAGGGGCCATAATAATTGTCGTAATAGGGAGGGTAGGAGCCGTAACCACCGTAATCGGGATCGGCGCAACCGCTTAGCGCAATGCTTGATATCGCGAGCAAGAGTGCGAACATTTTCTTCATGGTGCTACCCATCAATCAGCTCCAGCAATAGCCAACGCCGGCCCGAGTGGACTGTTCCCATATGAGCTTACATCCGATATCGTTTGCAGCGCTATGATTGCCGCGATGGCGGCGGAATGCATGCCAGCGCTTCTGGCTCTGCTTCGCCGCCATGCCCCATTGACTGTTCGCGCGGCCGAAGCGGGCCAGCCCAATATTAAAAATCCGAATTGCCGCTGCGACGTGAGATCTCTGTATCGCATAGTCCCTGCAAAGAGCCCCGCCGGCAACATTGCCAACGGGGCTTTCCGAGCTGTCGCTTGGGGGTCGCGGTAGACAGCCCATTCATTGCTTGGCTGGTTCAGGGCCAAGTTCAATCTATTCGCGTCAGATGAAAATGCCGCGAACGTCAAATGAAAAATCGTTTCTGAGCCATACGATCCGAACATTGGCAATTGGGACCGCGCTCGCGGATCGAGCGGCCTGCGCCTCCGGCTAGGATGCAGAATATATCCTGCCGGCTTCCGCCGGCAGGGATTTCCGCTATCTTGGCGCCATGCGGGGGCGGCAATTTTCAAATGACAGCGAGATCGCGCGGGCGGGCGGGAAATTTCTCGACCGTTCGTTGCCCAAGCCGGAATGGACCCATGCGGCCCATTTCGCGGTGACCCTGTGGCTGGTGCGGCATCGCCCAGACCTCGATCTCGATAGCGAAATGCGGGGGCTCATTCGCGCTTTCAACGAGGCGACCGGCACGCCCAACACCGATACCGGCGGCTATCACGAAACCATAACCCAGGCGTCGTTGCGCGCAGTACGCGCGGCCCTGGCGGCGGCGCCGGCCACGCCGCTTTGCGAAATCCTGGAAACGCTGCTGGTTTCTCCCCTGGGCGATTCCAAATGGCTGCTGGAATATTGGAGCCGGGAACGCCTGTTCTCGGTCGAAGCGCGCCGTGGCTGGCTGCCGCCGGATTTAAAGCCGTTGCCGTATTAGCGAAACGACGCAGATTGGCGCCGTCCATTATCCGATATACGTGCGGTGCCGGCTTCCCCCACGAAAATAAAGCCCATATTTTGTGTCGCGAGACCCTTGTTGCGGCTGCGATTTTTCCCTTAGCTGGACTTGCCTTCAAAGCGGGGAGCCCGATGACCCATTCCCTGGACGACCTGATGGATATTTTTCCGGCGCCGTCGGGCAATCTCGACCATGTCGAGATGCGGGTACTTGAAGAAATCGCAGCCGTGCGCGCCGCGCGTTCGCGGCTCAAGGGTCTGGTCGGAACCAATTTCAGCGTGGCCCTGGCGGCGCTGGTGGTTGGAACGGCGGTGGGCGCGGTGCAATCCTTTCATGCCGCGCCGATCCGCGCCGATCGGGGTGTCAGCCTGGTTCTGACCGATATTCCGGGCAGCGCATTGGTCGATTGACCGGGATGAGCCGCAATATCACCAACCGCGAAAACGCGTCCATGTCGCCGTGACGCGATTGCGATCGTCCGTCAGATAATACTGGTCATGTTGCGCGGAGGTGGCGCAGGCGTGGTTGGGCAGGATGCGGACCCGGTCACCGATGCGCAGCGCGGGTATTTTTGCGGCCGAACCCGGCCGGACCGCTACAATGCCATGTTCCTGATTGGCGCGCAGGACCACCAGATCCGGGTAGGGCCGGCCCTCGGAATCGCAGACCAGGCCGTAATATTGATCCACCGCTTGTCCCTCGGTGCCGCGATCCGAGGACAGCGCCATCCAACCCGCATCCGTGATGATCCAGTTCTTGTCGGGCTGATGGCCGATTACTGTGGCCAGCACGCTGAGCGCGATATCGTCGACGCCGCAGACCCCGATGCCGGCCTGAACAAGATCGAAGAACATATAAACGCCCGCCCGCACTTCCGTGATGCCGTCATATGTCCGCGCGGACAGTGCGGTGGGCGTCGCGCCCACGCTGACGGTCGGGCAGGGCAGACCCGCGCCGCGTAAACTCTCCGCTGCCTGCAGGATTCGCGCGCGCTCGGTATCGGCGGCGGCGGCGAGCGATTGGGGATCGTGCAGATTGTAGCTCTCGCCGGCATGGCAGAGGACGCCTTGCAGGATCGCGTCGCTCGCCAGGATCTTTCCGATCTGGATCAATGTTTCGCGGTCGTCCCACCGGACGCCGGAGCGATGATCGTCCACATCGATCTCGATCAGGGTGGGCAGGCGCTCTCCGGATTGCCTGGCGTGCAGGGCGACGGAGCGGGCCATCTCCACCGAGTCCAGGATGATTTTCAGATCGATGCCGCGCCGGCGCAGCTGCGTGACCTCGGCAAGTTTCTGCGGGCTGATGCATACGGCATAGAGCAGGTCGGTTATTCCGTGCGCGCCAAAAATCTCCGCCTCCTTGAGGGTGGAGACCGTCGCCGGCCCCGGCGGCGTTCCCAGCACGAAAGACGCGGCATCCAGCGACTTGGCGCTCTTCAAATGCGGCCGGAAGGAAACGCCGAGACCGGCGATGCGCGCGCGCATCCGCGCCGCATTTTTCGCCAGCTTCGCCTGATCGAGCAAAAGACAGGGCGTCGCCACGGCATCAACTGACGCGGGCGCATCGACGGACATATCCAATGTGTTCATGGGCGAGGGTCCCGGCAGTGACGACCAAGCTATTTGCCATGATGGTCGGAATAAAGTCTATTTCTAGCCGGATCGGCGAGGGGAATTTGAAACATGCCAGGGAAATTCGGAACATGAAAGTCTGCTGCTTTGCGCTGTTCGGGCTGGCGATTTCTTTTTCCTCGGCGCTGGCGCAGGGATCTTCGGCATCGCAACGTCCGGCGACTGCGACCGTCCTGCATGCGGCGCGGTTGTTCGAGGTGGAGACCGGGCGCATGGTCAGCCCCGGCGAGATTCTGGTCGAGGGCGACCGCATCACCGCTGTCGGCGGCAGCGTGAACCATCCGGTGGGCGCGAACATCATCGATCTTGGCGACACCACCTTGATGCCGGGGCTGATCGACGCGCATGTGCATCTTTTTCTGCATCCCGGGGCGGAAGATTTGCAGACCGTCGAGGAATCCGAGTCGCAGCGGACCATCCTGGCGACCCTGGCGGCCCGCGACGATCTGATGGGCGGATTCACCTCCGAACGCGACATGGGAAGCGAAGGCGCGGGTTCGGCCGATACAGCCGTGCGCAATGCCATCGACAAGGGGCTTATTCCCGGTCCCCGAATGCGTATCAGCGGCAACGCCATCAGCATCTTGGGCGGCCATGAGGACGCCATCCGCTACAATCCGGCGCAACATGTGCTTTCCAATGCGGACTACGCCAATAACGTGGACCAGCTTGTCACCGTTATTCGCCAGCAGCACAAGGAAGGCTCCGACTTCGTCAAGATTTACGAAACCGGGGCGGATTCGATGCGGGGCGGCGAATTTCACTCGCCCTATCAATATACGGCGGCGCAGTTGAAGGCCGCGATCGACGAGGCGGCGCGTCTGGATACCAATGTCGGCGTCCATGCCCAGGGCGAACCGGGGACCCTTTATGCGGCCGAAGCCGGCGTCGCGTCCATCGACCACGCCACCCAGCTCAGCGACCAGACCATGCAGCTGATGAAGCAGAAGCATATTCCGGCGGTGCCGACATTCGTGATCTTCGAATATTTCGCCAATCATGCCGCCACCCCGGAAGCGGGGGCCCGCGAACATGCCATGCTGGATTACAAGATTCGTGAATTCAAAAAGCAGGTCGCGGCAGGCATTCCCTTCGCGGTCGGTTCGGATGTCGGCCCGTTCCCGCACGGCACTCAGGCGCGCGAATTCGAATTGATGGTGAAATACGGCATGACACCGCTCGCCGTCCTGCAGGCGGATTATCTCAATGGCGCACAGATCCTGCGCTGGCAGGGTCAGATCGGCCAATTGAAGCCGGGCTATTACGCCGACATCGTCGCCGTTCCCGGCAATCCCTTGAACGACATCACGGCCGTGGAGCACGTCTCCTTCGTGATGAAGGGCGGCGTGGTCTACCGCAAATAGCGGACCGTCAGCTCATCAGCCTGCCCACAGCACCGCCGATCAGGCCGGTGACCACCGAGGCCGCGGTCCCCAGCACCAGGATTTGCGCCGGCACGTCTTTCAGCGCCACCGATACGGCGATGCCGAGAATGGCGCAGACACCGCCCGCGATGGCGCCGCCGCCGATCGCGCCGGTCCAACCGGCTTGCGCCATCCGCGCGTAGCAAAGCCCGGCGATCAGCGAGAAGAACATGCCGCCGATGGCAAAACCTTTTTCCCGGATTGCCGGCACATAATGTCCGATAACGACCATGGCGAGCTGCAAAATAAGGCCGATGGTTGTGGCAATGATCAAACTGTCTTTGTTCATGGCGCCCCCCTTTGCACAGCAATGAGGCAACGGTGCTCCCGGAATATCGGCATTGTCAACGCGCGGCAGGTGGCGGAACGCGCGCTAGATCTCCAGCAAATCTCGGCCGACAATCAGGTTTCCAGAGAAATAGGGGCGAACAGCGTCGAACCAGACTTCGTCCTTGATGACGGGCGCGCCGCCGGGCACGAAATGCGTCAGGACAAGGGTCTTCACGCCTGCTTCAGTTGCAATGCGGCCGACCTGTTCGGTGGTGGTGTGGCTGGCGAGAAGATGCTCCCGCAAGCTCTTCGCATTGGGCTCGGCCCCGATCACCTGCTCCAGAGCCGGCAAATACATCACTTCATGAACCAGAACATCCGCGCCCTGCGCCAGGCGGACGAGATTCGGTGAAGGGCGGGTGTCGCCCGAAATCACGATCGAGCGGTCCGGACAATCGAAACGATAGGCGAAGGCCGGCCGGACCGGCGGATGGTCGACCAGAGCGGCAGTGACCTTCACATTGGCATCGCGCATGACGGGGCCGCCATCCGTGATTTCGTGGACTTCTATCAGATCCTTGAGCGACGGCCGGCCTTCGTCCGCCATGCGGGTTTTGATGTCGTAATCATTCATTTCCAGAAACAGCCGTGTCATCTTCTCTAGCGGCGGCGGCCCATAGGCATTGACGCGCGTCGCCAAGGTCGCGGCCCAGCTCAGCCAAAGCAGATTGCCGTAATCCGCGTTGTGATCGGAATGCTGATGGGTGATGAACACATCGCGGATGGAAGCGAGGGGCACACCTGCCAGCACCATCTGCCGGGCGACGCCGTTGCCGCAATCGATCACATAGGACGCGCCGTTCACGACAAGGACCTGCGCCGGGGCGGAGCGGTTCTGCTTTGGCGTCGGCCCGCCGCCGGTCCCCAGCAGGATCAGGCGCGATTTGGCATCGGCTCGCGGCGGATCATCGGTGGCCCAGGCCGGAAGCGCGGCCAGCAGCGCCGCGCCGCCGCCCAGAAAATTGCGACGCGTCGCCGCGATATGCGCGGCCGCCATCATCTCCGGCTTCGACCTTCGAGTTCCGCCGCCAGGACTGGATTGCCATAGACGTTGCGCAGCGCCTCGGTGATGGCGGCAGTCGAGACCGACACCGTCCGGTTGACGCGGCCGTCAAAGCCGAAGGCGCCGCCCAGGCTTTCGATATTGCCGTCGAACGCGGCGCCGATCACTTCACCCTTGGCATTGATGACGGGAGAACCGGAATTGCCGCCGATGATGTCGTTGTCGCTGACGAAATCCAGCACCGTTCCCGGATTGACCTTGGCTTGCGCGGTCTGCCAGCGCGGCGCCAGATCGAATGGAAACTGGCCGGTGGCGCGTTCCCACAGGCCCTTGTAGTAGGTGAAGGACGGCTCGCTCACGCCATTGTCCGTCCATCCCTGAACCTTGCCGTAGGAAAGCCGCAAGGTGAAGGTCGCATCGGGATAGACATTGGTGCCGTAGATCGCGAAACGGGCGCGCGCGATCTTTTGGGTGGCGCGGTCGGTGGGGCCGGATACGCGTTCCTCGAATTGCTTGCGGATGGCGCGGCTGGCGGCGTCTGTCGCCAGCACGAATTTGATCATGGGATCGTCGGACGCCTGAATGGCGGCCATGCCGCCGTCCCACAACGCCTTGCGCACGGCCGGATCGCCGAGCTTGGACTGCGCCAGACGCGCCGAGAGATTTTCCGGGGAGTCCTTGCCCAGGAACGTCTTTGTGCCCGGTGCATCGGCGGTGAGATTTTCCCGCAGCTTCGACAGCCAATATTCCAAGGTTGCCTGCTCCAGTTCCGGATAGACCGGCTGGGGGTCGAGCAGGTTCTTGCTCAGCAAGGCCAGCCGGCTGTCGGTATAGGCGGGCAGGCGGTCGCTGTTGGGTTTGGCTTTTTCCGCCGCGGCGCGCACCAGGGTGCGGGCGAAACGGAACAGGTCCGAGCCGATGCCCGCGCGGGCTTCCATCATGGAGTAGGGAAGATAAAGCGCCCGGTAATCCACCTGTGCCTTGGCGATGTCGACCCAGGGATCGCCAATCTCGGCGGCCAGAGCGGGATTGCCTGCGACCCTGGTCTTGAGGTCGGTATCGGCGGCGCGCTTGGCGGCGATCAGGGCAGGGTCGACCAGAGCTTTTTCTTCGCCGTGATAGGCCTTGAAGCTGTTCTCGATCCCGAACAGGAAGTCGTTGGCGATGCGGGCATGCTCCGCGCTTTCCGAAGCGAAGCGGATCAGGCGGCCGCGCAGTTCGGAAAACTGGATCAGGGTTTCGGGCAGCGCTAGGTCGCGCAGGCTCTCTAGTTGATCGGCCGTCAGGAGCCGCTGCGTCGAGCCCGGATTGCCGGCGACGAAGACCGGCTCGCCATCCTTGGGCGGCGCCGTGCTCCAGGCGAGATGATCCGGGGTCTTGACGGGCTTGCCGTCCTCATAGAGCCGCACAAAGGAGCAATCGAGATCGTAGCGGGGGAAGTTGAAATTGTCCGGATCGCCGCCGAAGAAGGCCGTCATGCCTTCCGGCGCGAACACCAGCCGGACATCGGAATATTTGCGATAGGTATAGAGCTTGTACTGGCCGCCTTGATAGAGGGTCACAACCTGGCATTGGTTCTTGTCTTCCTTGCCGGCGCAGCCTTCCTTCTCGATTGCGGCGATCTCTGCGTCGCGCGCCTTGACGAAGTCCTGACCGGTCTTGCCTGCGGCGGCCTTGGTCACGCGATCGGTGACGTCGGAGATATTCGCCAGGACGTCGGCCTGCATGCCGGAGCAAAGCTTTTCGTCTTCGCGTTTGGCGACCTGAAAGCCGTCCTTCACATAATCGGTCGTGGCGGTGGACAGCTGCTGGGCGCAATCGCGGACGCAATGATGGTTGGTCAGGACCAGGCCATCGCCGGTCACGATCGAGGCGGAACAGCCCGTCGAAAGTCGTACCGAAGCGCCGCGCACACGATCGAGCCAGGCCTGGTCGATATGCAGGCCGTATTTCTGATTGACGGTTGCGGTGGGGAAATTATCGAAGGTCCACATGCCCTCGTCGGCGAGGGCGGCCGTCCCGAACAGGCAGACGAAAAGAGCGGAAACCGGAATCATCAGCGCGCGCATGGCAATCCCATTTTGCAAAACGCTGATAGTGGAACTCAAGCCCCGGCTCTATTCAACCCCCGAATTCGTTCCGGCATGCGGAAACGGCAGGCAAAGGCGCGCATCGCATAGACATCAGATTCGTCGATGCGCGCCGATGCGGTCAGACAAGGTGTTTGGCGACATGCACGGCGACGCCGAAAAGGGGAAGGGCGAAGGGAAGCGCCAGCGCGGCATGCAGGAAACCACTGAGATATTCGTCGAGTTTGAAAAATGTCATGGGACAATTCCTTTTGTGGATCCGCCGGTATCGGCGAAGGATTCAGATCAGGTGATGGACGATGCGCAAGGTGATGCCGATCAGCGGAATGGCGAACGGAATGGCCAGCGCGGCGTGCAGGAAGTTGCTCAGATTTTCTTCGTTGAAAATGGTCATCGGGCTGCTCCTTGGATTTGTCCGCCGTGATTGGCGGGCGATCCATAGATAGGATGTTTGCGGCCCCAGCGGCGTAAGGTGTTTGCCTGCGAAGTGAAAAGGTTTCGATAAGGCGAGGCTCAGGTGCCTCTGACCGCGCCGATGACGCGGCCGGCCAGCCCATGAATGGCTTCGCGATCGGCCGGGCGGCCAAGCTGATCGCATTGCAGGAAGGCTATTTCGCCTTCGACGGCGATCTCGCTGGCGCCGAGCTTGATCCGCGTCACCAATTGATGCGCGAATGTTTCCAATTCGGGCCGCGAGACGTCCTGCGGCAGGTCGAGCGTAATCCACAGAAGGCCGGCCACGACTTCATCCAGAATGTCCGCGCGCGGATTGAATTTGGCCTTGTGTGCATGGATCGGGGCCGCCGGTCTGGCGGGATGAAGGCCTGGCAGTGTCACCCGGATATTCATGCTATGCAGGCTAGACGGACCCGCATCGGCGCGGGGTAAAGTGTTCGCCAGTAATCTGTAAAGAATGTGAAAAGCCTGCTGACAAAGCCCCTCGGCGAGCGCAGCTTGTGTTCTTGCAGGAGATGAATTTGCACGTCCTTCTCGTCGACGACGACACCGCCTTGAGCGAAATGCTGACCGAGTATCTGGCGGGCGAAGGCATCCGCACGACCGCCGCCTTCAATGGCCCGGACGGCGCGGCGGCGGCGCTTTCGGGGCAGTTCGATGTGGTGGTGCTGGACGTCATGCTGCCGGGCATGGACGGCAACGAAGTGCTCCGGCATATCCGCCGCTCCAGCGAAATTCCCGTCATCATGCTGACCGCCAAGGGCGGCGACGTGGACCGGGTCGTCGGTCTGGAAATGGGTGCCGACGATTATATCGCCAAACCCTATTTCCCGCGGGAGCTGGTGGCGCGGCTGCGCGCGGTCACGCGCCGCCAGCGCGACACCGCTCCCGCCGCCGCCCTGAAGATCGGGCAGCTGGAATTGTCACCCGGCAAGCGCGAGGTGAGTTGGAACGGCCAGGCGTTCGAATTGACCACCTCGGAGTTCGACCTGTTGGAAAGCTTGATGCGTGCCGGCGAGATGGTCTCCAGCAAGGAGGAATTGTCGCTGAAGGTCCTGGGTAGGCCGCGCGAGATTTATGACCGCAGCATCGATGTCCATGTCAGCAATCTGCGGAAAAAGCTCGCCGGCTGCAGCAGCAGCGAGATCGAGATCGAAACCATTCGCGGCGTTGGCTACCGCTTGAGGCTGCGGGCATGAAACGGCGTCTTTTCTGGAAGATCCTGGTCGGATTCTGGCTTACCCTGATCGTCATCAGCCAGGGCATCTGGCTGATGTTCACGTTGCTGAGGCCGGAGCAGGACGTATCCTACATGCGCAGCTTCGCGCGGATCTCCGTGGCGGCGGCATCCTCGGCCATCCGCCAGGGCGGCGAACAAGCTTTCGAAACCGAGCGCAAGACCTGGCCCGAGGAGTGGCGCAACCGCGTCGAGGCCCAGCCTGTCACGGCTCCCTTGAGTCACCGCGCGCCGATCGTCAGCGACACGGCCAATGCACCGGACGGCACAAGCTATCGGGTCTCCTATTATCCGCGGCCGGCTTCCAGCAATCACGGGGTCTTCGGCATACCGATGGAAATGGTCATTGTTGTCATGGTTGGCGGCCTCGGTTTCAGCGCCATCCTGGCCTGGTATCTGACTCAACCGATCCGACGGATGCAGGTCGGCTTCGGACGTCTGGCCCAGGGGAATTTCGCCACCCGGCTGGGTCCTGCAATGGGGCGGCGCCGGGATGAGATCGCGGACCTGGCCCATGATTTCGATAAGATGGCAATTCGGCTCGAAGAGTTGGTTGCGGCGCGCGATCGGCTCCTGGCGGACGTCAGCCACGAATTGCGCACGCCATTGGCGCGGCTCAATCTGGCGATCGGACTGGCGCGGCAGGATCCCGCCAAGCTGGCGACATCGCTGGACCGCATCAGCGGGGAGGCGGCCAAGCTGGATGAGATGGTGGGCGAGCTTCTGACGCTCGCGAAACTGGAGAGCGGCCAGAGCAAGGGCGAGGATTATTTCAACTTCGCCGAAGTGGTGAAGGCGGTCGTCCAGGACGCCCGCTACGAAGCGTCCGGAAAAGGCGTGGAGGTCCTTCTGGACGTCCAGCCGGACGACGAAAGCTTTGAATGGATCGCATTGGGCAGCGGCAGGCTGGTCAGCCGGGCGATCGAGAATATCGTGCGCAATGCGGTGCGCTATTCCTCCGAGGGCGGCAAGGTCACCGCCACCCTGCGCCAGGAGGGCGCATTATACTGTCTCAAGGTCACCGACGAGGGGCCAGGAATTCCCGAAGAGGCCATGTCAGCCCTGTTCAAGCCATTCGGGGTCTCGGCGGATGGCTTTGGATTCGGCCTGGGCCTTGCAATCGCCCAGCGTGCCATGGCGGTGCATGGCGGTTCGATCTCCGCCAAAAATCTCCAGCCCAAGGGTTTGGAGATGTCGGTCGCGCTGCCGGCAGCCGCCGTCTAACGGTTCGACCGCGTGCATCGGGTTTTCGCGCCGCAATAGGCTGCCTGCACTTTTGCGGCACAGACCGTGATTCAAAACATGCTGCAGTTGCGAATTGCAGCTGCTGTTTTTCCGCGCGGAAAAATGTTTTCACCGCCACCAGAAAATGCACGCCGATCCGAGCTGAGATGCGCGGCAAGCTTTGTCCAAGTCTCGCTGGGCTTTGTCCAAGTCTTGTGTCTTTTCCCTTTTCCGGCGGCCTGCTATGACCAAAACAAAGCGTTCATTGGGGGATTCCATGCGTCGCAGTTTCATCCTGCCGGTTGTATTTGGACTCAGCGCAATCGCCATAGCGGTTCCCGGCGCGGCCCAAGCTCCCACCGTCCATCCTCCGAAAACCATCAGCATCACGGTGCATGAAGGTACCTCGATGGCGGTTTCGGTCTCGCCGGACGGCAAGATGCTGGCGATGGACCTGCAGGGTGCGATTTATGTGCTGCCGGTCGGCGGTGGCGTGGCCAAGCGCGTCACCGATATCTTCAATGACGCGCACCAGCCGCAATGGTCGCCGGACAGCAAGAATATCGTCTTCTTCGGCTATCGCGACGGCGGCTATGATCTGTGGCAAGTGGGCGCCGACGGCAGCAACCAGCATATGCTGACCGAAGGCACTTTCGACGACCGCGAACCCATTTACAGTCATGACGGCAGCCAGATCGCCTTCTCGTCCGACCGCGGCAATCCGCTGGGCAGCGACAACAATATCTGGGTTCTGGACGTCAAGAGCGGCGCGCTGCGCCAGCTGACCACCAATCCGGCGGAAGATGTGATGCCGGCCTGGTCGGCAGACGACAAGGAAATCATCTTCACGTCCAGCCGTGACGCTTACAAGACTTTGTGGGCGGTGAATGTCGCCACCAAGGCCGAGCACAAGATCGCCGATTCCGAGGGCAATATTGCCGCCGCGTCGGTCAATCAGGATGGCCAGCTGGTCTATGAGGCCTCGTTCGGCAATGACAGTCACCTCTATGCCAATGGCAAGGTAATCACCAAGGACGACGAAGTGGTCTTCCCCTTCCGTCCCAGCTGGATCTCGAAGAACGAGTTTTTCTACACCGCGGACGGCAAGATCAAGCGCCGGACCTTGGGCGGCGGCGTCAAGGATGTTCCCTTCTCGGTGAGTTTGGAGATCACGCCGCCCCGCAACACCTATGTCCGCGCCAAGCGCGACTTCGACAGCCAGACGCCGCGCCAGGCGCTGGGCATTGAACGGCCGGTCATTTCGCCGGACGGGAAGTCCATCGCCTTTGTGGCGCTGGGTGACCTCTGGCTGATGCCGGCGACCGGCGGCAAGCCGCAGAACCTGACCAATGACGCCGCCTACGACGTCGATCCCACCTGGTCCCCGGATGGGCGCTATCTGGCCTGGTCGACGGATCGTGCCGGCGGACTGCTGCAGATCTGGGTCCGCGACATGCAGAGCGGCCAGATGCATCAGCTCACGCACATCCCGACCCAGCCCACTTCGCTGCAATATTCTCCGGACGGCAAGCGCATTGCCTTCGTCAATGTCGACACCATGTGGCGCGGCGCCAGCCTCGCGGTGGCCGACGCGACGACGGGTGATGTGAAGATCATCCACAAATCGATCTTCGCGCCGGGTACCCCGACCTGGTCGCCGGACGGCAAGCGCATCGCGCTGGCCATGGTGGCGCCCTACAACCGCAAATACCGCGAAGGCACCAACCAGGTGCTGACCATGTCGTCCACCGGCACGGCGGATGCCAGCGACGATATCTGGTTCGCCCCGCAGCCCAACATGTCGATCGACAGCCGCGGCTGGAACGGCCCGGTCTGGTCGCCGGACGGAACCCAGATGCTGGCCATCTATGAAGGCCAGCTGGCAATCTGGCCGGTTTCGCCCACCACCGGCGAGCCGCAAGGTCCGCCGCGTCACCTGACGACGGAGATCGCCTACAATCCCAACTGGGCCGGCGACAACCGCCATGTTCTCTATCAGGCGAATGACAAGCTTCGGCTGATGGACATTGAAACCGGCGAGGTGAAGACCGTCCCGCTCGACCTCACCTATATGGCCTATGTGCCCAAGGGCAGCATGACCATCCATGTCGGCAAGCTGGTGGACGGCATCTCCAAGACCGCCCGCAATGACATGGACATCGTCATCGAGGGTAACCGGATCAAGAGCGTCACGCCGCATGTTGCCGGCCGCGCCGCCACGATCGAGGCTCCCGATCTGGTCGCCATGCCGGGTCTGATCGAAAATCATAGCCATCGCCAGAGCGATTTTGGCGAACAGCAAGGCCGCAACTTCCTGGCCTATGGCATCACCTCGCTGCGTACGCCGGGTGGCCTGCCGTATGAGGCGGTGGAGGACCGCGAAGCCGGCGATGCGGGTGTTCGCATTCAGCCGCGCATCTTCTCCACCGGCCATCTGATGGAATGGAAGCGGACCTACTACAAAATGGGCACCGCCATCTCCAACAACGCCCATCTGATGCGCGAACTGGAAAGGGCGCACATCCTGGGCTTCGACCTCTTCAAGAGCTATGTCCGCATGCCGGACATCCAGCAGAAGATGATCGTGGACTATGCCCATAGCGTGGGCGAACCCGTCACCACGCATGAAATCTATCCCGCCGCTTTCGACGGGATGGACAGCGTCGAACACACCACGGCAACCAGCCGCCGCGGCTATTCGATGAAGGCGACCTTCAATCACGCTTATGAGGATGTGATCCAGATCGCGGGCCAGAACCACATCAACATGACGCCGATGATCTTCAGCGGTATGCGCGACCTGATCAGTGCGCATCCAGAACTGAAGAACGACCCGCGTCTGGCGCTGGATCCGCCATGGCTCCAGAACCAGATCCGGAACTACGACAACCTGCTCGGCGGCTTCCTGCCGCGCAAGGATCCGGGCACGCCCAAGATGGTCATGGATCTGTTCAAGGCCGGAGCGACGATCACGGCAGGCACGGACGAGCCGGAAGGCATGTTCCTGCATTCCGAAATCGAGACCTATGCCCGCTACGGCATGTCGCCCTATGACATCCTGCGTACGGCGACGGTCAATTCGGCGGAAATGCTGAACCTGGACGCCGGCAGCATCCAGCCGGGCAAATTGGCCGACATCGTCCTGGTCCAGGGCAATCCGCTGGAGGACATCCACAACACCTTCAACGTCAAGCATGTGATCCTCAACGGCCGTCACTTCACGATCGCGGATCTGCTGTCGGGCAAGGCCAAGGACGCGCCGCGCTAGCAGGACGCGAAAGGCTCAAAAAGAAACCGGCGAGTGGCGCAAGCCGCTCGCGGGTTTTTCTTTTCGGAAAATCAGCACCGTTGAAACGCGGTCAGTGTGCAGCCGCAAAAAATATTGCAACTGCGAAGATCGCTAATTGCTTTTCGGCTTCTCGCGATACATGCGCGGGGATTGCCCCATCGCCTTGGTGAAAAAGCGCGAGAAATAGGCTGGGTCGTTGAAACCCAGATAATAGGCCGTCTGCGCAATCGTCATGGTGGAGTTAAGCAACGCGCGCTGCGCTTCCAGCAGGATGCGCTGCTGGATCAGCTGATTCGGGAGCAGGCCGGTGACCATCAGGCAGGCCTCGCGCAGGCGAGTCTGGGTCACACCCAGGGTGGCCGCGTATTGGGCCAGGGTCATGTTGTCCCGGTAATGCTGTTCGATGAGTTCCCTGAGCCGGGTCACCAAGGTCGCCGCCGCCTTGGGATGGGCGGCCTGGATGGCACGGGAATGTTCCAGGGCCCGGGCGCATTGCACCAGGATGCTCAGGAGGTGGGAATCCGCTGCCGCCGTATGGGCGACGTCCGAGCCCGCCAGTTCATGCGCCAGGCGGGCCAGGGGCCAGGTCAGCTGTTCGGAAACCAGGGGGACGATCACCGGCGCCGCGAACAGCATGGCGAAATCCGGTTCCCGCACCACCAGGCTTTGCAGGTAGGCGGCGGTTATGGTCAGGGCCATCCCGCTGGCGTTCAGCTCGAATTGGAAATTATGGGCCTCGCCTGCGGGGACAATCACGGCACAGGGGGCAGCGAACCGCATAACCCCGCTTTGGGTCACCACCGTGCCTCGCCCATGGGCGATGTGAAATACATAGTTCAGGTCGTCATCGATGCTCGCCCAGCAGCAGGCTGGACTTATGAGGCCCATAGGCATCAGGGGCAGATGGCGCTCGACAATGACCGGTTGGGCATTCGAGTACATGGTTCGGGACTCCCAGCCCTACATTAACTCCACAAAAGTCCAACTTTATCCATATTTTGTCCATCGTCAAAAGCCTGTTTCCTGACCTAAACCTCTACGGACAAAATAAAAACACGCGTGCTCAAAATCACACGTGTCTGTAGATCTGGACGTTAACAGGATCGCAGGGGGATCATTTGATGGTTTGTGCGCCTTGTCTTGCGCAGCGGTCTGGTATCGCCGACGCCGGTCAAACGCTGATTTTTCAGCGGCTTTGCGCCATTTCCGCCACCCTTAGCAACTTGCAAATCCAGAACGCGTACATTCCTAGGGAACCGCTCTTCAAAGGCGGAATGTCTTAACGCTCACTAACTATCGGGGATCACCATGAATTTCACGACATCTCTTGCGCCGAAGATTTGTTCCCGGTTGCTGCTGTCCAGCGCCGCCCTGCCGATGTTCCTGGCTTCGTCGGCCTTCGCGCAGACCACACCGGCTGCGCCTCCGGCCGGCGAAACCGTCGTCGTCACCGGTTCGCTGATCGCGCGCCCCGACTACAATACCGCGACGCCGACTGTCAGCGTGACGCCCAAGGATCTGCAGACAAGCGGCCAGATCGCGCTGGAGCAGGGTTTGGTGCAAATGCCCCAGTTCTCCGTCAACACAACCGGCGCCGGCCCCTTCATCGGCGGCAGCGGCGAAGTCAATCTGGACCTGCGCTATCTTGGCCCGCAACGTAACCTGGTGCTGCTGGATGGCCGCCGCCTTCTGCCCTCTTCGGCGGACGGCACGGTGGATTTGAATCAGCTGCCGCAGGGCATTGTCGGTGGCGTCGATATCATCACAGGTGGCGCGTCTGCGGTTTATGGCTCGGACGCGGTATCGGGCGTGGTGAACCTCAAGACCAAAAAGCCCTTCAACGGGCTGGACGTCACCACATCCTATGGCACCACCGAACAGTATGGCGGCAGCCAGTTTGACGTGAACGGGGTGGGCGGCTTTGAGACCGACGATGGCAAGGGCAGCTTGATGTTCGCGGTCGAATATACCCAGCGCGGCAAGGTGAACTCCGCTTCGATCCCATTTCTGGTCCAATACGGCAACTATCCCGTGCCCATGGCCAGCGGCGAATTCACGCCGGGTTCCAATCAACCCAGCCAGGCAGCGATCAACTCTTATTTCGCGCAATTTGGCGCGCCTGCGGGCAATGTTTCGCGATCGGAGCTGCTGGGCTTCAACAATGACGGCTCGCTCTATAACGTCGGCAAAAACCCGGTTGCGCCTTTCAACGTTTACAATCTGATTCCCCAGACCGATCCGCAGGGCCGGCCCCTGGAAAACGTGCTCGCCGGTTCGGTCCACCACAAGAGTTATGCGCAATGGTCGCAGCTCCCGCTGACCCGTTGGAGTGCTTTCACCAAGGGCGATTGGACCATCTTCCCGGGCGTTCACGCCTATATCCAGGGGCTTTACACCGACTATACCAGCAAGATTAACGTCGAACCCACGGTGACCAGCGGACTCCAAATTCCCACTGTCCCGACCACGAACCCTTTCATCCCTGCGGCTTTGGCCAGCTTGCTGGCGACGCGTCCCAATCCTGGCGCACCGTTCAGCCTGTCGGACCGCTTCTATTCGTTCGGCTACCGCACGATCACCAACCAAAACCATATCTACCAGTTCGTCGGCGGCCTGGACGGGACCTTCGGCGACACCATGACATGGGAACTCTATGGCAGCCATGGCCAGACGACCACCGACTATGCCAGCACCGGCGCGGTGCGCTTCAGCGTCATTCAGCAATTGCTGAATGCGCCCGATGGCGGCAACAGCCTCTGCGCCGGCGGTTACAATCCCTTCGGCGTGCATCCGGTCTCGCAGGCTTGCGAAAACCTGGCGGCGCCGGTCATCACCCAGAGCACTGTCGTAAACCAAGACGTGATCAATGCCGACCTTCAGGGAACCGCCTTTACCCTGCCGGCCGGCGATCTGAAATTTGCTCTTGGCGCGGACTATCGCAACATCGCCTACAGCTATCTGCCGGACGCAGAAATTCAAAGCGGCGACCCCTTCACCTACAATACGCAGACCCCCACCAAGGGCTCGTCGCCGGTCAAGGAAGTATTCGGCGAATTGCTGATCCCGGTGGTAAAGGACGTTCCCTTCTTCGAGAACGTGACCGCCGACATCGCGGCGCGCTATTCCGATTACGATCTCTCGGGCGGCAGCCCTACATACAAAGGCGATATTGACTGGGCCGTGACCGACGGCTTCCGGCTGCGCGGCGGCTATGAGCGCGCCATCCGCGCGCCCGCGGTGTCGGAACTGTTCTCGGGTCAGTCGACCCAATACCAAAACCTCGCCACTATAACTGGAACGCTGAGCGATCCCTGCGACGTCACCCTGCCTTACGTCAATGGTGCGAATGGCGCGCAAATCAAAGCACTTTGCGCGGCGCAAGGCATGCCGGCGTCGCTCGCGTCGACATACACCAACAACAACCCTCAGACTCCCGTCGTCCAAAGCGGTAATACTGCCCTCAGACCGGAACGGGCGGATACTTTCACCGGCGGCATGGTCTATCAACCGCAATTCGACACGCCCTGGTTCCAGAACGCGTCCATTTCGGTGGATTATTACAATGTCCGCCTGAAGAACGCGATCGCGGCAATTCCTATCAGCTTGGTTGTGTCCAGCTGCTTCAACCTGAACGGCCAAAATCCTAGCTACTCTGCGGCCAATGCGAACTGCGCCTTACTCAACCGCAGCCCTGCCACTGGCTTTCTGGCAAATTCGCTCGCGCCCTATGAGAATCTGGGCCAGATCAAGACCGGGGGCGTCGATCTTGAGGCGGATTGGCTCACGGACTTTGACGGCGCCATGGGTTGGTCGGATGCGGGCACGCTAGGCGTCAATCTGGTCGGCACCTATCTGAACGACTTCAAGTTGCAGGCAGCGCCTGGTGGCAACTTCACCGAATATGGCGGTACCAATTACACCGGGCTTTACGGGCCCTATGCCACTTGGCGCTTCAATTCGACATTCACCTACCATAATTGGGGGGCGGATATCGGCCTACGCTGGCGCTTTATCGGTGCCATGCAGGATAGCTCCGTGGCGACCAGTGCAACCCGCACCCCAGGTGCGCCGGGGCAGCCGCCGCTCAATTATTTCGACCTGACGATGGGCTATACCTTGACCGATACGCAGACGCGGCTGAGCTTGACGGTGTCCAACCTGCTGGACACGACCCCGCCGACGGTTGGCGCCTTTCCCGGCAACACCATCCAGGGTCTCTACAGCCCGCTGGGCCGCCTCTACCTCCTGACACTGGGACAACGGTTCTAAGATCGATCAGGCGGGAGGGATTGGTTTTCCCAATCCCTCCCGCATTTTACGAGGGCTAAGCGCATGGAACGGGCAAATCCGGCGGCATTAGGCCTGGTGGGCTTCGGTCTCACCACTGTTCTGCTCAGTGCGGTGAATGCGGGTCTTCTACCGGCGCACGGCGAAGCGGTGGTCCTGCCGCTGGCACTGGCTTTCGGCGGCACCGCCCAGGTCATCGCGGGCATCATGGAATTTCAGACCGGCAACACCTTCGGCACCACGGCCTTCATCGCCTATGGTGCATTCTGGTGGTGGTTTGCTTCGCTGGTTTTCCTGGGCGGCAACAAAATGCTCGACCTGTCGGGTGCCGATAGCGCCATCGGTTTTGCCCTGGTGTTATGGGGTGTCTTCACGCTTGGTTTGTGGGTCAGCACCTTCCACCTGTCTCGTGTTCTGTTTTGTATTTTCCTGACTTTGTGGATCACTTTCTTCCTGTTGGGCTTTGGCGCCATGCTGGGCAATCCCATGCTGCATCAGCTGGGCGGATGGGTTGGCCTTCTGTGCGGCGCCACAGCCATGTATGGCAGCTTTGCTATCGTGACCAATACGACGGTCGGCCGCGAAATTATCCCCGTCGGGTCCCGAAAATAACGCGTTCAAACTGTAAGCTGTCATGACTGATCAGATTGTGCCTGTCCCTGGGGATTGGAAGAAGCGCGCGTTTGTAGGCGCTTCGGACTATGCGGGGCGTTACGCGCAATCGGTTGAGGACCCGGACGGGTTCTGGAAGAAGGAAGCGGCGCGGCTGGATTGGGTGAAGCCCTTCACCAAGGTCAGCGATGTGTCGTGGAAGCCGGACAATCTGCATATCCGCTGGTTCGAGGACGGCACGCTCAATGTCGCGGCCAATTGCATCGACCGGCATCTGGCCCGGCGCGGCAACCAGACCGCTATCATCTGGGAAGGCGATGACCCCAAGGACAGCAAGCGGATCAGCTATCGCCAGCTGCACGAAGAGGTCTGCCGCTTCGCCAATGTGCTGAAGGCCAGAGGCGTCAAAAAAGGCGACCGGGTCACGATCTATCTGCCGATGATCCCGGAAGTGGCCTATGCGATGCTGGCCTGTGCCCGGATCGGAGCGGTGCATTCGGTGGTGTTCGGGGGCTTTTCGCCCGACAGCCTGGCGGGACGGATCACCGATTGCGATTCGCGCCTGGTAATCACCGCCGATGAAGGTCTTAGGGCGGGACGTCCGGTGCCGCTCAAGGCCAACACCGACGAGGCCCTGAAGAAAGCCCCCGATGTCAGCGATGTGATCGTGGTGCGGCGCACCGGCGGCAAGGTGACGATGAAGGAAGGCCGCGACCGCTGGTATCACGAGGAAGCCGCCAAGGTCTCACCTGACTGCCCGGCCGAAGCGATGGGCGCCGAAGACCCGCTTTTCATCCTTTATACCTCCGGCTCGACCGGTAAGCCCAAGGGGGTGCTGCACACCTCGGGAGGCTATCTGCTCTATGCCGCCGCCACCCATCACTATGTCTTCGATTATCATGAAGGCGATGTTTATTGGTGCACTGCCGATGTCGGCTGGGTGACCGGCCACAGCTACATCCTCTATGGCCCGCTGGCCAACGGCGCCACCACCTTGATGTTCGAAGGCGTGCCAAATTATCCGTCGAGCTCCCGCTTCTGGGAGGTGATCGACAAGCACAAGGTCAACATCTTCTACACCGCACCGACGGCGATCCGGGCGTTGATGCGCGAAGGCGATGGGCCGGTGAAGAAGACCAGCCGCGCTTCGCTGCGTCTACTGGGCAGTGTGGGCGAGCCAATCAATCCGGAAGCCTGGCTGTGGTATCACCGGGTGATCGGCGATGGCCGCTGCCCGATCGTGGACACCTGGTGGCAGACCGAGACCGGCGGGATCCTGATCTCGCCCTTGCCCGGCGCCACCGATCTCAAGCCCGGCTCGGCCACCAAGCCTTTGTTCGGCATCGTGCCGGAGATCGTGGATGCAGAAGGCGAGGTGCTGGAAGGCGCCGTCACCGGCAATCTCTGTATTGCCCGGAGTTGGCCCGGCCAGATGCGCAGCGTCTATGGCGACCATCAACGCTTCATCGACACCTACTTTAAGACCTATCCCGGCAAATACTTCACCGGGGATGGCTGCCGCCGCGATGCCGATGGCTATTATTGGATCACCGGCCGGGTCGATGATGTGATCAATGTCTCGGGCCATCGCCTGGGCACTGCTGAAGTCGAGAGCGCCCTGGTGGGTAATATCCAGGTCGCGGAAGCCGCCGTGGTCGGCTATCCCCATGACATCAAGGGCCAGGGCATCTATGCCTATGTCACGCTCAAGCAGGGCGTCTCGCCCAGCGATCTATTGAACGCCGAGCTCAAGGCCTTTGTCGGTCACGAGATTGGCCCCATCGCCAAGCCGGATGTGATCCAGTTTGCGCCGGGCCTGCCCAAGACTCGCTCCGGCAAGATCATGCGCCGCATCCTGCGCAAGATCGCCGAAGGCGACACCAAGAGCCTGGGCGATATCTCAACCCTTGCCGATCCTTCCGTGGTCGAGGATTTGGTCCAGAACGCCAAGCGATAATTCAGCCGCGAACTTTCGAACGCGGTGACGGACAACCCGCTTCGTGCAAACCCTTCATGGGCGTTCCTGGCCGGTATTGACGCCGTAAGGCTTCAAATGGAATTGGGGAACCTTGATATTGCGCATCTGTCTTTGCGCGCCGCGAAGGCTTTGACGAGGCCGGTTTTTCCACGGGAAGTTTGGTTTTGCGCATCCCGCAGCTCTTGGGATGTTATGTTTGACACATGATTTATTATGCTATATATATCAGTAAGACTACTTGGGCTGCAATAATTAGCGTAATGACTGCGGAAAACCAAGCGACATGATCACTGCCGCGCAGATGCGTGCCGCCCGCTCTCTGGCCGGCGTGGACCAACGCGAGCTTGCCGAAAAATCCGGTCTGTCCGTTCCGACCATCCAGCGCATGGAGGCCAGCGACGGCGTCATCCGCGGCAATGTGGATTCCCTGATGAAGCTGATTGCAGCGCTCGAGTCGTTCGGCATCGATCTGATCGCGGAAGGCAGTGCGAGCCCCGGCGGTGGCCGTGGTGTCCGGCTGAAGGCTTAGCAGTCACGCGTTATCGCCGTTCCGAACCCGGTGCGCGCGTGGCCCAGATAATCGCGATGAAAATGCCTTTTGCACGCGGCAATACCGTCAGCGCCAGCGCCGCGGTAACGACCGGCCATACCAGCATCACCAGCCAATTGGGCCAGAAAAACCAGCTGTTTACGACGAATATAAGCGGCACCACGATATGCCCGACGATGAGAATGGTCAGCCAGGGTGGGGCGTCGTCCGCCCGGATATGCGCATATTCCTCGTCACAGGCGGCGCAGGCATCAACCTGCTTGAGGTAGGACTTGAAAAGAACGCCCCGGCCGCAACGCGGGCAGCGCCGTAGCGCGCCGCGCCATATCGCGCGCGGCAGATCGATTTGTCTTGGGTCGCCTACCGACGTTGCACCGTTCACATCATCACCTTTGCAGCAGGGCCGCTTATTGGTCGGCGCGCATTGCGCTGACCGAATGGCCCAATCCACCCGGCCAGGGTTCGAGCATCCTTGTCGCCCCCGCAAGCAGAACCGCGACCGGGCTCGACCTGCGAGCAAATCATATTGAACCATCAATTCAACTCGTATAAACGGTATATATCATTGTCTAATGACAAGATATGATGTTTAAAACATGATTACCGCTGATCAACTCCGGGCCGCCCGCGCCTTGCTCGGCCTCGATCAAAGGCACCTGTCGGAATTATCGGGGCTTTCGGTCCCGACGATCCAGCGCATGGAGGCCAGCAATGGCGTCGTTCGTGGCAACGTCGTGTCCTTGACGAAATTGATCGCTGCGTTCGAAACCGCGGGGATCACGTTCATCGCGGAAAACGCGCCAAGCCTGCAAGGCGGGTGCGGCATTCGGTTGACGCGGCCGAAGGCGGTCTACCCCGAATTCCCCGACAGCAAGTCCCTATTCACGCCAATGGACGCAGCCTGAAAGGCGATCATGCTCCTCGTTCTGCTGCTCTGGTGTGTCTTGGCGTTACTGGTCACGGCCGTGGTGGCGGTCGGCGTGGGGCAGCGATGGAACATAACCATCCCGGTTTATGGCGCGGCGGGCTTGCTATCGGCTTTTGGCTGCGCCGCCGCGGTCGCCGCCTTGCTCACAAATCAATCCGCAGCCCTGCAGCTGCCTCTTGGCCTGCCGTGGATAGGAGCGCATTTCCGCGTCGACATCCTGTCGGCACTCTTTCTCGCCATCGTCAATCTGGGCGGGGCGGGCGCCAGCCTTTACGGCATGGGTTATGGGCGGCACGAAACCTTCCCCTCGCGCATATTGCCCTTCTTCTGCGCCTTTCTTGCCGCGATGAATCTCGTCGTTCTTTCGGACGATGCCTTCACGTTCCTGTTGTCCTGGGAACTGATGTCCCTGGCGTCCTGGGCCTTGGTGATGGCGCATCATCGCGACAGCGAGAATGTCCGCGCCGGTTTCGTTTATATCGTGATGGCAAGCTTCGGCACCTTTGCCCTTCTGCTGGCGTTCGGCCTTCTTGCCGGTCCCGACGGCCAATATGGCTTCGACGCGATCCGTCTGCATCATCCCGCGGCCCCCTTGGCAGCACTGGTGTTCCTGCTCGCCCTGGTGGGAGCGGGATCGAAAGCCGGTCTTGTTCCGTTGCATGTCTGGTTGCCGCTCGCCCATCCCGCCGCACCCAGCCATGTCTCGGCGCTGATGAGCGGCGTCATGACGAAGGTCGCGGTTTACGCCTTCATCCGCATCGTCTTCGATTTGCTCGGCCCACCGGCTTGGTGGTGGGGCATGATCGTGTTGGCGACCGGCGTTGCCAGCGCCTTGATGGGCGTGCTGTATGGACTGTTCCAGACCGATATCAAGCGCGTGCTTGCCTACAGCACCATCGAGAATGTCGGCATTATCTTCATCGGCCTCGGACTCGCACTCGCCTTTCACACCGATCACTTCGAGACGGCGGCGATTCTCGCGCTCACTGCCGCCTTGTTCCATGCCATCAACCATTCGCTCTTCAAGAGCCTGCTGTTCTTATGTTCCGGCGCGGTCCTGGGCGCCACCGGTGAACGCAATCTGGAACATCTGGGTGGACTGATTCACCGCATGCCATTGACGGCGCTGGGCTGCCTGGGCGGCTGTCTGGCGATCAGCGGGCTTCCACCGTTCAATGGCTTTGCTTCGGAATGGCTTACCTTCCAGGCCATCCTGCTCAGCCCCGAACTTCCGCAATGGGGATTGAAGCTCGGTGTGCCCGCCGTCGGCGCGTTGCTGGCCTTGTCGGTTGCATTGGCGGCGGCCTGTTTCGTCCGGCTTTTCGGCATCGCCTTTCTGGGGCGTGCGCGCTCCTCCAATGCCGCCGCCGCCCGGGAGACCGACAAGTTTTCGCTATCGGTCATTCTTGGTTATGCGGTGCTGTGTCTGCTGGTCGGCGTCCTTCCCGGTCTTGTGATCGATGCACTCGGACCGGTGTCGCAATTGCTGTTTCATGGCCGCATGCCGGATCAGGCAACATTGCCATGGTTGTCGCTGGTGCCGATCACCCCGGCGCGCAGCTCGTACAATGGTCTGTTGCTGCTGCTCTTCGTTGTGGGCGCGGCAAGCGTTACTGCACTGGCCGTCGGATTGGCGGCGTCGCGGGCGATACGGCGCGCACCGGCCTGGGATTGCGGCTTTCCCGACGCAAGCGCGCTCACGCAATACACGGCCGGAAGCTTTTCCCAGCCGATCCGTCGCGTTTTCGGCAGCGTGCTTTTCCGGGCGCGCGAGGAAATCGACATGCCGGCACCTGGCGACAGCCGCCCCGCCCGGATGATAGTCCGGCTCCACGACGTCATCTGGGACACCTGCTATGCGCCGCTGTCCGGCGCCGTCGCGTTTTTGGCGGACAGGCTGAATGCGCTTCAGTTTCTGACCATCCGCCGCTATCTCAGTCTTGTCTTTGCAACGCTCGTGGTCTTGTTGCTGGTGGTGGCGACATGGAGTTGATCGGGGATATCGCCTTGCAGGGCGTCGCGATGTTCGCGACCCTGGCGATGGCGCCGCTTCTGACCGGGATCGTGCGCAAGGCAAAGGCACGGCTGCTCCGCCGCGCCGGCCCGCCGCTCGTCCAGCCTTATCGCGATCTGTGGCGGCTGTTTCAAAAAGACGTGGTCCTGGCGGAGAATGCATCCTGGCTGTTCCGGGCAACGCCGTATCTTGTGTTCGCAATCACCTGGGTGGCGGCGTCCCTGGTTCCCACATTTGCCGTCGGGTTGCAGTTCAACTGGACCGCGGATCTCATCACCATCGTTGCGCTCCTCGGTGCGGCACGATTCTTCCTGGCGCTGGCCGGCATGGACGTCGGCACAAGTTTTGGCGGCATAGGTTCCAGCCGGGAAATGATGATCGCATCGCTCGCCGAGCCGGCCATGATGATGATCGTCTTCTCGCTGGCCTTGCTCGCAGGGTCCACCCAGCTCTCGACCATGGCGCAATATATGCTTTCGCCCAATGTCGGCTTGCGGGTCACGCTGGGTCTTTCCCTGATTTCATTGATGATGGTCGGCATCGCGGAAAATGCCCGCATCCCGGTCGACAATCCGGCGACGCACCTGGAATTGACGATGGTGCATGAAGCCATGTTGCTGGAATATTCCGGGCGGCATCTTGCGCTTCTGGAGCTGGCCGCATTTCTCAAATTGCTGTTCTATTTTTCCTTGATCGCGTGTCTGTTCGTGCCCTGGGGCCTTGCGTCTACCAACGGGACATGGACCGCGCTGGCTGTTGGCCTGATCGCCTATATCGCCAAAATTGTAGTCGGCGTCTGCATTCTGGCGCTGTTCGAAACAGCGATCGCCAAGATGCGCGTCTTCCGGGTACCCACATTCCTGGGCGCCGCCCTCATGCTGGGTTTTCTCGGTGCGCTGCTCCTGTTTGTCTCGAGGGGGCTGTGATGCACGGGCTGGGATTTGACGTCGCGCACTTGCTGGCCGGAAGCCTGGTTCTCGCCAGCTTCATGCTGCTCTACCAGGATCGGCTCTACGCGCTTCTGAACGTCTTTGCGCTTCACGCCGTCGTGCTGGCTTTGTCCGTGGCCTGGCAGGCGCATATCCAGGGTGCGCCGCATCTTTATGTGACTGCGGCCATCGCGTTGGGCTTCAAGGGCATCATCATTCCCGTGGCGCTTCACCGGATGATTGTACGGCTTAATATCCATCGGGAGGTCGAAGCCGCCACGGGTATCGGCCTGACCATGCTGGCCGGTATCGCGCTCGTGGGTCTTTCGATGGCCGTGATGCTGAAGGTCACGCCGCATGCGGACCTGGTGGCCCGCGAAGATCTCGCCTTCGCATTATCCGTCCTGTTGCTGGGTCTGCTGATGATGGTGAGCAGGCGCAACGCGGTCAGCCAGGTCATCGGCTTCATGTCGCTGGAGAATGGCCTGGTGCTGGCCGCGACCGGCGCCAAGGGCATGCCCCTTGTCGTCGAGATCAGTGTTGCCTTCTCCGTTCTCATTGCATTCATCGTGATCGGCATCTTCCTGTTCCGCATCCGCGAGCGTTTCGACACCGTCGATGTAGGCGCCATGGATACTTTCCGCGGAGAGCGACCATGATCGGTACTGCCGCCGGTCTGGGCGCGGTCCTGGTATTGCCGCCCGTTGCGGCAGCGCTGCTGGCGATTCTGCCGGGCTATCGTCTGTCAGCGGGCGTCAATGTTGCCGCCAGCTTTCTTTCCTTCCTGGCGGCGGTGTCGCTCTTCTTCGGGCATCCGCAGCCGGATAGCTATTTTGCGGTGGACGATCTGAACATCGTCTTTATCGTACTCAACACGCTGGTCGGCTTCACCACCAGCGTATTCAGCGCCAGCTATATCGGCCATGAGTTGGAGGTGGGGAAACTGAACCTCGCCAATTTGCGATTCTACCACGCCATGTTCCAGGTCATGATGTTCGGCATGAATCTGGCGCTGGTCGCCAACAATATCGGCCTGATGTGGGTCGCGATCGAACTGGCGACCCTTGCCACCGTCGTGATGGTCGGCCTTTACCGGACGCATGAGGCGCTCGAAGCCGCCTGGAAATACTTCATTCTCGCCAGTGTCGGCATCGCCTTCGCGCTGTTCGGCACCATCCTGGTCTATATGGCGGCGCAACCGGTGCTGGGCGAGGGCCTGCAGGGCATGACCTGGACCGTTCTCATCACGCGGGTCTCCGCGTTCGACCCCGCGCTTTTGAATGTCGCCTTCGTGTTTCTGTTCCTGGGCTATGGCACCAAAGTGGGCCTTGCCCCCATGCATGCCTGGCTGCCGGATGCACATGCCGAAGGCCCGACACCCATTTCCGCGGTGTTGTCCGGCCTTCTGTTGAATGTCGCCCTCTACGCGATCCTGCGCTTCAAGATGCTGATGGCGGCGAACCCCCATGCGATCAATCCGGGGCCCCTGATGGTGGTCGTGGGCCTCATCTCACTGATCTTCGCCGCGTTCATGCTGTACCGGCGCCGCGACATCAAAAGATTGTTCGCATACTCCTCGATCGAGCATATGGGGATCATCGTGTTCGCTTTTGGCATGGGCGGCCCGCTGGCGAATTTTGCCGGCCTGTTGCAGATGACCATGCACAGTCTGACCAAATCGGCGATCTTCTTCACGGTCGGGCAGATCGCCCAGGTCAAGGGCACCCAGAAAATCGCGGAGATTCGCGGCTTGACGGAAAGCAATCCGGTGTTGGGATGGTCGCTGGTGGTCGGCGTGGTCGCCATTGCCGGCGCCCCGCCGCTCGGCATCTTCATGAGCGAGTTTCTGATCGTCAGCTCCACCTTCGCACGGCAACCGTTGCTGGCCCTGGCGCTGGTGGCGGGTCTTCTCGTCGCGTTCGGAGCTCTTGTCTGGCGCATGCAGGGTATGGCTTTCGGAGCGCCCAGCGGTCGTTCAGAACCCGCTCGCGGGTCTTACATTCCAATTTTCCTGCATCTGGGCTGCGTCCTTGTGGCGGGCGTGTATCTGCCGCCCGCCATCGTCCTGTGGTTCCAGCATGTCGCGCGGATGTTGGGATAGGCCATGCACCAATTTCAGACATTGAGCGCGGTTGTCAGTTCGGGGTCGGTGGTGCAGCGCCATCGTTCCTGGCAACGCATTCTGGTCAATGCCGATGCCTGGCGGGTCGCGGCCAAATTCCTGTCGCAGCCGCAATGTACGCTGGCCGGGCTGTGGGGCGATTCCGGGTCCGTGCACATGGCAATTCTGGACGAGTTTTCCTACAACCTGAATATTCTTACCCTGGGATGTGAGGGCGACAAGTTTCCTTCCGTTGCCAAACTTCATCCTCCCGCCATCCGGCTGGAACGCGCGATCGCGGATCTGTTCGGTTATGAACCGCTGAAGCCGTCGGATTCCCGCCCCTGGCTGGATCACGGCCGTTGGGGTGTCCGTCATCCGTTGGGCGGTAATAGCGCAAGCGAGACGGCCGAACCATATGCATTCCTAAATGCGAGCGGTGAGGGCATTCACCAGATCGCGGTCGGTCCCGTGCATGCCGGGATCATCGAGCCGGGACATTTTCGCTTTCATGCCAATGGCGAGGCGGTCGTGCGGTTGGAAGCGCGGCTTGGTTATGCGCACAAGGGAATTGACGGCCTTATGCAAGGTGCAACGCTTGAGGAGGCGGGCAGGCTGGCCGGCCGGGTTTCGGGCGACAGCACCGTGGCTTATGCCACGGCGTTCGCGATGGCGGCCGAAGACGCGTTGGGGATTGCGCCGCCGCCGCGGGCCCAGTGGCTGCGCGCCCTGATGATGGAACTGGAACGGCTCGCCAACCATTACGGCGACATCGGCGCGATTTGCAACGATGCCTCTTTTTCCTTGATGCAGGCGCACTGCGCGGTGTTGCGCGAGCGCGTGCTTCGCGTCAGCGATCTGTGCTTTGGTCACAGGATGATGCGCGACGCCGTGTTTGCCGGCGGCGCCCGCGAAGCGAGCGTGGATGGCCTGTCCGCCCTGCGCGCGCTTCTGCCGGAGCTGGAGAAGCGCTTCGCGGCCATTGTCACGGTCTATGAGGAGACGGCGTCGATCCAGGATCGCACAGTGTCAACCGGCGTCTTGAAGCCCGAGCTGGCAAAGCAATTCGGCGCAGGCGGCTTTGTCGGCCGTGCATCGGGCCGCAGCTTCGATGCCCGCCGGGCTTTACGTTATCCGCCCTATGACGGGCTCGAATTCGAAGTGCCGGTGCTGGAGGAGGGGGATGTCAATGCCCGCGTCTGGATTCGCATCCACGAAGTAAAACAGAGCATTTCGCTGGTTAAGCAGATTCTTCGCCAACTGCCCAGCGGGCCGGCGCGCGTCGATCTGGTGCGGGGCGCCGGCGAGGGGTTGGCGATGGTGGAGGGCTTTCGCGGTGATATATTGGCGTGGCTGCGTATCGATGCGGACGGGCGAATTGCGCGCTGCCACTTGCGCGATCCATCCTGGTTTCAATGGCCGCTGCTCGAAGCGGCGATCGAGGGGAACATCGTCGCCGATTTTCCCATTTGCAACAAATCGTTCAACTGCTCCTACTCCGGTCATGACCTATAGGTCCATCAGATGCGCACATTGTTATTGCAAGGCTTGCTTCATCAGCCATTGACGGAAGCGCCGCCGCGCCCAGAGGATGTCGAGACGCGCGCGCTCGCCGCCCAGCTCGACGCCGAAGCCCAGCGGCGCCTGGGCCGAAGCCTTTCCCTTCGCGCGTTGGATTCGGGCTCCTGCAATGGTTGCGAACTGGAAATGCACGCGCTGTCGAACGCATTTTACGATCTCGAACGGTTCGGCTTCAAATTTGTCGCCTCTCCCCGGCATGCGGATGTCCTTCTTGTAACCGGACCTATGACCAAGAATATGCGCGAGGCCGCCGAGCGCACCTACCTCGCGATGCCGTCGCCGAAATGGGTTGTGGCGGTGGGAGGGTGCGCCATCGATGGGGGCTGCTTTGCCAAGAGCTATGCGGTCATGGGCGGCGTCGCCGCGGTACTTCCCGTCGATCTGCGGATCGCAGGCTGTCCGCCCCGGCCGATCGATCTTCTGGCTGGCCTTTTGAGTCTGTTGAAACAGCCCCGCGCGGCCCGCAACGCACCAGGCCGGTGACCGGCATGCACCTGCTCGAAGAAATCGAATCCGACTATGGGACCATCAATATTTTCCAAAGCCGGTCCACGGGCGCCGTGATCTATGAACTTGGCGGTTGCAATCAAAGCTTCGCGGACAGCAACGGCACGAGCCTGGCGCCTTATATTCATGCGATTTTCGGCCTGCTCTCCCAGGCCAAGTCGCGCAACATCCTGGTGATCGGGGGCGGTGGCGGAACGCTGGCCACCATGCTGGTGCGCGCGCGCTGCAAGGCGACGATTGTCGACGTCAATCCCGCGTCCTTCGCCCTGGCCAGGCGGTATTTTGCGCTCCCGGAGTCTGTCATCTGCCACACCGCCGATGGCAAATCGTTTCTGCATTCCGACACGAATGTCTACGATGCCATCGTCCTGGATGCCTTTCATGGGGACCGCATCCCTTCGCATCTTCAATCTCCGCGGTTTTTTGAACTGGTCCGCGAGCATCTGACACCGGGTGGCGCCGTATTCGCCAATGTTCACGTCAAGCACGATTTTGACGGCTTTGCCGACGGCATCGCCAAGAACATGAGGACGGCGTGGACCGATGTTCGCGTGCTGGACGCCGAGGGTGTCTGTGGGCGCAATGCGATCGTGATGGCCGGCCGGGTCTCGCATCTGCGTGCGCCGCAATTGCTGATATCGCCGAAGACAAATGCAACAGCCATCGATGACGATTTGGCCCATCTGAATTTTCGCGCCTGGAAAGCCTCGCGATGGGATTTCGGCGGTTGACGGCCGGTCGTGACTATGGAGATGATGCTCAATGATTTTGCTGGAGGCCGTCGAATCGGAATTCGGGACGATCAATATCCTCAAAAAGCGAGACAGCGGCAGCATAAGCTACATGCAAAATGGCTGTTGCCAGAGCGAGGCGGACGGCGGCGGCGTCAGCCTTGCCTCCTACATTCATGCCCTGTTCGGTCTTCTGTCCCAGGCCGGAGCGCGCAAGATCCTCCTGATCGGATGCGGCGGCGGCACCCTCGCGACGATGTTGAGCCGCTCCCATTGCAAGGTCACGATTGTCGACATCGACCGGTCATCTTTCGCACTCGCGCGGCAGTATTTCGATCTTCCGCTCAGCGTCGAGTGCCATGTTCGCGACGGGAAGGCATTCCTGAGGTCGGATGCCTCGGTATATGACGCCGTCGTTCTGGACGCATTTCATGGCGACCAGATTCCGTTGCACCTGCGGTCCTCGCGGTTCTTCAATTTGATCCGCGATCGGCTGGCGCAGCTTGGTACCTTGTTCGTCAATGTGCATGTCCGGCACGATGCGGACGAACTGCCGGATCGCATCGCCAGCGGCATGGCAGATGTCTGGCCCGAGGTGCGGGTGCTCGACTCCGAGGGATATCTTGGCCGCAACGCCATCGTCATGGCGGGTGCGGTCGCCCATCTGCAGCCGCCCCAAGTGATCGTTCCGCCGGAAACCGACGCCAAGGTGATCGACGAGGAATTGGCGACGATGAAATATCGGCCGTGGCGCAACGTGCCGTGACGCCGCGCGCGGGATTGTCCGTTGTTGCACTCACGATTGCCGGCACCTTCGGCATCCGTCCGCGCTTGGTTGCTCGATTTTGTCGGAAGAAATGGTGCCGTAGGTGAGAATCGAACTCACGACCTATCCCTTACCAAGGGATTGCGCTACCACTACGCTACTACGGCAACCGTGGCATTGGGAGCTTGTCGCGCCCGCCCTTACCAAAGGGTGCGCTGCTATAACGTAAGGATAAGCCCAAGGTAAAGTGCGCTCCCCATGGCAAAAACGCCCCCCGAAAAGCTGGCCGCGGCGCTGAGGGCCAATCTGAAGCGGCGCAAGCAACACCCCCAGCCGTCCTCGGCCCACCCCCCCTCTAAAGACCCTGAAAAGATTAGGGAAAACCCCCTGGGCGAGGCGGTACGCCCTCCGCGGGAAACATAACGGGGCCTGCACGCTTTCCGTCTGTCGCAGGGCGTTGCCCCGCGCTACAAGCATCGCCTTTGGCATCGCCTTTGGGCCTTCCGGCCCTGTTTGAGGGATTATGGACCGGATTCGCATTCGTGGGGGCGCGCGCCTGTCGGGCGCTATTCCTATCAGCGGCGCCAAGAACGCGGCGCTGAAGCTGATGGCGGCGTCCCTGCTGACGCCCGAACCGCTTGTCCTGCACAATGTGCCCCGGCTTGCCGATGTCCGGGCGATGGGAGACCTGCTGAAAAGCTTCGGGGTCACGGTTGCCGTCGAGCGCGGCACCGTCCTGGGCGCGGGCGACACCATCCGTCTGCAGGCGGAAAAGATCACATCGTCCTTTGCCTCCTACGACATGGTCCGCAAAATGCGGGCCAGCTTCCAGGTGCTGGCGCCGCTTCTGGCGCGGCACGGAGAGGCCAAGGTTTCCCTGCCAGGTGGCTGCGCCATCGGGGCACGGCCGGTCAATCTGCATCTCGATGCCCTGACCCAGATGGGCGGCACGGTTGAATTGGCGGACGGCTATGTGCTGGCGCGGGCCAAGGACGGCCTCCATGGCGCGGAGATCGTCTTTCCGTCCGTCTCGGTCGGCGCGACGGAGACCGCTTTGATGGCCGCGACCCTGGCCGAGGGGACCACCGTCATCACCAATGCGGCGCGCGAGCCCGAGATCGAGGATCTTTGCCACTGCCTGATCGCGATGGGCGCCAAGATCGAGGGGCTGGGCACGGCTCAGCTCACGGTTATCGGCGTCAAAGCGCTGCACGGCGCCGAACACGCGGTGATGCCGGACCGCATCGAAGCGGGCACCTATGCCATTGCCGCCGCCATTGCGGGCGGCGAAGTTGAACTTGTGGGGGCGCGGCGCGCTACCATCGCGGCGCTGCTGGAGCGGTTGGAGCGGACCGGCGTGGCGGTGCGCGACACGCCGCGCGGGGTAGGACTGCGCGTCAATGGCGGCCGGCCGGCGTCCGTGGATCTTTCCACCGCACCCTTTCCTGGCTTTCCCACCGATCTGCAGGCCCAGTTCATGGCGCTGATGACGGTCGCGGACGGCACGGCGACAATCCGCGAGACCATCTTCGAAAACCGTTTCATGCATGTCCCGGAATTGGGCCGGCTGGGCGCCGACATCCATGTCGAGGGCGACATCGCCATCGTGCGCGGCGTGGAGAAACTCAAGGGTGCGCCAGTGATGGCGACCGATCTGCGCGCTTCCGTCAGCCTGGTGTTGGCGGGCCTGGTGGCGGAAGGCGAAACCATCGTCAATCGGGTCTATCATCTCGATCGCGGTTTCGACCGGCTGGAAGAAAAGCTTTCCGGCGTAGGCGCCGATATTGCACGGATACCGGAATGACCAAGACCCTCAAATTGGCGGCGGCGGACGCCGAAGATCTTCAGATGCTGTCGGCGCGGTTGCAAGACGCGGCGGGCAAGCTCAAGGACTTCGTCTGGCTGCCGAAACAGCGGCGTTTCGTGGCCATGCTCAACCGCTTTCGCTGGGAAGATGCCAAGGGCGCCGGCACGCGCGTGCGCGCCGCGCTGCGCTTCGATGGCGTCTCCAAGGTTCAATCGTCCCAGGTCAAGCGCGGCGCATCCGAGGCGGTGGTTTCGCTGCTGACGATCAACTTCACGCCAAATGGCGAAGGCGATCCGGCCGGGGTGATCGAATTGGTGCTGGCTGGCGGCGGCACGATCCGCCTGACGGTGGAATGCATTGATGCGGAACTGGCCGACCAGACCGGCCCCTGGGCCGCGCGGGCCCGTCCCAGCCATGAGGATCGCCGGTAATGGCGCGTCGCCTCGACACCAAAGACAAAAGCTTCGCCGCGGATTTCGAGGCGCTGCTGTTTGCCAAGCGCGAGATCGAGGAAGACGTGGCCTTGGCGGTGCGCGGTCTGATCGCCGACGTCCGCTCGCGCGGCGACGCGGCGCTGGTGGAGCTGACCAACAAATTCGATCGCGCCAGCATCACGGCGGCGGATTTGAAGGTCACCGCCGCCGAGATCGAAGCCGCGTTGACCAAGGTCACGGCGGAGCAGAAGGCGGCCATTGAAATCGCCGCGACGCGGATCGAATCCTATCATCGCCGCCAGCTGCCGAAGGACGACAGCTTTCAGGACAACACCGGCGCCACATTGGGCTGGCGCTGGACGGCGGTGGACAGTGCCGGCCTCTATGTTCCCGGCGGCACCGCCAGCTATCCTTCCTCGGTCCTGATGAATGCGATTCCCGCCAGGGTGGCCGGGGTCGGGCGGATCGTGATGGTGACGCCGGCCGGTGGTGGGCACATCAATCCTCTGGTGCTGGCGGCCGCCAGGCGCGCCGGCATAAGCGACATATTCCGCATCGGCGGCGCCCAGGCCGTGGCGGCGCTGGCCTATGGCACGCAAAGCATCGCGGCGGTGGACAAGATCGTGGGTCCGGGCAATGCCTGGGTCGCTGCCGCCAAGCGCGAAGTATTCGGCCAGGTGGGGATCGACTCCATCGCCGGACCCTCGGAAATCCTGATCATCGCCGATGCCGACAATGACCCCGATTGGATCGCCGCCGATCTGCTCAGTCAGGCCGAACACGACGCGTCTTCGCAAAGCATCCTGATCACCGACGATGCCGCTTTTGCCGACAAGGTCGCCGACGCGGCAGAGCGGGCGCTGGCGCTGCTGCCGCGCAAGGACATCGCGTCGCGAAGCTGGAACGACTATGGCGGCATCATCGTGGTGGAGAATCTGGCTGACGCACCGGCGCTGGCCGATCGTTTCGCACCCGAACATCTGGAAATCGCCACCGCCGATCCGGGCGCCTTGCTTGCCAAGGTCCGTCATGCCGGCGCCATTTTCCTGGGCCGTCACACGCCCGAAGCGATGGGAGACTATATCGCCGGTCCCAACCATGTGCTGCCGACATCGCGTTCGGCGCGCTTCTCTTCGGGTCTTTCGGTGCTGGATTTCATGAAGCGCACCACGCTGCTGTCATTGAATGTGGACGCCATCGCGGTGCTGGGACCGCCTGCCATCGTGCTGGCCGAAGCGGAAGGGCTCGAGGCTCATGCCCGCTCGATCGCGGCGCGGCTGGGCCGGAAACGCTGAGTGGACCACCGGATCAGCGCCATCGCCCTGGACGAGAAAAGCGTGCTCAGTCGCACGCCGGCGATCGAACAGGAACGCGAAGTTGCGATCTCGGACCTTCTGGAAGGCAATCGTTTCAAGCCCAAGGGATCCGCCGCCGGGCCTTATCGCCTGGCCCTGAGCGTCAAGGAGAACCGGCTGGTGTTCGACATCACGCGCGAAAGCGGCGTGCGCGTGGCGCGGATTCTGCTGTCCCTGACCCCTTTTCGCGGCATCGTGCGGGATTATTTCCTGGTTTGCGACAGCTATTACAAAGCCATCCGCACCGCGCCGCCATCGCAAATCGAGTCTCTCGATATGGGCCGCCGCGCCGTCCACAATGAAGGCACCGAGCTCCTGATCGAACGCCTGGGAAGCAAGGTCGAGACCGATTTCGAAACTGCGCGCCGTCTTTTTACCCTCA
The DNA here is from genome assembly GCA_040389245.1 of Pseudomonadota bacterium. GTDB lineage: Bacteria > Pseudomonadota > Alphaproteobacteria > Micropepsales > Micropepsaceae > Rhizomicrobium. The sequence goes on along the minus strand of JAZKAH010000001.1, from coordinate 652,796 downwards.
TCTGCGTCTTGCATCTGAAAGGCTGATGGCGATGGCGGAGGATAAAAGCAAACCGACCTCGGTGCTGTTCGTCTGCACAATGAATGTGGTGCGCTCGCCCATGGCCGCGGCGCTGCTGCGCCAGCTCAAGGGGCGGGAAATCTATGTCGAATCCGCGGGCGTCGAGGCCGGCGCGCTCGATCCCCTGGCCGTCGAGGCGATGGCGGAAATCGGCATCGCGCTGACCCACCGGCCCCGCCGGTTTGAAGACCTTCAAGACGATTGCTTCGATCTGATCGTGGCCTTGTCGCCCGAGGCCGAGCGCCGCGCCCGGGATTGGGACGGGAGCATTGCGGTGGAATATTGGCACACCGCCGACCCGACGGCGTTCGAAGGGACCCCCGAGCAGCGCCGGGCCGCATACCGTGCCGTACGGGACACGCTCAGGCGCCAAATCGCGGCGCGTTTTGGTTGAAAACCCTTGATTTTCGCCGGTTTCAGTGCAATCTCCCGGCCGTCGGAGGTGGCATTTTATTGTCGCGCCGCGGGATGGAAAACCGCTACACACTTTTCCAGTCGCATTTTGAAGAGGACGAATGGCCAAGGAAGAATTGCTGGAATTTGAAGGCACGGTCAGCGAGTTGCTGCCCAACGCCACCTTCCGGGTGCTCCTGCAGAACGGCCACGAGATTATCGCCCATACCGCGGGCAAGATGCGCAAGAACCGCATCCGCGTGCTCACCGGCGACAAGGTCATGATCGAGATGACTCCTTATGACCTTACCAAAGGGCGCATCACCTATCGCTTCCGCTAGACCGGACCTGGTTCTCGCCAGCGAAAGCCCGCGCCGCCTCGCGCTCCTGGCGCAGGCAGGGCTGGTGCCGGCCCATGTCGTTCCCGCCGCCATCGATGAAAGCGTTCGCAAGGGCGAGGCGCCGCGCGTCCATGCCTTGCGGCTGGCGGTGGAAAAGGCGAAGGCCGCCGAGGCGCGTCACGCTGCGCCCGCATTTATTCTGGCCGCCGACACCGTGGTCGCCTGCGGCCGCCGCATCCTGCCCAAGGCCGAGAGCGACGAAGAGGTGCGCGCCTGTCTGACCTTGTTGTCGGGGCGGCGCCATCAGGTGATGACGGCGGTGGCGCTGCTGACGCCGGAGGGGCATCTGCGCACGAGATTGGCAATGACGCGGGTTTCCTTCCACCGCCTCGACGATGCCACCGTCACCAGCTATCTGGAAAGCCGCGAAGGCATCGGCAAGGCCGGTGGCTATGCCATTCAGGGCCGCGCCGAAATCTTCGCCAAGGAGATTAGCGGTTCCTATTCCAATATCGTGGGCCTGCCGCTGGCGCTGACGGTATTGCTGCTCAAGGGCTGCGGCTTTCCCGTTCCATGATAAGCTGCGCCATGGACTGCCGCGTCGTGAGCCCTGCCCATGAGTGCTGAAATCCTCATCAATGCGGGGGTGGGCGAAATTCGCATCGCCCATCTCTGCCATGGCCGGCTCGAGCAGCTCAGTTTCGAGCGCACCATTGGCGTCGAGGAAGGCACCCGCCACTGCCACAGTTATATCGGCGATGTCGTTCTGGGCCGCGTACAGCGCGTGATGCCGAGCATGCAGGCGGCCTTCGTCGATGTCGGGCTGGAACGTGCGGGTTTTCTGGGGCTGCGCGAAGCCAAGATCCTGGCGCGCAAGGCCGGCGACGACACCACCATTTCGGATTGCGTCCGCGAGGGCGACGCGGTTCTGGTGCAGGTGATCAAGGATCCGATCGGCGACAAGGGCGCGCGGCTGTCGGCGGGCATCACCTTGCCGGGCCGGCTTCTGGTGATGACTCCCGGGCAGGCGGGTGTTGCGGTTTCCCGCCGCATCGAGGACGTGGCGCAGCGCGCGGCCCTCACGGCTTTGGGCGAGCAATTGCTGGCCGAGGAGCGTGCGGCGCTGATCCCCGGCGCGGGGTTCATCTTCCGCACTGCGGCTCAAGGTGCGTCGCTGGGCGAACTGTCCCAGGACGCGAAAATACTCGCGGAGATCTGGCGCTGTATCGAGGACAAGCGAAAATCGGCCCGCCCGCCGGCCACGCTCTACCGCGATCTGGGACCGATCGAACGGGCCATGCGCGATATCGTGCGGGGCGATGTGGCGCGGGTGCTGATCGACGATGCGGGCGCGGCCGAAGCGGCGCGCGCCTATTGCCGCAAAGCCATGCCGGGCTCGGAAGCCCATATCGAGAATGCGCCTCGCAGCCTGTTCGACGATTATGACCTGGAAGAGCAGATCGCGCGCCTGTCCCAGCCGCGCGTCGCGCTGCCTTCGGGGGGCTGGATCACGATCGAAACCACCGAGGCGCTGACGGCGGTGGATGTCAATTCCGGCAGCTTCGTCCAATCCGGCGGGCTGGAAGAGACCAGCCTGTCCGTCAATCTGGAAGCGGCGGCGGAAATCGGCCGCCAGATTCGCCTGCGCGGCATCGGCGGCCTGATCGTGGTGGACTTCATTCACTTGGGCGATGGCGGGCACGCCGCGCGCGTGCTGGAAACATTGGAGCAAAGTTTGCGTTTCGATCGCGCCCCGGTGCAAATTTCTCCCATGACCGAGTTCGGCATCGTCGCCATCACCCGCAAAAGATTGCGCGAACCATTGGCCCGGCGCACCAGCATCGCCTGCGCGGGTTGCAGCGGGACGGGACGGGCGCCCTCCGCCGACGGCATGGCGCTGGAAATTCTGCGCCGGGTCGAACGCGAGGCCGCTGCCAATCCGGGGGCCGAGCTCGTGGTCACCGCCGCGCCTGACGTCGTGGCCTGGCTTACCCGGCATGGCGAAGATGTCGGCCGGGCGTTACAGCGCCGGGGCGCGAGCCGGGTGCGATTCGAAGCGGGCCAGGGTGGAGGCTATGATGTCGCCCGCCGCTGACACGCCGGGCGCCTGCCCGATCTGCGGCAAACCCGGACAGGCGTTGCACGCGCCCTTCTGTTCCCGGCGCTGCGCCGACATCGATCTGGGCCGCTGGCTGAAGGGCGGCTATGCCATTCCCGGCAGGCCGGAAGACGATGTGGACAAGGCCCCGGAGATACCGCCTGGCGAGGACGAAGCCTCGGAAAGTTAAGGATTTTGCGCCGACGCCCGGGGTGCCGCCGCCCCCCGCTGGACAGGGCCGAAACCGTCCTCTAAGAAACCCAACCTTTCGCCTTTTTGGCGCGTGCCCAGGTAGCTCAGTCGGTAGAGCAGCGGATTGAAAATCCGCGTGTCGGCAGTTCGATTCTGTCCCTGGGCACCATCAGCTTCACCCTCGACATCTGCGATGGACCCGAATTTCCTGCGGGGATACAACCATGAACGGCATGGCACATTCGCTGCGAAACTGCGTCCCGTTCATTTTCTTCCTGGCGCTTGCCGGGACGGCTGCGCATGCAGCGACCTTTAGCGGCGAACTTGATCCGGCTCCTTTCGATCTCGCCACCAGAGCCGACACGGCCGGGATCGGCGAATTGTCCGCCACCTTGGACGGAAATGTTCTGACGATCGCCGGCAAATTCTCGGGGCTGGCGTCACCGGCGACCGCCGCGCATCTCGAGATGGGTCTCGCCGAAGGCGTGAAAGGCCTTGCCATCGCGGATCTTACCGCCACCCGCGCCGCCGACGGCGAAGTCGGCGGCAAAGTCGCGCTGACGCGCGCGCAGGCCGAAGCCGCGAAAAAAAATGCGCTCTATGTGCAGATCGACAGCGAGAAGGCGCCGGATGGCAATCTCTGGGGATGGCTGGAAATCTCCAACTGATCGCGTAAGGGGAGGGGGCATGGTGTTCAGGTTTCTCGCGGTCTCGGTCGCCGCTCTCGCGCTGAGCGGCAGTGTTCAAGCTCAGAGTGTCGGCGTCTATACAGCGGCCCAAGCGGCAGCCGGTCAAAGCAAATACGCCGCCAACTGCGCCGGCTGCCATCGCGACAATCTGGCGGGCGGCGGCGACGCACCCGCCCTTGCGGGGCATGGCTTCGTGTCCAGTTGGGCGAAGCGGACCGCCGGCGATCTTTATCACATCATCTCGACCACGATGCCTTTGGGCAATGCCGGCGGGCTGGGCGAGCAGGACTATATCGAGATCACGGCCTATCTGCTGCAGCAGAATGGCGCCAAGGCGGGCGACGCCAAGTTCGGAAAATCAACGACTGTTGCGATAGGCAGCGTCGCCACCGGTGACAGGCCTGCCATGGTCGCAAGTGCCGAAGCGCCGCCGGTCGCCAGGGCGGCCGCGCCCGCACCGCACGGCCTGACCGTGACCGGCATCGTAAAGAATTATGTGCCGGTGACCGACGACATGCTGACGCATCCCGCGGACAGCGATTGGCTGATGTATCGGCGCACCTATCAGGGCTGGAGCTACAGTCCGCTGACCCAGATCAACGCCGACAATGTGAAGCGGCTGCAACTCAAATGGGCCTGGAACATGAACGAGGGGGGCGCCAGTGAAGTAACGCCTATCGTGCATTCCGGCACGATCTTCCTCTCCAATACCTCCAACACCGTGCAGGCGCTGGATGCCAAAACCGGTGAACTGATCTGGGAAAATCGTATCGGCCCGGTGGCGACGGTTGCCTACGGCGCCACCCGCAGCCTGGGCCTCTATGACACCATGGTGTTCGTCGCCACCACCGATGCCAAGCTGCATGCGCTGGATGCGCGCACCGGCAAGATCGTCTGGGAAAGCGTGATCGACACGCCGCCGAAGGGCGAGACCGGCGGCGTGATGGTGATCCACGGCAAGGTGCTGGTCGGCCTGATGGGCTGCGACAATTACTCCAAGACCAACTGCTATATCAGCGCCTTCGATGCCAGGACCGGCGCGCGAGACTGGAAATTCCATACCACGGCGCTGACGGGGCAGCCGGGCGGAGATACCTGGAACGGCTTGCCCGACGAGCAGCGCGGCGGCGGCGACACCTGGATCGCGGGGACCTACGATCCGGAATTGAACACGACCTATTGGGGTGTGGCGCAGACCAAGCCGTGGATGCGGGCGAGCCGCAGGACAGGCAACGCTTCCACGCTCTATTCCAGCTCGACCCTGGCGCTGGACCCCGATACCGGAAAGCTGAAATGGTATTTTCAGCATGCGCCGGGTGAATCGCTGGATCTCGACGAAACCTTTGAACGGGTATTGATCGACCATGGCGATCAGAAGACCCTGATGACCATCGGCAAGCCGGGTATTCTGTGGAAGCTGGATCGCGTCACCGGAAAATTTCTCGATTTACGCCAGACCATCTTTCAGAATGTCTTTGCCAAGGTCGATAGCAAGACCGGACAGCTCACCTATCGCGACGACCTGCTGCATCAGAAGACCAACGAATGGTATTCGTCCTGCCCCGGCCCGGATGGCGGCCATGACTGGATGGCCGTCAGCTATAACCAGCCCACCGATCTGTTGATCATCCCCCTGACCCAGAGCTGCGTGATGATGATGGGCCATGATGTCGACATGAAGCTGGGCGGCGGCGGGACCGCGGCCTCGCAGAAATTCTATTTCATGCCGGGCACGCATCAGAACATGGGCAAGCTGGTCGCCTATCGTACCAGCGACATGAAGCAGATGTGGTCCTTGCAGCAGCGCGCGACCTTTCTGACCGGCGTGCTTTCCAGTGCCGGCGGCGTCGCTTTTGTCGGCGACTTCGATCGCCATTTCCGGGCCTTGGACGTCAAGACTGGCGCGGTTTTGTGGGACACGCGTCTGGGCAATACGGTGCAGGGCTATCCGGTGTCTTTCAGCGTCGATGGCAAGCAATATGTCGCCGTCACCACTGGCCTTGGCGGGGGAAGTCCGCAGCAGAAGCCCACCGCCATGCTGGGAGAGGTGCACCGCGCCCTGACCGGCCAGCAATTGTATGTCTTCGGATTGCCGGACTAGCTTTCGGCCGACGGTAGCCGCTAAGTCGCGGCAGCCGCCTTGGATTTCCGCTTGGCGGTTTTTCCCTTCCCGCGTGGCCATGCCGTCAGGGCCATCGCCGCCACATCATGCAATTCCTCGGCCGAGGCGCCCGAGGCTGCCTGAACGCAAATGCCGTTGGACACCGTCATCAGATAACGGGCGAGGGCGGCAGCGCTGGCGCTTTCCGGCAGATCGCCGTCCTTGCGCGCCTGTTCAAAACGGTCGCACAGAGCCGCTTCCTTTTCTGCGCGATGACGCGCCATCTCGTCGGGGATTTCGGAATCGCCGCAGGAAAGACCGCTCTGCAACAATAGGCAGCCGGGCGGGTTCTTGCCGCTGGTATCGATCGCGAAATCGGCGACGCCATATAAATAAGTCTCGGCAACCTTGGCGGCGGTCGGCGCCGCGAGCACGCTTTCCATGAAGCTTTTGCGTCGCTCGTCGTAACGCTCCAGCACGGCGCGGAACAATCCTTCCTTGCTGCCGAAACAGGCATAGAGGCTGGGCGAGTTGATACCCATGGCGGCGGTAAGGTCGCTCATCGAAGCGCCCTCATAACCGTTGCGCCAGAACACGGTCATGGCCCGGTCCAGCGCATCTTCCACACAAAAACCCCGGGGACGTCCCGCCCGCATGGGTGCCTCCCATAATTATTGTAGCAATCGTTACATAATGACCTTGACGGTCAAGATCCAGATCCATATCTGTGCCAAGCATTACAGAATTAGGGGTCGTCCATGTCCAATTTCGCGGAACTCGCCCGGGTCGAGAAGTTCATCGGCCAGCCCATAGGTCCATCCAATCGCTTGAAGAAGCACGCTTTTGTTGGCGCGGCGGTGATCGCGCTGATGGTTGGGACGGGCCTTTTCGTGCTTCATTCCAAAAACGGCGACGCTGCCGTGCCGGCGCCGCAGGCCATGCCGGTGACCACCCAGGCGTTGGCGCCCCAGACGGTTCACCCTTTCGCGCAGTTCTCGGGCCGCATCAATGCGGTCGATTACGCCGAGATCCGGCCCCAGGTTTCGGGGCGGATCACGGAAATCCGGTTCCATGACGGCCAGAAGGTCAAGGCCGGCGATATTCTGTTCGTGATCGATCCGCGGCCTTATCAAGCGGCGGTGGCCAAGGCGGAAGGCGATCTCGCCAGCGCCATCAACAATGCCAGGCTGGCCAAGACCGAGCGCGAACGCGGCGACCGGCTGATGAAGGCCCAGGCGCTGGCACAGGAATCCGTCGACCAGCGCGTCAACGCCGATGGCGTGGCGCAGGCCGCGGTGCAGTCGGCCCGGGCGGCCCTGGCGGCGGCCCAGCTGAATGTCGACTATGCTTATATAAAGGCGCCGATCTCGGGCCGCATCAGCCGGGCGGAAGTCACGCTGGGCAATCTGGTCGGCGGCACCACCACGGCGCCCCAACTTCTGGCCTCCATCGTCTCCGACAATGGCGTCTATGCCGATTTCGAAGTCGACGAGCAGACCTACCTGAACAATGTGCGCAACTACGCCCAAACCCAGGATCAGCAGCAGAAAATCGCCATCGATCTTCAGGTCGAGGGCGATAGCGGCCATGTTTATCACGGCGTCATCGAAAGTTTCGATAACCGCATCAATACCGGTTCGGGCACCATCCGCGCCCGCGCCCGTTTCGACAATGCCGACAGCAGCCTGGTGCCGGGAATGTTCGTGTCGGTCCGCATGAGCGGCGGCACGTTGAACAATGCGATCCTGGTTCCGGAAAGCGCCATCGGCAACGACCAGAGCAAGCGCTTTGTCTTTGTCGTGAACAAGGATTCCAAAGCCGAGTATCGCCAGATCGCGCTGGGGCCGGACGTGGATGGCGCGCGCGTCGTGACCGATGGCGTGAAGGCAGGAGACCGCGTGATCCTGGACGGATTGCAGCGTCTGGCGCCGGGCGCGCTGGTCAGCGCGCAGCCGGCCGCACGACAGACCGCCCGTAACTGATCATCATACGACGCCGGGTTGGCCCGGGGAGAAACCAACGTGAACCTGTCGAAATTCTTCATCGACCGGCCGATTTTCGCCGGTGTGATCTCGGTCGCCGTCTTTCTCGCCGGCCTGATCGCCATGCTGCAATTGCCGATCTCCGAATATCCCGAGGTCGTGCCGCCCTCGGTGGTCGTCACCGCATTGTTCCCAGGCGCCAATCCGGGAACGATCGCCGACACGGTGGCAACGCCGCTGGAGGAGCAGATCAACGGCACCGAGAATATGCTGTACATGGCATCGCAGGCCGCCAGCGACGGCACCTTGACCTTGACGGTGACTTTCAAGCTGGGCACCGATGCCAATCTGGCGCAGCAACTGGTGCAGAACCGCGTCAACCAGGCCTTGCCGCGCTTGCCGGAAGTGACCCGCAATCTGGGCGTCACTACCGTCAAGGCCTCACCCGACTTCGCCGTCGTAGTGCATCTAATCTCGCCCGATAACCGCTACGACACGCTCTATCTGCGCAATTACGCCACCCTCAACGTCAAGGACCAGCTGTCCAAGATCGAAGGCGTCGGCGCCGTCCAGATGTTCGGCTCAGGCGACTACGCCATGCGCCTGTGGCTCAATCCGCAGAAGATCGCCGAGCGCGGCATGACCGCCGACGAAGTCGTCACGGCAGTACGTCAGCAGAATGTCCAGGTCGCAGCCGGCGTGATCAATGGCCCGCCTTACAGCCAGAAGGGCATGCTGCAACTGCCCATCACGGTGGAAGGACGCCTGTCCGACCCCGAACAATTTTCCCAGATCGTGATCAAGCGCGACAATGGCGTGATCACACGCCTGGGCGATGTCGCCCGGGTCGAGATCGACGCTTCGCAATATGGGTTGCGCGCGCTTCTGGATAACAAGCAGGCCATCGCGCTGCCGATCTTCCAGTCGCCGGGCTCCAACGCCCTGCAAATTTCCGATCAGGTCCACGCCAAGATGGCGGAATTGAAAAAGAATTTTCCGCAAGGCCTGGACTATCGCATCGTCTATGACCCGACGAGTTTCGTGCGCGATTCCATCACCGCGGTGGTTCACACTTTGCTAGAGGCCGTGGCCCTGGTGGTGCTGGTGGTGATCCTGTTCCTCCAGACCTGGCGCGCGTCCATCATTCCGCTTTTGGCGGTGCCGATCTCGATCGTGGGCACTTTCGCGGCGATGCTGGCCTGCGGATTTTCGATCAACGACCTGTCGCTGTTCGGCTTGGTGCTGGCGATCGGAATCGTGGTGGATGACGCCATCGTCGTGGTCGAGAATGTCGAGCGCAATATCGAGGCGGGACTGAGCCCGCGCGACGCGACCCTGAAGGCGATGCGCGAAGTCACCGGGCCGATCATCGCCATCGCGCTGGTGCTGTGCGCCGTGTTCGTGCCGATCGCCTTCATCTCCGGCCTGACGGGCGAATTCTATCGCCAGTTCGCGCTGACCATCGCGTTTTCGACCATCATCTCGGCCTTCAACTCTCTGACATTGTCTCCGGCGTTGGCGGCGCTGCTGCTGAAAGGCCATGACGCGCCCAAGGACGCGCTGGCGCGCGGCATGGAAAAGGTGCTGGGCCCCTTTTTCGCCCGCTTCAACCGCTTGTTCCATTTCGGATCCCAGAAATACGGCACGGGCGTGGGCGGCGTTCTGACCCGCAAATCGCGCGCGGTGCTGGTCTATGGCGTGCTGCTGGTCGCCACGGTGATCGGCTTCCGCGCCGTGCCGCCGGGCTTCGTGCCGCTGCAGGACAAGATGTATCTGGTCAGTTTCGCCCAGCTTCCCCAGGGCGCCACCTTGGACCGCACCGAAGCGGTGATCCGCAAAATGTCGGACATCGCCGCCAAGGAACCGGGCGTCGATCACGCCGTGGCGTTCCCCGGCCTGTCGATCAATGGATTCATCAACAGTCCGTCAGCGGGCATCGTCTTCGTCACCTTGAAACCGTTCGACCAGCGCAAATCGGCCGATCTGTCCGGCAATGCGATTGCCCAGAAGCTGCAGGCCAAGTTCGCGGGCATCAATGACGCCATCATCGCCATCTTCCCGCCGCCGCCGGTGCAGGGCCTGGGCACGATCGGCGGCTTCAAACTGGAAGTGGAGGATCGCACCGACCAGGGCGATGCCGTCCTCAACCAGGTCATGGCGCAAGTGCAGATGAAGGCCGCGAAGAATCCCGCGCTTGCCGGCGTCTTCTCCAATTTCAACACCGGCATGCCCCAGCTTTTCGCCCATCTGGATCGTACCAAGGCGATGCAGCTCGGCGTCAGCGTGCAGGATGTCTTCGACACCATGCAGACCTATCTCGGGTCGATCTATGTCAACGACTTCAACCGCTTTGGGCGCACTTATGAAGTGATCGCCCAGGCCGACACGCCGTTCCGCACGCGGCCCGACGATATCCTGCGGCTTCAGGTGCGCAACCAGGCCGGCGAGATGGTGCCCCTGGGCGCGATGGTCGATGTCAAAGAGACCACCGGCCCCGACAGCGCCACCCGTTATAATGGCTTTCGCGCCGCCGACCTCAATGGCGGTCCTGCGCCCGGCTATTCCACCGGCCAGGCCCAGGCGGCGATCACGCAGATCCTGAACGAGACGCTGCCCAAGGGCATGAGTTATGAATGGACCGATCTGACCTACCAGCAGATTCTGACGGGCGACACCGCGCTGCTGGTGTTCCCGATCTGCGTGCTGCTCGTGTTCCTGGTGCTGGCGGCGCAATATGAAAGCCTGTTCCTACCGCTTGCCATCATACTGATCGTGCCGATGTGCCTGTTCTCGGCGATCGCCGGCGTGTGGCTCACGGGCGGCGACAACAACATCTTCACCCAGATCGGCCTGTTCGTGCTGATCGGCCTGGCCTGCAAGAACGCAATCCTGATCGTGGAGTTCGCGCGGGAACTAGAAATCCAGGGCCGGGCCACGGTTGCGGCAGCGATCGAAGCGGCCCGCCTCCGGCTGCGTCCCATCCTGATGACCAGCTTCGCCTTCATCATGGGCGTGGTGCCGCTGGTGACATCCTCCGGCGCCGGCGCCGAAATGCGTCATGCCATGGGCGTGGCCGTGTTCTTCGGCATGCTGGGGGTGACCTTCTTCGGTCTTTTCCTCACCCCGGTTTTCTATGTCCTGCTGCGGGAGCTGGAAAAGCGCGTTACCGGCACCACCAAGGTTCATCATCACGTGGCGGCATGATATCGGGGCGCTGGACGTATTTTAGGCGCCGCCTCAGCCTTGATCGTCGCGGTCCCGTTCGGCCTGTTCCTCGCGGTCGCGTCTTTCCTGCTCTTCCACCATGGCCTGGTGAGCAATTTCGTCCGGACTTGCCGCCGATGCCGGCGGTATTGGCGGCGGCGGCGCGGTATCGGGGGTCTTATCTCCGGCGCGAACATCCGAGGGGCCGGGCGCCTGCGCAAAAACGGGCGACGCTGCGAACCACAGTCCCAGCCATGCCGCGCCGATCAGGGAAATCTTCATGGGCGGCGATACTGGTCGTCGCCTCGGGGCGCGGTCAAATGGAGCAGAATTTCCCGTTATTGCCGCGAGGGTAACTTTCTTCGTCGCGGACGATTGAAAGATAAATTCCCTCATCATTTCCTATGAAAATATTTTTATGGCGATGACCCGTGTGGTCTTTATGGTGTTAGCGTCAGGGGGAAAGATGACGGGCGCGGAAACATGACCGACATCCCAGTCGGTCGGGAGCTTTGGAGCGATTTGCTGCGCCAGATTGTGCGCCGCACCCGCAACCGCACCGATGCCGAAGATCTGTTGCATTCCGCATACTTACGCTTGGAACGCTACCGCGCCCAAAACACGGTAAACGACCCGGCGGCCTTCCTGGTGCGCACCGCCTTCAATATAAGTATCGACAATTACCGCCACGACCGAATCCAGCAGAATCAGGCGGAAACGCCGGATATCGAGGATACCGCCCCGCTTCAGGATGAGGTAGTTGCCGCCCGCGCTCGTCTAGCCAGGGTGAAGGCCGGGCTGAATAAGCTGACCCCCCGGACGCGCGAAATATTCCTCATGCACCGGCTCAACAATTTGAAATATCACGAAATTGCGGAACGCCTGGGGATCAGCCAGAGCGCGGTTGAAAAACACATCGCCAAAGCCGTACTTTTCCTGACGGAATGGACTGAAGGCTGGTGAGATGAGGCAGTTTTCTCAAGGCGCGCCTGTCAAGGAAGCCGCGATCTGGCTCGCGCGGCTGCGCGCCGATGATCGCTCGCTCGAGGATGAGCGCGCATTCCGGGCCTGGCTCATGGCGGATGCCCGTCACGCCGCGGCCTTCGAAGCCGTGAACGGGGTCTGGGACAGTGTGGGCGCGCTTTCACGCGATATGCGCAGCGGCGAAGTGCAACTTGAATCCGGATTCAGCCGCCGCGCCCTGTTGAGCGGCGGCCTCGGCCTGGCGGTCGCCGCCGGAGGGACCTTTGCATTCGTCCAATCTGCCGCGGCGGAAGTCTATCAAACCGATGTCGGCGAGCAGAAGCATGTCACGCTGAAGGATGGCACGGGCGTCTTTCTGGATACCGACACCAAGCTGGTCGTGGACTTCAACGACAAGAACCGGAAGGTGAATCTGCGGTACGGCCGGGCGAATTTCCGCGTCGCGCCGGACGCGCGGCGCTCTTTCGCCGTCGAGGCCGCGCAAAAGCTGGTGATCGGCACGCGTTCGACATTCGATGTACGCCGGGATGGCGATGAAATTTCGGTGCTGCTTATTCACGGGCGCGCCACGGTCAAGAGCGCGGCCACCGATGTCGATAGCGGGCGCCTGCTCAGCGATGGCGAAAGGCTGAGCTTCACGTCGGGGCAATCGCCGAGGCTCGACAAGCCCAATCTGCTTCCGCTTCTCGCGTGGCACACCGGCCAGGCCATTTTCGAGAATTCCGTCCTGACCGATGTGGTGCTGGAGATGAACCGCTACTCCACCATCAAGCTGGAAGTCGATGACACGCGTATCGCCCGCATGAAAGTCAGCGGCGTGTACCGCGTTGGCGACAACGCCAATTTCGCGCGCTCACTTTCGCGCCTCTTGCCGGTCGAAATACGTGTGGTTGATGATCGTATTCAGCTGGTGGGCGATGACGCCCGTATCCTGCAGGGATGAGGAAATTCCGCGGCCGCTCGCGCTTTTGAAGAAGGTGGGAAGCCATAACAACCACCGTTCGGGAGAAGCAGGATGCCCGGCATAAGGGATATCCGCGCAGGGATTTTCCGCAGCGTTGGCATTCTTGTTCTGACGGCGGGGACTGCCCTGGCGCAGGCCGTGAATTTCGCGCTGCCGGCGCAGCCGCTCTCCGATTCCCTGAAGGCCGTCGCCCAGCAGACCGGCCAGAATATCCTTTTCACACCGCAAGCCGTCGCCGGCCTTGTTGCCCCGGAACTGCATGGTCCGATGTCCGGCAGAGACGCCGTGAACGCGCTGATCAAGGGCACCAATCTCAGCGCCGATGCCGACGGCAATGGCGGCCTGATCGTCCATGTCGTCGGCAGCGCCCGGCACGACGATCGCGCGCGCGCGCCCAATGACCGGCCCGCCGCGCCCCCCGGCGGTGGACAGCCTGTAACGGCTCCCGCCGCGCCGCCGCAATCAGGGCCGGGGCAAAACGCCCCGGCCGGTGTGCCGGCACGGGCCGTCGAGCCAACCGCAACAATGGTCGAGCAGGTCATCGTCAGCGCTTCGCGTATTTCGATCGGAGGCTACCAGCAGCCCACCCCCGTCACGATGATCAGCGCGGATCAACTGCGGCGCGATGGCTATAGCGATATCGGCGATGCGATACGCCAATTGCCGGCATTCGGCGCATCGTCGAGCCCCAGCAATACGGTGGCCGCCAACTTCATCGTCAGCGGTACGCCCGGCATCGACGTTCTCAATCTGCGCAATCTCGGCGTCCTGCGTACATTGGTGTTGTTCAACGGCCAGCGCGTCGTGGCGTCCGCGCTCAGCGGCGGCGTGGATCTTTCGACCATGCCCACCAGCCTGGTCCAGCGCGTGGACGTGGTGACGGGCGGCGCCTCAGCCGCCTGGGGCTCGGACGCCGTTGCGGGCGTGGTCAATGTTATTCTCAACCGCCGTTTCGATGGGCTCGCGGCGAATATCGAAGGCGGCGATACCTGGAAAGGCGATCACCGTTCCTGGAAGGGCGAGCTTTCCTACGGCTCCGACTTCGATGGCGAGCGCGGGCACCTCATCGGCAGCGTAACCTATCTCAACAGTCCGGATACGCTGTTTGTCGGCCAGCGCGCCTGGTACAAGACGACAAAGCTGGTCAACAATCCCGCCTATGCGCTTGGCAACGGCCAGCCGCGATTCATCCATGCCGACAATGTCGGTCTTTCCCAAGCAACTCAGGGCGGCTTGATCACGGCCAGCCCGGCCAATGCGGCGGGCGCCAACGCCGATGCGCTTCGGGGCATCCAGTTCGTCGGCCCAAATGGCACGCCCGCGCCGTTCAATTTTGGAAACATTTCGGGGGTCTATTCAAACGGCGGCAGCGCGGAGGGATCGGAAGGCGATGTCGACCATCTCGCCATTCCGTTCAGGGCATTCACATTTTTCGGATATGGACACTACAAATTGACCAGCGCCATATCGGCGTCGCTCGAACTCAATTACGGAAAATCATTCTCCGAAAACAACAGCTTTGTCGCCAACAAGTATGGCACCGTCACCATACAGCGCGACAATGCCTATCTCGACCCCGCAATCGGCACGCGAATGGACGCGCTGGGCATCACCAGTTTCTCCCTGGGCACCAGCAACCTGAACAATATCGGCACCAATGGCGCCCATCTGACCAACAACAGCCTGTCGACCGAGGCGCAGAGTCTGGGCGTTCCGGTTTCGACCAATCGCCGCCAGCTTTTTCGCGGTGTCTTCAATCTCGACGGCAGCCTTGGGGAGAACTGGTCGTGGAACGCCTATTTCGAGCATGGTCAGTCGCGCGTCCATACGGTCGTGATCAACAATGTCTATACGCCGAACTATAATCTTGCCGTAGACGCGGTGCGGGTGACGGCGGCAAATGCCGGCACGTCCGGCCTGCCGGTCGGCGCGGTCGTCTGCCGTTCCAGTTTGACCGACCCCGCCAATGGCTGCCAGCCGTTGGATCTGTTCGGCATCGGCGTGGCCTCGCCAAATGCAATCGCCTACATCAACGGCCCCGCGCGTGACGGTCACGACACGCAACTCGCGATTCTGACCCAGGATGTCGTGTCGGCTTCCATGCAGGGCGTTCTGCCATGGTCTCTTGGGGCAGGGCAGATCTCGGTCGCATTTGGCGGGGAATACCGCAAGGAGGCAGGGCGGGTGAC
The DNA here is from genome assembly GCA_040389245.1 of Pseudomonadota bacterium. Taxonomy (GTDB): domain Bacteria; phylum Pseudomonadota; class Alphaproteobacteria; order Micropepsales; family Micropepsaceae; genus Rhizomicrobium. The sequence goes on along the minus strand of JAZKAH010000001.1, from coordinate 637,599 downwards.
GGTCGATCCGCTGGCCCAGGCCCGGCTTTTCTCGGTCGGCAATTTCTCCGGCTTTCACGGCCAGTATGACGTCGAGGAGGGCTTTGTCGAAATCGACGTGCCGCTTTTGAAAGACAATGTGGTCCAGTCCCTCGAGTTCAACAGCGCGGGCCGCGTGACGGATTATTCCACCAGCGGCCTGGTCGAGACCTGGAAGCTGGGGCTGACCAGCCAGGTCGATGATGATATTCGTCTGCGCACCACCTGGTCGTTCGACATAAGGGCTCCGGATCTCCAGGAACTGTATGGCTCCGGTTATTCCGTGCTGGGAAGCGTCACCGATCCGCATACCGGCGCCAATGTGCAGATCTATAATCTCTCGTCAGCGAACCCGAACCTGAAGCCGGAACAATCGACGACCGCGTCCGGCGGTGTCGTGCTGACGCCGCACTGGGCCGAAGGGCTCACCTTGTCGGCGGATTGGTATTCGATCCACATCAACAAGGCGATTGCGACGTTGAATACCACCTTCGTCGTGTCGAGATGCGCCGCCAGCGTGCAGCTCTATTGCGGACAATTGGTCTTCGCCGGTCCGGGCGGCGCGCTGTCGCAAATCAACACCCAACCCATCAATGTCAATACGCAATCGGTTTCCGGCCTGGACTTCCAAGGCGATTACCGGACCGCGTTCCTGACCGGCGCGATCGATCTGCACCTGGTCGCCAACTATATCGACCAGCAGTCGCAGACCGCGCCGGGCTCGATGGTCCAATATGCGGGCAGCGTCGGACCGGATGCTTCGATACGCGGCGTTCCAAAACTCAAGGCCACCCTGGCGGCCACCTATATCGAGGGTTCCTGGCAGGGAACGGTGCAGGGGCGCCTGATCGGCGCGGTAAGGCTCAACACCGCCTGGGGGCCGCTCGACGTCGACGACAATAACGTCCCGCCCGTCGCCTATCTGGATTTGCGCGGGTCCTATCACTGGACCGAGAACATCCAGCTCTATGCCGCCATCGACAATGTGCTCGACACGCCCCCGCCGGTCGTCGCAGCCACGACGAATTCCTCGACGCCGTATGACGCCTCGGTCCGCGACGATATCTACGATGCGATCGGGCGGCAGTATCGGGTTGGTGTCCGTTTCAATTTCTGATTCCATTCCGCACATCGCCACTTTCTTCGGAAGGAAAGTTAATCTTGTTGTCTCTTGCCAGCGGCGCGAAGCCGATGGTGGGTGCGACGAAAATGCCCAGTCGTCCGCGGGGTGAGGAATTTTCGCGGGCGTTCGTCTCTTGGACTAAGGCGGCTCATACCAAAAGCCGTCATCTCAGGAGGGGCAGATGTCCGGGTTTAGAATTAGGCACATTCGTGCACATTTTGTGTGCAGCGCGGGCATTCTGGCCCTCACAGCGGGCGCCGCGCTGGCACAGAGCGCGAGTTTCTCGCTCCCGCCCGAGCCGCTTTCCGACTCCTTGAAGGCCGTCGCGCGTCAGACCGGCCAGAATATCCTTTTCACGCCCCAGGCGATTGCCGGCGTGAATGCCCCGGCGCTGCGCGGCCAGATGTCCGGCAAAGACGCCGTGAATGTTTTGCTCAAAGGCACCAACCTTGAGGCAGCCCCCGATGGGGATGACGGCCTGATCGTCCGCGTGGCCGGCGGTGCCCGGCGCGGCGAGAACGAACGCCCGGCCAATATCCGCCTCGCGTCCCTGTCGACCAGCGATGTTCAGGTCACGCCAGCGCGGGAATATTCTCCCCAGACAGTTCTGGCGCAGAACACACCGGCACCTGCTGCTGCAGCGGAAGCGCCCGCGGATTCAAGCGCGACCGGTGTAGAACAGGTCGTGGTTTCCGCATCCCGCATTTCGATCGCCGGATATCAAGCGCCCACACCGGTGACCGTGGTCGGCTCCGAGCAGATCCAGCGCGATTCCAAGACCAGCATCGGTGATGTGATCCGCGAACTTCCCGCGGTCGGCAATTCGTCTTCGCCCACCAATGGCGGCGGCGCGGGCAACATCGTGTCGGCGATCACCGGCGTGGACACTGTCAATCTGCGCAATCTGGGCATCACCCGCACCCTGGTGCTGTTCGACGGCCAGCGCGTGGTCCAGTCCAACATCACCGGCGGCGCCGATCTTTCCACCGTTCCGTCCAGCCTGGTCCAGCGCATTGATGTGGTGACGGGCGGCGCCTCGGCTGCCTGGGGCTCCGACGCCGTTGCCGGCGTGGTCAACCTCATCATCAATCACAATTTTGAAGGCCTGAAGGGCAACGTCCAGTTCGGCGACAGCTGGAAGGATGATCTGCGCAGCTATAAGGGCGAGTTGTCCTATGGGCAGGGCTTCGACGGCGATCGCGGCCATTTCATCGTCAGCGGTCAGTACACCAACAGCCCGGACACGATCTTCTCCGGCCAGCGCTCCTGGTACAAGGCGCAGGCCCTGGTCAACAATCCGGCTTACAATGGTGGCGCCAACGGCGCGCCGCAATTCATCCATGCCACGAATGTCGGCTTGTCCCAGGCCACCATCGGCGGCCTGATCACCGGCAATCCGGCGGGCACCGGTGGCGCCAATGCCAATGTATTGAAAGGCATCCAGTTCGTCGGCGCCAACGGCACACCCACGCCGTTCAATTTCGGCAATGTTTCCGGACCGCTTTCCAACGGCGGCAGTGCGGAACATTATGAAGGCATGCTCAATAACCTGACGGTGGCTTATCATACCGCCACCCTGTTCGGTTATGGCAGCTACAAGCTCACGCCCAACATCCAGGCCTCGCTGCAACTCAATTACGGCAAGTCCTGGTCGGAGAATAATTCGGTACCGGCGGTCAAGCTGGGCAACCAGACCATCCAGGCTGACAACGCCTATCTCGATCCCTCCATCGCCACCCGCATGACGACGCTGGGCATCAAGTCGTTCAGTTTCGGCTCGATCAACACCAACAATCTGACCCCCGCCGATTTCAACGACCTCAGCCTGAAGAAGGAATCGCAGACCTTCGGTATTCCGGTGGCGATCACCCAGCGCCAGCTGATGCGCGGTGTCTTTACCCTGCAGGGCTCGATCGGCGACGACTGGTCTTGGAATACCTATTATCAGCACGGCACCGTTCGCGTGCATCTCCATGTCCTGAATAATGTCATCAACGCCAACTACGCCAACGCGGTTGACGCGGTGCGGGTCACAACCGGCAATGTGGGCACGTCCGGCCTGGCGGTCGGCTCCATCGCCTGTCGTTCGTCTTTGACCAACCCGACCAATGGCTGCCAGCCCTTGGACGTGTTCGGTGTCGGCGTAGCGTCGCAGGCCGCCATCAACTACGTCACCACCAAAAACGACTTCGAGACCATCGTGTTGAACGAAGACGTGGCGGCTGGTTCCATGCAGGGCGTCCTGCCCTGGTCGCTGCCGGCCGGTCAGGTGGCGGTGTCGTTCGGCGCCGAATATCGCAAGGAAGGCGGCCGCACCACTGCCGATCCGGGCGCTGTTGCGGTTCAGTATTCCGTCGGCAACTTCAACAACTTCGCCGGCCAGTACAATGTCATGGAAGGTTTCCTTGAAGTCGAGGCGCCGATCCTCAAGAACAACATTGTCCAGAGCCTGGACTTCAATGCCGCCGGCCGTCTGACCAGCTATTCGACCTCCGGTCTGGTCGAAACCTACAAGTTGGGCCTGACCAGCCAGGTCAACGACGACATCCGCCTGCGCACCACCTGGTCGCTGGACATCCGCGCGCCCAACCTGGCTGAATTGTTTAACAGCGGTACTTCGACTCTCAGTTCGGCGGTCGATCCGCATACCGGTATCAACACCCCGATCTTCACGCTGGCGAAAGGCAATCCGGCTCTTACGCCGGAAGTCGCCACCACTGTGTCTGGCGGTATCGTACTGACGCCGCATTGGATCGACGGTCTGCAGATATCGGCCGACTGGTATTCGATCCTGATTAAAGATTCGATCTATACTGCGAACTCAACGACCGTTCTGGCCCAGTGCAATGCCGGCAACACCTTCTACTGCAGTCAGCTGGTGTTTAACGGCCCAGTCGGTACTGCCGGTCCGGCGCTATCCCAGATCGTGACGCAGCCGTTGAATGCAGCGTCTCAGACCGTCTCGGGCCTGGATTTCCAGGCGGATTATGTCATGCCGCTGTTCAACGGCATGATGAACTGGCACCTGGTCGGCAATTACACCGACGAGCAGACCCAAAATGCGGCGGGCGTCAGCTTCGACTATGCCGGCAGTCTGAGCCAGGCTACGTCGCTCAATGTTGGGCAGACTGGCACACCGAAATTCAGAACAACAATCGCCTCGACCTACGCTGAAGGCCCATGGTCGGGCACCGTGCAAGGCCGCGTGATTGGTTCAGCCAAGCTCAACAATGCCTGGGGTCCGCTACAGGTTGACGACAACAGCGTACCGATGGTCGCTTATCTGGATCTGCGCGGTTCCTACAAATGGGACGACAATCTGCAGCTCTATGCGGCGATCGACAACGTCACGAATGTGCCGCCGCCGAATATCCCGACCACTCAGGCGGGCGGCCAGTCGGCCTACTTCTTCTCGGCCATTCGTGAAGATGTCTACGACGCGATCGGCCGGCAGTACCGCGTTGGTGTTCGCTTCAACTACTGATTTTCGAGTACTCCCCTGAGTACAATCCTGTCCCCTGTCTCGAGAGAGGCAGGGGACTTTTTTATTGGGATTCGATCAGGATCACGCCGGCCGCGATCAGGAGCGCCCCCGCGCCTTTCCTGATCAGATTGGCGGCCGAGAGATCTTCGCGTCCGAGCCTGGGGAAGAACAGGGTCAGAAGGATGCCGAATACAAAGACAAACAAAGTGGTGGTGGAGGAAATCGCCGACACCAGCGCTACCGGCGCCAGCAGGGCGGCGTACCGGACGCCCAGGCCCGCACCCAGATTGATCAATTCGTTGGCGGCATTGATGCCGATAACCGCTCCGGGATTGCGCCGGAACAAGGCGGCGAACTGGCGCCGATAGCCTGGCCGCGCAAGAAGTGCCGCCCCGAACAGGCCTTCACCGGCAAAGGTCCAGAATGTGGTGGTCCAGAAATCGTCCCGCACGGCGAAGAATTTGAACAGAACCGTGGACAGCGCCAGCACAAAGGTCGCCGCCAGCATCAGCAGGATCAGGCGCGTCTTGAAGCGGCGGATTTTAAGTCCGCCCCGGAGCGAGAGGTCCAGCGCCCCGCCGACGATCAGCCCGCCGCCCAGCAACTGAGACGCGCCCAGCTTTTCGTGCAGGAAAAAATACCCCAGCAGGAATGTGAAAAGCGTCGAGGCCTGAAACAGCGGCGCCACCACCGAAGCTTCTTCGCTCTGGATAGCGCGCAGATAGAACAGCATGGCGCCCATATAGAGGATGCCCGACGCCGTCATCACCAGGATGGCGGTCGGCGCCGGTTTGAGGATGCCCGGATCGAACCACCAGATAAAAGGCAGCAGTGCCACGCCCACCAGCGCGGTGAACAACATGAGGACGGCGGTGTCGCTATCGTGGAAATAGCGGTCCACCAGATATTTATCGATATGGGTAGAGGCTGCCCAGCAGACCGGGCCCAGAAAAGCGAGAAGCAACCACATGCGCGGACCGGTCTCGCGGATCAGCTGGCGTGCGGTGCTCTGGACGGCACTTCGATGCGGTAGAGTTTGAGCGCCAGCCAGTTCTTCGGTTCAAAGCAAAGCGCGTCGGTGCCGTCAGCCATGGATTGCCCCTTGATAACCGCCGTCATGTTGCAGACCACGCCATCGTCCCAGCCGATGAAGCGGTAGCCGGCCTGGTCCATGCAACCCTGGATTGACTTGAAGGGCTGCCCCAGACCTGTCCTGGGGGCGGCAACTTCGCAGGCGCCGAGTTTGGCTTTTTGGTCCGAAAAGCAGCCCGCCAGCGGCAAAAGCAGCAAGAGCGGCAGAAAATGGCGGAAAGCGGCCATGCGGGCCTCGTTTCGGGCCGAAATCCTAGCCCAAACGGGGCGGCTGCCAAAGGGTTACCCAGCAAAAACTTTATATTTTTTAGGCCAGGCCCGCCTTGGCGGAAGGCGCCCGGCTATGCCTAAAATTGGCCATGCGCAAGCGCACGACAGACGGACACGCCACGACCGGCGTCGGGGGGAGACTGCATATCACCCCCGATTGTCTGGAGAATGCCTATGAATATCTGCGCACCACTTTGCCGTTCCGGCGGATGAATCTTCCGCATGCGGATAATCTCGTCTTCCGGGTGATGGGCGCGCGCGATCGCTTCGGTCATTTCCGTGGCCGCATCAAAACCAAGCCCGAGTTGAACGAGATCGGCGTCTCGATCCAGGTCGTCAAATCCACCGATCTGCTGATGGCGACCATGGCGCATGAAATGATCCATCTCTATCAGCATGAGAATGGCAGCTGCACCCGGGGTTCCCATAATACGGAATTCGAGCGTATCGCCGCGCGGGTCTGCCGCATCCACGGCTTCGACCGGGAAAGTTTTTAGGCGCCGGCTGGACCGGCCTGCTTCGCGCTGAAATATCTCAGGTGCTTTTCTTGGTCTTGCCGAATTGGTCGCGCAGCGCATCCTTGGCCCGTTCCAGGGTGCGCTTGTGTTTCGCGGGCAATGTCTTCCCCGCCCGGTTGATATAGAAAGTCAGCATCGACATTGCCGAGCGATAGGGGGCGGATTTGCGCCGCGTGCTGTGTTCGGCGGAACGCTTCAATGAGGCGGCGATCTTGCCGGGATCATCGCTTTTGAAGACGCCGTTCTTCAGGTCCAGCGCATTCGATTCACGCGTCACGCGTCCCGACCATTTCTTTATGGCGCGCTTTTTCTTCTTTTTAGGCGAAGCGACTTTCATGGATACGACTCAGATCACGGGTATTTGAAAAATGGCGCGCTCGCCTCTCTGAGCATTTTGTCGCCATATCGCCCTTTTTATAGGCGACCAGCCAAAACAAGTATCAGAAGAACAATCAGGACGAGGCCCAATCCGCCGGACGGCCCATAACCCCAACCGGCGCTATAGGGCCACATGGGCACCGAACCCAGCACTGCAAGTATCAGAACAATCAGCAGAATCAGGCGCAGCATGGGGATTCTCGTGGAGTTCCGCACCTCAACAACGCCGCCTAGCGGAATTGGTTCACAGATGCGCGTCGGAGCGCCGCCTTGTCACCAACGCGGGGCGCCGCCACTCTTCTGGGCAATCGCGGTTCGAAGGACCGCGAAATAGGCAATAAGGGGCGACGACGTGATAAATGGATCCGATACCGCGTGGCTGATGACCGCCACGGTGCTGGTGCTGCTGATGACCTTGCCGGCGCTGGCGCTGTTCTATGGCGGGCTGGTCCAGTCCAAGAACATCCTGTCGGTGCTGGTGCAATGCTGCGCGGTGGCCTGTGTTGCCTCGGTGCTGTGGTTCGCCTGCGGCTACAGCCTCACTTATTCCGGCGACGGCGCCTGGCTGGGCGATTTCTCAGCCGCCTTCCTGCAAAATGGCGGACGCGCCATGCTGCATCCCGGCACCCATATTCCTGAAAGCGTGTTCGTGATGTTTCAGATGACCTTCGCGGTCATCACCCCGGCCCTGATCATCGGCGCCTATGTCGAACGCATTCGCTTCAATGCCGTGCTGCTCATTTCGGCGCTGTGGCTGCTGATTGTTTATGTGCCGGTGGCGCATTGGGTCTGGGGCGGCGGCTGGCTGGCGAAGGCCGGCGTGATCGATTTTGCCGGCGGCATCGTGGTTCACGTCACCGCCGGCGTCTCGGCGCTGGTGATCGCCTGGATGCTGAAGCCGCGCGTCGATTTTCCCAAATCCATTCGCCCGCCGCACGCGCCCTGGATGGTGATGGTGGGGGCTTCGCTTCTATGGGTGGGCTGGTTCGGCTTCAACGCGGGCAGCGCGCTGGCCTCCAACGCCGATGCCGGCATGGCGATGCTCACCACCCATCTGTCGGCGGCGACCGCAACCCTGGTGTGGATGGCGATCGAATGGATCAGCTTCGGCAAGCCCAGTCTGGTCGGCGCAGTCACCGGTACCGTGGCGGGCCTGGCCACGATCACGCCGGCGGCGGGCAATGTCGGGCCCCTGGGCGCGGTGGTGATCGGCGCCGCCGCCAGCATCGTCTGTTATGGGGCGGTGCATGTCGTCAAGCGCGTGCTGATCGTGGATGACGCGCTGGATGTTTTGGGTGTTCATGGCGTGGGCGGCGCCTTGGGCACATTGGCTTTGCCTTTCCTGGCGGGCTTGGGTGTCGGCGGCGCGGCGCTGCACCACACAGTGGGCGCCCAATTCCTGGTGCAGGCGCAGGGCGTGGCGGCGGCGGCGATCTGGTCGGCGTTTGCCACCTTCGCGATTACCAAATTCGCCAGCCTGGTGGTCGGATTGCGGGTCGACCGCGAACACGAAGTCCAGGGCCTGGATTTCACCTCGCATGGCGAAACCGGCTACCATACGGGCCGCTAGAAATTGCCGGTCGACAGGAGTTTGGCATGAAGCTGATCATCGCCGTTATTCAACCGCATCGTCTGGATGCGGTGCGCGAGGCGCTGACCGCCATCGGTGTGGACGGCATGACGGTCAGCGAAGTGCGCGGCTATGGCCGCCAGAAAGGTCATACGGAAATCTATCGGGGCGCCGAATATGACATCGCCTTCCTGCCGAAATTGCGGCTGGAAGTGGCGCTGCCATCCGCTCGCGTGGAAGACGCGATCGCCGCCATCACCAAAGGCGCGCGCACCGGCAAGATCGGCGACGGCAAGATCTTCACCCTGGATCTGGAATCCGCACTACGGGTCCGCACCGGTGAGACCGGCGAGACGGCGCTTTAAGCGGCGCACGGCATCATCAAAACCTCGCAACGGACGCCGGATGTAACCAAATCCGAATGGGGGCGAATTGACCGGGGAATTCGGCTATAGATGGCCGTCCGAAAGGAACCGATCATGAAGTTCGCACCCTTGCTTGCCGCCACGGCCTTGCTGGCGCTGTCCGCCGCCGCCCGGGGTGACGATCTCGACAAGAAAATCCCCGCAGCGGCGCTCGATCCCGCCAACACTGCCGCCAGCGAGACGGTCGTCCTGGCGGGCGGCTGCTTCTGGGGCCAGCAGGCCGTGTTCGAGCATGTAAAGGGCGTGACCAAGGTGGTTGCGGGGTATTCCGGCGGCGCCAAGGAGACGGCGACCTATCCGCAGGTCACCACCGAGACCACCGGCCATGCCGAATCCGTCCAGATCACCTTCGATCCGAGGATCGTGTCCTTCGGCAAATTGCTGCAGGTCTATTTCTCGGTGGCGCATGACCCCACCCAGTTGAACTTCCAGGGCCCGGATCAGGGCACCAGCTACCGCTCGGAGATTTTCTTCGCCAGCCCGGCACAGGAAAAGACCGCCCGCGCCTATATCGCGCAGCTCGGCGGGGCGCATGTCTTCGGCCAGGCAATCGTCACCAAAGTCGAACCGCTCAAAGGCTTTTATGCCGCCGAGGGCTACCATCAGGACTATCTGATCCATAACCCGACTCAGCCCTATATCGTGTTCAACGACCTGCCAAAATTGGCGGCGCTCAAACAGGTCTGGCCGGAGCTTTACCGCCCAGACCCGGTGCGCCTGGCGAGCCGGTAAATCTTAAAAGCCCGTCATGAAGGGCTCAGGCCGTCGGCGGCCCGGCCGGACGCCCCGGAAAGGCCTTCTCGCCCGTTTCCTTTGCGGATGCGATCTGCTAACTCGTGCCCCGGTTTTGAAGGCGAGAGGCCGCAAAGGGGCGGCCTGTGCTGGATATTGTTCCCGAGGTGAAAGTTTCCATGACAAATCTGACCCAAAAGCTGGTCATCGGCGCCGCCACCCTGGTTGTCGGGCTGGTGATCGGCTGGGCCGTGCGCGGTGTGACCGGTTACAACACGGCGACCCAATTCATGACGAGTTTCGACGCCTGGCGTGTCGCCTGTCCTGCCGCCACGCAAAAAGACGTCGGCTGCGAGATGGTCCAGGACGTGGTCGACAGCCAGAGCCATTCTGAAATCGCCCGCGTTGCCATCGGCCAGCTGCCGGGCGGCAAGCCCACCCTCGATATCACCATGCCGCTGGGTGTGGCGCTCGAGGCGGGCGTGGGCCTTTCGCTGGGCGACGAAAAGAAGATGCGCACCGCGAAATATCGTACCTGCACGCAGCAGGGTTGCATCGTCGACATTCCGATCGACGGCACAATGCAGGCGGCGCTCGATACCGGTAAGGACGGACGTTTGCTGTTCGCCGGCGCCAACGACAACAAGCCGATTGCGATTCCGCTTTCGCTCAAGGGTTATGGCGCCGCCAAGCGCGCCTATAACAATGGCGAAGCCAAGCGCGGTTCCTGGTTCTGGAGAATGTGGTCATGAAGATTTCGCAACTGTTGAGCGGATTGGCGCTGGCGGCGCTGGTTTCAGGCGCCGCGCTGGCGCAGACCCCTCCTGCAGCGCCCGCCTCGCCGGGCCAGCCGGAAATCAAGACCGTGGGCGACTGGATGGTGCGTTGCTATCCGGCGCAGAGCGCTTCGCCCTGCGACATGTTCCAGCAACAGAATGACGCGCAAAGCCAGCAGCGTATTCTGGCGCTGTCGATCGCCTATATTCCCCATCTCGATCGCCATGCGATCCAGATTTCGGTGCCGCTGGGCGTGGCGATTGCTCCGGGCGCGATCATCCATGCCGGCAGTTTCTCGGCGCCGATGATGCCCTATCGCCGCTGCGACCGCGGCGGTTGCTATGTCGAAATGCTGATCGACAATTCGGTCGTGAATCAGCTCGCCCATGCCGGCGACAGTGCGATGGTGAAGATCAAGGCCGATGACGGCAAGAATTACGACCTGAAACTGTCGCTGAACGGTTTTTCGGCGGCGCATGATTCGATGGCCGAACTGGCGAAGCAGAAGGCCAAGGCGCCGGCGCCTGCGGCACCCGCTGCGCCCGCCGCGCCCGCCAAATAACGGGCCATGTCCTCGTAACGAAAAGCCGCCGGCGCGCCGGCGGCTTTTTTGTTTTCGCAATATCTCGGTCAGGCGGCTTGGAACCGCATCGCCACGCCGTTCATGCAATAGCGCAGGCCGGTAGGCTTGGGACCATCGTCGAAGACATGGCCAAGATGCCCGCCGCAACTGTGGCAATGGACTTCCGTGCGCACCATCATGTCGCTGGTATCGGTCTGGGTCAGCACCGCGCCTGCCAAGGGCTTCCAAAAGCTGGGCCAGCCGGTGCGGCTGTCATATTTGGTGTCCGACGAATACAGCGCCACGTTGCAGCCGGCACAGAGATAGGTGCCCTTTTTGTAAATCATGTCCAGCGGACTGGAATAGGGCATCTCGGTGCCCTGATGGCGCAGCACGTCATAGGCGGCGGGCGAGAGCATTTTTTTCCATTCCGCATCGCTTCGCGTCACGGGATAGGCGGCGAGAGCCGCCGGGCCGCCCAGGCAAAGCCCCGCGCTCCCCATCAGCAGCACACCCAGGAAATTTCGTCTTTGCATCCGTCTCTCCATCGCCCCGCAAAACGATCCGGTACCCAATTATACGCAAAAACCACTTCGCCGGGGCCGGAAAAAAGTTACGGGAACCGTCGGTACGGCCTCTCGTTACCTCAAGGCCTCACCAAAGCGGAGATTACAAATGGACAAGGACAGGATCGCAGGCTCAGCCAACCAGGCCAAGGGCGCCGTCAAAGAGGCCGCCGGCAAGATTACCGGCGACGCCAAGCTCAAAGCCGAAGGCGCGGCCGATAAGGCCAAGGGCAAGGTGCAGAATGCCATCGGCGGCGCCAAGGACGCGCTGCGAGGCGCAACAGACTAAATCTTAAGCATGACCGAAAAGCCCGGCTTCCTGGAGGAGGCCGGGCTTTTCGTTTTCTTATCTGCTGTCTTGCCGCACCAGGGCACGATATAAGACAAGCCCTGCGCTGAGGATTTCCCATGACCGGCTTTCTGCATTGGCTCCGCTCGATCATGGCGGCGGTTTTGAATGGAATTGCCAAATTCGTCTTTCTGCTGATCCTGATCTTTGCCGTGCTTCTGGTGATCGGACTGGCGCAAGGTGACGGCGTGCCGTCGAGCACGGTGCTGACATTGGATCTGCGCCAGTCCGTGGCGGATTCGGCGACCTCCGGTCTTTCCCTCAGTGGCGCCCCGCAGACGGTGATGAATCTGGTCTTCGCGCTCGATCATGCGTCGCGCGATTCCCGTATCAAGGGCGTGGTGATGCGGCTGGGCAACGGTGCCTTGTCGCTTGCCCAGGCCGAGGAAATTTCCGCCGCACTGCATCGGTTCCGCGACCATAAGAAATTCGTCGTCGCGCAGGCCACGGGATTTCTTACATCGGGATTGGGCGACTATGTCGCCGCGGCGGCGGCCGACCAGATCTGGGTTCAGCCCAAAAGCGATTTCAAGGTTTCCGGCGGCGGCGTGGGCGAGATTTTCCTGAAAGGATTGCTCGACAAGGTCCAGGCCGTGCCGCAAATGGCCAAACGCGCCGAATTCAAAAGCGCCGCCGACATGTACATGGAAAAATCCATGACCGACGCGGACAAGGAACAGCTGACCCAGGTCACCAAATCCTGGAGCGACACGGCGGTGGCGCAGGTCGCGGCGGACCGGCATATGGATCCCGCAAAAGTCAGCGCCGCTTTCGACGCCAGTCCGCAATTCGCGGAGGATGCGAAGGCCAAAGGCCTGGTGGACCGCATCGGTTATGACGACGATGCGCTTGGAGCGGCCCTGGGCCGTGCCGGGGCGGGCGCCAAACCGGTCAAGTTCACCGATTATATCAAGGCGCAGAATTTCAGTGTCGATTACGGCGCCAATCTTGCGGTGATCGAAGCGGCAGGCGAAATCGTGGACGGCACCGCGCGCGGCGACATTTTCAACACCAGCGCCGGCATCGCCAGCGATGATCTGTCCGAGGCGATCCGGCAGGCGGCTCGGGATCCCCGCATCAAGGCGATTGTGTTGCGGGTCGATTCGCCTGGCGGTTCGGTCACGGCGTCGGACCAGATTCTCGATGCGGTGAAAAAGGCACAGGCCAAGGGCAAGCCCGTGGTGGTGAGCATGGGCGGACTTGGCGCTTCCGGCGGCTATTACATCTCCGCCAGCGCCGACAAGATTGTGGCGCAGCCGGGAACCCTGACCGGTTCGATCGGCGTGCTGACCGGCAAGGTCTCGTTGGGCAAGTCGTTGAACATGGCGGGCGTGGAACTGGGCGAAATCGCGTCCGGCAAAAACACCATGATGGATTCGGCGATCCAGCCTTACACGCCGGAACAATGGGCTCTCCTGAATCATGAAGCCGATGTCATCTACGACGACTTCCTGCACAAGGTGGCGGCGGGCCGCAAACTTCCCTTCGAGCAGGTCCAGGCGGCTGCGAAGGGCAGGGTATGGACGGGCGCGGACGCCAAGGCGCGGGGCCTGGTGGACACTCTGGGCGGCTTCTGGACGGCCGCGGGCATGGCGGCTCAGCTGGGCGGGGTGGCGCCAGACCAGATCGCGATCAAGATCTATCCCCGGCGGCGGGGATTGGTGGAAAGTCTCGGCAATCTCATGGGCCGCAGCCAGGCCAGCCTGAAGGCTCTGGAAGGGCTTCAGACCCTGATGGCGCTGCCGGGGATTCAGGGCGTTGTGGGCGCCCTGGCGCAGGCGCCCCGAGGCCGGGTGGAACTTCGGGCTGCCAACCTGTCCCAAATCGGGCAGATTCCCTAGGGGCAGGATAAATCCCTTTTGCTCTCCCTCCGGGACATATAATTTCGGCAGATTCGCGGGGTGGCGCCTGTTCACCAAACCTGCGAAAATTGTGACGGTTGGCGTTCTATGCGGGGGCACTGGAACGCCCCGAAATATTGGAGATCTGTCATTCCGGCACCGGCAAAACCGCAAAACGAGGCGCCGCCCGTTCGCGACATGAGTTTTGAAGCCGCCTTGAAGGAGCTCGAAACCATTGTCTCCCGCCTGGAGCAGGGTGAGGTCGATCTGGAGGATTCCATCGCGCTGTATGAGCGCGGCCAGGCGCTGAAAACCCATTGCGAAACCAAGCTTAAATCCGCGGAAAGCCGGCTGGAGAAGATTGTCCAGGGCGCCGCCGGGCCGGCCATCGGCGAAAGGCTCGACGTGGCATGAGCTTGATTTATGCCGTCATAAATCCGAATTGTCATGGTCGTGCGCGTCTCGGGCGCTGCGCGCGATCCATCATCTGCCCCATACTGGTCACACAATGAGCTTACCCACCAAGACGCCGCTCCTCGATCAGGTTCAGATCCCCGCCGATCTGCGCAAGCTGCCGAAAAGCGCGCTGCGCCAGTTCGCCTCCGAATTGCGCAATGACCTGATCGACATTGTGTCGGTCACGGGAGGGCATTTCGGCGCCGGCCTGGGTGTGGTCGAACTCACCGTCGCGCTGCATTACGTCTTCAACACGCCCGACGATCGTCTGATCTGGGATGTCGGCCATCAGGCCTATCCCCACAAGATCATCACCGGCCGGCGCGCGCGCATGCGCAGCCTGCGCCAGGGCGGCGGCCTGTCCGGTTTCACCAGACGCTCCGAAAGCGAATATGACCCCTTCGGCGCCGCCCATTCCTCGACCTCGATCTCGGCGGGACTGGGCATGGCGGCGGCGCGCGATCTGAAAGGCGGGCACAACAATGTCATCGCCGTGATCGGCGACGGCTCGATGAGCGCGGGCATGGCCTATGAGGCGATGAACAATGCCGGTGCCAACAAGAACCGGTTGATCGTCATCCTCAACGACAATGACATGTCCATCGCCCCGCCGGTCGGCGCGATGAGCGCCTATCTGGCACGTCTGGTATCGAGCCGGCCCTATACGGGCCTGCGCAATTGGGGCAAGCGGCTGGCCAAGCGGATGCTGCCGCGCATGCTCTTCAACATGGCGCGCCGCACCGAGGAATATGCCCGCGGCATGGCGATGGGCGGTACCCTGTTCGAGGAAATGGGCTTCTTCTATGTCGGGCCCATCGACGGCCATAATCTCGACCATCTGATCCCGGTGCTGGAGAATGTGCGCGACACCATGACCGGCCCGGTTCTGGTCCATGTCGTGACCAAGAAGGGTCATGGCTATGCTCCCGCCGAAGCCAGCGCCGACAAATATCATGCGGTGTCGAAATTCACCGTGCTCACCGGCGAGCAGAAAAAGACGGTGGCCAAGGCGCCGACCTACCAGAAAGTGTTCGGCGAAAGCCTGATCGCGGAAGCCAAAAAAGACGACCGTATCGTGGCGATCACGGCGGCGATGCCGTCGGGTACCGGCGTCGATCTGTTCGAGAAGGCCTTCCCCGAGCGCAGCTTCGATGTCGGCATTGCCGAGCAGCACGGCGTCACCTTCGCGGCGGGGCTTGCCGCCGAAGGCATGAAGCCGTTCTGCGCCATCTATTCGACCTTCCTGCAGCGCGCCTATGACCAGGTGGTGCATGACGTGGCGATCCAGTCGCTGCCGGTGCGCTTCGCCATGGACCGCGCAGGACTGGTGGGCTCCGACGGCGCCACCCATGCCGGCAGTTTCGATATCGCCTATCTCGCCACCTTGCCCAATTTCGTGATCATGGCGGCGGCGGACGAGGCCGAACTCACCCACATGGTCGCCACCGCCGTGGGGATCAACGACCGGCCCAGCGCCATCCGCTATCCGCGCGGCGAAGGCACCGGCGTGGCGCGCCCGGCCGAAGGCGTGCCGCTGCCCATCGGCAAGGGCCGGATAATCCGCGAAGGATCGTCCATCGCGATCCTGTCATTCGGCGCCCGTTTGAGCGAAGTGTTGCTGGCGGCGGAGAAATTGTCCGCCTATGGCCTGTCGCCCACCATCGCCGATGCCCGTTTCGCCAAGCCGCTCGATACCGACCTGATCGCCAAGCTGGCGCGCGAGCATGAAGTTCTGATCACCATCGAAGAGGGCGCGGCCGGCGGTTTCGGCAGCCATGTGATGCAGTTCCTGGCCTGGGAAGGCTTGCTCGACAAGGGCCTCAAGATGCGGCCGATGACCTTGCCGGATGTTTTCCTGGACCACGACACGCCGGAGCGCCAATACGCCCAGGCAGGCCTGGATGCGGACGGTGTGGTGAAGGTCGCTCTGTCTGCCTTGGGACGCAGCAATGAGGTTCCGACGGCTGTCGGAAGGATTGCTTAAGGCGCGATGCGCGCCGACGTTTTTCTGGTCGAACAAGGTTACGCCAAAAGCCGCAGTGAAGCGCAGGCCGCCATCAAGGCTGGGCTTGTGCGCGCCAATGGCGAAGCGCTGTCCAAGCCGTCACAGACGATCGCGGCGGACGCGGTCATCGCCTATGCGAAGACGCACCCCTATGTCTCGCGCGGCGGCGTCAAGCTGGCCGCGGCGCTGGATCATTTCGGCCTGTCGCCGGAAGGCCGCATCTGTCTCGATCTGGGGGCTTCGACCGGCGGCTTCACCCAGGTCTTGCTCCAGCGCGGCGCGGCCCGCGTCTACGCGCTCGATGTCGGACATGGCCAGATGGACCGGAGCTTGATGCAGGATCCCCGCGTCAGCGTGCAGGACGGCGTCAATGTCCGCGACCTGACTTCCGCCGATCTTCCCCGACCCGTCAGTGCCATAACCGCTGATCTCAGTTTTATCAGCCTGAAATTGGCACTGCCCCCCGCGCTTGCTCTGGCGGATGCGGGCGCCTGGGCCGTGGTGCTGGTCAAGCCGCAATTCGAAGTCGGGCGCCAGGCGGTCGGCAAGGGCGGCATCGTGCGCGATGATGCGGTGCGCCTGGCCGCCGTGTCGGGCATGGAAGAATTCCTTGCCGCGCAGTCCGGATGGCAGGTGCTGGGGCATATCCAAAGCCCTATCGCGGGCGGCGACGGAAATACCGAGTATCTGCTGGCGGCGCGGAAGTCATGACGCTTTGCGCGCATTTCGGGGTTTGCGGCGGCTGCACCCTGCAGAATCTTTCGGCCGTGGATTATCGCGCCCGCAAACGGGACGCGGTTGGCGCGGCGCTGACGCGAGCCGGCCTGGCCGATATCGTGGTGGAAGAGCCGCTGCTGGTGCCGGAGCGGACCCGCCGCCGCGCCGTCTTCAAATTCGGCAAGGAAAAGGGGCAGGTGGTCGTTGGCTTTCACGCTGCCCGCAGCCACACCATCGCGGATATGCGCGAATGCCTCGTGCTGACGCCCGCCCTGCTGGCGCTGACAAAAGTTCTTCGCCGCGCTCTGTCGCCGATCCTGTCGGAAGGAGAGAAGGGCGAACTCCATGTCACGCAGACCGAGACCGGCCTCGATATCGCATTCCGGTCGCCGCGAAAGCTGACCCCGGCCCTCACGGCGTCCCTGGCGCAGGCATTTGCCGCATCCGATATCGCGCGCATCGCCTTCAACGGCGATATTCTGTTCGAGCAACGGATTCCGCAGATCGGCTTTGACGGAATCATGGTCACATTGCCGCCGCATATGTTTCTGCAATCGACCAAGGAAGGCGAAGTCTGGCTGCAAGCCCGCGTATCGGCACTGACAGAGGGCGCCAAACGCATTACCGATCTGTTCGCGGGACTGGGCACTTTTTCCCTGCCGCTGGCGCGGCGATCCAAAGTGCATGCGGTGGAACAGGAGCCGGAGGCGCTGGCCGCCCTGGCGGAGGCGGCACGAAAGGCAACAGGTCTCAAGCCCATCACCACCGAAAGACGCGATCTGTTCAAGCTTCCGCTGACGCCATTGGAGCTGAACCGTTTCGATGCCGTGGTGCTCGATCCGCCGCGCGCGGGCGCGGAGGCGCAGGCGAGGGCGCTCGCGGCATCAAAAATAAAGCGGATCGCTTACGTGTCCTGCGACGCCGGCAGCTTCGCGCGGGACGCGGCCATTCTGGTGAAAGCTGGATTTCGCGCCGGCCCGGTGTTGCCGGTAGACCAGTTTCTCTATTCCGATCATATCGAACTGGTCGGAAGCTTCGCGCGTTAGCCTATCTGCGCGCGGTGACGCAGGGCTTGGTCGGCGAGCACCAATGCCATCATCGCCTCGCCCACCGGCACAGCGCGAATGCCGACGCAGGGATCATGGCGCCCTTTGGTGACGATCTCCGTCTCCGCGCCCGCTTTGTCGATGGTACGGCGGGGCGCCAGGATGGAAGAGGTTGGCTTGACGGCGAAGCGCGCCACAATGGGCTGGCCAGTGGAAATGCCGCCCAGGATGCCGCCGGCGTGGTTGGACAGAAATACGGGCTTGCCGTCATTTCCCATGCGCATCTCGTCGGCGTTTTCCTCGCCGGTCATGGCGGCGGTGGAAAATCCGTCGCCGATCTCCACACCCTTGACCGCGTTGATGCTCATCAAGGCGCCGGCCAATTCATTGTCCAGCTTGGCGTAGATCGGCGCCCCGAGGCCTGCCGGAATGCCCTCGGCCACCACTTCGACGATGGCGCCCACCGAGGAACCTTGCTTGCGGATGTTCTCGAGATATTCCGTCCACGGATCAACCGCCTTGGGGTCGGGACAGAAGAACGGATTGTTGGCGGTCTCGTCCCAGTTCCAGCGGCCGCGATCGATCTTCTGCGTGCCGATCTGCACCAGCGCGCCGCGAATTACGACCTTGCCATGGAGCTGGTCCAAAACCTTGCGCGCAATGGCGCCGGCCGCCACCCGCATCGCGGTCTCGCGCGCCGATTGACGCCCGCCGCCGCGATAATCGCGCACGCCGTATTTGGCCTCGTAGGTATAGTCGGCATGGCCGGGACGGTATTTGTCGCGAATCTCGGAATAATCCTTGGAGCGCTGATCCTTATTTTCGATCAGAAGCCCGATCGGAGTCCCGGTGGTAAGCTGGGCCGCCATCCGCTCGTCCTGAAAAACGCCGGACAGAATCTTCACGGCGTCCGGTTCCTGGCGCTGGGTGACGAATTTCGATTGCCCGGGCCGCCGCCGCTCCAGGTCCCGCTGGATGTCGGCTTCGCTGAGCGCGATTCCGGGCGGGCAGCCATCCACGACGCAGCCGATCGCCGGTCCGTGGCTCTCGCCGAACGTGGTGACGCGGAAAAGGTGGCCGAATGTATTGTGCGACATAAGGCTCGATTAGCCCAAAAACCCGGCTTAATCCAGCCGCGTCACGCTATCGCCCCGGACGCGGAAAACCACGCCCTGCGGCTCGTCCAGGCTGCTCATGGCTTGCCAATTCAACCCCAGAAGCAATCCCCGCAAGATCCGCGTGAGCGCGCCATGGCTGATTGCGAAAGTGTCGGAGGCGAGGCTTTGCGCCCAATCGGCGGCGCGGGCCGCCACTTCCGCATAATTCTCGCCGCCCGGCACATGGACATGCCATTTGTCGGCGCTTCGCGCATCGAACAAGGCGGGATCCAGCGCGCGGGCTTCCGCGTCGGTGCGCTGGTCCCACAGGCCCAGATCGATTTCCTCGATCCGCTGGTCGGTCTTGTAGCCGCCGGCAGGCAGACCCAGGGTTTCGCGGACGATCTCCATGGTGGTGCGGGCGCGCCGCAGCGGGCTGGAAACAAAGGCCAGTTGCGGCCGCATCCCCACTTCGCGTTTCAGGATTTCTCCCACGGCGCGCGCCTGGCCGCGTCCCTTCTCCGTCAGCGGAGTGTCGCGACGGCCGGAATAACGCTTCTGGCGATTGGCCTCGGTTTCGCCGTGGCGGGAGAAATAAAGGGTGATGCCGGCTTTAAGCTCAAGCCTCATGCTTGGGGACGGCGATATCGGGAGCGTCTTCCGCTTTCATGCCCACGACATGATAACCGGCATCGACATGCAGACATTCCCCGGTCACCGCGCTGCCCAAATCCGACAGCAGGAACAGCGCCGAATTGCCCACCTCCATTTGCGTGACGGTGCGCCGGAGCGGAGAATTATATTCGTTCCATTTCAGAATATAACGGGAATCCGCAATGCCCGCGAACGCCAGCGTCTTGATCGGACCCGCCGAAATGGCATTGACGCGAATTTTCTTCTTGCCGAGATCTTCGGCCAGATAGCGGACGCTGGCTTCCAGCGCCGCCTTTGCCACGCCCATCACGTTATAGTGCGGCGTGACTTTTTCCGCGCCATAATACGACAAAGTCAGGAGATTGCCGCCGTCCGGCATCATCTTCTCGGCGCGCTGCGCGACGGCCGTAAAGGAATAGCAGGAGATCTCCATCGTCATGCGGAAATTGTCCACCGTGGTATCGATGTAGCGGCCCTTGAGCTGCTCCTTGTCGGAAAACCCGATCGCGTGCACCACGAAGTCCAGCGTGCCCCACACGGCCTTCAGTTCGTCAAAGGCCGCATCGATGGATGCCTGATTGGAGACATCGCAATCGATCATCGCGGCAGGCTTCAGCGGTTCCACCAAAGGCAGAACCCGCTTCTTGAACAGATCGCCCTGATAGGAAAATGCCAGTTCCGCGCCGGCTTGATGCAGTGCCTGTGCAATACCCCAGGCGATGGAATGCTGATTGGCGACCCCCATGATCAGGCCTTTTTTGCCTTTCATAAGGCCGTCAAACGTCATGAAGAAACTCCCCGTTCTGTCGATTGATTCTAGTCATTTGAGCCGGATTCGCCAGCCCGCTTATATCTGGAAGTGAAGGCATGATCCGCTTGTCTTTGTGGCAAGGGAAGAGCACGGGCGCTCATTTCATGCGGGCGCGGGGATCGAAGCTGGATTGCCAGCCTTCGGCGAAGTTCTTCAGCGCGGCGTCGGGGTGGTCCGGCAGGGCCACCACCAGCCGGACATAGAGATCGCCCACCGGCTCGGGGTTGGATGCGCCGCCATGCGCCGGCACCCCCTTGCCCTTCAGCCGCAGAACCGCACCCGAATTGGAATTGGGGGGAATGGAGAGATTGATCGTGCCGCTCAATGTCGGCACCGGCACCTTCGCGCCCAGGACAGCCTCTTTCAACGTCACGGGTAGGTCCATTCTCAGGTCGTTGCCGTCGCGGCTGAGATAGGGATGCGGCGCCACCGTCACTTGAATCAGCACATCGCCATTGGGCCCGCCATTGCGTCCCGCGCCGCCGCGGCCTTTGGCGCGAATCTGCTGGCCATCCTTGAGACCGGCGGGAATTTTCACGTCGATCTGCTCGCCATTGGTGAGGACGATGCGGCGGGTTCCGCCCATCACGCTTTCCGCGAAACTGGCGGTGATGGCGACGGCAAAGTCCTCACCGCGCGCGGGACGGGTCCGCCCGCCACGCCCGCGTCCGCCGCCGCCCATGAGCTCCGAGAAGATGTCTTCGGCCGAAAAACCCTGACCGCCGCCCTGATCGTCCCAGCTGAAATGGAATTCCCGGTCGCCGCCAGGGGCCCCGCCCGCCGCCCCTCCCGGGCCACCGCCACCGAACCCGAACGGATTGGCGCGGAAGCCGCCGGCGCGGGGATCGAAGCCCCGCGGATTGCCGCTGGCATCGATTTCACCGCCGTCGAATTTGGCGCGTTTTTCCTTGTCACCGATAATGTCATAGGCGGCGGAGATTTCCTGGAAGCGCTTCTTGGCGGCTTCATCGCCGGCATGGGTATCGGGGTGGTGTTTCTTGGCGAGGTTGCGGAACGCCTTTTTGATCTCCGCTTCGCTGGCGGATTTGGCAACACCCAGGACTTGATACGGATCGCGCATGAACTCTCCAGGCCGCGGGATTCGCGGCCAACCGCAATATAAGGTGCCCGGAGCGCGGTGCTAGTGCGCCGTTGCCGGAGGTGGCGGCGGTGTGGACGCAGGCAGAACGAGCGCTGGCGTTGCCGACGCGTCTGGCGCGGGCGCGGGGCCAAGCTGGTCCAGCCGGGCTTGCGCTTCCTTCATGCCGTGGCTGGCTGCGGCCGCGTAAAGATTGCGGGCCACGGTCAGGTTTTTGGGCACCAGCTGGCCCACCTCATAGAATTGGGCCAGCTCATATTGGGCCAGGGGGTGGTTGGCTGCGGCCGCAGCCTGGAGCAGGGGCAGGGCGCGCTGGGGATCCGGCGGGCCCGCCTCGCCTCGAATCAGCATGTCGGCGAGGTCCGCCTGGGCGGTGGGAAGGCCGGCCTCGGCGGCGCGCAGATATAAATCCTCAGCCCCTTTGGGGTCTTTATCGGTTCCCAGGCCCTGACGGCGCATCATCGCGACATTGCGCATGGCGGCGATGTCGTCATCGTCGATCGAGGACCAGATTTTGTACGCCTTGGCATAGTCACCGGAGTCATAGGCCGCGACACCGGAATCGAAGCTGTTCTTCAGGGTCGCGCCGGTCTGGTTGCTGGCGCAGCCACTCACCATAAACCCCAGCAGCAGCGGCATAATCGGCAACAGTTTGCGCATGGCTTCCCCTCTGGCCAGAGGCTAGCCTGTCGCCGGCCGGGATGCTACGGCGGAGCGATCATGGGCGATATCGGCGGACCTTTGGATGATGGCGGCATCGCGCCGGCGCGCGACCCCTTCGCGCTGTTCGCGGACTGGCTGAAGGAAGCAGAGACCGGCGAGCCCAACGACCCCAACGCCATGTCGCTGGCGACGGTGGATGCCCAGGGCCGCCCCAATGTCCGCATGGTGCTGCTCAAGGGCGTCGATCCCAGTGGGTTCGTCTTTTATTCGAACAAGCAGAGCGCCAAGGGCGCCGAGCTTGCCGCCAATGCAATTGCCGCGGCCAATTTCCACTGGAAGAGTTTGCGCCGCGCGGTGCGCGTTCGCGGCGCCGTCAGCGAAGTGAGCGGCGCGGAAGCTGACGCCTATTTCGCTACCCGCGCCAAGGACAGCCAGATCGGCGCCTGGGCTTCGGCGCAGTCGCGGCCGATGGCGGGACGCTGGGCCTTCGAGAAAGAGATCGCGAAATACGCCGCCAAATTCGCGCTTTCCAAAGTGCCGCGGCCGGATTACTGGACGGGTTTCCGCCTTTGTCCTTTCGAGATCGAATTCTGGCGCGACCGCCCTTTTCGGCTGCATGACCGGCTGGTTTACCGCCGGGAAGGCGAGGGCCCCTGGCGGACCGAGCGGCTGTTCCCGTGAGCGATTTTGCGGAAAGCGGCCGCCATATGCGCCGCGCCGCCCTGGCATCGGTGAGCGTTTCGCTCTTTCTGGTGGCGATCAAGACCTTTGCCTATTTCGCGTCGCATTCGGTGGCGATGCTGGCGAGCCTGGCGGATTCCGCGCTCGATCTTTTCACCGCGGCGATCAATCTTTTCGCCATCCACGAGGCGCTGGCGCCGGCCGACAAGGAGCACCGCTTCGGCCATGGCAAGGCCGAGCCGCTTGCCGGTCTGGCGCAGGGCGCCTTCATTACCGCTTCGGCTTTATTTCTGGTGATCCAGGCCGTCCAGAGGCTGATCAATCCGCAGCCGGTCGAACATGGCTTGGCGGCCCTGATCGTGATGCTGGTCTCGATCGGCCTGACGATCGGGGTGATCCTGTATGAACATGGCGTGATCAAACGCACCGGCTCGCTCGCCGTATCCGCCGACCAGACCCATTATATCGGTGATCTCGCCACCAATATCGGTGTCGTCGTCGCGATTTTGCTGGCGGGCGAGTTGGGATGGCTGCGGGCCGATCCCGTCATCGCCTTGCTGGTGGCGGCGGTGATGGCGGGCAGCGCCTGGCTGGTGTTCCGCCAGAGCTTCGACCAGCTGATGGATCACGAATTGCCCGACGCCGAGCGGGAAAAAATCAAACAGATCGTGCGGGCGCATCCAGAAGTGATCGGACTGCACGATCTGCGCACCCGGACGGCGGGCCTGCATATCTTCATCCAGGTCCATATCGAACTCGATCCCGATATGCCTCTGCTGCAGGCGCATGCGGTGAGCGATGCGGTGGAGCATGAACTTTGCGCCGCGTTCGATAAGGCGGAAGTGATCATTCACCAGGACCCGGCGGGGCTGGAAACGGCGTCAGAACTGTCCGCCACAGCCGGAAATTCTTGAGGTCGAGACCCATCACGCGCCATGCCTGATCCTGCAGGATCGCGTGAAAGACGCGCGCCAGAAGGAACCAGAGCGGACTGACCAGCAGTGACATGGCGATTACGGCGATGGCAAGCTTGTGGCCGGATGCCGTCAATACGCCCACCGCCAGGCCCGCGCTGGCGATCACGAAAGAGAATTCACCCACCGGCGACAGAAACAATGACACTTCGACGGCGGTCCCGAAACTTTCCCCCGCCAGCATCAGCAGCAGCCAATTGAGAAAGGTCTTGCCGCCCGTCACCACCAGCAGAGCGAAAGCGATCACCCAGATCTGCGCGATCAGATAGTGAAGATCGATCAGGAGTCCCACGGAGAGGAAGAACACGAAGAGCAGAATGGCCTGCACCGGCTGCGCCATGGTGAGTGCGCCGCGCCGCAAGGTGGAATGACCCACCGCCAGACCGCCCAGGAATGCGCCTAGTGCTGGCGACAAGCCCAGAAGTCCTGAAACGGCGGCGGCGGTGAAGCAGATGCCCAGCACGCCAAGCGTGCCGATATCGAAATCCTTCAGCAGATATTCGGACCAGGGGAAGCGGAAGCTTTTCACCTTGCCCAGGATGGCGATGAACCCGCCCAGCAGCGTCAGCGCCAGCACCAGTTTGCCCGCAATCAGAACCATGCCCTGCGGGGAGAACGGCGCGCCCATGGCGCCGGTGATCAGCAGCAGCGGCACCACCGCCAGATCCTGAGCCACCAGAATGGCGAGCGTCAGGCGGCCGGCGGTGCTGTCCTTTTCGCCGGCATCTTCCATCATCTTCATCGCCACCGCGGTCGAGGAGATGGACAGCATGCCGCCGATCACCGCGCCGCCCAGCACTTCGCCATGCACAAAGGCCGTGAACAGCGTCACCGACGAGACGGTAACGATGATGGTGAGGGCGGTGACGCCCAGCGCCAGCGGCAGGGATTTGCGGAAGGATTGCAGCCGCATTTCCATGCCGATGATGAACAGCAGCATCAGCACGCCCAGTTCGGCCAGGGTCTCGATGGAATCCGACGTATCGATCAGGCCCAATCCGGACGGACCCAGCGCCACCCCCACCAGGATGAAGCCGGCGGCGGCCGGCATGCGTACGCGGCTCATGGCAAGGCCCAGCGCCACGGCGGCGGCCAGGACCAGAGCGAGGGCTGTGAGGCTTTGCGTGTGCATCCGGGTGAAGCTGGAATTCCGGATCATGATAGGCCCGGGCCCTGTCCAGTCCACCCCAAATGTCCCGCAGCGCGGCGTGGCCTCGGCGCCGGGACCGTCGCCAAACGGATATACTATTTGTGTACGGATCAACCCCGCCTTTTCCATCGCAGGGATCATCCGTCATGCATGAATTGCAGCACTGCGCCGGGCTCGCTTTCGGTTTCGTCTTTCGCGGCGGCCATGGCCAGTTGGTGCATGACGAAACCCTCCACCAGGCGCTGGAGCAGGGTGCGGATTGGGTATGGCTGCATCTGGGCCTTAGCGACCATCGCGCCCGGCGGTTCTTGGGCGATTTTCCGGAACTGCCCGAAACGGGACGCGCGCTGCTGCTGGGTGCGGAAAGCCGCATCCAGATCGTGCTGGAACCGGATCACGCCGCGGGCGTGCTGCCGGATCTGGAAAAGGATTTCGCCGATCAATCATTGGAACCGGGGCGGCTGGCTTTCTGGCTGAACGATCGGATGCTCTTCACGACCCGCCGCAAGCCGGTGCGGGCCATCCAGCGGCTGCATGACGCCGTTGTTGCGGGGCGGGTGTTGGAAAGTCCCGCCGCCGCGCTGGCGCGGTTGCAGGGCGCCTATGTCGAGATCGTGGAATCCCGGTTGGTGGAATTGGCCGCCGAACTCGATCGCATCGAGGATCGCGTTCTTGCCGACCGTACCGGATTGGACCGGCTGCCGCTGGGACCGCTCCGGCGCGAACTCTCGCGGCATCATCGCGAGTTCGCCGGATTGCGCAGCGCCATCCATCGCGCCGGGTTTGCGCGTCTCACCGGCGAAACGCCGCTGGGCGCGCATCTGGCCGCCATGCATCAGGATGCCGAGGATTTCGAACGCGACGCGGGCGCGCTGCAGGATCGCGCCCGGCTTTTGTATGAAGAGGTCAACACCCGAATCGCCGCCACCACCAATCGCAGCCTGTCGGCGCTGACCGTGATCTCGACGCTTTTGCTGCCGCCGACCTTCGTGGCCGGCGCTTTCGGCATGAATGTCGGCGGCGTACCCTGGGCGCAGACGCCCGAAGGATTCTGGCTGGTGCTGGGCTTCTGCGTGGTGCTGATCGCAATCAGTTATGCGGTGCTGCGCCGTTTCCGCATCCTGCCGTAGAAATTCCGCCGCCTATTTGGCGTTGCGGGCGGCATCGAGGATTTCGGCAACCATTTCCTTGCCGTCGGCGCTGTGCAGCCAGGCTTCCGCTTCGTTCAGGGTGGCGAATTGCAGCGGCACCTTGTGCGGCTTGTTGCGCTCCGGAACCGGGATCAGGACTTCGAAGGTTCCCGCAAGCCGCACATCCTTGGTCTCGGCGGCATAGGGCGGCGGCAGCTTGGGCGTCTTGTTCTTCATTTTTCGGGCCTCGCCGGATTCTCGGCGCGCTTCTATCAGCTTCTTTTGCCTTTTGCCAAATGGGCGGATTTCTTTGCCCCTGCGGGTTTGTCGGGTTTCTTCCAGGGCGCGTCATGGCTCTCGGGGCCGCGCTTCTTGCGACCGATGCCCAGCTGCTCGCGCCACAGCCGGGTGGGGATTTCCTCGGTCTGGCCTTCGGCCAGTTGGCCAAGTTGAAACGGTCCGTAGGAGATCCGGATCAGCCGCGCCACCTTCAGGCCCAGCGATTCCATCACCCGTTTGACTTCCCGGTTCTTGCCTTCCTTCAGCGACACCGTCGCCCAGGAATAGACCCCTTTGCTGCGCTCTATGTCGGCGACGATGGGCCCATACGCGACGCCGGCAATGGTGACGCCGGTGGCGAGCTTGTCGAGATCGGCCTGCGTCACCTTGCCGAACAGCCGCGCGCGATATTTGCGCACCCAGCCCGCCGACGGGATTTCCAGCCGGCGCGCAATCTCGCCGTCATTGGTGAGGAGCAGAAGCCCTTCGGAATTGTAATCCAGCCGCCCCACCGAGACGACGCGGCCCAGAGATTTTGGCAGGTTGGCGAAAACGGTCGGGCGGCCTTTTTCATCTTTGTGGGTGGTGACCAATCCGGTGGGCTTGTGGTAGCGCCACAGACGGGCCGGTTCGGGCTGGCCCAGCGGCTTGCCGTCCACCTGAATGACGTTGTTTTCGGTGACATTGCGCGCCGGGCTGGTGATGAATTCGCCGTCTATCTGCACGCGGCCTTCGGCGATCATGCGTTCGGCATCGCGGCGCGAGCCAAGGCCCGCGCGGGCAATC
The DNA here is from genome assembly GCA_040389245.1 of Pseudomonadota bacterium. Classification (GTDB taxonomy): domain Bacteria; phylum Pseudomonadota; class Alphaproteobacteria; order Micropepsales; family Micropepsaceae; genus Rhizomicrobium. Next base: position 610,346 of record JAZKAH010000001.1, on the reverse strand, counting down.
GCTTTTGCTATGCGTTCGCCTTCCGGTTTATCCTCTGACAAAGGGCTCTCCATGCATGACGATGAAGCCATAGCACTTGCGCTTGCGGAAGCGAAAGCATGCGCCCAGCGCGGCGAGGTGCCCGTGGGGGCGGTTCTGCTGTCGGCCGAGGGGGTGCTTCTGGCCAAGGACGGCAACCGGATTTTGGAACGGCACGATCCCACGGCGCATGCCGAGATGCTGGTCCTGCGCGCCGCGGCCGAGGTCCTGGACAATGAAAGACTGACCGGAACCAGCCTGTTCGTCTCGCTGGAACCCTGCGCCATGTGCGCGGGTGCGATGTCGCTGGCCCGGGTCGGGCGGCTGGTATTTGCGGCGGAAGACCCCAAGGGCGGGGCGGTTCTTCATGGTCCCCGGTTTTTTGAGCAGCCCACATGCCACCATCGGCCCGCGATCGGGCGCGCCGGCGATGCGCAGGCGGCGGGCGGGGTGCTCAAGGATTTCTTTCGGGCCAGGCGGGGCTGAGATGACGCTGACATTATACGGCAGCAATCTCTCGCCCTTTGTGCGCAAGGTCCGCGTGCTGCTGATCGAGAAGGGTGTCGATTACGCCCTCGACCAGATCAATCCTTTCCGTCAGCCGCCGGAGTTCGCGGAAATCTCTCCGCTCAAGCGGATCCCGGTGCTGCGCGATACCGATCTTCCCGAACCGAACACGATTCCGGATTCTTCGGTGATCGCCGATTATATTGAGAACAAATTTCCCACACCCGCACTCTATCCCAAGGCGCCATTCGCCCGCGCCCGGGCGCTGTGGTTCGAGGAATATGTGGATGGCGGCGTGTTTCCCGTGATGGGACCGGGCCTGTTCTTCGAGCGGGTGGTGAAGAAATTCCAGCGCGGCGTCACCGATGCGGCCCTGTGCACGCGAACCGTTCAGGAAAGCCTGCCGCCCTTCTTCGATTATCTGGAAAGCGAAATACGCGGCAAGGCGTTCTTCGTGGATGAAACCTACACCATTGCCGACATCGCGGTGGCGTCGGTGATGGTCAATTACCGTCATTCCGGCGAAGAGATCGATCCCAAGCGCTGGCCGGCCTTTGCCGCGCATATCGCGAAAATCCTGGCACGTCCGTCATTTCAGGCTGTGCTGACAGAAGAGCAGAAGTTGATCGATATCGCCCGCAGCAGGTGACGGAGCGGCGGCCAGGAAAAGTGGGACGAGCGGAGCGAGGAGCAGTTTTCCGTCCGGCCGCGCGACCAGAAAAATTAAAACCAGCCGGGCGCGTAGCCGGGAAACCCCAACACCAGGACTTCCCGGGCCGCGATCAGGCCGATGCCGGCGCCGATCAGCACATCGCTGAGGAAATGCGCGGTGAGCAGCGCCCGCGTCACCGCCAGGATGGCGGCGATGGCGAACCAGAGCGGCCAGAGGAACGGCCAGACGCAGGTGAAGATCACCGCCACGCAGCAGATGGTCAGGGCATGGCCGGAGGGAAAGGAATTATATTCCAGGTTGAAGGCCAGCGGCATGAAGCCGTAAAGGCCCATCTCCATATCGTCGCGCGGCCGCCGGCGTCCCAGTACCAGCTTGATCGCATGCAGCACCACGCTGCCCAATGTCAGGCTGGCGATGAAAGCCAGGCTATAGGTGATCACCAGTTCCAGATCGGCGCCGCGCGCCCCGAAATGACGCGCCAGCGCGGTGCCGACCAGAGCCAGGACCGCCGCCGCCAGCCAATGCCCTGCCTTGGCGTAATGGGTGATGCCATCCAGGAATTTGTGCGCCCGCGCATTGACATGGTCATAGATGAAATGCGCCGCGCGGCGATCGACCAGGAGCGCCGCAAGGCCCAGCAGAATCAGGGCAAATCCGGTGAGGACTAACATGGGCTTTGGTTGCTATGGCGGCGCGTTCAAGTCAAGCGCCGATGATCAAGCGGCCGCGCGGGCCGCCGGGCGCGCGGCAAAATCCACGCTGACCATGGTGCCCTGACCCACGACGCTTTCGATCGTGACGCCGCCGCCATGGCTTTCGCTGAGCGACTTGATCAAAGCCAGTCCCAGTCCGGTGCCGCCCTGGGCGACGAAGGGGTTGGAACGGGCCTGCTCAAAGGGCGCGCCCAAGCGGCTAAGGTCTTCGGGTGCGATACCGATGCCGGTATCGCGCACGATGACGCGGACTTTGTCTTCACACTGGTGGGCCGCAATGCTGACCCGGCCGCCTTCGGGCGTGAATTTGATCGCGTTGGAGAGAAGGTTGAGCAGGATTTGCTTGACGGCGCGGCGGTCGGCGGTGACGAAAAGACGGGGCATTTCATCCATCACCATCTCCACGCCGCCGGCATCGGCGCGGTCCTGCATCAGGCTCGCCGCGTCCCGGATGGCGTCGGTCAGGTCGACCCTCTCGAAATTGAGCTTGAGTTTGCCCGCTTCGATTTTGGCCATGTCCAGCATGTCGCTGATGAGATCGAGCAGATGCTGGCCGGAATCGTGGATGATGTCGGCATATTCCTCGTAGCGCGCGTTTCCCAGCGGCCCCATCATCTGCTGCCGCATCAGATCCGTGAAGCCGATGATGGCATTGAGCGGTGTGCGCAATTCGTGGCTCATATTCGCCAGAAAGCGCGACTTGGCCTGGTTGGCGGCTTCGGCGCGCTCACGCGCGGCCGCGATCTCCTGTTCATGCTCCTTGCGGGCGGTGATGTCGCGCGAGACCGACACGATGTTTCTCGCCGCACCGGTCTTGTCGTCATAGATGGTGCGGGTGACGACTTCGAGCCAAAGATAATGACCGTCCTTGTGCCGCACGCGATAGGTGGCGGTGATCGTCTGGCCCCGGCGGGGTATCACGCTGAGCTTGCGCGCTTCGGAAAGATCGTCGGGATGGACCAGGTTGAAGAATTTCCCGCGCTCGATTTCGCGCGCCGACCGTCCGAAAATTCGCTCCAGCGCTTCGGAGGCGAACAGGATGTCACCGCAGCCTGTGTAGAAAATGATGATGTCGGAGGCTTCATGGGTCATCACGCGATATTGCTCTTGGGCCAGTGCGCGCGATTCTTCGTCGCGCATTCGCTGCGTGATATTCTGGCAGACGCCGATCAGCGCGATGACGCACCCATTGTCGTCGAGTTCCACTTCGCCATGCATATCGATGATCTGGCCGCTGGCGCCGGCATGCAGCGGGCCCAGGGTCACGTCATGCAGGCAATAGGAGAAGGGCGATCCGGTGCGGATGGCCTGAGCCAGCATCTGCGCCACCTCTCGCTGACCGGTGGCCGGCAATTGCCGCCGCAGCCAGTCATTGTCCGGTTGCTGTTCTATGGGATCGATGCCCATCAAACGGTACATGCCCGGCGACCAGAAATGCGAGCGGTCTGAAAGATCGTAGCGCCAATAGCCAATATGAGCGGCGCGCTCCACCAGCGAGAAATAAGCGCTGAGGCGCGCTTCCTGATCTGCCGGAAGGAAGCTTCGCAGTTCCTGCTGGATCTTCGTTCTTGTCGTCATTTTGCCCTATAAACGGGCAGATTAGCGGCGCCGGGTTAAGCAAGCCTTTGTGTGACAGGGTGAAGAAAGGCTTAACGCGGCATTCCGGTCAGCGATTGAGCGCGCGCCATCCGATGTCGCTGCGGTAGAAGCTTCCCTCCCAATGGATGCGGGAGACGGCCTCATAGGCGCGGCGCTGCGCCTCGGCGACATCGCGCCCGGTGGCCGTGACGTTCAGCACCCGGCCGCCGATGGCGAGGATCTTGCCGTCGCGCTTTTGCGTGCCGGCATGAAATAGGGTGATACCGGGCAGGGAAGCGGCGGCATCAAGGCCGAAAATCTCATGTCCTTTTTCATAAGCGCCCGGATAGCCCTTGGAGGCCATCACCACCGTGAGGGCCGCATCCTCGCGCCAGCGCAGATCGAAGCCCGACAATACGCCATCGCGCGCCGCCAGCAGCGCCGTGAGAAGATCGCTCTTCAGGCGGGGCATCAGGACCTGGGCCTCCGGATCGCCGAAGCGGCAATTATATTCGACCAGCCTGGGGCCGTTTTTCGTGATCATCAGGCCCAGATAGATCACGCCCATATAGGGCAGGCCCTTGCGTGCGAAGGCGGCCACGGTGGGACGGACAAACATCTCCATGGCCTGAGCTTCCAGCGCCGGGGTCAGCACCGGGGCCGGGCTGTAGGCGCCCATGCCGCCGGTGTTGGGGCCGGTATCGCCGTCGCCGACGCGCTTGTGATCCTGTGCGCCCGCCAGCGGGATGACGGTCTTGCCGTCGCTGAGGGCGAAGAAACTCGCCTCCTCGCCTTCCATGAATTCTTCGACGACAATTTCGCACCCCACGGCTGCGCCCAAACCGGCAATGCCGCCGAAACCGCCTTCGAACATGAAATCGATCGCCCGGCCGCTTTCATCTCTGGACGCGGCGATGATCACGCCTTTGCCCGCCGCCAGGCCGTCGGCCTTGATGACGACGGGAAACCCGATCGTCTCGGCAAAGGCTTTGGCGGCGGCCGGATCGCGGAACCGGCGATAGGCGGCGGTCGGAATTCCGATTTCGGCGCAGAGGTCCTTCACGAAGCCTTTGGAGCCCTCCAGCACGGCGGCGGCCTTGGACGGTCCCAGGGCGCGGATGCCGGCGGCTTCGAACTGATCCCACAGCCCGCCCACAAGCTGGGCGTCGGCGGCGATCACCGCGAAATCGATTCGCCGGGATTTGGCGAATTCCACCAGGGCCGGGAAATCGGTGGCGGGAATGGCCACGCATTCTGCGATATCCGCGATTCCGGCGTTGCCGGGGGCGCAATACAGCTTTGTCAGCATGGGGCTGGCGGACAAGGCCCAGGCCAGGGCGTGCTCGCGGCCGCCCGATCCCACCAGCAGAATGTTCACCTTGGCCTCGCCCAAAATCGCTGGAAAGTCTGTATCATCCTGGTCCCATGAGTGAAACCGCTGAATCACCCGCCGGAAGACTGGTCAATCTGCCGGAATATTCCGTCACCGAATTGTCCGCCGCCCTGAAACGGACGGTGGAGGAAGGCTTTCCCTTTGTCCGCGTGCGCGGGGAGGTCTCGGGACTGAAGGCGGCGGCCTCGGGTCATATCTATTTCGACCTCAAGGACGACAAGGCGGTTCTGAACGCCATCGTCTGGAAGCCGACCGCGCGGCTGCTGAAAGTCCGGCCCGAACCGGGATTGGAAGTGATCTGCATGGGCCGGGTGACGACCTATCCCGGCTCCTCGCGCTATCAGCTGATCGTGGAACAGGTCGAATTGGCGGGCCTGGGCGCGCTGATGGCGATGCTGGAGGAGCGCAAGAAGCGCCTCGCCGCCGAAGGCCTGTTCGATCCTGCGCGCAAGAAATTGCTTCCTTTCCTGCCCGAAGTGATCGGCGTGATCACGTCGCCGACCGGCGCCGTCATCCGCGATATCATGCACCGGCTGAATGCACGCTTTCCAAGGCGCGTGCTGCTGTGGCCGGTGGCGGTGCAGGGCGAAAAGGCGGCGGCCGAGATCGCCGCCGCCATTGCCGGGTTCAACGCCGTGCCGCGGAATTTTCCCCGCCCCGATCTCATCATCGTGGCGCGGGGCGGCGGCTCGATCGAAGACCTGATGGCCTTCAACGAGGAAGTCGTGGTGCGCGCTGCGGCCGCCGGCCAAATTCCCCTGATCTCGGCGGTGGGGCACGAAACCGACACCACCTTGATTGACTTTGTCAGCGACATGCGCGCGCCAACGCCGACCGCCGCCGCCGAATTGGCGGTGCCGGTGCTGGCGGATTTGAACGCCGCGCTTGCCGATTTCGGCCGCCGCGCCCGCAATTGCTTCGACAAGGGCGTTTCGGATCGCAAACGGCATCTGGTGCAATTGACGCGGGTTTTGCCGAAGCCCGAGCAATTGTTCGCCGTTCCAAGCCAGCGTCTCGATCGGGCGTCCGAGCGTCTGGGGCAGGGACTGTCCCGCAATCTGCAAATTCATCGCGCCAGGCTGGTCAAAGCGGCGGCGCTGGTGCGGGAGCGGCCTATCGTCATCCGCATCGCGCATGCGCGCGAGCGCCTGGCAAATCTGGAGGCCCGGGCTTTGCGCTGCGAGCGCGTTCATCTGACCAAGGAGCGAGGCCGGTTGGATTCTCTGGCGCGCATTCTGGAGAGTATTTCCTACAAGGCCGTTCTGGAGCGCGGCTTTGCGCTGGTGCGGGGCGCGGACGGAAAGATCCGCCGTCGGGCCGCGGACATCAAGGCCGGCGAAGCGCTCAATCTCACCTTTGCCGATGGCGAGAAGACGGCGCATGCCGATGGTCTGGGGGGCGGCGCGGGGAAAGCCAAAAAAACCGGTACCGATCAGGGCAATTTATTCTAGGATAGTTTATGTCCTACCGCTTCGCTATTTGAGGACGCTATGAACAGAATGGATCGTGAAAAAGGTGAAGCGAAGTTGCGCTTCCTGGATGGCGATTTCGAGATGCTGCAGCCGGGCGCCTATGTCGTCTGCGCCGTGACGGGCACGCATATCCCGCTCGACGCGCTGCGCTATTGGAGCGTCGATCTTCAGGAGGCTTATGCCAGCCCTGCCATCGCCACCAAGCGGATGCAGGAAAAGGGACTGGTCCCTTGATGCGCCGCCGCGGCTTTATCGCCGCTGGTCTGGCATTTGCCGCAACGCCGTCCTGGTCGGTTTCATCGGGAGGCAAGGCCGGCCGCCTGGTGGTCAAGGGCGCGATGGAGCAGGGCAGCCTTGGACTGGGCTATGCCGAGCCCAAGGCCGGCGTGACAGTCGACGGTCAAAAGCTTCGTGTGTCGCCGGACGGCGTTTTCGCCTTTGGTTTTGGATTCGACCAGACCAAACCCAGCATCGTCATTGTCACCTGGAGCGACGGTGGGATCGAGACGCAATCCTATACGCCCACGCCCCGGCAATATGAAATCCAGCACGTCAACGGTCTGCCGCAGAATACGGTAACGCCGCCGCCGGAAGTTCTGGTCCGTATCAAGCAGGAAGCAGAGAGCATCTATCTCGCGCGGCAGCGCGACACCGCCGGGGAGGATTTCCTTTCCGGCTTCGACTGGCCCGCGCCGGGTATCGAAAGCGGCGTCTTCGGCAGCCAGCGCATCGACAATGGCGTGCCGATGACGCCGCATTTCGGCGTTGACATGGCCGCGCCGACCGGTACGCCGATCCATGCGCCGGCCAATGGAACCGTATCGCTTTCGGCCGATCATTATCTCAATGGCGGTTTTACCCTGATCGATCACGGTCAGGGCGTCTCGACCTCTTATCTTCATCAATCCAAAAGGCTGGTGAAGGATGGCGATGTCGTGAAACGCGGTCAGCTGATCGGCGAGATTGGCCTGACCGGACGCGCCACCGGACCACATCTGCATTGGGCGATGAACTGGTTCGAGGTCAAGCTCGACCCGTCGCGCTCAACCCGCAAGCCAAAACCCAATTCGCTTTAATTTTCCCCCATCGACCTTCGCATCGCAAGCGCTGCTTCGGCCACTTCCCCCGCTAGTGCTTCGCACGCGGGGGAAGAAGCCAGTGCGCGCTTAGAGTCGCTTACTGGTGTTGATGTCGCGTGCAGTCGGCCAGCGACGGTGAATCCACAGCCACTGCGCGGGATCGGCGCGCACCATCTCTTCCAGCCTGCGGTTGATCGCGACCGTCATGGTCCGCATATCGGCATCCGCATCGCCGCTGGGTGTGAAGTTCAGTGGCGAATGAACGGTGATGGCAAAGCGCGCGCCGCCCACTCTTTTGTTGGACGCGAACAGCACCGGTACGTTCAGCTTCAGCGCCAGGGCAGCCGGCGCGGGGGTGGTCATGGCGTCACGGCCGAAGAATGGCGCAGGGATGCCTTCGTTGGTCTTTTGGTCGGCCAGCAGCAGAATGGCCTTGCCGCCGCGCAGCAGGGTGAAAATCCGCCGCGTGCCGTTATGTTTGCTGATCTGCTCGGCATAACCTTTCTTCGCCCGCGCCCGCGCAATATAGCGGTCGACATAGGGATTGTTCGGCGGGCGGTAAACGATGGCGCCATCCAGCCCGAAGCGGGCGGCGGCGATCGGCATCATTTCCCAATTGGCGAAATGGCCGGAAAGAATGAGCACGCCCTGGCCGCGTATCTTCTCGATTTCCGCCACATTCTCGACCCGGATACGCGGATCGGGTCCCTGAAGATCGAATTTGTCGAGATGGGCATATTCCGCCACGACGCGTCCCAGATTGTCCCACATCGACTGGATGATGGCTTCGCGCTCGGCGACCGATTTCTCGGGAAAAGCCGAAGCGAGATTTTCGCGCGCGCGCGCCGTGACGCGGGTGCGGGCGAAAATGTTGCGGCCGATGAATCCGCCGACGGCCGAGGCCGCGTCTAGGCCGATCAAGCGGAAAAATCCCATGAAGGTCAGGAAAAGCGCAGCCTCGGCGCCGTAGCGCAGTTTCTGGGACAAAGTGAGGGCAGGCGCGGTCATCGGTGTCATCGCGCTAAACCGCGCTCCGCATACTGTCAAGCAATCCGGTCGAGCAGGAGGTCGAGCGCGGCCTGGTCCTCGAACGTGGCGCGCACCGGCAGAACCGTGATGCCGGCGCGATCCTGCGGATCGAGGCGAACATAGTCTTTCTCAGTCGTGACAAGCCGCGCCTGGCCGGCTTGGACCTTCAGCGCGGCAATTTCGCCGCTCCGGAAAGGGTGATGGTCGGCGAAGAAATGTGTGCCGGTGACGATGGCGCCGGCTTCCTTCAGCGACACCAGGAATTTTTCCGGCCTGCCGATGCCGGCAAACGCAAAGACCTGCTGGTCCCGCAGGATATCGCTTTCGGCTGTCAATCTTGCCCGCAAGACGGGGCCCTTATAGCCGTGCAAATCGGGCTCGCCCTTGTTCATGACGACAACCGCATCGGCGCGGGCCAGTCCTCGCGCCACCGGCTCCCGCAAGGGTCCCGCCGGTATCATCAGGCCGTTGCCGAAGCCGCTTTGCCCATCCACCACCACGATTGACAGATCCTTGGCGAGGCCGAAATTCTGATGCCCGTCATCCATGACGATGCTCTGCGCGCCATGCGCGGCGGCAACGGCCGCGCCCTGGGCGCGGTCGCGCGACACGATGGTGGGGGCGCGTCGGGCCAGCAGCAGCGCCTCGTCGCCCATTCGCGCGGCATCGCTGTCCGCCTCCACCTGTAGCGGGCCGCGCGCACTGCCGCCATATCCGCGGGTAAGAAAGAAGACATGCTTTCCGCGTGCTTGCAGCCGCGCCGCGACGGCAAGCGCCACGGGCGTCTTGCCGCTGCCGCCGGCCGTCAAATTGCCTATGCAGATAACCCGCGCCGCGGCCCGGTAAGGTTGGGCATGGCGCGCTTTCCACGCCACGCTGGCGCCGTACAGCATGCCCAGCGGCGCCAGCAGCGTGGCCGCCGGTCCGCGCCGCTGCCAGAATTCAGGCGCGCGCATCGGAACCCAAAAGACTTTTCAGTGCGGCGATGGTTTTCCCCACCGCGCCAGACAGCGTTGCCGCACCACGTGCCGCGGCCATGCCCGCCGCGCGGGCGCTTTGCGGATCGGACAGCAGGCGCTCGGCCTCGCGCGCAATATCACCCGATGTGTGGACGTCGCCAAAGCCCTGTGCGCCCAACACGGCTTCGAAGGCGCGCGCCGAATTGGCCCGCGACGGCCCCGCCAGAATGGCGCAATTGAGAACGGCCGGTTCCAGCGGATTGTGACCCTGCATCGGCACCAGGGTGCCGCCCAGAAAGCAGAAAGGAGTCAGGCGATAGAACAGCCCCAACTCGTTCATGGTGTCGGCGATGTAGATCGCGGTGTGGGGCGCGATGGGACTGCCTGTCGAGCGGCGTATGCAGGCACGGCTGCCGCACAGCATGACGATGTCGGGCGCGCGCTCGACATGGCGCGGCACGATGATTGTGAGAAGATCGGGAAAGCGCGCCCTGAGCGCGTCGTGGGCGGGAAGCACGGTCTCGTCTTCACCGGGATGAGTCTGGGCGGCCAGCAACACGGGCCGGTTTGCGATCATGCGCCGCATCGCCGCCAGGGCGTCCTCGTCGCAGGACAGCGGCGGTGCGTCCGCCTTCAGGCTGCCCGCGACGGTCACGCCGCGCGCGCCAAGCGCCCGGAAGCGGTTCGCGAAATCCTCGTCTTGCGCCAGGATGGTGTCGAAGACGCCGAGCAGCGCACGGGCCATTTGCGGTGCCCGCCGCCAGCCCGCCGCGGAACGCTCGGAAATCCGCGCATTGATCAGCGCCAGCTTGATGCCGCGCCTTTGCGCTTCCAGGAGCAGGTTGGGCCAGAGATCGGATTCCACGAAAAGGCCGACATCCGGCCGCCAGTGATCGAGAAAGCGGGACGCGGCGCGCGGGATGTCGAGCGGCACATATTGATGGATGGCGCCGGAGGGCAGCCGCGCCTGCATCATGTTGGCGCTGGTGACGGTGCCGCTGGTCACCAGCACACCGATATTCTCCGCCAGCAGCTTTTCGATCAGGGGCAGGGCGGCCAGACTCTCGCCGACGCTGGCGCCGTGGATCCAGATCAGGCGTCCCTCGGGCCGCGCCGCGCTGGGGATGCCCAGCCGCTCGCCCATGCGGGCGCGATCTTCCTTGCCGCGCGCGGCGCGCTCGCGCAGCAGCAGCGGCGCCAACGGCGTCACCACAAGACCCAGCCAACGCCAGGCGCGAATGCCCAAAGGCAGCCCGGCCATCAGTTCGGACCTTCCGGGTCGCTCAGATTGTGGCGATAGAGTTGGGCGTAAAGCCCGCCTTGCGCCAGCAAGGCATCGTGCCCGCCGGATTCCACCACCCGGCCTTTGTCCAGCACGAAAATCTGATCGGCGTCGCGCACTGTGGACAGCCGATGTGCGATGACGATGGTGGTGCGGCCCATGGTCAGGCGCGCCAGGGCGTCCTGTACCTGGCGTTCGCTTTCCGCATCGAGCGCAGAGGTCGCTTCGTCCAGCAGCAGGATCGGCGCGTTGCGCAGCATGGCGCGGGCAATGGCGATGCGCTGGCGCTGGCCGCCGGATAGTTTCAGACCGCCTTCCCCCACCCGTGTCTGATAGCCTTGCGGCATCTCGCGGATGAAATCATGGGCCGCGGCATCCTTGGCGGCCTGCTCGATCTCGGCCTCGCTGGCGCCGGGACGGCCCAGCGCGATATTGTCCGCGATGGTTTCGTCGAACAAGGTGGCTTCCTGGGTAACGACGCCGATCGCGGCGCGTAAGGATTCCAAAGTCACGCCATGGATATCCTGGCCGTCGATGGCGATGCGGCCGCCGCCGCGCTCGTAGAAGCGCAGCAGCAGATTGAAGATGGTGGTCTTGCCGGCGCCCGACGGTCCCACCAGCGCCACTTTGCTGCCCGCCGGAATGCCGAGCGTGACGCCATCCAGGATCGCCGTCTCGCCGTCATAATTGAAACGCACATTCTCGAAGGCGATGGCGCCGCCATTGCGGGGGACGTTCAGCGCGGTCGCATCGGGCGCATCGACGATGCTTGGCCGGGCATCGATTGCGGTGAACATCCGGTTGGCCGCCGCCATGCCGGCCGACGCGGTCGGCCAGAGCTGGCTCAGATTGCGGACCGGCTGCTGCGCCAGCAGCAAAGCGGTGATGAAGCCGACAAAGGTGGGGAGCGTCAGTTGCCCGTGAAGGGTCTGGTAACCGGCAAAGAAGAGAACCAGTGCGATCACCAGCCCGGCGAAGATATCGGTCAGCGGCGCGGCGGCGGCGCGCAGGCGAACGGCCTTCAGCAATGTGTTTAGCCGCGCGGCCAGTCTTGCATCCACGCGTTCGACGCTGTGCGCTTCCAGGCCATAGGCCTTGATGATGCGCCGTCCATCCATTGCTTCGGACAGTGCGATGGAGAGATCGCCGGTCTCGGTCATGCCGCGCGTGGCGGCGCGGCGCATCGAGCCGCCCAGTCGCTCCATCGCCCAGGCAACGGCCGGCAGCGCCAGCAATGAAAGCAGGCCGAGCTGCCAGTCGCTGGCGATCACGATGCCGATATAAACGACCAGCTGCACCAGTTCGAGAAAGATGGCGGCCACGCCCTGGGTCAGGGCATCGCGCATCAATGTGGCGTCGTAGAGGAAATTGGAAACGAACTGGCCGGAATGCACGGCATTGAGGTCGGCGAGGTCGCGGCGGATCAAGCGTCCGAACATGTCGCGCTGGGCCTGGGCCACGGCTTTCTCGCCCAGCGAGTCGATCAGCATACGGCCGAAAAACAGGCCGCCGGCGCGCAAGCTCATGATGCCGAACGCCATCAGCGACAGCGGCACCAGAAGTTCCGCCTTGTGGCGCACGAAAATCTGGTCGGTGACGCTGCGGACCAGCCAGGGAATCCCGCCGCCCATGGCCGAGGCGAACAGCATGCAAAAGACGGCCAGCGCCAGCAGGCCCCATTGGCCGCCCACATAATCGACGAGCAGGCGGCGGATTATGGCGCCGGCGCCGGCTTGTTTGGGGGCAGTCTCGTTCATCGAAGCCCGTTTAGCATGGGTTCCATCGCCCCCGCGAGGGCCCGGAACACCTGAATCGCCAAAGGTTTAGTGCTGGTCCTGGGCATCGGGCTCCATCAATCGATGGATGTGGACCACGAAATAGCGCATCTGGGCATTGTCCACGCTGGATTGCGCCTTGGCGGCCCAGGCCCGCCGGGCTTCCGCGAAATTGGGGTACATGCCCACAATCTCGAGCTTAGACAGGTCCTTGAATTCGATGCCGTCGGTGGAGGTCAGTTCGCCGCCGAAAACCAGATGCAGCAACTGCTTGGGGGTCGAGGTGGTCATAGGCGATTCCGCTTGGATGCGGGCGTTCCTTACGGCGAAACGGGGCGGGTTTTAAGCGAATTCTTTGCCGCCAGTTCCGCCAGCAGGGGTTGGATCAGGCCGGGACCGGCCGCGATGGTGGCGCCCTGTACGGCCGAGGCGCGGTTGTAGGTCAGGGGACAATTATCAGCACCCACCAGCGCGCCGCCCGCTTCGCTCAGGACGATGTCGGCGGCCGCCAGGTCCCAGTCGCGTTTGCCGGTCAGGCTGACCATGGCGTCGAAGCGCCCCGCCGCCACCAGCGCGACGCGATAGGCGATGGAACTGAAATTTTCGACATGGACCGGCGGCCAATCGGCGAAGGCGTGGCTGTTGCCCAGCAGACGGCTGCCCGCGATCTCGCTGCGCAGGCCGACATGAATGGGACCGCCGTTGAGAAACGCACCGCCGCCCGACCGGGCGGTGAAACATTCATCGGCCGCGGGATTGAAGACTACGCCGGCGATCGGGCGGGCATCTTCGATGACGGCGGCGCAGATGGTGAAATGCGGGCGGCCCTTCATGAAGGCCACCGTGCCATCGATGGGATCGACCACAAAAACGCGGCGTGCGCCAAGCCGGGCGGGATCGTCCAGGCTTTCTTCCGACAGCCAGCCATAATCGGGCCGGGCGCGGTAGAGCGTCTCTTTCAGGAAATTGTCGATCGCCAGATCGGCTTCGGTGACGGGGCTGCCGCCCGGCTTGTTCCAGCGTTTATAGTCGCCGCCAAAAAATTTGAGCGCAATGGTGCCGGCTTCGCGCACCGAAGCTTCGAGAAGATGGAGATCGTCTTCCGGTTCTCTTGATGTCGCATGACTCGATGCGGCCATCGGATTTGAGCCGTCATCCTCAGAGGATTGTCGGTCATGCTCCGGCAATCGTCATCCCTTCGATGCGGCAGGTGGGGGCGTTGATGCCATAGCGGAATTCCAGGTCGTTGGCCGGCGTCAGGTGAAGGAAGATGTCCTTCAGATTGCCCGCGATGGTGACTTCGGAAACCGGATAGGCGATCTCGCCATTCTCGATCCAGAAACCGGCGGCGCCGCGGCTGTAATCGCCGGTGACGCCGTTGACCCCCATGCCCATCAGTTCGGTGACGTAAAAGCCCTGCTTGATGTCGGCGATCAGGGCTTTGCGGGACAGCGTGCCGGCTTCCATATAGAGGTTGGTGGCAGACGGCGCGGGCGGGCCGCCGGTGCCCCGTGCGGCATGACCTGTGGAGGTGAGACCGAGCTGCCTTGCACTGGCGCAGTCCAGCAGCCAGGTGGTGAGCATGCCCTTGTCGATCAGCGCCCGCCTGGAATTGGCGACGCCTTCGCCATCGAAAGGCTTGGAGCGCAGCCCGCGCTGGCGGTGGGGATCGTCGACTACCGTGACGTGAGGCGCTAATAGCGCGGTTCCCATCCGGTCTTTCAGGAAGCTGGTGCCGCGCGCCACGCTGGAGCCGGATATCGCGCCCGCCAGATGGCCGAGCAGCCCGCCCGCCTCGCGCGGATCGAACACCACGGGCACATTCTGCGATTTCACTTTGCGGGGGTTGAGGCGGCTGACGGCTTTCTCGCCGGCGCTGCGGCCGATCGTTTCGGCGCTTTGCAGATCGCCGGCATGACGCGCGCTGGCATGGTCATAATCGCGTTCCATGCCGGTGCCTTCGCCGGCCAGCACCGCGACCCCGATGCTGTGATTGGTGCCGGCATAGCGGCCGAAGAAACCGGTGCTGGTCGCAAGCGCGATGGCCGAGCGCGAAAAGCTGGCGCCGCCGCCTTCGGAATTGGTGACCCCGGCGACCGACAAGGCGGCCTGTTCCGCATCGCGGGCGCGTGCGACCAATGTCTCGGCGGATGGTTCTTGCGGATCCTCCAGATCGAGCTCGGGAATGTTGCGCGCCAAAAGCTCCGGCGGAGCAAGGCCGGCGAATTTGTCTTCCGGCGCCAGCCGCGCCATCTCCAGCGCGCGCGCCGGCAAGGCCGTCACGGCCTCGTCGGAAAAATCGCTGGACGAGACAAAGGCGACCCGGCCGCCGACAAATACGCGCAGGCCCAGATCATAGCCTTCGCTGCGTTCGATGTCCTCGAGCCGGCCCAACCGGTAGGAAACGCTGGCGGAGATGTTCTCGACCAGCAAGGCGTCGGCGGCGTCGGCACCTTGGCGGCGGGCGGCGGCGAGCAGGGTTTCGAGGATTTTCTGGGGATCGCGGAGCTTGGACATCCTGTTCCGATGCCGCAAAGGCCGCGGCCCGTCAAGCGGGGAGCCGGATCGTCAGGATTTGAAGCCGAACAGGGCCGACTCGCCGCTTACCGCGTCGGTGATATAGAGCCGTTTTTCCTTGGTGGCGAAATAGACATGCAGGTGTCGGAGCACATCCATGCCCAGAATAAGGTCCGGAACCGTCACTTCCTGGTCGAACTCGCGATGCAGATTGAGGCCCAGGGGATCGGGCACCTCGCGGTGCCGCAGCCGGTCATGCGAGGTCATCTGGTCGGGCATCAGATAGATACGCAGGTTCTTGACCTCCACGCCCTCAAAGGCGACGTCGTCGAAGCTGTGGCCATAGGCCGTCAGCGACCACTCCCCGCTGGTTTCGGTCAATGGCTTCATGTCGGGCGAATCCGGGGTCAGGCCGAACAGGTTTTTCGCCAGCTTCATGTTCATCACCGAATATTGGGCGCCGGTGTCCATGACGGCGGTGACGGTATGGCCGTTCACCGTGACCGGAAAGGTGATCAGATTGTGATTCACCGATACCGGCACGATCGCGACGGCATTCGCCGGCCAGTAGACCACGCGGCCATTGCAGTGATCGGTGGAAAAAGCGGTCAGCCGGCGGGCGCCGAAATCCATATCGAGATCGGCATCCACGAAGAGATCGGTTGAGAGCAAGCCGTCATAAGGCAGCGAGGTTCCAAGCTCGGGATTGGGCGCCACGCCCAGGAGCACGCCGCGCTGTTCCCTTGCGCCCACGATGAGCCTTCGCACTGTCGTCTTGGTGTCGGAAACATTTCCCGCCAGATCGATGAGCCTCTGGTCGGCGCTGACCCGCTGCGGCAGATCGAGCGCCTGGACCGTGGCCTTTGAAAGCTGGCTGACGCGGCCGCCGGTATCGAGCAGGAATTTCCGATTGCTGCTGTCGATGGTCACCGGCACCACCATCACGGTGTGGTCGGAGGTGCTCTGCATCGGTACGGAGGTGAGAATGCGCAGATTCGGCACGCAATCCGCTGCCTGTGCCGGCGTGCCCAGAAACAGCAACACCAGCAGAACCGGCAAACATTTCAAAATTGCACACTCGTTTTTCACAAGGTCATCATAAGGCTGGACGACAAGCCCTGCAAAGGCGGAAACGCTGTAAAGTAGCGTTCGCTATCGGCAAGGCCGCCGCCGCCGGTACGCTCACTTCGCGGATGCAGCGGTGGGTTTGAACAGCACGGATTCGCCCGATGTCGCCTCGGTGGCGCAGAGCTTCGCTTCCCGGCTGGCGACGTAAATGTGCAAATGTCGCAATATGTCGTGCGTCCGGTTGACGTCCTATTTCCAGATCGGCTTGCCGCTGCCGGGAAGGCCCAGGCGCGGCCATTTCTCGCTGACGGTGCGGATAATGTCCTCATCCATCGCGATCTTGCGGCCCCATTCGCGGTGGGTTTCGGGCGGCAATTTGTTGGTGGCGTCCAGTCCGATCTTGGAGCCCAGGCCGGATTCCGGCGAAGCGAAATCGAGATAGTCGATCGGCGTGTTCTCGATCACGGTGATGTCGCGCGCCGGGTCCATGCGGGTGGAAATCGCCCACATCACATCCTTCCAGTCGCGGGCGTTGATATCGTCGTCCACCACGATCACCCATTTGGTGTACATGAACTGGCGCAGATACGACCACACCGCCATCATCACCCGCTTGGCGTGGCCGGGGAACGTCTTCTTCATGCTGACCACGGCAATGCGATAGGAGCAACCTTCGGGCGGCAGCCAGAAATCCACGATCTCTGGAAATTGCTGGCGGATCAGCGGCACGAAAACTTCGTTCAGCGCCTCACCCAGGATGGACGGCTCGTCCGGCGGCCGCGATGTATAGGTGGAAAGATAGATCGGGTTCTTCCGCATGGTGATCGCGGTGACGGTAAAGACGGGGAACTGCTCCACCGAATTGTAATAGCCGGTGTGATCGCCATAAGGGCCCTCATCGCGATAATCGGCGAGGGAAACTTCGCCTTCGATCACGATCTCGGCTTCGGCGGGCACTTTCAGCGGCTGCGACACGCAATCGGCCAGCACCATCGCCTGGCCGCGCAAGAGGCCCGCGAACTGATATTCCGACAGCGTCTCCGGCACCGGCGTCACCGCCGCCAGGATGATGCCGGGATCGGCGCCCAGCACGATGGCCGCGGGCAGGGGGGCGGTTTTCTCCTTGGCCCAGCGCTGATGATGCTGCGCCCCGCCCCGATGCTTGAGCCAGCGCATGATGGTCTGGGTCTTGTTCAGGACCTGCATGCGATAGATGCCGAGATTGTAATTGTCCTCCCGCGCCTCTCCGGGTCCTTTGGTCACCACCAGCGGCCAGGTGATCAGCGGCGCGGGCTCGCCCGGCCAGCAGGTCTGAATCGGCAATTTGCTGAGATCGATATCGCTGCCCCGCCAGATGATTTCCTGACAGGCGGATTTCGACACCGTCTTGGGCTTCATCGCCAGCACGGTTTTCACCAGCGGCAGCAGCGACGCGGCTTCGCGCAAGGATCGCGGCGGTTCCGGCTGGCGGAGCTGCGCCAGAAGTTCGCCCACTTCGCGCAGGTCCATGGCGTTGGCGCGTTCCTTACCGCCCATGGTGACACCCATCGCCACCCGCTTCACGGTACCGAACAGATTGACCAGCACGGGGATGTCGCTGGGGGTGCCGTCGGCCTTGATGGGCTTTTCGAAAATCACCGCCGGCCCGCCTTCGGCGATCAGGCGGGTCTGGATCTCGGTCATCTCCAGCACGGTGGAGACGGGTTCCGTCACCCGCACCAGTTCGCCTGCTTGTTCAAGCCGGGCGATGAAATCCCGCAAGGACCGGTAGGCCATGACACTCAGCTTTCGTCAGACACGGACCATTTCGATGGCGCTGCATGCCGGATGCCGTAGACGAAGTAAATGAGAAAACCGATTGCGGTCCATACCACCAGCCTCAGCCAAGTGCCGTTGGAAAGGCTGAACATCATGACGCCGCAAGTGACGATGCCGGCTGGCGCCACGAACCAGACCCAGGGCGTGCGGAATTTGCGCCGGATCTTCGGTGCGCTCTTGCGCAGGATCATGATGCCGACGCAGACCGAAATGAATGCCAGCAAGGTGCCGATGGAAACCAGATCGGCCAGCAGGTCGAGGGGAAAGACTGCGGCGATCACCGCGCCGACCACGCCGGTGATGATGGTGCACAGAGCCGGCGTGCGGAAGCGCGGATGGACTTTGGCGAAGACGGGCGGCAGAAAGCCGTCGCGCGCCATGCCGTAAAAAACGCGGCTCTGGCCATAGAGTGAGCCGAACGCCACCGAGATCAGGCCCGCGATGGCAGCGATGTTGACTGGGAAGACCAGCCACTGCAGGCCCGGATTGCGCTCCAGGGCGA
Organism: Pseudomonadota bacterium; assembly: GCA_040389245.1. Taxonomy (GTDB): domain Bacteria; phylum Pseudomonadota; class Alphaproteobacteria; order Micropepsales; family Micropepsaceae; genus Rhizomicrobium. Next base: position 591,963 of record JAZKAH010000001.1, on the reverse strand, counting down.
AGGAAACCGGGTCGGCGACATCCAGCAGATGGTAATCGATGATCCCGATCAGCACGATGGACATCAGCACATAGAGCAAGGTGCAGATCGCCAGCGCCGCCAGAATGCTGATCGAGACGTCGCGCTCGGGATTGCGCGTTTCCTGTGCCGCCACCGAAACGGTTTCGAAGCCGACATAGGCGAAGAACACGGTGCCGGACGCGGCCAGCACGCCCGATGCCCCGAAATGTCCCCAGACGCCCGTGTTGGGAGGAATGAAGGGATGCAGGTTGGACATATGCACATAGGGCAACCCGAATGCGATCACGACGGCAACGATGCCCACCTTCAACACCACCATAAAGGCATTGAAACGGGCGGACTCGCTGATGCCGATCACCAAGATGGCCGTGATGGCCAGCATGATCAGGCCCGCAGGCAGGTTCACGATCGCGCCTGTCAGATGCATGTCGGATATGCCGGTACCCGCGATCGGTGCATTCGCCCAGGCGGATGGATAATTGATTCCAAAACTGTGCAGCAGATTGAGGAAATATCCCGACCAGCCGGCTGCCACGGTGGAAGCGGAGACGCCGAACTCCAGCACCATGTTCCAGCCGATGAACCAGGCCATGGTGCGGCCCATGGTGGCGTAAGTGTAGGTATAGGCGCTGCCGGCCTGCGGGATCATCGCCGCCAGTTCGGCATAGCAGAGTGCCGCAAAGAAACATCCCGTCGCCGCGATCAGGAATGACAGCAGCACCGCAGGCCCGGCGTGCTGGGCCGACACGGTGCCGGCGATGACGAAGATGCCGGCGCCGATGGTGGCGCCGACCCCGATCATCGTCAGGTGCACCGGCCCCAGGGCGCGATGAAGCTTGACCTCGTCGGCGACGACCGGATCTGGGATCAGCAGCACCGGGACATCGCTCACGGGGTCAGTCCTGCGCCAGATTCTTCACTTGGTATTTGCTCGGTTTGGCATGCTTGATGGAATAGGTGAAGTAGATCACCAGTCCGATCACCGTCCAGACCGCCAGCCTGATCCAAGTGTCCATCGGCAGGAAGCCCATCATGAACAGGCACATCCCGATGCCCAGCGGTGCGGTGACCCAGACCAGCGGCGTCCTGAAGGGACGCTTGGCATGGGGGGCGCGTACGCGCAGCACCATGACGCCGACGCAAACGATCGCGAAGGCCGCCAGAGTGCCGATAGAGACAAGCTGGCCCAGAATATCGAGCGGCAGGAAGCCCGCCAGGATGGCCGAAAAGATGCCGGTAATGATCGAGCTCTTATAAGGCGTGCGGAAGCGCGGATGGATCTTGTGAAACGCGTCGGGGATCATTCCGTCGCGGCCCATGGCGTAGAAGATGCGTGATTGCGCCAAAAGCAGCACCAGCACCACCGAGGCCAGGCCGACCACGGCGCCGATATTGACATATTGCGTCAGCCAGCGCGTGCCGGGCAGGGCTTCGACCGCCTGGCTTACCGGATGGGCGACATTCAAGGTCTGGTAGGGCGCGATGCCGGTCAGCACATACGACATCACCATATAAAGCGCCGTGCAGATGATCAGCGAGCCCAGCATGCCCAAGGGAATATCGCGCTGCGGATTCTTAGCCTCCTGCGCGGCGACGCTGACGGCGTCGAAGCCGATATAGGAAAAGAACAAGACGCCGGTGGCGCGGAACACCCCGGTCCAGCCGAAATGCCCGACCGCGCCCTGGCTGGGCGGCACAAAGGGCGTGTGATTGGCGGGGACGATGTAGGAATAGCAGGCGAAGATCACCACCAGCACGATGGTGAGCTTGATCGCCACCATGGCGTTGTTGAAATTGGCGGAAGCGGTGACGCCGATCACCAGGATGGTTGTGATTAAACCGATCAAAATCACGGCCGGCAGATTGATGATCGAGCCGGTCAAGGTGAAGGCATTCAAACTCTGCATCGCGATTGGGGCGCCATTGAACATGGCGGGGATCGGCATGCCGATATGCGACATGAAATCGTTGAAATAACCCGACCATCCCACGGCCACGGTGGACGAGGCGGCGAGGTATTCCAGCACCAGATTCCATCCGATGATCCAGGCCACGAATTTGCCCAGGGTGGCATAAGTATAAGTGTAAGCGCTGCCCGCCACGGGAATCATGCTGGCGAATTCGGAATAGCAAAGGCCGGCGAACAGGCAACCCGTTCCCGCAATTGCAAAGGAATAGACCACGCCCGGACCGGCATAGGTGGCGGCGGCCTGCCCGGTGAGGACGAAGATGCCGGCGCCGATAATGCAGCCGATGCCCAGCGAGATCAGATGGATCGGTCCCAATGACCGCTTCAGATCGCCTTCGTCGGTTGGATTTTCCGGAATTTCCGCCATGCATATCCCCCTAATGATTGAGGCACTGTGACAGAGCGGCGCGGCTTCGCCTAGTCCCGATCCAACTTCCGATCGAGACGCCAGACGCCGGTCTCGCGAATCTCGCGATCCTCGAGTTCGCGCGTGGTGGGGACGGAATAAGAGGCGAGTTGCGTGAGGCCGGTCTTGGGGAAGTAGGAGCGGCCGGGATCGCCCAGCAGCACCTGCGCCGGCGAGGCTTTCAGCCAGAGCATCAGCCGTTCCGCCAGGGGCCGCTCATAGCACATGTCGCCGACCAGAATGAGGTCGAACAATTCGCTGCCGCCGATCACGTCGTCGGTCACCGTCTCGATCGCGACGCCATTAACCGTCGCATTGCGCGCGATCGCGGCGATGGCGAAGGGATCGATGTCGGCCGCGATCACATGGGCGGCCCCGGCCTTTGCCGCCGCCAGCGCCACCAGCCCGGAGCCGGCCCCGAAATCCAGTACCCGCTTGCCCAGGACGATATCGGGATGATCGAGCACATAGCGCGCCAGCGCCTGACCGCCCGCCCAGGCGAAAGCCCAATAGGGCGGCGGCACGCCGATCTTCGCCAATTCTTCTTCCGTCTTGCGCCACAGCGGAATCACTTCGCTGGCGAGATGCAGCCGGATCTCCGGCACCAGGGGCGGCGCGAGAAGCTGGCTATTGTCGCGGATAAAAGCGTCGGCGTTCATCCGAACAAGGGCGCTGCCCAGGTCGCGGCGGCGAAACTGAGCGCAATGAGGCCGCCGCTGACGCTGTTGGCGCGAAACAACATCAGGCAATTCGCGGCATCGTTGATCTTAAGCCGCCGCACTTGCCACAACAGATGGGCACCGGCGGTCAGCATGATGAAAATGAAAGGCCAGCCGGCATGCTCCGCGAAGCCGGCGGTCAATACCAGGACGAAGCAGGCCGCGTAAAAGCGCAAAATCCATTTGCCGCTGTCCTGCATCAAGAGCCGGGCGGTGGATTTGACCCCGATCAGCGCGTCGTCTTCCTTGTCCTGATGGGCGTAGATGGTGTCGTAGCCCAAGGTCCAGAAAAAAAGCCCGGCATAAAGAAACGCATCCGGCAGATCGAGACGCCCGGTCTGTGCCGCGAATCCCAGCAGCGCTCCCCAGTTGAAGGTGAGGCCCAGCCAGGCCTGCGGCCACCAGGTGATGCGCTTCATGAAGGGATAGGCCGCCACCAGCAGCAAGGAGGCTGCGCCCAGCATCACCGCGAAACGATTGAACTGGAGCAGGATGCCCAGCCCCACCAAGGCCAGCAGCGCGGTGAAGATCGAAGCCGCCATCACGCCGATCGCGCCCGATGGAATGGGGCGGCCGCGGGTGCGCGCCACCTGGGCGTCGATCCTGCGGTCCACGATATCGTTGAAGGCACAGCCCGCGCCGCGCATCACGATGGTGCCCAGCCCGAACAGTCCCACATAATAAAAATCGCGCCAATCGGTGAGGGAGCGCTCATCCGCCATCGCGCCCAGCGCCAATCCGCAGACACAGGGCCAGAACAACAGCCAGGAACCGATGGGGCGATCCAGCCGCATCAATTGCAACCAGGGACGAAGGCGGCGCGGCGCGGCTTCCACCCAATTGCTGGGCACGGCGTCGGCGGGGGCTTGCGAGGAAAGGCTCATGCGGGCTCAAGTGTGGCATGGCTTCGGATTTGAAAGAAGCGGGCGGTCTGACCCGGCTGTTCGTGACGGCTTCACTGGAACCCGGCGCAACCGTAGCGCTGGACGAGGGACAGGCGCATTACCTGCTCCATGTGCTGCGCGCCAAGACAGGCGACCGTGTGCTGGTGTTCAACGGCCGCGACGGCGAATGGCAGGCGCAGATCGCGGCGGCGGGCAAGCGCGGCGCAAGTCTTGAGATGCGGACGCAGACCTTGCCGCAGGCCGGCTGTCCCGATCTGTGGCTGGTCTTCGCCCCGGTGAAGAAGACCCCGTCGGATTATCTCACCCAAAAAGCGACCGAGCTGGGCGTCGCCAAACTGCAGCCGGTCTTCACCCGTCGCACCATCGTGACGCGGATCAATGACGAGCGCTTGCTGGCCAATGCAGTAGAGGCCGCGGAACAATCGGGACGGCTGACGGTGCCGGATATCGGCGAGGCCATCGGTCTGGATAAGTTGCTTGCGGCCTGGCCGCGCGAGCGCGCGATTTTTTTCTGCGACGAGGGCGGAGATGCCGTTTCGCTGGCGGACGCGGCGCGGAAAATGGATATAGGCCCCGTTGCCATTCTCACCGGTCCGGAAGGGGGCTTCGATCCGGCGGAACGTGAAAGCCTGCGCGCCTTGCCATTCGTGACGCCGGTCAGTTTGGGGCCGCGCATCCTGCGGGCTGATACCGCCGCCCTGGCGGCGCTGGCGATCTGGCAATCCGTCAGGGGCGATTGGCGCTAGGTGAGGCGCAACTGCCAGCTGACGCCGAACTTGTCGTTGAGCCAGCCGAAGCGTTTGGCGAAAGGGTAGGCGTCCAGTGCCATCAGCACCTGGCCGCCATCCGACAATTTCGCGAAGAGCCGGTCGATCTCCTCGACATCGTCGCACGCGACGGCGAAAGAGATCGCGGGCGTGAAGGTGAAGGCATGCCGCACGGGGCTGTCGAAGAATTCGAACCGCCGTCCCAGCAGCAGAAGCGTCGCCTGCTTGACGCTGCCGGCCACGCCCGGCCCTTCGGCATCATAGTGCGTGAGGGATTCGATGTGCGCGCCGGAGAAGAGCGACAAATAGAAATTCATCGCCGCTTCCGCCCCGCTGGGGAACATCAGGAACGGGTTGATCTCTTTCGCCATCGTCAGGTGTAGCGCTTTTCGTAAGTATGCTCGGTCTCCCGCCAGACATCCCAGAAGGCAGGCGGCGTTTTGCCTTCGGCCCTGTATTGCAGGATCGACAGATGGCTGTGCCAGCCGCCAGACACGTTCACGGCATAGGCGCGATCGGGAATCTTGCGATGGGTGAGGGTGAGACGCACCTGATCGCCTTCCGGCGTCAGCGCGAATTCCACTTCCGATGGCGGCGGATTTTCATCGCCGAATGTGTAGGCCAGGCGGCGCATCGGCTCCAGCGCCAGCAATCTTTCCTTGGCGACGAAACCCTTCGCATCCATCTCCTTGAAGCGGTCCGGCGGCGGCGCCTTGTTGGGCGACAAATCACTGTGCTTGAATCTCAGTTCGAAGGTTTCGCCGACTTTCGCAGGCAGGGGGCCGGCGGCGAACCACTCGCCGCGCTTTTGCCCGTCGGTCAGATAGGCCCAGATCTTTTCCACCGGCCCGGGCAGCAACCGCTCGAAGCGGACGGTGTGTTCGTCAATGCGTTCACCGAAATTGTCCATCGTCCTCACCTTTTCAGATTGTCGAGATCGACGCCGTAAATCGCGGCATTCTTCTTCATGATGGTGTCGCGGGGTGCGACGCTTTCGCCGCGCGCCGCCGCGTCCACCATGTCGAGGAAAGTGTGCCATCCCATCATGGTTTGGGGCTGCACCGCTTTGGGGATGGGACGGTGCGTCAGTGTGAGCTTGGTGCTTGTGCCTTCGGGAACAAGCGCGAATTCCAGATAGGAGACCGGCCAGGCCGATATGGTCTCGCCGGGCGAGAATACGTTCCAGGTGTAGGCGAGGAATTGCGTGGGCCGCCATCCGGTCACCACGCCGCGGATATGGCCGCCCATCAACGCGACCTTGCCGCCTTCGCGCGGCTCGATAAGGCCTTCGCCATACCATTCCGTCAGGCGCGCGGTCTCGGTCAGGAAGATCCAGGCTTTCTCCCGCGGCGCGGGAAGGATCCGTTCGAACAGGATCGCGGCTTCTTCGACGACACGGCCTTTGTTCATCGCGTGTCCTTTCTCAAGGCTTGTTCCAACGCGTCGAGGCGCGGGGTCCAGAAGGCGCGGATACGCGCCACCCAGTCGGACAATTCCGCCACGCCTTCCGGATCGAGCTCGTAAATCCGCTTCTGCGCCTCCGCCCGCACCTTCACCAGCTTGGCTTGGCGCAATGCCTTGAGATGCTGCGAAATGGCGGGCGGCGACAGTTCGAAATGCCCGGCGATGTCGCCGGCGCAAAGGGCGCCGCCAGATAGTATTTCGACAATGCGCTGACGGGTGGGATCTGCCAAAGCGGAGAAGTGAGCAGCAGTCATACCCTTATATTTCGTATTTCACTTAATTAAGTCAAGGCAAAAATATCGTTTCCGCCGCCGCCGCCTTGTGTTGCCGCGGGCCGATGCCTAAGTGTTGGCAACGTGCCGGGGTCAATTCACACAATTTAACAGGGTCTTAAGCCCGCGTAAGGGAAGCGCATGTCCATTCCGCAATCTGCCGGCGGCGTGATCGAAAGCCGCGACGATCTGGTGCGCCATTTGTCCAAGGGCATGAAGCCGAAAAGCGCCTGGCGCATCGGAACCGAGCACGAGAAATTCGTCTACGACCTGAAGACGCACAAGCCGATCCCCTATGAGGGCAAGCCCGGCATCCGCCAATTGCTGGGAGGCATGGGCCGCTTCGGCTGGCAGCCGGTCATGGAAGGTGACAACATCATCGGCAACAGCCTGAACGGCGCGTCGCTGTCGCTTGAGCCGGGCGGACAGTTCGAATTGTCCGGCGCGCCGCTCAAAAGCATTCACGAAACCTGCGCCGAAGTGAACACGCATTTGGTGCAGACCCGCGACGTCGCCAGCGAGATCGGCGTCGGCGTGTTGGGGCTGGGCTTTGCCCCCAACTGGACCTTGGACGAAGTGCCGGTGATGCCCAAAGGCCGCTACGGCATCATGCGCCGCTATATGCCCAAGGTGGGCGGCTATGGCCTCGACATGATGTTCCGCACCTGCACCGTGCAGGTCAATCTGGACTTCAGCGACGAAGCCGACATGGTGAAAAAATTCCGCGTCGGTCTGGCGCTGCAGCCGATCACCACCGCGCTTCTGGCCAACTCGCCCTTCCGCGAAGGCCGTTCCAGCGGATTTCTGTCGTATCGCGCCCAGGTCTGGACCGATGTCGACAATGCCCGCTCCGGGATGCTGCCTTTCGTGTTCGAAGACGGCATGAGTTTCGAGCGCTATGTCGATTACGCGCTCGATGTGCCGATGTATTTCGTCTATCGCGATGGCAAATATCACGATGTCGCCGGGAAGAGCTTCCGCGATTTCCTCGCCCGCAAGATCCCCGAAGTGGCGCAGTTCGAGCCTTCGATGGCCGACTGGGCGGATCATCTCACCACCATCTTCCCGGAAGTGCGGCTGAAGCAGTTCCTGGAGATGCGCGGCGCCGATGGCGGCCAGTGGCGGCGCATCTGCGGCATGCCCGCGCTATGGGTGGGCCTGGTCTATGACAGCGTGGCGCTGGACGCCGCCTGGGACATGATCAAGGACTGGACGGCGGAAGAGCGCCAGGCGCTGCGCGACATGGTGCCAAAACAGGGCTTCCGCGCGCCCTTCCGCAATACGACCGTGCTGGAACTGGCACGCCGGATGGTGGAGATCTCCGGCGAGGGCCTTCGCCGCCGCGCCAGCCTGGACAGCGCGGGGATGAGCGAGGACGGCTTCATCAATCCCTTGCGCGAACTGGTGGCCCGCGGCCAGAGCCGCGCCGAGGAATTGCTGCATGCCTTCCAGAATGAATGGAAGGGCGATTTGAGCCGCCTGTTCGTCGAATACAATTTCCTTTGACGGATGGGTCTTATTTGTCTTGCGGCAGGCGCTGGCTCATGAAGCGCGAGATCATCCAGTGCGGATAGTCTTCGGCGATCGCCGATAGGTCGTCGAGCCTAGCGATTTCTTCCGCGCTGAGTTTCAGTTTGGTCGCTTCCAGATTGTCGTCCAGCTGTTCGATGGTGCGGGCGCCGATGATCACGCTGGTGACGAATGGTTTTGCCAGAACCCAGGCCAGTGCCACCCGCGCCACCGATGTATCATGCGCCTTGGCGATCGGGCGCATGGCCGCAATGATCGGTTCGCCGCGCGCGCGGTCCACCGGCGGAAAATCAAAACTCTTGCGGCGGCCTTCGGCAGAACCTTCGCCGCCTTCGGAATATTTTCCGGAAAGATAACCGCCGGCCAGCGGACTCCAGACCAGGCAGCCGATGCGTTCCTCTTCCATCATCGGCACAAGCTCGCGTTCCAGTTCGCGGCCGGCAAGGGAGTAATAGGCTTGGACGGTCTCGAACCGTTCCTGTCCGCGCGCGCCGGCGGCAGCGTTCGCCTTCATGATGCGCCAGGCGGTCCAGTTGGAGACGCCGATATACCGGACCATGCCCTGGCGCACGAGATCGTCGAGCGCGCGCATAGTCTCTTCCACCGGGGTCACCAGATCGGTCTGGTGAATCTGGTAGAGATCGATGTAGTCCATTTTGAGCCGATCCAGGCTTTTGGCGACGCCGTCCATGATGTGGCCCCGGCTGGCGCCGATTTCGTTGACGCCCGGTCCCATGCGCGCGAACACTTTTGTCGCCAGCACGATCTCGCTGCGCCGAATTCCCAGATCGCGGATCGCCTGGCCGGTCATCTTTTCGGATTCGCCCTGGCTGTAGGCATCCGCGGTGTCGATGAAATTGACGCCCGCCGCGATGCTGCGTTCGACCAGTTTGGTGGAGGCTTTCTGGTCGAGGGTGCCGATGACTCCGCCGAAAAAATTCTCGCCGGAAAAGGTCATGGTGCCCAGGCAGATTTCGGACACGAACAGGCCGCTGCGGCCGAGCTGGTTATATTTCATTGCAAACTCCGGTTTTACGAGCGGATGCTGCGCGCACCCAGGATCATCACCACCCCGACCGCGGCAAGGGCGAGGCCATTGCGGATCCAGACGCCCCGGCCCAGCATGCTGCTTTCCAGCGGCCAATGGATGATGTCGGCGCCCTGCAGCGCAAAGAACAGGCCGAACAGGATCAGCACCGCCCCGAGCACGATCAGGCCACGCCGCAGGATCATTTTCGGTCCTCGGGCAGGGGGATGAATTCCTGATCGTCGCCGGGGATTTTTCCGAACAGGCCGGATCGCCAGTCGGATTTGGCGAGTTCGATCCGGTCCTTGGACGAGGAAACGAAATTCCACCAGATATGGCGCGAGCCATCGAGCGGCGCGCCGCCCAGCAGCATCACCCGCGACGGCCCGGTGGCGAATAGCGTGACGACTTCGCCCTTTTCCAGCAACAGCATGGCGCCGGCGCCATGCGTTTCCACGCCGTGATTGTCGCCGCCAACCTGCACTTCGCCTTCCACGACGAAAAAGGCGCGTTCCTCATGGTCGGGCGTGATGGTGAAACTGCCGCCTGCATCGAACCGAGCCTCGGCATAGAAAATCGGCGAGAAGGTCTTGACCGGCGATGTCAGGCCAAAGGCTTCGCCGGTGATCATCCTGAGGCGAACGCCCTTGTCATCGCGCTCCGGCAAATCGGCGGCGGCGAAATGCTGGAAATGCGGATCGGCTTCTTCGTCCTTTTGCGGCAGCCCCACCCAGGTCTGGATGCCGTGCAGGCGATGACCTTGCGCCCGCAAACCCTCGCCGGTGCGCTCGGAATGGGCGATGCCGCGTCCCGCCGTCATCCAGTTGACGTCGCCGGGCTTGATCTCCTGCACCGAGCCCAAGGTGTCGCGGTGCATCTGGGCGCCGTCGAACAGATAGGTCACGGTGGCCAGGCCGATGTGCGGATGGGGCCGCACATCCACGCCCTTGCCGGGCGGAAATTCCACCGGCCCGAAATAGTCGAAGAACAGGAACGGCCCGATGCTGCGCCGGGCCGCTTGCGGCAACAGGCGCGAAACGATGAAACCGTCGCCCAGATCGTGAGTCTTGCCTTTGATGGGGATCATGCCGCCAGCTTAACCCCCGTCTGTGACATATGTCATCCCGGCAGAAGGAAGTTGCCGCCTGCATCTTTTGCAAGCGGCTTCACCCACAAAACCGCGCTCATCAGAAGCACGCCATAGAGATGCGGAAAATCCTCGCCGCGGGAAGGGGAATGTTCCCATCTGAGCACACTGCCCAGACGCGCCGGGTCGGCCGCCACCAGCAGAAGATCGTCCTGGCCCGCATAATATCGGCGCAATGTTTCCGGCAATTGGGACAAGGTGGAAAAATGCAGAAAGCCGTCGGTGCGGTCATGCGCCGAGCCTTCATAGGCATCGGTCGCCTCGGCCCATTCCGCGCGCGGCACGATCTTGAAAACCGGTGTCATGCAAATCTCACTGCGAGGCGCCGTTCCGTAAATCCTCATCCTGAGCCCGTCGAAGGATGAGGACGCTTTGCTGTTCGTGGCATGCCAATGTCTCACCCTTCGACCAGCTCAGGGTGAGGAGGTCACTCATTGCCCGAACGCCAGCGCCAGCCGCCTTCGGTCTTGGCATGGCTGATCAGAACCGTGGGTACCAATATCAGCGGCAGTCCGATGGCGATCAGCAAAAACCGCTCGGCGTTGCCGCGCATGAAATTGGCCGCGATGATCACCCCCAATGTCAGCGCCGCGCTGGCGATGGTGAACAGCCAGCCCTGCCAGGTGTTGGGCGTGGCGCCGTAGCCGAGCCGTTTCTGCCGGAACCAGTAGCGGGGCATGATCAGGCCGCCGTCCCGCCCACGGTAAGCCCATCCAGGCGCAAAGTCGGCTGTCCCACGCCCACCGGCACGCTCTGGCCATTCTTGCCGCAAGTGCCGACGCCGGTGTCGAGTTTCATGTCGTTGCCGATCATGCTGACGCGTGTGAGGCATTCCGGGCCCGAACCGATCAAGGTCGCGCCCTTGATCGGCGCGCCCAGCTTGCCGTCCTCGATGGCATAGGCCTCGGTGCAGCTGAAGACGAATTTTCCGTTGGTGATGTCGACCTGGCCGCCGCCGAAATTGGTGGCGTAGATGCCTTTCTTCACGCTGGCGAGAATCTCGCCGGGATCCTTGTCGCCGGCCAGCATGTAGGTGTTGGTCATGCGCGGCATCACCGGCGAGCCGAAGCTCTGGCGACGCCCATTGCCGGTCGGCTTCATGCCCATCAGCCGGGCATTCTGACGGTCCTGCATATAGCCTTTGAGAATGCCGTCCTCGATCAGCACCGTGCGCGAAGTGGGCGTGCCTTCATCGTCGATGGAAAGCGAGCCGCGACGGCCATCGATGGTGCCGTCATCGACCACCGTGACGCCGGGCGCGGCGACGCGCTCGCCCAGCAAGCCGGCGAAGGCCGATGTCTTCTTGCGGTTGAAATCACCTTCCAGCCCGTGCCCGATGGCTTCATGCAGCAGGATGCCGGGCCAGCCCGGTCCCAGCACCACCGTCATCTCGCCGGCAGGCGCGGGCACGGAGTTCAGATTGACCAGTGCCTGGCGCAGCGCCTCATCGACGGCGGCTTTCCAGTAAGTGGGATCGAGATAGATTTCATAACCGCCGCGGCCGCCGCCGCCGAAGCTGCCGGATTCCTGGCGGCCATCCTGTTCCACCACCACCGACACGCCGATGCGCACCAGGGGGCGGATATCGGAATAATGTTCGCCGCCGGCGCGGAGGATCTCGATGCGCTGCCATTCGCCGGAGAGCGAGGCCGAGACCTGGCGTACCCTTCCGTCCTTGGCCCGCGCATAGGCGTTCATCTCTTCCAGCAGGCTGACCTTGGCGCCGAACTGGGCGGTCTGGAGCGGGTCGAGGTCGGTATAGAGCTTGACGTTGCTGCGGGCAGGAGCGGCGGCAACCTGCCCGGAATGGCCGGCCGACACGGCCTTCACGGTCGCGCTCGCGCGGGCAATGGCGTCTTCGGAGAGCTCGGTGGCGTGGGCGTAGCCGGTGGCTTCCCCCGCCACGGCCCGAAGTCCGAAGCCCTGGGAGGTGTCGAAAGTGGCGGCCTTCAGCCGGTTGTCGTCGAAGGAGAACGATTCGGACTGGCTGTATTCCAGGAAAAGTTCCCCGTCGTCGGCGCCCGCCAGGGCGGAATCCAGTTGGGTCTGGACGCGGGCGCGGTCCATGCCGGTGCGGGAAAAGAACAGATCGGTATCGGCCATAATGCTCTCCGGCTGCGGCGGACGGGCAAAAAACCAGCGAACGCCAATGCTTAGGCCCCAGATATCGGGGACTTGGAGCCTTCCGGCAAGGCCCTGCCGCCTTTGATCGGCGCGGCTGGATTGGCGGCAAAAGGGCCGTGCCATAAGGTCGCAATGACTTTAAGGGCTTAACCCCTCTAAATCCCCGCCAAGAATCTGAAACGCGCGGGGGATTTTCGAGTACACCCCGCCGGCATTTGCGAGGTCGCTATCCATGTCTTTGACACCCCGGTCCTGGCGGAACACGAAAATCGCCGCCACCGCGGCCGCCCTGTGGGCTTCTGCCGCCGCCTCGGCCTTCGCCTTGCCGGCGAATTACGAGATGGGCTTCCAGGCCGCCAACTCGCCCGTCATGGATCAGATCGAGAATTTCCACACCGAGCTGCTCTACATCATCACCGCGGTTTGCCTCTTCGTCCTGGCGTTGCTGGTCTACATCGTCATCAAGTTCCGCGCCGGCGCCAATCCCACCCCGTCCAAGGTGCATCACAACACTCTGCTGGAAGTGGCCTGGACCATCATTCCGGTGATCATCCTGGTGGTGATCGCGGTGCCCAGCTTCCGTCTGCTCTATTTCGAAAGCACGATCCCCAAGCCTGACGTCACCATCAAGGCGATCGGCAAGCAATGGTTCTGGACCTATGAATATCCGGGCGCCAATGCCGGCTTCACCTATGACTCGCTGGGCCTCACGGACGCCGACGCCGCCAAGGCGGGCAAGCCGCGCCTTCTGGGCGTCGACAATGAAGTGGTCGTGCCGGTCGGCAAGGTGATCGAAGTCGAAACCACTGGCGCCGATGTCATCCATTCCTGGGCGCTGCCCCAGATGGGCGTGAAGATGGACGCCGTGCCGGGCCGCATCAATCACACCTGGTTCAAGGCCGATCGCGTCGGCGTCTATTTCGGCCAATGCTCGGAACTGTGCGGCGCGCGCCACGCCTATATGCCGATCGAGGTGCATGTGGTGAGCGACGCCGAATATGCCGAGTGGCTTGCTTCGGCGAAGAAGAAGTTTGCCGCTCTCGACACCAACATTCACGTCGCAGCGAAATAGGAAACTGACGTCATGACCGATCTCGCTTTCGACCAGCACAGCCCCGACCATCCTTTCGAGGACCACAGCCATCATCCGACCGGCTGGCGCCGCTATGTCTATTCCACCAACCATAAGGACATCGGCACGATGTACCTTATCTTCGCGATCTGCGCGGGTTTGGTCGGCGGCTTCTTCTCGATGATGATGCGGGCCGAGCTGATGTATCCCGGGCTGCAGGTGTTCAAGGAACCGCATACCTTTAACGTCTTCGTCACGGGCCATGGCCTGATCATGGTGTTCTTCATGATCATGCCGGCGATGATTGGCGGCTTCGGCAACTGGCTGGTGCCGCTGATGATCGGCGCCCCGGACATGGCGTTCCCGCGCATGAACAACATCTCCTTCTGGCTTTTGCCCTTCTCCCTCGCGCTGCTGGTGATGAGCATGTTCGTGGAAGGCGATTCCGGCGGCATGGGCGTCGGCGGCGGCTGGACCATCTATGCGCCGCTCTCGACCTATGGCTCGCCCGGACCGGCGATGGACCTGGCGATCTTCTCGCTTCACATCGCGGGCGCTTCGTCGATCCTGGGTGCGATCAACTTCATCACCACCATCTTCAACATGCGCGCGCCGGGCATGACCCTGCACAAGATGCCGCTGTTCGTGTGGTCGATCCTGGTGACCGTGTTCCTGCTGTTGCTGTCGCTGCCGGTACTGGCGGGCGCCATCACCATGCTGCTCACCGATCGCCATTTCGGCACCAGCTTCTTCAACCCGGCCGGCGGCGGCGATCCGATCCTCTACCAGCATCTGTTCTGGTTCTTCGGCCATCCGGAAGTCTACATCCTGATCCTGCCCGGCTTCGGCATGATCAGCCATGTCATCTCCACCTTCTCCAAGCGGCCGGTGTTCGGCTATCTCGGCATGGCCTATGCCATGGTCGCGATCGGCTTCATCGGCTTTTTGGTCTGGGCGCACCACATGTACACGGTGGGCCTGTCGGTCGACACCAAGGCCTATTTCGTCTTCGCCACTATGGTCATCGCGGTGCCCACCGGCATCAAGGTGTTCAGCTGGATCGCGACGATGTGGGGCGGCTCGATCGAGTTCAAGACCCCGATGCTTTGGGCGATCGGCTTCGTCTTCCTGTTCACGGTCGGCGGCGTCACCGGCGTGGTGCTGGCCAATGCCGGCGTCGATGTGGTGATGCAGGACACCTATTACGTGGTGGCCCACTTCCATTACGTGCTGTCGCTGGGCGCGGTGTTCGCGATCTTTTCGGGTTTCTATTTCTGGTTCCCGAAATTCACCGGCTATATGTACAACGAGACGCTGGGCAAGCTGCATTTCTGGATCACCTTCGTGGGCGTCAATCTCGCCTTCTTCCCGATGCACTTTCTGGGTCTGGCGGGGATGCCGCGCCGCTATGCGGACTATCCGGATGCGTTCGCGGGCTGGAACTTCGTTTCGTCGGTCGGCGCATTTATCGCCGGCTTCGGCGTCCTGATCTTCCTGGCCATGCTGGTCGAGGCTTTCGCGGCCAAGCGCAAGGCGGGCGACAATCCCTGGGGCGTCGGTGCGACCACCCTGGAATGGACCTTGCCTTCGCCGCCGCCGTTCCATCAGTTCAACGAACTGCCGCACATCCACTAGGGAATACTGGCATCAAGGATCGCTGAAACGCATGGCCGTCACCGACACTCTCAGTTTCACCCGCGTCACGACCGTGGGAGACTTCTTCGCGCTGCTGAAGCCGCGCGTGATGTCCCTTGTCGTGTTCACGGGCTTGGCGGGGATTGTCGTGGCACCTGGCCATGTGCATCCGCTCACCGCTTTCACCGCACTGCTTTGCATCGCGCTGGCGGCCGGCGCGAGCGGAGCGCTCAACATGGCTTATGATTCCGACATCGACCGGATCATGACCCGCACTGCGACGCGGCCCATTCCCATGGGCCATATCGTGCGCGGCGATGCCCTGACATTCGGCTGGGCGATCTCGGCAATGTCGGTGGCCACCATGTGGCTGTTCGTCAATGAACTTGCGGCGGGCCTCTTGGCCTTTACCGTCTTCTTTTATGTCGTGGTCTATACGCTGGGACTGAAGCGCCGCACGCCGCAGAACATCGTGATCGGCGGCCTGGCGGGGGCTTTGCCGCCTGCGATCGGCTGGGCCGCGGTGACGGGCAGCCTGAGCCTGGCGCCGGTCGTGATGGTGGCCATCATCTTCATGTGGACGCCGCCGCATTTCTGGGCGCTGTCGCTGTGGCGCTGCGAGGATTACGCCCGCGCCGGCATACCGATGCTGCCGGTGGTGAAGGGCAAGCGCACCACCCGCATTCACATCTTCGTTTATACGCTGCTGCTGGCGCCTCTGGGCATCGTGCCGGCCTTCATCGGCCTGGGCGGCATGCTTTATCTGGTGCTGTCCGCGACCATGGGCTTCTGGATGCTGCTCGAGGCCTTCGCCACGTTGCGCGAAAAGGACGAGGAGCGCGAGCCAGCCGCCAAGCGCCTGTTCGGCGTGTCGCTGCTTTACGTCTTTGTGCCGTTCCTGGCCTTGATCGCCGAGCATTTGCTCCATCTTCCTCCGCTTTGGACCTGAGGCGATGGATGACAATTCGTTCGACAAGAACGGCAAGGCAGGGCGCGAACGGCGCAAGCGCAACATCGCATTGGCGCTGGCGCTGGGCGGCGTTGTGATTTTGTTTTATCTGATGTCAATCGTGCAGTGGCACGAAAATACCGGCCACTAGAGGGGCTAGTTTCATGAGCGGTGATGTAAAGCACGATTATCATCTGGTGGATCCCAGCCCCTGGCCGGTGGTTGGATCCATTGGCGCCTTCACCATGCTGACGGGCGCCGTGTTCTGGATGAACAAGGATTACACGGGCTTCTTCGGCCTGCCGGTGAACGGCCAGCCCTGGATCTTCATCATCGGCCTGGCCCTGGTGCTCTACACCATGGCGGGCTGGTGGCGCGATGTGATCCGGGAATCGGTGGTCCAGGGCAATCACACCCCGGTGGTGAAGCTGCATCTGCGCTACGGCATGCTGCTGTTCATCGCTTCCGAAGTGATGTTCTTCGTGGCCTGGTTCTGGGCCTATTTCAATTCCGCGATCTTCTTCAACGATGTCGGCATCGGCTCCTGGCCACCGGCGGGCATCGTCACTTTGGATCCCTGGCACTTCCCGCTGCTCAACACCCTGATCCTGCTCACGTCGGGCACCACGGTGACTTGGGCGCATCACGCGCTGCAGTCTGGCGACCGCAAGGGCGCCATCCAGGGCCTCCTGATCACCGTGCTGCTCGGCATGAGCTTTACCGCCGTGCAGGCGTATGAATATGCGCATGCGCCTTTCACCTTCGGCTTTAATCATTTGGCGCTGCAGCCCTTCACCGATGCGGCGCATGCTTCGCTGGCAGCGGGTGCGGGCAATTTCGACGCCATCTATGGCTCGACCTTCTTCATGGCCACGGGCTTTCATGGCTTCCATGTCATTGTCGGCACCATCTTCCTGACGGTGTGCCTGGGCCGCGCCATTGCCGGCCAGTTCACGCCCACCCGCCATTTCGGTTTCGAGGCCGCGGCTTGGTACTGGCATTTTGTGGACGTGGTCTGGCTGTTCCTGTTTGCCTGCATCTATGTCTGGGGACAGGGGCCCGTCTCGGCTGCCTAACACCGCGCGCTGCGCTTTCCTCGGCCTCTGCCCGCAGTGCGGGCAGGGGCGGTTGTTCGACGGCTATATCAAGCTGAAGCCGTCCTGCCCGTCCTGCCATCTGGACTATGCGATGTTCGATGCCGGCGATGGCCCCGCCGTTTTCGGCATTCTGATCGTGGGCGCCATCGTTGCGGGGCTGGCGCTGTGGGTCGAGTTCACCTTCTCGCCGCCCTATTGGGTGCATGCGGTGTTGTGGGCTCCGCTCATTGTGGCCCTCAGCCTGGGCTTTCTGCGCCTTTCCAAATCCACCCTCCTGGTCCTCCAGTACAAGCACAAGGCGGGTGAAGGGCGGAGGCACTGATGGCCCTTCGCTTCCACCCCTATCCCGGCGTCACCGTCGCGGCGCTGATCGCGGCAGCGATCCTGGTGGGGCTGGGCGTGTGGCAGCTGCAGCGCCTGCAATGGAAGCTGGGACTGATCGCAGAAGTGAACGGTCACATGACCGCGCCGCCTGTTTCCCTGGACGATATGCTCAGGCTCGATCCCGATGCGGCGCAATATCGGCGTGTCGCGCTGTCGGGCCGCTTCGACAATTCCAAGGAGGCTTATGTCTTCACCACCGGCGCCGCCGGCGAGCCGGTCTATCATGTCCTGACTCCCATTCGGACCGATGACGGCCGCGTTCTGCTGGTCGACCGCGGCTATGTGCCAAAAGACAAGCGCGATCCGGCCACGCGCACGCCGGTCGATGGCGAGACGCGGCTGGTCGGCGTATGGCGGGTGCCCGATGCGCCCGGCGCCTTCACGCCGGCGGCCGATGCCCTGCACCGGATCTGGTATGCCCGCGATCTTCGCGGCATCGCCACCGCCGACAATATCCGGCTGGCCGCGCCGGTGGTGATTGAGGCCGACGCCGCGCCCAACCCGGGCGGCTGGCCCAAGGGCGGCCAGACGGTGGTCAGTTTCCGCAACGAGCATCTCTCCTATGCGGTGACCTGGTTCGGACTTGCGGCGGGTCTCATCGGCGTCTATCTGGCCTATCATATCTCCAAGGGCCGGCTGCGCTGGGACTGACGCCTCAAGCGGCCGAGGCATAGTGAGGAAGTTCGAATTGGTGCAATCCAGTCAATTCATTTCGACGCGGGGAGAGGCGCCGCAAGCGAGTTTCGCCGACGTCCTGCTGGCTGGCCTGGCGCCCGATGGCGGGCTCTACATGCCTGCAGCCTGGCCGCATTTCAGTTCCGCCGAGATCGCGGGCTTTGCGGGCAAGCGCTACCAGGATGTGGCGTTTGAAATTCTTTCCCGCTTCGTCGGAGACAGCTTCACCGCCGCCGAATTGAGAGAGGATATCGAAGCCGCCTATGCTGGTTTTGAAAATCCGGAGATCGCCCCTCTCTCCGCGATGAGCGGCAACCGGTATCTGCTGGAGCTGTTTCATGGCCCCACCTTCGCCTTCAAGGACATTGCGCTCCAGATATTGGGGCGGCTGTTCGCCCGTGCGCTGAAGCGGCGCGGCGGCAAGGCGACCGTGGTGGCGGCGACCTCGGGCGACACCGGCTCGGCGGCGATTGCCGCTCTGGGCGGGCTGCCCAATATCGAAGTCTTCGTGCTCCATCCCAAGGGACGGGTCAGCGAAGTGCAGCGCCGCCAGATGACCACCAGCGGTCACGCCAATGTCCACAACATCGCCCTGGAAGGAAGTTTCGACGACGCCCAAAGCATCGTGAAGGGCCTGTTCGCCGAAACCGAGTTCGCCCGCGAGATCGGCCTCACCGCCGTCAATTCGATCAACTTCGTGCGCATCGCTGCCCAGAGCGTTTATTATTTCACGGCCACCGCGGCTCTGGGCCGGCCGGCGACCTTCATCGTTCCCACCGGAAATTTCGGCGACATCTTTGCGGGCGAGGCGGCGGAGCGCATGGGTCTTGCCGTGAAGCGTCTGGTGATCGCCACCAACGCCAACGACATTATGGCGCGGGCCCTGAACGAAGGCGTTTATGAATCGGGCGTGGCGCATCACACAATCAGTCCCTCGATGGATATTCAGGTGGCGTCGAATTTCGAACGCGCCTTGTTCGAAGCCTCGGACCGTGATGCCGGCTGGACCCGCACCGCGATGGAGAGTTTCGCGCGCGACAAACGCCTGGAGCTGCCGGAGCCGGTGCTGGCGCAATTGCGCGCCCGCTACGACGCCCGTTCCAGCGATGACGAGGATACGCTGTCCACCATCAATGCCATCGCCGGCACATCGGGCCGCATCATCGACCCGCACACCGCCGTCGCGGTCAACGCGCTGCGCAAGCTGGGTTTTCGCGAGGAGCCGATGGTGGTCCTGTCGACCGCCCACCCCGCCAAATTCGCCGATGCGGTGACCCGCGCGACCGGCACGCCGCCGCCCATGCCCGAGGCGCTGCAACGGGTTCTGGATCTGCCGGAAAAGCTGGATATCCTGCCCAACAAGCTTTCTTTGATTCGACAGTTCATCTCTTCTAGACTGGCGGGATGACCATAGAAATATCAAAACTTTCCAATGGCTTGACTGTTGTTACCGACCCGATGGCCAAGCTGGAAAGCGCTGCGCTGGGGGTCTGGGTCTCGACCGGAAGCCGCAACGAATTGCCGCCCGAAATGGGCCTCTCCCACATGCTCGAGCACATGGCGTTCAAGGGCACCACCACCCGCAGCGCGCGCCAGATCGCCGAAGAGATCGAAGCGGTGGGCGGTTATCTCAATGCTTATACCAGCCGCGAGCAGACCGCGTTTCATGCCCGGGTTCTGAAAAACGATGTGGCGCTGGCGCTGGATCTTGTCGCCGACATCCTGGTCAACCCCACTTATGTCGCCGACGAGCTGGAACGCGAACGCCAGGTGGTGTTGCAGGAACTTGGACAGGCGCGCGACACGCCGGACGATATCATCTTCGATCACCTGCAAGACGTGATCTACAAAGATCAGTCTCTGGGTTGGCCGATCCTGGGCGAGGAGGCGACCGTGACTGCCTTTACGCCGCGCGCGCTGCGCGATTACAGCGGCCGGCGTTATCGCGCCGATGCGATGACCCTGGTTTCTTCCGGCGCTGTTTCGCACCGCGAGATTATGGCCCTGGCGGAAGAAAAATTCGCACGCCTCACCACCGGTGGCTCCGAACCGACGCCGGGCGCGCATTATGTCGGCGGCGATATCCGGGTGGTGGAAGATCTCGAGCAGGCGCATGTCGTTTACGCTTTTCCTGGCGTCGCCGCCAACGATGCCGATTTTCATGTCGCGCAAATCCACGCCATGGTGCTGGGCGGCGGCATGTCATCGCGCCTGTTCCAGGAAGTGCGCGAAAAGCGCGGCCTGTGTTATTCGATCTATGCCTTCACCAACAATTTCCAGGACACCGGCTTCACCGGCATCTATGCCGGCACCGGCGAAAAGGAAGCGGGAGAATTGTCGGCGGTGATCGCCGGCGAAATGGAAGCGATGACCGCCGGCGTCAGCGATGCCGAGCTGGCGCGCGCCAAGGCGCAGCTCAAATCGGGCCTGTTGATGGGATTGGAGCGTCCGGGCACGCGCGCCGAACAGATCGCCGGCCAGATCTTCACGTTTGGCGAACTGCAAAGCGCCGCGGAAATCGTCGCCCAGATCGACGCGGTGGATGCCCCGGCCTTGAGGCGCTATGCCGCGCGCATCATGACCCAGCCTTCCATGGCGGCAATGGGCCCGGTCAAGAAGCTCGAGCGCCATGACGTCTTCGCCGCGCGCTTCGCTCCCGGCCGTGAAGCGGCGGAATGATGAAGCCACCGCCGCCGCCCGGCAAAATGAGCGCGATGATGCACTCGCGGCCGATGGCGTTCATGCGCGGGCTTACCTTTCCGGGCGGGCAACAACCCGTCCTTCGCGGGCAGGATGTCTATCTGCGCTATCCGCGCATCGCCGATTATGTCCATTGGGCGCGCTTGCGGGGCGAAAGTCGGGAGTTCCTCACAAAATGGGAACCGGTCTGGGCTGAGGACGAGCTGACGCGCGGCGCCTTCCGCCGCCGCATCAAGCGCTATCAGAAGGAGACGCGGCTGGATTCGGCCTATGTCTTTTTCGTGTTCCGCGCCAATGACGACACGTTGATGGGGGGATGCACGCTTTCCAATGTCCGGCGCGGGGTCACCCAATGCTGCGCGTTGGGCTATTGGATCGGCGCGCGATTTGCCCGCCAGGGTTTCATGAGCGATGCCGTGCATGCGCTGATCCCCTTTGTGTTCGGAACGCTGGGCCTGCATCGCATCGAGGCGGCCTGCCTGCCGGAAAATCAGCCTTCGCGCAGCCTGCTCGCCAAGGCCGGTTTTCGCGAAGAGGGCCTGGCACGAAAATATCTGCTGATCAACGGCGAATGGCGCGATCATGTTCAATTCGCTCTTTTGGAAGATGAAGCTTCCTTGAAGGGCGGCGCGCGGCTAGGTTAGCCCGCTATTGAAGCCCCCGAAAAGAGCCGGATGCGAAAACCACTTTTCCTCGCGCTGATCGCATTGCTCCTGGCGGGCCTCTCGGCTGTGTCTGCCGCGGATGCGCCGCGTCCGGTGGATTTCGGCGCCGACGCCAATGTCATCAATCTCAAGCATGAGCTGACGCCCTATCACGCACCCAGCGGGCCGGAGGCCGACGGCTCGGCCTGGTACATGCTGGCGGTGACGAACAACAGCGTGCGCCCCGCCATTCGCGTGTTGCTGGCAGGCCAGCCGCCCCGCATGGCTTTGCGCCTGCTGCCGCGTCCCTCGCGCCCCGCCATTCTGGCGGTGGCCAGTTCGGAATCCGGCGTGGTGGTCGAACCGGCCAAAGCATATGGCGCGCGCGCCTGGCGGGTCATCATTCCGCCTGTCACCCAGGTCGGTCTGGCGGTGCGCGTTGGCTATGCCGGTGCGCCGCCCTCGTTGCAAGCCTGGACGGAACCGGCGCTGGCGTCCCACAACCGCCAGCTCGCCGTTTTCATCACCGCGGTCGGGGCCCTGATCGCCGCGGCCGCCCTGATCACCGCAGGGCTGGCGATTTTGATCGGCCACGCCGCCCCACGTTGGGTGGCGATCACGCTCTTCATGCTGTTGTGGAGCTGGCTTGCGGGCACCGGCATGTTCGATGCCAGCCTCGCCACCCATATTGGCGGGCCTTATGGCCTTACCGCCTTGTTGACGGCGCTGGCGTTGGCGGCGGGCGCCAGGCTGGCCGATGCCATCGTGCCTTTGCGCGAAGTTTTTCCCGGGCGCGCGAAGCAATTCCGGATTGCCCTATATGTCCTTTGCGGATTGGGCGTGGCCTCCTATCTGGGCTTGCCCGGCGCCACCCTGGTCACCGACACGCTGATCGTGCCGGGCAGCGCCGCAGTGGCCGCCTATCTTTTCATTTGCGGCCGGCGCGGCATGCGCGCCGCGCAAGTGATCGCGCCCAGTGCCGCCGCTTTCGCGTTGGTGGCGCTGGCGGCGGCCGTCACCAGCCTGGGCGGCTTGGGCGAGACATTGACGGCGCCCGCCACCACCGGCGGCTTTGCCGCGGCGGGCGCGGTGCTCCTGGCGCTGGCGGTGATCGCCAGCGAAGAAATCGCGGTCCTGCCGTTCCTGCACGGATCGCACGCCGCCCGTCTTCTGGAAGCGCAAAGCACGCAGGAAGACGCGCTCGACCCTTCGGCGCCTTTCGCCAACCTCGCCTTGGCGGCGATCGGCGCGGCGCATCAAGGCGTGTTCGATCTGGACTTCCGCGCCCAGCTGCTGACGCTCTCTTCAGATGCGGCGCTGATGGCGGGACTGCCGGCGCACAAGATGACCCTGTCGCATTCCGATTGGATGGAGAGATTGCATCCGGATGATATCGAGACCTATCGCAGCGCGCTGGAGATGTTTCGCGATCAGCCAGGGCAGGCCTTCCGGCTGGAATTCCGCGCCCAGGGGCCGGGCGGAATCTGGCGCTGGCTGGAACTGCGCGCCAGCATCGTGACGGATCAGGACGTGCCGTCGGATTGCCTGGGTCTGCTCAGCGACATCACCGACCGCAAGGACGCGGCGCCTGCCACCGGCGATCCCTTGACGGGCCTGGGCGCGCGGCCGGCCTTGATCGACGCCATGGAGGGGTTGGGCGGGTCGCTGCAAAACGCGCAACTGGCGCTGATCGACCTGGACCGTTTCAAGGCGATTCATGCCAGCATCGGCGATACCGGCGGCGACACGATTCTGTTCCAGACGGTGCGCCGGCTGCACGAACGCTTCGGCGACGAAGCGCAGATTTTCCGCATCGGCGGCGATGGCTTCGCGCTTCTCTTTGCCGCGCCGGCGTTGACGCCCCGGACCTTGGGCGATGAATTGATCGAACTCTGCAATCCGCCGCATCCCTATGACGGCCGCAGCATTTTCGCGCCCGCCAGCGCCGGCGTGGCGACACAAGAAGGCGATCCCGTCCGGCTGTTGCGCAATGCCGAGCTGGCATTGTCCGCCGCCAAGATGCGCGGCGGCGGCTGCGCCCTGGTCTATGCGCCAGACCTTGAAACGCAAGTGCGCACGGATGCCGTCGCGCTGGAAGCGGATCTGCGTCAGGCGCTCGACAGCAACCAGATCGAGATCTTTTACCAACCCATCACGCGGTTTTCCGATAATGCCGTGGCGGGGTTCGAGGCGCTTCTGCGCTGGCGCCATCCCGCCAAGGGACTGATCGCGCCCGCCGACTTCATCGCCCATTCCGAAGAGACGGGCCTGATCGTGACCCTGGGTCGCTTCGCGCTGGAGCGGGCGGCGAACGATCTTTCGCATTGGCAGCGCTATTTCCGGCTTTCGCCGCCGCTGTTCGTCAGCGTCAATCTCTCCCGCCGCCAGTTGCGCGATCCGGGCTTTGAGGAATTGCTGAGCGAGACCGTGCGCAAAAATGCCCTGGCGCAGGGCACGCTCACCCTGGAAGTGACGGAGAGCGCGGTTGCCGACGACAGCAATCTGGCTGCCGCGCTGGTGCGGTTGCGCGGTCTGGGCGCGAGCCTGGCGATGGATGATTTCGGCACCGGCGCGTCCAGCCTCAGCCAGTTTCGCGATCTGCCTTTCGATATCGTCAAGCTCGACAAAAGCTTTCTCAGGCGACAGGCCGACGGCGCGATAGGCGAAGACGCCAATCGGGTGCTTCATTCCATCATCACCTTGGCGCGCGACCTGAAGCGAACGGTGGTGGCCGAAGGTGTGGAAAGCGCCGAAGACGCCGCCTGGCTGGCGTCGCTGGGCTGCGAGTTCGGCCAGGGATTTTATTTTTCGCCCCCGCTGACGCCGTCCGACACACTGACCTTCATCGCCCGGCACCATGATGTCGCGGCGGCAACCTCGTCCTGATTCGCGCGTTCCTCATCACATCCATAACGGAGATTTCGAATGACCATCAAAGTAGGCGACACGATACCTTCCGCGACCCTCATGCAGATGAAGGATGGTGGTCCCAAGCCGGTTTCGACCGACGAGTTGTTCAAGGGCAAGAAAGTGGCGCTGTTTGCGCTGCCCGGCGCATTCACGCCGACCTGTTCGGCCAAACATGTGCCGGGCTTTCTCAAGCAGGCGGGCGCCTTGAAGGCCAAAGGGATCGATGCCATCGCCTGTGTTTCCGTGAATGACGCCTTCGTGATGGGTGCCTGGGGCGAAAGCCAGGGCACCGGCGATACGGTGATGATGCTGGCCGACGGCAATGGCGATTTCACCCGCGCGCTGGGGCTGGAAATGGATGCCACCAAATTCGGCATGGGCAAGCGCAGCCAGCGCTATTCCATGGTGGTCGATAATGGCGTCGTTACGGCCCTGAATGTCGAAGCGCCCGGCGCGTTCGAAGTTTCCAGCGCCGACCATATGTTGGCGCTGCTCTAGGCACGACGACCAGGCTGGCGCGGAATCGCATCCCGCGCCAGCAGGTCCGCCCGCTCATTCTCGGTGTGCCCGGAATGACCCCGCACCCAAATCCAGGCCACCGAAAGATGCCGGGCCTGCTGCTCGTCCAGGGCCCGCCATAGGTCCTCGTTTTTCACCGGCTTCTTGTCGGCGGTTTTCCAGCCGCGCTTCTTCCAACTGACGATCCAGGTTTTGGCGCCGTCCATCACGTATTTTGAGTCGGTATGGATCGTCACCGATGCGGGTTTCTTAATCGCGCGCAAACCCTCGATGACCGCCGTCAATTCCATCCGGTTGTTGGTGGTTTGAATCTCGCCGCCAGACAATTCGCTTTCGTGCGGACCGCTTCGCAGGATTGCCCCCCAGCCGCCCGGACCGGGATTGCCCGAACAGGCACCGTCTGTGAAGAGGTCAATGGACGCGCTCAAAGCCCGTACTCGCCCGCCTGCTTGACCTTCAAATGAAAGCGCAACCGCTTGGCATATTCGCGGGGATCCTTGGGCCGAACCAGCGCGTTGGGGTCGGGATTGAGCCAGTCATAGAGGCGCGTCAGCAGGAAGCGCAAAGCCGCGCCGCGCATCAGAATCGGCAGAGCGGTTTCTTCCTCCGGCGTCAGCGGCCGCACCGAACGATAGGCCGCGATCAGGGCCCGCCCCTTGGTGACATTGTAGGCGCCGTCCGCTTCGAAGCACCAGCTGTTCAGCGTCACCGCCAGGTCATAGGCATACATATCGTTGCAGGCGAAATAGAAATCGATCAGCCCGGAAACTTTTTCCTGCATGAAGAGGACATTGTCGGGAAACAGATCCGCGTGAATGACCCCGGCCGGCAGGTTGCGGGGCCAATCCCGTTCCAGGTCCGCGAGCGCGGCGGCGATCAATTCACCGAGATTTCGTTCCACCGCCTCGGCGCGGGCGCGGGTCGCATCCGCCAGCTCGCGCCAGCCGGCAGGTCCCAGTGCATTGGCGCGGGTGAGGGTGAAGCCCTGTCCGGCATCATGCAGCTGGGCCAGCGCGCGCCCCGCGGCGGCGCAATGCACCGCCTCGGGCTTGCGCAGCGAAACGCCAGTGAGAAAAGTGAAGATCGCGCCCGAGCGGCCCTTGAGGGTGAAGGACTGCGCCCCCGAACGGCTGCGCACGGGTTGCGGGCAGGAGAGCCCGCGGTCTGCCAGATGCTCCATCAGACCCAGGAAGAATGGCAGATCGTCCGTCCTGACGCGTTTTTCATAAAGCGTGAGGATGAAGGCGCCGCGGCCGGTCTGGAGATAGAAATTGGAGTTCTCCACGCCCTCGGCGATGCCTTTGAAGGCCAGGGGCGTGCCGATGTCGTAACTGGCGAGCAAGCTCTCCAATTCTTCAAACCCGACATCGGTGTAGACTGCCATGATGCCCCGTTTTCCGGCTGCTTCCCTTCAGGGGCGGGGCTGGCTAAAGTCCGCGGCCCAAAAGGAAAGAGGCCGAGAAGTCGGCCGGAGCCTTGAAAAAGTCAAGCCTGAGCCGGACCTTAACACCCATGATGCGTACCCGATTCTCTGCCCTCGGCGTCGTCCTGCTGATGCTTGCCGGCTGCAATAGCACCAAGGTCAACAATTGCCCCGTCGCGGTGGTTCTGGCCGATGCCAGTCAGATGGCCATCTTCCGCCAGGGCGCGCCGCAGGATTTGTCAGGTGAGGCCTATCGCGTGGCACTGACGGGCGCCAGCAGCAGCTGCGACGTCAACAAGAAGACCGGTGAGACGGGCTCGAGTTTGACCTTGAATTTCCGGGCGACGCGTGCGCCCTCGGCCGACGGCGCCCATTATAGCGTGCCCTATTTCGTGGCGATCACGCAGGGCGATCAGCTGGTCGAGAAACGAATCCTGAATGTCAGTTTTGATTTCGCGCCCGGCGCGTCCATAGCGACCTTCAGCGAATCGCCGGACGATTTCACGATCATGGTTCCCACCGGGCATCAGCCTTTTGAATATCAGCTGCTGGCGGGATTCCAGATGACGTCGACCCAGGTCGAATACACCAAGAAGATGGGTCGTTACGCCCCATGACGTCTCTGGCCGCGGATCTGTCGCGCGTGGCGGGGGACGCTTTCGCCGCCGAAGGTTTGGACGAAGCCCTTGGTCAGGTGCAGCTCTCCGACCGTCCCGACCTGGCGCAATTTCAATGCAACGGCGCGCTCGCCGCCGCCAAGCAGGCCAAATCCAATCCCCGCGCCATCGCGGAAAAGATCGCCGCCCGGCTGAAGACCGATCCGCGATTTTCCAAAGTCGAGATCGCCGGTCCCGGCTTCATCAATCTGGATCTCACCGATGCAGCGCTGGATGCGCGCGTCGCGGCGCCGGACGCGCCCGCGACCCCGAACGGCAAGACGGCGCTGATCGATTTCGGCGGTCCCAATGTCGCCAAGCCCATGCATGTGGGACATTTGCGCTCGGCCGTCATCGGCGACTGCCTGCAGCGGTTGTTCCGCGCCAATGGCTGGCAGGTGGTGAGCGATATCCATCTGGGCGATTGGGGCCTGCAGATGGGCCAGCTGATCTCGGAAGTGGAGGTCAAGGGCATCGCGCCGATCTATTTCGATGCCGGGTTCAAAGGTCCGTACCCGGAGCAATCGCCGGTGACGATGGAAGATTTGGAAGAGCTTTATCCGGCGGCCTCGGCGGCGTGCAAAGCCGATCCCGCGCGGCTGGAGGCGGCGCGTCGCGCCACGGTGGAATTGCAGGACGGCCGTCCCGGTTATCGCGCCCTGTGGCGCCATTTCGTGACCGTTTCGCATGTGGGGCTGGAGCGCGAATATGCCTCGCTGGGCGTGAAATTCGATCTGTGGAAGGGCGAATCCAGCGTCCATGACCTGATCGCGCCGATGCTGGAAGACCTCAAGGCGCGCGGGCTGGCGGAGATGAATGAGGGCGCGCTGGTCATTCCCGTGGCGCGCGACGACGACAAAAAGCCGATGCCGCCGCTTCTGCTGGTGAAATCCGATGGCGGGGTCCTCTATGGCACCACCGACATGGCCACCGTGATCGAGCGGATGCGCGACCAGAACCCCGATTTGATCCTCTATGTGGTGGACCATCGCCAGCACGGCCATTTCGAGCAGGTCTTCCGCGCGGCCCGCAAAACGGGGATCGCGGGGAACGCGCAGCTGGAACATGCCGGCTTTGGCACCATCAACGGGCCCGATGGCAAGCCGTTCAAGACCCGCGCCGGCGGCGTGATGAAATTGTACGACCTGATCGCGATGGCGGAGGTTGAGGCCAAATCCCGCCTGGCGGAGCAGGGGCTGGGCAGCGACTATTCCGCCGAGGAGCGCGAGAATATCGCCAAGCAGATCGCCATCGCCACCATCAAGTTCGCCGATCTCTCCAACCACCGCACCACCGATTATATTTTCGATCTGGAGCGGTTCTCGCGATTCGAAGGCAAGACGGGGCCGTATCTGCAATATGCGGCGGTGCGCATTCAGTCCATTTTGCGCAAAGCGCGTGACGAAGGATATGTTTGCGGCACGCCGGCGATCCATTCGCCCGAGGAGCGTACCCTGGCGCTGCAGCTTCTGTCGCTGGGCGATGTCCTGTTGGCGGCCGAGCAGAAGCGCGCGCCCAACTTCTTGTGCGATTACGCCTTCACCCTGGCGCAGAATTTCAGCCGTTTTTACGCCGCCCACCACATCATGTCCGAATCGGACGCGGAATTGCGGGCAAGCCGCCTGGGCCTTTGCGCCCGGGTCCTGGACGTGATGACCCGGACCCTGGGGCTGCTGGGGATCGCGGTTCCCGAAAGAATGTGAATAACTTCCAAGGCTTGGCGCTTTGGTTTGACTCGAACCGCCCCCCCTTTATGATGCTTGGCGACAGGGATATCCGCCGTGAGGCGCCGCATCCCTGGCCAACACATGATCCCGCGCGGGAGAGACCTCATGAGGAATGGGGCGCCGAAGGAGCAACCACCCCGGAAACTCTCAGGCAAAAGGACCGCGCAGGAGATGAACTTCTGGAAAGCGGCGCGATTTGAGTTGTCGCGCCCACCGAAGGGGTAACCCCGCCGCCGCAATGGCGCACTGGGGGAAATCTCTCAGGTCCCATGACAGAGGGGTCCGTGCCGCTGCTTCAGCGGATGTGGGACTCCATTCTTCGGGACCAGATGACAGATACGAATGAAATTCTGAGATACACGCCGCTGCATGCGCTTCACTTGGAGCTCGGCGGCAAGATGGTGCCGTTCGCGGGCTATGCCATGCCGGTGCAATATCCGGCCGGAATCCTGAAGGAGCATCTGCATACCCGCGAGAAGGCTGGGCTGTTCGATGTCTCGCATATGGGGCAGGCCTTCCTCAGTGGACCCAACCCGGCGGCGTCGCTGGAAAAAGTCACGCCTGCCGATATTCAGGGCATTCCCGAAGGCCTGCAGCGTTATGGCTTGCTGCTGAACGATGCGGGCGGGATCAAAGACGATTTCATGACCACCCGGCTCGCCGGCGAAGCCGCGCTCTATCTGGTGGTCAATGCCGCGATGAAGGAAGCCGATTTCGCTTATATCGGCGAAAGGCTGAAAGGAGCGGCGGATCTGATCCCCGCGCCGGATCGGGCGTTGCTGGCGCTGCAAGGCCCGTTGGCCGCCGATGTCCTGGAACGCCATTCGCCCGGCATTTCACAACTCACCTTCATGCAGGCCAAACGCGTCATGGTCGCGGGCGTGCCCGCCATCGTCAGCCGCACGGGCTATACCGGCGAGGATGGGTTCGAGATTTCCATTGAAGGCCAGCACGCCGAACGGGTCGCCCGCGCCTTGCTGGCGGAGGCCGAGGTACTGCCGATCGGATTGGGCGCACGCGACAGTCTCAGGCTGGAAGCAGGGCTTTGCCTGTACGGGCATGACATGGATGAAAGCACCGATCCGGTGGAGGCCAGTCTGGTTTGGTCCCTGGGCAAGCGCCGGAAAGAGGCGCGCGATTTTCCCGGCGCCGAGCGGATCACGGAACATCTTTTGAACGGTGCGGCGAAGAAGCGCGTCGGCCTCAGGCCGGAAGGCCGCGCGCCCGCCCGGGAAGGCACCGAGATTGCCGACAAGTCGGGCCGGGTCGTGGGCCGTGTCACCTCTGGCGGTTTCGGGCCCAGCCTGAACGCGCCCCTGGCGATGGGCTATGTCGAAACGGAATTTTCCGTCACCGGCACCAAGCTCGATCTGCTGGTGCGGGGCAAGGCATTGGCCGCCGAAGTGGTGGCGATGCCGTTCGTACCGAACCGCTACAAGCGGGCAAAGAAATAAAGAGGAGTTGGATTATGAGCGAAGTGCGTTTCACCGATCAGCATGAATGGGTGCGGCTTGAGGGCGACGAAGCCACTGTCGGCATTACCCGTCATGCCGCCGAGCAGTTGGGCGATGTCGTGTTCGTGGAGCTGCCCCAGGCGGGCCGCAAGGTCGGTGCCGGCGCCGAAGCCGCGGTGGTGGAAAGCGTCAAGGCGGCGAGCGAAGTCTATGCCCCGGTCGGCGGTGAAGTCACGGCCGCCAACAGCGCGCTGGAAGCCGAGCCCGCCAAGGTGAACGAAGATCCGGAAGGCGCGGGCTGGTTCTTCAAGCTGAAGCTCAGCGACAAGACGGAGTTCGCCAAGCTGATGGATGCGGCGGCCTATCAGGAATTCGTGAAGGGACATTAAGTCATGCGTTATTTGCCGCTCACCCCGGACGATCGCCGCGCCATGCTGGCCAAGATCGGCGCGCCCGATATCGATGCGCTGTTCAAGGATGTGCCGCGCGCGGCGGTGGTGCCGCTGTCGGCTTTCGATTTGCCGGAAACCCAAGGCGAGATCGAAGTCGAGCGGGCCTTGTCGAAACTGGCGGCGCGCAACGTGGCGGCAGGTGCGGTCCCGTCCTTTTGCGGCGCGGGTGCCTACAAGCACCATGTCCCCAGCGCGGTGGATCATCTGATCCAACGTTCCGAATTTCTCACCGCCTATACGCCCTATCAGCCGGAAATCGCGCAAGGCACTCTGCAGGTGCTGTTTGAATTCCAGACCCAGGTGGCGCTGCTGACCGGCATGGAGGTGGCAAACGCCTCGCTCTATGACGGCTCGACCGCCACGGCGGAAGCGGTGCTGATGGCGCAGCGCCTGACCCGGCGCGGCAAGGCGGTGCTTTCCGGCGGCCTTCATCCGCATTATGCCGAGACGGTGGAGACGGTGGCCAGCCTGTCCGGTGTGGTGTCGCGCACTCCGGTGACGCCCGGGAAAGCCGAAGACATCGCTGCCCTGATCGACAATGAAACGGCCTGCGTGGTGGTGCAGAGTCCGGACGTCTTTGGCCTCATTCGCGATCTCAGGCCCGTTGCCGAGGCGGCGCATGCCAAGGGCGCGCTGCTGATCGCGGTGGTCACCGAAGCGGTCTCGCTGGGGCTGCTGGAATCGCCGGGCGCGCAGGGCGCCGACATCGTTGCCTGCGAAGGCCAGTCGATCGGGAACGGCCTCAATTTCGGCGGGCCCTATGTGGGATTGTTCGCCGCGCGCGAGAAATTCCTGCGTCAGATGCCGGGACGGCTATGCGGCGAGACCGCGGATGCCGCCGGCAAGCGCGGCTATGTGCTGACCCTGTCCACCCGCGAACAGCATATCCGTCGCGAGAAGGCCACCAGCAATATCTGCACCAATTCCGGTCTCTGCGCCTTGGCCTTCACCATTCACCTCTCGCTGCTGGGCGAGGAAGGTCTGACGCGGCTGGCGCGGCTGAATCACGCAAAGGCGAGCGCGCTGGCGGACCGGCTGTCGCGCATACCGGGCGTGGCGCTGGTGACACCGTCTTTCTTCAACGAATTCACCCTGAAGCTGCCCAAGCCCGCCGCGCCTGTGGTGGATGCGCTGGCGGCACTCGGCATATTGGGAGGCGTTCCGGCCTCGCGCCTGATGCCGCATGACCCGGCCGCGCGCGATCTTCTGATCGTGGCGGCGACCGAAACCAACACGGACGAAGATTTCGCGGCGTTTGAAATGGCGCTTACAAAGGTGCTGGCATGAGCATGAACAATCAGGGCAGGCCCTCGCAGCCGGGTACGGCGCAGGACAATGAGCTACCCACCATTTCCGGCGACCGCGGCCTGGATCTGGAAGCGCGGTTGATTTTCGAGATCGGGCGCGCGGGCGTCACCGGCGTGGATCTTCCCGACGCCAAGATCGCCGAGACGCGGCTGGGCGGCCTTCGCCGCAAGGGCGCTATCGGCTTGCCGGGTCTCAGCGAACCGGAAGTGATCCGCCATTATGTGCGGCTGTCGCGGCAGAATTACGCCATCGACGCGGGGCTTTATCCGCTGGGCTCCTGCACCATGAAGCACAATCCGCGCCTCAATGAGAAAATGGCGCGGCTACCCGGGTTCGGCGATTTGCATCCGCTGGCGCCGCGCGCCGCGACGCAAGGCGCGCTCGCGCTCATTTCCGAACTGATGAAATGGCTGACCACGCTCACCGGCATGCCGGCGGTGGCGATGTCGCCCAAGGCGGGAGCGCATGGCGAATTGTGCGGCCTGCTGGCGATCCGCGCCGCAGTCAAGGCGCGCGGCGAAGCGCGCAACCGCATCCTGGTGCCGGAATCGGCACACGGCACCAATCCCGCCACCGCGGCCTTCGCCGGATTCACGGTGGACGAAGTGCCGGCCAAGCCCGATGGCCGCGTCGATGCGGCGGCGCTGAAGGCCAAGCTGGGGCCGGACGTGGCGGCGATCATGCTGACCAATCCCAACACCTGCGGGTTGTTCGAAGGCGAAGTGATCGAGATCGCCAAGGCGGTGCATGAGGCCGGTGCTTATTTCTATTGCGACGGCGCCAATTTCAACGCCATCGCGGGGCGGGTGCGGCCGGGCGATCTGGGCATCGACGCGATGCACATCAACCTGCACAAAACCTTTTCCACGCCGCATGGCGGCGGCGGGCCGGGCGCGGGGCCGGTGGTGCTGTCGGCGCGGCTGGCTGCCTATGCCCCGCTGCCGCTGCTGGTGGCGGACGAGGCGGGCTTCCGATTGATCGAAGACCGCGACGAATTGCCGGAAGGGGCCAGACCGTTCGGCCGCATGTGCGCCTTCCATGGCCAGATGGGCATGTTCGTGCGGGCTCTCAGCTACATGCTCAGCCATGGCCGCGACGGCGTGCGCCAGGCGAGCGAGGATGCGGTACTCTCGGCCAATTATATCCTGGCCTCCCTGAAGGGCGTCATGAGCGCGCCGTTCGGAAACGGCCCCTGCATGCATGAAGCCCTGTTCGACGACACCTTCCTGGAAGGCAGCGGCATCACCACCCTGGATTTCGCCAAGGCGATGATCGACGAAGGCTATCATCCCATGACCATGTATTTCCCGCTGGTGGTGCATGGAGCGATGTTGATCGAGCCGACCGAGTCCGAATCCAAGGAATCGCTCGACCGTTTCATCGCCGTGATGCGCGGTCTGGCGGAAGAGGCCAAGGCCGGCAAACACGAACGCTTCGATGGCGCACCGCGTTACGCGCCCCGCCGCCGGCTGGATGAGACCGCCGCGGCCAGAAAGCCTGTGCTGCGCTGGAAACCCGATCCGTTGCCGCAGGCGGCAGAGTAGAACGACGCGCGAGACCGCTATCAGTGCGTGGCGCGGTTGCCGGCGGCGATCGCGTCATGCTCGCAGATATAGGCGCCGCGTTGGGTGGCGCCATAGCCGGGACTGCCTTTGCGGATAAAGACATTCCCCGGCACGGGGAGCCATACCACCATGTCTGCCGGGCAGCGCTGATGCGCCATGTCCTCGCTGGCGAATTTGGTCTGGGTGAATGCGCCGGCGCCGCCGGCCGGCGCCATCAGCAGAAGTATCGCGGCGCATAGAATTCGCATGGGCATCCCTGGTCGATTCGCACCGACCTCCAGGCTCGATCCTGAGGATGGCGAAATCAACCTCGGGGCCTGCCTCAAAGAAAGACCCCGCCAGTTGACCGGCGGGGTCAAGTCACCAGGGGAGATACCAGAGAAACTAGCTGCAGAAATGAACCTTGAAGCCTGCCGGAACCTTGGTCTTGGCATCGCCGCAGGCGGCATCGAGCTGGACCTGGGTGAGGCCCTTCACATGGGTGAGGTCGGTGCCCAGAAATGAGGTGATGTGGGTGCGCGCGCCCGTGATGTCGGCGCCGTCGAGCTTGGCGCTGGCCAGATTGGCCGCGTCCAGAATCGTGCCGCGGAAGCTGGCGCCCCGGAAATTGGCGAACGACATGCACATCAAGGTGGCGTTGGCGCCGTCGAAATTCGCGCCGTGCAGGTCTTTCGCCTTGACGCAGGTATTGAACAAATTGGCGCCCGCGAGCTGGCAGCCAGGGCAGTCGACGATCCCCCCTTCGATCCGCGCCACGGCCTTGGGATCGGCCTTCAACGCCGGGTCCGCCTCCGCGGGCGCGAGCGCCGGAAGGGCCAGAAGCAGGCAGAACAGCGGTAAAAAACGTTTCATGACTGTCTCAATCGGAAACACCTGCTCCGGTTGTCGCAATCCGCGTGCCAAGCCGGAATGCCAGCGACGGAACGGGCGGCTGCCCGCGGCATTACCAATCTATGGTTGTTTCAGGCCCCGAAAAATCCCTGCAGATCTACGCCATGGCGTCGAACTTCCGTCATGTGGCGGACGGGACGAATTTTCCGAGCTACCGGATCCGCTTGCTGGAAGTGGCCCGGGATCTGGAAGGCGAGGCGGCCAGGCTGAACGATCAGGACTTCGTGGCGCCGCGCTCGCGGGAAATCTCGCGCGCCGGATAGGCATTCTCGATGTGTTCCCGGAAAAAAGTGCTGACGGAATCCGCGAAAATCAGGGAATCGTAGACGTCCTGGGGAACATTTTCATAGACCATGACTTTTCCGCCGGCGCGGAACTTGGCCCGGAGCGAATGGGCGCTTTCGTCATAGGTGACGGCTTCGATGGCGAGGGACTGCAGATACGGCATCTCCAGACAACGAAGCGGACGCAATTTTGCTCCCTGCCGAACAAGGGGCCGCGGAATTTTCCGCCCCCCTTGCCCGCCGCAAAGATCAGGAACAGCCGCTGGTCGAGCCGCAGGTGTTGCACTTCATGCAGGTGCCGTTGCGCACCAAGGTGAAGTTGCCGCAAGCGCCGCAATTATCGCCTTCGAAGCCCTTCATGCGCGCCTCGGCGACGCGCCTGGCATGCGCCTCCCGCACGGCCTGTTTCGACGAAAGCGCCGCCTCCAGGGACGCCACCTGGGCGCCGACCGGATTGCCCGCGGACGTCGATGAAATCTGCGCCTCGACAGTGGCGCGAACTTCGGCGCGAATTTCGGAGAGGTCGACCATGCTGTCTTCGTCTTCGAAATTGCCTTCCTGGATTTCGAAATGCACATGCTCGTCCTGGGCTAGCATGCGGGGCGCCGCGCCGCCCTTCACCACCGCCATCTGTTTCATATGGCCGCGCAGATAGCCGGAAGAGGCCACCTTGGCGATCGCCACTTCCGCGGCGGCGCCGCCGCCCGAACCGTCGCCGATATCCTCGTCCGCCGCCGGCACGACATGGGCGAGATCGGTACGGCCGAGATAGGAGACGCCCAGTTCGCGGAAAATATAGTCCAGCACGCTGGTGGCGTTCTTGATCGAGTCGTTGCCGATCACCAGGCCCGCCGGTTCGAAACGGGTGAAGGTGAAGGCTTCGACGAATTCCTCGAGCGGCACGCCATATTGCAGGCCGACCGAAATCGCGATGGCGAAATTGTTCATCAGGCTGCGGAAAGCGGCGCCCTCCTTGTGCATGTCGATGAAGATCTCGCCCAGCCTGCCATCCTCATATTCGCCGGTATGCAGATAGACTTTGTGTCCGCCGACAATGGCCTTCTGGGTGTAGCTCTTGCGGCGATGAGGAAGCTTTTCGCGTTCCCGCGACCGCACCTTCTCGATCACGCGCTCGACGATGCGCTCGGTGACAACGGTCTGTACCTGTGGCTGGGTGGGGCGTGCCGCCTCCTCGTTATTGTCGTCCATATCGTCCTCGAAGTTGAAAGCCGTGGTAGCCAGGGGTTGCGACAGTTTGGAGCCGTCGCGATAAAGCGCGTTGGCCTTCAGTCCCAGTTTCCAGGACAGCATATAGGCCTCGCCGCATTCTTTGACCGATGCGGCATTCGGCATGTTGATGGTTTTGGAGATCGCGCCGGAGATGAAGGGCTGCACCGCCGCCATCATCCGGATATGCGATTCCACGCTCAGCGAACGCTTGCTGATGCGCCCGCAGGGATTGGCGCAGTCGAACACCGGCAGATGCTCGGCCTTCAGATGCGGCGCGCCTTCCAAGGTCATGGCGCCGCAGACATAAAGATTGGCGGCATCGATATCGCTGCGGGTAAAGCCGATCGCCTTCAGCATGTCGAAATCGGGCGCATCCATCTCCGCGCCCGACAGCTTCAGCACCTCGCGGCAGAATTGTTCGCCCAAGGTCCATTTGTTGAAGACGAAGCGAATGTCGAAGGCGGATTCCAGCGCGGCTTCGATTTCACCGATCTGCTCCTCGCCGAAGCCCTTGCCCCGCAAGGCGTCGAGATTGAGCCGGCCGGCGAAGCTTTCGAGCGACCCATAGCCCACCGCGTAAGCGACGATAGCGTCGGCCTCTGCTTCGGAATAGCCCAGGCTGGCCAGCGCTTCGGGCACGCAGCGGTTGATGATCTTGAAATAGCCACCGCCGGCCAGGGTCTTGAATTTCACCAGCGCGAAGTCGGGTTCGACGCCGGTGGTGTCGCAGTCCATCACCAACCCGATGGTGCCGGTGGGCGCGATCACGGTGGCCTGGGCGTTGCGGAAGCCGAAATCCTTGCCCATCGCCAAGGCATCGTCCCAGGCGCGGCTTGCCGCCACCGCCAGGTCCTTCTGCGCGATAGCGGCGATGTCCAGAGCCACGGGCGCGATCGCAAGCTGCTCATAGCCGGAAGTCTCGCCGCGCGCGGCCCGCGCGTGATTGCGTACCACCCGCAGCATCGCCTCCCTGTTGGCGGCATATTCGGGGAAGGGGCCCAGTTCGCCCGCCAGCTCCGCGCTGGTGGCGTAAGAGGTGCCCGTCATCACCGCGGAGATGGCGCCCGCGATGGCGCGGCCTTCGCGGCTGTCATAGGCAATGCCCGCCGACATCAAAAGTCCGCCGATATTGGCGAAGCCCAGACCCAGGGTGCGATAGTCGTAGGACAGCTGCGCGATTTCCTTGGAAGGGAATTGGGCCATCATCACGGAAATTTCCAGCACGATGGTCCAGAGCCGGACGCCATGCTCGAACGCAGCGACGTCGAAGCTTTTGATGCCTTCGCCCTTGCGGAACTGCATCAGGTTCAGCGACGCCAGATTGCAGGCGGTATCATCCAGGAACATGTATTCGCTGCAGGGATTGGAAGCGCGGATTTCGCCGCCCGCCGGGCAGGTGTGCCAGTCATTGATCGAGGTATGGAACTGAATGCCCGGATCGGCGCAGGCCCAGGCGGCATAGGAAATCTTGTCCCACAATTCGCGTGCCGGCACGGTCTTGGCGATGCGGTCGCTGCCGCGATAGGTCAGGCTCCAGTCGTCATTTTCCAGCACCGCGTTCAGGAACTCGTCGGTCACACGCACGGTGTTGTTGGAATTCTGCCCGGACACGGACGTATAGGCGTCCGAATCCCAGTCGGTGTCGTAGGTGGGAAATTCGATGTCCTTGAAACCCTGGCGCGCGAAGCTCACCACGCGTTCGATGTAATTGTCCGGGATCATCGCCTTGCGGGCGGCGCGGATCTCGCGGCGCAGCGCCGGGTTTTTCTGCGGGTCGAAGCAGTCGCCGCCCGAGCCTTCGCAATTGACGCAGGCCTTCATCACCGCCCTCAAATGCATGGCGGTGACTTTGGAGCCGGTGACCAGCGACGCCACTTTCTGTTCTTCGATCACTTTCCAGTCGATGAAATCCTCGATATCGGGATGATCGATATCGACGATCACCATCTTGGCGGCGCGGCGCGTGGTGCCGCCCGACTTGATGGCGCCGGCGGCGCGGTCGCCGATCTTGAGGAAGCTCATCAGGCCGGAAGACTTGCCGCCGCCCGACAATTTCTCGCTGGAACCGCGCAAGGTGGAGAAATTGGTGCCGGTGCCGGAGCCGTATTTGAACAGCCGCGCTTCGCGGGTCCACAGATCCATGATGCCGCCTTCATTGACCAGATCGTCCTTGACGCTCTGGATGAAGCAGGCGTGCGGCTGCGGATGCTCGTAAGCGGTGCTGGATTTGGTCAGCCGTCCGGTCTTGTGATCGACATAATAGTGACCCTGGCTGGGGCCATCGATGCCATAGGCCCAGTGGATGCCGGTGTTGAACCATTGCGGGGAATTGGGGGCGCATTTCTGGGTCGCCAGCATGTGGCAAAGTTCGTCATAGAAGGCGCGCGCATCGGCCTCGCCGTCGAAGTAACCGCCTTTCCAGCCCCAATAGGTCCAGGTCCCGGCCAGACGGTCGAATACCTGCTTGGCGGAATGTTCGCCCGTGGTCTCCGCCCCCAGCGGCTGCTTGCGCCAGAGGAATTGCGGCACGCCGTCTTCCGCCACCGGCATCAGCTGCTTGGGCACGCCGGCCTTGCGGAAATATTTCTGCGCCAGCACGTCGCAGGCGACCTGGCTCCAGCTTTCCGGCACTTCGATGCCGTCCTGGGCAAACACGATGGAACCGTCGGGGTTGCGGATCTCGCTGGCGCCGCCGCGAAAAGCGATGCCCTCGTAGGGGGAGTGCCCCTCAACCGTGAAATGACGGCGAATGCGCATGGAACACCTCGAAGAACGGCAGGAATGGACGGCCCCAGCCCCTGTTGCGGCACCCTTTGAGGGACAATTTCCCATCCGCCGGATTTTGAGGCCCATGCGGCTGGGTGGTTTGATCCCGCCAGATTTGGTGGTCACAAGAGGTGACTGGCCCAAAGTATGGGCTCGGCGGCTGGGCTCCCGCAAGCGGTAAGTGGTAAACGAAAGCTTACCCACCAGATGTAGTGGTTCCAGGAAGGCCCGAAAAACCGCGAGTCAAGCGGGGGGCGGATTTCAGCCCAAAAATATTTTTTCGCGATTTTTCATCACAGCGTCTCACTCGGCTTGGGATGCTTTGTGGATTGTTGAGTCCGTCGGCCGCCGCCGGATCTGCGGCATCGGCCATGGTTGGCGGCAGGGCGCCCCGCCCGTATAGTCCCGCGAATCCCGCGCCGGCCCTTTGGAACTCGCCATGCCCTTCTTGAAGATGATCTTTTCCTGGTGGAATTCGGCCACCTTCGGCACGCTTTTGACCACTTGGACGCAAGGCGCGGCCGTGGGCACCGACGATTTCGGCAATCGCTACTATCAGAACAAGGACGGTTCGCGGCGCTGGGTGCTTTACAATGGCACGGTCGAGGCCAGCCGCGTGCCGCCCGACTGGCATGGCTGGATGCACCATACTTTTGCTGAACCGCCGACCAAGGCGCCGTTCAAAGCCAAGTCCTGGGAACTGCCGCACCAGCCCAATCTCACCGGCACCGAAGGTGCGCTGCGCCCCGAAGGGTCGTTGCAGCGCAGCGGCCAGCGCCCTTCCGCCACAGGAGACTATCAGGCATGGAAGCCGGAATAGCGCGCATGCGGGAACATAATCTGCCCGAGACCATCATCGGCGCGATCGTGGTTGCGGTGGCGCTGTTGTTCATCGCCTTCGCCTACATGCGCACCGGCAGCGGCAGTCTGTCGGGTTACGAGATCCAGGCGCGATTGCCGCGGGTGGATGGGCTCGGGGTTGGCACCGATGTGCGCCTGTCGGGCATCAAGATCGGGTCGGTATTGGACCTGACACTCGATCCAAAAAATTACCTTGTCACCCTGCACATGAATATTCGCGACGACATCAAAATTCCCGATGATTCCTCGCTGATGGTGACGTCGTCGGGTCTGCTCGGCAGTTCCTATGTTTCGCTGACGCCGGGCGGCAGCGACAAGATGCTGGCTTCTGGCGGCATGATCCAGAACAGCCAGGGCTCGGTGGATCTGATGGGACTGATCGGCCGGTTCGCCACCCAGCCGCCGCCGGCCTCCAAGCCGCAGCCAGCGTCGCCGGGGCCAAGTCCGTGAAGGGATTCGGGCGCGCTACGCTGCTGGCAAGCGTGGGTTTGATCGCCGCGATCTCGACCGCATCTGTCGCCGCGCCTGCCGCGCCCGTTCAAGCAGCGCCCGCCGCCGCACCCGATGCCGCGAATACGCCGCCTCAGCTTCTGGCCGACGCCCCGGGCACCACATTGATGCTGCGCGGGTTGGACAAGATCACCGGCAAGCCCACCGATATCGCCGCGCCCATCGGCAAGCCAGTGCAGTTCGCCACCCTCACCATCACGGCGCGCTATTGCTATTCCACGCCGGCCAGCGAGACGCCGGAAACGTCGGCCTTCCTTCAGATCGACGATCACCGCCCGGACCAGGGCGCCAAGCATGTCTTTTCCGGCTGGATGTATGCATCCAGCCCCAGCCTGAACGGCATGGAGCATCCGCTTTACGATGTGTGGGTGATCAACTGTTCCAATGGTGCGCCCAATACGCCGGTGGCGGCGATGACATCCGCCGCGCCGGTCAAGGTCAAGGCGCCGGATTCGTCCGACAAGGAAGGCATCGAGGCGCTGCCGGAAGAAGCGGGACGCTAGTCCGATGCCTGCCGGATGGCGGGATCCAGCCAAATCGCATCTTTCGCGATCGCCCGGTGCAGCAGCGCGAGATATTCGCTGCGGGGAATTTCATACGCTCCGAAGGTCGCCAGATGCTGGGTAAGAAACTGCGTATCCAGCAGCACGAAGCCGCCCCGGCGCAGGATGTCCACCAGATGCGCCAGCGCCACCTTGGAGGCGTCGCGAACGAAGCTGAACATGCTCTCGCCAAAAAAAGCCGCCCCCAGGCGAACGCCGTATAGTCCGCCCACTAAATCATCGCCTTGCCAGCATTCCACCGAGTGGGCGTGACCGCTGGCATGCAGCGCGCCGTAAAGATGCAAGATCTCGTCATTGATCCATGTCTGTTCGCGGCCTTGCGCGGGCGCGGCGCAGGCACGCATCACCGCGCCGAAGGCCCGGTCGCTGGTGACCCGGAAACGCCCGCTCCGGATCGTGCGCGCCAGCCGGCGGGAAACATGGAAACCGTCAAGGGGAATGATGCCGCGGCTTTCCGGCGAGACCCAATAGAGCGCTGGGTCGTCGCGCTGGTTTGCCATGGGAAACAGTCCCTCGGCATAAGCGCGCAACAAAAGCTCGGGCGTCAATGACGGCGCGTGCATCGTGCCTGGAGCATAGCGCGGTCAGGTTGGCTTCGCGCGCTAATTTATCGTTGCCGATATAGCTCCCCGGCTTTCCTCCCCCGCATGGCGAAGCCATTGGCGGGGGAAGGAAGCGACGGCATATCGAACATGCAGTAGCGGGCTTGCCACGCGTGCCGCACAAATGGAGGCTATTTTTGATTCAAAGCCCAGGGTCCGGGGCCGGCGGCGGCGAAATAGAGGAACACAAAGCTGTACAGGATGGCGGAAGCACCGCCGTTCAGGACCGGAAAGAAGCTGTGCGGGGATCCGGTCACGATCGCCCAATGCGCCAGGAAATAAGCGATGGCCATTTCGCCGGAGCAGATGAAGGCCGCATACCGGCTGAACAGTCCCAGTGCAACCAGGGCGCCGCCGATCAATTCGATGAGGCCGGCCGGCCCTTCCGGCCATTCCATGATCTGGGCGTGATCGAACATCGTTCCGGCGGGAAAATGAAAGATCTTGGCAAGGCCGACGCTGAAGAACAGCAGGCCAGCGACGATGCGCAGAATGCTCTTTATCTGCGGCGCGTATGAATCAAGAAAACCCATGCGATGACCCCCGGTTGGTGAGAAGTCAGCATAACGGGAAAATGGAACTTTGCGAAAG
Source organism: Pseudomonadota bacterium (assembly GCA_040389245.1). Classification (GTDB taxonomy): domain Bacteria; phylum Pseudomonadota; class Alphaproteobacteria; order Micropepsales; family Micropepsaceae; genus Rhizomicrobium. Next base: position 550,144 of record JAZKAH010000001.1, on the reverse strand, counting down.
TGGCGGGGCCGGCGCGAACGCCGGCTTAGTGACCCAAGCTTGATAGATGTTTTTCAAGCCAGTGAATCGAATAGTCGCCATTGATGATGTCCGGTTCGCGCACCAGTTTCTGGAAGAGGGGGGTCGTGGTTTCGATTCCCTCCACCACCAACTCGTCCAGCGCGCGACGCAACCGCAACAGGCATTCATTACGGTTCCGGGCGTGTACAATCAGCTTCCCGACCAGGCTGTCGTAATAGGGCGGAATCCGATAACCGGCATAGATGGCGGAATCGAAGCGTACCCCAAGCCCTCCGGGTGTGTGGAATTGGGTGATCTGCCCGGGCGAGGGACGAAAAGTGAATGGATTTTCCGCATTGATACGGCATTCGATGGCATGGCCCTCGAAAACGATATCCTTCTGATCGAAGGAAAGGGGGCTGCCGGCCGCTATCCGAATCTGCTCGCGGACGATGTCAATTCCCGTGATGGCCTCGGTGACGGGGTGTTCGACCTGAAGCCGCGTATTCATCTCGATGAAATAGAAGCCGCCATCCTCGTAGAGAAATTCGATGGTGCCGGCGCCCAGATAACCCAGCTTTGTCAGCGCTCGGGTGACGACGCTGCCGATCTCGTCGCGCTCCTGCGCGTTGAGCGCGGGGCTGCCGGCTTCTTCCCACACTTTCTGGTGGCGGCGCTGCAGCGAACAATCGCGTTCGCCCAGATGCACCACTTTGCCATGCGCATCGGCCAGGATTTGAATTTCGATGTGGCGCGGCTTGCCGAGATATTTCTCCATATAGACGGTGTCGTTGCCGAACGCCGCTTTGGCTTCGGCCCTGGCGGTGGAAAGCGCGAAGAAAAGCTCGCCGGCATTCTTCGCCACTTTCATGCCGCGGCCGCCGCCGCCGGCGGTGGCCTTGATGAGAACCGGGTAGCCGATCCCTTCCGCGATCCGTCCCGCATCGGCGTCGGAGACTTCCCCATCGGACCCGGGCACGGTGGGAATGCCGAGCGCCTTGACCGTCTGCTTGGCAGTGATTTTGTCGCCCATCATCCGGATATGGTCGGGCGTGGGGCCGATGAAGGTGATGCCATGCTCCTTCACGATGTCGGCGAATTTGGCGTTCTCCGACAGGAAGCCATAACCGGGATGGATCGCCTCGGCGCCGGTAATCTCGCAGGCGGCGATGATCGCGGGTATGTTGAGATAGGATTGGGCGGCTGGCGCGGGGCCGACGCAGACGCTTTCGTCGGCCAGGCGCACATGCATGGCGTCGGAATCGGCGGTGGAATGGATCGCCACCGTGGCGATGCCCATTTCCTTGCAGGCCCGGATGACGCGAAGTGCGATTTCGCCGCGATTGGCGATGAGAATTTTCTCGAACATGCCTTAGCCGAGAATGAGCAGCGTCTGGCCGAATTCGACCGGGGTGCCGTTTTCGACACAGATCTCCTTGACCGTGCCGCTGCGGGGGGCGGGGATCGGATTCATCGTCTTCATGGCTTCGACGATGAAGAGCGTCTCGCCCTCCTTGATCTGCTGACCGACCTTGACCAGGGGCGGCTTGCCGGGCTCTGACGCCGTATAGACCGTGCCCACCATCGGCGACGTCACGGCGCCGGCCTGCGGACCGGCGGCGGGCGCGGCGACCGGCGCCGGAGCGGGGGCGGCACTGACCGGCGCGGCGGCAATGGCCGTCACGGCACCCGCGCGCACCACGCGGATGCGTGCGCCATTTTGCTCGACTTCGATTTCGGTCAGTCCGGTCTCCGCCAGGAGATCGGACAGGGCCCGGATCGCCTCGGCGTCGATACCCGGATTGTTGCCGGAGAGGCGCGATTTGATGTCGTTCTTGGTGCTCATTTCTCTTTTCTCATTTTTTATTTTTTGAAGGTCCAGCCAGCAGAGCCGCGACCGCATCGATTGCCAGCAAATAGCTGTTGACGCCCAGCCCGGTGATGCTGCCGGTGGCGGCCTTGGCGACATAGGAAAGGTGACGAAAATCCTCGCGCCGGGCCGGATTGGAGAGATGCACTTCGATCACCGGCTGCTTCAGCATCTGCATGGCGTCCAGGATCGCAACCGAGGTGTGGGTATAGCCCGCCGCATTGAGGATCACGCCGGCGGCGGTGGTCCGTGCTTCTTGCAAAAATTCGACCAGCTCGCCTTCCTTGTTGCTTTGCAGGAAGACCGTGGCGAGGCCATGGCTGCGAGCCCGCTCGGCGCAAAGCTTTTCGATCTCGCCCAGGGTGGCGCGGCCATAAATCTCCGGCTCCCGCGTCCCCAGCAGGTTGAGATTCGGGCCATTGATGATGTATATTGGTAAGAGCTTGGATTTGCTTGTGTTTTTCGCCATATAGTTTCCGTTAGCGAAGCGGGTTCAAGCCTTATAATCGCTACCGTTCCGAACGGAAACCCTCATAGGCTTGGGCTTGATATGACAGCAAATCTGAATGTGACCTTGAATGGCGAGCTCCGCGCGCTGGATGCCGGGCTGAGCGTAAAGGCGATGCTGCTGTCCTTGGGTCTGGACCCCGCCAAGATCGCGGTGGAGCGCAATCTTCAGATCGTGCCGCGCTCGGCTTACGACCAGGTGGCAGTGAGCGATGGCGACCGTTTCGAGATCGTGCATTTCATCGGTGGCGGCAACGCGCCGGTGGACGTGCCTCGCCTGGACAAGCCGTTGGTGATCGCGGGCAAGACCTATCATTCGCGCCTGATCGTGGGCACCGGCAAATACAAGAGCTACGAAGACAATGCACGGGCGCTGGAGGCCAGCGGCGCGGAAATGGTCACGGTGGCGGTGCGCCGGGTCAATCTCACCGACTCGGGTCAGCCCCGGCTGATCGATTTCATCGACCCCAAGAAATACACCTATCTGCCCAATACGGCGGGCTGCTTCACCGGCGAGGACGCGGTGCGCACTCTGCGGCTGGCGCGCGAGGCGGGCGGCTGGAACCTGGTCAAGCTGGAAGTTCTGGGCGAGAAGAAACTGCTTTATCCCGACATGCTGGAGACCTTGCGCGCCACCGAGATGCTCACCAAGGAGGGCTTTCAGGTCATGGTCTATTGCAGCGACGATCCCCTGATGGCCAAGCGGCTGGAAGAGATGGGCGCGGTGGCGATCATGCCCCTGGCATCCCCGATTGGGTCCGGCATGGGAATCCAGAGCACGGTGAACATCCGCATGATCATCGAGGATGCCAAGGTGCCGGTGATTGTCGATGCCGGCATCGGCACGGCGTCGGATGCGGCCATCGCCATGGAGCTGGGCTGCGACGCCGTCATCTCCAACACCGGTATCGCCCATGCCCGGGATCCGGTGCGGATGGCGGCGGCGATGAAGCTGGCGGTGGAAGCGGGGCGCCAGGCCTGGCTGGCGGGACGCATGCCGAAGAAAGCCTATGCCGATCCGTCCAGCCCCCTGACGGGTTTGATATGAGCCGCGCTCAAAGAAACGCGCGGACGAAATATATCCTCATCGGGTTGATGCTGGCGGCGCCGGGCGCCTCTGCCATGGCGGGCACCAATCTTCCGGCCCTGGCGGACTACCCAGCGCCCAATTGCGCCCGGCCGGGTGACAAGCCCGTTCTGGCGCGCGATGCGCCGCGCGTGGTTTCCGCCGGCGGCATGAGCATCAATACCGGCACGCGGGACGTCAAAGAGTATAACAAGCAGATCGCGCAATATAACGCGGCGCTGCAGGACTATACCGCCTGCATGAACGCCTATGTCGCCAACGGGCAGGCCGACATGGATGCAATCCGTGCCAAGGTCAACCAGTCGGTCGAGCAGGGGAAAATCCCCTGAAGAATTGCCTTAGCTTTCCGCGGACAGGCTCTTGAGCGTGTCGTCATCGACCGCGCCGGGGTGCATCACGCCATTAATGATGAAGGTGGGCGTGCCGTCGATGCCGGCGCGAGTCGCCAGCGCCTTGCTGGCGGCGATGGCGGCATCGATTTCGGGGCTCTGCATATCGACCTTCAGTTTGGCCATGTTCAGGCCGGCTTTCTGGGCGTCCGCATAGATCGTCGCTTCGGTCACCAAATCGGTTTCGCTCATCAGGGCGATGTGCAGCGCCATGTATTTGTCGGGCTGCAGCCTGGCGGCCAGCGCCACCCGCGCGGCGATGATGGAATCCGGTCCCTTGATGGGAAATTCGATGAAGGAGAAGCGCGTGTCGTTCTTGTGTTGCTGGTAGAATTTCTCCATCGCCGGCAGCGAGAGGCGGCAATAGGGACAATTATAGTCATAGAATTCGACCACGCTCTTTTTGGCGTCGGCCGGTCCGGTGATGAAGGCGATCCGGGGATCGAAGAAGGCGGCCATGCCGATCTTCTTCATGGCGCTTGCGGCCTTGATCTTGTCGGACGCGTCCTGCTGCGCCTGCAGGCGCTCGGTCATTTCCGCCAGCAATTCGGGATGGCCCAGGAGATAGCCGCGAATATTGACCGGCCCGCCGGCCGGGCCCGGCAGCCAACCCTGGCGCGCAGCGGCGAACACGATCACCACCGCCAGAAGCGCGCCACCCAGCGCGCCGGCCACGACATTCATCCAACTTCGCATCGTCCGTCCCTATCGCTGCTGCAGCGCAGTGCTGGCCGCACCCACAATGTCGTTGGCCCGCTGCCAGTCGGGGCCGCCCTGATCCAGTCCGCGGCGGGCGCGTATCGCGAATACCCCTGCCTGCCGCATCGCGCCGGAATTGTAATAGGCCTCTGCGGTGGCAAGATTCGCCATCGGCTCGTTCTTCAACATGCTATAGGCCTGGGCCGTTTCATACCAGGTAAACACATCGTCATTTTCCATCAGCGAAGCGGCCTTCAGATTCTGCAAGGCCGCATTGGCCAGACGCGCATCCTCGGTCGCCAGCTGCGCCACCGCCAGACCCAGCCGCAACTGCGGCGCGTTGGGTCTCAAATCCACCGCCTTCTGATAGGCGGGGATCGCCATCTGGGGCTTGGCCATGGTGACGTGAATCTGGCCCAGCACTTCATAGAAGAAGGGATTGTTCGGTTCGTCCTGGATCAGGCTGGTGATGGTGGAAAGTGCCTTGGGCAGATCGGGCTTGCGCATATAGACCATCGCGCGGGCATAGCGCGCTGGCTCTGACGTGTTGCTTTCGGGATAATGTTCCAAGGCCTCCTGCACCGGAAGCGTGAAGCCGGCCAGCTTGGCTTGCACCATTTCGAACGTATGCGTGACCTGGGGCGGATCTTTCACATCCCGCCAGGGCGATGCATTGACCTTTTGCTCGATGTCGGCCAGGCGGTCCTGACCCACGGGATGATCGACCGCAAACTTATCGACTTTGTAGGCGCTCTGCGCCAGCTCGCTGGCGAAACGCGTGAAGGTGGAATAGATGCCCATCGGCGATTGATGCGTGGCGTTCAGCAGCTTGAGGGCGATCTGGTCGGCGGTGGATTCCTGCACCCGGGTGAAGGCCGCCATTTGCGCCTGGGCGATGGCCGAACCCGCACTCATGATCACCATGCCGGCATCTCCGGCGCCCATCGCCATCGCCGCGGCGCCCAATATCAGCGACAGCAGCATGGGGACCATGGCGTGTTGCATGCCCACATTGCTTCGCGAAAGATGACCCGCAGCGATATGGCCCGTCTCATGCGCCATCACGCCAATCAATTCATTGGGATTTTTTACGTAAAGCAGGATCCCGGATAAGATAAAAATATTCTCGCCACCATCTCCATAGGTAGCAAACGCGTTGATTTCAGGCGAGCCGAGCAGCCACACGCGCGGCACCGGATCAAGCCCCGCCGCCTTGGCCAGCGGCGTCTCGTAGCTTCTCAGCATGTCCTCGGTTTCGGTGTCGCGCAGAAGCGAGATGCCCTGCGCATAAGCGGGCGCGGTGCCGAGGCCAATAAAGACGAGGGCGGCGGATAGCGCGAAACCCGCCGCGAAAGCGAGCCGGCGCGCCGTGCGCCTGGGAACAGGGTCGAAACGCGGCAAGACTTCAGCCTCCATGAACCCCCGTTCGAGGGGAAGGTAGGAGGGCCCGCCGATAAGGTCAAATCCGGACGCGTTGCCCCGCGGCCATCGTTCCGGCATAACCGCCACGAGCTTTTCATTGGATTATTGGGGATTACGGGACTTTCATGCCGGATTTTCGCGTTCCGCCTTTTTTTGCTCTGCCGCTTGCGGCCCTTCTGGCCGGTTGTTCGGTGGGATCGGCAATCGATTCCACGCTCGGGCTTGGCAGCGGTTCGAATTCCGTTTCGTCGCAGAGCAGTGGCCTGGCGGTGGGCGACGAGCCTTTCGCGGTCAGGACCGGCACCGCCATTTTGAGCCAGGGCGGCAGCGCCGCCGACGCGGTGACGGCAATGTTCTTCGCCATGACGGCGACCTACCCGGTAGCCGCCGGTTTGGGCGGCGGCGGCATCTGCCTGATTTCCGATCCCGGCAAAGGCCTGCAGGAATTCGATTTCCTGCCGCGGGCTGCCAAAGGCGGTGGCGCTTATGCGGTGCCGGGTGCCGTGCGCGGCTTTTATGATCTTCAGGCCGCGTTCGGCGCATTGCCCTGGCAACGCGATGTGGCGGGGGGCGAAGCCTATGCGGCCAGCGGCTTCCCGATCGGGCATGCCTTGTCGGCGCGTCTGGCGAATGCCCAAAATAGCGTCAGACTGGATGCAGCCCTGGCGGCGGAATTCATGAATGAGGATGGCACGCCGCGGCCGGAAGGGGCGGTGGCCACCAATCCGGCTTTGTCACAAACGCTGGCGGCAATCCGGCTTTCCGGTGCGGACGGTTTCTACAAGGGTGCCGTGGCCGGCGAAGTGATGCGGTATTCCGCCTCCCAGGGCGGCGCGATTTCGCCAAGCGATCTTTCCGATTATCGCACCACCATCACGGCACCGCGTCTGGTGAACCAGGGCGGATTCAGTGTCGCGCTGCCCAATGCCGGCACGGGGGCGGGTGCATTCGCCGCTTCTCTGTTCGCCAATGCCGCGCGCAGCGCCGATCCGGAAAGCGCCGTGGTGGCGGCGGTGCGCCAAAGCCTTGCGAGTTTCGGTATTTCTGCGCTGCCTCCGGATCTGGGCGGCACCGGTTTTGCCGCGATCGACCGCAATGGTCAGGTTGCCGCCTGCGCCATGACGCTGAACGGTGCGTTCGGAGCCGGTCATAGCGCGGGCAGCAGCGGCGTGGTGTTGGCCAATTCGCCATCCACCCCTTCGGGAATCGCCGGCGCCTTTCTCACGCCCGCGATCGCGCGCGATGGCGATGGCCGGGCAGCGCTGGCCGGTGTTGGCGCCGGCGGCCCCAACGGCACCGCCGCCATCACCTATGCGATTCTGAAACTCGCGGCAGGCCAGCAGATCGGCCGGCCCGGCGATTTGCGGTCCACCGGCGCGGCTCCCATGGTGACGGTCAATGTGATTTCCTGCCAGACTGTCTGTGTGGCGTTGCCCGATCCCGGTGGTCATGGCTTGGGCGCGGCCACCAGCGAGTAGCAGCCATGAAGGTTCACGGTCGGTGCCATTGCGGCGAACTCACCTATGAGGCGGATGTCGATCCCGCCCATGTCAGCATCTGCCATTGCACCGATTGCCAGATTCTGACCGGCACCGCCTATCGTGTCAGCGTGCCGGCCAAGGCGGCCGATTTCCACATCCTGAGCGGCGTTCCCAAAATCTATGTGAAGACGGCGGAGAGCGGCAATCCGCGCGCGCAAGCTTTCTGCGGCACCTGCGGTACGCCGATCTATGCTTCGGACGTGACCCAGCCCGCGGTGTTCAATCTGCGCACCGGACCGATCGCCGAATGCGCGCAACTGAAGCCCGTGCGCCAGATCTGGTGCCGCTCCGCGCTTGGCTGGGTGCAGAATCTCGGCGGCATTGAGCCGCGCGAGAAAAGCTGACTCCGGCTTTTAGAGGCGGCTACTTGTCGCCGCTGCATGCCCTCAAGCAGCGAAGCGGTAGGGCGAAATAAATAGCTTTTAGAGGCGACTACTTGTCGCCGCTGCATGCCCTCAAGCAGCGAAGCGGTAGGGCGAAATAAATAGCTTTTGGTGGCGACTACTTGTCGCCGCTGCATGCCCTCAAGTAGCGAAGCGGCAGGGCGAAATAAATAGCTTTTAGTGGCGGCTACTTGTCGCCACTAAAAGCCCTTTGCCACCAGCCCTTTTTGGTGGGCTTGGACGTATCTTCCGTCGGTGTGGTGTCGGGAATGTCGTCCTGCAGCGACCAGACCGGCGCGGAAGGCGCGCCCGGCGCATGGCTCGTTACGGTGGGCGTGGTGTCGATCTCGTCGGGCGTGCCGAAACGATCGGCTTCGGGGGCAAAAGCCGGAGCGGCCTGACCCTCTTGTTCGCGGTTGCGGCCGCCGCGACGGCCGCGCCGACGGCGCCTGCGCCGGCCATTTTCGCCAGCCGGTCCCTGCTGACCATTGCCGTTCTGCGCGTTGCCGTCCTGGCCGTCACCCGGCTGGTCATTGTCGTGGGCATCGTCACCGATTTCGCCCGGCTCCGCATCACTTTCGGCAGCGACAAGGGCTTGGCCATTGATCTGCTCCCCATTCGCCTGCGGCTCGATATCGGCGCCTTCGGGACGCGGACCGCGGTCGCGATTGCGGCCACGCCCGCCGCGGCGGCGGCGGCGGCGCTTTTCGCTGTCGCGGGCCTGCTGGGGCGTTTCACGTGTTTCGCCGTCGGCCTCGATGCTGGGTTCCCCGGCCTCTTCGATTCTGCCCTCTTCTTCTTCTTCCTCCACCACGACTTGGTCTTCCGGTTCGTCGGAGGGCACAAAGCCCGCCTCGATGGAAACGGCGTGGTTGCGCGGCCGGTCTTCCGGATCGCGCGTGCGGGTGCGGTCGAGTTCGAAATGGCCGGCCATCAAACCTTCCTTGGGCTCGAAGGAAACCTCCATGCCGTATTCGGTTTCGATGCGGGCGAGTTCGCGGCGCTTCTGGTTCAAGGTATAGATGGCCACATCGCTGGCGACCTTGACGGTCACGGCGCTGGCGCGGCTCTTCTCGCCTTCCTCTTCCAGGGCACGCAGCAGGCGCAGAGCGGTGGATTCCACCGAGCGTATGATGCCGGCGCCACCGCAATGGGGGCAGATCACGGTGGACGAGGCGACCACGCCGGCACGCAAGCGCTGGCGCGACATTTCCATCAGGCCGAACTGGCTGATCTTGCCGATCTGGACGCGGGCGCGATCATTCTTCACCGCATCGCGAAGCCGCTTCTCGACCTCGCGGTCGTTGCGGCTTTCTTCCATGTCGATGAAGTCGATCACGATCAGGCCGGCAAGGTCGCGCAGGCGCAATTGGCGGCCGACTTCGTCGGCGGCCTCCAGATTGGTCTTGCGGGCGGTTTCCTCGATCGAGTGTTCGCGGGTGGCGCGGCCGGAATTGACGTCGATCGAGACCAACGCTTCGGTCTGGTTGATGACGATATAGCCGCCCGATTTCAGGGTGACGGTGGACGAGAACATGGCGTCGAGCTGCTGCTCGATATGCATGCGCTGGAACAGCGGCACGGTGTCCTTGTACTGATGCACATTGCGCGCCTGGGCCGGCATCAGCATGCGCATAAAGTCCCTGGCGTTGCGGAAGCCGGCTTCGCCTTCCACCACCACGTCCTTGACATCCTTGGTGTAGAGATCGCGGATGACGCGCTTGATCAGGTCGCCTTCCTCATAGACGCAGGCCGGGGCGTTCGACGACAGGGTCTTTTCGCGGATCGTGTCCCAGAGCCGCATCAGATATTCATAGTCGCGCCTTATCTCGAGCCGCGTGCGGTTTTCGCCCGCGGTCCGGATGATCAGGCCCATGCCTTCGGGCAGTTCCAATCCCTGCGCCGCCGATTTGAGGCGCTTGCGGTCGGCCGCATTGGTGATCTTGCGGGAGATGCCGCCGCCGCGCGGGGTGTTGGGCATCAGCACGCAGTAACGCCCGGCCAGCGACAGATAGGTGGTCAGCGCCGCGCCCTTGTTGCCGCGCTCTTCCTTGACCACCTGCACCAGGATGATCTGGCGGCGCTTGATGACTTCTTGAATTTTATAGTGGCGGCGGCGCATCCATTTCTGGGGCGGGCGCTGCATCTGGAGTTTCTTTTCGCCATTATCGCCGGTCTCGCCTTCACCGGTCTCGTTTTCACCCGTCTGGCCGTTCACCGGCTCGATGGCACCTTCATTCTCTTCCACCGCTTCGGCTGCCGCGATTTCCCCGTCCGGGGCGTGTTCGCTTGCCGCCGTTACCGGCTCGATCTCACCTTCATTTTCCTCGGCCGCTTCGGCTTCGGCGGCCTCTTGGTCGTGGCCGTAATCGGCCTCTTCGATCCGCGCGGCTTCGGATTTGGTGGGAATCTCTTCTTCTTCCTCGTCCGCTTCATGCTCGGGAGCGGATCCGCCATGATTGACGAAGACCTCTTCTTGGTCATCGTCATCGCCATGCGGCGGCTCTTCGATCGCTTCGCGCGCGGCATCGTCGGCATCGGCTTGCGCCAGGGGCTCGCTTTCGCGGGGCGCTTCAATGCTGGCGGCATCCAAGGGCACGAGGGCGGTGTCGTCACCATCCTCGGCGATATCTTCGCCGGTTTCTTCTTCCTCTTCGTCGTCGCCCTCCGGTTTGGCGCCGGAACCCATTTCGAAGCTTTCGATATCGTCTTCCTGGCGGCGACGGGCCTCGGCTTCCTGTTCGGCCAAAAGCGCCTGCCGGTCCGCGACGGGAATCTGGTAATAGTCGGGGTGAATTTCCGAGAAGGCGAGGAAGCCTTGGCGATTGCCGCCATATTCCACGAACGCCGCCTGGAGCGAAGGCTCCACGCGCGTCACCTTGGCGAGATAGATATTGCCTTTGAGCGGCCGCTTGCTTGCGGCCTCGAAATCAAATTCCTCGACCTTGGAACCGTCGAGAACCACCACGCGAGTTTCTTCCGGGTGGTTGGCGTCTATGAGCATACGTTTGGACATGAAAATCTCCGGGGCGCGCGCAGACACCCGGATCGCGTTCCAACGCGAATTCGGGGGTGGCAGCGGGCCATGTTGTTAGGGGCAAGCGACCGCCGGAGCCCGGCGGCAATGCCGCGGAGGGGATCGGGTTGGATCGCAATTTGCCGGTCATGAATAACACTTAAATTCGGCCGCCCGAGGGCGGAGAGGCGCTGCTATCTGCAATGGAGGGCTTCCTGCACCGTCTCGGCAAGGATATTTGGGGAGACGGCGGGGCATCCGGACCACTGCATCTTCCGGGCGACGCCGGGGCGGAGCAGCATGGAATCCCTTGTAGGGGGCGGGGTGCCTCCCGGCAAGGGCTTGTACGGTTCCACCTTGGGTCGGGGCGACTAACGAAGCGTAAAGATTTTTGGGTGAATTTGGCCTTCCATGCGCCCTAGAGGCATAAAATTGTTTCGAATCATAGCTGTAGCGGTTGTACTGGCGGGCCTGGGATGGGGCCTGACGGCGGCCGCGCAACCGGCGGACGATCCGATCGCGCGGGTGTTGCGCCAGGAGCAGACGGCGCCCAATGGACCGCCGCCCGCCACCCATCTGCCGGTGGCCCCGGCGAAGCCGCTGCCTCCCGCCGGCGCGGGCCCATCGCCCGGCGGCAATGCGGGTGGCAGTCCGCCCGTCGTCCTCAGCGCCCGTATCGGCGAGCATGACGATCGTACCCGCTTTGTCATCGAACTCAGCGACCCCGTGAATCTGCGCACCTTCACATTGACCAATCCCGACCGCGTGGTGGTCGACATGCCGGAGGTATCCTGGCGCCTGAGCGCGCCGCCGCGTCCATCCGGTTTCGGCTCGGTCAAGTCCTATCGCTATGGCGTTTTCCGCAAGGGCAATTCGCGCATGGTGATCGATCTCAATCGCCCGGTGACCGTCTCCGATCCGCTGGTGATCCCGCCGTCCAGCGGCTTCGGCTATCGCGTGGTGATCGATCTGTTCCCCACCCAGCGGACCAAATTCAATACCGAGGCGGGATGGCCCGCCGATCTCAAGGCGCGCGAAACCGATGCCGAGCGGTTGACGGCTTTGATGGCGGAAGCGCCGCGACCCGCCGGCCGTAAAGTCGTCGTGATCGATCCGGGACATGGCGGCATCGACTCCGGCACCAATGGCGTCAATGGCTTGGTGGAGAAAGATCTCGTGCTGGCCGAAGGCCTCAAGCTGGCAAGAGTATTGAAGGAGCAAGGCTATGTCGTGCACATGACGCGCGACAGCGATGTCATTCTTCCCTTGCCCGAACGGGTTTCCCTGGCGCGCAAGCTCAAGGCCGATCTGATGATCTCCCTCCACGCCGATTCCAATCCCGATTCCGACGTGAACGGGCTTTCGATCTACACCTTGAACGATGGCCGCTCCGACCGCGAGGCGGCAGCGTTGGCCAGGCGGGAAAATCAGTCCGACATCATTGCGGGGGTCGATCTGTCGAATGCCAACAGTCCCGTGGCGCCGATCCTGATCGACCTTGCCCAGCGCGACACCATCAACCGCTCGTCGCGTTTCGCGGAGACCGCGCTCGGCCAACTGCACAGCGTTACGGATATCCTGGCGCGCAGCCCCCACCGCGCCGCCAGTCTGGCCGTGCTGGTGGCGCCCGACGTGCCGGCGGTGCTGATCGAGCTGGGTTATCTGTCCAACCATGCGGATGCCGCCCAGATGAACACCGAAGCCTGGCGGGCCAAGGTGGCGCAGGCCATCGCCAACGCGGTGGACCGCCATTTCGCCGCAGGCCCGGGAACTCCGCCGTGATCCCGCCACGCCATGAAAAATCCGACAGGGAACAGGCCTCTTTTCAACCCAAAAGGGGTACTATAAGTGAGCCTCGGTCAAAGGGCCTAAGGCCTTAAGAGGATCAATGGTCCGCCGTCTTCTTGTTTATGCCGGTCTTGGCGCCGCCGCACTCGCGGTCCTGGCTCTGCTGGCTGGCGTCTTCTACGTCTATACGGTGACGCGCGACCTGCCCAGCGTCGAGGCGCTCAAGAATTACAGCCCGCCCGTCACAACCCGCGTCTATGCCGGCAATGGCACGGTGCTGGGCGAATATGCACGCGAGTCGCGCATCTTCGTGCCGGCTTCCTTCATTCCCAAGCTGGTGGCCCAGGCCTTTACCAGCGCCGAGGACCGCAATTTCTACAATCATCCCGGCATCGATCCGTCAGGCATCGTGCGCGCCGCGGTCAAGGATGTCGGCCTGGTGCTCGAGGGACGGCGCCCGCAAGGCGCTTCCACCATTACCCAGCAGGTGGCGCGCAATTTCCTGCTCAATTCGGATGTGAAGTTCAGCCGCAAGATTCGCGAGGCGATTCTCGCCATCCGCATCGACGCGACCTATCCCAAGGCCAAGGTCCTGGAACTCTATCTCAATGAAATATATCTGGGCGAACACAGCTATGGCGTCGGTGCCGCGGCGCTGAATTATTTCGGCAAGTCGCTGGACGATCTGGATATCGCCGAAGTCGCTTTTCTGGCGGCGCTGCCCAAAGGCCCCGCCAATTACGATCCGCGCTTCAATCATGCCGCCGCGGTGGACCGCCGCAACTGGGTGATCGGCCAGATGGCGGAAAATAATTACATCACCGATGCGCAGGCCGCCGCCGCCAAGGCCGAACCGCTGGTGGCGCAGATGCGGGCGCTGGGCAGCCAGGCCGCCGACGTGGATTATTATGTCGAGGAAGTGCGCCGCCAGCTTTACGGCAAATATGGCGAGAAGGCGCTTTACGATGGCGGCCTGCAGGTGCGCGCGTCGCTCGACACAAGGCTGCAGAATTACGCGGTGAGCGCACTCCGCTCGGGCCTGGTGCGCTACGACCGCCGCCATGGCTGGCGGGGCGCCAAGACACATATCGACGCCAATGGCGACTGGCGCGCCCAGTTGATCAAGCTGCCCAACCAGTCGGGCATCGAGGCCTGGAAATTGTCGGTAGCACTGGGCTATGAGCAGAAGGCGATCAAAGTCGGCTTTGCCGACGGCACCACCGGTGTGGTTCCCTATGACGGCTACAAATGGGCGCGGCGCGAACTGAAGAATGCCAATGTCGGCGCCGCGCCGCAAAAGCCCGAAGAAGTCGCCAAGCCCGGCGACGCGCTCTATGTCGAACCGGAAGGCAAGCCGGGTGAATATGGCCTGCGGCAGGTTCCGGAAATCAACGGCGCCATCGTGGCGATGGACCCGCACACCGGCCGCGTGCTGGCGCTGTCGGGCGGTTTCTCCTACGCCTCCTCGCAATTCGACCGCGCCATGCAGGCGATGCGTCAGCCCGGTTCTTCGTTCAAGCCCTTCGTCTATGCCGCGGCGCTGGACAATGGCTATACGCCGGTCTCCAAGGTGCTCGACGCACCCTTCGTCATGGATATGGGACCGGGGCAGGGCCTGTGGCAGCCGGACAATTTCGAGCATGATTTTCTGGGCGACACGACCCTGCGGCGCGGTCTGGAACTGTCCCGCAACGTGATGACGGTGCGCCTGGCCTACACCATGGGCATGGACAAGGTGGTGCCGTACCCGATCCGTTTCGGCGTCTATGACAAACTCCCGCCGTTGCTCGCCAATGCGCTGGGCGCCTATGAAACCACTTTGCTGCGCTTGGTCACCGGCTATTCCGAATTCGTCAATGGCGGCAAGAAGATTCAGCCGTCGCTGATCGACCGCATTCAGGACCGCAACGGCAAGACCATCTGGCGGCACGACGCGCGCAATTGCGAAGGCTGCGACGATGGCGCCTGGCGCGGCCAGCAGGAGCCGTTGCTGGCCGATCCGCGCGAGCAGATCATCGACCCCCGCACCGCCTACCAGATCGTATCGATGCTCGAAGGCGTGGTTCAGCGCGGCACCGGCGTCTCGGTCCGTGCCGTGGGCAAGCCCCTGGCGGGCAAGACCGGCACCTCTTCCGAGGCTCGGGATACCTGGTTCATCGGGTTTTCGCCTGACCTGGCCGCGGGCGTCTTTGTCGGGTTCGACAATCCGCGTACGTTGGGCGGGCGGGAACAGGGCGCGACCGCGGCGGCGCCGATCTTCCGCGATTTCATGAAGGGCGCGCTGGCCGATGCGCCCCCGACACCATTCCGTGTCGCCCCTGGCATCGAGGAAATTCCGATCGACTGGAAGAGCGGCGTGCCCGTGCCCCCCGGCACGCCGGGCGCCATCACCGAAGCCTTCAAGGCGGGCACCGCGCCGGGCGAGGCCAATGCGGCACCGCTCGCCACCGTCACCGCAGGCGATGTCGGCGGCGTGCCGGTCAGCGCGGCGCCTGGACAGACCACGCCGCCGACCCGCGGCACCGCCGGCGATATCGGCGAAGGCACCGGAGGTCTGTATTGATCCGGGGGATCAATACAGCGACGGCGCGGAGGTCTGTATTGATCCGGTGGATCAATAAAGCCGACGGTGCGGCGGGTTGTATTGATCCGGGGGATCGATAATCCGGTGTGCCAGTCGGTTGGCGAGGCACCATGGCTCTGACGGCTGAGCCGATCCGGTTCGAGGTTTGGTTCCGCCGCGTCCGCGCCATCCTGACCAATTTTCAGCGCGATTTGCGCGATGCCGAAGCCGGGCAAATTCTTCTTTGCGCGGCGATGGGCTGTTTTACCGGAGCCGTTGTGGACCTGCTGCGCGAAGGCGTGGCGTGGCTGCATGTATTCGATTTCGGCATTCCCGCCGATCGCTATCTCAGCGAAGGCGTCGGGGTCTCGCGGCTGCGGCTATTGTTCGTGCCGCTCCTGGGTGGCTTGGTGCTGGGCCTGGCGGCCCGGGCGGTGCGGGCCAAGCGCTTCAACGAGATCGTCGACCCGATCGAAGCCAATGCCTTGCATGGCGGGCGCATGAGTTTGCGGGATTCCTTGTGGCTCACTTTCACCACCGTGATTTCCAACGGCGCGGGTGCGTCGCTGGGCATGGAGGCGGGTTACAGCCAGCTGGGCGCAGGTCTCTATTCCTGGCTGGGGCGCTGGTTCCGGCTCCGCCGCGCCGATCTGCGGGTGTTCGTGACCGCCGGCGCGGGTGCGGCGATTGCCGCCGCCTTCAATGCGCCGCTGGCGGGCGCTTTCTATGGCTACGAGCTGATCCTGGGCAGCTACACCACCAAGGCGCTGGCGCCGGTGATGGTGGCCACGGTTTCCGCCGCGCTGACCCAGCGCGCCATGTCTCACATGAAAGCGCTGTTCGACGTGACCGGCGGATTCAACGTCACGTCGGAAAGCTATTTCCTTTTTGCGCTGCTGGGCGTGGGCGCTGCCGGCGTGGCGGTGGCGGCGATGCAGGCGGTGACCTGGACCGAGCGGAGCCTGCGCGCATCCGGTTTGCCGGACTGGCTGCGTCCCGCGCTGGGCGGTCTGTTGCTGTCGGGGCTGGCGCTGTATGCGCCACAGGTGCTGGGCAGCGGGCATGGCGCGGTGCAATTTCATTTCGACGTCCGCTGGACCTTCTGGGCGTTGGTGGTTTTGCTGGCGATGAAGCTGTTGGCTTCGGCGATTTCCGTCGGGGCGGGCTTTCGCGGCGGCTTGTTCAGTTCGGCGCTGTTCCTGGGCACGTTGTTCGGGGCGGTGTTTGCGCAAGGCGCGGCCTATTTTTCGCCCGCTCTGGAAGCCCAGCACAATGTCTTCATGCTGGCGGGCATGGGCGCGGTGGCGGCGGCCATCATCGGTGCGCCGCTCACCATGGTGTTCCTGGTTCTGGAAGCAACGGGCGATTTCCAGGTCACAATCGCGGTGGTGATCGCGGTGACCGTGGCCTCCACCATCGTGCGCATCCTGTTCGGTTATTCCTTCGCCACCTGGCGCTTTCATCTGCGCGGGCTTTCGATCCGCGGCGCCCATGACGTGGGCTGGATTCGCGACATGACGGTGGGACGGTTGATGCGCAGCGACGCCAAGACGGTGCCGGAAAATCTGGGTCTGCGAGCGCTGCGCGCCGCCTATCCGGTAGGGGGCGCCAAACGGCTCTATGTCGTGGATGCAGCGGGCCAGTATATCGGCGCCATCGACACCACCGATCTGCACGACGCGGAGATCGACGACGCCCTGGACGGCGCGGTCGCGGGCGACCTGGCGGAAACGCCCGACCAGTTCCTGCTGCCATCGGAAAACATCCGTAGCGCCCTGACCCGGTTCGACGCGCTGCAGATCGAGACATTGCCGGTGCTGCTGTCGCGTAGCCAGAAAACGGTGGTGGGCTATATGACCGAAGCCTACGCCCTGAAGCGCTATTCGGCGGAGCTGGAGCGGATGCGGTCCGCCGAACTGGGCCAGCGCGATCTCTTTTCGATCGGGCCTTTGCCCAACAGCAAGACGCCGTCGCCCTGATTTTGCGGCGGGGTCTTTTGGCCCTTGAGTGCGTCGCGCGTGCTCACGGGCGCGCCGTCCCACGCTGGCGCTAGGACCGCGCGACGCTCCTGCTCAAGACCAAAAATCCCTCCGCCGGGGTGGTAATTGGCCTTTACCTGCGCTTGTGACAACCGTATATCCGAACCATGCGCCCCGAGACCCAACGCAGCATCGATGACATCCAGCAGGCCATCGCCCTGCTGAGGAGGCATCTTTGACTGGGACAAGTCGCTGCGCCGCCTGGACGAACTGAACGCGCGCGCCGAAGACCCCACGCTCTGGAACGATCCCGCGAACGCGCAAAAGTTGATGCGCGAGCGCCAGAAGCTCGACACCTCCCTGTCGTCCGTCAAGCAGCTGCAGAATGAGCTGGCCGATGCCACCGGCCTGATCGAGATGGCGGAGGCCGAAGGCGATGCAGCGATGGTGGCCGATGCCGAGGCTTCCGTGATCGCGCTGCAAAAGCATGCCGAGCAGTTGCGGCTCCAGTCCATGTTGTCGGGCGAAGCCGATGGCAACGATTCCTATCTGGAAATTCACGCGGGCGCCGGCGGCACCGAGAGCCAGGACTGGGCCTCGATGCTGTTTCGCATGTATATGCGCTGGGCCGAGCGGCACGGCTACAAGCTTCAACTGATCGAGGAAAGCGAAGGCGAGGGCGCCGGGCTGAAATCGGCGACCTTGCTGATCAAGGGCGAGAATGCCTATGGCTGGCTCAAGACCGAAGCCGGCGTGCACCGGCTGGTGCGCATCTCGCCGTTCGATTCCAACGCGCGGCGGCACACCTCCTTCTCGTCGGTGACCGTCTATCCGGTGATCGACCAGTCGATCGAGATCGATATCGCGGAAAAAGACGTCCGCATTGATGTCTATCGCGCCAGCGGCGCCGGCGGGCAGCATGTCAACAAGACCGAAAGCGCCGTCCGCATCACGCATCTGCCCACCGGCATCGCGGTGGCCAGCCAGTCCGAGCGCAGCCAGCACCAGAACCGGGCGATCTGCTGGGACATGCTGAAATCCAAGCTCTATGAAATCGAACTGGAAAAAAAGAAAGCCGAGACCGGCGCCTTTGTCGGCGAGAAGGCGGAGATCGGCTGGGGCCACCAGATCCGCTCCTATGTGCTGCAACCCTATCAGCTGGTGAAGGATCTACGCACCGGCGTGGAAAGCCGCACGCCGCAGGATGTGCTGGACGGCGATCTCGATCCCTTCATGGCTGCGGCGTTGGCGCAGGAAGTCGGCGGCAAGCCGAAGGAAAAGATCGAAGATCTCGAGTGACGGCGGGAACCGCGCGCCTTCGCAGCGCGCCGGATTCGGCTCAGGTCGTCTGCAGCGATGTCAGGGCCAAGCCGGTCTGACTGGACGGCTGTGCGGGCTGTTTCGATACCGTTTTCTTGGCGTCGTCCCCCAGCGGGTTCTCGGAGCGGCGGCAGGTGCCTTCGAAGAAGGCGCCGGTTTCGACCGCGAACGACTCCTGCAGAATATCGCCTTCGACATGGCTGGTGGCGCACAGAAGAACCTTGCGGGCATAGATGCGCCCGATCACCTTGCCGCGCACCGTCACATCCTCCGCCCGGATTTCGCCATGCACCTCCGCGCGCTCGCCGATCACCAGGCCGACGCTGCGGACATCGCCTTCCAGGATTCCGTCGATCTGCATGTCGCCGCTGGTGTTGAGCGTGCCCGTTACGGTCAGCTCGGGGCTGACGATCGAAGGAACGGAGCCGGAGCGGACAACGCGCTTGGGGATGGGAGCCGGGCCGATGTTCAAAGGCGCCGCGACGCTTTCCTTGGGCTTGTTAGAGAACATGACGGCCGGCCTCTATGAAATTGCTCGGATTACGCACCACATCGTCGTACCAGACTTCGTAATGGACATGGGGCCCGGTGCTGCGGCCGGTGGAACCCACCCGCCCGATCGCCGCGCCTTTGTCGATCCTTGCGCCGACCCGTACTGTTATCGAGGAAAGGTGACCATACCGTGTATGAATTCCCAGACCGTGATCGATTTCCACCATGTTGCCGTAACCGCCACGGTTTCCGACAAAGGTCACGGTGCCCGGCGCGGTCGCATGCACCTGCGCCCCATAGGGTCCGGCAAAGTCGATCCCGGAATGAAACGCATAGTGGCGGGTGAAGGGATCGATGCGGGCGCCGAAGCCGCTGCTGCGGTCGAAGCCCGCGCCGCTGACCGGCACCGCCAGCGGAATGTGGCGCATTTCGAATGACAGGTCGCTCAACTGACCCAAAACGGCACTGGCCTGCAGATAGGTGGCATTGAAAGCGGGGTCCTTGATGCCGTTCACCTGTACGCGGTCGAGCGGGATTTCGGGACCGCCCACGCCTTCGCTGTCCGCAATTTTGTGCTGGAACTGGTTGGGATTGATCCCGGTGC
Organism: Pseudomonadota bacterium; assembly: GCA_040389245.1. Taxonomy (GTDB): domain Bacteria; phylum Pseudomonadota; class Alphaproteobacteria; order Micropepsales; family Micropepsaceae; genus Rhizomicrobium. The sequence goes on along the minus strand of JAZKAH010000001.1, from coordinate 530,484 downwards.
GCCGGACGATGTCGCGCAGCGCTATGACGTCATTCGAAAGGACAAGCTGTGTCTTGCCCATCAGCAGGCTTTCGGATTTTCCCATGGATGCCACCCGCGCCGTCTGTTCGGACAGCGCACGCAAACCCGGATGCTGGGCATAGACCGCCGAAAGCGCGGCGAGGTTCTTGGGGTGCGGCGAGAAGATCGCCGCCGCCATCTTGCGCAATTTTGCGAAGGCGCCGTCCAGCAGGCTGGCATGGACGGGCTTGGCCGTCCGCGGCTGGGGTGCAGCGGGGCCCGGCATGACGGCAAGCGTGCTGCCCGCGTCGGCGTCGCCGCCGAAATTGTTTGGGGCGGGCGCGGACACCTCGAGACTGTCGCTGGCCGGGCCGTCGTCCAGGGCGCTGCCGCCGAGCGCCGGAGCGGTCTGCATCGACAAAGCGCCCGCGTCGCGGCCGGGACCGATCGCGGTTTCGACCTGCGCCTTGCGATTGAGGAAATTGGTGATGGTATTCTGTTTGGTCTGAAGTTCGTCGGCGGTGGCCTTGAATTTGTCCTCGGCGCCGACCAGCGCGCCGTTCAATTCGTCATAGGAAATCTGCAGATCGGCGAGGCGGTTCTCATAGGCGGACTGCATTTCCTGGAAGCGATGATCCTTGGCGGTGATGATGCGATCCTTGAAGATCACATTGACCGTGGCGAACGCCACCCAGCCCAGGAAAATCAAGGTGAGGCCTGCCAAGGTGGCCTGGAGCGAAGGTCCAAACGTGAAAAACTGCACCCTGCCGTCGCTGCGGATATAAATCTGCCGCTCCGGAAAGGTCGCGTGAATCCAGATCCATACGCGTTCCATGGCGGTGGCCGTCATCGCCGGAGCGGCATGAGGCGTACTGTCGCTGGTTTCGTGGGGATGTTTCTTGCCGATCAACCCACGCTGCCAGAAAAACGATCGCGATGTCAGCCGCGGACCGAACCGCTTGCCCGACGTCATAATTTTCTGGCCGCGGCAAGCACGGCCTCCACATGCCCGGGAACTTTAACCTTGTGCCAGGCTTCGGCGATGACGCCCTTGGCGTCGACCAGGAAGGTCGCCCGTTCCATGCCCATATATTTGCGGCCGTACATGCTTTTCTCCAGCCATACCCCCCAATCCTGGGCGGCTTTGATATCGGGATCGGAAGCCAGGGTGATCTTCAGCTTGTGCTTTTTCCGGAATTTCTCATGGGAGGCGAGGCTGTCCTTGGATATGCCGATCACGGGAATGCCGAGTTTGCCGAATTTGGCCGCCGCGGCCGAAAAATCCACGGCCTCCCGCGTGCAGCCGGACGTGTCGTCCTTGGGGTAGAAATAGAGCACGAACGGCCTTCCCTTGAGGGCGGCGCGTGAAGCCCCATCCCCCTCATCGGTCGCAAGTTTGAAGTTCGGGGCCTTGTCGCCCGCTTCCAACGCCATCCGCCATCAGCCCAAAAAAAGCCATCTGCCTTAACTTAAGAGGCCCACAGAGCCGAGCGCAACCCGTAAATGTCTTTACAAGATGCTGGGTTGTCTGCCCTTTTTAAGCCCCACAGGTGCGATAGTGCACGGCCTTTCCAGCCCGGACCGACGCCATTGAGACTGCCTTTCGCCCATTACATCAAGGCTCACCACATCAGCGGCGCCGCCGTTTGTGCGGGCGGGCTGGTGGCGGCGATCGTGTTTTTCATGGTGGGCGCGGGGGTTCGCCTGCTGCTCGGGCCGGTTTCGCTGGGGCCTTTCGCGGGAACATTGGCAGGCGCCATTCAGCAGGCCTTGCCCGGCATCACGCTGACATACGATCAGGCGGCGATCGAATGGAGCCGCGACGAAGGCCGGGTCAATCTCGTCGTGCTGGGCGCCCGGATTCTGGACAGCAGCAAGCGCGTCGTCGCGCAGGCGCCCAAAGCCGATATCGATCTGGCGGCGCGCCCGTTTCTCTCGGGCCACATCCTTGTCCAGCGGATCACTTTGGTCGGCGTCCAGCTTTCCCTGGTGCATATGAAGGGCGGCGGCATCCGGCTGGGCGCCGAAGGCGACAAGAGCGGCAACGATGTGCTGGCGCGCCTGAACGATGTGATCGAGGCCAAGGGATCCTCGACATCCGGTCTGCAGAGCTTTGCCGTGCGCAATGCGCATCTCACGCTTTTCGACGAAACGTCCGGCCTCAACGTGATCGCGCCGCACGCCAGCCTGACACTTTCGGCCAAGGGCAATGCCATCGCCGTTCATTCCGACGCCGATGTGATGATTTCCGGCAGCCTGGCGCATGTCAAAGCCGATGTGACATTGCCGCCCGACAAGGGGCCGATCAACAGCAGCGTTCTGATCACGGGGCTCGATCTGCGCGCGCTGGCCGCCAACGCCGCCTTGTTCAAGCCGCTGAAGAATATCGCGCTGTCGGTCAATCTGGCATCCCATTTTATTGTCGCCCCCGGCGCGCATGTCACGGCGGCGGATTTCGATCTCACCGCAGCCGGTGCGTTGCCGCTGGCCGCGCTCAAGGGGGGCGTTCTGCATGTACGCCAACTGCACCTCAATGGTGCTTATGACGGGGTCAAAAACCATCTCGCGCTGAGCCAGGCTTCGCTCGATGCGCGCGAAGGCATCATGCACCTCAAGGGTGGCGCGGATTTCCATTATGACAAGGGCACGCTGGCCAGTATCAGCGCCGGGCTCGCTTCCTCGCGCATTGTGCTCGATATGCCGGGCGTCTTTGCCCAAGGTGTCGGCTTTCAATCGCTGCAAATCGACGGCGATTATCAGTTCGCCTCCCGCATGTTCGATATCAAGCGCGCCAGCCTGACGGCGCCGGCTTTCGCTCTCTCCGCCAATGGCAGTATCACGCTGGGCGCCGAGGGGCAGGCCCCCGGCCTTGCCTTGAATGGAAAACTGGCGCCGTTGCCGGTGCGCACGCTTCTGCGTTACTGGCCGCTGCCGGTGGTGAGCGGCGCACGCGACTGGATCGCGGCCAATATTTTCGCAGGCTCACTGGGTCCGCTGACGTTCGAAAGCCATATTCCGGTGGGCCTGCTGGATCAGGAGGTTTTGCCGGACGATGCCGTGAAGCTCAACTTCCCGATGACCGGCGTGGAGGGCAGCTATGTCCAAGGACTGACCCACGTAACCGGCGTGTCGGGCAACGCCACCTTGCTGGGCGATACCTTTACGGCCGATTTCAACAGCGGCCATGTCGGCAATCTCCAGGTGCGGGGCGGGCATGCCTTGATCCCGAACTTGCATACCCATGGCACCGTTGGGCAGTTCACGGTCCATGTCGATGGCCAGATGCCGGAGATCATGACCCTGATCGACATGCAGCCGCTGGGCTATCCCACCCGCTTCGGCATCGATCCGAAACAGACCAAGGGATCCGCCAGTACGGATTTGAGCTTCCAGGTCCCGATGCTGCAGGATCTTGCGGTCGAGGCGGTGGGGATTTCCGTCAAGGCACAGGTGAGCGATTTCGCGGTGACTCTGGGACGCCTGAAGCTTGCCAATGGCGCAGTCAATTTCGATATCGACAATTCGCATCTGCACCAGACCGGCACCGTGTCGCTGGCGGACGCCCGCTTCGCCATCGACTGGCAAGAAGATTTCCGCACGACCCAACCGGTCACCACGCGGATAAACGCCAAGGGCGTGATGACCGATGTCGCGCGCCAGACCCTGAATATCGGGCTGCAGAATATCCTGACCGGGCCGGTGCCGGTCACGGCCGATATGCAGGGCCATCGCGGCCAGCTGACCACCGCCGATGTGACGCTGGACCTTACCAATTCGGCACTGGCGATCCCTATTCTGCATCTGGGCAAGCAGGCGGGCCAGGCGGCGGCCGGGCATGTCACGGTCAATTTTGCTTCCGGCGACATGATCCGGGACGAAGCCATCCGGATAACGGGTCCCAATGTCGCCGCCAACGGCGTCGCCAGCTTCGACCGCAGCGGGTCGCTTTCGGTTCTGAATTTCGCGTCCGTCAAGATGGGCGCTTTGAACGACTTGTCGTTTGTGCTGACGCGCACGGCTGCGGGCGACGATTATGTGCTGCGCGGACACTCGATGGACGGCTCCCTGATCGGGCGCAATGTGGGCGATACCGGCGGAGCTTCCGGCAATCAGTCGCCGCGCGACGACACGCCCACCGGACCGTTTCATATCGATGCCAAACTGGACCGGCTGGCGATGCGCGATGGCGTGGCGATCGCGCCCTTCAATCTCGATCTCGCGGGAGTGGGCAACAAGCCCTCGGCCTTGACGCTCTCCGGCGGCATCGGCAAAGCCTCGATCAGCGGCAATATCGAAACCTCACTGACCGGTCGCAAACTGACGCTCGCTGCCGGAGACGCCGGGCAATTGATCCAGGGCCTGTTCAATTTTCAAAGCATCAAGGGCGGCAAGCTCAGATTGTCCGCCACGCTTCCCGGCCGCGCCAGCGATCCGGATCTTGGTCTGGCGGCACCAGACTATCAGGGCATGCTCGACATCGACGATTTCCAGGTCGTGAATCAGCCCTTGTTGGCCCGGCTGTTCTCCGCCGGTTCCCTGACGGGCATAGGGGATCTGATGGGCGGCGACGGTATCTCGCTGGAGAATATGAACGTGCCCTTCTCCTCCAAGAACAATGTCATCAGCGTGCATGACGCCCGCGCCCGCGGCCGCGCGATCGGCGCCACCGCCGATGGCTATATCGACCGGCCCAAGAACCAGATAGCGCTGAAGGGTTCGCTGGTGCCGGCCTATGGATTGAATTCAGTGCTGGGTAATATTCCGCTATTGGGCGATGTGCTGGTGTCGAAGAAAGGCGAGGGCGTGTTTGGCGTCACCTATTCGGCCACCGGCAATGCCGATCAGCCCAAAATCGACGTCAATCCGCTATCGGTGCTGACGCCGGGAATCCTGCGCCGGATTTTCGAGGGCCATATGCCGACCGCCGCCAACGCGCCGTCCAACGCGCCCGTGCCGGCGCCGCCGAAACCGTCGCCAAACTAGTTCGGCTTCACCAGAACGTGTTTTTTCTTGCCGCTGGAGAGTTTCAGCACGCCATCGTCATTTAAAGACGACACATCGACGATCAACCTTGGATCGCTCACGGTTGCGTCGTTGAGCTTGAGGCCGTTGTTGGCGATCAGTTTGCGGGCTTCGGAGTTTGATGCCGCCAGTCCCGCCGCCACCGCGAGATTAAGAATCCCGTCCGGCAGCTTGGCGGTTATGGTGGGCAGGCCTTCCGCCGAGGCGCCTTCCTCGAAAGCGCGGCGAGCGGTCTCGGCGGCGCGCTCCGCCGCCTCGCGGCCGTGCAGGATTGCGGTCGCTTCGGTGGCGAGCGCTTTTTTGGCGTCGTTCAATTCGGCGCCCTGCAAGCTTTCCAGCCGCGCGATGTCGCCTTCCGGCATGTCGGTGAACAGGCGCAGGAAGCGGCCCACATCGCCGTCCTCCGTGTTGCGCCAGAATTGCCAATAGTCATAAGGCGAAAACAGATCGGCATTCAGCCATACCGCGCCCGCCGCGGTCTTGCCCATCTTGGCACCCGACGCCGTGGTGATCAGGGGGGTGGTGAGGCCGAACAATTGTGCGGCCGCCATGCGCCGGCCCAATTCGATGCCGGAGATGATATTGCCCCACTGGTCCGATCCCGCCGACTGCAATCGACAGCCAAAACGCTTGTGCAGTTCGACAAAGTCATAGGCTTGCATGATGGAATAATTGAATTCCAGGAACGACAGGGGCTGCTCGCGCTCCAGCCGCAGCTTCACGCTGTCCATGGTCAGCATGCGGTTGACGGAAAAATGGCGCCCCACCTCGCGCAGGAAGGGAATGTATTCCAGCCGATCCAACCATTCGGCATTGTCCACCATGATCGCGTCGGACGGGCCGTCACCAAATTTGAGCAGATGCTGAACGCCGCCCAGCATGCTTTGCTTGTTTTCCTCGATCTGCTGCGGCGTCAGGATCAGGCGCGTCTCGTCCTTGCCGGAAGGGTCACCCGCCTTGGTGGTGCCGCCGCCCATCAGCAGGATCGGCTTGTGCCCGGCCTGCTGCAGCCGGCGCAAGGTCATCAGCTGTACCAAGTTTCCGATATGCATGGACTTGGCGGTGCAGTCGAAGCCGATATAGGCAGTAACCCGCTCCTTGCGGAATAGGGTGTCCAGTTCTTCCCAGGGCTCGGAGCAGGCGTAAAACGCGCCCCGCGACGCGAACGTGCGGAGGAATTCGGACTGGAATAGTGGGGCGGGCGGCATCTATAAACGTTCGTCCTGAAAATGTCGGTTGGCGGGCAATAGCACAAATGGCGGAAATCCCGAAAGTCATCGGTTTGATGAGCGGCACATCGCTGGACGGCGTGGATGCGGCCCTGATCGAGACCGATGGCGAGGATATCGCCCGGCCCTTGGCCAGCCTTACTATTCCTTATAGTGCGGACACGCGGGCGCTGCTGCGCGCCGCCCTGGAGGAGGCGCGGGGCGTGGCGGAAGGCGCGCCCGTCCCCTACGCCATTCGCGATTCCGAGCGCCTTCTGACCGAGGCCCATGCCGAAGCGGTCAAGGCGCTTTTGAAGAAGGCGGGACTGACGCCGGACCAGGTGGCGCTGATCGGCTTTCACGGTCAGACCATCCTGCACCGGCCGGAAAGGCACTGGACCTGGCAGATCGGAGACGGTGCGGCGCTGGCGCGGATGACCGGTATCGATGTGGTCAATGATTTTCGCACCGCCGACGTCAAGGCGGGAGGACAGGGTGCGCCGCTGATGCCTCTCTATCACGCCGTGCTGGCCCGGCGGTCCAAGCTCGCCATGCCGATCGCCTTGATCAATATCGGCGGCGTTGCACAGGTCACTTATATATCCGAGGACGCGGTGCTGGCTTACGACACGGGCCCCGGCAATGCGCCCATCGATGACTGGATGCACCGGCATAGCGGCAAGCCGGTGGACGAAGACGGCGCCTTTGCCCGCACCGGCAAGGTGAACGACAAGGCCCTGACCAAGATGCTGACCCATCCATTCTTCGACCGCGTGCCGCCAAAATCCCTGGACCGGCTGGATTTCGGCAGCGAGGCGGTGGCGGGTCTGTCACCGGGAGACGGCGCCGCGACCTTGACGGCATTCACCGCGGCGTCGCTGGCGCGGGCGCGCGAATATTTTCCCGAGCCCGCTGCGACATGGGTGGTCAGCGGCGGCGGCCGGCACAACAAATTCCTGATGGATCAGCTTCGCATGCGGGTGAATGCGCCTGTTCTGGCAGCGGAAGATGCCGGCTGGGATGGCGACTCAATGGAAGCGGATGGCTTCGCTTATCTGGCGATGCGCTCGAAAAAGGGATTGCCGCTATCCCTGCCGACCACCACCGGCGTCCAGCAGCCCATGACGGGCGGGAAGTTTCACCGGCATCTATGATCGTCATGGCCCGGCTTGTCCGGGCCATCCAGATTGCGGGAATGGGTCACCCGAATGAATCGGGCGACGGCGAGAGGACCTAGCGGCCCTCTCTTGGCTTGCTCATCATGTTGGAGACATATTCCTTCACCGTCTCCACCACGTCGGCTTCATGCTTGTCGAAGAAATGGTTGGCGCCTTCGATCTTGTTGTAGGTGATCTTGATGCCCTTTTGCGCGGTGAGGCGGTCCACCAATTTCTGGACGTCGGCTTCCGGCACCACACTGTCCTTGGTGCCGTGCACGATCAGGCCCGAAGCCGGGCAGGGCGCCAGGAAGGCGAAGTCATACATGCTGGCAGGCGGAGCGATGGAGACAAAGCCGGTGATCTCCGGCCGGCGCATCAGAAGCTGCATGCCGATCCAGGCGCCGAACGAGATGCCGCAAACCCAGACATTGGTGGGATTGGGGTAGAGGGTGTTCATCCAGTCGAGCACGGCGGCGGCGTCCGACAATTCGCCTGAACCGTTATCGAAGGTGCCCTGGCTACGGCCCACGCCCCGGAAATTGAACCGCACCGTGGTGCAACCCAGTCCATGGAACATGTGAAAGAGGTCATAGACCAGGGGATTGTTCATCGTGCCCCCGAATTGGGGGTGGGGATGCAGCACCAGCGCCATGGGGGCGCCGGGGGCCTTCTGGCGCTGGTAGCGCGCTTCGATCCGACCGGCGGAACCGGGGAGAATGATGTCAGGCATGGTTTTTCCCTGCCGGGCGGGCCTGCGGCTTTAGCATAGCAGAAAACTCGGGTTTTCGTCCGTCAATATTCATAGAAAACCGTTCATTTTCAATCGCTTGATAAAAGGCAGGCGAAAAGAGGGTGAATACTTGACCAGGATGGTCGGGAAATCTATATCCCTCCTACCGGAATTCAGGCGTCTTTCCGGGGCGGGCCGCGCTTCTTACACCAAGCCATCCCGAAGCCCCAAGAAAAAACGCCGCCAATTGAAGGAGATCGGCAATGCGGCTGAGCACCAAGGGACGTTATGCGGTGATGGCAATGGCCGACCTGGCCGGGCACGCCCCAGAAGCCAACAATCAGTCCAACGCGCCATCAAAGCCGGTGGCGCTGGCCGATATCGCCGAGCGGCAGGACATTTCGCTGTCCTATCTCGAACAGCTCTTCGCCAAGCTCCGGCGCGGCGGCCTGGTCACCAGCGTCCGTGGTCCCGGCGGCGGCTATCGCCTGGCCCGGCCGTCGGACGAGCTTCGGATCGCTGACATCATCGTGGCGGTGGACGAGCCGATCGCGGCAACACGCTGCAAGCCCAACGGCTCCCAGGGCTGCACCAAGACAGGCGCGCGCTGCGTCACCCATGATCTATGGGAAGAGCTGGGCCAGCAGATTCACGTTTTCCTGTCGTCGGTGTCCCTGGCTGACGTGGTGGAACGGCGCGTGTTGGGCCGTTCGCGTCCCTGCAACGATTTTGAAGGAACAGCCAGTGAAGGCGCCGCCGCGGATTTCGAGGCGGCCTGAGACAGCAATGCCGTATTGCGATCATAACGCGACTGCGCCGTTACGCCCGTCTTGCGGAGAGGCTATCGCGCATGCGCTTGGCGTTACCGGCAATCCCTCTTCGGTCCATGCCCATGGCCGCGCGGCACGCGCAATCGTGGAAGAGGCGCGGGGGTGGGTGGCGAAACTCGCGGCCGCAAAGCCCGACCAGGTGATCTTCACCAGCGGCGCCACCGAAGCGAATGGCCTGGCCCTATGGGGCGCTGTCGAAGGCGCCATCGCCCAGAGCGAAACCGAAAAAACCGCGCGCATCACCCGGTTGTTCGTCAGCGCCATCGAGCATAGTTCGGTGCTGAAAACGGCGCAGGCGGCGGTGGAACGCGTCGCCGGCGTGCGACTTGAAATTTTACCCGTGACCGCCGATGGCATTCTCGACATCGAAAAGCTGCGCATGGCGCTGCGCGAAGGAAAGGGCCGCGCTCTGGTGGCGGTGATGGCGGCCAACAACGAGACCGGGGTGGTGCAGCCCGTCGCCGAAATTTCGCGTCTGTGCCGCGAAGCCGGCGCGCTGCTGCTGGTGGATGCGGTGACCGCGGCGGGCAAGATCGACCTCGACATTGCGCTTTGCGATTATCTGACGCTTTCCGCCCACAAGCTGGGCGGCCCGCAGGGCGTCGGCGCGCTTGTCGTGCAAGGCGATGCGCCGCTGGCGCCGCAAATGACCGGCGGCGGCCAGCAGAAGGGCCTGCGCGCCGGTACGGAAAATCTATCCGGCATCGCCGGGTTTGGCGCTGCGGCGAAAGCAGTTCTGGCGGAGGCGGATGAGCAGGCCCGCGTCCAGTCCGTCCGCGATTATTTCGAGGCGCGCCTGAAGACGGCGTTGCCCGAAGCGGTGATCTTTGGCGCCGGTGCGCCGCGCCTGGGCAATACGTCCAATGTCGCGCTGCCCGGCCTGGCATCCGAAAACATCGTCATCGCGCTTGATCTGGATGGCGTGATGGTCAGTTCCGGCTCCTCCTGCTCGTCCGGCAAGATTGCGTCCTCGCATGTCCTGTCGGCGATGGGCGTCGCCGACGATCTGGCCGGCGCCTCCATCCGGGTCAGTTTCGGCTGGAACTCCAACAATGCAGATGCCGATGCGGTTATCGCCTCGCTCCTGAAACTCCGGCAGCGTGTTCGCACACGCGCCGCCGCGTGAGGTCCGTCATGTCGTCCGCCGCCCTGGAAACCAAGGATACCGTCGCCACTCTCGGCGAGAAGTACAAATACGGCTTCGTCACCGACATCGAGATGGAGATGGCGCCAAAGGGCCTGTCCGAAGACACGGTGCGATATATTTCGGCCAAGAAGGGCGAGCCGGACTGGATGCTGGAATGGCGGTTGGCTGCGTTTCGCCGCTGGCTGTCGATGAAAGAGCCGAAATGGGCGCGGGTGCATTATCCGGCCATCGATTATCAGAATTCCTATTATTACGCGGCGCCGAAGAACACGCCGTTGAAACAGTCGCTGGATGAGGTCGATCCCAAGCTGCTGGAGACCTACAAAAAGCTGGGCATTCCGCTCTCCGAGCAGATGGCGCTGGCGGGCGTGGCGGTGGATGCGGTGTTCGATTCGGTTTCGGTCGCGACCACCTTCAAGGAGAAATTGAACGAAGCGGGCGTGATTTTCTGTCCGATCTCGGAAGCCATTCGCGATTATCCCGATCTGGTGAGGAAATATCTCGGCACCGTGGTGCCGGTCACCGACAATTTCTTCGCCACCCTGAATTCGGCAGTCTTTTCCGACGGCACCTTTGTCTATGTGCCCAAGGGGGTGCGTTGTCCGATGGAGCTTTCCACTTATTTCCGCATCAACGCCAGCGAAACTGGGCAGTTCGAGCGCACTTTGATCGTTGCGGACGAGGGCTCCTACGTCTCGTATCTCGAAGGTTGCACGGCACCCAAGCGGGACGAGAACCAGCTGCATGCCGCGGTGGTGGAGCTTGTGGCGCTGGACAATGCCGAAATCAAATATTCCACGGTCCAGAACTGGTATCCCGGCGACGAGAATGGGTTGGGCGGCATCTTCAATTTCGTCACCAAGCGCGGCGACTGCCGGGGCGTGCGCTCTAAGATTTCCTGGACGCAGGTGGAAACCGGTTCGGCGATCACCTGGAAATATCCCAGCTGCATCCTGCGCGGCGACGAGAGCGTGGGTGAGTTCTATTCCATCGCCATCGCCAACAATTTTCAGCAGGCCGATACCGGCACCAAGATGATCCATCTGGGCAAGAACACCCGCTCGCGCATCATCTCCAAGGGGATCAGCGCCGGCAAGGCGCAGAACACTTATCGCGGGTTGGTGAGCGTTTACGGCAAGGCCGAAAATGCCCGCAACTTCACCCAATGCGATTCGCTTCTGATCGGCCGCGAGTGCGGCGCCCATACCGTGCCCTATATCGAAAGCCGCAATCCTTCCGCCCGCATCGAGCATGAGGCGACGACCTCGAAGATCGCGGAAGATCAGTTGTTCTATTGCCTGCAGCGCGGACTGGGCCAGGAAGAAGCGGTGGCCCTGATTGTCAACGGCTTCTGCAAGGAAGTGCTGCAGCAATTGCCGATGGAATTCGCGGTCGAGGCGCAGAAGCTGGTCGGTATTTCTCTGGAAGGTTCCGTGGGTTGATCATGCTGAACATCAAAAATCTTCACGTCGCGGTGGGCGGCAAGGAAATTCTCAAGGGATTGACCCTCAGGGTCGATGCCGGACAGGTGCATGCCATCATGGGCCCCAACGGGTCGGGCAAATCGACGCTCTCCTATGTGCTGGCGGGCCGCGCCGGCTACGACATCACCGAAGGCAGCATCCACTATAATGGCGAGGATCTTGCGGCGTTGCCGCCGGAAGTGCGCGCCGCCAAAGGCGTATTCCTGGCGATGCAATATCCGGTGGAAATTCCCGGCGTCACCACCATGATGTTCCTTAAGAGCGCGCTCAACGCCCAGCGCCGCAGCCGCGGCGAATCGGAGATGGATGCGATCGGCATCCTGAAAACGGTGCGCAAGAAGGCCGCCGCCCTCAATGTTTCGGAAGACATGCTGAAGCGCGCCTTGAATGTGGGTTTCTCCGGCGGCGAGAAGAAGCGCCTGGAGATCCTGCAGATGGCGTTGTTCGAACCCAAGCTGGCGATCCTGGACGAAACCGATTCCGGCCTGGATATCGATGCGCTGCGCCTGGTGGCCGAGGGCGTCAACGCCCTGCGCGCGCCGGAACGCGCCATGCTGGTGATCACCCATTATCAGCGCCTGCTGGATTATATCGTGCCTGATCGCATCCATGTGCTGGCGAACGGCCGTATTGTCGCTGAGGGTGGCAAGGAACTGGCGCTGGAGTTGGAAGCCAAGGGGTACGAGCAGATCGTGAAGGACGCCGCATGACGATCGCGCTCGCGCTTCCCACACGCCGGGTCGAGGAATGGAAATATTCCGACCTCGCGCGGGCGCTCGGCGATGCCGGTTTCGGTGAGGAAACCGCGCGGGCGCGCGTCGGCGCCGTACCGGCCGGCGTGGAAATGTTTGCGCTGGATGAACCGAACCGGCCCGATTGGGTGAAAGCTCATTATGGCAAGCTGAGCGCAAACGCGGTTAGCGCGGTGTCGCTGGCCAAAGCGCGCGGTGGCGTCGCGCTGCGGATTGCCAAGGGCAAGGTTATCGATCAGCCTGTGACCCTCGAATTCGCGGGGCAGGGCCATGTGCGAGCTTTGCTGGTGCTGGAAGAGGGCGCGGTGCTCACCTTGTCGGAGCGGTCCGACCCGGCGGGAACCCGCAATATCGGTTTTGAGATCGTGCTGGGCCCGAATGCGCAGCTGAATCATGTGCGCCTTTCTCCTGTTTCGGATGCCGTGCAGGTGGAGGAAATCTCCATGACCCTGGCGCGAAGCGCAGTCTATCGCGGCCATTTCGCCAGTTTCGGCGCCAAACTGGCGCGCGTCGAACTGGATATCGCGCTGAAGGGCGAAGGCGCCGAAGCGCATCTTTCGGGTGTCAGCGTCCTCTCGGGCGACCGCCATGCCGACGTTACCACCCATGTCACCCACGCTGTCGGGCGTACCCAGAGCACGCAATTGTTCAAGAAGGTTGCGGGCGGCAGCGCCCAGGCGGTCTACCAGGGCAAGGTCACCGTGGCGCACGGCGCCGACGGCTCCGACAGCCGCCAGACGGCCAAGGCATTGTTGCTGGGCGGCCGCGCCGAAGCCGATCTCAAGCCGGAACTGGAAATTTTCGCCGACGACGTCAAATGCGCCCATGGCGCGGCGGTGGGCGATCTCGACGCGGACTCGCTGTTTTATCTGCGGGCCCGCGGCATCCCCGAACGGGATGCAAGGCACCTTCTTATTCATGCTTTTCTGGAAGATGCGCTGACGGATATCGCCAATATCGATCTGCGCGAATCCGTGCGCGGCGCGGTGAACATGGCGCTCGGCGAGGTGGCGGCATGACCGCGGCGGCCAAAATCATGCCGGCCTTCGATGCGGAAGCGGCCCGTGCCGATTTCCCCATCCTGTCGCGGCAGGTCTATGGCAAGCCGCTGGTCTATCTCGATAGCGGCGCCTCGGCCCAGAAGCCGCGCGCCGTTCTGGAGGCGATGACCCATTTCGCGCAAACCGACTACGCCAATGTCCATCGCGGCGTTCATTACCTCTCGGCCACCGCCACCGACGCGTATGAAGCGGCGCGGCGCACCGTCCAGAAGTTCCTGGGCGCGGCCCGTGAGGACGAGATCGTCTTCACCAAGGGCGGCACCGAGGCCATCAATCTGGTGTCCTACAGCTTCCTTGCGCCCCGCATTCAACCGGGTGACGAGATCCTGCTCTCGGTGATGGAGCATCATTCCAATATCGTGCCCTGGCATTTCCTGCGCGAGCGCCAAGGCGCGGTGCTGAAATGGGTGGATGTGCAGGGTGACGGCAGCCTGGATATCGAGGCGCTGGATGCCGCAATCGGCCCCAAGACCAGGCTGGTGGCGATCACCCATATGTCCAATGTGCTGGGCACCGTGACGCCGCTCAAGGAGATTGTCGCGCGCGCCCATGCCAAGGGCGTGCCGGTTCTGGCCGATGGCTGTCAGGGCGCGGTGCATGAGATCGTCGATGTCCAGGCGCTGGACATCGATTTTTATGTCCTGACTGGCCACAAGATTTACGGGCCCACCGGCATCGGCGCGCTTTACGCCAAGCGAGCCCATCTCAAAGGCATGCGCCCCTTCAATGGCGGCGGCGAGATGATCCGGGAAGTCACGCAGGACATGGTCACATATGCCGATCCCCCCGCGCGGTTCGAGGCTGGTACGCCGCCAATCGTCGAGGCTGTCGGGCTGGCGGCGGCGATGAAATATCTGATGGCGTTCGACCGCGCCGCAGTGAAGGCGCATGAGCATGACCTTCTGACCTATGCGCGGGACCGTTTGCGGGATTTCAACTGGCTCAGGGTGATCGGCGACGCCCCCGGCAAGGGTTCCATCCTTTCTTTTGAGGCCGAGGGGATGCATGCCCATGACCTCGCCACCATATTGGACAGGGAGGGCGTGGCGGTACGTGCCGGCCATCATTGCGCCCAGCCGCTGATGGAGCGGTTCGGCGTGGCCTCGACCAGCCGGGCCAGCTTCGCGCTCTACAATACCCGCGCCGACGTCGATGCGCTGGTGGCGGGCTTAAGCAAGGCGCGGGAGATTTTGGGTTAGTCATGGACCATTCGCTGCGCGAGCTTTACCAGGAAGTCATCCTCGATCATTCGCGGCATCCGCGTCATTTCGGTCCGCTGGATAACGCCACCCACAAGGCCGAGGGCTACAATCCGCTCTGCGGCGACAAGGTCACGGTTATGCTGGTGCTGGGCGAAAATGGCCGCGTCGCCGATATCAAATTCCAGGGCAAGGGCTGCGCCATCAGCCAGGCCTCGGCCTCGATGATGACCGAGATGCTGGCGGGCCGGACCGTGGCCGAGGCGCAAAAGCTGATGGACGGATTCCTGCATCTGGTCAAAGGCGAGGATGTTTCGGACTTGCCGCCTGACGACCGCGAATATCTGGACGTGATGTCGGGCCTTTCGGAATTCCCCATGCGGGTGAAATGCGCCACCCTGGCCTGGCATACCTTCAAGAATGCTGTGGAAGAGGGCAAGAACGCGGCGGATGAGGGCGTTACGGCGGCAAAGGAGGGCGCGGCATGAGCGAAGTGGCCATGCAATCCGCACTCAGTCCCCAGGAATTGGACGAATTCACTTCCAAGCTGGTGATCGCGCTCAAGACTGTCTTCGACCCGGAAATTCCGGTCGATATCTATGAACTGGGCCTGATCTATAAAGTGGATGTCGCCGACAACAAGGACGTCACCGTGGACATGACCTTGACCGCGCCCAATTGCCCCGTGGCGGGCGAGATGCCCGGCAACGTCAAGGCGGCGCTGGAAAAGGTCGAAGGCATCGGGGCGGTGACGGTCAACATGACCTTCGACCCGCCCTGGACGCCGGCCCGGATGAGCGAAGAAGCCAAGCTCGAACTGAACATGTTCTGATGGAAACACCGCCCATGACACAGATTACCCAAGCCGTCCGGCCGAAAAGAGAGCGTCCCAAGCCCGTGCGCCTGACCGAGGCGGCGGCGGCGCGCCTGCGGCAGATCATGAAAGACGCGGACGGAAAATATCTTGGCGTGCGGGTCGGCGTCACCAATGGCGGCTGTGCCGGCATGAGTTACACCATGAATTATGCCGAAGAAACCAATCCCTTGGACGAAGTGGTGGAGGATCAGGGCATCAAGATCTTCATCGAGCCGAAGGCGATCCTGTTTTTGATCGGCACCGAGATGGATTTCGAGACCAGCAAACTGGGTTCGCGCTTTTCCTTCCGCAATCCCAACGAGACCGCATCTTGCGGCTGCGGCGAATCCGTTTCCATCACGCCGGTCAAAGCCGGCTGACATGGCCGCGAAGGCCGACCCGGATCGTTTCGATGATCTGTTCGCGCCGTTCGGCAAGGTCGCGGTGCGCCGGATGTTCGGCGGCGAGGGCCTGTTCCGCGACGGCGTGATGTTCGGCCTGGTCGATGACGAACGGATTTTTCTTAAGACCAGCGAAGAAACGCGAAAGGCCTTTATCGCGGAAGGCCTGAAGCCCTTCACCTATCAGATGAAAAAGGGCGAGGGCATCCTGACGTCCTATTATGCGATTCCCGACCGGCTCTATGACGATCCGGAGGAATTGGCCGGGTGGGCGCACGCCGCTTTCGCGGTCGCGCTGCAATCGCCCACGGCGCAGAAAAAGAAACGGGCATCAACCCCAAAATCGAGGCCCGCGAAAAAGCGCCGGATCTGAGACGGGGCTCTATTCGCCCTTGAATTGCGGATCGCGCTTTTCGAAGAAAGCCGCCAGGCCCTCGCGGAAATCCGCCGTCGCGCCCGCCGCGCTTTGCGCCGCCTGCTCGCGCTTCAGCTGTTCCTCGAAACTGTGATAGCTGCTTTCCCAGAAAAGCTTGCGCGTCAAAGCCAGGGCCTTTGGTCCGCGCGACAGCCGGCTTGCCAGGACCAGGGCCTCGTCGATCACGATTTCGTCATCCACCACCTTGTGGATCAGTCCCCAGCTCTGCGCCTTCTCGGCCGGCAGGCGGTCGCCCAGAAGCGCCAATTCGCGCGCCCGCGCCAGGCCGATCAACCGCGGCAGGAGCCAGGTTGCGCCGCCATCCGGCACCAATCCCAACCGCGTAAATCCCAGCGCAAAGAATGCCGAACGCGCCGCAATCACCAGATCTCCCATCAGCGCCAGGCTCATGCCGACACCCGCCGCCGGACCGTTCATCGCCGTCACGATCGGTATTTGGCTGTCGCGTAACCGGCGCAGGAAGGGGTGATAGGTGCGTTCCAGCATTTCGCCGGCATCGGCTCCGTCCGGAGGGGCCTCAGTCAGGTTTGCGCCGGAACAAAAGCCGCGGCCCTCGCCGGTCAGGACCAGGGCGCGCAGGCCGGCATCGGCCTCGATCGCATCCATCGCCTCCAGGCAACCGCGCATCATCGCCGGCGATGCGGCGTTGACCGTTTCCGGATGGTTCAAAGTCAGTACCGCAACCCCGGTCCAGGTCGTCACATAGCAGCGGTCGAAATCGGTGCGCAGCAGCATCTCCCGCGATCGGTTGGATGCAGCATAGCTGGTCGGGAATTATCCGCTACAGGCTTCTCAGGAGCACAGGCTTTCTTCCCCCGTGGCCGAATGCCGGATGGGGGAGTTCGGTAGCTTCTGAGCGGCAGCGAAGAAGGCGTGCCGAACGTCTGCTAGCGGGCCTGCCCGCGTGGCAGACAGATGGGGGAAGGATTCAAGCCGCGTTGGTGGACAGCAGCGCCATGCGGGGATCGTTTTCCGATATCACCAGATTGCGTCCATTCTGTTTGGCGCCATACAGGCAGGAATCGGCCCGGCGGACCGCGGTCTCCGCCTTTTCGTTGGGAGAAAATTGGGCGACACCGATGGAAATGGTGATGGTGCCCAGAATATCGCCGGTGGATTTCTTCACCAGCCGGCGCGCCTCCACCGCATGGCGAATCTGTTCGGCGATGCGCTTGGCATCCGAGAGCGGCGTACCGCGAAGCACGACGCCGAATTCTTCGCCGCCATAGCGCGCCGCCGTATCGCGGCCCTTGACGTTTTCCGACAGGCAGCTCGCCACCAGCCGCAGGACCTGATCGCCGGTCTGGTGCCCCCAATTGTCGTTGAATTTCTTGAAATGATCGATATCGCAAAGCAGCAGCGAAACCGGGTCGCTGCCTTCGGCGACTGACGCTTCCGCGGCGGCCAGCGCATTGTCGAAAGCCTTGCGATTGGCGATGCCGGTAAGCGGGTCGGTAAGGCTTTCCTTATGCACATTGTCGAGCTTGCTGCGCAGCTCGCTCACCTGGTCCACGGATTTCTGCAGCTCCTTTTCCAGGCTGTTGGTGCGGTTCTCCATCGCGCGCGTTGCGGTCAGCAGCGTTTCTACAAGTTTGCGCAGGTCGGCGGGCGATTGATCGGCGCCCAACTCGCCCGTGGCCGCCGACAGCGTATCGCTATATTGACCGGCATCGCGGCCGACATCGTTCAAGCGGACCAAAACGCCGGCGATGACAGCGTTCATGCCGTCGCCGACCTGCTCCATCGCGGCGGCCGTGCGGGACCGCGAATGAAGGTTCTGCAGGATTTCCGGCGTGAAAGGTTTTTTCTGCGCCAGCATCTCGCCGATGGTGTGGCTGACGGCCGACACTTCGCCCGTCGCATGGGCGTAGAAGAGTTCGAAATTCTGCGGGGTGGGCGGCACGGCACACTCGCCCATCAAATCGAGCGCGGCTTTGGCAAAAGCATGTTCACGGTCAGGTTTCAACGCAACATCCCCCGCCCCCCATCCTGGGCCAAGGGGGCCTGTCCGCGAGTTTGGTCGGGTGGTCCGTAAGAAACCGTTAATCGAATGCTTTGGAAAAACGCGAGTTTGCGGCTTTTCTCGGTCCGAAAAACCGCCAGCCACTATTCCTGGGGTTCGCGTTTTGCCAGCGGCACTTTGCGGAACAGGAACGCGGGCAGCTCGCTTTTGTCCACGGTGCGGATTTCGGCGTCATTGCTCCGGCTCCGGGGCTTGTCGTGCATCTTTTTTTCCGGATGCGGCTTCGGCTCCCGATGCGGTCTTTCCGGTCGGGGTTGTTCGTGACGCTTCTGATCGCGCGGCTGCTCTCTCTGGGGAGCGTCGAGAATCGCAGGTTGCGGCGCGCTCGCTTCCACCAGCGCCTCGCGCACCGGCTCGGTGGGAGCAACCTGGTCGTGGAATTTTCCGCCCGGGGGCCGGCGATCGTGATCGCGTTTGGGCCCGCGTCCGCGATCGCGTCCACCGCGCTTGTCGTCACGGCGCGGCGCGCGATCTTCGCGCACTTCCAGATCGGTCATCTGGCGGCGTGAGAGTTTGTTGCCGGTGAGTTTTTCGATGAATTCCACATATTTAGCGTCGCGGGGCGATGCCAGCATATAGGCTTGGCCGCTGCGTCCGGCGCGCCCGGTGCGGCCGATGCGATGGACATAATCATCGGCATGGATCGGCACGTCGAAATTGAAGATATGGCTGACCGCGGGCACGTCGAGGCCGCGGGCGGCCACGTCGCTGGCGACCAGAATCTTGAGTTCGCCGGCCCGGAAGCGATCCAGGGTCTTGGTGCGCAAGGATTGATCGAGATCGCCGTGGATGGGCGCCGCGTCGAAGCCGTGCTTGGTGAGCGATTTGGCGACGACATCGACGTCGCGCTTGCGGTTGCAGAAGACGATGGCGTTGTTGAGCGTGGGTTCCGCCTCGCGGATCAGCCGGCGGAGCGCTTCGCGCTTGGCCCAATCGTTGGCGGGAATTTCCACCAATTCCTGAGTGATGTTGGCGGCGGTGGTGGCCGGGCGTGAAACTTCGACCCGCACCGGATTGTGGAGGAACTGGTCGGTGAGGCGCTGGATTTCCGGCGGCATGGTGGCCGAATAGAACAAGGTCTGGCGCGTGAAGGGCAGCATTTTGCAGATCCGCTCCACGTCCGGAATGAAGCCCATGTCCAGCATGCGATCGGCTTCGTCGATCACCAGAATATTGGCCTGGGACAGCATCAGCCGTCCGCGTTCGAAATGATCGAGCAGGCGTCCCGGGGTGGCGATCAAGACATCGACGCCGCGGTCGAGCTTCTTGGTCTGGTCGTCCATCGAGACGCCGCCGATCAAAAGCGCGTGGCTGAGCTTGGAATATTTGCTGTAGCGGTTGAAGCTTTCCGCCACCTGGTCCGCCAATTCGCGGGTGGGCTCCAGCACCAGGGCGCGGGGCATGCGCGCCTTGGCGCGGCCGCGCGCCAGCATTTCGATCATGGGCAGGGTGAAGCTGGCGGTCTTGCCGGTACCGGTCTGGGCGATGCCGATCAGATCGCGCCGTTCCAGCACGATCGGGATGCCTTGCGCCTGGATGGGCGTCGGCGTGGTGTAGCCGGTATCGGCCACCGCCTTGAGAATGTCGGGGGAAAGGCCCAGGCCTTCAAAGCCGATTGGGGTGGTGGGCGAAACTGTGATTGCAACTTCGCTGGTTCCGGCTTCCGCGCCGGAGATCGTCACTTGGGTCGTAGCACGCTCCTGAAAAGGGGCGCGTTCACCGCGCCCAAGCTTGGCAGCCCGAATTGGCCGCCCGCTCTGATGCACTGCAAAATAGGAAGAAACTTCAGAAAGTCAATAAAGCCGGCGGGGTTAATTGCAGAGGAAAATCCCCAATAAAGGGGAATCGAGCGGCGCCGAATGTGAAACCGGCAAGAATCCGGTAGCGGGCCTCGGCTTCTCGACTGTCTCAAAAATAACGCGGGCGCTGGGCAAAAGCGTTCCAGTTGCGCAGCGTAGCGCTTCGCGGCAGCTTCATGCGAAGGGCGGGATGACACGCATGCGTAATTGGCTGTTGGCTCTGGTGTCGGTCGCCGTCTGGTTCTTGGCGGCACATGTGCAAAGCGGGACGGCGCCGCGCGGTGCGGACGCTCCGGCGAATCAGTTTTCGGCGGCGCGCGCGGAGGCCGTGCTGGCCCGGATCGAGGGGCCACAGCGGCCGCACCCGGCAGGCTCGGCGGAGAATATAGCCGTTCACGCCCGCGTGCGCCGGGAGCTTGCGGCATTGGGCGTTCCGGTGACCGAACTGCGCGCCCGCCAATGCTATGGCGAGCCGCGCTGGTCTGCCATCGAATGCGCCGACATCATCGATCTCGTCGCGGAAGCGATTCCGGGAAACGGCAAAGCCATCCTGTTGATGGCGCATCTGGACTCTGTCCCGGCAGGACCGGGCGCGGGCGATGACGGCTCCGGGGTCGCCACGCTGCTGGAGACTATCCGCGCCTTGAAAGCGGGGGCGATTACATCGCGGCATCCGGTCATCGCCTTGTTCACCGACGGCGAAGAAGCCGGTTTGCTGGGCGCCACCGCCTTTGTGCGGGATGCGCGCTGGCGCGACCGCGTGGGCGTGGTCATCAATGACGATCAGCGTGGTTCGGCCGGCCAGAGCCTGTTGTTCCAGATCAGTCCGGGTGACGCTCGGCTGATCGATCTGTATGCCGATAGCGCGCCGCGCCTCGCGACCAGTTCGCTCTATGGGGAAATCTTCAAGATCCTGCCCAACGACACGGATCTGACACCGTTCCTGAATGCGGGCCTGACGGGTTACAATTTCGCCTTTGTCGGCGAGGTCGCGCATTACCACACCGCCCGGGACACGATCGCCAATCTCGATCCGCGCAGCCTGCAAAGCAGTGGCGATGCCGTTCTCGGTCTGACCCGCGCGCTGTTGGACAGAGATTTTGCGAGCCTGAAAAGCGGAAACGCGATTTATCTCGACGTGATGGGCATATGGCTGCCGCGCCTTGGCGCGGCCTGGGCGCTGCCGCTTTCGCTGTTAGCGTTTGCCGTGATCGCACTTGCGGCGTGGCGACGACGCCCCACCGTCGGCGGTCTTCTGATGCCGCCGGCTTTTCTGATCGGGGCGGTAGCGGGCGGATTCGCGCTGAAGGGAATTGCCGCGCTGATTTCGGGCCATGCCGATCCTTCCTATGCCCAGCCACTGATGCTGCGCCTGGCGTTGGCATCGGGGGTATGGTCGCTCGCGCTGCTGGCTGCCCGCCGGGCCACCGCGACGGCAAGCTGGTTGTGGTTCGCGGGATTTGCGGTCGTCGCGGCCTGGGCGCTCCCGGGCCTCAGTCCCTATTTCCTGTTTCCGTCCCTGGTCGCGGCGGCCGCTTTGCCGTTCGGAATTTCCTGGGTGCCGGCGCTGGCATCGCTGCTGATCTGGATTCAGCTCACGGCGGCGGCCGAGCCGCTGATGGGCCTGGCCGTGACGCCTCTCTTCACTCTGCCCGCTGCGATGGGATTGATGACCGTGTTGCCGTTGCTGCGCTTCGACCGGCCGCAGGCGATTGCCTGCGGTGTGCTGGCCCTTCTTTTGACGGTGGCTGCGGGCTTTGTACCAGCCTATGACACGGCCCATCCCCAGAGGTTGAATTTCCGCTATGTCCAGGCCGATGGACATGCGTCCTGGGTGGCGGACCCGGTGCGGCCCTTGCCGGACGCGGTGCGCGCGGCGGCAGCTTTCTCTCAGAAGCCGCAGGTCATTGCCGATGACACGACATGGCATGGCTATGTCGCCGCCGCCGGCACACCGCGCTTTGCCTCGCCGACTGCCACCGTGACGCGTGAGGGCGCCGATGTGATCGTGAAACTGCAGGGATCGCAGGCGGCAGACGGGATGACGCTAACGGTGCCTGCCGCGGCCGGTCTGACGCGCGTAGCGGTAGATGGCCAAAAATTCCCCGTCAGTGGGCCTGCGCGCCGACTGCTGATCAGTTGCGCCTCGCCGGGATGCCGTGATTCCACCGTCACACTGACGACAAAGCGGTCGGCGCCCTTTACCGTGCAATTGTCCGAGCAGCGCTACGGACTGCCGCCCGGTGGATTGGCTTTGCAGAAGGCGCGCGGAACGTTGGCAACACCATCGCAATTCGGTGACGGAGTCGAACTGGTGACCAAACTTCGGATCAACTAGATATCGACGCCAGTGGCGAAGGCGGCATTTTCCTGAATGAACTGAAAGCGCAGTTCCGCTTTCTTGCCCATCAAGCGCTCGACCATGTCGTCGGTTCCCGCGCCATCGGTAATCTGCACTTGAATCAGCGTGCGGTTGCCGGGGCGCATGGTGGTTTCCTTCAATTGCTGGGGCATCATTTCGCCCAGGCCCTTGAAGCGCGAGACCTCCACCTTGGCATTGGCGCGGAACTCGCTTTTGAGAAGGCGTTCGCGGTCGGCATCGTCACGGGCATAAATGGTCTTGGCGCCCTGCGCCAAACGATAAAGCGGCGGCATGGCGAGATAGAGATGGCCGCCGCCGATCAATTCCGGCATTTCGCGATAGAAAAAAGTCAGCAGCAAGGAAGCGATGTGCGCGCCGTCGACATCGGCGTCGGTCATCACGATGACTTTTTCGTAGCGCAGATCGTCCTCGCGGTATTTCGCGCCGGTGCCGCAGCCCAGGGCCTGCACCAGATCCGACAATTCCTGGTTCTGCTGCAATTTCCCCGCGCCGGCACTGGCGACGTTGAGGATCTTGCCGCGAAGCGGAAGGATCGCCTGGGTGGCGCGGTCGCGGGCCTGCTTGGCGCTGCCGCCCGCCGAATCGCCTTCGACCAGGAAAATCTCGGTGCCCAGCGCTGCGTCGCGCGTGCAATCGGCCAGTTTGCCGGGCAGGCGCAGCTTGCGGGTCGCGGCTTTGCGCGAGACTTCCTTTTCCTGCCGCTTGCGGAGACGGTCTTCGGCTTGATCGATGACGAAGTCCAAAAGTTTGTCGGCTTCGGCAGGGCTGTCCGCCAGCCAGTGATCGAAATGGTCGCGCATCACCGTTTCCACCAGGCGCTGGGCGTCGGGGCTGGAGAGCTTGTCCTTGGTCTGGCCCTGGAATTCCGGCTCGCGGATGAAGACCGACAAGACGGCGCAGGCGCCTTCCATCACATCGTCGTTGGTGATGAGGGCGGTCTTGCGATTGTTGGCGCGCTCGCCATGGGCGCGCAGGGCCTTGGTCAGGGCGTTGCGCAGGCCCTGTTCGTGCGTGCCGCCCTGCGGCGTGGGAATGGTGTTGCAATAAGAGTGGACGAAGGGATCGATCGCCGGTGTCCAGGCTACCGCCCATTCCACCGCCCCCCGACCGTCCTTGTTTTCGGTGCGGCCGGCGAAATCGCGGCTGTTGATGGTGTTGGACTTGCCGATTTCGCTTTTGAGAAAGTCCAGCAACCCGCCGGGGAATTTCAGCGTGTCTTCCGCCGGGGTTTCGTCCTTGATCAACGCCGGATCGCAGGCCCAGCGAATCTCCACGCCCCGGAACAGATAGGCCTTGGATTTGGCCATGCGGTAGAGCCGCGCCGGCGAGAATTGCACGTCGCCGAAGATCTTCACATCGGGTTTGAAGGTGACGGTGGTGCCCCGGCGATTGACCGCGCCCATATCCTTGAGTTTGCCCTTCGGCTCACCGCGTTCGAAGCGCATCTTGTGGCCGCGCTTGTCGCGCGCCACATCCACTTCCAGCCATTCCGACAGGGCGTTGACCACCGAGGCCCCGACGCCGTGCAGGCCGCCACTGGTTTCATAGGCCTTGCTGTCAAATTTGCCGCCGGCATGCAGCGTGGTCATGATCACTTCCAGCGCCGACTTGTTCTTGAATTTCGGATGAGGGTCCACCGGCATGCCGCGGCCATTGTCGCGAACGGTCAGGACATTGTCCGGCCCGAGTTCCATCTCGATACGGCTGGCATGGCCGGCCACCGCTTCGTCCATGGCATTGTCCAGAATTTCGGCGGCAAGGTGGTGCAGCGCGCTGATATCGGTGCCGCCGATATACATGCCGGGGCGGCGGCGCACAGGCTCCAGGCCCTCGAGAACCTCGATGTCCTTGGCGGTATACGCTTTGGAAGTGGAACTGGCGGAGGCGAACAGGTCTTGGGTGTCTTTGGGCATAGCCGAATCGTCAAATCTTTGAGGACGTTAACCAAGCACGGGGTCCGGCGCACCGTTTTCCTGCACGAGAGCCATTCTTAACGCTTGGCCCCTAACTTGGGCAGGGAAATGCCTCTTCGCAACCGCCGTGGCTGAGATCGCGCCGACATCGCCGCTGCCCGTCCTTCATGACCGGAGGGTGCTGCAGGCCAGACTGCAGATTGTCGTCGACAGTCTGACGGCGACGATTGTCTTCAATCCCCTGTTTACCGCCATCTTTGTTCCCGCCCTGGTGCTGTCCGTCAGTCCGTTCGGCAGGGTGCCGGCGTCGCATCTGTGGCTGGCCGAAGGGCTGCAATTTGTCAGCGCCGCCGTCGCGTTTGTCATCTATCGGCGGTACCGCCGTGTCGAAGCGGAAAAGGTTCTGCTGGTGGAGCGGCTCTTGATCGCCAGCCAGGTCCTGTTCAGCGGCGTCTGGGGCACCATCGCTTTCCTGTTCTGGCTGCCGGGAAATCCGGTCAACCAGATTCTCGTCATCATGATCATTTCGTTGGTCGGCTATGCCGTCGTCCTTGCGCGCTCGGTTCACCTGCGTCTGCTGACACTGGCGCTGGCGGTGCAGGGCGGAGCGATGTTTCTGAGATTGGTGACGGCGGGTGAAGCGCTCGCCCAGATCATGGCGCCGTTCATTGTGATCTATACGATTTATCTCTGGCTAATGGGACGCGGCTTCAATCGTCAGATCGAGGCCATGATTGCGGCGCGTTTCGTCAATGAGGACCTCGCAGCGGCCCTGCGCGTTGCCCGCGACGATGCCCTGCGCAAGCGCTATGAGGCGGAAACCGCCAACGCCTCCAAGACCGCCTTTCTCGCCAATATGAGCCATGAATTGCGCACGCCCCTGAATGCCATCCTGGGATTCTCCGAGATCATCGCGAATCAAAGCATGGGCCGAGACCAGATCGACCGGTATTCCGACTATGCCACCGACATCCATTCCTCCGGCGATCATCTTCTGTCCCTGATCAACGACATGCTCGATGTCGCCAAGATCGAATCCGGCCGCATGGAGATCGAGCCGCAATGGGTCAATCCACGTGACGTGATGGATAGCGTCGACCGACTGATGGGTCCGCGCGCGGTTCAGAAACACCAATCGCTGGAAATCGAATTCGCCCCCGATACGCCCCTGGTGCTGGCCGACGAACGCGCCTTTCGCCAGATGCTGCTGAACCTTCTCTCCAACGCCGTGAAATTCACGCCCGAGGGCGGGCATATCGTCGTCACCTGCACCGGTCGTCCTGGCGGCGGGCTGGAGGTCATCGTCAAGGACGATGGTCCCGGCATTCCGGAAGACAAGCTGGCGCGGGTGCTGGAGCCATTCTCGCAGATCGACAACCGGTTCGACCGCGAGGCCGGTGGCACCGGCCTGGGCCTGGCCCTGGTCGACGGGCTGGTGCGGCTGCATGGAGGCAAGATTTCACTCCAAAGCAGCCCGGGCACCGGCCTCACCGCTGTGCTTTACTTTCCGTCAACCATGCCGGTCAGCGGAACGCGCGCCCGCGCCTGAGTTCCCGTCAGCAATTGGTTAAGTGCCGAGGCGCTAAATTTAGCCTTGCTGCGCGGGGCGGCGCCGGGTGAAACGATTGTTTGGCATGTTGACAGCGAACCAGGCTACCCGCGGCGACGTCCGCGTGCTGAAAGCCCAGCTCGACCTGGCCGCGCGCTCGGTGCGGGCGACACGGATATCGTCACCGCTATGGGCGCTGGCGCTGGCCATATTTTGCTCTGATCAGGCTGGATTTCTGGGTCACAGGCCTCTGACACATACATTGTTCCTGCCATTGATGGTCCTGGCCGTCAACGCGGCCGCGGTGGCGATGACCGCCAGATACCAGAAGCAAATGGCTCATCATCCCGATACCGGTATCGCGACCTGGTATCGCCGCTATTGCATCCTGCAGCTGGCAGCTAGCACGGCCTGGGGCACGATGCCGTGGCTGTTATGGGACGATGGCAATGTGATAAACCACCTTTTTCTCGCCTGTTGCTCGATGGCCGTGGGTTCTGCCCTATTGCTGGCGCGTGGCGGCAACATGACGAGGTTTGTCTGCGCCCTCGCACCGATATGCCTGATGGTCACCGCGCGCTTTGCACTTGGAAATTCGAACCTTGACTATGCCATAGCCGTTGCGGCGCCTTTCTTCGGGCTCCATCTGTGGTTGATCGGCAGACCGCTTATAGTTCAAATGCAACAGGACACGCTGTTGCGCTTCAAAGTCGAGGATCTGGCGCGCGAGTTGGAGGAGACACGCGACGAGGCGTTGAAGAAACGGTTCGAGGCGGAAACCGCCAACGCCTCCAAGACGGCCTTTCTCGCCAACATGAGTCACGAGTTACGGACTCCCTTGAATGCCATTCTGGGATTCTCCGAAATTATCGCCCAGGAATGTTTCGGCCCTGTGAGCAACGAGCGCTACAAGGACTATGCCGGCGACATTCATTCCTCGGGTGCGCATCTTCTTTCGCTGATCAATGATCTGCTGGATATCGCCAAGATCGAGGCCGGCCGGATGGAGATTTCCCCCCATCCGCTGGACGCGCGCCGCACCTTGGAAATCGCGCTGAAGCTGGCGGGCATGAAGGCAAGCGAGAGGCATCAGGTTCTGACCATCGAGGTGGAACCGTCCTGTCCGCCGCTTTTCGCCGACGAGCGGGCCTTGCGCCAGATCCTGATCAATCTGGTTTCCAACGCGGTCAAATTCACCCCTCCGGGCGGGCGGATTGAAGTGGTGGCGAGTGCAGCTCGCGATGGCGGGTTCCAGATCATGGTCCGGGACAATGGCCCCGGCATTCCGCACGAGAAGCTGGATACGATTTTCACGCCGTTCAGCCAGGTCGACAATCGCTATGACCGCCAGGGCGGCGGCACCGGACTGGGTCTGGCGCTGGTGCGCGGCCTGACCGAGCTGCATGGCGGGCGCGCCTGGATAGAAAGCCAGGAGGGTGCGGGCTGCTGCGCCTTCGTGGTGCTGCCGGTGAAGGCGCCCGCGCGGGTTGCCGCGTTCGCCTGAGGTTCGGCGCCAGCGAAAAAGAAAAAGGCCGGACTTGCGTCCGGCCTTTTGCATTCCAGGTCCGAAAAAATCAGACCGAATAATACATCTTGAATTCGACCGGGTGAGGCGTGTGCTCGAAGGCATACACTTCGCTCATCTTGAGCTCGATATAGCTGTCGATGAAGTCGTCGCTGAAGACGCCGCCCTTTTTGAGGAAGGTGCGGTCCTTGTCGAGATTGTCCAGCGCCTCGCGCAAGGAACCGCAAACCTGCGGCACCTTGGCCAGTTCTTCCGGCGGCAAGGCATAAAGATCCTTGTCCATCGGGCCGCCCGGATGAATCTTGTTCTCGATCCCGTCCAGGCCCGCCATCAGCAGCGCGGCATAGGCGAGATAGGGATTGGCGCCCGGATCCGGGAAACGCACTTCCACGCGCTTGCCGTTGGGCGAGGGCGAGAACGGGATGCGGCAGGAGGCCGAACGGTTGCGCGAGGAATAGGCCAGCAGCACCGGCGCTTCGAAGCCCGGGATCAATCGCTTGTAGCTGTTGGTCAGCGGGTTGGTGAAGGCATTGAGAGCCTTGGCGTGCTTGATGATGCCGCCAATGTAATAGAGGCAAAGATCCGACAGGTCCGCATAGCCCGAACCCGCGAACAGCGGCTTGCCGGCCTTCCAGATCGACTGATGCACATGCATGCCCGAGCCGTTATCGCCATAGATCGGCTTGGGCATGAAGGTCGCCGACTTGCCATAGGATTGGGCGACCTGATGGATCACATATTTGTAGATCTGCATATAATCGCCGCACTTTGTCAGCGTGTTGAACTTGAAACCAAGTTCATGCTGCGCGGTGGCGACTTCGTGATGGTGCTTTTCCGGCTGGATGCCCATGTCGCCCATGATGGCGAGCATTTCACCGCGCATGTCCTGTTCGGAATCGACCGGCGGCACGGGAAAATAGCCGCCCTTGACGCCGGGCCGGTGGCCCAGATTGCCTTGCTCATATTCGGTACCCGAATTGTAGGCGCCTTCCTTGCTGTCGACGTAATAGAACCCCTTGTTCATCCCGACGTCGAAACGCACATCGTCGAACACGAAGAATTCGGCTTCCGGACCGAAATAGGTGGTGTCGCCGATGCCCGAGGAATTCACATAGGCCTCGGCGGACTTGGCGATGGAGCGCGGGCAGCGGCCATAGCGCTGGCCGGTGGTGGGCTCGTGCACGTCGCAGACCAGGATCAGGGTGGTCTGGGCGAAGAAGGGATCGATCACCGCCGTGTCGAGGTCCGGCATCAGGAGCATGTCGGACTCGTTGATCGCCTTCCAGCCGGCGATGGAGGAGCCATCGAACATGGTGCCGTGGTTGAGAAAATCTTCGTCGACCATCGAGAGATCGAACGTGACGTGCTGCCACTTGCCGCGCGGATCGGTGAAGCGCACATCGACGAATTTGACGTCTTTTTCCTTGATGAGCTTCAGGATGTCGCCCGCGCTCGTTTTCTTCTCGGCCATTGGTTCGTTCTTCCCTTCGATGATTGTCTAAACACACCCCGGCGCGGTTTGCCGCGCTTTTGGATTCACTTTGGTCGCTCTGGCCGGTCGCTCCGGCGCCCCTTCAGTTTCAAATTGCGTCCGGCCCGGTCTCGCCCGTGCGGATGCGGATGACTTCCTCGACATTGAGGACGAAAATCTTGCCGTCGCCGATGCGGCCCGTGCGCGCAGCCTTCTGGATCGCTTCGATCGAGGCTTCCAGCCGGGAGTCCGGCACCACGATCTCGATTTTCACCTTGGGCAGGAAATCCACGACATATTCGGCGCCGCGGTAAAGCTCGGTATGACCTTTCTGGCGGCCAAACCCCTTGGCTTCCGTCACCGTGATGCCTTGCACGCCGACTTCCTGCAGCGCCTCTTTCACCTCGTCGAGCTTGAAAGGCTTGATGATAGCTTCGATCTTTTTCATGTGCACCTTTGCCCGCCGAGCGTCTCGTTGACGCGGTTTTAGCGAAGTTGCAGGACTTGTGCCGGACTTTTTTGCCGCATTTACCTGGGTTTTCAAGGATTTGTGAGAGTTGCTCACAGGAGCGGCAGTCGCATCTGCACATAATAGGGGCAGCCTGCTCGCTTTACGGGCGGCCCGCCCAGCCATTTGTCAGGCATTTGTCAGTCCGGCCCGCCTCTGCAAAAGTGGCCGCATGAGCACGTCCCCCGCCTTCAACCCGGTCTTCGCCAGGCAGGGAACGACCATTTTCACCGTCATGTCGGCCCTCGCCACCGAGCACAAGGCCGTCAATCTGGGGCAGGGCTTTCCCGACCAGGATGGGCCGGAATCGATCCGCGCCGCGGCGGCCAAGGTGCTGATGGAGGGCCCCAACCAATATCCGCCCATGCCCGGCATGGCGGAGCTGCGGCGCGAATTGTCGGCCCACGCCAAACGGTTTTACGGCCTGGACTATGATTGGCGCGATGAGGTGCTGGTCACGTCCGGCGGGACCGAGGCGCTCACCGCCGCGATCCTCGGACTGGTGGGACCGGGCGATGAAATCGTGCTGATCGAGCCCGCCTATGATTCCTACCGCCCCATCGCGGAAGCGGCGGGCGCTGTGGTCAAGACCGTCACCCTGGCGCCGCCCGATTTCCGGCTGACCTACGCCATGCTGGCGGCCGCGATCACGCCGCGCACGCGCGTGGTCATGGTCAACACGCCGCTCAATCCCATCGGCCGCGTGTTTGACGCGGAGGAAATGGAAGCGATTGCGCACGCGCTGCGCGAAAGCAATGCCTATGCGATCTGCGACGAGGTCTATGAACATCTCACCTATGACGGGCGGCCGCATATTCCGCTGGCGACCTTGCCGGGAATGCGCGAGCGCGTGGTGCGGGTGAGCTCGGCGGGAAAGATCTTTTCCCTCACCGGCTGGAAGGTCGGCTGGCTGATGGGGCCGCGCGAGATGATCTCGGTGATCGCCAAGGCGCATCAGTTCCTCACCTTCACCACGCCGCCTTCGCTGCAGCTGGGCATCGCGCACGGCCTGGCGCATGAAATGGACTCGGCGATGGCCTTGACGGAGCGGCTGC
This sequence comes from Pseudomonadota bacterium, assembly GCA_040389245.1. Lineage (GTDB taxonomy): Bacteria > Pseudomonadota > Alphaproteobacteria > Micropepsales > Micropepsaceae > Rhizomicrobium. The sequence goes on along the minus strand of JAZKAH010000001.1, from coordinate 499,972 downwards.
AGGGCAATCGCGATCTTCTGGCGGACGGGCTTCGCGAGATCGGGTTCGATATCGTGCCCAGCGAGGGGACGTATTTCCTGACCGCCGGCATTGCCGGCCTCACCAACGAAAAGGATCGCGCTTTCTGCGAGCGGCTGGTGCGCGAGGCTGGCGTGGCGCTGATTCCGCTCAGCGAGTTCTTCTCCGGTTCGTCGCGGCCCGATACCTATGTGCGTTTTGCTTTCTGCAAGCAGCGCGGGGTGATCGAGGATGCCCTGGCGCGCCTGAAGGCGCATTTCAAACATGATTGAATTTGGTATGGTTGAATTTTGGCATGACTGAGCTTTGGTATTGGAATGCGCCGCGTCTGTCGGCGGCCTTCCGCAGCCGTGAAATCTCGCCGGTAGAGGTCGCCAAGGCGCTGTTGGCGCGCATTGCCGCACTCGATGTCAAAACCAACGCCTTCTGCCTGATCGACGAAATCACCACATTGGCGCAGGCGCGCGCCTCCGAAGAGCGGTGGGCAAAAGGCGCGCCGCTTTCGCCGCTGGACGGCGTGCCGGTGGCGGTGAAGGATATTCTTCTCACCCGCGGCTGGCCGACCTTGCGCGGCTCGCGCACTATCGATCCCGCTCAGCCATGGGAGCATGACGCGCCCGCGGTGGCGCGGTTGCGCGAAGCAGGGGCGGTGCTGCTGGGCAAGGTCGCATCGCCCGACCATGGCTGGAAGGGCGTGACGGATTCGCCCTTGTGCGGCATCACCCGCAATCCGTGGAATCTGGACAAGACGCCAGGCGGCTCGTCGGGCGGCTCGTCCGCGGCGCTGGCGGCGCGCCTGACGCCTTTGGCACTTGGCACCGACGGCGGCGGATCGATCCGCATTCCGGCCGGCTTCAGCGGTGTTTTCGGTATCAAGCCGAATTTCGGGCGCGTGCCGGCCTGGCCGGTTTCACCTTTCGGCACTTTGTCTCATACGGGCCCGATGAGCCGCGACGTTGAAGGCAGTGCCATGCTGCTGGACGTCATGGCGCGTCCCGATGCGCGCGACTGGCAGGCGCTGCCGCCGCCCGGGCGCAGCTTTGCCGATGGGTTGAGAGACGGCGTTCGCGGCAAGCGCATCGCCTTCAGCCCGGCGATGGGGTTTGCGAAAAATGTCGAACCGCAGGTGGCGGCGCTGGTCGCCGCCGCCGCCAAACGCTTTTCCGAACTTGGCGCCGATGTCGAAGAAGTCGATCCGCCCGGCGGCGATCCGGTCGAGATTTTTCGGACTTTGTGGTGGGCCGGGGCGGGTTTTCTATTTGGCGCGGCGGCGGCGGAGAAAAAGGCTTTGCTCGACCCGGGCCTGGCGGCGATCGCGCAGGAGGGCGCAGCGATCCCCATCCGTCATTATATCGAAGCCAATGTCGCGCGCGGCGCTTACGCCAGCCAGATGCGCGTGTTCATGGAACAATATGATTTTCTGCTGACACCGTCGCTGGCGGTGACGGCCTTCGATGTCGGAAAAATCTCGCCTTACGCCGATAACGGCTCCTGGCCGAGCTGGACGCCTTTCAGCTATCCGTTCAACCTGACGCAGCAACCGGCCGCCAGCGTGCCGTGCGGACGCACCGCCGCGGGACTGCCGGTCGGCTTGCAGATTGTCGGCCGGCATTATGACGATTGGGGCGTGCTGCAGGCGGCCCAGGCTTATGAGGGGATCGATCCGCATTTCGACGACATTCCCGAAGGCTTTGCATGAGCGGCCGGGTTCTCAGCAATGCGGAAATGCGCCGTGCCGATGATCTGGCGGTGAAGGCCGGCGTGGCGTCGCTCACTTTGATGGAGAATGCCGGCGCGGCCGTGGCCGGAATCATCACATCGCGGTTTTCGCCTTGCCGCACGATTGTCCTGTGCGGCCCCGGAAACAATGGCGGTGATGGTTTTGTGGTCGCGCGCCTCCTGGCGCTGGGCGGGTTCGATGTCCTTGTCGCCGCCGGGATCGATCACAAGGGCGATGCCGCCGCGATGGCGGCGCGATGGGAGGGTGCACGCGCGCCGCTGACACCAGCCGCGCTGGATGGTGCTGCGCTGATCGTGGATGCGCTGTTTGGCGCGGGCCTGTCGCGGCCACTGGGCGGCGATTACGGGGTGCTGGTCGAGGCGGTAAACCACACCCATGTTCCGGTCGTCGCCATCGACGTGCCCAGCGGCGTGGACGGCGACAATGGTCAGGTTCGCGGCATCGCGGTCCGCGCCGCTATCACCGTCACCTTTTTTCGCCTGAAGCCCGCGCATCTGCTGCTGCCGGGCCGCGATCTGTGCGGCGAAACCCTGCTGGCGGATATCGGCATTCCGGAAGCGGCGTGCGATGGCATTCGCCTGTTCGAAAACGCACCCGCCCTTTGGGGTTCGCAGTATCGCTGGCCGAAGGCCGATGCCAACAAATATACCCGCGGCCATTGTGTGGCGGTATCGGGGCCCGCGCATGCCACCGGCGCAGCGCGACTGGCGGCGCGAGGCGCGCTTCGCATCGGGGCGGGCCTTGTCAGCGTCGCCGCCCAAGAAGACGCGGTGGCGATCAATGCGGCGCAGCTCACGGCCATCATGGTCAAGCCCTTCAGAGGTGCGAGGGGGCTGGCGGAGCTTTTGTCCGATGTCCGGCTCAACGCCGTAATCGTCGGCCCCGGCCTTGGCACCGGCAAAGAGACCCGCGCCCTGGTGGAAGCCATATTGGCGAGCGGGGCGGCGGCCGTCCTCGATGCCGACGCCCTTACCGCCTTTCGGGACGATCCCCAATCGCTGTTCGGAAAAATCCAACACGCGACGGTGATGACGCCGCACGAGGGCGAATTTGAGCGCCTGTTCCCGGGATTGCTGAAGAACGCCGCCAGCAAAATCGAGGCGGCGCGAAGCGCTGCAGCGCGGGCGAAGGTGGTGGTTCTGCTCAAGGGCAGCGACACGGTCATTGCCGCCCCTGACGGGCGGGCCGCGATCAATGCCAATGCGCCGGCCATCCTGGCGACGGCGGGGGCGGGGGACGTGTTGGCCGGGTTTGTCGGCGGCCTTCTGGCCCAGGGCATGCCCCCCTTCGAGGCGGCTTGCGCGGCGGCCTGGCTGCACGGCGATGCGGCCGGACGGTTCGGTCCAGGATTGATCGCGGAAGATCTGCCGGAGATCCTGCCGGAAAGTCTTGTCGGGCTCCGGGACCGGTTAACGTCTTTTAATGCCTGATTTCGGCATGTTTTTCATCTGGATCTGCCCCACGCAGGCCCGGACCGTCGCGCCATAGAAGAAACGTTAAGATTGGCGCGGTACATCGGTTCCACGGGGCCTGATATGAATTCTTCCCTTCCGCGCATCCTGTTCGGCCTGGCCGTGAGCGTCATCGCGGTGGACGTGGTTTGGGCCGCGCTTGGCCACTTCTCGATCGATGTCGTCGCCTATGCCAGGCTGGGACTGCTCTCGCTGGCCCTTCTTGCGGGCGGAATTTTTTATTGCGCAAAACGGCCCGACCCCAACCTCGCCGCGATGCTCCTCGGCGCGAGCTTTCTCTGTGCCTTTTCCGCGGCCGCCAGCGTCCTCAACTATTTCCTTCTGACCGTCGCAGGCCCGCGAATTGATTTTGTGCTCACCAGCATCGATCACGCCATGGGCTTCGACTGGGTCAGGACGATGGTGACGATGTCGCATCATCCGACGATCAACTGGGTGTTTTTCAATGTCTACCGCTCAAGCCTGCCGCAGATCGCATTTCTGATGATCGTGCTGGCCTGGAGCGGCCGACACGAAGAGGTCTATCGCTATTGCTTGGCCGTCGCGGTCGGTGCGCTGATTGCGATCATGATCTGGACGATCGTCCCGTCCCTGGGAGCAAAGTCGATCTATCCGCTGCCGCCGGCCGTGGAGCGCCATCTGGTGCTGGATGTCACCGGGGATTATGGGCGCGCGTTGGTGAGATTGCTCCATAACGGACCCGGCTTCATCACGCCGACCGATGTTCGCGGACTGATCGCCTTTCCGTCCTATCATGCGGTGCTCGCGGTATTGATGATCTGGTATGCCCGCACCATCGTCTGGCTGCGCTGGCCCATGTTGGTCCTCAATCTCGTCGTTCTGGTATCCGCGCCGATTCAGGGGGGGCATCATCTCATCGACATATTCGGCGGATGCGCCGTGACGGTGCTTGCGATTCTCGCGGTGCGCTGGGCGGAAACGCTCCGCTTGCCTTCCGTCCCGGTCCAGGCAAGTGCGATCCGGGGATTTGCGCTGCGGCGCGCGCCCGAGTCTTCAGGCGATTTGATCTAGCGGGCGTGCCCGGCACGGGGATTGGCCCGGACTTGCCGCGGCTTTATCTCGGCGTCTTGGGCGGCGGGGTTCCGCCCGGCCCTGGCGGGCCCCCGGAAATCGCCTCGGAAAGCCCATCCGGGCGCCGGGAACGGCTGGTAACCCCCCGCAACACTTGATATAGGGGCGCGCTTCGGCGGGGCTCGCCCCAAACGCGGACATGGCGGAACTGGTAGACGCGCTGGATTTAGGTTCCAGTGACGAAAGTCGTGGGGGTTCAAGTCCCTCTGCCCGCACCAGTCCCAGGGACAGAATATATAAGTAGGAAGATAGAAATGCAGATCACCCAGACGGTTTCCGAGGATCTTCGCCGCCAGTACACGGTGACCGTGGCCGCCAGCGAGTTGGACGCCAAAGTCACCAAGCGACTGGAAGAGATGAAGCCGCGCGTAAACCTCAAGGGTTTCCGGCCCGGCAAGGCGCCGGTCTCTTTCCTCAAGAAGCAGTTTGGCAAGTCCGTGATGGGCGAAGTGGTCGAGCAGGCCGTCAATGAAGGCAGCCAGAAAGCGATCAGCGACAATCAGCTGAAGCCGGCGCTGCAGCCCAAGGTCGAGCCGGTCGGCGATGTTCAGCAGGTGGTGGACGGCAAGGCCGATCTGCAATTCACCGTCACCGTCGACTTGATGCCGGAATTCGAGACCACCGATGTTTCCAAGCTCAACGTCGAGCGCCTGACCTCCGAGGTCACCGATGCCGATGTGGACGAGGCGCTGGACCGCCTGGCCAAGCAGAGCCGCGGCTTTACCGCCCGGCCGGAAGGCGAGGCGGCCGAGAAGGACGATATCGTCCAGATCGATTTCGTCGGCAGCATCGACGGCGTGGAGTTCGAAGGCGGCAAGGGCGAGGATTTCAATCTCACCTTGGGCTCGGGCCAATTCATCCCCGGCTTCGAGGAACAATTGATCGGCGCCAAGGCCGGTGAGCAGCGCGACGTCAAGGTGACTTTCCCCGCCGAATATCAGGCTGCCGAGCTGGCCGGCAAAGACGCGGTCTTCGCCGTGACGGTGAAGGAGATCAAGACCCCGGAAGAAGCCAAGATCGACGACGAATTGGCCAAGAAGATGGGTTTGGACAATCTGGCGACCTTGAAAGAGCGGGTGCGCGATCAGGTCAAGGGCGATTTCACCGCCGCCAGCCGCCTGCATCTGAAGCGCCGCATCCTGGACGCGTTGGATAACGCGCACAGTTTCCCGCTGCCGCCCGCGATGGTGGAAGCCGAATTCGAATCCATCTGGGCCCAGGTCGAGGCCGAGCTCAAGCGCGAAGGCAAGACCGCCGCCGACGAAGACAAGACCGAGGACGAACTCAAGGCGGAATACCACGCCATCGCCGAACGCCGCGTGCGGCTCGGTCTGGTGCTGGGCAAGCTGGGCGAGCAGAACGGCATTTCCATCACTGGCGACGAGGTCAATCGCGCCATTATGACCCGTGCCCGCCAGTTCCCCGGCCAGGAACAGCAGGTGTTCCAGTATTACGCCAACAACCAGCAGGCCCAGGCGGAAATCCGCGCCCCCTTGTTCGAAGAGAAGGTGGTGGATTTCATTGCCGAACTGGCCCAGGTCACGGACAAGCCGGTCGACCGCGAGACCCTGTTCAAGGACCCCGACGATCTGCCGGAAAGCGTCAAGAACGCCTGATCCTCGTAATCAGGGAGCGGAACGCTATATTAAGCGGGTGATAGTGTAAGACTGTCGTCCTGCAGGATCGAATCGGAAAGCTGCCCATGGCCAATCCCACGGAATATTATAACAACACTTTGGTGCCGATGGTGGTCGAGCAGACCGCGCGCGGCGAGCGGGCTTTCGACATCTATTCCCGCCTCCTCAAGGAGCGGGTGATCTTCGTCACCGGCCCGATCGAGGATTACGGCGCCAGCCTGATCACCGCCCAACTGCTGTTTCTTGAGGCCGAAAACCCCAAGAAAGAAGTTCACATGTATATCAACTCGCCCGGCGGGTTGGTGACGGCCGGGCTGGCGATCTACGACACGATGCAATATGTCCGCCCGCCGGTTCAGACCTTCTGCATCGGCCAGGCCGCCTCGGCCGCGTCGCTGCTGCTTTGCGCCGGAAAAAAGGGGGAGCGTTTTGCGCTGCCGAACGCGCGCATCATGGTCCATCAGCCCTCCGCCTCCTTCTACGGTCAGGCCGCCGACATCGCCCGCCATGCCCAAGAGATCGTCAAACTCAAGCGGCGGCTGAATGAGATCTATGCCAAGCACACGGGACAGACGGTCGAAACCATTGAAAAACAGCTCGACCGCGATACTTATATGACTGCGGAAGAAGCCAAGAGTTTCGGGCTGTTAGATCAGGTTATGGCGCGTCATCCGGAAGGCGAGACAGCCCCTTGAGTCTCGGAAAAGGGCAAAAGTTCCTGAATTTTCCGGTACTTGGAACGGATTAAACAAATCTTGATCCCGCCGCCGCTAACGTGGTCGAATGTTGGGACGAGAGGGGTGCTTCGGCGCCTCCCGAATGGTGCAAAGCAGCATGGACTTCGACCCTGGGGTGGGAGACCTGAACTGCGAGTGGGCGAGAGGCCCCCGGTGGAAGGACCGGATGTGAGATGAGCAAGGCCAGCGGCGGCGAGTCCAAGAACACGCTTTATTGTTCCTTCTGCGGCAAGAGCCAGCATGAGGTGCGCAAGCTCATTGCCGGTCCGACCGTATTCATCTGCGACGAATGCGTCGAACTCTGCATGGAAATCATCCGGGAGGAGAACAAGACCTCCTTCATGAAATCCAAAGAGGGCGTGCCGACCCCGCAGGAAATTTTCAAGGTTCTGGACGATTACGTAGTGGGCCAGGCGCACGCCAAAAAAGTGCTCTCGGTCGCCGTCCACAATCACTACAAGCGCATCAACAGTTCGGGTAAGAACGGCGACGTCGAACTCGCCAAATCCAACATCATGCTGATCGGCCCCACCGGCTGCGGCAAGACCTTGCTGGCGCAGACCCTGGCGCGCATCCTGGACGTGCCTTTCACCATGGCGGACGCTACGACCTTGACCGAAGCCGGTTATGTCGGCGAAGACGTCGAGAACATCATCCTCAAGCTGCTGCAGGCCGCCGACTATAACGTCGAACGGGCCCAGCGCGGCATCGTCTATATCGACGAAGTCGACAAGATTTCCCGCAAGTCCGATAATCCGTCCATCACCCGCGACGTCTCGGGCGAAGGCGTGCAGCAGGCCCTGCTGAAGATCATGGAAGGCACGGTTGCCTCGGTGCCGCCCCAGGGCGGGCGCAAGCATCCGCAGCAGGAGTTCCTGCAGGTCGATACCACCAACATCCTCTTCATTTGCGGCGGCGCCTTCGCCGGGCTGGACAAGATCATTTCGGCGCGCACCTCGGGCACCTCGATGGGCTTCGGCGCCAATGTGAAGGGTCCGGACGAGCGCGGCACGGGCGAAATCCTGCGCGAGATCGAGCCGGAGGATTTGCTCAAATTCGGTCTGATCCCGGAATTCATCGGCCGTCTGCCGGTGCTGGCCACTCTGGGCGATCTGTCGGAGCCCGCGCTGATCGAAATTCTGACGCGGCCCAAGAACGCGCTGGCCAAGCAGTATATGCGCATGTTCGAAATGGAAGGCGTCAAGCTGCGTTTTCAGGAAGAGGCGCTGCACTCGATTTCGCGCCGGGCGATCATGCGCAAGACCGGCGCGCGCGGCCTGCGCTCGATCCTGGAAGGCATTCTGCTGGAGACCATGTTCGAGCTTCCGACCCTCAACGGGGTCCAGGAAGTGGTCATCACCGCCGATGTGGTCGATGGCAAGGCGCGTCCTTTGTATACCTATTCGGACAAGGGCCAGCCGCGCGAGCAGACCGCGTCTTAAGCATCTTCATCAATGTGTCGCCTGCGAAACTCCTCATTTTGTGCGCTTTATTGTGCGCGGGCGGAACCTTGAGCGGCCCAGGCCATTGCGTCGCCTTGAAACCAAGCCGCAAGCGGCCCATTTTAAGACGTCCGGAGTCGGCCTTGTGGGGAATTGGGCGACTCTTTCACGAGGACCGTGCCCATGTTGAGGGGCGGTCCATTTCAAACGCCGGCGGGCTGGCCGGCAGGAGCACAAAATGGCGGATGACGCCGTGAAGAAAGTGGACGAAAAAATTACAGACGAAGCGGCGGCGAATATCGCGCCGGTTCTTCCCTTGCGCGATATCGTGGTGTTCCCCCACATGATCGTGCCGCTCTTTGTGGGCCGCGAAAAGTCCGTGCGGGCCCTCGAAGAAGTGATGAATGACGAGAAGCAGATTTTGCTGCTCACCCAGAAGGTGGCGGCAGAAGATGATCCCTCGCCGGACGGCTTGCATAACATCGGGACCCTGGCGACGGTGCTGCAGCTGCTGAAGCTGCCCGACCAGACGGTTCGCGTGCTGGTCGAAGGCAAGGGCCGCGCCCGCGTCACCGGCTTCACCGGCCGCACCGATTTCTTCCAGGCCACGATCGAGAAGATTGTCGAAGAGGCGCCGCCCGCGCGCGAGAGCGAGGCGTTGCTGCGCACGGTCAAGACCAATTTCGAGCAGTATATCAAGCTCAACAAGAAGATCCCGTCCGAGACTTTGGCGGCGGTTGCCGCCATCGAGGACCCGGCGCGGTTGGCCGACTCCGTGGCGGCGCATCTGTCGGTGAAGATTTCCGACCGCCAGGCGCTGCTGGAAACGCTTTCCACCACCGAGAGGCTGGAAAAGGTTCTCTCCCTGATCGAGGCCGAGATCGGCGTGCTGCAAGTCGAGCGCAAGATCCGCAGCCGCGTTAAACGCCAGATGGAGAAGACCCAGCGCGAATATTATCTCAATGAGCAGCTGAAGGCGATCCAGAAGGAGCTCGGCGAAGGTGAAGAAGGCCGCGACGAGATGAACGAGCTGGAAGAGCGCATCCGCAAGACCAAGCTCAGCAAGGAAGCGCGCGAAAAGGCCATGGCCGAAGTCAAGAAGCTTCGCTCCATGTCGCCGATGAGCGCGGAAGCCACGGTCGTGCGCAATTATCTCGATTGGCTGCTGTCCTTGCCTTGGGGCAAGAAGTCCAAGGTCAAGAAGGATATCGCCGCCGCCGAAGCCGTCCTCAATGACGACCATTACGGCCTGGAAAAGGTGAAGGAACGGATTCTGGAATATCTCGCGGTACAGAGCCGCGTGGGCAAAATGAAGGGTCCGATCCTGTGTCTGGTGGGTCCGCCGGGCGTGGGCAAGACCTCGCTCGGCAAGTCCATCGCCAAGGCGACGGGCCGGGAATTCGTGCGGATGTCGCTGGGCGGCATGCGTGACGAGGCCGAGATCCGTGGCCACCGGCGCACCTATATCGGTTCGATGCCCGGCAAGATCATCCAGTCGATGAAGAAGGCCAAGACTGCCAATCCGCTGTTCCTGCTCGACGAGATCGACAAGCTGGGCGCGGATTATCGCGGCGATCCGTCTTCGGCGCTGCTGGAGGTACTGGATCCCGAGCAGAATTCGACCTTCAACGACCATTATCTGGAAGTCGATTTCGATCTTTCGGACGTGATGTTCGTGACCACGGCCAATTCCCTGCGCATGCCGGGACCGCTGATGGACCGCATGGAGATTATCCGCATCCCCGGTTACACCGAGGACGAGAAGGTCGAGATCGCCAAGCGCCATTTGATCCCCAAGGAAATGGCGGCGCATGGCCTCAAGGATGACGAGTGGAAGATCACCGATGCGGGTCTGCGCGACCTGATCCGCTATCACAGCCGCGAGGCGGGCGTGCGCAATCTCGAACGCGAGATCGCCAACCTGTCGCGCAAGGCGGTGAAGGAGATCATGTCGTCCAAGGCCAAGGCGGTCGAGGTGACGCACGAAAATCTGGAAAGCTATGCCGGGGTTCGCAAATATCGCTACGGCGAGGTCGAGGGCGAAGATCAGGTCGGTGTCGTCACCGGTCTGGCCTGGACCGAAGTCGGCGGCGAGACCCTGACCATCGAGGCCGTGATGCTGCCCGGCAAGGGCCGCTTCCAGGCCACCGGCAAGCTGGGCGATGTCATGAAGGAATCCATCGACGCGGCGCGGTCCTATGTCCGCTCCAAGGCGACCACCTTCGGCATCAAGCCGCCGACCTTCGACAAGGTGGACATCCATGTCCATGTGCCCGAAGGCGCCACCCCCAAGGACGGTCCGTCCGCGGGTCTGGCGATGGCGACATCCATCGTCTCGGTGCTCACTGGCATCCCCATCCGCCGCGATGTGGCGATGACGGGAGAGGTCACCTTGCGCGGCCGCGCTCTGCCGATCGGCGGCTTGAAGGAAAAGCTGCTGGCGGCGCTCCGGGCGGGGATCACCACCGTGATCATTCCCAAGGAGAATGAGAAGGATCTGGCTGAAGTGCCCGACAATGTGAAGGTGGGCCTGAAGATCGTGCCGGTCTCCAACGTTGCCGAAGTGCTGAAGGTGGCTCTGGTTCGCGAGCCGCAAGCCATCGACTGGATCGAGCCGGAGGCCGATGTGGTGCCTCGGGTGGCCCTGGATGAAGGCGATCCCGATCCGCTGATCACCCATTGATACGGACTGGAATAGGAATTGGGGCCCGGAGATTTCCGGGCCCTTTTTCTTTCGCCGGTTTGCTTGATGGGGCGGCCGGATTTGGCGGACGGCGGGACTTTCCCCCGGGAAACCCGGACGAGCGGGAGGGGGGTATCTGCCCTTCCGGCGACTTGGAAGGCGGTTTGGCCCTCAGAATCAGCCGGAATTGGCCAAAAACCCGCCGATTCCGCGACTTTTCGCCTTGGCAAGGCTCGTCCCCCGCCCCTAGAGTCCCTCCGCAGCGGGACGAATCGCGCGAAAAGGAGTCACTCGTGAACAAGAACGATCTCATCCAAAAGCTGGCCGATCACACGGGCCTGCCGAAGAATGACGCGGCCAAAGCCGTGGATGGCGTGTTCGACCTGATCGCGGCTTCGCTCAAGGCGGGCGACGAGGTCCGGCTCACAGGGTTCGGAGTCTTCGTGGTGGCGACCCGCGCCGGCGGCAAGGGCCGCAATCCTCAGACCGGCGAAGAGATCACCATCAAGCCGTCCAAGCAGCCGCGCTTCCGCGCCGGTAAGCAATTGAAGGATTCCCTGAACTAATCCCGTCAACGGCCCCGCCAAGGGGCATTGACGATGTGGATGGGAATGGCGGTCGGCGAGTTGCGCCGGCTGGAGACGTAGTTGCGTCTGCGCAGATGGCGGAGCGCGGCCTGAACCGAGGATTTCGACAGGCCCGTTTCCACCGCGAGTGTCGACAGGCTCGCCTGCACGCCGCGCGCCGGTCCGCCGGCCATGTGCCACAGCTTCAGATAGACCAGAAAAGCTGAGGGCGCGCGATCATGGCCGGCCAGATCGGGCAGCAGCGTCTCCACGAGATAATCGTCCAGCGGCGCTTTGCGAGCCATTGCTATAGTATTTGTTGGGATGCTTGCCAGCGCAAGCCCGGCTTTTGCACGATGTCTCCTCAAAGGAGATCCGCATGATCACGCACCTCAAATTCATGAGCATCCCCGTCGCCGACCAGGACCGGGCGCTGAAATTCTATACCGAGAAGCTGGATTTCAAGGTTGCGACCGACCAGGAAATGGGACCGGGGCGCCGCTGGATCGAGCTGCGCCTGGGCAAGGCCCAGACCCGGTTGGTGCTGTTTACCATGGATGGCGAGGAGGGGCGCGTCGGCACGCGGATGAACTGTTCCCTGGCCTGCGACGATGTCGAGGCGACCTGGCGCCAGCTGTCGGAGCGGGGGGTGGAATTTGTGTCGCCGCCGCAGAAACAGCCCTGGGGCACCTTCGCCATCATGAAGGATTCCGAAGGCAACAATTTTGTCCTCAGCTCGGAATAAAGCCGTCGCGAAGCAAGTTGGGCCGGCCGGAACGATATGTTACGAGGCGCTGCCTTTATGCTATGAGGCGCTGCCTTGGGGCGGTTAGCTCAGTTGGTAGAGCATATCGTTTACACCGATAGGGTCGGCGGTTCGAGCCCGTCACCGCCCACCAAATTCCTCTGATAATCTGTCGGTTGGATTCGCTTTTTAACGATTGCGGATCGCGTTTTTTTCATGGCGGGCGCCCCGACTTGCGGGGCACGGCAGATGCGGCCAATATCGGAGGGGAGAGCGGGGGCTCTGTGATGGAACCTGATGGGTGCTTTGATGCCTGTTGCGCCGCCCCGGCGCCTGCTTAGGCCTCCTCGTGCGGAGGGAAGTCCCGGCGCGCTTGCCTCGCATCTCTCGAAAGCCATCACCGTGAACGGCGATCTCGAAAGCGATGGCGAATTGCATATTTACGGAAATGTCCGCGGACAGGTCTGCGCCGACCGGCTGGTGGTGGGTCCGGGCGGCTATCTGGAAGGCGATGTGATAGCACGGGACGTGCATATCGAGGGCCGGCTGGCGGGCCGGATCTTCGCCCTGAATGTCACGCTGGACAGTGCGGCCGAGGTCACCGGCCGGATTTTCCACAACACGATTACCGTCGCAAAGGGCGCCCGGATCGACGCGCGCATGCCGTGGCGGCCGCCCAGTTATTTTGAAACCCTCGAACAACTACCGGAGGTCAGGCAATGAGCATGTTCAATCGCAATGAGAAAGATCCCAACACGGGTGTCGCCGTCGGCGAAAAGCCAGCGGAATTTACGCCGGCGCCGGTCGCGGCAGCTTCAGTGGTCAAGCCGCCTCAACCCAGTGTGCAGCCCGTTCCCGAGATCGCGGTAGCGAAAAGCGCCGGGCCTTCGGTGATCAGCAAGGCTCTCAAGATCACCGGGCAGCTGGAAAGCACGGAAGATATCCGGATCGATGGCGAAGTGGAGGGCGATATCCACGGCGTTTCGGTTACCGTTGGCAGCGGCGCAAAGGTCAAAGGCTCGGTCTACGGCCAGACTGTCGAACTGGCCGGAACGATCGAAGGCAAGATCGAGGCGAAGAAAGTCATCCTGACCAGTACCGCGCACATGTCCGGCGACGTCATCCATCAGGACATCCGGATTGAATCGGGCGCCTATATCGACGGCCATTGCCGGCCGGGGACGAACAAGGTGGACAACAAGCCCATGCCAAAGCCGAACTGAGGCGCGGGCATTTATAAAAAGGGTCCGGCGCGTGGCCGGACCCTTTTTGTTTATTCCGGGACCATTTCGCCGGAACCGCCGAACTCGGCGGGAAAGTCCTTCAGCTTGGGAAGTCCGTCGCGGATCCGCAATACGGTCTCGCCATAATTGACATGGACGCCCGGCGCGAATTCCAAGGTCGGAATCGTTGCCGTAAAAACATCGACCAGGCCCAAGGTGGGATGGTTGGTCATCAGATGGCCGCCGCATTTGGCGCAATATTGCCGCTGGCTCATCTCGGTCTTCTGGAAGGTCGCGACATGCTCCGCGCCTTTTTTGACTTTCACCGCGTCAGGCTTCCACAGGCTGAAGGCATTCACCGGCCCGCCCGACCAGGACCGGCAGGACTGGCAATGGCAATAACCCATCGCTTCCGGCGAGCCGGTCACTTCCAGTTCGACGGCACCACAAAAACATTTTCCGGTATGGCTCATGGCTTCTCCCTGCCTTTTTGAGGGGCGTCCTTTAGCAGCGCCGCCGACTATTCTCTATGGGCACAGCCGGGGGGTAATCAACAGCCCGTGCGCCAATGGCGATGGGGACGGCCGCTTGTTTTTCTGCGCAAAGCGCCTCCGGCGCGCGCACTTATACGGGATTTTTATGAAAATTTCTGGCCCGGTTCATGGGTTTGGGAAAGGTTGCCCGGTGCAAGAAAAGCGCTGAGGCAGATGCTGGCTTATTTATCGCGTATATTTCCGTGAACCGCCGAGGGTCGTAAAATGTCTCAAAATCCACGCGCGATCGGCGTGCCCTGGTTCCGCCAGGAAAGCTATGACCGAATTCAAAATCTTCCAGGAAGCGATCTCAGGGATTCATTTGAGCAATGGGAAGAACGCACGCTTCGCATGTTCAATGTCATGTGTTCGACGGGACAGTCCTTGACCCGGGTCGTGCTGGAGCCCGATGAGCTGCTCGCCTTCGCCAAAGAGATCGGCGCCGACGCCATTACCGCCAATGTTCGCGCCGAGTTGGCGAACCGGAAACTCGAGAAAATACCGCAGGAAGAAGGGCAGGCGGGTTTGGAAATATTCTGTTCGAAATGCGGCAAGCGGCATGCCTATCCGGAAGACGTGATTCGGGTGGTGGAAATCATGCAGATCGCTTGCGAATGCGGCGAACGCTTGCGAAAGCCGTCACCTTTGGCTTTTGCGCAGCAAGTGCGGATGTAACGGCACCGGATCAGTAACCGTTTTGCGGGCCGTCGCTGGGATTATAGCCATGCCAGGGGGCGAGGCGGTCGCGCTCGCTTTGGTCCGGATGCTGGCCGGTGCCGAGGCTCAGGCGGTCATCATGACGATAGGCGGATCCGTAAGGCGGCGCGGCGCTATAGGTCCGGCCATAGCGATCGTACCACGCCCTGTAGCGCTCGAACCATGCGCGATACTGACAGGCGTCATCGCAACCGCCGGCCACCGGGCCAGGCGCGGATTGATAAGCCGGCGGCGGCTGGTATTCGCGGCCATCCCGCCGCTCGTCATAGGCATTCCAATCCCGTCGGCTTTCCCGGCGATTGTTCCACTGCGCCCGTGCATAGGTCCGGTGCGGCGGGGAATGACGTGCCGTTCGGCGCGCCAGGGGATGCTGCTGCGATTTCCTCTTGCTGGCTTGTTTGTTCTTCGCCGGAACGGGATGGACGACGACCTGCGGCTCCGGTCGCGGCTTGGGTACGGCGCTGGCCTCGGCCGTCGGGCTGGCTTTCGCCGCGGTGGCCGGCTGGGCGGCCTTGGCGCAGGCAGGGTCGCCGGTGGAGGTTTTGCAATCGGGTGCGGCCTGTCCGCAGCCGGTCAGCGCCAATGCCGACGACAAAAGAATACCGGCGGCCAGTATTGTCAGCTTCGCCAAGAATCCCTCCATTTCCATGGCGGTTTAATCCATGACGATCGAACGGGGCAGTCTTTGTTCAGGCGTTGGTAAATTCAGATGACCGCAAAGCCGAAGTCGCAACTGTCAAATCTTGCGCAAATCATCATGGCGGGCCAGGGCCACGACATCCTCATGGCCAAGCTTCATACGGCCACCGAATTCCTTGGCCAGATTGATATAAGCCGAGTTCTGATCGATCTCCGGAAGTCGCTGCCATTTGCGGATGCATTGCGCCAGACTTCCGGCACAGAAAACACGTCCCGGCGCCCGCAACGAGGCTTCAGCATACCAGGGTATGTCTTCCATCCCGTCCCCCAACGACTTTCTTGTTTGCCGATTTAATCACATTCCGGG
Source organism: Pseudomonadota bacterium (assembly GCA_040389245.1). Classification (GTDB taxonomy): domain Bacteria; phylum Pseudomonadota; class Alphaproteobacteria; order Micropepsales; family Micropepsaceae; genus Rhizomicrobium. The sequence goes on along the minus strand of JAZKAH010000001.1, from coordinate 484,360 downwards.
TGCAAAAGGGTGCGACAAATCGGTAACGCTCTCATTCGCAAATTGCGCGGTTTCCGCTAGTTTGCATAGCGAAAAGGAGTTCCCGTTTGCGTTTTGCCCAATTGTCCGCGCTATGCCTGGTGGGCGCGCTTACCGCTTGCGGTTCCTCCAGTCCTCGGGAACCACGCTGGAGTCCCTATCCCGTTCCGCCGCCGCGGGATGAAAATTATCATGGCGGCAACAACGCCCTACTGCTCAAATATGATGCCAATCACGACGGCACCCTGACCCGGGACGAATTGATCGCCGGCTTGAAAGCGGAATTCGCCGCCCTGGATGTGCGGCACACCGGTTGCCTCACACCCGATCAAGCGGATGCCATCAACCAGGCGCGCATCGCCGCCGATCAATCCACCGCCACGCCACTCCAGGATTGGAACCAGGACGGCTGCATCGATTACCGCGAATTTTCCGCCGCCGCTTATTCGCTGTTCGATCAGCTCGACCGAAATGGCGACGGCAAGATCACGCCTCAGGAATTCAATCCCCGCGCCGTTCGTCCGGGCGTGCCAAATCCGCCACCTCCCGCACAAGGCCGCGGCCGGCGTGGCGGCAGGGACAACGATACCGGTCCCGCGCCGCAAGGTTCGGCCCCGCCCCCATAGACCACAATCGCTTGACTTGGGGGGTGGGCCCGCCCTACATCGGCCCCCTTCGCGCACCCGCTTTGGCGGGACGATGCGGGGGCGTAGCTCAGTTGGTTAGAGTGTCGGCCTGTCACGCCGAAGGTCGCGGGTTCGAGCCCCGTCGCTCCCGCCATTTCCGTCTGGAAATGGCTTCTTTTGTCGGCCTTTTTCACCGAGGCCATTGTCCACATCTTCATTATAAGAATGGCTCGCAACTAGGGCGGTTTTGCCCCTGCCTCGGCGCCGCTTTCGCGACGATTTGAAAGCTTGTGCGGCATGGTCGGCAGCCCCGAAAATTCCTGTTCTGTCGCCGCGAATCTTCCGCTAAACCCGCGTTGCGCGACGACAGTGCCTGCCTATACTGCGCCCGCGAAATAACTAGGTCCGGCCTTATAAAGGCGCGTGTGCGCCAGCCGATCCTGTGTGAAGGCGTTTGGGGACGGCATGGAAAAGCTGCTTCTGGAATATCTCCCGATCCTGGTCTTTCTGGGGATCGCGACCGTTTTGAGCGCCGCCCTGATCGCTTTGCCGCTGGTTATCGCCCCCTCCAAACCCGATCCCGAGAAGCTTTCCGCCTATGAATGCGGTTTTCCCGCTTTCGGCGATTCCCGCATGAAATTCGATGTGCGCTTCTATCTGGTGGCGATCCTGTTCATCATTTTCGATCTGGAGGTCGCATTCCTGTTTCCCTGGGCGATCACTTTGGGGGCGACGGGCATTTTCGCCTTCTGGTCGATGATGGCGTTCCTGGGCGTGCTGACGGTGGGCTTCATCTATGAATGGAAGAAGGGAGCACTCGAATGGGAGTGATACCCTCTTCGGTGATCGTGCCGGCAGGAGCGGCAAGCCGCGCCGGGGTCCAGGGCGCTGCGCCCCAGATCACCGATAACGACCCCTATTTCAAGGCGTTGCAGCAGGAAATGGCCGACAAGGGTTTCCTGGTGACCAGTGCTGAAAGCCTGGTCAATTGGGCCCGCACCGGCTCTCTGATGTGGATGACCTTCGGGCTGGCCTGCTGCGCCGTGGAAATGATGCAGGCGTCGATGCCGCGCTACGATCTGGAGCGTTTCGGATTCGCGCCCCGCGCTTCGCCGCGTCAGTCGGACGTGATGATCGTGGCCGGCACCTTGACCAACAAGATGGCGCCCGCGCTGCGCAAGGTCTACGACCAGATGCCGGAGCCGCGCTATGTGATCTCGATGGGATCCTGCGCCAATGGTGGCGGCTATTATCACTATTCCTATGCCGTGGTCCGGGGCTGCGACCGCATCGTGCCGGTGGACATCTATGTACCGGGTTGCCCGCCTACGGCCGAGGCCCTGGTCTATGGCATTCTCTTGCTGCAGCGGAAAATCCGCCGCACCGGAACGATCGAGCGCTGATGTCGGATTTTGGCCAACTCGCGGAAAAACTGGCGCGCGCGCTTGGGCCCGCGCTGACGGAGCACAAGCTGGCGGTGGGGGAACTGACCCTCACGGTGGCCGCGGATCGCATTCTGGATGTGCTGGCGCTTTTGCGCGACGATCCGGACTGCGACTTCAAGATCCTGGTGGATCTTTGCGGCAATGACTGGCCGCGGCGCGAAAAGCGCTTCGATGTGGTTTATCACTTACTGTCGCTGACCCGGAACATGCGCATCCGCGTCAAGGTTCTGGTGGGCGAGGGCGAGGCGATCAAGTCCTGCATTGCGCTTTATCCGGCCGCAGGCTGGTTCGAGCGCGAGGCCTTCGACATGTACGGCATCGCTTTCGAAAACAATCCGGATCTGCGCCGCATTCTCACCGATTACGGCTTCTCCGGGTATCCGCTGCGCAAGGACTTTCCGCTCACCGGCTATGTCGAGCTGCGTTACGACGAGGAGCTGAAGCGGGTGGTTTATCAGCCGGTGCAGCTGGTGCAGGAATTCCGCGATTTCGATTTCATGTCGCCTTGGGAAGGAGCCCCGCACATCCTTCCCGGCGACGAAAAGGCCGCGATGGCGCCCAATGCCACTTCCGGCGACACGGGGAAGAAGCCGTGACCAGCATTACGCTTGAAACCATCCCGACCGAAACCTCGAATGGTCCGGCGGAAAACCCGCAGATGACCCTGAATTTCGGGCCGCAGCATCCTGCCGCGCATGGCGTCCTGCGGCTGATCCTGGATCTGGACGGCGAGATCGTCACCCGGGTCGATCCGCATATCGGACTGCTTCACCGCGGCACCGAGAAGCTGATCGAGCACAAAACCTATCTGCAGGCGATCCCGTATTTCGACCGGCTCGATTATGTCGCGCCGATGAACCAGGAACACGCCTTCTGCCTGGCGATCGAGAAACTGCTGGGATTGGAAGTGCCCAAGCGCGGTCAATATATCCGTGTTCTCTATTCCGAGATCGGACGGCTTCTCAATCATCTCCTCAACGTCACCACCCAGGCGTTGGATGTGGGCGCGTTGACCCCGCCGCTGTGGGGCTTCGAGGAACGCGAGAAGCTGATGGTGTTCTATGAGCGCATCAGCGGCAGCCGCATGCATGCCGCCTATTTCCGTCCGGGCGGGGTGCACCAGGACATGCCGCCGGGTCTGGCCGCGGACATCTACAAATTCTGCGAGCATTTCCCCAAGGCGCTGGACGATATTGAAACCCTCTTGACCGAAAGCCGCATCTTCAAGCAGCGCAATGTCGATATCGGCGTGGTCAATCGCGCCGAGGCCGAGATGTGGGGCATGTCGGGCGTGATGCTGCGCTCGACCGGCGTGAAATGGGATCTGCGCCGCAGCCAGCCTTACGAGTGCTACAGCGAACTCGATTTCAAGATTCCGGTCGGCAAGAACGGCGACAATTACGACCGTTACATCATGCGCATGGAAGAGATGCGCGAAGCCAACAAGATCATGATGCAATGCCTCGACAAGATGACGCCGGGACCGGTGGTGTCGCAGGATCATAAAGTCACCCCGCCGCGCCGCGCCGAAATGAAGACCTCGATGGAAGCGCTGATCCATCACTTCAAGCTCTATACCGAAGGCTTCCATGTGCCCGCCGGCGAGGCTTACGCCGCGGTGGAAGCGCCCAAAGGCGAATTCGGCGTCTATCTGGTGGCCGACGGCACCAACAAGCCGCAGCGCTGCAAGATCCGCGCCCCCAGCTTCGTGCATCTGCAGATGATGGATTACATGTGCAAGGGCCATATGCTGGCAGACGTTTCGGCGGTGCTGGGCTCGCTCGACATCGTGTTCGGGGAGGTGGACCGGTGAGCCTTTTGTCCAATCCCAATATCGACATCGCCCAGAAGCAGCTCGACGCCTATAACGCGCAGGATCTGGATACCTATGTCTCCTTCTTCGCGGAGGATTGCATCGTATCGGGGCTGAACGGCCAGCCGACCGAGACCAGCCGCGACGCCATCCGCGCCCGGTATGCCAAAGCCTTCGCCCAGTTCCCGCAGAATAAGGCCCATCTCAAAAGCCGCATCGCGGTCGGCAATACGATTGTGGACCATGAAAAGGTGGTGCGTGCGCCCGGCGGCGAGGAATTCGAGATCATCGCCATTTATTCCTTCCGCGACGGGCTGATCGCCCGCGTCGATTTCGCGAAATAGGCCGACCGATGCTGCGCCGTCTTGCCCCGCCCGAAATTCAGCCCGCCGGCTTCGCCTTCAATGCGCAGAATGCGGAGTGGGCGAAGAAAGAGATCGCCAAATATCCGTCCGGCCGCCAGGCCAGCGCCGTGATCGCGCTTCTGTGGCGCGGCCAGGAACAGGAAGGCTGGGTGACGCACCCGATGATCGAAAGCGTCGCCACGATGCTGTCGATGCCTTTCATCCGCGTGCTGGAAGTGGCGACCTTCTACACCATGTTCAATCTCGAGCCGGTCGGCACCCATCTGGTGCAGGTCTGCACCACCACGCCTTGCTGGCTGGCGGGCTCCGATGCCGTGGTGGAGGCCTGCAAGAAGCATATTCATCCCTCGCAGCATACGGTTTCGGCGGACGGCAAATTCTCCTGGATGGAAGTCGAATGCCTGGGCGCTTGCGTCAACGCGCCGATGCTGCAGATCGGCAAGGATTTCTATGAGGATCTGGACGGTCCGATCACCGAAAAATTGCTGGAAGATTTCCGCGCCGGACGGGCGGTGAAGCCGGGACCGCAGAATGATCGCCGCAGCTCCGAACCGCTGGGCGGCGCCATCACGCTGACCGACCCGTCGCTTTACGACGGCTCGATGGTCGGCCGCCAGGCGCGCGGCCCGGCCAAGTCGGACGCGGAAGCCAATACGCCCACGCAAAAACCGCCGGGAGCAGCCACTTGATGCTTGCCGATCGCGACCGCATTTTCACCAATCTCTATGGCCTGCAGGACCCGGGCCTGGACGCCGCCAAAAAACGCGGCGCCTGGGACGGCACCAAGGCGATAATCGATCGTGGTCCCGAGGCCATTGTCGACGAAATGAAGAAGTCGGGCCTGCGCGGCCGCGGCGGCGCGGGATTTCCGACCGGCCTGAAATGGTCCTTCATGCCCAAAGAGGTGAAGGAACGTCCGCACTATCTGGTCGTCAACGCCGACGAAAGCGAACCTGGCACCTGCAAGGATCGCGACATCATGCGTCACGATCCGCATACGCTGGTCGAAGGCTGCCTGATCGCCAGCTTCGCGATGCGGGCGCATGCCTGTTACATCTATGTACGGGGCGAATTCATTCGCGAGCGCGAGGCGTTGCAGCGCGCGGTGGACGAAGCCTATGCCGCCAATCTGATCGGCAAGAACAATGTCCATGGCTGGGATTTCGACCTCTATGTCCATCACGGCGCCGGCGCCTATATCTGCGGCGAGGAAACCGCCTTGCTGGAATCGCTGGAAGGCAAGAAAGGCCAGCCGCGCCTGAAGCCGCCATTTCCAGCCAATGTCGGGCTCTATGGCTGCCCCACCACAGTCAACAATGTCGAGAGCATCGCGGTGGCGCCCACCATCCTGCGCCGGGGCGCCGAATGGTTCGCGGGCATCGGCCGTCCCAACAATTCGGGCACCAAAGTGTTCTGCATCTCCGGCCATGTGAACAAGCCCTGCAATGTCGAAGAAGAAATGGGCGTGCCCCTGCGCGAATTGATCGAGCGTCATGCCGGCGGCGTGCGCGGCGGCTGGGACAATCTCCTGGCGGTGATCCCGGGCGGCGCATCGGTGCCGTTGATTCCGAAATCCATCTGCGACGATATCCTGATGGATTTCGACAGCCTCAAGGCGCAGCAGACGGGCCTGGGTACCGCCGCCGTCATCGTGATGGACAAATCCACCGATGTGGTGAAGGCGATCCAGCGCCTGGCTTATTTCTACAAGCATGAAAGCTGCGGCCAGTGCACGCCCTGCCGCGAGGGCACCGGCTGGATGTGGCGGGTGATGACCCGAATGGTCAAAGGCGACGCCAAGGTGGCGGAGATCGACCTCCTGCAGGAAGTCTCCAAGGAAATCGAAGGCCATACGATCTGCGCTCTGGGCGATGCCGCGGCCTGGCCGATCCAGGGCCTGATCCGCCATTTCCGCCCCGAGATCGAGAGGCGCATCGCGCTGCGCGCCGGCATGCGCGAGGCGGCGGAGTAGGGCGATGCGGCATCTGGCGCAACTCAATATCGGCAAGCTCCATGGCGGCAGGGACGATCCCGCCATGGCCGGATTTTTCGACAATCTGGATCGGGTCAACGCCGCCGCCGAGCGCATGCCCGGCTTTGTCTGGCGCCTGAAGGATGACAGCGGCAATGCCACCAACATCCCCTGGGTCGGCGATCCGAACATGGCCGTGAATTTGAGTGTGTGGGAAAGTGTCGAAGCGCTGGAGAAATTCGTCTGGCAGACCGTCCACACCAAGATCTATGCGCGCAAGGCCGAGTTTTTCGAAAAACCTACCGCGCCGCATTTTGTGATGTGGTGGATCGAGGCCGGTCATATTCCGACCCTGGAAGAGGCCAAGGCGCGCCTCGATCAGCTGACCGAACAGGGCCCCAGCGAAGAGGCGTTCGGCTGGGCCGAGGCCCCCTCGGCGCGGCTATGGCAAAACAAGAGGTGTGCGTAATGGCCGCCTGGATCGCATTTCTGGAAGGCTTCGCCTCGGCCGGCGCGCTGATCGCGGCGATCCTGACCACCATGATGGTGACCGGCAATCGCACCCATTATGCGGTGATGCATTATCTCGGTCAGTGCGACGCCGCGATGCGCGAGCCGCAATTCTCCAATCCCGAGCTGGGAAAGCTCGATCTGCGGGATCGCACCTTTGACGGCGAGAAGGCGCAGTTCGAGCGCTATGAATGGTATGTGGCGCGCCTGGTCTACACGCTCGATGCCGTGATGCGGCTGGCGCCCTGGCAGCAATGGGGCGCGGTGGCCAAGACCCAGCTGGCCAATCACGCGCATTATTTCGCTTCCGACTATTACGCCCGCCAGAATTACCTGGAGCATTACAGCCTGCGCATGCGCCGGCTGATCCGCGAGCAGAGAGCCGTCTGATGCCGACACGCAAGCTCATCATCGATGGCAAGGAAATCGAGGCGGAAGAAACCATCACGCTGCTGCAGGCTTGCGAGCAGGCGGGCGCGGAAATCCCCCGCTTCTGCTTCCATGAGCGCCTGTCCGTGGCAGGCAATTGCCGCATGTGCCTGGTGGAATGGGTCGGCGCGCCCAAGCCGCAGGCAAGCTGCGCCTTGCAGGTCAAGGACATCTTCCCCAACAAGGACGGCACCCCGGCCAAGATCAACACCACCTCACCCTATGCCCGCAAGGCGCGCGAGGGGGTGATGGAATTCCTCCTGATCAATCATCCGCTGGATTGCCCGATCTGCGACCAGGGCGGCGAATGCGACCTGCAGGACCAGGCGATGGGCTATGGCCGCGCCGCGTTCCATCGCTTCAACGAGAACAAGCGGGCGGTGGAAGACAAATATATGGGACCGCTGGTTGCGACCATCATGACCCGCTGCATCCAGTGCACCCGCTGCGTGCGCTTCGCCACCGAGGTCGCGGGCGTGCCCGATCTGGGCGCCACCGGCCGCGGCGAGGACATGGAAATCACCACCTATCTGGAAAAAGCCTTTGCCAGCGAATTGTCCGGCAATGTGGTGGATCTCTGCCCGGTCGGGGCGCTGACCTCGAAGCCCTACGCGTTCAACGCGCGGCCTTGGGAGTTGCGCAAGACCGAATCCATCGACGTGATGGATGCGCAGGGCAGCAATATCCGCGTCGATGCGCGCGGTCCGCAGGTGATGCGGGTCCTGCCGCGCCTCAATGAAGAGGTCAACGAGGAATGGATTTCCGACAAGGCGCGGCATGCCTGTGATGGACTTGTCCGCCAGCGTCTCGATCGCCCCTATGTGCGGGTGAACGGCAAGCTGAAGTCCGCCAGCTGGGCGGAAGCATTTGCCGCCATCGCCGCCAAGGTGCGCGCCACCACGCCGGCCAAAATGGCCGCGGTGGTGGGCGATCTGGCGGCCGCCGAAGAGATCAAGGCGCTCAAGGATCTGATGACGGCATTGGGCGTGACCAATCTGGATTGCCGCCAGGACGGGGCGAAGATCGGCGCCAATTCTTCCGATGGGAAACAGCCGCGCCAGACCTATCTGTTCAACACGACGATTGCCGGCATCGAAGCGGCCGACGCCATCTTGATGGTCGGCGCCAATCCGCGCTGGGATGCGCCGGTGCTGAACGCCCGCATCCGCAAGACCTGGCTGGCGGGTCCGCTCAAGGTCGCCAATATCGGACCGGCGGTTAATCTCACCTATCCGGTGGAGCAGTTGGGCACGGATATTGCCGTGCTGGCCGCGATCGCCAATGGCAGCCATCCCTTCGCCAAAGTGCTGCAGGATGCCAAGCGTCCCGTGATCATTCTGGGTTCGGGTTTGCTGACCCGCGCCGATGGCGCCGCCGCGCTTAGTCTGGCGGCGCGCATCGCGGGCGACACCGGCATGATCGGCCCGGCGGGCAAGGCGTCCGAGGGCGGCTGGAATGGATTCAATATCCTGCATACAGCGGCATCGCGGGTCGCGGCCTTGGATCTCGGTTTTCTGCCGGGCGCCAATCATGATGGCAAGGGGGGCCGCGATGTGGCAGGCATGGTCGACGGCGCCCAGAAGGGCGAGATCGACTTTATATACTTGCTAGGCGCCGATGAGTTCGACGTCGCCCATCTGGGCCGCGCTTTTGTCGTTTATCAGGGCAGCCATGGCGACGCCGGCGCGCATCATGCCGATGTCGTCCTGCCGGGCGCCGCCTATACCGAGAAGGAAGGCACCTACGTCAATTTCGAAGGCCGCGTTCAGCACGCCGAGCGCGCCGCCTTCCCGCCGGGCGAGGCGAAGGAAGACTGGGCGATCCTGCGGGCTTTGTCCGACCATCTGGGCGTCAAGCTGCCCTATGACGATCGCGCGGCGCTTTGGGCCGCGATGGTGAAAGATGTGCCGCATTTTGCGAATATCGGCGAGACGCCGGTGCATGGCGACACATCGGCTTCGACCTGGAATGGCATCGGCGCGCAAGGCCGGCTGGATGAACCCACGCCGGTCGCCAACGGTATCGCCGATTATTACCTGACCAACCCGATCGCGCGTGCCAGCGAGACCATGGCGCGGTGCAGCCGGGAGTTGGTGCACGGCATAACCCAGATGGCGGCGGAATAAGATGGCGCTGATCCATTTCTGGACCTGGCTGTTCGAAAAGGTGGGCGTCGCCCTGCCATATGGCTGGGCGTGGCTGCTGAGCCAGGCGGTCTTCATCGTGCTGCTGTGCCTGGTGCTGATGCTCGCGGTCGCCGTGGTCATCCTGGCCGACCGCAAGATCTGGGCGGCGGTTCAGATGCGGCGGGGCCCCAACGTGGTCGGCCCCTTCGGTCTTTTGCAGACCATCGCCGACGCGCTCAAATTCTTCTTCAAGGAAGTGATCATTCCGGCGGGCGCCAACAAGGTGCTGTTCCTGCTGGCGCCGATCGTCAGCGTGGTTCTGGCCTTCATCGCCTGGGCGGTGATCCCCTTCAACGCCGGCTGGGTGCTGTCCGATATCAATGTCGGGGTGCTTTATCTCTTCGCGGTGTCCTCGCTCAGCGTTTATGGCGTGATCATGGCGGGCTGGGCTTCGAATTCGAAATACGCCTTCCTCTCGGCCCTGCGCGGCGCGGCGCAGATGGTGTCCTACGAAGTCTCGATCGGCTTTGTCATGATCACCGTGCTGCTGTTCGCCGGCTCCTTGAACCTGTCGGCCATCGTGCATGCCCAGGAACATGGCTGGTTCGCCTTCACCATGCTGTTTCCGATGCTGATCATCTTCTTCGTCTCCTCGCTGGCGGAAACCCAGCGGCCGCCCTTCGATCTTCTGGAGGCGGAATCCGAATTGGTGGCGGGCTTCTTCGTCGAATATTCCTCGGCGCCGTTCCTGTTGTTCTTCCTGGGCGAATACATGAACGTCATCATGCTCTGCGGGCTGATGAGCATCCTGTTCCTGGGGGGCTGGCTGCCGCCGCTGAATATCTGGCCGCTCAATGCCGTGCCGGGAATCATCTGGTTCCTGCTCAAGCTCGGCTTTCTGTTCTTCATGATGGCGATGGTGAAGGCGATCGTGCCGCGCTACCGCTATGACCAGTTGATGCGGCTGGGCTGGAAAGTGTTTCTTCCAACGTCGCTTTTGTGGGTGGTTCTGACAGCGGCCTGGGTCGTTGTTTTCCACCACCACGCCTAGAGGTATCGCCATGGCGAGTTTCGAGCGTACCGCACGTCAGATTTTCTTCTGGGAATTCGTCCAGAGCCTGATCCTGGCGATGAAATATTTTTTCGCGCCCAAGGCGACCCTGAACTATCCCTTCGAGAAGGGACCGCTGTCGCCCCGTTTCCGCGGCGAACACGCTTTGCGCCGCTATCCCAACGGCGAGGAACGCTGCATCGCCTGCAAACTGTGCGAGGCGATCTGCCCCGCCCAGGCGATCACCATTGAAGCGGAGCCGCGCGAGGATGGCTCGCGCCGCACCACCCGCTATGACATCGACATGGTCAAATGCATTTATTGCGGGCTGTGCCAGGAAGCCTGCCCGGTCGACGCGATCGTGGAAGGGCCGAATTTCGAATTCGCCACCGAGACGCGCGAAGAACTCTATTATGACAAGGACCGGCTGCTCGCGAATGGCGATCGCTGGGAGCGGGAAATCGCCCGCAACCTGGAACTCGACGCGCCTTATCGCTAGGCCATAGGAACCCTATGTTGGAAGCACTGGCATTCTACTTCTTCTCGGCGATCCTGATCGCATGCGCGATCATGGTGATTGCCGCCCGGAATCCCGTGCATTCGGTGCTGTTCCTGATCCTGTCCTTCTTCAATGCCGCGGGACTGTTCGTGCTGCTGGGGGCGGAATTCCTCGGCATGATCCTGATCGTGGTCTATGTCGGCGCAGTCGCGGTGCTGTTCCTGTTCGTGGTCATGATGCTGGATATCGACTTCGCCGAGCTGAAGCGGGGCGCGCTGCAATATCTGCCCTTTGGCGGCTTGATCGGCCTGGTGCTGGCGGTCGAGCTGGTGATGGCCGGCAGCGTCTGGGTGCTGAAGCCGGCGGCGCTGGCCGCCAAGGCGCACGCCACCCCGGCGGGCGTGACGAATACCGAGGCGCTCGGCCGGATTCTCTATACCGACTATGTCTATTACTTCCAGATCGCGGGTCTGGTGCTGCTGGTGGCGATGATCGGCGCCATCGTGCTGACCTTGCGGTCGCGGCCCGGCGTACGCCGCCAGAATATCGCGGTCCAGAACGCGCGCACCGCCGCCATGGCGGTGGACATGCTCGACATCAAGCCAGGCGAGGGGGCCTGATATGGCGATCGGTCTTCCCAATTACCTGGCGGTCGCGGCGATCCTCTTCACCATCGGGGTGGTGGGCATTTTCCTCAACCGCAAGAATGTCATCATCATCCTGATGTCGATCGAGCTGATCCTGTTGGCGGTCAATCTGAACTTCGTCGCCTTCTCCGCCTATCTGGGCGATCTGGTGGGGCAGGTGTTCGCACTCTTCGTGCTGACCGTCGCTGCCGCAGAAGCCGCCATCGGCCTTGCCATCCTGGTGGTCTATTTCCGCAACCGCGGCACGATCGCGGTTGAGGACGTCAATGTGATGAAGGGTTAGGCATGTACGCGGCGATCGTCTTCCTCCCCATCCTGGGCTCGGCCATCGCGGGGCTGTTCGGCCGCGTCATCGGCGCGCGCGCCAGCGAATTGGTCACCACCGGCTTGCTGTTCGCTTCCGCCGCGCTGTCGATTGTCGCGTTCAACGATGTCGCCCTGGAGGGCCACAAATACATCACCCAGATCCTGCCCTGGATTCATTCGGGGAATTTCGCGGTCGACTGGACGGTGCGCGTCGACACCATCACGGCGGTGATGCTGGTGGTGGTGACGGGCGTCTCGTCGCTGGTTCACCTCTATTCCATCGGCTACATGCAAGAGGACCCGCACCGGGCCCGCTTCTTCTCCTATCTGTCGCTCTTCACCTTCGCGATGTTGATGCTGGTGACGGCCAATAATTTCCTGCAGTTGTTCTTCGGCTGGGAAGGTGTGGGCCTGGCTTCCTATTTGCTGATTGGGTTCTGGTACACGCGCCCGTCCGCCAATGCCGCCGCGATCAAGGCCTTTGTCGTCAACCGTGTCGGCGATTTCGGTTTCGCCCTTGGCATCTTCGGCATCTATTACGTCTTCAAGACCCTGGATTTCGATGCCGTGTTCCAGGCCGCTCCGGCGCTGGTCGGCAAGCAATTCATTTTCGCCGGTCACAGCGTCGACATTCTCACGACGCTTTGCCTGCTGCTGTTCGTAGGCGCGATGGGCAAGTCGGCGCAGCTGGGCCTGCACACCTGGCTGCCGGACGCGATGGAGGGCCCCACCCCCGTCTCCGCCCTGATCCATGCCGCCACCATGGTGACGGCGGGCGTGTTCCTGGTCTGCCGCTGTTCGCCGCTGTTCCAGCTGGCGCCCCATGCGGCGGAATTCGTCACCTTCATTGGCGCCAGCACCGCCTTCTTCGCCGCCTCGGTCGGCCTGTTCCAGAACGACATCAAGCGGGTGATCGCCTATTCGACCTGCTCGCAGTTGGGCTATATGTTCGCCGCCGCCGGAGTCGCTTCCTATGATGCGGCGATGTTCCATCTCTTCACCCATGCCTTCTTCAAGGCGCTGCTGTTCCTCAGCGCGGGCGCGGTGATCCACTCCATGCATCACGAGCAGGACATGCGGAAGATGGGCGGTCTGTGGAAGGCTATTCCCTTCACCTGGGCGATGATGCTGATCGGCAATCTGGCGCTCACCGGCGTGGGCATTCCCTATCTGGGCGTCGGGCTTGCCGGGTTCTATTCCAAGGACGCGATCATCAACGCGACCTACGGCGCGCATACCGGGATCGGCTCCTACGCTTTCACCTTGCTGCTGGTGTCGGCAGGCATGACCAGTTTCTATTCCTGGCGCCAATTCCTGATGACCTTTCATGGCCGCTACCGTGGGCTGGATCATCAGCATCTTGCGCACAGCGATTCACACGCTCATGACGAACCGATTGACGGTCATGACGATCATGGTCATGAAGAGCATCACCCACCCAAGCTAGAAGACGTCCACGAATCGCCCCTGGTGATGCTAGTGCCGCTGGGCGTGCTGGCGCTGGGCGCGGTGTTCGCCGGCATGGCCTTCTTCCATTACTTTGTGGGCGAGGGCGCCAGCTCCTTCTGGCGCGCGTCGCTGTTCGTGCCGAAGACGGGTGAGGGCGAACTGCCGATGTGGGTCGAGCTTGGCCCCTTGACGGTCACGATCATCGGGTTCCTGATCGCATATTATTATTACATCCTGCACCCCGACCTGCCGCGCAAGCTCGCGGCGCGGCGCGGCATGCTTTATGTGTTCCTGTACAACAAGTGGTATTTCGACGAACTGTACGACTTCCTGTTCGTCCGCCCGGCTTTCTGGATCGGCCGCTTCCTGTGGAAGAAGGGCGACGGCATGGTCATCGACGGGCTGGGTCCGGACGGCGTCTCCGCGCGCGTGATGGATGCGGCCCGCGGCGCGGTCCGGCTGCAATCGGGATATGTCTATCATTACGCGCTCGCGATGCTGCTGGGTGTGGTGGCGCTGGCGACCTGGTTCATGGCGTCGGGAGGTAGACTGTGAATATCCCGATCCTCAGTCTTGTCACCTTCGTGCCGCTGGTCGGCGCCGCGCTGATCCTGGCGATGCCGCGCGCCGATGCGGCGCGCTGGATCGCGCTGGGCACCACCATCGTCACTTTTGCCCTGTCGCTGCTGGTATGGGCGCGGTTCGATCCCCACAATCCCGGCTTTCAGCTGGTCGAGAAGGCCAACTGGCTGGGCGGCGGGATTTCCTACCATATGGGCGTGGACGGCATTTCCATGCTGTTCGTGGTCCTGACCGCGGGCCTGATGCCTTTCTGCATCGCCGCCAGCTGGAAGACGATCGAAAATCGCGTTGCCGAATACATGGTCGCTTTCCTGGTCATGGAAACCATGATGATCGGCGTGTTTTGCGCCCTGGACCTGGTGCTGTTCTACGTGATGTTCGAGGGCGGCCTGATCCCGATGTTCCTGATCATCGGCATCTGGGGCGGCAAGCGGCGCGTCTATGCCAGCTTCAAATTCTTCCTCTACACCTTCGTCGGCTCCGTGCTGATGCTGCTCGCGATCATGGCGATGTACTGGTATGCGGGCACCACCGACATCGCCGCCCTGCTGAATGGCGTGCATTTCCCGCCGCAGATGCAGACATGGCTATGGCTGGCCTTCTTCGCCAGCTTCGCGGTCAAGATGCCGATGTGGCCGGTCCATACCTGGCTACCCGACGCGCATGTCGAAGCGCCCACCGCCGGTTCCGTCATTCTCGCGGCCATCATGCTGAAGATGGGCGGTTACGGCTTTTTGCGCTTCTCGCTCCCCATGTTCCCGTCCGCGAGCGAAATGTTCGCGCCGCTGATTTTCACCATGTCGATCGTGGCGATCATCTACACCTCGCTGGTGGCGCTGGCGCAGGAGGACATGAAGAAGCTGATCGCCTATTCCTCCGTCGCCCATATGGGTTTCGTCACCATGGGCATCTTCACCCTGACCCATCAGGGCGTGGAAGGCGGCATCTTCCAGATGCTCAGCCATGGCGTCGTCTCCGGTGCGCTCTTTCTTTGTGTCGGTGTGGTCTATGACCGCATGCACACCCGCGAGATCTCGGCTTATGGCGGGCTGGTCAATCGCATGCCGCTCTATGCCGCCTGCTTCATGGTCTTTACCTTGGCCAATGTCGGCCTGCCGGGGACCTCGGGCTTTGTCGGCGAATTCCTCACCATGCTGGGCGCCTATCTGGACAATAGCTGGCTCGCGATCTTCTCTGCCACGGGCGTAATACTTTCAGCGGCTTACGCGCTGTTCCTCTATCGCCGCATTATCTTCGGCGCCCTGGTGAAGCCGACGCTCCAGACCATCCAGGATCTCAGTCTGCGCGAAATCGCGATCCTGGCGCCGCTGGTGGTTATCACCATTGCGCTGGGCGTCTATCCCAAGCCGGTGTTCGACGTTACCACGCCGTCGGTCGCCAAGCTGATCAACGACAACAAGACCGCGCTGGCTTTTGATCATGCGGCGCACGGCGTGATGGCAGGAGCGAATAGCAGCTTCACCTTCGTGCAGACGGCGCACGCGGCGGCGGAAAAGGGGACGGCACAGTGAACCTCCAGGCCGACCTGATGGTCCTTCTGCCCGAGTTGATCCTGGCGATCGGCGCCATGGCGCTTCTGCTTGCCGGCGCGATCGGCGGCGAGAAAACCGCGCCGGCGGTTTCCTGGGGCGCGATCCTGCTGTTTGCGGCATCCGGCGCGGCGGCGATCTGGCTGGTGCCGGAGAACGCCTCGGCCTTCCATGGCGCTTTCGTCGCGGATGGCTTTGCCCGCTTCACCAAGATCTTGATCCTGATCGGCGCGGCGCTGTGTGTTCTGCTGGCAGATGAATTCTTCGCAAACACGGCATTGTCGCGCTTTGAGCTGCCGGTGCTGATGGTGCTGGCGACCCTGGGCATGCTGCTGATGGTTTCGGCCGGCAGCTTCATCGCGCTTTACATGGGACTGGAACTGCAATCCCTGGCGCTTTACGTGCTGGCGGCCTTCAATCGCGATCATCTGCGCTCGACCGAAGCGGGCCTCAAATATTTTGTCCTCGGCGCGCTGTCGTCGGGCATGATGCTGTACGGCATTTCCATGATCTATGGCTTCACCGGCTCGGTCGAATTCGGGCAGATTGCAAGCGTGATCACGCAATCGGGAGTCGGCATCGGCCTGATCTTCGGCATCGTGTTCCTGATTTCGGGCCTGGCCTTCAAGGTTTCCGCGGTGCCGTTCCATATGTGGACGCCGGACGTGTATGAAGGCGCGCCCACGCCGATCACCGCCTATTTCGCCACTGCCGCCAAGGTCGCGGCCATGGGCCTGTTTTTGCGCGCCATCCTGATACCGTTTCCGCATGCGCTGGAACAATGGCGCCAGATCGTCATCGTCATCTCGGTCCTGTCGATGGCATTGGGCGCCGTCGCCGCGCTGGGCCAGAAGAACATCAAGCGCCTGATGGCCTACAGCTCCATCGGCCACATGGGATATGCGCTGCTGGGCCTGGCCGCCGGCACGGCGCTGGGCGTTCGCGGCGTGCTGATCTACATGGCGATCTATGTTTTCACCAATCTGGGCGTGTTCGCGGCGATCCAGGCGATGCGCCGCGGCGGCAAGCCGGTGGAGAGCATCGCCGATCTGGCAGGGCTGGCGCGCACCAATCCGAAACTGGCGCTGGTCTTTTCCATGCTGTTCCTCAGCCTGGCCGGATTGCCGCCACTGGCCGGCTTCTTCGCAAAATTCTATGTCTTCCTGGCCGCGATACAGGCAGGACTGGTCTGGCCCGCCATCCTGGGCGTGCTCGCGAGCGCGGTAGGCCTGGTTTATTATCTGCGCCTGGTGAAGGTCATGTATTTCGATGAACCGGCAGCGGCTTTCGACGCCGACATGGCGCTGGGTTCGCGGGCAATTCTGGTCCTTTCCGGCGCGGTGGCACTGCTGTTCATCTTTGCCGCTTCGCCGATCATCACGGCCGCCGACGCCGCCGCGAAGGCGCTGTTGCCTTGACCAGTTGGCCGCAGGGCTACGGCCTGAAGCGGTATGACGAAATCGATTCCACCAACGAAGAGGCGCGCCGCCTTGCCGCGCTGGGCGAGGCGGGGCCCGTGTGGCTCATAGCCGCCCGCCAGACGGCCGGACGCGGACGCCGTGGCCGGTCCTGGGAAACCGCCGGCGGCAACCTCGCGGCGACCTTGCTGCTGCGTCCCGATCGCGACCAGGGCGATTGGGCGCAATTGTCCTTCGTCACGGCGGTCGCGGCAGCCGACACGGCGGCGGATTTCGCCGTGGGTGCGCGTATCGCCCTCAAATGGCCCAACGACGTTCTGGCCGATGGAAAAAAGCTGGCCGGCATCCTGCTCGAGACGGCCAGCGGCCCGTCATCCGCGCTCGCCATCGGCGTGGGCATGAATCTGGCGCATCATCCGGACGGAACCGAATTCCCCGCAACGTCTCTGGCGGCGCTGGGCGCCCCCACGCCATCTGCGGACGACGCCCTGGCCGCGCTCGCGGCGGGCTTTGCCAGATGGTATGAAATCTGGCGCGCCCAAGGCTTTGTCGCGATCCGCGAGGCCTGGCTGGCGCGCGCCGCGGGGTTGGGCGCGCGCATCCGAGCGCGGCTTGCGACGGAGGAGCGGTCCGGTTTGTTCGAAGGCATTGACGAGAATGGCGCTCTTTTGCTCAACGAAGGCTTCGGGCGCGCCAGTGTGCTGCCCGCCGCCGATATCTTTTTCAGGTGAGAAATGCTGCTCGCGATAGATGCCGGCAACACCAATATCGTTTTCGCCGTTCATGACGGCAAGGAAACCCGCGCCGAATGGCGGGCGGTGACCGAGACCACGCGCACTGCCGACGAATATGCCGTTCTGCTGCAGCCGCTGATGCAATTGCAGGGATTGAGTTTTTCCGACATCGACGCGGCGATCATCGCCACGGTGGTGCCCGCTGCGCTGTTCGACCTGCGCCAGCTCTGCCGCCGCTACCTGCATTGCGAGCCCCTGGTGATCGGCGACCCCGAGCTGGATCTGGGCATCAATATCAATGTCGACCGTCCGGCCGCCGTCGGCGCCGACCGTCTCGTCAATGCGATCTCGGCGCATGAGCGCTACAAGGGCGCGCTGATCGTGGTCGATTTCGGCACCGCCACCACATTCGATATCGTGGCGGAGAATGGCGATTACGATGGCGGCATCATTGCGCCGGGGGTCAATCTGTCGGCCGAGGCACTGCACCAGGCCGCCGCCATGCTGCCGCGCGTCGCGGTGGCGCGCACCCAGAATGTGATCGGCAAGGACACCGTCCCGGCCATGCAGTCGGGCCTTTACTGGGGCTATATCGGCATGGTCGAGGGCCTGGTGGCGCGCATCAAGACCGAGTATGGCAAGCCCATGGTGGTGATCGGCACCGGCGGCCTGGCCAATCTTTTTCATCGCCAGACCCCGGCGATCGATTATCTCGATCCCGATCTCACCATGCGCGGATTGATCCTGATCCACGCCCGTCACGCCAAGAAGCGGATCTGATGGCGAAAAGCGATGAGCTCGTCTTCCTGCCGCTGGGCGGGTCGGGCGAGATCGGCATGAATTTCAACGCCTATGGCTTTGGTCCGGCGCATCGGCGCCAATGGATCGTGGTGGATTGCGGCATCACATTCGGGCGCGAAAGCGATACGCCTGGGGTCGATATCATCATGCCCGATATCCGTTTCCTGGCTGAGCAGAACCAGACCGTCCTGGGCATCGTCGCCACCCACGCCCATGAGGATCATATCGGCGCCATCGCGCCTTTGTGGCCGTCGCTGAAATGCCCGATCTACGCCACGCCGTTCACGGCGCGGCTGATCGAAGGCAAGCTGGCGGAAGCGGGCCTCTCCGTGCCGGTGCATGAGGTGCCGGTCGGCGGATCGCTGAGCCTGGGACCCTTCGCGATTGATTTTATATCCATCACCCATTCGATCCTGGAAGCGAATTTGCTGGCGATCCGCACGCCCCTGGGCGTCATTGCCCATACGGGTGACTGGAAGATCGATCCGGAGCCGGTGCTGGGCGAAATGACGAATGCGGCCGCGATCCAGAAGCTGGGCGACGAGGGCGTGCTGGCGCTGGTCTGCGATTCCACCAATGCGCTGGTGCCGGGCCATTCCGGCTCGGAGGCCAAGGTCCGCAGCAGCCTTTCAGACCTGATCGGAACCTTGAAGGGCCGCGTCGCCGTGACGTCCTTTGCCTCCAATGTCGCGCGGCTCGACAGCATCGCCCACGCCGCCAGGACGCATGGCCGCAAGCTGGCGCTGGTCGGGCGTTCCATGCACAAGATCGTGGCGGCGGCGCGCGACAGCGGTTATCTCGCCGATTTTCCGGCGACGTTGGATGCGGCGGAAGCGTCCGAACTGCCCGCGCGAAAAGTGCTTTATCTGGTCACCGGCAGCCAGGGCGAGGCGCGCGCCGCGCTGGGCCGCATCGCGGACGGCAATCATCCCGATGTCCGGCTGGGCAAGGGCGATGCGGCGATCTTTTCCTCGCGCATCATTCCGGGCAACGAATTGGCGATCCACGAACTGCACAACAAGCTTGCCGCCCTGGGCGTGGAAGTCCTCACGGCGGAAGATCATTTCGTCCATGTCTCCGGTCATCCCGCGCGCGAGGAATTGGCGCAGATGTATCGCTGGACGCGGCCCCAGATCGCCGTGCCGGTGCATGGCGAACTGCGCCACATCGCCGAACATGCGCGGCTGGCCAAGTCCTTGCAGGTGCCGCAGGCGCTGGTCCCCGCCAATGGCCAGCTCTATCGCCTGGCGCCCGGACCCGCAGAACTTATCGATGAAGTGCCGTCGGGCCGCCTGCATATGGACGGACGGGTGCTGGTGGCGGAAGGCGAGGGGCTGGCGAAAGCGCGCCGGGCCATGAGTTATGCCGGTCTCATCGCCATCACCTTGGTGCTGGATGAGAAGGGCCGGGTCGCGGCGGAGGCGGCGGTGCTGGCGGAAGGCATGCCGCAGCCGGTGGCGAATGCGGTTCAGGTTGCGGTGGACGAAACCCTGCGCCGCCACAATCCCAAGAAGAGCGGTAGCGAAGACTTGCGCGAAACCGTGCGCCGTGCGGCGCGTCGGGCCGCGCAGGATGCCTGGGGCAAAAAGCCGGTCACCCGTGTTACGGTGGTGGAGTTATGATAGGTCATTTGAATCACGTTGCCATTGCCACCAGCGACCTGGAAGGCGCTGTCGCTGTCTATCGCGATATGCTGGGCGCGAAAGTGTCTTCGCCCGTGCCGCAACCGGGTCATGGCGTCGTCACGGTTTTCGTCGAATTGCCCGGGACCAAGATCGAATTGCTGACACCCCTGGGCGAGAATTCTCCCATCGCCAATTTCCTGACCCGCAATCCCGGCGGCGGGGTGCATCATCTTTGTTTCGAGGTGGACGATATTCTGGCCGCCCGCGACCGGCTGCTGGCGAAAGGCGCGCGGCTGGCGGGCGGCGCCGAACCCAAAATCGGCGCGCATGGCAAGCCGGTTCTCTTCCTGCATCCCAAGGATTTTGTCGGCACCTTGATCGAGTTGGAACAGGCATGACCATTCCGGGCCTTCTTCATTACATCGTGCTGTTCAGCGCCTACGCGGTTCTCTGGTTCCTGGCGCTGTTTTGCATGTTGCCGATCGGGCTGGGAGAGGTCGATCCGGACACGGGCGCGCCGCTCAACCCGCACTTCAAGCGCAAGGCGATCTGGGCAACCGGCATCGCAGCGGTGCTGTGGCTGGGTTTCTATTTCGCGATCGGGTTTGGCTGGCTTGAGCTTTAAAAAGCGAAAAGGCCGGAACGGATCCGGCCTTTATGCCCGCCTTGCGGCGGATTTCATCCCCGAACTTGGCCGCTTTTTGCGACGACTCGCTTTAGCGAGTTCTTTAGTGGCTTGTTGATACTGTGCTTCGTGAGCCCTGTCACGAAATATCTAGAGATATTGCAGTGCAACAAGCGCAACAAAATTACAAAAAGATACCGGCGGTCGTGTATGTGGGCGTGCTGACATGGATGGCGATTTCTTCCGTCCATGCAGGGATCGCCGTCCGCGATGCGCCCGAGCCGCTGCTTCACGATGGCGGTGCCAAAACCCGCTGCGATCCCCGGCTAAGCGGGCCCGGCTTTGTTCCGGGCACCGATGTGGACGGCAGGCCGGTCCCACCTGCCGATCTGGCGGGCGCCAGAATTCCCGTACCGGCCGAGATTCTGGTGCCGCTGCGGAACGGGAAGCGCAACGCCCGGCCCGGCGAAACGCCCGTCATCGCCCTGGACGGTAAAGCCCTGGATCCGATTTTGAATCCCGCCCCTGCCTGTCCGCCAGGTCCGCGCTAAAAACAGCCGGACTTTGGCCGGCGGGGCTTGAAGGTCAGAACGTCATCCGGATTCCGCCGAATTTACGACCCTAATAGGCCCGGCCGATCAAGATTTCCTGGGTTCCGGCCGCACCGGTGAAGATGCAGGCACCGAAGGATTCGGGCTGATCTTCCGGCGCGTTGCGGATGGTGAGTTTCAGGGCTTTGAGTTTCTGCTCCACCGCGTCCAGCGCTGCGCCTGTGGGCTTGGACCAGGCCACGCGCACCCAACCTTTGAAGCTGTCATCGTCCTCGCCGAAATAGGCGGCCACGGCCTCGAAGCTGGTGAGATCGCGTTTGATATTGCCGTCCAGGCGTGCCTTGGCCTCGGCATAAAGTCCCGCCTGGATTTCGGCGAGCAGTTGCACCGCACCCTCGATGAAATCGACGCGCGGCTTGGCGATGGATTTCACCTTGTCGCCGTCACGCAGATCGTCGCGCCGCATATAGGTGACGTTCCCGGCCGCCGCGTCGCGCGGACCGATCTCGACAATGAGCGGTGCGCCGCGCCGGACCCAGTTCCAGCGCTTTTCCGCCGATTTGATCTTCTTGGTATCCAAGAATGCGCGGACCGGCAGGCCGAACACGGTCATTCCCGACAGCGCTTTCACCAGATGTTCGCAATAGGCCAGCACTTCGGCATCTTCCGGCTTGTCGCGCAACATCGGCACCACCACGATCTGGCGGGGCGCGACGGCAGGCGGCAGACGCAGGCCGTCATCGTCGCCATGGGTCATGATCACGCCGCCGATCAGCCGGGTGGAAACGCCCCAGCTGGTGGTGTTGCAGAAACTCAAGGTGCCGGCTTCGTCCTGGAACTTGATGTCCTGGGCCTCGGCGAAATGCGTGCCCAGGAAATGCGAGGTGCCGGCCTGGAGCGCCTTGCCGTCCTGCATCATGGCTTCGATGGAATAGGTGTTCACGGCGCCGGGGAAACGCTCATTCTCCGGTTTCTCGCCCGCGATCACCGGCATCGCCAGAATCTCTTCCGCGAAGGTGCGATAGACTTCCAGCATTTTCTTGGTTTCCTCGACCGCCTCGGCTTCGGTGGCGTGGGCGGTATGGCCTTCCTGCCAGAGGAACTCGGTGGTGCGCAGGAAAAGCCGCGGGCGCATTTCCCAGCGCACGATATTGGCCCATTGATTGATCAGCATGGGCAGGTCGCGATGGCTGCGAATCCAGCGCGAGAAGGCGTCGCCAATGATGGTTTCCGAAGTGGGCCGGACCACCAATGGTTCTTCCAGCTTGGCGTCCGGATCGGGCTGCAGCTTGCCGTCGATCATTTTCAGGCGATGGTGCGTGACCACCGCCATTTCCTTGGCGAAGCCTTCGACATGATCGGCTTCCTTGGCGATGAAAGAGAGGGGAATGAAGAGCGGGAAATAGCAATTCTCATGCCCCGTCGCCTTGATGCGGCGGTCCAGCTCCTGCTGGATCAGTTCCCACACGCCCCAGCCCCAGGGCTTGATCACCATGGCGCCGCGCACGGGGCTGCTCTCGGCCATATCGGCGTCGCGCACCACCGCCTGATACCAGTCGGCGAAGCGTTCACGGGTGACATTCAAGGCGCGCTGCATGATCGATCCGAAATAAAGATAGGGGTTTGTCTTAGCGGTTTGGCGCGGGCGGTTCCAGCACCGGCGCGGACCAGAAATAATTGGCCGCAAAGGCGCAAAAGCCGCACAGGCAGATCAGCGCCGCCATTGGTGCGGGCGAAGCGGGGGTAAACGCACCCATGACAAGCGAGGCGATGGTGCCCCCGGCATAGACGATGATCCCCATCAAGGCCGAAGCCATGCCCGCGCTGCTGCCGAACCCCATCAGGGCAAGCCCGGAGGCGGTCGGACTGATCGCCCCGATCAGGGAGCAATAGAGAAAGACCCAGGGCAGCAGCCCGAACAATCCGCCCCAGCCGGTCCAGCTGAACAAAAGCGCCATGGCGCCGACAAAGGCCTGCGCCGCCAGCGCCCAGGACAGAAGATGCGGCGCGGGGCGGTGATGCAGCAGATGCGCGGTGATCTGCGAAATCACGATAAGGCCCACGCCATTGATCAGGAATGTGAAGCCGAAATATTCCGGGGCTACATGGAAGATATCGATCACCACATGCGGCCAGCCGGTCAGATAGACATACAGTCCCGCGCCGGAAAGGGTGGACGCCATCACATAGCCCAGAAACCGCCGGTCCCGCGCGATCGCCATATAGTCCCGCACCACGGCGACCGGATGGATGGCACGATCCGAACCGGGGTGGCTTTCCGGCAAGCGGAAGAACACCGCCCCTGCCGTCAGGGCCGCGAGGCCTCCCTGGACCCAGAAAAGATCGCGCCAGCTGGCGAACAGAAGCAGCCAGCCGCCGAACAGGGGCGCGAACAAAGGCGACACCGACAGCACCAGCAGCATCTGGGCAAAGATGCGCGCCGCTTCCCCGGGCGGGAAAATATCCCGGACACAAGCGCGCGCCAGCACCGACCCCGCGCAGCCGCCGGTGGCCTGGATGAAGCGGGCGGCGTCCAGGCTGAGGGGACCCGGCGCCAGGGCACAGATTGCCGAGCCCAGGACATACAGCGCCAATCCGATCACCAGCGGCAGCCGCCGTCCGTAGCGGTCCGACAGAGGGCCGACCACGGCCTGCCCGACAGCCACGCCCAGAAAATAGGCTGCAAGCGAGTGTTCAATGGCGGCGATGGAGGCATGGAATTCTCCCGCGATGGCGGGCAGCGCGGGCAGGTACATGTCGATGGCGATGGGGGTGAATACCGTCAGGGCTCCGAACAGAAAGATCAGTTCGAAGCGGCGGCCAGGGGTCAGGGAAGCTGTCAGGGACTTGGGCGGGGTCACCGAATTCGCTTAGGGCGACCCTGTTTTATAAGCAAGTGGACGCCGCCGCCCCGCGCCCTTAACCTCCGCCGTCATGGCCGAATCGCGGAAAATCGGGGCTTTTGCGCCCTTCGAATGGATGATCGCGCTGCGCTATCTGCGCGCCAAACGCCAGGAAAGCTTCGTTTCGGTGATCTCGGGCTTTTCCCTGGTGGGAATCGCCCTGGGGGTCGCCACCCTGATCATCGTGATGTCGGTGATGAACGGCTTTCGGCACGAGCTCCTGAAAAGCATTCTGGGTCTCAACGGCCATGTCACGGTGCAGGCGGAGGGCGGTCCCTTGCCGGATTTTGACGCCCTGACCCGGCGGCTGCGCGCGGTGCCGGGCGTGACGCGCGCCGCGCCCGTGGTGGATGGCCAGGTGATGGCCAGCCAGAACGGAATCAATTCCGGCGTCATCGTGCGGGGCTTGCGCACCGCCGATCTCAAAAGCCTCACCATCGTTTCCAAGACCCTGTCGCCCGCCGCGCTTCAGCGCTTCGACAGCGGCGAGGATGTGATCATCGGCGCGGGCATGGCGCAAAGGATGGGCATTCGTCCCGGCGGCTCCATCACCCTGATCGCACCCAAAGGCAATGTGACGCCGTTCGGCACCACGCCGCGCATCAAGACCTATACGGTGGCGGGCGTGTTCCGTATCGGGATGACGCAATACGACACCAGCTTCATCTTCATGCCGCTGAGCGAGGCGCAGCTTTTCTTCAATTCCGAAAGCGGCGTCAGCAGTATCGAAATCATGGTCACCGATCCCGATACCGACCTGTCCCTGCTGCCCCAGCTTCAGCAGGCGGCCGGCCGGGGCACGCGGCTGGTGCCCTGGCAGGAAACCAATTCCAGTTTCTTTGAAGCATTGCAGGTCGAACGCAATGTGATGTTCCTGATCCTGACTTTGATCATTCTGGTGGCGGCGCTCAATATCGTGTCGGGCCTGATCATGCTGGTGAAGGACAAGTCGGGTGATATCGCGGTGCTGCGCACCATGGGCGCGTCGCGCGGCGCGGTGATGCGGATATTTCTGATCGCCGGCGCCAGCATCGGGGTGATCGGCACCTTGCTGGGTTTTGTCATTGGCGTGGTGTTCTGCGCCAATATCGAAAGCATCCGTCAAGGCCTGTCGCGGCTCACCGGCACCACCCTGTTCGACCCCACCATCTATTTTCTCTCAAAAATGCCGGCCGAGATGGATGCCGGCGAAGTCACGGCGGTGGTGGTGATGGCGCTGACCCTGACATTGCTGGCTACGCTGTACCCGTCCTGGCGCGCGGCCAAGCTCGATCCGGTCGAGGCGCTCCGGTATGGCTGAAATGCTGCGTCTGGAAAATGTCTCGCGCCGCTACAAGGAAGGCGAAGGACAGTTGGAGGTTTTTCGCGACCTCAACATGTCGCTTCAGGCCGGCGAGATCGTCGCCCTGGTGGGGCCGTCCGGCGTGGGCAAGTCGTCCCTGCTTCATATGGCGGGCCTGCTTGAGGCGCCCTCCGGTGGCGAGATCTATATCCATGGCGCGGCAGTCTCGCGCCTGCCCGAACAGGAACGCACCCGCATCCGCCGCGACATGATCGGTTTCGTCTATCAGGCGCATCACCTGTTGCCGGAGTTCGACGCGCTGGAGAATGTGGTGCTGCCGCAGATGATCGCCGGCAAAACCCGCGCCGAAGCCGCGCAGGAGGCAAAGCGGCTCCTGACCTCGCTGGGACTTGGCGAAAGACTGACCCACCGTCCCGCGCAATTGTCGGGCGGCGAGCAGCAGCGCGTCGCCATTGCCCGGGCATTGGCCAACAGGCCCCGTATTCTCCTGGCCGACGAACCCACCGGCAATCTCGATCCCCGTACGTCCGGCGGCGTGTTCGACGCCCTGCTTCAGATTACCCGTGCGGAGGGACTGGCGGCCTTGATCGCCACCCACAATGTCCAGCTGGCCGCGCGTATGGACCGGTCCCTGGTCCTGGAACAGGGCAGGCTGGTCGCCGGGGCAGAAACGACCCATCAGCCCTAAGCGACTCCGGCAACAAGGCGCGGGACACCGCCACATTCTGCCGGCTGGGCTCAAACGAGCCCGGGTGAGAAATTTCTATTAAATCCAATAACTTGCACACTAGTCGCTGGGCCGTGGTGAATTTGATCTCGTTTTGTTCTTGTGCATCAATGAGAACTAAACTAGAACAAACTCCTGAAAAGCGGGAGATAGGCTGTTATGTGGATCAAGGATGCGGCGGCTGGCGCGGGTCTTATCATTTTCATGGTGTCGTCCTTCGTCCTGGCCAGCGGGGCGCACGCGGTCATGGCCATTCTCTGAAGTCTGACTGTGGATAGGCGGTCCTTGGTCCCCACAGACGCCCCCTGACACGCGATAGTGCCGGGGATTCTTCCGGACCCTCCCATGGCCCCTGCACGCAAGATGGCTTCCTTCATCCACCTGCGGGTGAAGAGCGCCTATTCGCTTCTGGAAGGCGCGGTCAGGCCCAAGGAACTGGCGATGCTGGCGGCCGAAAGCGGCATGCCCGCCGTCGCCGTGACCGACAACAACAATCTGTTTGGCGTCTACGAGATCGCCGATACCGTGGCGAAGGCGGGGGTGCAGCCGATTGTCGGCGCGCTGCTCTCGGTGGAACTGATGCCCGCGCCGACCAGCCAGCAGGGCAGCCGCAAGAAGCCGCCGCATCTGCCGCTCCTGGTTCAGGACGAGGTGGGCTATCGCAATCTCACCAAGCTGCTCAGCGCCGCCTATCTCAAGGCCGAGCCGGGGGACTGGCCGCATGTGAAGGCGGACTTGCTGGCCGAACATGCCGGCGGGCTGATCGCGCTGACCGGCGGACCGGGCGGCCCGATCAATACGCTGCTGCTGGAGGGGCAGACCGAGGCGGCCGCTTTGCTGCTGGATCGCCTGGCCGCGATATTCGGCGACCGTCTCTATGTCGAACTGCAGCGCCACGGCTTGCCCGAAGAACGGGCCACCGAAGCGGCGCTGATCGATCTCGCCTATGCCAAACGATTGCCGCTGGTCGCCACCAATGACGTGCATTTCGGCGCCGCAGCGATGTACGAGGCGCACGACGCGCTGCTTTGCATCGCTGACGGCGCCTTCGTATCGCAAGACGATCGCCGCCGCCTGACCCGCGAACACCGCTTCAAGACGCCCGCCGAAATGGCGGCGCAATTCGCCGACCTGCCCGAAGCACTGGAAAATACGCTCGAGATTGCGCGCCGCTGCGCTTATCGGCCGATGAAGCGCAAGCCCATCCTGCCGGTGTTTGTGCCGGAGTCGGGACGCAATCCGGAGGACGAGCTCAAGGTCCAGGCAGAGGAAGGCCTGACGCGCCGCATGGCGGTCAACAAGCTCGCGGCGGAAGAAACGGTGTATCGCGAAAGGCTGGCCTATGAGCTTTCCATCATCAACCGCATGGGGTTTCCCGGCTATTTCCTGATCGTCTCCGACTTCATGAAATGGACCAAGGGCCGCGGCATTCCGGTGGGCGTGCGCGGCTCCGGCGCCTCCTCGCTGGTGGCATGGGCGCTGGACATCACCAATCTCGACCCTCTGCGCTTCGGCCTTTTCTTCGAGCGGTTCCTCAATCCGGAACGCATCTCGATGCCGGACTTCGACATCGATTTCTGCCAGGAACGCCGCGACGAGGTGGTTCGCTATGTGCGCGACAAATATGGCGCCGATCGCGTCGCCCATATCATCGCGCTGGGTTCGCTGCAGGCCCGCGCGGCGGTGCGCGATGCGGGCAGGGTGCTGCAGATGCCGCTGGGCCTGGTGGACCGCATCGCCAAGCTGATCCCCAATCCGCCGGGCAAGCCGGTGTCGCTGAAAGAGGCCATCGAGAGCGAGCCCAGGCTGCAGGCGATCGCGGAATCCGAACCCATCGCCCAGCGCCTGTTCGAGATTACCGGGCGCATCGAAGGCCTTTATCGTCACGCCTCCACCCATCCGGCCGGCGTGGTGATCGGCGACCGCCCGCTTGACGAGATCCTGCCCCTCTATCGCGATCCGCGCTCCGACATGCCGGTGACGCAATTCGATTATGAGGATGCGGAAAAGGCCGGACTGGTGAAGTTCGACTTTCTGGGCCTGAAGACCCTCACCGTCATCGCCAAGGCGGAAGAGCTGCTGAAAAAGCGCGGCATTTCCCTGGATACCCAGACCATCGATTTCACCGACGCCGCCGCCTTCGAGATGCTGGCGCGGGGTGACAGTATCGGCGTCTTCCAGCTCGAAGGCGCGGGCATGCGCGACCTGATGCGCAAGATGAAGCCCGATCACATCAACGATCTGGTCGCGCTCGTGGCGCTCTATCGGCCGGGCCCGATGGATTCAATTCCCAAATACATCGCCTGCAAGAACGGCAAGGAAGCGGTGGAATATCTCCATCCGCTTCTGGAACCGATCCTGCGTGAAACCTATGGCGTGATGACCTATCAGGACGATGTCATGCGCATCGCCCGTGAGCTGGCTGGTTATACGATGGGCGAGGCGGATCTTTTGCGCCGCGCCATGGGTAAGAAGATCCCGGCTGAAATGAATGTGCACCGGGAGAAATTTCTCAAAGGCGCAGGCGAGCGTGGCGTCATTCCTTCCATCGCGGAGCAGATTTTTGAACAGGCGGAGAAATTCGCGGGCTATGGCTTCAACAAGGGCCACGCTGCCGCCTACGCTCAGGTTGCCTATCAGACCGCCTACCTGAAGGCGAATTATCCGGTCGAATTTCTCGCCGCGTCGATGACATTGGATATCGGCAACACCGACCGCCTCAATGTCTTTCGCCAGGAGGCGCAGCGCCTGGGCGTCAAGATCGCCTCACCCGACATCAATCGTTCCGAAGCGGTATTCACCTGCGATGCGGGCGCGGGCATGGTGTTCTACGCGCTCGCCGCCGTCAAAGGCGTGGGCCGCCAGGCGATGGATCATGTCGTGGAAATCCGCGCCGCTGGCGGCAAATTCAAATCCATTTCCGACTTCGCGCGCCGGGTGGATCCCAAGCTGGTCAACAAGCGCGCTTTTGAAAATCTGGTGCGGGCCGGCGCCTTCGACAGCTTGAACAAGAACCGCCGCCAGCTGGTGGAGAATTCCGACCGGATTCTGGGCGGCGCCCAGGCGGCGGCGCGCGAACGCGAAAGCGGGCAGGTGAGCCTGTTCGGCGGCGGCGATTCCGCGGCCGAGGAATTGCGTCTGACCAATGTGCCGGACTGGCCGGGGCACGAGCGTCTGGGCGAAGAATTCAGCGCGATGGGTTTTTATCTCTCCGGCCACCCGCTCGACGCTTATGGCGCGGCGCTGAAGCGCCTGGGCGTGACGACTTATGCCAGCCTGATGGAAGACCGCCGCGCCGGTTTCAAGGCCAAGCTGGCGGGCACCCTGATCAAGAAATCGGAGCGGCGGGGCCGCAACGATCAGATGTATGCCTTCGTCTCGTTTTCCGATCCCACCGGCATGTTCGAAGTGATGCTTTTTCCCGAAGTGCTGGCGGCGAGCCGGCCATTGCTGGAGGCGGGCAAAAGCCTGGTCGTCACCGCCAGCGCCGATTGGGACGGCGATGAGTTGAAACTGCGTGCCGCTTCCATCACCGATCTCGATCAGGCGGCCGCCAATGCGGGCGAGGGGATGGTGGTGCGCCTGGACTCCATCGCGCCGCTTTCGACCATCGCGGCGCAGCTGATGCAGCCCGGAAAAGGCCTTGTCAGCTTCGTGGTGCCTGGCGGAACCGGCGAGGAAGTGGAGATCGCGCTGTCCAAGCGCCACGCCGTGACCGCGGTTCTGCGCAGCAACATCGCCGCCATCCCCGGCGTCTTGTCGGTCGAGGCGGTCTAAGCCGCCGCAAGCATCGTTTCGATCCGGCGAAGGCCTTCCGTCAAGCCTTCGCCATCGCGGGCGAAGCAGATGCGCACATAAGCTTCATCGCGCGGATCGCCCAGGCTGAACGCCGAGCCTGGCGCGGTTCCGACATTGGCGCGCATCACCAGATCCTTGGCGAAAGCCAGGCTGTCGGTCAGGCCCTCGATCTGCAGGAAGCCGTAAAAGGCACCATCAGGCACCATCCAGCGCACGCGGTTCTGGCGGGCGATGAAGTCCGCCACCAGGGCGCGATTGGCCTGGCAGCGCGCGCGCAATTTCTCCCGGAAAACATCGCCTTCCGGCGTCAGCGCGGCCAGCGCGCCATACTGATTGAAAGTGGTGGTGCCGGTATTGTTGGCCGGGGAAAGCACCCGCATCGTTTCGGCAAGGTTGGCCGAATGTGTCAGCCAGCCGATGCGCCAGCCCGTCATCGCCCAAGGTTTGGAAAAGGAATTGATGACGAAGACCGCATCATTCTCGTCCGCGATCTGCAGGAAGGACGGCGCATGCGTGCTGCCGTCATAGACCATGGTGCCATAGACCTCGTCGCTGATGATGGCGATGCCGCGCGCGCGCGTGAAATCCAGCATCGCCTGTTGCTCGGCACGGCTCGCCATCCAGCCGGTGGGATTGCCGGGCGAGGAGATGAAAATTGCCTTGGTCCGCGCGTCGCATTGGGCGAAAAGCTTATCGAGGTCGAGCCGCCAGCGCCCGGACTCCCAATCCTCGTCCAGCCGCAGCAGCCGGACTTCCGCGCCCGCCACCTGCGCGGCTTGAAAGATATTGGGCCATACCGGTGCGACGATGACCACATTGTCGCCGGTCTCCACCACGCATTGCAGGGCGGTTACGATCGCCAGCATGGCGGCGCCGGGCACCGTGATCCGCTCGGGATCGACGCTTACGTTCAGGGTACGTTGATGAAACCCGGCGATCCCCTGGCGCAGTTCGGGGATGCCCCGCGCCCAGGTGTAGAAGGTCTTGCCCTCGGCCAATGCCCGGATGGTGGCGTCCCGAATGAACTGCGGCGTGACCAGGTCACTTTCCCCAAACCAGAGCGGGACCAGGCCGGGCCGGCCCAGCCCCAGATTGGCGACTTCGACAAGGCCATTGGGGCGAAGCTGCTGGAGGAGCGGGCGGATTGGGCTTTTCATGTCGCGGGTTTAGCATGGCTTGCGGCGATAATGCCGAGCCCTTTTTGCAGTTCAGCGCCGTGCCGCATGCAACAAGCCGTTAGGCGACCGCCAGCCGATTTTGGTTTTGCGTGGCGGCGCCGCGCAGGGTCTGCAGCAACATCCCCCCCAGGATCAGCGGAGCGATCTGGATGTGGCTCTGATTAGCCATGGAGGTGATGATCAAGGGCATCGCCACGGTGATTGCCAGAAGCAATTTCTCCCATGAGCGGAATCCATTTTGGAGACCGTCTGCCACAAGCCACGCCGCAACGAATGTCAGCGACACAAGGTCGTAATCCCAGGCATAGGGTGTGGTCAGGAACGTCGCCAGGACGAGTGCCGCGCCTTTTCGCGCGATCGTTGTTTGGCTGCGCCAAATCCTTGCCGTCAGGAACGCCGCAACGAGCGCAGAGGCGATCTGCACGCCATAAGCCAACGCGATGTTGCCGCCCGCCAGTCTTATCATGGCAAAAACGGTTGGCATTCTGTGCCAGAAATCCGTGCCCTGTTCCATCAGCAGCGCGTTGATGGGCGCGTTGTGCAGGAACGCCGCCCAGGTGTCCTGGCCGAACAGCAATGCGCTGACGGCAGTGATAGCGAGCGCAGTGAAGGCGGCGGCACCAAAGGCGCGCCAATATCCACCGGCCGCCAGCGCCACGGGAACGAGGACCGCCAGGTGCGGCTTGAAACATAGCAAGCCGAATAGTGTGCCTGCCACAAGCGGGCGAGACCCCAACATTAGAACCCCGCCGCATAACAGAGCGGCGCTGAATTGACCGTTTTGCCCGGATAAGGCGTTCAGAAACGAAGCGGGCGTGGCGAATCCAGCGAGCGCTGCCATCGGCCAATTCAACATTCGCTTCAACAACGCAGTACAGGCTGCCCATCCCGCGACCAGCCAAAATGCGAACCCCGCTTTAAAGCTCATGATCGCCAGCGGCAAGCTGAGCAGCAGGGTCATTGGCGGATATGAGTACCATTTGAAATTGGCGTGCGCGGACGTGTGGGCTCTTTGAAAGCTCACGAATGCTTTGACGTCATAGACGCTAGGGGCGCGATGCTCCGCCGCCATGCGGGCCCCGGCCCAATAATTGACGAAGTCCCGACCTAGTTGCTCCCCACTGGCATCCGTCACCCCTGCGCGGGTATGCAGCCAGACGTCCGCGCTAAAGAAAATCACGGCCATGACGGCAAAAACGACGCCAATCCGGCGGACGCGGGCCGCGGTCAGCCAGTTGGCTTCGGAGAGGGCGGTTAATGCGATCACAACAGATCCGGCCAGGGTTCCCAAGCCATTTAGCCTGCGGGTTGCTTCGGAAAGGTAAAGGCTTCAGGAGCCTTGCCGGCCAGGAAGTGACCAAGCGCTTATCTCAAGAGTGGAAGCGTTGCACCGGCCGCTCTTATTCGCGGATCCTTTGGGCCACCGGCGCGTCGACGCGGTTGCCAATCTGGCGGTAAGTGCCGCGGCGCCGACGCACAGTATAATCACTGCGAGTGCGCGAAGCGGATCGGCTCGCCTGTTCAAGTCGAACAGCGGCGTCAGTTGCGCCAATGCGAGAATGCCGGGATGAGTGACATAATGCGGATAGGAGATATCGCCCAATCGCGGGAAGTATGCGGGTGCTTTGTCCTCGGCGCGCAGCAGGAGCGCGACCAGCGCGGGGCAGAATATCGTCACCGTGATTCAGTCGAAGGTCGGTGTTGCGCTGAAGGTCGGCACCACGGCGATGCACAGTCACAGCGTCAGCAAGATCTCGGGCGCGAGGGCGGGAAGCCGCGCGAACCATCTGCGGGCGTGCAGGCGGCAGAGCACCACGCCCGCCAGGCATGAGGGGTGCCGCGCAAGATGCCATAGGTGATGAAATGGTAGCCTTTCATCCCGACGCACCAGCCTTTTCCGGTGAAATAGCCCGCCACCGCCATTACCAGCCAGCTGGCGATTGCCAGGGCGGCAAGCGTTCGCGTTCTGCAACGAAAGAGTCCTGCGCCATAGGCAATATTGACCAGCCATTCCACCAGAAGCGACCATGTCGCTCTGATCATGGCGGGGGAGAAACTGTTGCCCGCCGTGCCGTGGGCCGGCAGAGAGGGCACAGACCCCGCGCAACCCGTCGAGACCTTGGAAGCGCTTGGCGGCCATGACCGGAGCCTGGCGGTTTTCCCCTAAAAAACCTTGAAGGGCGCAGGCCTTTCAGGGCCAAGCCGCCCCCCGGGGGCTTTCCTTGATTATCCGGAATTTACCCCCTATAAGCCCGCCATCTCGCACGTGCGGGTGGGTCCAGGCCGGGTGTTCCGGCCTCCCCGTCCGGTGTCCCTTAAGGGGGATAACCCGCATGTCTGGCCAACCGGTAAAGGAGAACGATCACATGGCTCTGCCAGAATTTTCCATGCGTGGGCTGCTCGAATCCGGCGCCCATTTCGGCCATCGCCAGCAGCGCTGGAATCCGAAGATGGCGCCTTACATCTATGGCGCGCGCAACGACATCCACATCCTGGATCTCACCCAGACCGTGCCGCTGCTGCATCAGGCGCTGGTATCCCTGCGCGAAGTCGCCGCCTCGGGCGGGCGCATCCTGTTCGTGGGCACCAAGCGGCAGGCGTCCGATCCGATCGCGGCGGCCGCCAAGCGCTGCGCCCAATATTATGTGAACCATCGCTGGCTGGGCGGCACCCTCACCAACTGGCAGACCATCAGCCATTCCATCCGCCGCCTGCGTTCGATCGAAGAGACGCTGACCACGGCGGAACAGTCGGGCCTCACCAAGAAGGAATTGCTGGGTCTGCTGCGCGAGCAGGACAAGCTGGAGCGTTCGCTGGGCGGCATCAAGGAGATGGGTGGCCTTCCCAACATGCTGTTCGTAATCGACACCAACAAGGAAGCGATCGCCATTGCCGAAGCCCGCAAGCTCGGTATTCCGGTGACCGCAATCGTGGATTCCAACTCCGACCCGGACGGCATTGCGTTCCCGATCCCCGGCAATGACGACGCTGCCCGCGCCATCGCGATGTATTGCGATCTGGCGGCGCGCGCCATCATCGACGGCCTGGGCCAGAGCCAGGTTGAAGCTGGCGTCGATATCGGTGCCGCCGAAGAGGTCGAGGATACGTCCAGCCATGTCGCAGCCCCGCCCGCGGAAGCGACCGCTTAATCATTCACGTTTGACGACCGCATTCCCGGAGATTTCCCGAAGGGTGCGGCACCGGAGGCCACAATGGCGAACATCACCGCGAGCATGGTGAAGGATCTGCGCGACAAGACCGGCGCAGGCATGATGGATTGCAAGAGCGCGCTCAATGAAACAAATGGCGACATGGAAGCCGCCATCGACTGGTTGCGCAAGAAAGGCATTTCCAAGGCCGCCAAGAAGGCCGGCCGTGCCGCCGCCGAAGGCCTTGTCGGCGTCGCCGTGGGCAAGGGCGCGGGCGCGCTGGTGGAAGTGAACGCGGAAACCGATTTCGTCGCCCGCAATGACGAATTCAAGGGCTTCGTGAAAGCCGCCGCCGATCTGGCACTGCAAGAAGGCGGCGACCTGGAGAAGCTGCTGGCGGCCAAGCATGGCGCCAGCAACGTCCAGCAGACTTTGACCGAATTGGTCGCCAAGATCGGCGAGAATATGAGCGTGCGCCGCACCGTGGCGCTCAGCGTCAATCCCGGCGTGGTCGCGGCCTATGTCCACAATGCGACCTCGCCCGAACTGGGCAAGATCGGTGTCCTGGTGGCGCTGAAATCCTCCGGCGACGAAGCCAAGCTGTCGGCGCTCGCCAAGCAGATCGCCATGCATGTCGCCGCCGCCAGCCCGCTGGCGATCACGCCCGAGCATCTTTCCAAGGATGTGGTCGAGCGCGAGCGCAATGTGCAGTGGGAATTGGCCCGCCAGTCCGGCAAGCCCGAGGCCGTCATCGAGAAGATGATGGAAGGGCGCATGCGCAAATTCTACGAAGAGACGGTGCTGCTCTCGCAGACCTTCGTGATCGATGGCGAGACCCAGATTGGCAAGGTGATCGAGAAGGCCGCCAAGGAACTCGGCACGCCGGTTTCGGTTGAAGGGTTTGTCCGCTTCCAGGTCGGCGAAGGCATCGAGAAGGTCGAAAGCGATTTCGCCGACGAAGTTGCCCAGATGGCGGGCACGAAATAATTTTGGTCACGCGGCCGGGTCACGCGCATACGCTGTTGCTATGCGCTCCTGGCCGACGTTCCTGGGAGTGAATTGATGTCCTCCGCGCCGAAATACGCCCGTGTGCTGCTCAAGGTCTCGGGCGAGGCGTTGATGGGCGACGGCGCCTTCGGCATCGACACCGCCACGGTGGAGCGCATCGCCGCCGACGTGAAGGAAGCGGTGGAGGCCGGCACCCAGATCTGCATGGTGATCGGCGGCGGCAATATCTTCCGCGGCCTCGCAGGTGCCGCGAAAGGCATTGACCGCGCCACCGCCGACTATATGGGCATGCTGGCTACGGTGATGAACGCGCTCGCCATGCAAGCGACTTTGGAGCGCTGCGGCGTGCCCAGCCGGGTTCAGTCCGCCATCCCCATGAGCAGCGTCTGCGAGCCCTATATCCGGCGCCGCGCGATTCGGCACATGGAGAAGGGCCGGGTGGTGATTTTCGCCGCGGGAACCGGGAACCCATTTTTCACCACGGACACGGCGGCGGCGCTCAGGGCGGCGGAAATGGCCTGTAACGCCATGCTGAAGGCCACCCAGGTTGACGGTGTTTACAGTGCCGACCCCAAAAAGTATCCTGACGCGACCAGATACGAATCTTTGAGTTATCACGAGGTGTTAGCGCGAGATCTTGCAGTAATGGATGCGTCGGCCATTTCCCTGTCGCGGGAAAACGGCATCCCGATTCTGGTGTTCTCGCTGCATGACAAGGGCGCGCTCGCCAAGGTTCTCAGGGGCGAGGGACGCGCGACCATAATCGAAGAAAAGTGAAGTTCCGACCGGGGTTTGGGTTAGGATTCAGACTCCAGGGAGCTGCCGAGGCAAGGAACAATGGCGGACGCATATAATAAGGACGAGGTGAACCGGCGCATGAATGGCGCGGTGGCCACCTTGAAAAGCGAGTTTGGCGGTCTGCGAACCGGGCGGGCCAGCCCGGCGCTGCTCGATCCGGTGTCGGTGGAAGCCTATGGCAATGTCGTTCCCATCAGCCAGGTTGGCACCATTTCCACGCCGGAAGCCCGCATGATCACCGTGCAGGTGTGGGACAAGGGACTGGCCAAGGCGGTGGACAAGGCGATCCGCGATGCGGGGCTCGGCCTCAATCCCCAGATGGATGGCCAGCTGCTGCGCATCCCGCTTCCCGAACTGAACCAGGAGCGGCGCAAGGAGCTTTCCAAGCTCGCTTCCAAATATGCCGAAGCCGCCAGGGTCGCGGTGCGCAATGTGCGCCGCGACGGCATGGAATTGCTCAAGAAGCTGGAGAAGGACCACAAGATCAGCCAGGACGAGCATCACACCAAGGGCGATGAATTGCAGAAGCTGACAGACGGCCACATCAAGGACATCGACACCGCGCTCCATACCAAGGAGCAGGAAATCATGCAGGTGTGAGAGACCGCATGGAAATTCCCCTGGCTGACCTTCCGCAGATCTTGCCCCGCCATGTCGCGATCATCATGGATGGCAATGGCCGCTGGGCGCAGAAGCGCCATCTGCCGCGCGAGGCCGGTCATTTTGCCGGCATGAACGCGGTGCGCGAAACCGTGCGCGCCGCCTGCGACATGCGGCTTGGCAATCTCACCTTGTTCGCCTTCTCGAGCGAGAACTGGAAACGGCCCAAGGCGGAAGTGGGGGCCCTGATGGGGCTGTTTCGCACCTATTTCCGCAGCGACATGGACGAACTGGTCGAGCGTAACGTCCGTATGCGGATCATTGGCCATCGCAACCGAGTGGCAAGCGACATCCAGCAGATGATCCTGGATTCCGAAAATCGCACCGCCCAAAATACCGGCCTCAACCTCACCTTTGCCTTCGATTATGGCGGCCAGGAAGAAATTGCCGCCACGGCGCGCGAACTGGCCCGGGCTGCTGCCGAAGGCCGGCTCGATCCGGAAACCATCACGACGGAGCTGTTCGCCACCCGGCTTTTCACCAGCGCCTTGCCCGAACCGGATCTGGTGATCCGCACCAGCGGCGAGCGGCGGCTGTCCA
The DNA here is from genome assembly GCA_040389245.1 of Pseudomonadota bacterium. Classification (GTDB taxonomy): domain Bacteria; phylum Pseudomonadota; class Alphaproteobacteria; order Micropepsales; family Micropepsaceae; genus Rhizomicrobium. Next base: position 447,154 of record JAZKAH010000001.1, on the reverse strand, counting down.
ATTTCATGCTCTGGCAATCGGCCTATGCCGAACTCTTGTTCGTGGACACGCTGTGGCCCGATTTCGGCCGCGCCGAACTGCTCAAGGCGCTGCAGAGTTTCGCCGCCCGCGATCGGCGCTTTGGCGCCGTCAATTCGGAAGCCGTGGCGTGACCGTCCTGCGCCCGCATTCCTCTGCCGCCGACGACAATGCGCCCGGCTACCGCGCCATCCGCTGGAATATGGACTGGATCACCCGGCCCCTGTTCGGCGTCGCGCTGGCCGGCGTGGCGATTGGCGCGTTGTTCTCACGGCCGGAATTCTTCGCCAGTCTGGTGGTGGCGGTCACCATTCTCTCCGCTTACGAATGGCATCGCATGGTGGCGGCGGGCCATGCCTATCGGATCGAAACAGCGGTGACATCCGTGACCTCGGCAATCGCGGTCGCCATTCTCTTGATGTTGCGCCAGGCATGGCCTGCCTTGCTGGTGCTGGCGCTCGGCGCGGCCGCCGCCGTCTTCGTCGCCCGCAGCCGGCGTGAGAATCCGCTGTGGCAAACGCTGGGCGTGATTTACCTGGGGCTGCCCGCTCTGGCGCTGGTGAGCCTGCGGACCTTCCCGAACCGCGGCGCCTTGGTCATTGTCGGGCTGTTCCTGATTGTATGGGCGACCGATACCGGTGCGCTGATTTTCGGCAATCTGATCGGCGGCCCGCGCATGGCGCCCACGCTCTCGCCGTCCAAGACCTGGGCCGGGACTATCGGCGGCAGTGTGACGGCCGCGCTGGTCTTCGGTTGCTATGTCTGGCTGTTGGGCGGAACGCTCTGGCTTGCTTCGCTGTTCGCGCTTTTTTTCAGTCTCGTCGCCCATGCCGGCGATCTGTTCGAAAGCTTCGTCAAGCGGCAGTTCGGCATCAAGGATTCCGGGACTCTGATTCCGGGCCATGGCGGCGTGCTGGACCGGATGGACTCGACCATCTTCGCCAGCGTCGCCCTGGCGCTTCTGGTGTTCGTGGCGCATTTCAATATTCTGTTCGGTGTCGCGTCATGAAACCCATCGCCGCCAGCGGCACATTCGATAATCCGCCATCGCTTCAGGATGTGATCCATCGCAGCGTCACCGTGCTCGGTTCGACCGGCTCGATCGGCGTCAACACGCTGGATGTCATCGCCCATGCCCGCAAAGTGTATGGCGACCACGCCTTTCCGCTGACGGCGTTGACGGCGCAGGCCAATGTCAAGCTTCTGATCGAGCAGGCGCGCGCCTTGAAACCGCGGCGCGTGGTCATCGGCGAACCCGCGCTCTATCCCGAATTGAAGGCGGGACTGTCCGGGACTGGGATCGAAACCGCGGCGGGACGCGAGGCGGTGATCGCCGCGGCCGGTCTGCCGTCCGATTTCGTCATGGTGGCGATCATGGGTGCGGCTGCGATCGAGCCGGCGCTCGCGGCGATCGAACGCGGCGTCATCGTGGCGCTGGCCAACAAGGAATGCGTGGTGGCGGCCGGCGCAGTATTTTACGACGCGCTGGAACGCTCCGGCGCCTCCGTCATTCCCGTCGATTCCGAGCATAATGCGATTTTCCAGGTGCTGGGTTCGGGTGACGCCAGCGAAGTGGAAATGGTGACCATTACCGCTTCCGGCGGGCCGTTCCGGGAGTGGCCGCTGGAAAAGATGCGCTCCGCCACGGTGGAAGAGGCGGTCGCCCATCCAAACTGGGCGATGGGCCGCAAGATTTCACTCGACAGCGCCACCTTGATGAACAAGGGGCTGGAATTGATCGAGGCGCATTTTCTGTTCGCGCTGCCGCCCGAGAAACTCAATGTCGTGGTGCATCCCCAGTCCATCGTCCATTGTCTGGTGAGCTATGAAGACGGCACCACCATGGCGCATCTTTCCGCACCCGACATGCGCACGCCGATCGCCCATGCGCTGGCCTGGCCGCGCCGCATTGCGTCGCCTTCGCGCCGGCTCGATCTCGCCAAGTTGGGGCAGCTGGCGTTCCATGCGCCGGCGCATGATCGCTTTCCGGCGCTCAATCTCGCCATCGAATCCATGCGCTCCGGCGGCCTGGCCCCGACCGTGCTCAATGCCGCCAATGAAATCGCGGTCCAGGCCTTCCTGGATCGCCGCATCGGCTTCCTCGATATCTCCAAAGTGGTTGGCGAGACATTGAGCGCCGACGCGGGGCGGGGCTCCAACGGACGGGCTGGCGATCTGGGCACGGTGCTGGGCACGGATGCGCGCGCCCGTGTCCTGGCGGAAGAAATCTGTCAACGGGTGGGGACTTAAAGAGGACGCCATGTTTGACGCGATACGCAATCTCATCGCCTGGACGCCGCTGGGGCTTCCGGCCTTCCTGTTCGTCATCACGGTGGTGGTGTTCTTTCACGAGTTGGGCCATTTCCTGGTGGCCCGCGCCTGTGGCGTGAAGGTGGATGTTTTTTCGATCGGCTTCGGCAAGGAAATTTTCGGCTGGAACGACAAAAGCGGCACCCGCTGGAAGGTGAGTTGGCTGCCCATTGGCGGTTATGTGAAATTCGCCGGCGACGCCAATGCCGCGAGCACGCCCGATCATGCCGCCGCCGCCCGCATGAGCGCGGCCGAGCGCACCCAGACCCTCGCCTTCAAACCGCTCTGGCAACGCGCCGCGGTTGCCGCGGCGGGGCCGGTTGCCAACTTTATTCTCGCCATCCTGCTTTTCACCGGCCTGATCTTTCACAATGGCCATACCGTGCTGGCGCCGATCATCGGCCATGTGGTGAAGGGCAGCGCGGCGGAAGCAGCCGGGATGCGTACCGGCGATCGCGTCGCAGCCATCGATGGCACCCGCATCACCGATTTCGAGCAGATGCCGCAGATCATTGCCGTCAGCGGCGGGCGGAACCTGACCATCGATCTGGTGCGGGACGGCCGACCGCTCAGCGTTCACATCATGCCGCGCGCCACCCGCATGCGCGACGCTCTGGGCGACATTGGCACCAATGTGGTGATCGGTGTGCAGCCGTCGCCCACCGCGCCGATCACGACGGAATATTACAGTCTGCCGGCCGCTTTCGGCGCCGCTTCGGTCGAAACCTGGAACATCATGCACACCACGGTGCAGGGCATTTCCCAGATGGTGCGGGGTTATGCCAGCGCCGACCAATTCCGCGGACCCTTGGGGATTGCCAAGATGACCCGCCAGGTGGCGACATTCGGCTTCATGGCGCTGCTTCAGCTGGTGGCTGTACTTTCCGTAAGTATTGGGCTGGCCAACCTTTTTCCCATTCCGCTGCTCGACGGCGGGCATCTTCTGTACTATGCATGCGAAGCAGTTTTGGGACGGCCGCTGGACGAGCGGGCCCAGGATGTCGGATTTCGGCTTGGGCTGGTATTGGTCCTGGGGTTGGTGCTCCTGACCACTTGGAACGACCTCGCTCGCCTGAATCTTTTCTGAAACTTCGGCCGCCGCCTTTATTGGTGATGCGCGCCTTCAAGACGGGTGCCGGACGGCGGAATGCGGACTATCGCCAATCATAAAGCGGTTCTGCGCGCGACTTCCGCGACGTTGTGTCTGGCGCTGTTTTCGGCCCCGGCGGCCGCGCAATTGCGCCCCGGCGCCGAAGACAGGGCCGCGACGCTCAATGCGGAACGCGCCGCCCCCGACAACCAGCAGCCCGCCGCCCCCGCGCAGCCGGCCGCGCCCGCCCGCGTCATCCAGCACATCACCGTCGCGGGCACCCAGCGCGTCGAGCCGGGTACGGTGCTTACCTATGTGAATATTCGCGAAGGCGACAATTACGATCCCGCCACCGTAGACCTGGCATTGAAATCCCTGTTCGGCACCGGCCTGTTCTCCGACGTCAAGATCAATTTCAACAACGGCACCCTGTCGATCCGGGTGGTCGAAAATCCCATCCTCAATCAGGTGGTGTTCGAGGGCAACGACAAGGTTTCGACCAAGGATCTCACCAAGGAAGTGCAGATTAAGCCGCGCGGCACCTTCACCCGCGCGCGGGTTCAGGCCGATGTCCAGCGCATCATCGAACTCTATCGCCGCAACGGCAAATTCGCCGCCCGCGTCGACCCCCAGATCATCCAGCGGCCGCAGAACCGCATCGACCTGGTGTTCTCGATCACCGAAGGGCCGACCACCGGCATCGCCCGCATCAATTTCATCGGCAACAAGATCTACGACGACAACACCCTGAAAGGTCAGATCGCCACCGAGGAAAGCGCCTGGTATAAATTTCTTGCCAGCAACGACAATTACGATCCCGATCGACTGGCATTCGACCGCGAACAGCTCCGCCGCTTCTATGTCAATCACGGCTATGCCGATTTCACGGTGGTCAGCGCCGTGGCGCAGCTGGCCCAGGACCGGCGGAATTTCTATGTGACGTTCACGGTCAATGAAGGGCCGCGCTACCGCTTCGGCAGAATCACGATCAATTCCCAGATCAAGGAGCTTCAGCCCCGGTCGCTGCGCCCGATGGTGCCGATCGTGAGCGGCGATATTTACGATGCCGAGACGGTTCAGAAAGCGATCGACTCGCTGACCAACGCGGCCGGCACCAAGGGCTATGCCTTTGCCGAAGTGCATCCGCGCATCGCCCGCAATCGCGAGACCAAAACGATCGACCTGATCTTCGATATCGCCCAGGGGCCGCGCGTCTATATCGGCAAGATCAACATCACCGGCAATACGCGGACCCTCGACAAGGTGATCCGCCGCGAATTCCGCCTGGCGGAAGGCGATGCCTTCAATCGGGTGCTGGTCGATCGCTCGCGCACCCGTATTCGCGCGTTGGGATTTTTCAAGGATGTGGATGTCAAGAACACGCCCGGCAGCGCCCCCGATCGCACCGACATCACCGTGGCCCTCACCGAGCAGTCCACCGGACAGCTGCAATTGGGCTTGGGCTATTCTTCGGCAAGCCAGCTTACCGGCGAATTCAGTTATACCGAGCAGAATCTGTTCGGCCGCGCGCAATATCTGAAGACCTCGATTTCGGTCTCGCAGATTTCCAAGCTCTACCAGTTCAGCTTCACCGAACCCTATTTTCTCGACCGGCCGCTGGCTGCGGGCTTCGATCTCTACAAGTCCCAGACCGATTACCGGCAGGCGACCTATTCCAGCGACACCACCGGTGCGACGCTCCGGCTGGGGTTCCCGATCTCGGAATATTCTTCGGTGGGGCTGCGCTACACCTATCAGATCACACAGGTCTTTCCCTTCTCCAACGCGCCGCTGGAAATCCAGCTCGCCGCCGGCAGCACCTATGGGTCGATCTTCGGATTTACCTATGGCTACAACAGCCTGGACGATGTCCGCAAACCCACCACCGGTATGGCTTTCTCGCTCAGCGAGGATTTCGCGGGCTTTGGCGGCAATCTGAAATTCATCAAGACGGAGGCGGAGTATACCGCCTACCGGCCCGCCTTTGACGGTGCGATCATCAATTCGCTGGCGCTGCATGGCGGCATCATCCAGGGCTATGATGGCGCGGCCGTGCCGATCAATCAGCGCTTCTTCAAGGGCGGCGACAGCTTCCGCGGCTTTGCTCTGGCCGGCATCGGTCCGCGCGATCTCGACGCGCCGCTGAACACCGGCGCGATCGGCGGCAACGCCTATGCCATTGGAACCTTGTCCTCGCGGCTGCCGTCTCTGCTGCCGGAAAGCTATGGCGTCTCGATTGCCGCTTTCAGCGATTTCGGTACCCTGGGCCGGGTGGACAATGTCATTCGTGCCTGCAGCCAACAATCCTGCGTCAAAGACAATTTCGCCTTCCGGGCTTCGGCCGGCCTCAGTTTCGGCTGGAAATCGCCGTTCGGACCGCTTCAAATCGATTTGGGGCTGCCTATTGTCAAAACCAAGTATGACAGACCGCAGATCCTTCACTTCTCCGCTGGAACAGGATTCTAAAACGATGAAAAAGACCCTTCTCGCGATCACCATCCTGGCGGCCGCCTCGGCGCCCGCGCTGGCCGCCAATCCGCCGCCGCCGATGCCGCAAAGAATACTCCTGATCGACCGTCAGGCCATTTTGCGCTTTTCCAAAGTCGGCCAGGATGTCGCGCACCAGGTCGAAGTCTATGGCAACCAGGCCAAGGGCGAGATCGCCGGTCAGCAAAAAGCCTTGCAGGCGGAAGCCCAGCAGCTTCAGCAGCAGATCGCCATCCTTGCCGCCGACGCCAAGGCCAAGAAGGTTCAGGCCTTCGAGGCCAAACAGGCCGGCTTGCAGGCCGCGGCCCAAAAAAAGGAACAGGCGATCCAGGGCGGCTTCCTGGTGGCGCAACAGACGATCGCCAAGACGCTGGAACCTATTTTGCAGTCACTCATGCAGCAGCGCGGCGCCAACATGATCCTGGACAAGAATGCTCTGGTCTATGCGTCGCCGGATGCGGTCAAGGCCTTCGACATCACCCAGCCCGCCATTGAGCAGTTGAACCAGAAACTGCCCGCCTTGAAGGTGTCGCTGGCCGCCCCACCGGCACAAGCCCAGAAATAACGGAGCGCTGCGCGCGGGTGCTCCATGGCCGATCCTCGTTTTTACAGCAACCGGGGTCCATTCAGCCTAGCTGAAGTCTGCGCGCGGGCAGGAACGGCAGTGCCGGCGGGGGCGGACGGCGCGGCCCAGATCGCGGATCTCGCCGGGCTGGAAGGCGCCGGTCCCAGCCATTTGGCGTTCTTCTCGGGCGGCCGTGAAATGGCGCAGGCCTTTGCGCGAAGCCGCGCCGGATTTTGCCTGGTGCCGCAGGACGATCCGCCTGGCGGTGCCCATCCCGGCATGCGGCTGTTGCCGGTTGCATCCGTCACGCAGGCTTTTGCGGCGCTGGCCACGCTGTTTTATCCCGACGCATCTCAGTCGGTCTGGGCGCAGGCGGACGCGATTTCGCCGCTGGCAAGGCTGGGCCGCGACGTGATCCTAGGCCCGGGCGTGGTGATCGGCCCCGCGGCGGAAATCGGCGATCGGGTTCGCATCGGCGCCAATACGGTGATCGGCCCGGGTGTCGCCATCGGCCATGGGTGCGAGATCGGCAGCAATGCCTCCATCAGTCATGCCTATATCGGCGACCGCGTGACGATCCTGCCGGGCGCCGCGATCGGTCAGCCCGGATTCGGTTTTGCCTCCTCGTCGAATGGACATGTGAAAATCCCCCAGCTGGGGCGCGTCATTATCCAGGACGGGGTCGAGATCGGCGCCGTCACCACCATCGATCGCGGCGCTCTGGGCGATACGGTGATCGGCGAAGGCGCCAAGATCGATAATTTGGTCCAGATCGGCCACAATGTGCAGATCGGTCGCCATGTCGTGCTGGTTTCCCAGACCGGCATTGCGGGAAGTTCGGTGGTTGCGGATTTTGCCGTGCTGGGGGGCCAGGTGGGCATCGCAGATCATGTCCGGATCGGGGCCGGGGCCCGGCTGGCGGCGCGTAGCGCCATGGTTTCAGGCCAGCAGATCGAAGGCGGTCAGGATTATGGCGGGGTTCCGGCAAAGCCTGTAAGAGAATGGCTGAGGGAGATTCATGCGGTCAGCCAGCTCGTCCGGCGCCGCAAGCGGGATGAAAATGGCTGAGTCCACACTCGATGTCGAACAAATCAAGAAACTGCTGCCACACCGCGCCCCCATGCTTTTCGTGGAGCGGCTGACCGACATCGTGAAAATGGAAAGTGCCACCGGCTGGAAAGCCGTCAGCATCAACGAACCCTTTTTTCAGGGTCATTTTCCCGAATATGCGGTGATGCCGGGCGTGCTGATCGTGGAAGCAATGGCACAAACGGCCGGCGCGGTCGTGATGCACAGTTTGGGCCTGGAGCGCGAGAAGGACATCGTCTATTTCATGACGATCGAGAAGGCGCGGTTTCGCAAGCCCGTCCATCCCGGCGTGTTGCTGCGCATGCCGGTGAAAGCGCTGCGCCGCCGAGGGCCGGTGTGGCGTTTCGAAGGGCATGCCTATGTTGGCGATACGCTCTGCGCCGAGGCCGAATTCAGTGCCACCATCCATGCCGGCGCGGAAGTCAGCGATGATCCATCCAACAGCTCTGATTGAAGACGGTGCGCGCCTGGGCGCGGACGTCAAAATCGGTCCCTTTTGCCATCTCGGCCCCCGGGTCACGCTGGAAGATGGCGTCCAGCTTCTTTCCCATGTGGTGGTGAAGGGCGTGACGCGGATCGGGGCTCGGACGATTGCGCATCCGGGCGCGGTTCTGGGCGGCGAAGGCCAGATCCGCGGCAACGATTTCCCCGAAGGCCGGCTCGAGATCGGCGCCGATTGCGTGTTGCGCGAATTGGTGACGATGAATTGCGGCAGCCGCAAGGACAAGGGCGTCACGGTGGTGGGCAAGGGCGGCTATTTCATGGCCGGCAGCCATGTCGGGCATGACTGCGTCGTGGGCGATGACGTCACCTTTGCCAATTCCGTGGCGCTGGGCGGCCATTCCTGGGTCGGCGACGGAGTGATTTTTGGCGGCCTGTCGGCGGTGCAGCAATTCTGCCGTGTCGGAAAGGGCGCGATGATCGGCGGCCTGACCGGCGTCAATCGGGATGTGATTCCCTATGCCATGGCTTTCGGCGATCACGCCGAACTTGCCGGTCTCAATCTGATCGGCCTGAAGCGGCGGGGATTGTCGCGCGAGACCATCCATGCGCTGCGCGGCGCCTTCAGGCAGATTTTTTACGGCGAGGGCGGCGACATCAAGAGCCGCGCGACGGCGACGAAAGCGCAGTTTCCCGATGTGGCGGAAATCGGCGAGATCGTTGATTTCGTTCTGGCGCCCGCCAAGCAGCAGCTTTGCACCGCGCGCCGTCGCGGGGACGTAGAATGACGATCCTGGGCGTTATCGCGGGCGGTGGCGAGCTTCCCCGCGCCGTTGCGCATAGTGCGCGCGCGGACGGACGCATCGTGTTCGTGGTGGCGTTGCGCGGCATGTGTGGCGATTGGGCCGAGGAATTTTCGCACGAATGGGTTTCGCTGGGCGAACCGGGACGGGCTTTGAAAGCTCTGGCCGGCGCGGAAGCGAAGGATGTCCTGCTGGCGGGCCGGGTGGAACGGCCGAAATTCTCCGAATTGAAGCTCGACGCCAAAGGCGTGATGGTGCTTCCCCGTGTCATCGCGGCGGCGCGACAGGGCGACGACGCGCTGCTGCGCATGCTGGTCGGGCTTTTCGAAGACGCGGGATTTCGTGCCGTCAGCGTGGCGGAAGCAGCGCCCGGACTGGTTGCGGACGAAGGCCCCCTTGGCCGCATTCTTCCGGGCGACGATCACAAAGCCGATATCGCGCGTGCGTTTTCCATCGTCCGCGCGCTGGGTGCCCTGGATGTCGGCCAGGCAGCGGCCGTTTGCGAAGGACTGGCGCTGGCGGTGGAAGCCGCTGAGGGCACCGACGCGATGATCGCCCGCATCGGCCAGTTGCGGGACAATTTGCGCGGCACGCCGCAGAAAAAACGCGGCGTCCTAGTCAAGGCCTTGAAGCCGACCCAGGACACCAAGACCGACATGCCTGTGGTGGGGGTGGAGACGGTGCGCCGCGCCGCGGAAGTCGGCCTAGCCGGCATCGCGCTGGAATCCGGAAAATCTCTGATCGTGGGCAAGCGGGCGGTGGCGGAGGAGGCTGACCGGCTCGGCCTGTTCGTGGTGGGCATAACGCCGTGAGCGCCGCGCCAGCCGGGACGCAAAAGACATTGATGCTGGTTTGCGGTGAGCCGTCCGGCGATCAGCTTGGCGCGCAGCTGATGGCCGGCATCAAGCAATTGGCGGGCGAGCGTATCCGGATCGTGGGCGTGGGTGGCCCGGCGATGGCGCGCGAGGGCTTGGAAAGCCTTTTCCCCCTCGATGCCACCGCCGTGATGGGCCTGCGCGAAGTTGTGCCTGCGATTCCAAGGATTCTGGCGCGGGTCCGGCAGGCCGCCGATTACGCGATCCGCACGCATCCCGACGCTCTGGTGGTGATCGACAGTCCCGATTTCACCCATCGCATCGCGCGCGCGGTGAAAAGACGCGACCCGTCGATCAGGACCGTCAATTATGTCGCGCCGCAAGTCTGGGCCAGTCGCGCCTATCGCGCCAAGGCCATGGCCCGCTATTTCGATCTCATCCTGGCCTTGTTCCCCTTCGAAGTGCCCTTCTTTGAAAAATACGGGCTGCGCGCCGTCTTTGTGGGACATCCGGTGATTGAGCGGCGGGCCCGCATGACCGGCGGCGCCCAATTGCGGGCGCGGCTGGGCATCGCAAGCGATGCACCGCTTCTGGCGCTGCTGCCGGGCAGCCGCAGCAGCGAGATCCGCTTTATCTTTCCGATCTTTCGCGCCACGGCGGCGTTGCTGGCGGCGAAAATTCCACGACTGGTCACGGTCCTGCCGACCGTGCCGCATGTGGCGGCGCGGGTGCGCGCGGCGGCGTCCGGCTGGCCGACGCCGCTGCACATCCTGGAAAACGAGGCCGACAAATACGCCGCTTTCGATGCCGCCGACGTGGCGCTGGCGGCATCCGGCACGGTGACGGCGGAGCTGGCCTTGGCGCGCACGCCCATGGTGGTGGCCTATCGCGTCGGCGGTCTTACCTTTGCGCTGGCGAACCGGCTGATGACGGTGCCGTACATGACCCTGGTCAACATCCTGCTGGAGCGCCGCGCGATCCCGGAATTCAAGCAATATGACGCCACGCCGCAAGCGCTTGCGGCGGAAGTCGAACGGCTTTTCCGGAACGAAGACGCGCGCGCGGCGCAATTGGGCGCCATGAATGAATTCGGGCGGCGCCTGGGTGAGGGGGAAGAAGCTCCCTCGCAGCGCGCCGCCCGTGTTTTACTGGACTTTATTTCCTGAACCTTATTTCCGCGTCGCCATCGGCTCGTAGCGGCGTTCCGTCGGACCGGTATAGATCTGGCGGGGACGGCCGATCTTCTGGTGCGGGTCTTCCAGCATTTCCTTCCATTGCGCGATCCAGCCCACGGTGCGGGCCAGCGCGAACAGCACGGTGAACATGGAGCTGGGAAAGCCCAGCGCCTTCAGGGTGATGCCGGAATAGAAGTCGATATTGGGATAGAGCTTCTTTTCGATGAAATATTCATCGTGCAGCGCGATCTTCTCCAGTTCGATCGCCACCTTCAGCAGCGGATCGTCATGCAGGCCGAGTTCGTCGAGCACGGCATGGGCCTGGACCTGCATCGCCTTGGCGCGGGGATCGTAATTCTTGTAGACGCGATGGCCGAAGCCCATCAGGCGGAAGCTGTCATTCTTATCCTTGGCGCGCTTCACATATTCGGGAATGCGATCGACGGTGCCGATCTCTTCGAGCATCTTGAGCGCCGCTTCGTTGGCGCCGCCATGTGCGGGGCCCCATAGGCAGGCGATGCCGGCCGCGATGCAGGCGAACGGATTGGCGCCCGACGAACCCGCCAGGCGGACCGTCGAGGTCGAGGCATTCTGCTCGTGATCGGCATGCAGGATGAAGATGGTATCCAGCGCCTTGGCCAGCACCTTGTTGCCTTTGTAGTCCTCGGCCGGAACCGAGAAGCACATGCGCAGGAAGTTTTCGGTGTAGCCCAGTTCGTTGCGCGGATACACGAAAGGCTGACCGGAATGGTATTTGAACGCCATCGCCGCGATGGTCGGCATCTTGGCGATCAGGCGATAGCTGGCGATCTCGCGCTGGCGCGGATCGTTGATGTCGGTGCTGTCGTGATAAAAGGCGGACAGCGCCCCGACCACGCCGCACATCACCGCCATCGGATGGGCGTCCCGGCGGAACCCGCGGAAGAAAGTCGCCAGCTGCTCATGCACCATGGTGTGATGGCTGATGGTGTATTCGAATTTCTCCATCTGGCCCTTGTTCGGCAATTCGCCGTTGAGCAGCAGATAGCAGGTCTCCAGGAAGCTGGAATGCTCCGCCAGATCGGCGATGGGATAGCCGCGATATTGCAGCACACCCTTGTCGCCATCGATGAAGGTGATGTTCGATTCGGTCGACGCGGTCGAAGTGAAGCCGGGATCGTAGGTGAAGATATCCGTTTGATCGTAGAGTTTGCGGATGTCCACCACATTGGGGCCCTGGGTGCCCGAAAAGACGGGGAATTCGTAATCCTTGCCTTCGTAATTCAGGCTGGCTTTGCCGGCCGGTTTGATCTTGCTCTCACGCATCACCAACTCCCCAATTTCCCGTTTATCTTGCGCTGCAATATAAGCGGGCTTTCCCCATCACGTCACTTAATTTACCGCGCCAGAAGTGAATTTTCTTCAAGCCCCATAAGCCCTTAATCGGATAAGGGATTCTTCCCGGCCTAACAGCGCCAACATCTCGAACAGGGGCGGGGAAGCGGATTTGCCCGTCAAAGCGGCGCGCAAAGGCTGGGCGACATCGCCAAGCTTGAGGCCATTGGTTTCGGCAAACGCCCGGGCGGCGGCTTCCAGGGCCGGGCCGCTCCAGTCGGTCGCTTCCAGGGCGGGGAGGGCGCGGGCCATCACCGCGCGGGCCTCCGGGGAAAGGATTTTCGCCGCGCCGGCATCGAGATCGCGCGGACCATCCGTGTACAGAAATTCCGCCCCCTGATCGAGTTGCACCAGGGTCTTGGCCCGCTCCTTGAGCGAGGGCATCGCCGCCAGGAGCCGCGCGCGCGCCGTCTGGGAAAGGATCCGGGGCGGGGTTTCCCGCGCCGCGAAGGCGGTGACTTCCGCCACCATCACGTCATCGGCGGCTTCGCGGATATAATGGCCGTTGAGATTGTCGAGCTTTTTGTAATCCATCCGCGCCGGACTCTTGCCCACCGCCGAAAAATCGAACCATTCGATCGCTTTCGCGGTCGGGATGATCTCCTCGTCGCCATGGCTCCAGCCCAGCCGGAACAGATAGTTGCGCATGGTTTCGGGCAGATAGCCCATGTCGCGATAGGCCTCCACCGCCAGCGCGCCATGCCGCTTGGAAAGCTTCTGGCCATCGGGACCGTTGATCAGTGGCAAATGTCCGTAGGTGGGGGTGGGCCAGCCCATCGCGTCGATGATCTGGAGCTGGCGGGCGGCATTGTTGAGATGATCGGCGCCCCGGATTACATGGGTCACGCCCATGTCGAAATCGTCCACCACCACCGCCAGCATATAGGTGGGCGTGCCGTCCGAGCGCAGCAGCACCATGTCGTCCAGCTGATCGTTGGCGAAACGCACATCGCCCAGCACCAGGTCATGCACGACGGTCTCGCCTTCGTCGCGCGCCTTCAGCCGCACCACCGCGGGAACGCCCACAGGCGCTTCGGAAGGATCGCGGTCGCGCCAGCGCCCGTCATAGCGGACGGGCCTGCCCGCGGCGCGCTGCATCTCGCGCATCTGGTTCAATTCCTCGGCGGTGGCGTAGCAGCGATAGGCCTTGCCGCGCGCCAGCAGTTGCTCCGCCACTTCCCGGTGACGGGCGGCGCGGGCGAATTGATAGATCGCCTCGCCGTCCCAATCGAGCCCCATCCATTCCAGGCCGTTCAGGATCGCCGCCACCGCTTCGGGGGTCGAACGTTCGCGGTCGGTGTCCTCGATGCGAAGCAGAAATGTGCCCCCGGTGTGGCGGGCATAGAGCCAGTTGAACAGCGCCGTGCGGGCGCCGCCGATATGCAGCATGCCTGTGGGGGAGGGCGCGAAGCGCAGGACAGGTTTGGGGTTTTGCGTCATGGTGGCGTCCGTTTAGCAAACGGTCTTCGGTGAGAATAGGCCCGCATCTGGTGTCGCGGCGTTGGGGATCGTCCGGCTGGGTCTGGCCGGGGCCGGCCCTGCTTTGGACGCAGATCAAGCGGTCGGTGCTGGCGGAGCGGCACCGCTGGGTTTTGTGGCTGCCGGTGGCCCTGGGGACGGGTGCGGCCTCCTATTTCGCCTTGCCCATCGAACCGCCGCTTTGGGCAGGATGGGCGGCGATTGTCCTCAGCGCGGCTACGGCATGGGCTGCTTTTGCCGGTCGCGAAACCAGATCGCGCGCGGCGCTGGCATTGCTGGCGGCGCTGGCGCTGGGGCTGGGTTCGGCCAAGCTGCGCGAGGCGCGCGTTGCCGCACCGGTCCTGGCCAAGCCCGTGGTGACACATCTGACCGGACGGGTGGCGGGGCTCGATTGGGGCCGGACGGGGCCGCGCGTCGTTCTCGATCAGATCCGCTCCGGCCGCCTGCCAGATCCACCCGCCCGGTTGCGGGTCTTGGTCAGGAAAGGCGCCGAGGGCCTGCGCGTCGGCCAGGGCGTGGGACTGACTGCCCAATTGATGCCGCCGCCCGGACCTGCCGCGCCCGGCGACAATGATTTTGGCCGTGCCGCTTTTTTCGCGCGCATCGGCGCCACCGGCTTTGGCTATGGTGGATTGGAAACTGCGCCGCTGGCGCGCGCGCCCGGGATGTGGGAGCAGGTGGCGGGTTTTGTGGAAGACCTGCGCGACGGCATGACGAGGCGTATCCGGGCGCAGTTGCCGCAAAGCCAGGGTGCGATCGCCAGCGCTATCATCACCGGCGAACGCGGCGGCATCGATGCGGAGGACGAAGCGGCGCTGCGCGATGCGGGCCTTGCCCATGTGCTGGCGATCGCAGGTCTGCACATGGCGCTGGTGGGGGCGGGACTATTCTGGCTGCTGCGCGCCTTGCTGGCGGGCGTTCCGTCACTGGCCTTGGCCTATCCCATCAAGAAGTGGGCGGCAGTGGCGGCATTGGGCGGCGCCGGATTTTACATCGTCATCAGCGGCGCTTCATCTTCGGCGATGCGGGCCTTTGTCATGCTGGCGATGATGCTGCTGGCGATCTTGCTGGACCGGCCCGCGCTTTCGATGCGGTCCCTGGGGCTGGCGGCCGCCATCCTGCTGCTGGCCCGGCCGGAAGCGATCACCGAGCCGGGATTTCAGATGTCCTTCGCCGCCGTCGCAAGCCTGATCGCGGTGGCGGAATGGGAGCAGCGCCGCGCGCGTCTGGTGCCGCGAGGATGGCTCTACCGCCATGTGCGCGCCATCGCATTGACCAGCCTGGTGGCAAGCCTCGCCACTCTGCCGTTCGCGATATTCTATTTCGGCCGCGCCACGCACTACGCGGTTCTGGGCAATCTTCTGGCCATGCCGGTGATGGGGCTGGTGGTGATGCCTGCCGCCGCCTTGAGTGTGGCGGCGATGCCGCTCGGATTGGAATATCTGCCGCTGCAATTGCTGGGCTGGAGCATCGGCGTGATGCTCAAATTGGGCCGCTTCGTTTCCGCTCTGCCCGGCGCGGTCACCGTGACCCCGGCCTTTCCGCTTCGCGCCCTGGTGCTGATGGCGCTGGGTGGGTTGTGGCTGCTGATCTGGCGAAGTTCCTGGCGCTGGTGGGGCCTTCTGCCCGTGCTGGCCGGCATCACCTTGGCGCTGACCGCGCCCAGGCCTGACTTGATGATCGCGCCTGACGCGCAAACCATCGCCTTGCGCGGGCCGGGTGGACTGCTTTATTTCCCGCGCGCACCGAAGGACCGATACGCCGCTTCACGCTGGCTCGTCCGCGATGGCGATAGCCGCGATTGGCATGGCGCGGTGGGCGGGACATCCGTCCGCTGCGATGGATTGGGCTGCATTGCCCCGCTGGGCGGTCTGACGATCGCGTTGGCGCGGCGGCCCGAGGCGCTCGATGACGATTGCGCCCGTGCCGACATTGTGGTGAGCGGGGCGCCCGCAATGTCCTGCAAAAAACCGCGACTGGTCTTGGATGCACCCGAAATCGCTGCCGCCGGCGGCTATGCCGTCATGCTTTCGCCGCTTCGCGCGATCAGCATCAATCGATGGCGCGGGGCGCGCCCTTGGGTCGTCGATACGCCGCCAACGTCTCAGTAGCGGCGGATCAATCCCACCAGCTTGCCCTGGACCTTGACCCGGTCGGCGCCATAGAGCCGCGTTTCATAGGCCGGGTTGGCGGCTTCCAGCGCAATGGAATCGCCGCGCCGGCGCAGACGCTTCAAGGTCGCCTCATTATCGTCCACCAACGCCACCACGATCTCGCCGGTATTGGCGCTGTCGGCTTCCTGAATGATCACGGTGTCGCCGTCCAGGATGCCGGCATTGATCATGGAATCGCCGGTCACTTCCAATGCGTAATGCTCGCCGCGCCCGATCATGCCGCTTGGCACCGGCACGTCGGCGATACGGTTCTGCAGCGCCTCGATCGGCGTGCCGGCGGCGATGCGGCCGACCATCGGGACGTTGACGGCATGCTCGCTGTCGCCCATGGCGCGCCGGGGGGCGTTGTTACGCGGATCGGGCACGCGGGTTTCGGTGCGGCCGTGCCGCGTCATCGGCAGGATGCGCTGCGCCTGGCTGCGGGTGGTGGCGGGACGCGCGGTCTCGGCCATATTGTCGGGAAGCTTTACCACCTCCAGGGCCCTCGCCCGCTTTTCCATCCGGCGCAGGAAGCCCCGCTCTTCCAGAGCGGTGATCAGGCGATGGATGCCGGACTTGGATTTGAGGTCCAGCGCCTCCTTCATTTCATCGAAGGAGGGCGGAATACCCGATTCACGGATGCGCTCGTGAATGAAGAGCAGCAGCTCATATTGTTTCCGGGTCAGCATAGAAATCCCCTCTGTTCACCAGCGCCGCCAGCGGAAGTTCCGGCGGCTTGCCCGCGCCCTCGCTGCAGTTTCACGCGACATTTCATTGGAACAAAGCCGAAACATCGAGAATCGTTCTACTTTAGTTCCAGAATCCCGTCAACGGCCGCCCTTGCCACAAAAGAGCCTCGGAACATTTCCGGGGGATCGCGGGTTTTCTTCGCGGAGGTGGCGAATGACCCCGAGAACTGGAGCAAAAACCATGAAAAAACTGATGTTGCAGGGTGCGATCGCCGCGATGATCGGTTCCGCCGCGTTGATCGGCACAGCCACAACGGCTTCGGCTGAGATCGTATGCAACCGTGCCGGCGACTGCTGGCACACCCGGGACCATTATGATTATTCTCCGCGCTTCGGTGTCGTCATTCATGACGACAATTGGCGCTGGCGCGATCGCGACCGCCATTATCGCTGGCGCGAGCATGAGGGCCGCGGCTATTGGCGCAACGGCATCTGGCTCCGTTTCTAAAGAGCCGGCATGATTTGGAAACGGCGGTCGCGAGGCCGCCGTTTTCGTTCAATCCAGATCCAGAATTTCAATGGCCGCGCCCTCATCCAGCGCCGGGGCATGGGGGGAGCGGACAATCAGGGCGTCAGCCTCGCTGAAGATTTTCAGCATGGCGGAATCCTGGCGTGCGAAGGGCTTCGCCCATGGCAGGCCCTCC
The DNA here is from genome assembly GCA_040389245.1 of Pseudomonadota bacterium. Taxonomy (GTDB): domain Bacteria; phylum Pseudomonadota; class Alphaproteobacteria; order Micropepsales; family Micropepsaceae; genus Rhizomicrobium. The sequence continues at coordinate 429,962 of JAZKAH010000001.1, read as the reverse complement.
CGCCATTCGCACTGGGCGCGCAGATAATTCTGTCTGCCGTCATTTGCGGGAAGTGTTCCGATCAGGCGCGCGTGTCTGGTCGTGGTGGCGGTCCGACGACCCAGCATCGCGGCGATGGCGGGGCGCAGGAACAGGATGGCGCAGACCATGGTCGAGACCGGATTGCCGGGGAGGCCCAGAAATGGCGTGGCGCCCAGACGCCCGAAGATCAGCGGCTTGCCGGGTCGCATGGCGACCTTCCAGAAATCAAGCGTGAAACCTTTGGGTCCCAGTGCCGACTGGACCAGGTCATGATCGCCCACCGAGGCGCCGCCGAGCGTGATCAGAAGATCGCACTTTTCCTTCGCCAGCGCGGCAATGGCGTCCGGCCGGTCCGGCAGGATGCCCAGGTTGCGGGCCTCTCCGCCCCATTGCGTGATCAGGCCGCCGAGTCCGTATACGGATGATGCGACGATGCCGCCGGGCTTGCGCGGTTCGCCGGGCCGGGACAATTCATCGCCGGTGGCGGCGAAGGCGATCAAGGGACGCCGGCGCACCGCAATCGTCGCCAGATCGCCTGCCGCCAGCAGGGCCAAGTCGCGGGGCGCAAGCCGTTTGCCCTGTCGCGCCAGCAGAGCGCCGGCCTGGAAGTCCTCTCCCCGCGGCCGGATAAATTTTCCAGGATGCGGCATCTCAGTGAAGCTGACTTGGTCGCCATCGCGGTGGACATCTTCCTGGGCCAGGACGGCGTCGGCGCCCTCAGGCACCGCACTGCCGGTGAAAAGGCGCAAGGCTTCGCCCGGCCCCACTGTGCCGGAAAAGGGATGACCGGCGGGCGCGCTGCCGATGACGCGGCGCGGGCCGGAATCGGCGCTGCGCACTGCATAGCCGTCCATCACGGAGACGGAGAGGGGCGGCTGGTCGTATCTGGCGCAGGCATCGGCAGCGAGGATACGCCCGGCGGCATCCTCCAGCGCGACCTGTTCGCTTTCCAAAGGACCAAACGCCGCGACAATCCGCTGGCGTGCTTCGTCGACCGATATCATTTGAACATGTCTTCGACGCGCACCTTGGCGGCGCGGGCCAGTTTTTCCGCCACGTCGGCGGAAAAGCCGCGCGAGCGGCCGGTCAGGAATCCCAGGATCTCACCACTGGCGACGCCGGCCTGTTTTGCCCAGACCGTGGGACGCAGGCGTCGAGAGGTCATGAAGGCCCGGAAGGTCTCGCGCTGCTGATCGGCGCGCGCGCCATGAGATTGCGCGCGGGGCGCGGCGACTTCTCCCATCAAGGCGCTTGGCTTCGCACGCCCCAGCGATGCGGCCGATCTGGTCTGGTTTTGCGCAGGGGCGGTCTTTGCCGGATGCGGCGCCTTGTAATCGCCGCTTTTGCCGCCGGACTTGGCGAGCAGCCGCACATTTTCGATCACGGCACCCTTATCGACCGCCTTGATCATGTCGTAGAGGGTCAAAGCGGCGATGGCCGCGGCCGTGAGCGCCTCCATCTCCACGCCGGTCTGGCCGCTGGTCGCCACGGTGGCGATAATCCGGATGGCATTGCGCGCGGCGTCGGGCTCGAATTCCACCGCCGCCCTGGCGATCGCCAGCGGATGACAAAGCGGGATCAGGTCCGGGACTTTTTTCGCGGCCATGATCCCGGCAATGCGGGCCGCCGCCAGCACATCGCCCTTTGGCGCGGTGCCGTCCATTACGGCCGCGAAGGCGTCGGCCGAAAGCGTCACGGTGGCTTCCGCTATTGCCTCGCGCGCGGTCACCGCCTTTGCCGACACATCCACCATATGGGCGGCGCCTTTGGCATCCAGGTGTGAAAGCTTGCTCATTGCCGAAAGCCGTCGCCCAGAAGCCGCCTTGTCGCCGCTTCCACGTCCTTCTGCCGCATCAGGCTTTCGCCGATCAGCACGGACGTCACATGCGACTGCGCCAGGCGTTTGAGGTCGGCCGGCGCCGACAGGCCGCTCTCCGCCACCAGATGCGCTTGCCGCGGCGCGCGGGGTGCCAGCTTCTGCGTCACATTGAGGTCGGTGACGAAGGTCTTGAGGTTGCGATTGTTGATCCCGATCAGCTGCGCCCCCAAATCGTCGGCCCGCTCCATCTCGGCTTCGTTATGAACTTCCACCAAGGCGTCCATCTCGAAGCGCGCCGCTTCGTCCATCAATAGGCGCGCGGTCCCGTCGTCGACCATGGCTAGAATGATCAGGATGGCGTCGGCTCCCCAGCTGCGAGCTTCGGCAACCTGATAGGTTTCCAGCATGAAATCCTTGCGCAGCACCGGCAGGCGCGTGGCTTCGCGGGCGGCGGTGAGAAATTCTGGCGCGCCCTGGAAGGAGGGGGTGTCGGTGAGGACGGAAAGGCAGGCTGCTCCACCGGCTTCATACGCCATGGCGATCGCTGGGGGATCGAAATCGGCGCGGATCAGGCCCTTGGACGGACTGGCCTTCTTCACTTCCGCGATCAGGCCGAACTCGCCGGATTGCCTCTTGGCTTCCAATGCGGCGCGGAAACCGCGCACCGGCTCGGCGTCGCGGGCGCGTGCTTCCACGTCGGCCAGCTTCAGCCGGTCCTTGGCGGCGGCGACCTCTTCTTTTTTGTAGGCAAAAATCTTGTCGAGGATACTCATGATTTGTTCGACACCGTGACCAGTTGCTCAAGCTTGGCGCGCGCCGCGCCGCTGTCCAAGGCGTGCCGCGCCAATTCCATGCCCGCCATTATATCCATTGCGCGTCCGGCCACCATCAGGGCCGCGGCTGAATTGAGCAATACGATATCGCGGTAGGCCCCGGGTTCGCCGGCGAAAAGCGCCGTGAGCGCCTTGGCATTTTCCGCGGCGACGCCGCCTTGGAGGTCGGCGAGGCTGGCGCGCGTCAGGCCCGCATCTTCGGGCGCGATCTGAGAGCGGGTGATGACCCCGTCGGCCAAACTCGCCACATAGGTGATGTCGGTGGTGGTCAATTCGTCGAGGCCGTCTCGGCCATGCACCACCATGGCGCGCTCGCAGCCCAGCGCGCGCAGCGCCTCGGCATAGGGCACCAGCCATTCTTCCGCGAAAACGCCGACCAATTGCCGTTTGACCCGGGCGGGGCTGGCGAGCGGTCCCAGAAGATTGAAGATCGTGCGCTTGCCGATGGCGCGGCGGGCGGACGCAACATGGCGCCATGCGGGGTGATGGGTCTGGGCAAACAGGAAGACGATACCGGTCTCCCGCAATATCCGTTCCGCCGTTGGCGGTTCCAGATCGATTTTCACTCCCAGGGCTTCCAATATGTCGGCGGCGCCGCTTTTGGAGGACATCGACCGGTTGCCATGCTTTGCCACCGGCACACCCGCCGCCGCGACGACGAAAGAGACCGCGGTGGAGATGTTGAGCGTGCCGAGCCCGTCGCCGCCGGTGCCGCACAGATCGATCGCCAGGGGCGGGGCGCTGATGGCCTTCATTTGCGCCCGCACCGCGGTTACCGCGCCGACGAATTCCGAAGTGGCGGGTTTGCGGGCCGAGAGCGCCAGCAGGAATTTCTTGATCTCGTCTTCCTCCGCTCGCCCGCTCAGCAATTCTCCGAAAATATGCGCCGCTTCGTCGGCGGTGAGGGGATGTTCCGCCACGCGCTTGGAATCGAATATTTCCGTCATTGCGTGAGAGCGAGAAAATTGGCGAGCAAGGCATGGCCATTCTCGGACGCGATACTTTCGGGATGGAACTGCACGCCATGCACGGGGTGCGATTTGTGCATCACGCCCTGAATGACGCCATCCTCGCTGGTGGCGGTGACTTCCAAACTCTCGGGCATGCTATCGGGCGCGATCGTCAGCGAATGATAACGCGTGGCGTTGAAATCATTTTCGATGCCGCGAAATACCGACTTGCCGGAGTGATGCATCCGCGACAGCTTGCCGTGCATCGGCTCCGGCGCCCGCACGATCCGCCCGCCATAGGCCTGGCCGATCGCCTGATGTCCCAGGCAGACCCCCAGGATCGGTACCTGGCCGTTCGCCTTTGCGATAATCTCCAGACAGGTACCGGCTTCGTTGGGGGTGCAGGGGCCCGGCGACAGCACGATGCCCTGCGGTTTCAGCGCCAGGGCCTGATCGGCGGTCAGGGCATCGTTGCGCTCCACCCTGACGTCCGCGCCCAGTTCGCCGAGGAAATGGAAAAGGTTGTAGGTGAAGCTGTCATAATTATCGATCAGGAGAAGCATGCGGGCCGTAAGGTGCTGAGTTTCGGGCGTAATTTCGCCGCCCGCCGGGTTTCGGCGGCTATATAACACCTATTTTGGTTTTTTGCTGACCGACAGCGCCAGGCCGTACGGGAGGGGATGGCCGTCTGCCGGCAGTCGGTTTCCGGGCCTACCCCTGTCACCACGCACCCTATTCGTACCGCTGGGAGCATCGCTTCTAGCCCGAACGAAGAGGGCCGGTCCTCTTCGTCATTCCGTATTGTCCGCGATCCAGGCAAGGTAAGGCGCGAAGCCGGCGCTGAAGGTCTGCGCCACGATCTCGGGCGTCTCATAGGAGTGCAGCGCCTTGATGCGGGCAATCGTGCAGTCGAACAGGTCGGCGCGGGTTTTGACCAGCAGCATCACTTCCGGTTCGGCCGTCCGCACGCCCTTCCAGACATAATGGCTTTCTATTTCCAGAAGCTGGACGCAGGCCGCTAACCGCTCCGCCAGCAAGACATCCGCGATGCGGCGCGCATCCTGCCGATTTGCCACGGTGGTGGTGACGATGCCGGTATCCGCGGGCTGGATCATGGCGCTATCCTGCCACAGATCGGCCGGTCCGGCAGCCTTCCGGGCCTTTGCGCGTTACCCCGGAAAGGAAAAACCCGATGGCCAAAAAGCTCGAAGGCTCCTGCCGCTGCGGCGCTGTGCATTTCAGCCTCATGAGCCACACGCCTTATCCCTATCAGCTTTGCTATTGCTCGATCTGCCGCAAGACCGCGGGCGGCGGCGGTTTCGCGATCAACCTGATGGGCGATTACAAGACGTTGAAGGTGCGGGGCGGCAAAGCGGTCCGCATCTTCCGCGCCACCCTCGAGGACGAGGACGGTCATTGCGAGACCAGCAGCGCCCAGCGCCATTTCTGTTCCCGATGCGCCAGCGCCTTATGGGCCTATGATCCAGGGTGGCCGGAGCTGGTGCATCCGTTCGCGTCGGCAATCGACACCAAGCTGCCGGTGCCGCCGTCCAAAGTGCATCTGATGCTGCGATACAAAGCGTCCTGGGTGAAGCCCGATTTCGGGCGCGGCGATGCCCGCTTCCAGAAATATCCCAAACTCTCGATCGAAGACTGGCACAGAAAGCGCGGCCTCTGGATCGATTAGGAGCGTCTCATGATCCGCAAACTCGCATCCGGCGAATATCGCCTATATTCCCGCAAGAAAAATCCGAAAACCGGCAAGCGCCGCAATCTCGGCACCTTCAAGACCCGCGCGGCGGCGGAAAAGCACGAGCGCGCGGTGCAGTACTTCAAGCGGCATTGAAAACAATACGCCGGGCACCTTGCGGAACCCGGCGTTTTGTTAGGAATGGTCGATCAAATCAGGCCGGCTGTTTGGTGGTGCGCAGATAGGGTTTGTGGGTCTTGTAGCCGGGGAACAGGGTCTTGGCTTCCTCGTCGCTGACCGCGCCGGTGATGATGACATCGCCGCCCTGTTTCCAATCCGACGGCGTCGCCACCTTGTGCTTGGCCGTAAGCTGCATGGAATCGATTACCCGGATGATCTCGTCGAAATTGCGCCCGGTGGTCATGGGATAGGCGATCATCAACTGGATGCGCTTGTCGGGGTTTATGATGAAGACATTGCGCACCGTGGCGTTGTTGGCCGGGGTGCGGCCTTCGGAGGTGCCGAAGGTATCGGCGGGAAGCATGCCATAGAGCTTGGAGACTTTGAGATCGGTGTCGCCGATCATGGGATAGTTGGGGGCCATGCCTTGGGTTTCGGCAATATCGGCCGACCATTTGGCATGGTTGTCGACCGGATCGACGGACAGGCCGATCACCTTGACGCCGCGCTTGTCGAATTCCGGTTTGAGCTGCGCGACCCGGCCCAGCTCGGTGGTGCAGACCGGCGTGAAATCCTTCGGGTGCGAGAACAATACAACCCAATGATTGTCCGCCCAATCATAGAAATTGAGTTTGCCCTCGGTGGTTTCGGCGGTGAAGTTGGGGGCGATGTCATTGATCTGCAGCGGCATGGGACATCCTTCTATCTTTGGCTTCTGTCGTTGGGGATTTTTCGGACCCTAGCGCAAAGTGCCGGCGGCTGGTAGCCGCCAATGCCCCCGCGCGGAGAGGGTATTTCGACAATTGCATGACGGTTCCGCGGTTGCTTTTGCTCCTCTGTTGGCGCAAAAGTCGGCTCACGTGCAAGGTGTAGGGAACGCGGTTCAATGCCGTGGCTGCCCCCGCAACTGTAACCGGCGAGCACTCGTCCGAATTGCCACTGATCTCCAAAGGATCGGGAAGGCGGGCGAAAGCGACAACCCGGGAGCCAGGAAACCTGCCTCGCACGGTCGTCCAGTTTTCGGCCGGGGTGCGCCGAAGATTACGGGGTGAACCGTTGCGGCGACGAGAATGGAGTCGTCGCGGGGCGTTCGTGAAATTCTTTGAAAATGAATCCGCCGTGCCGGCTCTTGAACCCGTTCAGGAGACGTCATGTTGAAAGCTTTTTTTCTGTCCAGCGCCGCGTTCGCGGCATTTTCCATTTCCGCTTCGGCCCAAAGTGAAAATGGCTTCGCCGTGCCGCCGGAGAATGTGGTGGTCACGGCCACCCGCATCGCCACGCCGATCGAGCAGGTCGCCAGCGCCATTACCGTGATTGACGCTGCCGATATCGATTCGCGGCAGCAGCGCTCATTGCCCGATGTGCTGCGCGATGTGCCCGGCCTCAATCTGGTGCAGAGCGGCGGGGAAGGCGGCCAGACTTCGATCTTCATGCGCGGCACCAATTCCAATCACACCAAGGTGCTGGTGGATGGCATCGAGGTGTCCGACCCTTCCAACCCCAATGGCGCCTATGATTTCGGCAAATTCAGCGCCGCCGATATCGCGCGCGTCGAAGTGCTGCGCGGGCCGCAATCGGGCCTTTACGGCTCCGACGCGATCGGCGGCGTCGTCAATGTCATCACCAAGTCCGGCAATGGACCGCTGACCCTGTCGGCCGAGGCCGAAGGCGGCAGCTTCGACACCTTCAATCAAAGCCTTTCGGCGAGCGGTTCGCAGGATGCTTTTCACTATCGCGTCAGCCTGGCGCATCTGCATGCCGGGGCGACACCGGTAACGCCGCTGGACCTGCTGCCGACGGGTCAAAAGCGCAATGACGATTATTTCGACAATGTCACCGCTTCGACCAAGCTGGGTTACGACTTGACCGAGAATTTCGATCTCGGTCTTGTCGGACGTTACAGCAACAGCCTGTCGAAGGTCACCGGCGACGCCTTCGATCCTGTCACCTTCGCTTCATTTCCCTCGCCGCTCCAGACCCGTATCGATACGCTCAGTTATGAGACCCGCGGCACCGCGCATCTGGTGCTCGGTCCCATTGATCAGACCATCGGGCTTGGCTATTCCAGCACCGTTACCAGCGACATGGATCCCAACAATGGATCCATTCCATCGTCCGGCAACCGCATCAAGCTGGACTGGCAAGGTCAAATCGCCATCGCCGATGGCGAGACCGTCCTGCTGGGCGCCGAGACGGCGCGCGACGCCATGCATGTGCCGATCAAGGCGGGCATCACCACCAATGCCGGCTTTGGTGAATTGCAATCCAGCCTGCCGGGCCTATTGGGCGGAACTGCGGAATTCCACAACAGCATCAGCATTCGCTATGACGACAATAGCCGCTTCGGCAACAAAGCCACCTGGCATGTTGCGCCAGCTCTGGCGGTGACGGCGACGGCGACGCGGCTGCATGCCAGCTATGGCACCGGCTTCAAGACGCCATCCCTGGATCAGCTGTTCGAAAGCTTCCCGGCTTTCTTCTTCTTCGCCAATCCCAACCTCAAGCCGGAAACCAGCGCGGGCTATGACATCGGCCTGGACCAAAGTTTGTTCGGCGTCACCGGCGGGGTCACCTGGTTCCACAATGACATCAAGAATCTGATCGCGACCGACCCGGTGACATTCTCCACCAACGTCAATATCGGCCGGGCCCGCACGGAAGGGTTGGAGAGCTATCTTGCCTGGCGGCCGGTCGATACGCTCAAGCTGCGTGCCGATTATACCTACACGGAGGCCGAAGACCTGGCCCTGCATCAGGAACTGGTGCGGCGGCCCAAGAGCAAGGCCAGCTTAGACGCGCGCTGGCAGGCGATGGCGGCAGTCAGCCTCGATGCCAGCCTGCTCTATGTCGGAAGCTGGATCGATGGCAGCCGGGACTTTTCAATTTCCCGCCTGAACGCCCATCCTTACGTCACGGCCGATATTGCGGCATCCTATGCGCTGACCGATAATTTTGCGCTGACGGGCCGGATCGCCAATCTGTTCGACAAGACCTATGAGAATCCGACCGGCTTCCTGCAGCCGGGCCGGGCTTTTTATGCGGGTATCAAGGCGAATTTCTGAATGATGCGAGGGATTGGCGCGGCTGTTTTTCTGTTCCTCCTCGCGGGACAGGGGATGGCCGCGCCTCCTCCAACCCGCATCATGTCGCTCAAGATCTGCACCGATGAATTGCTGATGGATCTGGTGCCGCCATCCCGCATTGCGTCACTGACCTTTCTCTCGCAGGAGAAGGCGGCGCTGAAATTGTGGCCTGAGGCGGCCCACATCCCCGTCAATCACAACAGTGCGGAAGAAGTGCTGGCGACCAGGCCCGATCTCATCCTCACCGACAGCTTCACGACGCCGCAGATGCGCAAGCTTTTGGCCAGGAGCGGCGCGCGGGTGGTGGAAGTGCCGCCGGCGGAGAATTTCGAACAGATACGCACCGTCACCAGACTGGTGGGCGATGCGGTGGGGATGCGCCCGCGGGCCGAAGCCTTGATTGCGCGCATGGATGCGGATTTGCGCGACCTGGCGGCAACCAGACCAGCGCATATTGTTCGCGTGATGGGCTGGGGCGGCGGCGGCTTCGTGCCGGGCAGGCTCACCTTGTTCAACGCTGTGCTGGAGGCGGCGGGCGGCGTCAATATTGCGGCCAATGACGGCTATTACGATGTCGAGGGCTTGATCGCGGCGCGGCCGGACGTGCTGGCTTATGGCGACGACTATATCGACACCCCCAGCCTGCGCGTCGATCAGAATGCCCATCCCGCGTTGCTGAAACTGTTCGGCGCGCGGCGCATCGTCTATCCCGCGGCGCTGTTCAATTGCGGGGTGCCGCAGAGTGCCGAGGCGGCAACGCAATTGCGGTGGCAATTGTTGGCGGCGATGGCCCGGCCGGGCGGTGTGCCATGAAGCGCCTGTCGCTTATTCTGATCGTTCTGATCGCGGTCGCTTTTATCCTGTCGCTGCTGGCGGGCCGGGTGTGGTTGCCGCCGGGCGAGATCCTGTCCGGCAACTCACTGTCGGCGCTGATCGTCAATGACATCCGTCTTCCACGCAGCCTTCTGGCGCTGCTGGTGGGCGGCGCGCTGGGACTGTCGGGCGCCGTGCTGCAGGGACTTACCCGCAATCCGCTCGCCGAGCCCGGTTTGCTGGGCGTTTCGACCGGCGCCGCCCTGGGCGCGGTGATGGCGATCTATTTCGGGGTCGCCGCGATATCCGGCGTGGCGGGGCCGGTGCTGGGCATGGTGGGCGCGCTCGCCGCCTGCACCTTGACGTTCGGACTGGGGCAGGGCGGCGGCACCATTACTTTGGTGCTGGCGGGCGCCGCCGTCTCCAGCTTGACGGCGGCGGGCATCGCATTGGCGCTGAATTTCGCGCCCAACCCTTACGCCGCGTACGAGATCATGAATTGGCTCTTAGGTTCGCTGGCGGACAAGAGCTGGACCCAAGTCTGGCTGATCCTGCCCTTCATCCTGATCGGCGGCGCGGCGCTCGCCACCACTGGCCGGGCGCTGGATGCGCTCAGCCTGGGAGAAGCGCAGGCCGAAAGTCTGGGCGTCGATCTCACGCGGCTTCGGATCGCCGCCATCGCCGGCACGGCACTGGCGGTGGGCGCGGCGACGTCGGTGACCGGCGCCATCGGTTTTATCGGTCTGGTGGCGCCGCATCTGGCGCGGCCCTTTGTCGGCCATCAGCCCAGCCGGATTCTTCTGCCCGCCACGTTGGGCGGGGCACTGCTGCTGCTGATCGCGGACATTGCCGCGCGACTGATTCATCTGGGGCCGGAATTGAAGCTTGGCGTTTTCACCAGCCTGGTGGGTACGCCCTTCTTCTTCTGGCTGGTGGTGCGCCTGAAGCGGACGTCACCATGAGAAGGGCTGGTCCATGAGCGTTCTTCTGGCGGACCGGATTGGCGTCACCCGGGGCAAGCGCACGATTCTGCGCGACGTTTCGCTGACGGCGGGGCCGGGAGATTTCATTGCCGTGATCGGGCCCAATGGCGCGGGCAAATCAACTTTGCTGGCGGCGCTCGCCGGCCTGATCGCGCCTGCCAACGGCGAAGCGAGTGTGGACGGCATACCGCTCGCCCGATTTTCGCGCCGCGATCTGGCGCGGCGGCGCGCTTATCTGCCGCAAAATCCCGTCTGCGAATGGCCGCTTTCGGTGGAGCGGCTGGTGGCGCTGGGCTTGACCGCCCATCTGCCGGCCTTTGGCGGATTGTCGCCGGCATTCGAGGAGGCTATCGCCCAGGCGCTGGCGGAGCACGATCTGTCCGACCGGAAAGATCAGGCCGTGACCACTTTGTCGGGCGGTGAGTTTTCCCGCGCGATGCTGGCGCGGGCACTGGTCAGCCGGCCGGATATTTTGATTGTGGACGAACCGGTGACGGGCCTGGATCCCGCCCATGCCTTTGCCGCCATGGCGCGGCTGTCCGCCTGGGCAGCAAGCGGGCGAACCGTGATCGCCTCGCTGCATGATCTCACTCTGGCGGCGCGCTACTCCAGTCGCATTCTCGCTTTGAAACAGGGCCAGGTGGCGGGCGAGGGCATTCTGACCGCCCAGCTGGTCCGCGATGTTTTCGGGGTTGAGTCTGAAATTCGTGGGCAGGGCGCCAATGTGAAGGTTGATTTTCTGTTGCCATGAAAATTTTTCGCTTGCGGGCTTATCCACAGGTCAAAACGGCTTGACGCAACCCGAGAATGGGGCACTAGATATGGCGGCAGGGTTGTCCGATTTGTCATATTTCTGGGGTTAATGGAGGCATCTGGTGGGTCGCAAGGCGATCCGGCCAATGCCTTAAATTCCCCTCTCGGCAGCCTGGGGATTTTTGGCGGTTTTTGAGCTGAAAAAGCTCTTTTTCCGCATCATTCATTGGGGGCATTAATGTCGGCTGCCGGCAAACTCGATTTTCTGGGCGATTTCGACGAACAGGGTCAACTGGTCGAGACGCCCTATCGTCCTCAGCTTGCGAAAAAGGCCGCCAAGACCGAGGCCACAATCGTCCGGGTCCGCCGGGACGTCGAAGCGCCGAAAACCGTACAGGATTTCGCCAAGCCGGCGGCGCAGCCGCCGATGCCAGGCCCGCTGTTCACCAGGCCGATACCCGCCGATCTGGTCCTGGACCATTCGCGCGACATTCTTCTCACCGCTTTCGGCAAGGCGACCTTGACCGACCGGTATCTGATGCCGGGCGAGAGCTTCCAGGACATGTTCGCGCGCGTCTCCTGTGCCTATGCCGACGATGTGGCGCATGCCCAGCGGCTTTACGATGCCATGAGCCAGCTCTGGTTCATGCCCGCGACACCGATCCTGTCGAACGGCGGCACCAAGCGCGGCCTGCCGATTTCCTGCTTCCTCAATGACGTATCCGATTCCCTCGACGGCATTGTCGGGGTGTGGAACGAGAATGTGGCGCTGGCTTCCAACGGCGGCGGCATCGGCACCTATTGGGGTAAGGTCCGCTCCATCGGCGAAAAAGTGAAAACCGGCCAGACCTCCGGCATCATTCCCTTCATCCATGTGATGGACGGCCTCACCTTGGCGATTTCGCAAGGCTCGCTGCGCCGCGGGTCGGCGGCGGTCTATCTCGACATCTTCCATCCCGAGATCGAGGAATTCCTGGAGATCCGCAAGGCCTCCGGCGATTTCAACCGCAAGGGCCTCAATCTGCATCACGGCATCAACATCACCGACGAATTCATGCATGCCGTGCGCGACAATGCGATGTTCGGCCTGAAGAGCCCCAAGACGGGCGAAGTGCTGCGCGAGGTCAATGCCCGCCAGCTCTGGCAGCGTATCCTGGAAACAAGGCTGCAGACTGGCGAGCCCTATATCCTGAACATCGACGCGGTGAACCGGGCGCTGCCCAAGCATCAGCGCGATCTGGGGCTCAAGGTCAACACGTCCAATCTCTGCAGCGAGATCACCTTGCCGACCGGCATCGACCATACCGGCACCGACCGCACGGCGGTGTGCTGCCTGTCCTCCCTCAATATCGAGACCTGGGACCAGTGGTCGGAGACCGAAGGCTTTGTCGAGGATGTGCTGCGCATGCTCGACAACGTCCTCACCAGCTTCATCGAGACCGCGCCCGACGGCATGGAGCGGGCCAAATATTCGGCGCTGCGAGAACGCTCGGTCGGCCTGGGCGTGATGGGCTTTCATTCCTTCCTTCAGTCCAAGTCCATCCCCATGGAAAGCGCCATGGCCAAGTCCTGGAATCTGCGCATTTTCAAGAAGATACGGCGCGAAGCGGATGCGGCGTCTTATATCCTGGCGGAAGAGCGCGGCGCCTGCCCGGACGCGGCCGAGAGGGGCATGAAGGCCCGTTTCAGCCACAAGATCGCGATCGCGCCCACCGCCTCGATCAGCATCATTTGTGGCGGCACGTCCGCCTGCGTCGAGCCGATCCCGGCCAATGTCTATACCCACAAGACCCTGTCGGGCGCCTTCTCGGTGCGCAATCCATACCTGCAGGATCTGCTGTCGCGGAAGGGCCTGGACACATCGGAAGTATGGCAATCCATCGTCGAGCAGGAAGGTTCCGTGGCGCATCTGGAGTGCCTGAGCGAGGACGAGAAATCCGTCTTCCGCACCGCCTTCGAGATCGACCAGCGCTGGGTGATCGAACTGGCGGCCGACCGCACCCCTTTCATCTGCCAGAGCCAGTCGCTCAACCTGTTCCTGCCGGCCGATATCGAAAAATGGGACCTGCACATGCTGCATTGGACGGCATGGGAGCGAGGCATCAAGAGCCTTTATTACTGCCGCTCCAAGTCCATCAGCCGCGCCGGTTTCGCGGGCCAGCTGGAAAAGAAGGCCGACGCCAAGATCATCGAGACCCGCACGGACTATGAAGAGTGCCTCGCATGCCAATAAATCTCGGTGCCGTCGATCCGCGTTCGCTGATCGGGACAGGCCAGATCGGCCTGCTGACCTCCAGCGGCACCTATGACGTGGAGCGTTATCCCTGGGCCTATGATTGCTGGAAGCGCCAGCAGCAGACCCATTGGATGGGCGAGGAAGTGCCGCTCGGCGCCGACATCAAGGACTGGCAGTCCGGTCATCTCACCGATGCCGAAAAAGGCCTGCTCACCCAGATTTTCCGCTTCTTCACCCAGAGCGATGTCGAAGTCGGCGACAATTACCTCAAGCGCTACATCCCGATCTTCCAGCCGCTGGAAGTGCAGATGATGATGGCCGCCTTCACCAACATGGAGACGGTGCACATCGACGCCTATGCGCTGCTGCTCAAAACCCTGGGCATGCCCAAGACCGAGTTCGAGGCGTTCCGCGATTATGACGCGATGCGCGCCAAGGCCGATTACATGCACACATTCGGCGTCGGCACGGTCAGCGACGTGGCCCGCACCTTGGCCATGTTCGGCGCCTTCACCGAAGGCATGTCGTTGTTCGCCAGTTTCGCCATGCTGCTGAACTTCCCGCGTCACAACAAGATGAACGGCATGGGCCAGATCGTCAGCTGGTCGGTGCGCGACGAAAGCCTGCATTGCGAGGGCATCACCCGGCTCTATCACGCCTGGAACGAGGAGACCGGCGCGGTCACCAAGACGGTGCGCGACGATATCATGGACGTCGCCAAGACCATGGTGGGGCTGGAGGAGCGTTTCGTCGATCTGGCGTTCAGCCTGGGCGACATCAAGGGCATGACGCCCGCGGACATCAAATCCTATGTCCGCTACATCGCCGACTGGCGCCTGACGCAGCTGAGGCTTTCACCCGCGTTCGGAAATTTCGAGGAAACCGAGAGCGGCTACAAGCAGCTGAAGCCCCATCCGCTGCCCTGGCTGGTGGAAATTCTCAATGGCGTCGAACACGCCAATTTCTTCGAGCAGCGCTCCACCGAATATTCCAAAGGCGCGACCAGCGGCTCCTGGGATGGCGAGGGCGGGGTGTGGGATTCCTTCGACAAGCGCACCCGGCAGGCGGCGGAATAATTTTTTTATTGTCGCGCGATCTTACGGAAAACCGCTGCACACTTTTCCGGATAGCGCTCTACGCGTTCGCGGGCCTGAGCTTCTTCATCGAATCCGGCATGGCGGGGGTGTTTTCCGGCACATACAGCCTAGTGCGGCTGCGTAAGTGCGATACGCGATTGATATCCATCGAGCGCGCAAGCGCGCGCAAATAGAATAATTCTTCCTTGCCGGCGATCTCGAACGCCGCGAATTCGCGCTTGCCGTCCTGGAATTCCCTGTCGCCGATCGCTTCCTCGAACAGAGTGGGCCAGCCCGCGCCTTCGGAATCGATGCCGGCGCCTTCGTCGAACTGGATCTTGCGGCGGTCGCGAATGATGGTGGGAAGCTGGCCCGGATAAAGATCATAGAGCGCCCGCAAGGGCTGCTTGCCGCGCGGCAGGCCATCGACCGTCTTCAGAAGCGCGGTGTTGTCCAGGCCGCAAGCATATTCAACCAGCGCGAGATCCAGGAACGGCTCGCGGATTTCCAATTCAAACCGCATCGAACAGCGGTCCACGCGCTGAAGGTTGGCGCGATGCATCATGCTGAGGCATTGCTCCTGCACGTTGCGGCCGAGCGCGTTGTTCTGCGCGAAGGCGTGTTCCAAGGGGCCATAGCCGGCGAAAAGCTCATCGGCGCCTTCGCCGCAAAGCGCCACCCGGAAGCCATCCGCGTGAATGCGGCGGGAGATTAGATAGCCATAAAGGCCGGGGCGCACGATGGCCGGCTCGAATGCCTCCACGGTTTGGGCCACCGTCTCCAGCAATGAAAGCGTTTCGCGGTCTTGCGGATCGAACGCCACTTCGCGCATGTCCAGGCCGGTGGTGTCGGCATATTCCTTGGCATAGCGGTAATCGGGCGCGTTCGGGCCGGCGATGATATAGCCCGGCATCTGCGGCTGGTGCCGGCGCGCATAATGCATCATCAAAGTGCTGTCGATGCCGCCGCTGAACAGCCCCGCCGCCGGCAGATCGGGTGGGATGCGGATCCGCACGGCTTCGGAGAGGATGGCGTCCAGCGCCCGCGGCGATCCCGCGCCGAGGCCGGCGGGCTGCGGCAGCTGGTAGAACTGGCGGCAGAAATTGCGCGTCAGAAGATATCCCGGCGGCAGCAGCATGACATCGCCCTCGGGGCTAGCGTCCAGCAGCGGCCTGATCTCCGAACAGAAGAGGAAGCGCGCGCCCGACTGGATCAGATAGAGCGGCTTGACCCCAAACGGATCGCGGGCAGCGAGAAACTCGCCGGTCGCGGTGTCGACAGCGACGAAGGCATACATGCCGACCACGCGCTTAAGGGCCTGCGCGCCCCAGACCTGCAGGGCATTGGCGAGGACCTCGGTGTCATTCTGCGTGCGGAAGGGAATGCCCAGATTTTCCAGTTCCTGACGCAGTTCGGCATGGTTGTAGATTTCGCCATTGAACGAGACCAGCAGCCGTTCGTCGAACGAGGCCTGGGGCTGCGCGCCCTGCCGCGCGTCCACGATGCGCAGGCGCCGCGTGCACATCGCAGTGTCCCTGGCCGGCGAGACCAGGGGATCGGTGATGTCGCCGCGATGCAGGATGCCGTCGATCATCTGGCGGACCGTGGCGTCCGCATTTTCCCAATTGATCGCAACCGCTATGCCGCACATGCGCCGTCATCCTGAAAAGCGCGGGCAGGATAGGGGAGGCAAGGTTAATGGGCGGCTAACTATGATCAGAGCGCGGTCAGGGGCAATCCGCTTTCGCGCCAGGCCTTGATGCCGCCATCCAGCGCCGCGGCATGGGTATAGCCCAGCTCGCGCAGGGTGGCGGCGGCGAGGGTGGAGATCTGCCCGAACTCGCAGCACACCAATATGCGCCGGGTGGGATCGGGCAATTCGGTGTTGACGCGCAATTCCAGCTGCCCGCGCGGCAAATGGCGGGCGCCGGGGACATGGCCGGCGGCAAAGGCTTCCTTTTCCCGCACATCCAGAAGCACCAGTTCCAGATCGTTGCGCGTCACCCGTTCGGCCAGTTCGGCCATGGAGATGAAAGCGATATTGGCGGCCGCGTCCGACAGCATCTGCGCCACCGTCCGCCCGCCGCTCATGTTGGTGCGCAGCGCTTCGGTCAGATGCGTGGGCGCTTCCAGATTCAGGGCGCGCATCATTTCGACGAAAGCGCCGCGCTCGCGTTTCTGCAGCCGGGGATTGCCGGCGATTTCCTCGCCGATGGTGGAATGGCTGCGGCCCTTGTAATCGTGTGCGGGATAGACTTTCAGCGCCGGATCGAGTTTCAAAAGCCGGTTGAACAGGCTTTCATACAGCGCTTCCGGATCGCCGGTGGGAAGATCGGTGCGTCCGGTGCCGCCAATCAGCAAGGTGTCGCCCGTAAAAACACGGTCTTCCGCCACCATGCACATGGAATCGCGGGTGTGGCCGGGCGTGTGCAACGCCGTCAGCCGCATCTCGCCGACGCGCAAAATCTCGCCATCGCAGAGCCGGAAATCGGCGTAAGGCGCGGGCGACAGGCGATGGGTCACCACGCGCGCGTTCAGGGCGCGGCCCAGATCCTTGGCGGCCGAGAAATGATCGGCATGGGTGTGGGTATCCAGCACATAGCGGATGCGAAGCCCGTCGCGCGCCGCCAGACCCAGATAATGATCCATCTGCTTGAGATTGGGATCGATCAGAATGGCGGCGTGGGTCTCGCTGCAGCCCAGAAGATAGGACTGGCACCCGCCCGTTGCGATCTGCTCGAAGATCATGCGTTTCCCCTGGCGGGAGTTTGTCAGAAAATGCCCTTCAAGGCGACCGCAGCAGCGCCCGGAAGGCGCGGTCATGCTTCAGGGCGTATTCGCGGGCCATGGCCGCGCGGCGGGTGCGGTATTTTTCCGCATAGATAAGGCTCCAGGCCTGGCCGCGGGTGGATTTGGCGCCCCGTCCGGCTACGCCATTATGTTCCGCCAGCCGCCGCTCCAGATCCAGGGTCCAGCCGACATAAGTCTTTGTCCGGCCGGACTTGTTCCGTGTGATCAGGACATAGACGAAGGATGGCATAGGCCTCCAGATCCGCTATTTTCGCAACGCTGGCAAGGCGCGAAAGTGGGATTGTAGCCGGCCTGGGCCGCGCCTATATGCTTGCCCAAGCAATGATTGCTTGCGCAATTATTGTCCTTACCGGGGACAGGGATATGCGGCCTTTCTATCGTGTGGGCGATTATGACATGAAGAATTCGGTGGGCTATCTGGTCCGCCGCACTTCCAACCTGATGCTGCCCCAGATGGAGGCGCTGTTCATCAAGGAAGCGCTGACCTTCTCGCAATGGACCGTGCTGATGGCCTTGCGTGAATGGGGCCATTCCACCTCCGCCGAACTGGCGCGCGATATCTGCCACGATGCCGGCTCTCTCACCCGTATTCTTGATGATCTGGAGCAGCGCGATCTGATCGCGCGGACGCGCAGCGAGACCGACCGCCGCGTGGTGACGCTGAGCATGACTCCCCAGGGGCTGGCCCTGGTCGAAATGCTGCTGCCGCGTGTGGTGGAACACTGGAATACACTGCTGGGAGATTTCAGCCATCTGGAAATCAAGCTTCTCATCAAGCTGCTGACCCGGCTGGCCGTCACGTCGGAAGGCAGGCGCGACGAGCGCAGTCCGCGTCCGCGCAAGCGGCAGGACAGACTGGCGGGCCATCCGGCGCGCAACACGGAAAACCGCGAGCATCGTCATCGGCGGGGACATCATCCATGAAAAAACCACTCGCCCTTCTGTCCGCATTGCTGTTGTCGGCTTGCGTTTCCGCCCCCACCACCACGCCGCAGGCCAGCGAGATCGCCCCGCAAAGTCTGGGGCTCTCTGGTGATGCCGCGCCGCATTTCCCCGACGAATGGTGGAAAGCCTTCAACGATCCGCAGGTCGACCGGCTGGCGGCGCTGGTTCTGTCTGGCAATCCCACCTTGCAGGGCGCGCTGGCCCGCATCCGCGCGGCGCAAGCGCAATTGTCCGGCGCTCGCGCCAATGATCTGCCGCAAGTGACATTGGATGGCCAGGAACAACGCCTGCTGTTCAGCAAGGACTATATTATTCCGCCGCCCTTCGGCGGCACCTATCAATGGTATGGCCAGGTCGCCGCCAATCTGAGCTGGAATCTGGACTTTTGGGGCAAGCAGGCCGCGATCATCGCCCGTGCCAAGGACAGCGCCCAGGCCGCGTCACTGGATGCGGCCGCGGCGCGATTGGCTTTGGCGGGGGCGCTGGCCCAGACCTACATCAACCTGATGCTCGCCTATCAGGATATCGATATCGCCGAGCAGACCGTGGCGGAACGGGAAGAGATCCTGAAGCTGACCCAGGGCCGCTTCAATGCCGGGCTGGAAAATGCCAGCGCGGTGGAACAGGCCAAGGCGGTTCTGGCGTTGGCGCGCGTGGATGTGAAGCGCACCGCCGCTCTGCGCGATATCGACATCCATGCCGTGGCGGCTCTGACGGGCCAGGGGGCGGCAGCCTATGCGACCATCACCCGGCCCACGACCAATCTCGACACCGCCCTGCCGCTACCCACCGCCTTGCCGGCGGATCTGCTGGCACGCCGGCCCGACATTTTGGCCGCGCAGGCGCGGGTGCAGGCGGCATCCAAAGGTCGCGAGGCGGCGCATGCCGATTTCTATCCCAATATCAACATCACCGCCTTGGCCGGGTTTCAGGCGATCGGCCTTTCCAATCTGCTGACCGGGAATTCCTTTACGTATGGTGCGGGGCCGGCGATCCATCTGCCGATCTTCGATGCGGGAAGGATTCGCGCCCGTTATGCCGGCGCAACCGCCGAACTCGATGCCGCGGTGGCCGATTATAACGGCGCGGTGCTGGGCGCGGTGCGCCAGACCGCCGATGCGATGACGCAAGTCTCCAGCCTGGCCAGCCAGCGCATAGACCAGCAGGATGCGCTGGACAGCGCCACGCGCTCCTTTGCCCTGGCGGAGACGCGCTACAAGACGGGGCTTTCCGACCAGATCCTCATGCTCAATGCCGAAAACACGTTGTTCACGGCGCGCGAGCAGATGGCGGCCCTGATCGCCAATTCCACCATCCAGCGCGTCACGCTGGTTCTGTCGGTGGGCGGCGGCTTCAACGCGCCGCAGACCGATAGCGACGATCCATCAATGACCAAAACGAATTCGGCCAAGGACTGACCCATGAGCGA
Source organism: Pseudomonadota bacterium (assembly GCA_040389245.1). Taxonomy (GTDB): domain Bacteria; phylum Pseudomonadota; class Alphaproteobacteria; order Micropepsales; family Micropepsaceae; genus Rhizomicrobium. The sequence continues at coordinate 410,340 of JAZKAH010000001.1, read as the reverse complement.
TGCCAGCACCAACAACAATTCCCGCCGCCGGCGCGGCTTCCTCATCCTGGGTGTGGTGATCGTCATCGCCGCCCTGGCCTATGGCGCCTATTGGTTCCTCGACGCCCGTTTCTATGAAAGCACCGACGACGCCTATGTCAGCGGCAACATCGTGGCCGTCACCAGCCGCGAAAACGGAACCGTGTTGGCGCTGCATGTTGACAATACCCAGACTGTCCGGCGCGGCCAGCTGCTGGTGGAAATGGATCCCGCCGTGGTGAATGTGAATGTCGCGTCGGCGGAATCCAACCTGGCGCGCGCGGTGCGCACGGTGAATGGCGAATTCTCTCATGCCGCAAGCTCCAGCGCCCAGGTGGCGCAAGCCCAGGTGGCGCTGGCATTGGCCCGCACCGACTATCAGCGCCGCCAATCGGCCTCCGCCGACGGCGCGGTGTCCGGCGAGGAACTGGCCCATGCCCGCGACAATGTTCGCGCCGCGGAAGCCGCGGTGGCCGCCGCCCAGGGCGGTCACGCACAGACGCTATCGCAAATCCAGGGCACCGATGTCGCCAACAATCCCGATGTGCTGACGGCGGAAGCGACTTTGCGCAACGCCATCATCGCCCAGGGCCATATGCGGATCGTGGCGCCGGTGGATGGCGTGATCGCCCAACGCACGGTTCAGCTGGGCCAGCAGGTGACGGCGGGTACGCCGCTGATGGCGGTGGTGTCGCTCAGCGATGTCTGGATCGATGCGAATTTCAAGGAGGTTCAGCTCCAGGATATGCGCATCGGCCAGCCGGTCACCGTGACCGCCGACATCTATGGCGGCAAGGTCACCTATCATGGCCATGTCGAGGGACTGGGCGCGGGCTCCGGCAGCGCCTTTGCCTTGCTGCCGCCGCAGAATGCATCCGGCAACTGGATCAAGATCGTCCAGCGCGTACCGGTGCGCATCGCGCTCGATCCTCAGGAACTGACGGACCATCCCTTGCGCGTAGGGCTTTCCGTCAGCGCCAGTGTCTCAATCAAGGATACCTCCGGTCCGCTGGTGACCTCCCGGGTCACCTTGGCGCAGAGCCGCGCCGATCTGGGCGAGGATACCAATGCCCGCGCCGATGCCATCATTGCGCGAATTCTGGCGGAGAACGGAGCCACACAGAAGTCTGCCGTGGGAGCGGCCCGCGATAAATGAGCGCCGCCGGGACCACCGCTGCGTCTCAAGGCGCCGCGCAGATCGCGCGCACCGAACCGGCGCCGATGCAAGGCGGGGCCTTGGCGCTGACGGCGTTGGCCTTGGCGCTGGGTACCTTCATGCAGGTGCTGGACAGCACCATTGCCAATGTCTCGTTGCCGACGATCGCGGGTAATCTGGGCGTCAGTCCGGACCAGGGCACCTGGGTCATCACCAGCTTCGCCGTCGCCAACGGCATTGGCGTTCCGCTGACCGGCTGGCTAATGGGCCGCTATGGCGTGGTGCGGACCTTCGTATTTTCGGTGATCGCCTTTACGCTTGCTTCGTTCCTGTGCGGCGTGGCCTGGAGCCTGTCGTCGCTGATCTTTTTCCGCATCCTGCAGGGCGGCACATCCGGACCCATGATTCCCGGCTCGCAGGCGCTGCTGATTTCCATCTTCCCGGCGCAAAAGCGCGCCACCGCACTCGGCATCTGGTCCATCACCACCCTGGTGGCGCCGATCTGCGGCCCGATCCTGGGCGGCTATATTTCCGACAATTACCATTGGGGCTGGATCTTCCTCATCAATGTCCCGGTGGGCGGGATTGTCGCATTCCTCTCCTGGCGTGCGCTCAAGAGCCGCGAGACGCCGACCCGCAAGCTGCCGATCGACACGGTGGGGCTGGGCCTCTTGATCGTCTGGGTCGGGGCGCTGCAGGTCATGCTCGACAGCGGCAAGGACGCGGACTGGTTTTCCTCCACCACCATCGTGGTCGAGGCCATCATCACGGCAGTCGGCTTCATCGCCTTCCTGATCTGGGAATTGACCGAGGATCATCCGATCGTGGATCTGTCCCTGTTCAAGAACCGCAATTTCGCGCTGGGCACTTTGGCCTTCTGTCTGGGCTATGCCGTGTTCTTCGCCAACAATCTGCTGATGCCGTTATGGCTGCAGACCCAGATCGGCTACACCGCCACCTGGGCGGGTTTGGTGGCGGCGCCGACCGGGGCGATCGCCGTGCTGCTGACGCCGCTTACGGCGCGCATGATGTCGCGCGTCGATGCCCGCATCATCGCCAGCATTGCCTTCATCGCTTTCGGGATTTCCTATCTGATGCGCGCGAACCTGACCGCCGACGCCAGCTTCTTCGCATTCATGCTGCCGCTGCTGGTGCAGGGCGTCGCCATGGCGACGTTCTTCCTGGCCATGATAACGCTTTTGCTGGACGGCGTGACGCCGCAGCGCATCCCCCTGGCGTCCGGCCTGTCGAATTTCGCGCGCATCACCGCGGGCGGCTTTGCTGCCTCCATGGTGACAACCCTGTGGGACAGGCGTGAAGCGTTCCATCAGAGCCGCATGTCCGACCTGACGACCGCGTTCAATCCGGCGCTCACCCAGACCCTGGCGGGATTGCATCGCCTTGGACTGCCCGATCTCGGTGCCAAGGCCTCGATCGTGCGGGTCATGACGGGCCAGGCCTATCTCATGGGCGCGAACGATATCTTCTGGGCGTCGGGCTGGGCCTGCTTCATTCTGATCGGCATGGTCTGGCTCTGCCGCAGGGCCAAATCGGGTGGCGGTGCGCCTGTTGCTGCCGATTAGTCGGCAGCAACAGGCTTTTTATTTTCCCCCCTCTGTGCGCCACGCGGGCAAGCCCGCTACCGCACATCTCCCCCCGCGAATGGCTTCGCCATGCGGGGGAAGAAATTCCGTGCCTGGAATTGGCGATCTTATAGTTGCGTCGGCATTTTGTAGCGATTGACTCGAATCAGCAGCTACGCGCACATCGGTCATGAGCCGGGTTACCCTGATTCTTCGGATGCGGCGTATCGTGGGCCGGCATGCGGGCGATAGCGCCCTGGTTGCGCTCTTTGCTTTCGCGCTGACGGTCGGGGTACCGCCGACGCTTTCCGGCCTTGGCAGATTTAGCGATATCGTCATGCCCGATATGGCCGCCCGGGCGTCCGATGCGCCAATGTCGGCGAACCGGAAAATACTGCCGCCGGACAATCTCTCGGCCGCGTCTCTTTCGACCAACAGCCGCGTCTTGCCGGATGGCTTGCGGGCGCGGCGGGTTTTGGCTGTTCCGGTTGCCGCCGTCATCGCGCCGGAGTCTCGTAATTCCACGGCCGGGGTGCCGGATTCCGCAACGCCGGTCATCGCGATCTGCATGGATGATCTGGGTGCGGATCTGGGCGGCACCGCCAAGGCGATGGCGTTGCCGGAGGATGTGACTTTGGCTTTTCTGCCCTATAGCCGGGAAACGCCGGCCCTGGCCCAGGAAGCGGAACATCTCGGCCATGAAGTTCTGGCCCATGTACCGATGGAGCCGATCGGCCCCCTGGATCCGGGGCCCATGACGTTGAAGGTGGGTGCGCCGGATATTCCGGCGCGGCTCGCCTGGGCGCTGGCGCGGGTGCCGGGTCTTTCGGGGATCAACAATCACGAAGGCAGCAAATTCTCCACCGACACCGCTTCGCTGATGCCGGTGGCGCAGGCGCTTTCGGCGCGGCATCTGTTCTTTTTCGATTCCCGCACCATTGGCGGCTCCCGGATCGTGCCGGTGGCCCATATGTTCGGAGTGGCAAGCGCGGGACGCGATGTTTTCCTGGACAATGTGGTGGCGGATTCCGCGATCCGGGCCCGGCTCGAGGAACTGGCGTCGAAAGCCAGGAGATCGGGCGTCGCCATCGCCATCGGCCACCCGCATGCCGCCACCTTGCGCGTGCTGGCGGCGTGGCTGGCGGAAGATCATGGCGTCCGGCTGGTGCCGGTATCCGAAGCGATACGGTTGAAAACACAGCGCGCCGCTCTGATCGCCGCGCGCTGAGCTTTATTGGCCTTTCTTTGCCGCCGAGGCGAAGCGCACGGCTTCTTCCGCTGCCGCCATCAAGGCGCGCGCCTTGTTGACGGTCTCTTGATATTCGGCTTCCGGCTCGCTGTCGGCGACCACGCCGCCGCCGGCCTGGACATACATCATGCCATCCTTGACCAGCGCGGTGCGCAGCACGATGCAGGTGTCCATCGAGCCGTCGGCGGCGAAATAACCCACCGCGCCGCCATAGGGGCCGCGCTTTTCCTTTTCGAATTCGTCGATGATCTGCATGGCCCGGATTTTTGGAGCGCCCGAGAGCGTGCCCGCCGGCAAGCCGGCCGCCAGCGCATCCACCGCATCGAGGCCGGGGCGAATATCGCCTTCGACATTCGAAACCAGATGCATCACATGGCTGTAGCGCTCGATGAAGAAACTGCCGGTGACTTTAACCGCGCCCGTCTTCGCCACCCGGCCGACATCGTTGCGCCCCAGATCGAGCAGCATGAGATGCTCGGCGCGTTCCTTGGGGTCGGCCATCAATTCCTCGGCCAAGGCGGCATCCTTCTCCGGTGTCTGTCCGCGCGGGCGGGTGCCGGCGATGGGCCGGATGGTCACCTTGCCGTCGCGCAGCCGGACCAGGATTTCCGGGCTGGAACCCACGATCGAGAAGCCGGGAAAGGAAAGATAATAAAGGAAAGGCGAGGGATTCAGCCGCCGCAGCGCGCGATAGAGCGAGAAAGGCGGCAAGGTAAAAGGGCGCCGGAAACGCTGGCTGGGCACGACCTGAAAAATATCGCCCGCCCGGATATAATCCTTGGCCCGCTCGACGACGGAGAAATAGTCCGCCTTGGTCATGTTGGATTCGATCTTGGAGTCCGGCGGCAGGTCGGCGGGCGCTTCCGCATTGGGCGGAAGAGGCCGGTCCAGCGCCGCAACCGCGTCCTCGATACGCTCGCTTGCCCGCGCATAGGCGGCGCGGGCATCGATGTCGGCATCGGGCCATACTGGCGTCACCACCACGATCTCGTCTCTTATCGTGTCGAAGATCGCGACAATGGTGGGACGCAGGAGGATCGCATCGGGCAGGCCCAGCCGGTCTGGCGGGACATTGGGCAGATGCTCGATCTGGCGCACCATGTCGTAGCCGAGATAGCCGAACAATCCCGCGGCCATGGGCGGCAGTCCGGCGGGCAGGTCCATCTGCGTCGCCGCGATCAGTGCGCGCAGGGAGTCCAGGGGTTTGGCTTTTTCGGGGACGAAGGTCTCGCCGCTCAGCGCGTGACGATTGATCTCCGCCACGTCGCCGCGGCAGCGCCAGATCAGATCCGGCTTCAATCCGATGATGGAATAGCGCCCACGGGTTTCGCCGCCCTGGACGCTTTCCAGCAGGAATGCAATGTCCCGTCCAACCGTCTTTCCCTCAAATCCGAGCTTGAGAAAAGCGGAGACCGGCGTTTCCAGATCGGCGACCAGGCGGCGGAACAACGCCTGGGGCTTCTTCGCGGCATAAATGCGCGCGAAGTTTTCGAAATCCGGGCTTAACGTCACGATGCGCCGCCGGTCGCCTGTTGCAGCATCTTCTGATTGACCTTGACGCCTTGTTGCAGGCGCGATTGGTTGGCCAGCGCGGTGGAAAAATCCGCCGCCGCCTGCTGCGCAATCTCGCCGCGTCCCGCCGCATAAAGCTGGCGGGTGGCCGCGGTCTGCGGATGGGCGACGCCGGTGACGCGGGCGATGATGTAATTGCCGCCCGTGCCTTGCGGCGCCTGGATCACGGTGCCGGGTGCGGCATCGAACAGCTTGGTGATCAAGGCCGCCGAGAAGGTCGTGTCGTTGGCGTTGCGCGCAAGCGCGGGGCTCTGCTGCACCGGCACCTTCAATTCCTTCGCGATGCCGGCGAGGTTGCCGTCCTTCTGCGCCTCTGCCGCCAGTGCGACCGCTTTGGTGGCCAGGACCTTGGATTTTTCCTCCACCGTCCAGGCCGCCAGCGCGTCGGCGCGAACCTGATCCAGCGGCTTGAGCTTGGCGGGGGTCACGCCATCCACTTTCAAGGCGTAATAGGCGCCGCTTTTGGCGGGAAAGGGATCATTGTCTTCGCCGACTTCCGCCGTGAATGCGGCGGTGAGAAATTCCGGGTCGGCCGGAAGCTCGGCGACCTTCTCGCCGGTGGGCGAAAGGCCGGTCTTGTCCACCGCCGCGATGCGGCCGGATTTGAGGCCGGTCTTTTTCGCCGCCGTGGCGATATCGGCGCCGCCCGAGCGGGCATCTTCATAGGCGTTGATGATGTCGGTGATCTTGGCGCCCGCCAGCTGCAGCGCCAATTGCTGGCGGATCTGCTCCTTGGAATCCTCCAATGTGCGCGCGATGCCCGGCGTGATTTTGGTGGTGCGCAGCAGGACATAGCCGTTGATCGCGCCCTTGACCGGCTGGCTGACTTCGTTCAGCGGCAGCGAGAAAGCGGCATCGGCGCGGGCCTGATCGGGAATATCCGTTTTTGCCAGCGTGCCCAGCGACAGATTCGCGGCGGAGATCTTGCGCTCCGTCGCGACGGTTTCGAACGAAGTGCCGGCGGCAATCTTGTCGCGCGCCGCCTTGGCGTCGGCCTCGCTGGGGAATTCGATCTGCTGAATGTCGCGCTTCTCCGGCACGTTGTAATTGGCTTCGTGCGCCTTGAACTCGTCGGCGATCATCTTGTCGGTCACAGTGACCTGACCCGTCACATCCTGGGGCGCGATTTGGGCATATTCGATTTCGCGATATTCCGGGGTGGAGAAATGTTCCGGATGCGCCTTGATATAGCCTGCCAATACCGCGTCGGGCGGCGGCGCGATGGCGCCCACCGCGTCGGGCGAGACGATCACATAATCGGCGGCGCGCTGCTCGGTGACATACAGGAACAGGCCCTGGGTGTAGGCATCCGGCAGTGTAAAGCCGACTTCCATGGCGGTGGTGAGCTGGCTGCGCGCCCCATCGGCACGCATTTCTTCCAGGAAGTCATGCTCGTTGTAGCCGGCGCTCTGGACGACCTGGAGAAAGACATTGTGATCGAAATCGCCGGTGGCGCCCTTGAAGGCGGGCAGCGCGCGCACCTGCTCGGCTATTTCGGCGTCCGTGGCGGTGAGGCCCAGACGCGAGGCGGTATTGTCGAGCGCGGTCCGGCTGATCAATTGCTGCAGCGCCGCCTGGTCCAGTCCCATTTTCTGGGCCAGTTCGGGGGTGAGCGTCATGCCCATTTGCTGTCCCTGGTTGCGCAGGAAATTGCGGTAGGTGCGCGCGAAATCCTGGCTGGAAATTTCGGTCGATCCGACCGTGGCGAGCGCGCCTGTGCTCTGGCCGGTAAAGACGTCGGCGATGCCCCAGACGACGAAGCTCAAGGCCAGGCCGCCCATTAGGAGGGAGGCCACCCAGGATTTGGAGAGCTGGTGCATCCACTGAATCATGAGAATTCCACGGGTTGTGTGAAAATGGCCGCGAATGATAGGGAGGGGGGCGAGCCAGGGCAAGCGGCGCAGGCCGCGGCCAAAAGGGCGCGTCTTCGGCCCTGTGGCGGCCAAATGAGGGGAAGCGGATTTGCGTCAGCTGGTGGCGGGAAATTGGAAGATGAACGGGCTCTCCGCCGATCTGGCCGAGCTCGAGGCCTTGAAACAGGGGCTGGATGCGTCAACGGCGTGCGACGTGCTGGTCTGCCCGCCCGCCAGCCTGATCGCGCGGGCGCACGCGGCCGTCAAAGGGGCATTCGCCTTGGGCGGCCAGGATTGCCGCGCCGAAGCCGGCGGCGCCTTCACCGGCGACATCTCTGCGGAAATGCTCAAGGACGCGGGCGCGTCCGCCGTGATCGTCGGCCATTCGGAGCGCCGCCAGTATCATGGCGAGCGCGACGCGGATGTCGCGGCCAAGGCGCGGGCGGCGTGGCGCGCCGGACTGATGGCCATCATCTGCATCGGGGAAACCGAAGATCAACGCGACGCCGGACAGGCGCATCACATTTGCGGCGGCCAGATCAAAGGCAGCGTGCCGGCCGAAGCCACTGCCGAAAACACCGCCATCGCCTATGAGCCGGTCTGGGCGATCGGCAGCGGCAAGACCCCGAGCGACGACGACATCGTCGCCATGCATGCTCACATCCGCGCCTGCGTGGTCGAACATCTGGGCGCGGCGGGCCAGGGCGTGCGGATTCTCTATGGCGGCTCCGTCAAGCCGTCCAACGCCAAGGCCATCTTGATGCTGGACGATGTAAATGGCGCTCTGGTGGGCGGTGCCAGTCTTAAAGCGCGGGATTTTCTGGCGATTATCGCCGCCAGCCCCAGACGTTAACCAGAAATTTCGACCCTTCTTTAATGAGGCGCGGCCCATTCTGCCCTTCATAAACAAGGGTGGGGTATGGCGCGTCTCAGCTATGACAGCGTCGAAGCGTTGATCTACGATCCGGTGTCGGCCAACCGCACCGCGACGCGTGCTGCTTTGTATTCGCTGGGCTTCCGGCGCACCGAGACGGTGCCCACGCTCGAAGGCATGGTCGAGATCATCCAGAAACAAGCACCCGACCTCGTCCTGGCCGAGGCGCAGGGCGCGGCCGAGGAGCTTTGTCTCGCCATCCAGCAATTGCGCCAAGGTTCGTCGGGCTACAATCCCTTTATCGTCATCATCGTCACGGCGTGGGAAAAAAGCTCGGCCCTGATCACCAAGGTGGTGAACTCCGGCGCCGACGATCTTCTGCTCAGGCCCTTCTCGACCGCGCTGCTGGGCACGCGGATCGAAGGGCATATCGAGCGGCGCAAGGGTTTTGTCATCACCACCGATTATGTCGGTCCCGATCGCCGCCGCGATGTCGGCCGCCCCGCCGATGGCGAAATGTTCGATCCGCCCAATTCGCTGAAGATGAAGGCCAAGGACAAGATGTCGGCCGACATCATCGCCAAGAAGCTGGATATGGAATTGCAGGTGGCGCGTACCAAACTGGTCGGCGAGAAACTGCGTCGCGATTCCTTTCAGGTCTGCATTTTGTGGCGGTTGCTGCAGGAGGAGCGTCCGGACATGCCGCAGTTCCAGGCGGACATCATCAAGTTCGGCAACCTGACGCGGGCGATCGAGCGTCGCTGCGCCGATGCGGGTCAGGAAAAAGCGCTGGAACATTGCAGCGCCATTCTGGCGGCGATCGAGGGGCTGAAAAGCGGTTCGGATTACAGCGCGACGATGTCGCCCCTGGGCGCCGCCGCGCTGGGCCTGCACCAGTTGATTTGCCCGGAAAAATCCCCTGCAGACCAGCTGAATGAAATCGATGCCACGGTCGCGATTATCCGGGCTCGCAGCCAGGCCACGGCGCTGGCCAGCTAGATCAGCGCCAAGTCCTGCGGCGTCGTCCCAGGAAAGATTTGGCTGAGTTGGACTGGATTCAGGCCGTAGGACTTTTGCAGGACACCGCCTATCAGGGCGCGGTAGTCGTTCAGCACCGGCCAGTCGCGGTCCTGGAATAATGCGGCCCGCGTCACCGCGACCTGGCGGCCGGCGATCTGGCCGCCGCGAACTCTCCCGCCCAATACCCAATAGACGCTGCCATGCCCGTGATCGGTGCCGCGATCGCCATTTTCGCGGAAGGTGCGGCCAAATTCGCTGACCACAATCACGATGGTGTCATTCCAGCTTTCGCCCAGCGTATCGGCAAGCAGCGCCAGGCCGCGGCCCAGCTCGCCGATCCGGTTCGCCAGATAGCCATCAGCGCCGCCCTGATTCACATGCGTGTCCCAGCCGCCGACATCGACAAAACCGAGATTGAATTTGTCGCGCATCAGGAAGCCGATGCGCTGGGCCGACAATTCAAATCCCTTGGGGCTGACGGCGTCGCGATTGGCGGCCTGCATTTCCTGGCTGATCGCTTGATAGACTTCAGACTGAACCGCGAAGCCCTGCGCCACGGCGGGCGCCAGTTCCCGGCCCTGATACATGGACTGGATTAGTTCGGCATTTTTGCCGGCGACCCCGGGCTTGCCGGTAAAGTTGAGCGCGATATTCGGGATCGGTTGCTGGCCCCGGAAACTCAGCGGCAGATCGCTGGTAAAGGAAATGGGGGTTGATCCCGCCAGCGCTGCCGCCGTGCGGGCCATGAAGCCCGAGCGATAATCGCGCCTGCCGGCCACGGGTTGCCCCAGTTCGATCGTGTCCTGGGTTTCAAAATGCGAACGGGAAAGATCATCGGTTCCCGCGAATGGCACGAAGGCGATCTGCTTTTTATCCCAGAGAGGATAGATCGAGTCCTTCAGTGCCGGATGCAGCCCCCAGTCCCCATTCAACGGCAGCGCCGTGTCTTTCGCAATCGCGAGCGTGGGGCGAGCGCTATAGTAAAAATCACTTGATACAGGCACCACGATATTTGCGGCGTCGTAAGCGCCCCGCAGAAAGACCACCAGCAGACGTGGTGCACCGGAAGCGGGCAGGGCATAAAGCCGTCCGGCCGTTCCCAGGAATGGGAGTGTTAGGGCAGCGGTAAGAAATTGGCGGCGCAGCATTGGGGCCTCCTAGCGGCGCATGAATTCGGGTGACGACAGGAACAGCATGTTCTTGTCGGCGGCGGTCTGTCCCTGGCCAAGTGCGCCCATCGTAGCGGGGGACAGGGTGGGCGCGATGGCCTGGTAGTAGCGGGTTTGCAGGATCAGGGGCGGGGGCGCGGGCTCCGGCGCGGCATCGCCTTGCAGCTTGTAGAGGCCGGAATGGCCCAATCCAATCAGGCGTGCGATCTCGAAACGCGTCTCCATCTGACCGGGACCAGACCAGGCCGCTTCGATCATGGGATAGCCATCGGGCGTCTCATGGCCGTAGAGCGGCTCGCCCATGCGACTCAACCAGCCCAGCAGCGGCTGCGCGTTGATGATGACCTGCCGGCCATAGGCCGCACGCAATGCGGAGATGGCGTAGTGGAGGGGATCCTTGAATTTTGTTCCCAGTGAAGCCTTGAATTCCGCTGAAGTGAATAGGGTGCGCAATACCGATGCGATGTCGCCATCGCTGCGCTGGTAGGACGCGGCCATCGCGGCGACGAGCGCGCCGGGTGGCACATCGCTGCAAAAATATTCCGCCAGTTCCCGGGAGACGAAGTGCGCGGTCGGCGGCTCGGCGGCGAGAATGGCCACGGCCTGGTCGATTTCCTTGAGGCCCGATCCGGTGATCGTGCCGCCGAGAAAGACCTTGTCGTTGAAATCGTGGCGATTGGGGTTGAACAGAGTGAGCCCGGCGCCGCGAAAGGGGCCGCGCTGGCCTTTCTGGATGGCTGGCGGTTGTCCCGTAAGATTGACGCCCATTCCCGTCAGGATGCGGGCCAATTGTTGCACATCGTCCTGGCTGTAGCCGGATCCCACACCCATCGTGTGCAGTTCCATGATCTCGCGGGCATAATTTTCATTGATGTGGCCTTTGGCGTTCTGGAAATTGTCCAGATATTCCAGCATGGCCGGATGGGTGAGGGTCGCGGCAAGCAGGTCGCGGAATTTTCCCAGGACGTGCGGCCGTATCGCATTCTCCTCATAGTCGCCGACAAAGGCGCGGATGTCGTTCTTGTTCTGGCTGACGTTGAAATGATTCATCCAGAACCAGGTGAGTTGCTCCTTCAGTTGGTTTTGGGAATAAAGGTCGCGCAGCAGCGAACGCGTGGCCGCCTGCCGCGCCAGGTCGCTCAGCTTCTGCTGGTAGATTTTCTGGGTGGCGTCGTAGTCCGGCGTTCCTTTCTTGGCCTGCGCCGCCTGACGCAGACCGCGGATCTCATCGTTGATCTCGACCAGGTTTTTCCGGCTGATCTCCATCGCGTCGATCTGGCCCTGGGCCTCGGGCGGCAGGCCGTCATCGAGGCCGGGCGCAAGCTGGCGATCCAGCCAGGTCTGCAATCCTTCCCGCTTCAACAATTGCGCGTCGAAGGCCTCTGCGCCCCAGCTTACGCGATTGAGGACCGCCATATCGGCCGGAGCCGCGTCCAGTGGCGCCTGGGTTTCGGTTACGGCGTGGAATTGCGGCGGAAGCGGTGCCTTGGGTGCGCAGGCAGCTACGCCCAGAAACAGGGCGGCGGCGAAGCCCCGGGATATTTGTTTGGGCATCATGCATTTATAACGCGGCGGGACGGGCGGCCCGTTGCCAAATTTGCCGTGAAACCCGGTTTTCACATGAAAAACCGGCAATTTTGGGCGAGAAGCCGGGCCCTGCTTTCCATTTCCCCCGCTTTGTTCTAAAGAGCCCGGCCTTGTCCGAGCCGGGATAGCGCCCGATATCCCACTTGGGGCGTCCCGGCCCATATTGGAACTGTCCGCATGCAAACCATTCTCGTTTTTGCCGAACTCGTGATCGCGGTGGCACTGATTGTCTTTGTGCTGCTTCAGCGTTCGGAGGGCGGCGCCTTGGGAATGGGCGGCGGCGGTGGCGGCCTGGGCGGTCTTTTCAGCCCGCGCGGCGCCGCGGACACACTGACCCGTACGACGGCGATTCTCGCGACGCTGTTTTTTCTCACCTGCGTCGGGCTCAACCTTCTGGCACTGCACGGCCGCAATGAAAAATCGATTCTCGATACGCCGGTGACCAGCCAGGGCCCGGCGACAGCGCCCAAGCCGAAAGCGCCCGTGAACGTGCCGGCCGGCCCGCAAGTGCCCAAGCCCCAGTAGTGAGCCGCAGCGCGCGTTAGCGACGTGAGCAGGTCCGGTGGACCTGCGAAAGCGGCGAACGCCGCGAGCTAAAGCGAGCGGCCGGGCCACAATCTCGGACCAAGCTGTGCGCGGATAAAAAATATTATATTTTCCGCTTGAGCCACCAGTGTCTTTTCGACATGTTGGCCTCCCATGGCCCGGTTAATCTTCATCACCGGCGGCGTGGTCTCTTCCCTCGGAAAAGGTCTGGCGTCCGCTGCCCTTGGCGCGTTGCTGCAAGCACGCGGCTACAAGGTTCGTCTGCGCAAGCTCGATCCCTATCTGAATGTCGATCCAGGCACGATGAGCCCGTTTCAGCATGGCGAGGTCTATGTCACGGACGATGGGGCGGAGACCGATCTCGATCTGGGACATTATGAGCGCTTCACGGGCGTCTCGGCGCTGAAGTCCGACAATGTCACCTCGGGCCGCATCTACAGCCAGGTGATCGAGAAGGAGCGCAAGGGCGGCTATCTGGGCCGCACGGTGCAGGTGATCCCGCACGTCACCGACATGATCAAGGAATTCGTGCTGGCCGACACGGACGGGCTCGATTTCCTACTGGTGGAGATCGGCGGCACCGTGGGCGACATCGAGGGCCTGCCATTCTTCGAGGCCATCCGCCAGTTGCACAATGACCTGGGACGCGGCCAGACCGCCTTCATCCATCTGACCCTGGTGCCCTATATCGAGGCGGCGGGCGAGCTGAAGACAAAGCCGACCCAGCACAGCGTCAAGGAATTGCGCGCCATCGGCATCCAGCCGGATATTCTTCTGTGCCGCGCCTCGCACCCGATTCCGGACGAAGAACGCCGCAAGATCGGCCTGTTCTGCAATCTGCCGGCCGAGCGGGTGATTCCGGCGCTGGATCTGGACACGATCTATCGCGTGCCCGTCGCCTACCACGAGGTCGGCCTCGACACCCAGCTGCTGAAAGTATTCGGGCTGGATAACGCGCCGCAGCCGGATCTCACGCGCTGGCAAGAGGTGGTGGAGCGGGTGAAGAATCCGGAAGGCGATGTGCGCATCGCCGTGGTCGGAAAATACATGCAGGTAAAGGACAGCTACAAGTCGCTCAGTGAAGCGCTGACCCATGGCGGGCTTGCCAACAATGTCCGGGTGCATTTGGACTGGATCGACAGCGAAGTGTTCGAGCGCGACGATGCCGCCTCCTTCCTGGAGAATGTCAGCGGCATTCTGGTGCCCGGCGGTTTCGGCGAACGCGGCACCGAAGGCAAGATCGAGGCGGTCAAATTTGCCCGCGAACGCAAGGTGCCGTTCTTCGGCATCTGCTACGGCCTGCATATGGCGGTGATCGAGGCGGCCCGCGATCTGGCGGGACTGGAAGGCGCCGGCACCACCGAGATCGGCCAGCCCAAGCATCCGGTGATCGGCCTGATGACCGAATGGACCAAGGGCAACGAGAAGCAAATCCGCACCGCCGATGGCGATATGGGCGGCACCATGCGGCTGGGCGCTTATCCCGCAACCTTGACGCCCGGCTCACGGGTGGCGGAAGTCTATGGCACCACGGAGATCAGCGAGCGCCATCGCCATCGCTATGAAGTGAATGTGAATTACACAAAGCAGCTCGCCGAACATGGCATGGAAGTTTCGGGCTGGTCGCCGGACGGCCGTTTGCCGGAGATCATGGAGATCCCCGACCATCCCTGGTTCATCGGGGTGCAGTTCCACCCCGAACTGAAATCGCGCCCCCTGGAGCCGCATCCGCTCTTCACCAGCTTCATCGCAGCGGCAGTGCGCAAGAGCCGGCTGGTCTGACCGATTCAGCGGTTGGGATTGGGCACCGGGATATAGCCCGGCGGATGCGAAACGATCCGTCCGCGCGGCGTGATGGTGGGCGGCGTCGGCGCCGGCGTCTGCGTGATGCTCTGGTTCAAATTGCTGTGAACCGTGCTGCTCTCATTCTGAATCGCCTGGTTATGCTGCTGCTGCAATTGCTGCGTGGTGGGCGGCATATTCTGGGCGAGGGCGGGCAGCGCCGTAACGCCCAGGAGGTACAGCCCATAACCGAAGGTGCGGAGAGTTTTCATCTTCATAGGATAGCATATGGTATGAGACGGGCCTGCCTTAAAGGTCCGACATCTCAACCGGGCAGAGCCACCGCGCCTTCGCGATCGAGTTCCGCCCGCAAGGCCAGCGCCCGGACCCGAAGAAGTTCCCGGCGCGCCACGATTCCCACCAATTCCCCGCTTTCCCGCGTCACCACGGGAACCCGGCTGGCGCCGGTTTCCGCCATGCGGTCGGCCAACGCTCCGGTCAATTCATCGGGGAAGGCTCTCACCATTTCGGCATCCATGTCGCCCAATGTGTCGCCGGTTGCCCAGCCTTCGCGCGTCCAGCGCAACACATCGGCTCGCGACACCATCGCGCTGAGGCGGCCGGTTTCGTCCACCACCGGGTAGCTTTTGTGCCGCTCGTCGCCCGCGAAAAATCTTACCGCCGCCGCCACCGGCATCGCGGCCGGCAATGTGTCCACGGGGTGTGCCATGATATCGCCCACTCGCATCACGTCGAACGGATCCACGCCATATTCGCGCGTGAGATGAAGCCCGCGCCGCGCGATCCGCTCGGTCAGGATTGAGCGGCGCATCGCCAGCACGGTGAAGCCGAAACCAGCCACCGAGGCGACGAAAAGCTGCGGCAACAGATGGGGATTGCCGGTCAGTTCGACCGCGAACAATGTCGCCGTCAAAGGCGCGCGCATGGTGCCGCCCAGAATGGCGGTCATGCCCAAAAGGGCCCAAAAGCCGCTATCGCCGAACGGCATGAAATGCGCTTCAAGCGCCCCCAGCGCTCCGCCCAGAATGAGCAGCGGCGCCAGCACGCCGCCGGAGGTACCCGACGATAGCGCCACGATCCACACCAGCGCCTTGTCCCAGAGCAGAGTGATGATCGCGGTGACGCCAAGCGTGCCCGCGAGCAGATCGCGGATATTGTCATAGCCCACGCCCAGCACGGCCGGATCGATCACCCCGCCGATGCCGACCACGAGCCCGCCCAGTGCCGGCCACCACATCCAATGAATGGGCAGGCGACGGAACAGATCCTCCACGCCGTAGAGCAGGAGGGTCAGGATCGCAGACTGCGCGCCCGCCACCAGACCCGCGACGATACAGAGTCCCAGACCCCACCATGGCATCGTCACCGTGGCGAGATAGGGGAATAATGGTCCATTGCCGATCAGGAACGGCCGCAAGGCAAAGGCCGTAATCGCTGCCACGGTGACGGGGATGAAGCTGCGGGGCTTCCACTCGAACAGCAGCAATTCCACCGCCAGCAGCACCGCCGCGATGGGCGTGCCGAACACCGCCGTCATGCCGGCGGCGGCGCCCGCTACCAGCAGGCTTTTGCGTTCCGCGGCGCTGAGATGGAAGATCTGCGCGAACAGCGACCCCAGCGCGCCGCCGGTCATGATGATGGGGCCTTCGGCGCCGAACGGGCCGCCGGTGCCGATCGAGATCGCCGACGACAGCGGCTTCAGCAGCGCGACCTTGAGTTCGATGCGGCTGCGTCCGATCAGAATTGCCTCGATCGCCTCGGGAATGCCGTGACCGCGGATTTTCTCCGAACCGAAGCGCGCCATCAGGCCGATGACCAGGCTGCCGATCACGGGAATGGCGATGCTCCAGGGCGAAAGATGCGCCGGCAACGTTACCGGAGCCGCGCTCAGCCGGCCGAAATAGGCGAGGTTGGTGAAAAGCGCGATCAGGCGCAGCAGCAGCCAGGCCGCCGCCGCCGCCATGGTGCCGGTAATGGCCGCCATCGCCGCCAATTGCAGCATGCGCGGTGTGGCCGTGAAATCACGCAAATGTTCGGTTGCCGTCTGTTCGGATCGCATGACGCCTGTTGTGTTCGAAAGGGCGGGCATTTATATCGTGTCACGATATAAATCAATGCAGGCAATGGCGCATAACAGAAAACTCACCTTGAAGGACTATCGTGCGCTGGCGGGCATCCGCCATGGCATGCGCCAGTTTCTGGAATTCAGCGCTGCGGCGGCGCGGCAGGCCGGTCTTACGCCCGCCCAGCATCAGGCGCTTTTGGCGATCAAGGGCATGCCCGGTCCTGTGACGGTCGGCACGCTGGCGGCGTGGCTTGGCATCCGTCATCACAGCGCGGTGGGGTTGGTGGACCGGCTGGCAGCCCTGAAACTTGTGGCGCGCAGCGTCGATCCGGGGGACCGGCGCCGGGTCCGGCTGCGCGCGACGCCGCGCGCCGACGCCCGGTTGGCGGCGCTTTCCCGAGTACATCGCGCCGAACTTCGCCGCTTCTCCGCCGCGCTGGTGCCGCTGCTGGCTGCGCTGCGTTAAGAATTCCTTAACCGTCGGCTCACCGATGGTAGTGATTCCGTAAGCATACGACTTATACCCTCGCCGGCCATGGGCCGGAGCGTGCTGATTTTCCTCAGATTATCGATGATTGCGGGCGCCTTCGCGCTGCTGATCTTTTGCGTTCGCGCCGCCGGCGCACAAGAGGCTTCGCGCCCGGCATCCTCGGGAGAAGCCCAGCCGCAACAGGTGCAGTCCTATGGCTTTGTGCCGGTGCAGAATGCCACGCCGGATTCGCAGCCCTACGGAATCAAACCGATCCCCGGTTACACCCCGCCGCAGGCGCCGGCACCGGCACCAGAGCCGCCGCAACAATTGCGCGGCGGGTTCGAAACCGCGCCGGTTCTTCCCGAGGGGCAGAAGCAGAACGCTTACGGATATGTCCCCCTGCGCCAGACTTCGCCATCGGCGCAGCAGCCGCAATTGCGCAGCGGCACCGCGACTTACGACAACAACGATGCGGGATATGACAATCCGCGTCCGAACGGCCCGCGAGATCCTCTTGGCGCTTCGCGCATCGACGCGGGCTATCGGCTTGGGGCGGGCGACAAGATCCGCGTCACCGTGTTCGGCGAAAGCGATCTTTCCGGCGAATATCAGGTGGACGGCTCGGGCATGGTGCGCCTGCCCTTGATCGGCACGTTGCGCGCAAGCGGCTCTACCGCGCCGGATCTGGAGCAGGGGATTTCCGGCGCGCTCGCCGAAGGCTATCTCAAGAATCCGCGGGTCAATGTCGAGATCGCCACCTATCGGCCCTTCTACATCATCGGGGCGGTCAATCGCCCTGGCCAGTATGCCTATATCGATCATATGAACGCGCTGAACGCGGTGGCGCTGGCGGGCGGATTCACCGACCAGGCGATACAGAGCACGCTCTATGTCCGCCACGAAGGCAGCGTGGTGGAGCAGCCGGTCCAGACCAGCCAGCTCAGCCATATCGAGCCGGGCGACGTGATCCGGGTGAAAACCAGCCTGTTCTGGGATGCGATGAATCTCTTTTCGCCCATCGCGGGTCCCGCCGCCATCGCCGCCGCGACCTTGCGATAAGCGCCTTTGCGCTGAGGGCCGGGCTCCCTTAAAATGGCGCCATGAACACAACCCCCGTGATCCGCCCCAACGCGATCGTCAAACTCAAATCCGTCGAGATCGGCAATGCCCTGAAGCTCGCCATCATTGCCGGGCCCTGCCAGCTGGAAAGCCGCGGCCATGCCTTCGATATGGCGGGCGCGCTCAAGGAGATCTGCGAGAAGGCCGGCGTCGGGCTGGTCTATAAAACCAGTTTCGACAAGGCCAATCGCACCAGCGCCAATACGGCGCGGGGCATGGGCCTGGAGAATGCGCTGCCGATCTTTGCCGATATTCGTGAGAAGTTCGGGCTTCCCGTTCTCACCGATGTGCATGAACGCGATCAATGCGCTGCGGTGGCGCAGGCCGTGGACGTCCTGCAGATTCCCGCCTTCCTGTGCCGCCAGACCGATCTGCTGGTCGCCGCCGCCCATACCGGCAAGGCGGTCAATGTGAAGAAGGGCCAGTTCCTCGCGCCTCAGGACATGAAGAATGTGATTGCCAAGATCACCGGCGCGGGCAATCCCAATGTGCTGGCGACCGAGCGCGGCGTCAGCTTCGGCTACAATACCCTGGTCAGCGACATGCGGGCGCTACCGATCATGGCCGCATTCGGCGCGCCGGTGGTGTTCGATGCGACCCATTCGGTGCAGAGCCCGGGCGGGCAGGGTGACAAATCCGGCGGCGACCGCACCATGGTGCCGTATCTGGCGCGCGCTGCGGTGGCAGCCGGCGTTGCCGCCGTCTTCATGGAAGTGCATCAGGATCCCGACCATGCGCCATCCGATGGCCCCAATATGGTCAAGCTCAAGGATTTCCCGGCCCTGCTGGAACAGCTGGTCGAGATCGATGCGATCGTGAAACGAACTTAAGTCGCCGTCGCGGCCATCCAGCTGACGGCCACGCCCCAGATCGACAGCACCAGCAGCGCCAGCGACGCCAGCGCCGCGATGCCGAAGCCCGGACCACGCTTATCGGCTTCCTTCATATAGCCGACCGCATAGACCACCCGTCCGATGCACCAGACCAGGCCCAGCGCGGCCGGGATCCAGCCTTGGAAATACAGCGTGGCCACCCACAAGAGCGGCAGGAAGATCACCACCTGCTCCACGGTGTTGCCCTGGACGCGCAAGGCGCGCTCGACTTCGGGATGGCCGGACATGGCGGGCGGGAAAATCTTGTGCTTGCCGCGATAGCGGCCAACCACGGTCATGGTGAAGATCAGAACCATCGCTGTGAGGATGGTGACGGCGGCACTCAATATCGTGGCAGGTGCGGCAAGCATGAAATCCCCCGAATGAATGGAAATGAAACCCCGCGCCGTTGCCGGCGCTAGGTCACCGTAACAGATTCAATCCGTCGTCGCGCGGTTATCGTGCGGGCTGCCGACCGCCGCGCTCGGCGATGCGCTGCTGGATTCGCGCCTTGCGGTCGGCCGGCAGGCCATCCCAGCGGGCCTGCAGGTCGGCCTTGAATTTCTGCCGGTCGGTTTCGGACATGCCTTCCAGCTTCTGGACCTGATCCTTGCGCCAGGCGCGCTTCTGATCCCGGGTCATCCCCTGGGTCTGCTCGCGGGCCTGCAGCATGAAGGCGGCGCGCTGCTCGGGCGAAAACAGGCCGGCGAGCTTGCCGCCGCCATGGTGACGGCCTCCGTCGGGGCCGGGCATGGTGGGGCTCTGCGTGGCCTGGACCGCGCCAGGGGTCGCTGCCATCAAGGGCAAGGGAGCCGCCAGCAAGGTGGCGGCCAGGAATACTGATTTGAGACCAGACATGGGGATTCACTCCAACAAACGCCCTTCACCCAGTTGAAACGTCCCGGATGCTGTGTCTCCGTCGGTGGGGCAGGGCGAGCGGGTGGCGAATCCTGCAAACTTCCCGTAAAGACGGCGCCAAAATCGCCAAACAAAAACTGCAAAAAGGACCCTCCATGACCGCCATTCTCGATATCACCGGCCGGGAAATCCTGGATTCCCGCGGCAACCCCACCGTGGAAGTGGATGTCCGGCTGGAAGACGGCAGTTTCGGCCGCGCCGCGGTGCCGTCCGGCGCCTCGACCGGCGCCCATGAAGCCATGGAACTGCGGGACGGCGGCAAACGCTATGGCGGCAAGGGTGTGGAAAAGGCCGTCGCCGCCGTGAACGGCGAACTTTTCGACGCGCTCTGCGGCATGGAAGCCGAAGAGCAGACCCGCATCGACAAGGCGATGATCGCGCTCGACGGCACGCCCAACAAGGCGCGGCTGGGCGCCAACGCCATTCTGGGCGTTTCGCTGGCGGTGGCGAAGGCGGCGGCGATGGCGTCCGGCCTGCCGCTCTATCGCTATGTCGGCGGCGCCAAGGCGGAGCTGCTGCCGGTGCCGATGATGAACATCGTCAATGGCGGCATGCACGCCGACAATCCCATCGACTTCCAGGAATTCATGATCATGCCGGTGGGCGCGCCGACTTTCCGCGAGGCTTTGCGGATGGGCGCGGAGATTTTTCACACCTTGAAGAAGCAGCTGGCAGATGCCGGCCATAACACCAATGTCGGCGACGAAGGCGGTTTCGCGCCCAATCTGAAAAGCCCCGACGAAGCGCTGGGCTTCATCTCGAAAGCGGTGGAGAAGGCCGGCTACAAACTGGGCGACGAGGTGTTCTTCGCGCTCGATCCGGCTTCGACGGAATTCTTCAAGGACGGCAAGTATGTGCTGGAAGGCGAGGGCAAGTCCCTGGCACCGGACGCGATGGTGAAAGTCTATGCGGATCTTTGCGCCCGCTATCCCATCATCTCGATCGAGGACGGCATGGCCGAGGACGACTGGGCCGGCTGGAAAGCCTTGACCGACGCCGTCGGCAAGAAAGTGCAATTGGTGGGGGACGATCTCTTCGTCACCAATGTGACGCGGCTGAAGCAGGGCATCGACACGGCGACCGCCAATGCCATCCTCGTCAAGGTCAACCAGATCGGCACCCTGAGCGAGACCCTGGATGCCATCCAGATGGCCCACAAGGCCGCTTATCGCGCCGTAATGAGCCATCGCTCCGGCGAGACCGAGGATTCCACCATCGCCGACTTGGCGGTGGCGACCAATTGCGGACAGATCAAGACGGGATCGCTGGCGCGCTCGGACCGGCTAGCCAAATACAATCAGCTGCTCAGGATCGAAGAGCAGTTGGGAGATGCGGCGATCTATGCCGGGCGCTCCGTGCTGCGAGGTTGATTAACGGTGCAGCCACAGGGCACGGATTTTCTTCCCCGCAAGGCGGAGCCTTTAGCGGGGGAAGATGTCCGCTAGCGGGCTTGCCCGCGTGGCGGACAGATGGGGCCAGGGCTAAGTTCCCGGAAAATCGTCACAATTCCGCTTGACGGGCCGAATCAGTGTGTGATTCGTTGGGCGAATGCGAATCAAGCGTTCGGTCACCCGGTTTTTCATGGCGTTGATATTGCCGGCACTGTCTATCGCGGTGGTCGGCTATTTCGGCAGCTATGCGATCTGGGGCGAGCGGGGCCTGCTGGTCCTGGAAGACACGCAAGCCCGGCTCGGCATCCAGCAGGAGAAGCTGGCGCAGGTGACGTCGGAGCGCGATCATCTCGCCCATCGCATCCAGTTGATGGAAGGCGGCCACGCCGATTCCGATCTGGTCGAAGAACTGGCGCGGGGCCAACTGATGGACGGCGCCCCCAACCAGGTTGCCGTTCCCCGCACGGCTCATTGATCTATTTCGTCGCGCGCGCCTTGTAGAAAGCGAGATCGGATTCCGCGGCGATATAGCCAAAGCCTGCCCATCCAGCCGTATCGTCGACAATCGCGTTCAAGCGCTGAAAGGCGCCGCTCTTGTCACCACGGATCAAGTGATAATTGGCGGCGCCATAAGCCACCGCGACGCCTGCTGGATCCTTCGCACCGTCTTTCGTGGCTTCGGCCTCGGTGATTTCGCCTTTATCCAGTCGCAGAGCGCGCCAATAGGTCTCGTTCTCGATCAGGTCGGGCTTTTCCGGCACGGTCTTGAGAAAAGCGGCCGCCTTCTTGTCGTCGCCCATGCGCCGCAGGATTTGATAGTACCAATAGTCGGCGGCGATACGCCGGTCGTCATTGTCGGCGAGTCGAATTTCCTCGCCGTAGAAGCGAAGCGCCTTCTTCCAGTCATGCTTGAGATAGTAGGCGAGGCCGAGATGGTAGCGGATGTTGCTGCCCAAGGTCGTGAGCGGAATGTTGCGCGCATTCGGCGCGCCATCCGGCTCGATCTCGTCCTTCTTGCCCGCGATCAGCCCATAGGCTTTTTCAAAATCGGCGATCGCTTTGTCGAATTGGCGGGTGGTGATGTAGCGATGGCCGCGGTGACGCAGAATGCGCGCGTCCTTCGGGAATTTCCGCACGCCTTCGCTATAGATGCGGATGGCTTCGTCGAAGCGGCCGGCATAGGCGGCGCGGCGGCCATACCAGATCAGTTTGTCGGCATTGCCAGGATCGGCCTCATAATCGGCCTTGGCGGCCTGATATTTGGCCAGGGTTTCGGGCGATGGTGCGGGTGTATAAAGCGGCCGGCCGAAAAGCGAGGTTGCCTGGGGCGCGTCGGCGGCCCCGGCGCTGCCGGCTGCGCCCTCCGCGACAACAAACAGCATGAGAAACAGCATCAGGCGCAGCGTCGATGTCATGCCTGGTCCTTTCATTGCGGATTGGGCGTTGGGCGAGCCAAAGGGAGACGGACGAAAATAGCAATCCTGGCGATGGGTTTTGCCGTGACAGGCTTTTGGCCGTAAATCTTATAGCGAACACTGTTCGCAAGTGTGCAGCGCAACAATATTATAAACGCTTGCCAAGGCCGCCCCGCCTTGCCAAAACCAAGGCCACTTTTTTTGACCCCGCCAGATAGAGCGCCCTCTCGCATGAGCGACCCCGCGAAACGCCCCGAAAAACAAGAAAAATCCTCCGCTAACACTGCTCGCAGCAACTCCGAAGCCCTCAAGAAACTCTATGGCGACATGCTGTTGATCCGCCGCTTTGAAGAGCGGGCTGGTCAATTGTACGGCATGGGTCTGATCGGCGGCTTCTGCCACCTCTATATCGGCCAGGAAGCCGTGGTGGTGGGCATGCAGGCCAATGTCCGGCCCAGCGACCAGCTGATCACCGCCTATCGCGATCATGGCCATATGCTGGCGGCGGGCATGGATCCCAAAGGCGTGATGGCCGAGCTGACCGGCCGCTCCACCGGCTATTCCAAGGGCAAGGGCGGCTCCATGCACATGTTCAGCCAGGACAAGAAATTCTATGGCGGCCACGGCATCGTCGGCGCCCAGGTGCCGCTGGGCACGGGGCTGGCCTTCGCCAACAAATATCGCGGCAACGATGGGGTCTGCCTGACCTATTTCGGCGACGGCGCTGCCAACCAGGGCCAGGTCTATGAGAGTTTCAACATGGCCGAGCTGTGGAAACTGCCGGTCGTGTACATCATCGAGAATAATCAATACGCCATGGGCACCAGCGTGGCGCGCTCCAGCGCGGTCACCGATTTCTCCCGGCGCGGCATCTCCTTCAATATTCCGGGCATCCAGGTCGACGGCATGGATGTGGAGAAAGTACAGGAAGCCGGCGCCGAGGCGATGGCGCATTGCCGCAGCGGCAAGGGGCCGATCATCCTGGAAATGAAGACCTATCGCTATCGCGGTCATTCCATGTCCGATCCGGTCAAGTACCGCACCCGCGAGGAGATGACGGAGGTGCGCGAGAAGCGCGACCCGATCGAAAATTTCGGAAAGAAGCTGGTCGCGGGCGGCGTCGTCACGGAAGACGATCTCAAGATGATCGACAAGGAAGTGAAGGCGATCGTCGTCACCGCGGCGGAATTCGCCACCGAAAGCCCCGAACCGGGCGTCAACGAACTTTACACGGATGTGCTCGCCTGATGTCCACCGAGATCCTGATGCCTGCATTGTCGCCCACCATGGAAGAGGGCAAGCTTGCCCGCTGGCTGGTGAAGGAAGGCGACACCGTAAAGTCCGGCGACATTCTCGCCGAAATCGAAACCGACAAAGCCACCATGGAGTTCGAAGCGGTCGATGAAGGCCGCATCGGCAAGATACTGGTGCCTGAAGGCAGCGAAGGCGTGAAGGTCAACGCCCCCATCGCCACGCTTCTCGCCGATGGCGAGGATGCTTCGGCCGCTCCAGCGCCGAAAAAAGCCGCAGCTGCGCCGGAAGCAAAGCCGGAATCGAAAACAGACTCTGCAGCCCCGGCGGCCGCAAAAACGCCTGCCAATGATGGCGGCCACGAAATCGCGCCGCAGCCTCACGTCGCCACTCCGGGCGATCCCGAATTGCCGCCCGGTACCGAAATGGTGACCATGACAGTGCGCGATGCGCTGCGCGATGCCATGGCGGAAGAGATGCGCCGGGACGAACTGGTGTTTCTGATGGGCGAGGAAGTCGCCCAGTACCAGGGCGCCTACAAGATTTCGCAAGGGTTGCTCGACGAATTCGGCGACCGCCGGGTCATCGACACGCCCATCACCGAACACGGCTTTGCCGGTCTCGGCGTCGGCGCGGCTTTCGAGGGCCTGAAGCCGATTGTGGAATTCATGACCTGGAATTTCGCCATGCAGGCGATGGACCAGATCGTCAATTCCGCCGCCAAGACCCGCTACATGTCGGGCGGTCAGATGAGCTGCCCCATCGTCTTCCGCGGTCCCAACGGCGCCGCCGCCCGCGTCGGCGCCCAGCACAGCCAGGATTATTCCTCCTGGTATGCCTCGGTGCCGGGTATGACGGTGATTGCGCCTTATTCCGCCGCCGACGCCAAGGGATTGCTCAAGGCGGCGATCCGCAATCCCAATCCGGTGATCTTCCTGGAGAATGAAATCGTTTATGGCCGGTCCTTCCCGGTGCCCAAGATCGACGATTTCGTGTTGCCCATCGGCAAGGCCCGCATTGTGAAGACGGGCAAGGACGTCACCCTGGTTTCCTATTCGATTTCCGTCGGCACCTGCGAGGAAGCGGCGCAGAAACTGGCGGAGGAGGGGATCGATGCGGAGATCGTCGATCTGCGCACCTTGCGTCCGCTGGACATGGAGACGGTGCTGGCCTCGGTGAAGAAGACCAACCGCATCGTCACGGTGGAGCAGTCCTGGCCGATCTGCTCCATCGGTTCGGAAATTGCCTCGCGCGTCGCGCTCGAGGCTTTCGACTATCTTGATGCGCCGCCCACCAAGGTCACCGGCAAGGATGTGCCGATGCCCTATGCCGCCAATCTCGAAAAGCTCGCCTTGCCGACGGTCGATGACGTGATCGCGGCGGTCAAAGCGGTTTGCTACAAGGACTGATCCCGTGGCGACGAATATTCTGATGCCTGCATTGTCGCCCACCATGGAAGAGGGCAAACTTGCCCGCTGGCTGGTGAAGGAAGGCGATACCGTCAAATCCGGCGACATTCTCGCCGAAATCGAAACCGACAAAGCCACCATGGAATTCGAAGCGGTCGATGAAGGCCGCATCGGCAAGATCCTGGTGCCCGAAGGCAGCGAAGGGGTGAAGGTCAACGCCCCCATCGCGGTGCTGCTGGGCGAGGGCGAAAAAGCCGGTGAGGTCGATATTTCCGCCGCCATGAAAAGCATCGGCGAAGCGGTGAAAGCCGAGACCCCAAAGAAGGCCGAAGCGCCCAAGGCTGAAGCCGCGCCCAAAGCGGACGCGCCCAAGGTTGAAGCGCCGAAAGCGGCGGCGCCTGCGCCAAGTTCTGACGGTAATCGCGTCTTTGCCTCGCCGCTGGCGCGGCGGATCGCGGCCGGCAAGGGCATCGATCTGGCCTCGCTGTCGGGCTCCGGTCCGCGCGGTCGTATCGTCAAATCCGATGTCGAGAACGCCAAACCGGGCGCCGCGAAACCGGCTGCCGCGCCGGCTGTTGCGGGCGTCGCGTCCGGCGCCGGCCTGGGTGTTGCGGCGCTGCCGGATGCGCGGATGTTCTACAAGGCGGGTGAATATGAAGAAATCCCGCACGACTCCATGCGCAAGGCGATCGCCAAGCGCCTGACCTCGGCCAAGGCGCTCATCCCACATTACTATCTCACCATCGACTGCAATCTCACGGCACTGATGGCGACGCGCGCGGCGCTCAATGCCGCCGCCGGAAAAAATGCCGCCTACAAATTGTCGGTCAATGATTTCGTGGTGAAAGCATCGGCGATGGCGCTGATGAAGCATCCCGATGTCAACGCCAGCTGGACCGACACTGCGATCCTGCGCCACAAGCACGCCGATGTCGGCATCGCGGTCGCCATTCCCTCCGGCCTGATCACCCCCATCGTGTTCGCCGCCGAGACCAAGGGACTGGCCGCGATCTCCAACGAGGTCAAGGAACTGGCCGTCAAGGCCAAGGACAAGAAACTCAAGCCGAACGAATATGAAGGCGGCGGCTTCTCGGTCTCCAATCTGGGCATGTTCGGGGTTCAGAGCTTCACCTCCATCATCAACCCGCCCCAGTCCTGCATCATCGCGGTGGGCGCGGGCGAGGAGCGCGCCATCGTCGTCAACGGCAAGATCGAAGTCGCCACCATGATGACGGTCACCATGTCCTGCGATCATCGCGTGGTGGACGGCGCGACCGGCGCCAAGTTCCTCCAGACCTTCAAGCAGTTCATCGAGGAACCGGCCTCCATGCTGCTATGAGCGATGCATTCGACGTCATTGTCGTGGGCGGCGGCCCCGGCGGCTATGTCTGCGCCATCCGCTGCGCCCAGCTCGGCATGAAGACCGCCGTGGTGGAGCGCGACCGCCTGGGCGGCATCTGCCTCAACTGGGGCTGCATTCCCACCAAGGCGCTGCTGCGCTCGTCCGAGATCTGGCACCTGATGCACCGGCTGGACGAGTTCGGATTCAGCGCCGACAATTTCAAGTTCGATATCGGCAAGATCGTCGCCCGCAGCCGCGCCGTGGCGCAGCAGTTGTCCAACGGCGTCGGCTTCCTGATGAAGAAGCACAAGATCACCGTGATCGCGGGCGAGGCCAAGCTGGCCGGCAAGGGCAAGCTTTCCGTCACCAAGGACGGCAAGGCCAGTGAATACGCCGCCAAGAACATCATCCTGGCGACCGGCGCGCGGGCGCGCACCCTGCCGGGTCTCGAGCCTGACGGAAAGCTGATCTGGACCTATCGCGAAGCGATGGTGCCGCCGTCCTTCCCAAAATCATTGCTCGTGGTCGGCAGCGGCGCCATCGGCATCGAGTTCGCCAGTTTCTATCGTACCCTCGGCGCCGAAGTGACTGTGGTCGAAGTGCTGGACCGGGTTCTGCCGGTGGAAGACGAGGAGATCTCCGCCTTCGCCGCCAAGTCCTTTGCCAAACAAGGGATGAAGCTGAAGGTCGGCACCACCGTGACCGAACTGAAAAAAGGCGCGGACAATGTCACCGCCACCCTGAAAACCAAGGACGGCAAGACCGAAACCCTCACCGTGGATCGCGTCATCCTGGCGATGGGCATTGTCGGCAATGTCGAGAATATCGGTCTGGAAGCGGCGGGCATCAAAGTCGACCGCACCCATGTCGTCGCCAACCAATGGGGCGAGACCGGCGCGCCGGGCATCTGGGCGATCGGCGACCTGGTCGGCGGCCCCTGGCTGGCGCACAAGGCGATGCATGAAGGCGTCATCGTGGCGGAGCGCATCGCCGGGGTGAAAGGCGTGCATCCACTCAATGTCTCGAATGTGCCCGGCTGTACCTATTGCTGGCCGCAGGTCGCCAGCGTCGGCCTCACCGAGGCCAAGGCGAAAGAGACGGGCCGCAAGATCAAGGTGGGCCGCTTCCCCTTCATCGGCAACGGCAAGGCGATCGCGCTGGGTGAGGCGGAGGGCCTGGTCAAGACCGTGTTCGATGCCCAGACCGGCGAGCTTCTGGGTGCGCACATGATCGGCGCGGAAGTGACCGAGCTGATCCAGGGGTACGTCATCGCCAAATCCGGCGAGCTGACCGACCAGGAATTGGCGCACACCATCTTCCCGCATCCCACACTATCGGAAATGATGCACGAAGCGGTGCTGGCCGCGGACGGAGCAGCGCTGCATATCTAAGATCCTCTCCATGGCTGGGCTTGGCGCATAGCGAAAGCTATGCGGATCACCGGCTCAAGGCCGGTGATGGAGACGTTTAGTCGGCCAACTTGCGCACATCCTCCACCATCGCATCGATATCGCCGGTGTCGGTGGTGACCAGCCGGATGCGTCCCGACGGATCGAAGAAGAAGACCGCATTGGAATGCATCACCGTATAAGGCGGCTTGGGATCGACGGAATAGGCGACGCGGTAGCGCCGGGCCAGATCGGCCAGCTGGTTGTCGGTGCCGCGCAATCCTTCGATCTGGGGCGAGAAGGCATGTGTGTAGGCGTTCAGCGCCGGCAGCGTGTCGCGGCCTGGATCCACCGTGACGAACAGGACCCGAACTTTCTTATCGTTCAGCTTCTCCAGCATCCCGGTCAGGTTTGCCAAGGTCGCCGGACAGATATCGGGACAATTGGTGTAGCCGAAATACAGAATGGTCACCCGCCCGCGATAGCTGCCGCCGCTGACCGCCGCGCCATCGCTGGCGCGCGTCATGTGAAAATCCAGCCGCGGCATGGCGCCCGAAATATCGGTCATGTGAAAGCCGGGGCGGCTGCAGGCCGCGAGCATCAAGGCCAGGAACAGCGCCGCATATCGCATGGCCGCGTCCTTATCACGCTTTTGC
The DNA here is from genome assembly GCA_040389245.1 of Pseudomonadota bacterium. Lineage (GTDB taxonomy): Bacteria > Pseudomonadota > Alphaproteobacteria > Micropepsales > Micropepsaceae > Rhizomicrobium. Next base: position 381,612 of record JAZKAH010000001.1, on the reverse strand, counting down.
GCCCCGGCGAACGGCGCGTATGGTCGCTGCCATGACGCGGATATCGTCCTGGGTCTGGTATGGCGCGCTGCTGGTGGTGGGCGCGGTGCTTTGGATTGTCGGGCGTCAGTTTCCGGCCCATCTGCCGGTCTTTCTTCCGTGGGAATTTCATTGGACGGAATTCCTCGGCACGTTTCTCTGTCTGGCCTGGTTCTGGCGCGGACTTCGGATTTTACCGCTCGAGAGCCAGCCGCCCTGGTGGCGCAGGGCCTGCTTCGTCCTGGGCGTTCTGTCCTTCTATATCGTGCTGCAGACCCGCATCGATTATTACGCCCAGCACCTGTTCTTCGCGCATCGCTGGGCGCATTTCGTGCTGCATCATGCCGGCGCTTTCCTGATCGCTTTGGGGATGAGCGGCCCGGCTCTCTATGCGGGGATGCCCGATTTCCTCAAACCGCTGGTGACTGCGCGGCCGGTGAAAGCGGCGCTGGACATTTTGCAGCATCCCGCCATCGCGCCCGCCTTGTTTGTCGGGCTGCTGTATTTCTGGCTGATCCCCGTCATCCACACCCGGGTCATGCTCGACGAGAATCTCTACATGATGATGAACTGGACCATGGCTATCAACGGCGTGATGTTCTGGTCGCTGGTGCTGGACAGCCGGCCCAAGCCGCCGGCGCGCCTCTCCCATCTGATGCGGGCGCTGATGATCCTTCTGATCGAGCTGCCGCAGATGGTGCTGGGGGCGATCCTGTCGCTGTCGATGACGGATTTTTATCCCGTCTACAATATCTGCGGCCGGGTGTTGGACATGACCGCGCTCAATGACCAGCATTATGGCGGGCTGATCATCTGGCTGCCCGGCACCCTGACCAGCTTCGCCGCCATGATCGTGGTCCTGGTGACGATGCGGCTGAACGAAGAGAAGGCCGAACGCGAGAGATCCGCCGTCTGAATTCTGCGGAGCCGGCCTGCAGATGGTCGGGTGTCGGCTCCCGCCGTTTCGCGCTATAGCCGGGTCATGAAGATCGTCATCATTGGTGCGGGCGTCGCCGGGCTTGCCATCGGTTGGCGGCTGGCGGAAGCCGGACAAGAGGTTGTCGTGCTGGAGCGCGCACAGCCGGGGGCAGGTGCCACCGGCGCGTCCGCCGGCATGTTGGCCGTGACAGCAGAGCTCCAGGACTCGAGCATCCCGGAAATTGAATTTGCGCGCTATTCCAGTGCTCTATGGCCGGATTTTGCGAAAGAACTCGAACGCGCGAGCGGGCAAAATATCGGTTACGTCACCGAAGGCGCCCTGCTTCTGGCCGAGGGCGCGGCCCAGTTGGCGCGGCTGGAACGGCAGGCGTCGCAGCCGGGATTGGAGCTGGTCGATACCGGTCGGGTCCGCACGATTGCTCCCCTGGTCACGGGCGAAGTCGCGGGCGGCCTGTGGTCGGCCCGCGAAGCGCGGGTGGACAACCGGGCTCTTGGTCCGGCGCTCGCCATCGCCCTGCAGAAAGCGGGTGGCCGGCTCCTGACCAATGAAAGCGCCGTACGGATCGAGCGCCGCACCGACAAAAATGGCCGCGCCGCCATCGTCCATACGCCCTTCGGGCTTTATCACGCCGACGCCTTTGTCCTGGCGGCCGGCGCCTGGAGCGGCTTGTTGGAGCAGCAGATCGCACCCGTCCTGCCCGTGAAGGGCCAAATGATTCTGCTTGCGCCGCCACCGGGCGAAATGCCGCCGGATCAGGCGCTCTCTGGGCCGGTGATCTGGGGCAATGGCATTTATGCCGTGCCGCGCGGGAACGGGCTGGCGATCGGCGCGACGGTGGAAGAGGCCGGCTTCGACACCAGCCTTACGGAAGAGGCGCGGGGGACCCTGCGGCGCGCGGCGGAGAAGCTGATGCCCCGCTTGCGGGCCTGGACTCTTGCCGATCACTGGGCGGGCCTGCGCCCGCGCGCGCCGGATGGACTGCCTTTGCTGGGACCGACCGCCACCCAAGGCCTGTGGCTGGCAAGCGGGCAGTATCGCAACGGGATCCTGTTTGCGCCCGCCATCGCCGAAAACATCTGCGACCAGATCCTGGGCCGCGCCCCGGTCATTCCCGCCTTCGATCCGCGCAGGTTTGCGGCATGACATTCGCGCTGCATCCCGGGTTGGCGGCCGATACGGCCTTCATCGCCGATTGGCCGCTTTGCCGCATCTTGCTGATGAACGAGGCGCGCTATCCATGGCTCATTCTGGTGCCGCGCCGGACCGGCGCGGTAGAGATCATGGATCTCGCGGTCGCCGACCGCTCCGTGTTGATGGAAGAAATCACGCGCGCGAGCGGGATCGTGCGAGGACTTCCGGACGTCATCAAGCTCAATATCGGCGCGTTGGGCAATGTGGTGCCGCAACTGCATGTCCATGTGCTGGGCCGCCGCATCGGCGATCCCGCCGGGCCGGGACCGGTCTGGGGCCACAGTCCCGCCCGGCCCTACGAGGCGTCGGCCCGTGACGGCCTGATCACCCTGGTAAGATCTCTTTAACCATAAGGGGTAATGTTTGGAGCGCGGCCAGGAAACGTGTTTTTACGGTTTTCCGCCCGGCCGCGCGACCAAGATTGAGATCCATGCAGGTTGGGGCCGCCTCCGATACCAATTCCGTCGTCGCCGCGCTGAAAAGCGCCGCCGCCGCGACCGGCTCGGATTTCCATTATCTCCTCGGCACGGCAATGCGGGAATCCAGCCTGAAGACCAACGCGCAATCCAGCACCTCCTCGGCCGCCGGGCTGTTTCAATTCGTCGACCAGACCTGGCTCGGGCTGGTGAAAAGCCATGGCGCCAAATACGGCCTCGGCTCTCTGGCCGGGGCGATCAATCTTGCTCCGGACGGCCGTTATCATGCCGCCAGCGATGCCGACCGCCAGACCATCCTGGCATTGAAGAAGGATCCGCAGATTTCCGCTTTGATGGCAGGCGAGTATGCGCGCTCGTCGCAGGGCGCAATGGAAGCCAGTTTGGGGCGTCCCGTCTGCGGCGGCGAACTCTATGCCGCGCATTTTCTGGGTGCGGACGCCGCCTGCAAGCTGATCCGCACCAGCCAGAGCGCGCCGTCGGCGAATGCGGCGCAAATCTTCCCGCAAGCCGCCAGCGCCAACCGCAGCGTGTTCTTTCACGCCGACGGCACCGCCAAAAGCGTGCGCGAAGTCTATGACTGGGCGATGCAGCAGCCGGGCAGCACAGCGCCCTTGGCCAGCGCGCCCGTCGATGCCGGCCCCGCCACTGCGCGCATCGTTGCCGCCCGCGCGGTGGATACGAATATCGAGAGCTTGCTGGCAGGCGTGATGAACTGGCAGCCCAAGAGTTTCTTCGGAAGCGAGGGCGCGTCGCCCTTGTCGTTCGGCTCCGGTCTGCTGGATCTGTTTTCTTCGGCGCGAAACGGGCTCTAAGGATCCAACGTCTCGGCTACCCGCGCTTCCAGTTCTTCGGAGAGCGCCAGCGCCACCTTGTTGGACATGTCCATCACCTTGTCGCGATAGATGACATGGATGGCGTTGACATGGGCGTCCACCAGACCCAGCGAAAGCTCGGCCTGTTCCGGCAGATCGTGAATCAAATGGGACAACGACCCGGCGACGCGCGCGATCAGGGGATAGTTGAAGGTCGCGGCCTGGCCCTTCATGTCATGGGCGGCGCGCAGCAGGCCGGCGCGGGCGGCGATGTCCGGGTTCGCGGCAAAAGCATCGCGCGCCGCCACCAGGCGGCGGACATCGTCCTGGGCCCAGTCGGCGAATTCGCTTTTCAAGGCATCCATCGCGGCCTCAGCCCGGTTGACCGCGGCCATGTCGATTCCCACGAAAGTGCCCCCGACCTTCGCCTTCAGCATATTGGGCGGCATGAACAATTCGATCGGCTGCTGGCGGGCCATTGCTTGCTCCCCTTTTATTCCGCCGCCAGGGCGGATTTCTCGGCGCGGCGCTCGGGTCCGTGATATTCGTTATTGCCCCGCCTGCGGCGGCAGGGGCCGAAATAGCTCTTTGTGCGGACGAAAGGCCGGGGGTTTTCGATCACCGACATCAACCGGCTCATCATGGTCTTGACCGAAACCGGCTTGGCGATGAATTCGTTGATGCCGGCATCGCGCGCCTGGCGCACGCGGTCGATATGGGTGTGACCGGTCAGCATGATCACGGGCACGAAAGGATTGGGTGTCTGTCCATCGGTGCGGATCATCTGGACCAGATCCAGGCCCGATATGCCTTCCATCATCCAGTCCAGCACCACCACATCGGGATTGGCTTCCCGCAGCACGGCCCAGGCCCGCTCGCCGCTTTCGGCCTCGAAGATCTGGATCACGCCAAACGCTTGAAGGATGGTGACGACGAGCTTGCGCATATGGATGTTGTCATCCACGACAAGGATTTTGAGCCTGTCGAAACGGTACCCGCTCATTCCAGCATCCAGCTCGCCGCTGCCTAAGGATTGGGCGCGGGCAGGAAAAGCTACCTTAACCGGCGTTAACGGGTGGTGAAGCAACCTTGACTTCTTGCCGTGGCAAGGAAGTTCCGCGGAAAAATTATCCTTTGGCGTCCAAGGTCGTCAGCGCGAGGGCGGGGCAATGTCGATCCGGCGCGGACGGCGGATCAATCCGAAAATTGTTCCGCCAGGATGCGTTCATCCAGGTTATGGCCCGCGTCATAGAGCATCGTCATGGCGATGGAGCGGTCTTCCGCCACATCCACCGCGCTGACGTCGCGCACTTCGAAGTCGTCGGCCACGGCGCTGACCGGACGCTTGGCGCTTTCCAGAATCTCAAAACGCACGCGCGCGCGATGCGGCAAAAGCGCGCCGCGCCAACGCCGGGGACGAAAGGCGCTGATCGGCGTCAGCGCCAGCAGTGCCGCTTCGATCGGCAGGATCGGGCCATGGGCGGAAAGATTATAAGCGGTGGACCCGGCCGGCGTGGAAACCAGAACCCCGTCGCAGATCAATTCCGCGATGCGCACCCGCTCATCGACCAGAATACTGATTTTCGCGGCCTGGCGGGTTTCGCGCAAAAGCGAGACTTCATTGAAGGCCAGGGCTTCGGTGACGCCTCTGGCGCTGTACGCTTTCATCCGCAAGGGATGCACCACGGCGCGTTCCGCCGCCGCCAAGCGCCCCAGCAGATTTTCGGTGCGATATTCGTTCATCAGGAAGCCGACCGAGCCCAGATTCATGCCATAGATCGGCTTTCCAGTGCCCAGAAAGGCATGCAGGGTCTGCAGCATGAACCCGTCGCCGCCCAGGGCGACCACGATGTCCGCCTCGGCGGCGCCAGCGTCTTTGTGAAGGCGGCGAAGATCGCTCAGCGCCTCGGCGGCTTCGGGCGCGGCCGTGAAATGAAGGGCAGGCATGGCGCGCGCGTCAGCCCCCGGTCAGCGACATCGGGCGCGCCAATGCGGGCGCAGATGTCCGGCGATCGATCACGAAATCATGGCCGCGCGGTTTTCGCCGCATCGCCGCGTCGATGGCCGCCTGCAACTCCGCATCCGACGCCGACGCCCGCAGCGGCGTGCGCAGATCCGCGCTGTCGTCCTGGCCCAGGCACATATAGAGCGTGCCGGTGCAGGTGAGCCGCACCCGGTTGCAGCTTTCGCAGAAATTGTGGGTGAGGGGGGTGATCAGGCCAAGCCGCCCGCCGGTTTCCGCCACGTCGAAATAGCGCGCCGGTCCGCCGGTGCGATGCATGCTTGGGGTTAGCGTCACCTCGCGCTCGAGCCGGGCGCGCACCACCGACAAGGGCAAATAGCGATCGATGCGATCCTCGTCCACTTCGCCCAGTGGCATGGTTTCGATCAAGGTGAAATCGAAACCCTGGGCATGCGACCAGCGCATCAGATCGAGAATTTCGTCCTCGTTGACGCCTTTCAGGGCCACAGTATTGATCTTGATCTCGAGGCCGGCTTTTGCCGCCGCTTCAATTCCCGCCATGACTTTCGTCAGTTCGCCCCAGCGCGTCACGCGGCGAAAACGTTCGGGATCGCGGGTGTCGAGAGAAACATTCACCCGCCGCACGCCCGCATCGCGAAGGCCCTGCGCATGCTGGGCAAGCTGGCTGCCATTGGTGGTGAGCGTGACTTCCTTGAGGCCATCGCCGATGCGCCTGCCCAGCTGCTCGAACAACCGCATCACATTCTTGCGCACCAGGGGTTCGCCGCCGGTAATGCGCAGGCGCTCCACGCCCTTGTCCACGAATACGAGGCAGAGCCGTTCCAATTCCTCGAGCGACAGCACCTCCGCCTTGGGCAGGAAGCTCATATGCTCGCTCATGCAATAGACGCAGCGAAAATCGCAGCGGTCCGTCACGGAGACGCGCAGATAACTGATGGAACGTCCGAAACTGTCCTGCATGGACATCAGGATAGCATGTTTTGGCGGCGAAAAAGGCCCTATTGGACGCTGGCGGCCTGCAGCTCGTCCAACGCCGAAGTCCGCGTAAAGCGGCTGAAAATGGCGTCCGCTTCATCCATATCGGCGCGCCCCAGGCTGGGCGTTTCATGGCGGGCCTGGCGCGAAAGGTTGAACACCGTGGCGAATACCGATTTGTCGATACCGGCGGCACGGCAGGCGAGAGCCACCCGCGGCACGCCCTGCTCATAGAAAATATGGCGAAAACGATTGAGGTCGATATGGAGCAAGCGGGAAAAGGCGAGGTCGAACAGGTCGATCTGGCCCTGGCTTAACACCCGCATCAAAAACCCCGCCTTGAGCTGGCCCGACGCGGCCAGCTTTTCGATCAGCTTCTGGGCGCCGTCGGCAGGCGGGTCCTTGGGACCCGCCGGAGCGTGGCTGAGCCCCTCCACCGCTTCCGTCAAAGCGATGTCGACCCGTTTCGGCGCAATCTGGTAATTGTTCGCGATGTGGGCTTTCAGAGCGTCGGAGACCCAGGCGCACATGCTGTTGGCGAGCTCGACGGGCAAATCGGCGCGGCGCACCAAAGGCTCCTGCAGCCCCGTGATGGCGCGCGAACGATCCACCAGGGTCTGGTAGGCGGTCTCGGAGATCCTGGCGGTGGCGTTGCGCACCAGGGCGACGAGAACGGATTCAGAGTCGCAGTTCACCAATGCGTTGGTCACCGGTATGCCGATATGGGCGCGGCCTGCCACGGCTTCCAGATGGCCGGTACTGGCCTCGGCGATCAGGCGCAATGCGTCCTTCTCGGTGAGCAGCGGACTGCGCAGAATGACGGGGCGGGCGACCTCGATGGAATCGTCCACCAGAAGAAGGATCAGGTCGTGCGGCGCGGTGGCATCGTCGGCCAGGCGTTCCGCCAAGGCAATTCGGATCGCCATCTCGACGTCGCGGGTCAGGCGGCGCAGGATTTCGCGCATCAACTCGCGTTCGCGATCGTTGAGGCCGGTGCCCTGGATGCGATACAGCGAAGCGACCGCGAGATAGATCTCCTCGCGGCTGGCGCCATCCCTGGGATTCATTGCGAGCTGGGCAAGCCTGCCCATGTCGCTCATATCCTGTGCGGTCAGCCCCACTTGACCCTCAACGCTTTCTGCATCGACCGGTTATCCGGTCTTTTTTTCGGTGATATCTTGCAGCCAGTATCTAGCAGTAAGGGCGTTAACAGCGCGTTAAGTACGGCCGCGCGGCGTGGGATAGTGCAGGTAATTCAAGCTTTTTTCGACTTCCACCGGGACGCTCCGTCTACGGTCTAATTGCCCTTGGGCGATTAAGTACGCGGCAAAGGGCGTAGAATTGCAGCGATTTTTTTGCACTGCGATGAGGCTCTGCGACCAAAGGCGGCACCGTCGCCGTCTTGGTTGACTTCGGCCCCCACATCCCGAAAGTCGCGGCCATGGACAGCGCCACCGTAAATCCCGCCGAAACCAGACACCGCAAGGCGCGGCGCAAACCCGAAAGTCTCTCCAAGATCAAGAGCGCCGCGCGCAGGCTGTTTGTCGAGCGCGGCTATGACGCCACCCGTCCGCAGGATATCGCGCGCGAAGCGGGGCTGGGGCACGGCACTTTCTATCTTCACTATCCCGACAAGCGCGCCTGTTTCCTCGCTTTTGTCGAAGAAGCGCGTCAGGAGATGGACGTTTGTCTGCGCGAGGCGCGCCAGCCCGGTCAGTGTCTGGAGCAGGTGATCGCCGCCACCCTGAACGCGATTTATGATTATTCCGACAGCCATCCCGGCGTGTTGCGCGCAGCCATGACCGACGCATCGGTGATCGACGCGGGCGGCAGCCCGGACGTCCCCCTGATGGCGCGCTGGGGCGAGGAGTGGGGCGAGATCATTCGCGGCGCGGCGGCCGCTGGAACGGCCTGCAATTCCTACAATGCCGGCATCATCGGGCAGGCGGTCGCGGGGGCCCTGCACCAGGCGGCCCGGGAAAGCGCCCGCGGCCGGCAATGCCGCATGGCCCTGGCGGACAATCTCACCCGTTTCCTGGTGCGGGCGCTGCGTCCGGACTGACCGGCGTCGGGAACTTTCTGTTTGGCGGTCTGCTTAAATTTTGCCAATCCCGGCTTTTCGACCTGTACTTGAGAATGAGTTGCATTTATAAGGCGGATGAAACTCATTCGCCGGACCGCATGCGCAATTCCTCGCTCCTGGTTGCCACTTTGATCGCGCCCTTTGCCTGCCTGGCGGCTCCGGCCTGGGCGGTTCAGGAATTCTATATCGGCGAGCCGATGGTGAAGGAAGGCATGCAGATCGTGCCCAACTATCTGACCGGCGTGGAGATGGACAAGATGCCGCCGGGCATGGGCATGACCAAGGACAGCGTGCATCTGGAAGCCGACGTCCACGCCACCAATGCCGAAACCCATGGCTTTTCCGAAGACGCCTGGATCCCCTATCTCGATATTCATTTCGAACTGACCAAGGACGGCAGCAAGGCCTACAAGAAAACCGGCCTGCTGTTCCCCATGACCGCCAAGGACGGCCCGCATTACGCCAACGGCGTCGATATGGCGGGTCCCGGCACCTATCACTTGACCTATATCATTTCGCCCCCGCCAAGCCATGGTTTCATACGCCATGTCGACACTGCGTCGGGCGTGCCGGATTGGTGGAAGCCGATCTCCGTAAGCTGGACCTTCAATTATCCGAGCAAAACCAAATGAGACATGCGTTTCTTTCCCTCTTTCTGCTGATCGCGCCGCCGGTGCTTACCGCATCGTCCGTTTTGGCTGACGAGCCGATCAGGGTGACATTGCAGAACCACAAATTTACGCCGTCCGAAATTCCGGTGAAGGCCAACACTCCGGCGGTGATCGCGCTCACCAACAAGGATGCCACGGCGGAAGAATTCGATTCCACCGCCCTTAAGGTCGAGAAAGTCGTGGCCGGCAATTCCACCGGCAATGTCCGCATCCGGGCGCTGGCGCCAGGCCGCTATCCCTTCATGGGCGAATATCATTCGGGCACGGCGCAGGGCGTGGTGGTGGCCAAATAATGTTGTCCGCGCTGCTCATCGTTTTCCGCGAAGTGATCGAAGCCGGCCTGATCGTCGGCATCGTGCTGGCCGCGACCCAGGGCGTGCCCAAGCGCGGGCGGGCGGTTTCGAGCGGTGTGCTGGCGGGCGTGCTTGGCGCGTGCCTGGTCGCGGCTTTTGCCGGTGAATTGGCGGCGCTGTTTCAAGGCAATGGGCAGGAATTGTTCAACGCCTCCATCCTGCTTTTGGCGGTGACGATGCTCACCTGGCACAATGTCTGGATGGCAAGCCATGGCCGCGAGATGGCGCGCGAACTCAAGGCCGCCGGTCATGACGTCGTCACCGGCAAACGCACTTTGGCGGCGCTGGGCGTGGTGGTGGGTGTCGCGGTTTTGCGCGAAGGCTCCGAAGTGGTCCTGTTTCTCTATGGCATCGCCGCCCAAGGCGGCACCACCGACGCGACGCTGCTGGCAGGCGGCGCATTGGGGCTTGCCGCCGGAGCGGCGGTTTCCGCGCTGATGTATTTCGGCCTTCTCACCATCCCGGCGGGCCGGTTGTTCCAGGTAACCTCGGGCCTGATCACATTGCTAGCGGCCGGCATGGCGGCGCAGGCGGTGCTGTTCCTTCAGAATGGCGGCTACATCAACGCCATGACTGGCACGATTTGGGACACCTCCTGGCTGCTCAAGGAAGACAGTATCGCCGGCCGGCTGCTCCACACCCTGATCGGTTATGTCGAGGCCCCGGATGGCGCGCAAATCCTGGCTTATCTGGCCGCCGTCGCGATGATCCTCGTGCTGACGCGCCTGGTCGGAAAACCGATTGCCCGGCGGCGCCCCCAGCCGGCGGAATGACCTCGGCCCCCGATTCATTTCGAATTGCGGGGAATTTTCCAGACCGTTGGTAATCTTCTTCCTCTAGCGTCTCTGCGGGCTATTGGGACCGCATCGTGGTTGGGAACGAGAATGACGCGGGGATCCGCGCGGCACTGATTGCGGCTGCACGCACGCAGATCGGCGCCGCGGATAGTTCGCATTTTAATATTGCCGGCCTTTGCGAAGCCGCCGGAATTTCCAAAGCGGAATTTCGCCGTTTCTTCCCGGGCAGGGAAGCTCTGATCGCCGCCGTCCTGAACGAGGATGTGGCCCAATTGCATGAGATCGCCGACGCGAACGCGGAACCGCGCATGGCCCTGGCGGTCGCCAATGGCGCGCCGGTTTCCGCACCTGCTCCTGTCTCGGCTCCGGCACCCGACGCCTGGCTGGAGCGGCGCTTGCGCGTGTTCGAACGGGCCCTGGCGGGACTGGAAACGCGTCAGGAGAAAACCGAGCAATTGCTCAGCCGCAGCGTTGCGCTGCTGGAAGAGAAAATCTCGCGGCCGGCCGAGACTCCCGTCATGCAGGCCGCGCCGGCTATCGTCATGCCCGAGCCGATTGCGGAACCGCCGCCCGCAAAGATGCAGGCCGTGACGCCGGTCGCGAAAATGACGCCCATGCCGGCCCTGGAGCCGGAGCCTCCCGTCACGCAGAAAGAAATGGAAGATCTTCTCGCCAATGCCAGGCGCGTGGCGCGGGAAGCAGCCGTCGAGCCGCCGGCGCCCAAACCCAAGCGCGTGCCTCGCTGGATGGCCTGGACGGCCGTGGGCTGCATCGCGATGATGGTGTTGACGGCGCTGGTCGCCGCCAACATCGCGGGTTCGTCTTCGGCGCGCGGCGACGGCGTCAGCCACCGCCGGCTTGCCCCGCCTTCCCTGGCGCAGATGACGGCGCTGGCCAGTCGCGGCGATTTGCGCAGCCAGACGATGCTGACGCTGGCCTATCTCAATGGTCAGCACGGGTCTTCCGATCGGGCGACGGCGCTGCGGTGGGGATTGGCGGCCGCCAAACAGGGCGTGCCGCTGGCGCAATATCTGGTGGGAACGATCTACCTGGATGGCAGCGGGGTTGCTCCGGATCCGCATCAGGCTTTCACCTGGTTCGAGGCGGCGGCCCTGCGCGGCAACGTCAAGGCGATGCATGATCTGGCCATCGCCTATGCCGAAGGCCAGGGCACGGCGCATGACGCGTCTCGCGCCGCGGCGTGGTTCAACCGCGCGGCGCAGCAGGGTTACGTCGATTCCCAGTTCGATCTTGCGGTTCTGTACGAACGCGGCGATGGCGTGAGGCAGAATCCGCAAGCGGCACTCAAATGGTACCTGATCGCAGCGGGTGCCGGCGATGCGCAAGCCCGGTCCCGCGCCGCGCAACTCGCCAGCGACATGAAGCCTGCCGATGTCGCGCGGGCCAAAGCTTTGGCCGCCGCCTTCACGCCCGCAGAGCGCGATCTGGCGGCCAACACGCTCTAGATTTTCTTCTGGCTAGGCCTCTCTCTGGCTGCCGTAATGCTGCGCCCAGACCTTGGTGAATTCGGCGCCGAGCAGAAAGACTTGAGCCGAATAATAAGCCCAGACCAGAAGCACGATCACCCCGCCCGCCGCGCCATAGATATTGGCGACCAGGAAACGCGACAGGTAAATCGAGATCAGGGTCTGTCCCGCTTCGAAGAGGAGAGAGGTTCCGATGGCGCCCACCAACACGTCGCGCCAGTAAAGCTGCTTGTTGGGCATCACCTTGTAGATGATGGCGAACAGCAGAGCGATCAAAACCGATGACAGGCCGAAATTGATGAAGCCGATGACGACACCGCCAAGTCCGGTATAATAATCGATGAAGCGCCCAACGATGCCGATGCCGGCCGCGATCACCAGCGACACCATGAACAGAAAGCCCATCGCGACCACCAGAATGAGGCTGAGGACGCGGCCTCGGACCAATTGATAGAGATAGGATTCGTGGCGCGGAGCCTTCCAGATCACATTCAGCGCATCCTCCATTTCGGTGAAGACGCCCGAAGCCGTTACGATCAGGGCGATGAGGCCAATCAGGCTGCCTTGGAGGCTGTGATGCACTCCGCGCACATGAACGATGGCGCCCTGCACCAGGTCGGCGCTTTCCGGGCTCATCATTTGGCGCAATTGATAGCGCACCGCGCCTGACGCGGCCGCCGGCCCCAGAAACACACCGGCAACCGCCGTGGCGATGAACAGGACCGGAGCGATCGCGGTAACGGCGTAGAAAGCGATCGCGGCGCCCCGCGTGAGCGCGCTGTCGTCAACAAAGGCAATCAGGCCTTCCTTGAGCAGGCGCCCTGGATGTAACTGCCCGAATTGCACCCGCCCGCCTTTGCCGGATCCCGGAAGATCAACGCTTGGGAACTTCCCGTGTTTCCCAACTTTTGTGAAGCGCAATCGCGGCTTGGGCGTTTGCCTACATGTATGTCCTTGGTCCAACACATGGAAATCTCCCGGATGCGCCAGCTCTGGCGGGACCGTGTCCTGGCGGATTTTCGCGATTTCCGGTTCAGCTGGGGCGGTTTCTTTCGCTGGACCGGCATCGTCCTCGCGGCATTCCTGATTGCGGCCGTCATCACGCTTTATTTTCTGGACTGGAACCAGTTGCGCGGACCGATCTCGCGCTACGCGTCCCAGCGTTATGGACGTCCGGTTCGGATCGAAGGCGATCTGAAAGTCGATCTGTTCCGCCGCCAGCCGCATGTTTCGGTGGGCGGAATTCTTGTCGGAAATCCCGCCTGGGCGACGCAGCCCCAGGCGGCACGGATCCGGCAGACTGATATCGAATTCCGTCTTTGGCCGGCTTTGTTCGGGACCATCATTCTGCCTCTGGTGGCGTTCGATCAGCCCGACATTCTTGTGGTGCGCACACCGGACGGCCGCACCAACTGGGACAGCCAAGGTGCCGGAAAGACGGGATGGCGGATTCCGCCGATCCAGCGGTTTCTGGTCCGCGATGGCCACGTCGAAATCGACGATGCGGTAAGGCAGCTCAAATTTCTCGGCGCGATTTCCTCCCGGGAAAATGCCGGCGGCAAAGCCGCGGCGTTTCAGCTGAATGGCACCGGCACGCTCAATGCCAATCCGTTCCTCGCCGATGTCCTTGGCGGACCGCTGATCAATGTGGACCAGAGCAGGCCCTATGCCTTCAACGCCAATATTCATGCCGGCCCCACCCATGCGGTCGTCAACGGTCAGGTCACACACCCCTTCCGGTTTGATCAATTCAACGCCCGCGTCTCTGCCACGGGCCAGTCTCTGTCGGAACTCTATTACCTCACCGGCATCGCGCTGCCAGGGACGTCGCCCTACAAGCTGAACGGCCTGCTGAAACGCGAAGGCACATTCTATAGCCTGACGGATTTGTCGGGCACGATCGGAAGCTCCGACATGCATGGGTATCTCGTGGTGGATGTCTCCCATGCGCTTCCGGATCTGCGCGGTCATCTTTCGTCGCGGACATTGAATTTCGACGATCTCGGGGCGCTTTTCCGGGGCGGCAAGAGTGCGTCGGAGACCGGCGATACTCTGCTGCCCGATGTTACCTTGCATACCGAGCGGCTGCGTCAGATCAACGGCGAAGTGGATTATGACGCGGACGCCATCAACAGTCGCGACTTTCCGCTCCGCGGCCTGACCACCCATATCAGCATCCAGAATGGCGTGATGCGCCTGAAGCCGCTGGCCTTCGCCTTCACCGCCGGAAAATTGTCGGGTGCGCTTTCGATCGATGCGCGCAAATCCGTTCCGGTGACTGCGGTCGATGCCCGGATCACCGACATCCGCATCGAACATTTCATCAAGGGCACGGAGAAGCCGCTTTCTGGCCTAGTCGAGGCGCGGGCGCAACTCAGCGGCACGGGGACCTCGGTGCACAAGGTCGCTGCCAGTGCCGGTGGCGTCTTCACCGCGGTCTTGCCGCAGGGCGAAATGAAAAAATCCCTGGCGGAGTGGATGGGCGTCAACCTCTTGAGCGCGCTGGGTCTCAATCTGGCGGGCGATCAGTCCAACACCAATCTGCGCTGCGCGGTGATGCATTTCGAGGCGCGCGATGGCGTTCTCAGCTCGCAGCAGATCGTGCTCGATACCGATCCGACCCGGCTCGACGGTCACGGCAGCGTGAATCTGAAGGACGAGACGGTGAATTTGACGCTGCAAGGCAAGCCCAAGCATTTCCAGTTCCTGCATCTGAACGCGCCCATCACGCTGTCCGGCAAGCTGGCCGCTCCGGTGTTGGGCGTGGACAGCAAGCCTGCCATCACCCAGGGCGCCATCGGAGCCGGATTGGCGCTGCTGTCGCCTTTCGCCGCCATTCTGGCCTTCGTCGATCCGGGCCTGGCCAAGGATGCCAATTGCGCGGGAATCCTGGCGAATGCCCGCGACCAAGGCGCGCCCGTCAGGGCATCGGCGGTGGACAAGGCGCGAAGCGCGCCGCCCTCCAAATAGGGGCAGAAGGCTAATAAGTCCAAAAGCAAGGGCAAAATTTTCGGCCGGACCGCTTGCGGTTCCCCGCCGGTTCCCCATCTTTGCGGCGTGGGTTTAGGAGGCGCTTGCGCCATGAAGATTTCCGGGACTTTCCCCAAATTCCTCGCCGCGCTGGGCATCGCGCTGACCCTGGCGGGATGCGGCGTCAATTCCATTCCGACCAAGGATGAGACGGTCAAGGCGCGCTGGGGCGATGTGCAGGCGGCCTATCAGCGCCGCAGCGACCTGATTCCCAACCTGGTTTCCACCGTGCAGGGCTTTGCCGCGCAGGAGAAATCCGTGCTGACCGAAGTGACCCAGGCGCGCGCCCAGGCGACGCATGTGTCGATCGATGCCTCGACAGTCACCGATCCGGCGGCCTTCCAGAAATTCCAGCAGGCCCAGGATCAATTGTCCGGCGTACTGGGACATTTGTTGTCGATCACGGAAAATTATCCCGACCTGAAGTCCAACCAGAACTTCCTGGCGCTGCAGTCGCAACTGGAAGGGACCGAGAATCGCATCGAAATCGCCCGGCGCGATTACAATGCGGCCGTGCAGGACTACAATACCGAGCTGCGCACCTTTCCGGGTGTGGTCTGGGCGACGACGCTCTACAAGAGCCAGAAGCCGGCTCAGCAATTTGCCGCCAGCACCGCAGCACAGGGCGCGCCGGTGGTGAACTTCACCAGCCAACCGTCCGCGCCTGCCGCCACGCTGCCGCCGCCGCCGCCCGTCAAGCCATAGATGCGGTTTATCGCGGTCCTGATCGCCTTTCTGTTCTCGGCGCTGCCGGCATTGGCGGCGCCGAGTTTTCCCGCCTTGACCGGCCGGGTGGTGGACGACGCGCATGTCCTGTCGGATCAGACAAGAAGCGATCTCGACGGGAAGCTGGCGGCGCTGGAAGCGAAAACATCGCGCCAGCTGGTGGTGGTGACACTGCCGTCCCTGCAAGGGTATGAGATTTCCGATTATGGCTATCAGCTTGGCCGCGCCTGGGGCATCGGCCAGGCCAAGCTCAACAATGGCGCGCTCTTCATCATCGCGCCGACCGAACACAAGGTCCGCATCGAAGTCGGTTACGGGCTGGAGCCTATACTTACGGATGCTTTGTCGGAAGTGATCATCCAGCAGGCCGTGCTTCCGCGCTTCCGCGCGGGCGATTTCAACGGCGGCACCGAAGCGGGCGTCGCCGCTCTGATTCAGCAATTGTCACTTGATCCCTCCGCGGCGGAAGCCAAGGCTGCGGCGGCGGCACAACAGCTGCAGCACAAGGGCGGCAGCGGCGTCAGCCCGCTCTCGATCCTGGTCATCATTCTTTTCATCGCTATTGCCTTTGGACGGATCTTCAGGGGGTTCGGTTTCTGGCCCTTGCTGTTCCTGGGCGGACTGGGCGGCGGTGGCCGCGGCGGTTATGGCGGATATGACGGCGGTGGCGGAGGCGGCGGTTGGGGCGGCGGCGGTGGCGGCAGCTTCGGCGGCGGCGGCGCATCGGGAAGCTGGTGATGCTGACCAAATCGGATCATGAACGCATTGCGGCCGCGATCGAGGCAGCCGAGAGCAAAACCTCCGGCGAGATTTTCTGCGTATTGGCCCATGAGGTTTCGCGTTACCGCGAAGTCCCACTGGGTTGGGCGGCGATTTTATCCCTGGTGGTGCCGCCGCTCTTGGTCCTGTCGGGTCTGCACCGCCTGGCGATGGCCGATATTTTCTCCAGCTGGACCGACGACAGCGTGCGGAACGTGGAGAATCTGATCCTGCGGGCCCTCAGCACCTACACAATGCTGCAGGCGGGGATTTTCGTCTGCGTCGTCTTGATCGTGGCGCTTCCGCGCGTGCGACGCCTGGTGACGCCGCGCTTCCTCAAACGTCACCGGGTGCGGCAGATGGCGCGGCACCATTTCGCGGCTTCCGGCGCACGGCTTTCCCACGCTGAACCCCATATTCTGATCTATGCGTCGCTGTACGACCACCAGGTGGAGCTGGTGGCGCACCGCGCCATCCATGAGGCGGTGGGCGATGGGCCCTGGAATGCGGCCGTGGCGGCGGTGACCACGGCGATGAAGGCGGGCAAGTCCGCGGACGGCTTTATCCGCGCCATCGAGATTTGCGGCAATGCCCTGGCCATGCATTTTCCGCCCAGCGGCTCCCCCAAGAACGTCCTGCCGAACGATATTCTGGAAACCTGACCGGCGCGCTATTCTCTCCCGCAACCGGGAGATTTGCATGTCGCTCACGCATTGGCTGGCATTCCTTGTTGCGTCCAATCTTCTGCTGGCCGTGCCGGGTCCCACGGTGCTGGTGGTGGTTTCCTACGCGCTCGGGCACGGCCGCCGTCCGGCGGCGGCCGTGGTTGCGGGCGTGACGTTGGGCGATCTCACCGCCATGACCTGCTCGATGCTGGGACTGGGCGCGATCCTGGCCGCTTCGGCCTTTGTCTTCACGGGGCTGCGCTGGATCGGCGGCCTTTATCTGATTTATCTCGGCATCAAGCTTTGGCGTGCGCCGGTGGTCGCGCCGGATGCGGCGGCCCCCGCATTGTCGCTGAGACGCATCTTCGCGCATGCCTATGCCGTGACGGCGCTCAATCCCAAGAGCATCATTTTCTTTATCGCGTTTGTGCCGCAATTCCTCGACACCGCGCGGCCCTTCGCGCCCCAGGTCGTGATCCTGGAGGCGACCTTTGTCACCCTGGCGGCGCTTAATGCCACTTTGTATGGCTGGCTGGCGTCGAAGGCGCGCGAGAAATTGAAAAACGCGCGCGTCCAGCGAACCGTCAATCGGACAGGCGGCGCGGCGCTGATGGGCGCCGGCGTCCTGGCCCTGGGTTGGCGGAACAGCTAGACGCTTTGGCGGGCGCCGGATCGCCAGCATTCCCTGAATTTGAAACGCCCGGCAATGCCGTGCTAGGGGAGGCGTATTGTTGCGCCGACAGTTCAGGAAAAATTTCCAGACAAGCGCTACGATATTTCGTCATCCGGGCATGCCGGCTTAGCTCAGTTGGTAGAGCACCTGATTTGTAATCAGGGGGTCACAGGTTCGAGTCCTGTAGCCGGCACCAGAAAAATCAAGGGCTTAGTCGGATAAATAGGACGCCGTGGCGCTGTAGTGACGCTCGTGTCCGCCCTGTGTCCGTCTCAGAAAAATTCAGTCCACCACGGTGATGGAATGCAGTTCCAACGCCTTGTCCTTCTTGAACCTTTTCCAGGCTTCGCTTTGGTAAGCCGTGACAGTCACCCGTTCACCTCGGCCGACAATCTCGAAAAGCCTGGATGCTCCCGCGCGGGCATGGATCATCCAGCAATCTTCCGCCGCCGCCTTCTCATGGCGAAACAGAGAAATTTCGGATCGATAGGCACGATTGCTGCTGCTGATGAAGTAATGCGCTGTAGCCGTCATGGTGCGGGTTCACTTTAGGTTCATGGTGAGCTTAACCAGGCGCGCTGCTGGTGGAACAAGCTCTTTTTCTGCCTTTTTCGCGCAAGCGATTACAGACACTTGGGTGTCATGTTGACCGACCTGGGTCTATTTTGGGAAGTTGATCGATAGAACATTTGGTATCCGTAACTTTGACCGCGCGGGTCAACGACGAAATAGGATGGCTGAACGATCCCGACAGGGAAAGCCTCGAGATGCGGGCTGACCCACAAGCCGAGGCGCAGTAAAGAATAACTATGTCCGCAGACGAGAAAGCAAATTGTAGTGTCCACGGAGAGCAGCAGCGAACTTATGTCTGCCAGCATATTTATGCGGGCTTAGTAGCGCGCGAGCGCGTCGGCTGGTTCTGGTCAGTTGAAGACCCTGATAATCCACGCCCGGACGCATATTGCAGGGAATGCGAAATACGAGTCCGCAAGGCTGGCGGGGATTGGACTGGAGAAGCCTTGGAGCATCTACAGCCCAAAATCTTATGCGGCCTCTGCTATGACTTGGCGAAGCAGTTCCATAGGGCGGCGATCCCTGGAGTTGAGCCGTGGAACGGGAAGTATAACATTGGGAAGCGATCGGAGGTAAAGTTGGCACGTGGAGAGAAGAACCTTTCCGCCCTGAAAGCCGCGCGCGCCAATCCAAAGACATCCGCGAATGGGAAGGCGACGCTGGAAGTGGCAATCGTAATGCAGGGCCAGATCAATCAGAAGCTCGCAAAGCTGGCAACGAACCCGATCAACAAAACCGACAGCGAGTAGAGCAAACCGCCGATTATGCCCAGCTCCGCCCCGGCTGGAAGGTGGCCGGCGACCGCTGCGCTCGTCCGACCCCTGGGGGCATCACCCGGCTATTTTGCGCGTACACCCTCCATCCTGGCTCGACAAATTTTCGACCCTATCGAAAGTCGTAGGACATTTTGTCCTATTCGAAGTTCTCCGGTTGCGGAAACAGCATCAAAAAAAATTTGCACGCGGAAATTATTTGGCCGAGGGCAATAACGCACGTCAAAAAAGCCTGCATTGGCAATGCGTTATCAAAAGTCCATTCGGCCACTCCCGTTAGGAATGTAGGACAAATTGTCCTATATTATCAATAGGTTACTCCGCCTTTGGCTTGACCGCGTGTTTCAACGTCAGCTAGCGATAGTGCGAAGTCACAGCGCGTGAACGGCAATGATGTTGGAACAGGGCGAACTTCTTACCGAGCAGCAGACCGCAGATTTTCTGGGCCTAGCACCCCTCACGCTATGTAATTGGCGCTCTCAGCGCCGTGGTCCAGCAGCTGTGAAAATTGGCCGAAAATCGTTCTATCGGCGCGAGACGATTATGAAATGGATCGCATCGCGTGAGGGCGCCTATTCCAGTGAGCCGGCTGCATCGCGGAAGCATACCCGGGGTAAAATCGCGCAGGCGGGGCAGAAATGAATATTGGGCACGATGATTTCGACTTGTCTTATTTCAAGGGCATGTTCAAAGGCGCGCCCTTTGAAGCCCGGGAAATCCCAACCGGTTTTGTCGAAGCCAGCAATTCAGATGCGGTAGTATTGTCTCCGAAGGGGGACTGGCTTGGCGCCAACGCAATCATAGTCAGGGGATTTCAGGGGTTAGATCCGACAAAGTTATTCGATTTCTTTGGTCCCGCCGATTTTGCAGCCGAGGGCTTCAAACCTCTCATCGTTCTGTCGTCGGGGTTAAATGCGAGGGGAGAAATTGCTACTCCAATTTCACTATCGGCAGAAACCTTCCATCCTCGCGGCGCGGAATGGGAGCCCGTTCCAGCGAAGATGCAGTCATCGCCCAATAGCCATCAGGTCGAGACGTTAACTATCAATAGCAAGCGGTTTTCTCGACTCACGCCGGAAGGGGTTGCAGCCGCGAAAGCGGCTAAAGAGGCGGCTGACCTTGAGGAACGCGCGCGTCAGAAAGCCGAGGCTGCGGCGGATGAAAAGCGTAAGGCGGATGAGCTCGCGGCGGCTGAACAAGTCCGACGGCTCGACGACCAACAAAAATTCTGGGCATGGTCCGATACTCTGCCGCCTCATTTCCTGCCCGACGCCTACGTGCTCGACATGACGGAATTCGATCCGCGCGTAGCAAAAGTAATATACCCCGGCGTCAACAGCGATGGCGAATGTTATTGGCACAGTTGCCCTGTGGATCAGCTGCCCAAATCTGGCGCCGTAATGTTTGGCCCGCGCACAAGATTTAGCAACGATGGCGTAGGCGGAGAATGGGAGCTGGGTGACAATTGGGAGAAGTGGGGGTTCTATACACACGGTCGGCCCGCCCAAAACTTCAAGCGATTTATCCCATATGTCGGGAAGCCTGTTCCAATCGGAACACGCATACCTCGCGCGGAGGCATTGCAAGGTCGTGATGACCCAGGGACTCCGGCTTTAGGCGATATCGTGATCGCCACAATTGATCTAATCGGTGATGAGTACAGCCTTCGTGCAGGTGAAAATTTCACGATTGAGGAAGCGCTTTGCTTTCTCATTGATCGCGCGCCTGATCGCCTGGTCGCTGTCCCCATCACCCGCGACTCACTTGACGATGATGATTGGGAAGATCCGGATGATCGGCCGCTGAGTTTCCCTACAAGAGAGATGGTGTCTAGGACTGTTGCGGAACGATACCCGGTATTCTTTGAACGCGGTGAAATGCAGGGAGGCTTTCTTGACGCGCCTTATGCGAATGAGGAATGGCATCGGGGGGACAAAAAGTTGCTCGACAGGGAAGCCCGCAAGCGCAACGAGGGAAATGATAGTTGGCAGGCGCGCAAACCGATATTTGAAAGGTTGTTCCGTGCGGCCAGGGCGAGGCTCGTTTCGGCCAATGAGGTTTCTTACAACGACCAATGCAATTTTGGCCGCGATGGGATTAGAGCCGTCCTTGCTATGCGGGAGGGGGACCTGGACCGGCTCGTCAACCGACTAAGGGCCGAGGACTGCCAGGTATTGGTTTATAAGTGGGAGATAGAACCGGAGGATGGGTTCGTTGAGCGGCATCTGGCGCCTGCCAAGGTGCTGGAACATGTTCTGGACTGCTTAGGTGAGTCCAAGGGATCAGTGCCCATCTTTGCGGCGATGACGGATGGTTTGGTGCCGCCGGAGACGGCTTTCGAATTCATTGTAGACGGATTGTTTCCGGCTAGGACCGCAGGGCTCGTAGTTTCTCCGGCAAAGATTGGGAAAAGCGCCCTGGTGTTCAACTTGGCCGCATGTGTGGCGGCCGGAGAGCCGTTCCTTGGTCAAGCCGTACAAAAAGGAAAGGCAGCGCTCATTTATGGCGAAGATACCAAGGACGTTATCGATAAACGCCGCATGGACGCCGCCGAGCTGACGGACAAAGCTGGCTCCAATCTTTGGGCAATCTGCGCCAGCGGTCCAGAGTTCTCGCTCGAGGGCATTTTAAGCGATCTTAAAAAGCAAAAAGACTTAAGGCTCGTTGTCATCGATACGGCTAGCGTTTTTGTCTCCAACACAAATGATGGCGGAGCGGCACGCGAATTTATGCAAAAACTTCAATCGTTCGCGGAAGAAGCCGGGTGCTGCGTCGTCGTTGTCCATCACACGGGCAAGGATTTACCGGCGGACAAGGCCAGGTCTGCCAAGGCAGTCTACGACAAGGTGAAGGGAAGTGGTGAATTTGGAAGCGTCGCCCGCTTTATCGTCACCCTGCATTTGGAAGCCAAGATCAGGGACGGGGAAACCGCGCTACGCGATGGAGCCCGCTCCGTCACGTTGTATCGTGATAATATTCCTTCGAGCGTTCCTAAAATGGTGGGATCACTCGTCTTTCAGATGGATCGACAAACGGGAATAATACGCGAGGTCGCCCCACCGAATGTTTCGCTGCCAGCGACAGAGGTGACTAGGAATGGAGTGAGAGTTAGTAAGACGGCAACGCAGGTGGTGACTGTGTCCGCCGAGGATGGGGACGCCCATGCTGCCGCTCTCGTGATCCAAAAGTTGGAAGATCAGTTGGGTCATAGACTTCCGTTTGCAGGCAGCAAGTCGCTCTATTATCTGAAGGGTAGGGGGGAACTCGTTGGTTGGAGTCGGGCAAGATGCGAGCGGGCACACCGTCGGGCGGTTGAATTAAGTTTGTACAGCAAGGCGAGTAAAAGCACTGAATAGTCTCCGCATCACCATATTTGCTATATCGCCCCACTCTCTGTGATTTCAATGGTGTTGGCACTTAAGCGTGGTCTGAGCGCTATGCTTTCATTTGTGGGATCGCTCGCTGCGAAAGAGAGTGAAGTCCATCATCACCAAAGCTGCTGCGATCTCGCCTAATCCATTTGCCGGTCTTGATTTCGAACGACACTTTTCCAGTGGCTCGCATACAAAATAAACCAGCTGTAACGCGTAGATCGCGCGAAGTTTGTCCCACGCGGCTAGCAGCCTAATAGCTATTTCGATTTGTATGGCCCGTAGCTGCTGGGGACTATTTCACCATCCGGATGATATCCAATCGTATCCCAATGGCCCGTGCCTTTGGTGTCCCAGTAGGAGAAATTCCATTTGCCATCCCGATTGGTGCTGAATACGACCCCTTGGGGCGTTCCCGTTTCCTTCATATCGATCGACGCATACATGGGCTTATCTTTTGCGTCTGGCAGCACTATTGCGAGATTGACATGGCCATGACAGCTCAAATCATACTGTACTATCGAGCCATCATTTTCCTTGGTGCGCCCTTCAAACAATTCTTTAGGCTTGCATTGCGCCTTGGTCGCTGCCGCTGCGGCAGCACCGCTCACGCCAGGGCTACTCATAAACGACTGAACGGTATCAACGCCAATGGCAAAGTTTAGCGCCTCTCCTTCAGCTGCTTTGAAAGCATTCACTCCGATCAGATAACCGTCGTTGGTCAACAGTGGTCCGCCGGAATTGCCAGGATTAATGGGCGTTTGCGTCTGGATCACGTCGGCGCTGTGGATCTGGCCATCCTCATTTTTCCATTCGTAATTTCTCCGGATTTGGCTCACATACCCCTTCGTATAAGTCCAAGTCTCGCCTTCAGGGTGACCAATCGCATTTACGTCATCACCCACATTTATCTTGCTAAAATCTCCGAATAAGATTGGTTGGATAGGAGCGCTTGGAACGCTACGCATTTTCAGAAGCGCAAGATCCAACTTCGGATCAACTTTAGACACATCTGCGACGATTACTTGGGACGGCGCGGGTTTATCGCCTTCACGGGCGGGTTTCAGGAAAATACCAACGCTGCTGAAACCTGCTACGACATGATAGTTAGTGAGTATCAGGCCGTCCTTAGATATTAAAGAGCCTGAACCCAACGCTTTGTCGGTCACTACAAGTACAACTGCCGGTGCAATCCGATTATACAGCGTCGCTTCTGCGCCCCCTCGGACCGTTTCCGTATCGCTCTTATATCCGGCCAGAACAGCGCCCGCGGCAGTGCCGGTGAGCCCCACCGTAAGCCCAGACACATCAGTTTTGGTGCCAGCGAAGGTCCCCCGATTGCCAATCTTAGGCATTGTGGAGGGGTGAAACGGCTCAGCACCCAGAAGAACTGTGGGAGATGTCAGTGCCCACAAAGCTAGCCCCAGCTTAACACATTGAGAGATACGCCCCATGTTCACCCCCGTCATGTCTCCAAAAACATTAGTCCTTCAAATGTCAAAAGCCAGTGGAAACTACCATGAACTTCAGTTGAGGCTTTCGACCCAAGGGTTAAAGCCGTCGCTGCCATAAACAATAAAGCTCGATGAACCCGTCTGAAGAAGGCCTTGGGCAAACTCTGGCAGACCATTTCCCAGGAAACTCGTCTCCTTGAGGCTTGCGCGAGCGTCAAATCGAAGTAGAACCGCTTCCGACAGGCTTCTATCAGAGTATTCTGCATATTTCGTGACCGGCACAGGCTTTCCCAAGGCATCAAGATTGTATCGTGGGACATCCAGTGGTTCGGTAAAACTAGCTGCGGCAACGTATCCGTTTGGCTCAACTGCAATCGCAACTAAGTGACCGTAAAACAGATCGTCCCCCTTCCAATCAATTGTGGGCTGCAATTGGTCGCTCAAATGGCCAAGTATCGGTCTCTCGCTGTCCCACGCACAATTGCTTTGTTCCGCGCCCGCAAAGACAAGCCCGGCTGGCGCAGGCTGCAAATCGAAGATTTTTACCCCCGGAAGGTCAATTTCCTTTTCAGGAGCGAGGTCAGTCGCATTCATCCAATAAAAATGCGCACCCCTTCCCTGCGCACACAACGCATTGAACCCGAAATCATTGCGAACGAAGTTTATGACTTGTGGCGAGTAACTAGCAGTCACGATCAAGCTGCCCCCCATTATTCTCGCAGCGTAAACAGTGTTTTCTATCCACGTTTTCGCGTCGGGTTGTGCAGTGGTTATTGCGCGCAAGTTCAACACTTTGCCGGCAGTGTCGAGATGCACAATGTCAAAATCGATTTTACCCATCGCACCTGTCATTGGTGCAACAACCGCATAAACTCCCCCAGGACCCGACACTAAGGAGTTTATTATCGCGCTGTCGAAGCGCGACACCAATTCTGACCGCCACAGCAGCTGCCCGGATCGTGAGAATGCGCGCACTACCGGTATTGCCTTGTTCTCGCGTGAGAAATAACCAGCGACAATGCTGACATCTTTCCATTGGGTCAGTTGCCCCGCGCCGATGAGTCTATCTTCCACCCGCCAGCTTTTAGAACCCCGGCTCTGGACTACAGATGAATGTCGCCCGTTTGTGATAGGGCCAATTTCAGATCGCACGAGACCGCCCTCGCTGCGAACAATCCCCATAATTTCGCCACCGCTCGTTGAAATCTCTGTCGCACTTTCGTAGGAAGGCGCAGTTGATCTGCTTCTGATTTTGACGCCTCCATCACCCATTACGATAAAGGGAGCCCAGAACCGCGGATTGGAAACTGCAATTGAGCGTGCGTCATGCAACATTTTTATCATTGCTTGTTGCATAGCAACGGCGACAGACGGTTCATCTGCACTCAGGAGTTTTCCGTAGAAATCCACCATCAGCTCGAGGCCCGCCGTGTTATTCACTGACCAGAGTGATGCTACTGTCGTTGGTGCCCCCGCGGCAGCAAAGGCGCTAGCCAATCCCTGAAGTGGAGATGCAAATATTGTAGGATCGAAATTAGCAGTGTTGCATGCCGATAATACGATCAAACGAGCACTCAAATTTAAATTCGCGACATCAGATGCAGTCAGAAGGCCATCGGTAAAGGTACTGTTGGTATCCCCCGGGGTGAATACCAAAGCTGCTTGCGAGAGGCCGTCTACATCATTGCGTATAAGGCCATGCGTTGCGAAGTGAATAATCTGATATTGATCAAGTGGCAGGCCGCGAAATGCTTCCTCCGTAGCAGCATCACCAACTTTTATATCCGTTGGGGTCTTAAATAATTTTGCGATGGAATTAATCTCAGTCCGCGTTTCGGGTAGCTCCGGCAAATTTTTCAACATTGCGGAACTATTCAATTTTGGGTCACCAATGCCAGCAAAGGAGATCCCCCCGTTTGGCCTTTGTTGTAAAGCTAATGATAAGCGCCGCGACGAGAGAAAGTCGCGCACCGAAGTCACGGTGGAGAACGCATAATCCAGCACAAGCCAATGCGCAGTTGCCAGATTATATCCGTCGCCCAATTTAACTGGTTGATCTCGTAAGAGTATTGCTGGCGGGATGGCCGCCAGATCGCTGCTGGGAGAATATATAACGTGGTGTGCGCCACTGAGGCATGTATCAAGCCCATCGAATAGCAAATGATAAAGTCGCATAGCAGCACTGACAGGGAATTGCGCATCTAACGTGTCCGACGGTGCGTTCTGAACTGACAGCGAGGCGGACAAAAGCTTTAGGTCGAGCGACAGTTGTCGGCGCTGAGCATCTGCGATCGCTTGATCGAAGGAAAAATGCGAATTCCAAAACCCATTTCGGCGAACACATATGCGAGTTAGCCCGGGGAAATAACCGATGAAAGCCTCGTCCGGGCCCAAGGCGCTTTGGAGTTCCGCCATCTTCGGCAGCTGGTTGGGTGGTGCCTTTATTCCTTGCTGAAGCTGGGTCAAACTCTGATCGAAGTTGATGGCGGTCAACTGAGGCGTGAAATCTTTAACGGGGAATTCCTGGTGGGTCGCTATGCGGGTAGCTAGTTCACGCAGTCGCGCTGTTTCCCATTCGGCTTGGCGATCACTTAACCGCAACAGCGCATGCGTAGCGTGACGTAACTCATCGGTGTCTTGCGCCGCAAGTGCAGCCATTGTGTCGGAAATAACATAACGAGTGTTGCGGTTCATTAACTCCATACCACCCAATAATAGGTCCGCATCTGAGTTTCCCGGATTAGGTGGGACACTTCCCGCTGCGATGGTCAAAATTAATTGGTCTAACAGGGAAGGCAAAGGAAATGCCTCGATGTCGGTTCGCCCCCGCTCGAATTGGGCAAGATCTTCGCCGCCAGCATCCGTGATTAATTGCCTTGCAGCGTTGGGATCACTTTTAGCTTTCAATGCAGCTAACGCTACTTTGGCGTAGATATGACCTTGCGAATTCATATCTACGCTCAAATTCCAATTTGGCAGTTTTTCGAAGAGCGGTTTCCAGCTTTGGTCTGGTGTCTGAGCGGAGAGGGCATCAAAGAAAATTTCAGCTGCCGCATAAAACATTTCATTGAAACTGGTGAAGGCTCCTCCCCGGATAATCTCAGCGCGGCGCGCATGGAACGGATCGGTATTGAGCTTTTCGTGCATAAGGCGATTTTCGCCTCGAAGCCCATGGAGCACGGCTTGATTTATTGTTAAATTAGAAACCATTGCGTCTTTTAGATAAGGTGCAATCTGCAATGCAGTCATGGCTTGTGCGGCACTACTGAACGCTTGCAGCGTCGCGTCGCTGGAACTTCTCAGAATTTCGGTAATTTGCGCCACAAGGGCCAAGTAATGCGCATAGTCGAAGCTATTTGGGGACAGGCCTGCTCGGATAATTGGATCGGCGGTTATGGCCCAGCGAATTGCTCGAGCCGTATCATGGTTTCCCAGGGCCACTGATATCAACTCTTTCAGCAGGCTCGCCGTCTCAAACATGTCTTTGCCATTATCAATTCGCAAAAAACTTGCGAAGGCACGATCAATATAATGATGCGCAGCTGCGAAGTTTCCCGCATCTTGGTCTACCGCCGCATTCAATAGAAACAGCCGTGTAGCGAGGGCAGGATCACTCAAAGGGTTTGCAACCTTCTGCGAGAAGTCCATCCCATTCTGCCGAAAGAATTCGACGTTGCTTCTCAGATATTCATCAAAAGCAATTACAAAAACAACTTTAGCCGATGTTAATTGAGGTTGGTTTAGCGCAGTCGCGGCGTCTTGAAGCGATTTGACGTTATGATCGACGCACAGAAAATCATATGAATATGTGCAGATGTCAGTAAGTAGGTTCGCTATCGCCCAGCGGTCGGCTGGGACCGTGGTTGTAGACAGCACATCCTGGAGAAACGTTTCTGCGTCCAGCACATGACCATCGCGATAATCGGCTGCTGCAATTTGCAGCGTCTGTGCGGTATCGGCCTGGGCTGGGAGGCACAGGAGCAAGAGAATTGAGATCAGTCCAAAAAGTATCTTCACCACGAATAGCCGCCCCTTAGCGCATCACCAATAAATCTAATTCCAAACCTAGCGGAATACCTGATAGCCCCTTGCTACACAGCGTTTGAGTAGTATTGTCCCCACGGGGCGCGGCTTCAATGCTGCCGGGATGCGTATTTCCCGACTGTGACGCCTCTGAACGGGTTGGGGAACTCAGATGATAACAATCGCCTGGCTGGGCGCTGTTGCGGCGCTCAAGTAGCCTTCATGCACCTTTGCAAGCGGCTGCTCTTCAACTTCTCACCAAATGCGGTGACATAATAGCATGTCTATGCGGCACTATGTCTATTTGGCCTTACTCATTATTCTCCCAAGCGCGCTCGCGAACACGGTCGGGAAAAAGGAAGGAGCCCTCGGCGCGTTCGTTGCTTTTTGCGGCGGCGTATTATGGTTGGCAATAATATTTGGGTTTATCGAAGCCGCTAGGTTTTTGTTGGTCCGATATCTAATTCCGCTCTTTGAGCAGAAAAGACCATGATGATAACCCCATTTGCTCAAGATCTTTACATTCCCATAATCCAGCTTTTCAACAACGATAGATGTGGGACTGATAGCTGACCGGCATGACGCCAATGGCGAAATGACTTTGTTTCGGGATTGGGCACGGGTGGCGAAGCGCCTGGACGCCCTTCTTCCGTGGACCATTACGAGCGGCTAAGCTGCGCTCGGGTTGGGGAGTGCATAAGACGACTATCAATCAGGCTGCCAAAAGTGGCTTCGCGGTTTGGTGTTTGGTGGTGATATCGGCTCTACCAGCAACCGCGGACGAACCGAAAAACTGTTACAGCCCCAACGAAGGCTTGCTTTTGAGCAATGGCAATGTTGTCTCAAAGCCTGGCACAAATTTCGACCCGATCTACAAGACCCATACTCTCGTCCCATACCCCATCGAGTCACAACGTCGCCGCGAGCGAGGCATCGCCATTTTTTCAATAAATGTTGGAGCGGATGGGGCACCGACGGATGTGACAGTCACGCGATCTGGTGCCAGTCAAAATTTGATTGATGCGGCGATAGAGCACATCAAGGGGCATTGGCGGTGGCCGTCACCGATGAAGTCCTGCGGACTAAATACTGGGCAGACCCCTGTGACGGTCATATGGGAGGAAATGAATTCGGCGGTTCCTTATCCGGACTTTCACGTGAAAATGCCCGCTTCCGCTTATCCGCCCGGAGCATCGGAGAAAGTGGAAGACGGATCCACCCTGCTCGAAATCGAAACGGACGAACAAGGCGTGGCGACCGGAGGACGCGTGGTTCACAGCAGCGGATTTTCAGACCTAGATGACCAGGCGCTGGCGGTCGTGAAAAATTCGCCCGTACTTCTGAAGGGACAGGCGGCGGGAAAGCATGTTCTTTCGGCCGATTGGTCGCCTCCGCGAGAGATGTTTCCACCATATGGTGAAACCGTGATTGTGACCGGCAGGGAGAGCGGTAGGTAAGACTATGGCGGACTTCGCGCGCCCTCGTGGCGTAACGCCGATATGTCAGGAGCGAAAACGATCATTCGGGCAGATCAGGCAATCGTCCGAGCAGCGGGACGGAAATCAAATGATGTTTATATCCATGCCAGACGTGAAAGAGGCCGAGCGGCTATCCAAGGTCCAACGCATACAGGCCGGGCGTTGGCTGCGGGTCGATGAGAGCAAAATTATTGCGCCCAAGGACATGATGCTGCTTCAATGACGGAGCTTGTTAATTTGAGCGCGGTTAGTGAAGTGGCGGGCCGTTCTGCGCTTCGAATTTTTCTTGCCACGCGGTTTGTCTGGCCATGCGCCGCCAATCGGCCGCCATACTGAGATAATTCGCTGCGAGTGCCCCATCGCACGAACGCGCTACCGCTTCTAAATCATCTGCTTTAGCCGAGCACTCTATGGATGACCGCATCGTGAGAAGTTACTCCGATTGCCCAAGAAAGGAAGTGTGACCGACCCGATCCAAACGTACAAACTTCAGAAATACTTCCGATACACGCCTAACTTAGACTTTCAGGCTTGGTCGGGGGGCCACATGCGCCGCGTTAATAATCTCCATCGTAATAGTCGTGCTGCTGCTCGTCGGCGGTCTGGCGTGGGGCCAGTACGCGTCAGGTCATTCGCACAGAGCGATTTGCCCGCCTAACAACCCGAACTGTTCGGAGCTTCCGCCGACGCCGGCTGCCACCGCGCCTCACTAATGATGGCCGGGCTTCGGCGCGTCTGAGCAATGGTTCTTGAAGGCGGGATGAATTGGATGGGTAAGGACCTCGGCCACCGTTAACGACGCAACGAGATGGCCGTTGACATCTCGAACTTCGACGCAGCTTTCATCGAGTGGAACGCGGTTATCGACATATTGCTTAACTAGATCGCGGGCGCTGGCCTTTGCTTCTTCCAGAGCTTCTTCGACGTGATCGAATTCGGCGCCTTCTTCGTCACAGATCATTCCCTGTGTATCGCGAAGGTCGATGAAGTAGCGGGCCATCTCTCACCTGCCTGAGTATTTTCCGAAATAGGGAACGCAAGGGATGGTGTTGCGTTCCGGTCCCAATTTTCGGCGGTATGTCGGCATGCCGTCCCCTCCCAAACGACTGCTCGAAACCGTACAGACTATTTTCGTTCTCATTTAACGCCGACACTCATAGTGTGGAATGGGTGGTGGGCAATGAATATAAAAATCCACATAGATCAAGCGTACGAGGTGCGCCTACTCGGCGCGCCAGGGTCTCAATTGATCTTCGTTACAGCAAAACGTAGCGATGATGACGCAGCAGAACATGCGCGGATGCTAATGTGCCGCCATCCAAGCTATTTGAAAGGGGAAGTCTGGAAGGGAATGAAACTCGTAAGGAGGGTTTAAGCGGTCCTTAAGAGCTAAACTTTCCGAGCGACTCGGTCGCATGCGGAGCACGCAATTTCAGTGCGCATGCCGCTTTTCTTTTCAATTCTCAAATAGAAGCCAGCAGTGACGTCCACAGGGACGAGAGAATTTCCGAAGGCGTCCCAAACGCCAGAGCCCCGCTGTCCACACTTACATCTAATCGCGCCTGCGATAGTCACGCTGGGGCGACCAGAACGAGAAAATTTAAGGAATAGACCATTGCGCGCTCCTAACTCTTTTGAGCGGGAGCGCGGACAGCGTTCAGGACCTGTCCCGGATGTCTCTCAAGCGTTAGGACTAGATTGATCCAACGACCAGATACAGTAGCACACAAAAGGCGATTGTAAGAGCGGGTGGAGGCGATAGCATAGTTCCATGTGTAACCTCTACAGCCACGTCAAAGGCCCTAAAGCCTATCCGCGGCCTCGGCAACGCGATGGACGTGAACCGGCTGTTTAATGAGGCTGCGCTATATTTGCGGCTCTAGCTTTGATTTGGGCGCGGTGGCGTCGGCACGTCAGACGGAAAGCGGGAGACAAATCGCGGACCATCCCATACCTCAAAGCCATCTGCGATTGATCGTCCGCCCTTCGCGTAAAATGCAGTCCTGGCCTGTTCGACAAGGCCAGTGTCAGTATCGGCAGTAAGTATCTGGACAGACGTAATGTGACCGTCCTTCATAAAGAAACAGCGCATTTAAAATCCCCGGTGAACTAACCATCAGTCTAATATCGCACCGCACTTGGAACACACGACCTCAAATGGCCCAACAAACGATCTGGGCATGCGAAAATAAAATTGAGACGATAGAAACGTCAATATCTCAGGAGAGTAGGCACCGGAATTGGTGCCATGCTCGTCCAACACTGCCGGACCGGACTGGCCGCAAGCGGGACAGACCATCGCGATCCTGATTGGTCTCGCTTGTCCCTGTTGTAAGTTACGGTGGGGCATCAAACTCGCCCCTAGGTTGAATTCGGTCACTTGAATATAGACTAAGGCGATTGGCGTCCCTAAGGGCTAATTCGGGGTCGGAATAATGCAAACCCACCATTATGGGTTCAGCGCCGGGCTCTTGTCGCACAATAGCCCAGGCTCTCTTCCCAAGACGCTGAATGGCCCTAACTTGGAAGTTCTGCATCGTGCCCGACCCAACCAGCGGGTGGTAATTAGGCCTCTCTAAATTTGATCGCGTCAATTATATTCGCGCCAACGGAGTCGCTTTCTCTGTCTGGTTTCAGACATAGCGACCGGCGCGAAACGGGACGGCTAAATGCCCAAAGGACCAAGCAAACATACCAAGCCGCACGCGGTCGAATACCGCGTAGCCTGGGATCAAGAGCGCGGCCGGTTCAATGTGTTACGCGAAGCAGAGCGCACCGCTTCTTTTTCCCGCCAGCAGGGCACTGCTGTAGGTTTGGCGATCCGGGAAGCCCAGAGGGAAGCTGCCGAGAGCGGAAAGAAGATTATCGTCACGTCCATGCGAAACGGAAAGCGCATTATGGAATGGGATGGTATAACGCCGCTTTGATGCGCGTTGTGGGGGCTCAGTGAAAATTCCAGTTGAAGTGTTCTTGGGCGCCGAAGGCTCCATGACCAGCGAAGATGGCCATACTTTTTTAATTCAAGTAAAGTGCGAGGACGGAAGCGACTTAATGCTCGGCTTTCCGCACAAGGAAATTCCGAACATCATCGAGTTAGCGGCAATGCAGCTAAGCCACGGCCGCGACGAAGGCGGGCATAAAGTCGTATCTGCTTTCAAGACATCATCCTTCAGTCTTGGAAAAGGCGACGAGAATGAGACGGTCCTGACGTTGACGGTAGGTGAGACCGGCAATGTCAGCTTTATTCTGCCGGGCGATTTGGAAGGGCAACTATTCGATGCCCTCGGCCGGTCAAGGGTTCGACATTGAGATCGACCACCCGTTCCGTTGTCGGCGGTGCGCGAGACGGGTAGGGGCCCGGGTGGCGTCCGACGCCCAGGCCCTACCTTTCCAATTTTAATTTCAACTCTGGCTTTTTTCCTAATAGCCATTCCGGATTGCGAAGAAGCCCGGCAGAAGAGCCGTTGCTATATGCTTTAGGGCGCATGCGGATTTCTATCGCCGACGGCCATTTCCTTGGATATATGTGGATCGATTGAAATGAAATAAGCTTTTTATTGGTCTTCTCGGCCTCGGCCGAGTTTTTAAATCGGCGGAACCGGTGCTTCCCTCCAATTATCCCCGCGTCTGCAAGCTCTGTGATTTTGACTCTTTCATCTGAGCGTAGGTTTTGAACTGCCAGAAATTCATCCCTGATCCGCTTACCATCTCTGGAGTCGCCAAAGTAGATATTTTGTAAGGCATTCAAATATTGCATCTCGTTCAACGCTAAAATGTCTGCTTGTTTTTTGAGGGTTACAAAAGTCGCTTTGCCGTCGACCTTATAGACCCCATTATCATACATGCAGATTGCCTGCCTGGGAGATATTGGCATGAATAGCAATGCGCCTGCAGTGGCGAGGCCGAAGAAATTCTCGCCCAAAACTTGTAGGTGATATCGATTTGTATTCACTACAGGATGATCAGAAGTTACAAATGGAAATTTGGTACTGTTCTGCAATACGCAAAATTCCAGGTCGTAAACATAGGGAGCCAACGACAAAAAATTTGATAAAGAGCCGGCTACCAGCGCTTCATGCGACATATCAATTTGAACTCGGTCGCCTAACAGATTTCCCCGTAATTTTACTTTCGCACCTTCAGTAAGAAGGGCGCGATATTGATCTACAGAGGATTGGGTTCTGGAGCTTTGAAGAACCAGAAACATTCTCATCCAGTCGACCGCCGCGTTCGTGAGCTTATGATCAAAAATGAGTCGCAAATATTGCGCGTACCTTCCTTCAATTTGCCCAAAAAGATTTTCGATGGTTTTGTCATGACCATAGAAATAGGCGCGTGAGCACTGATTTTTTATTGGCGCGCGTTCAAAGACCTCTCGTCTCGCGATGTTGAAAACGTTAATTGCGCTGCCGTTCCCATCGGAACTGAAGGGCCTCAGATGAACTTGTGGCACATAGTGCTGGTTTCTATGAGAGGCCAATTATAACAACCTGCCAGGATTAGTGACCGTCGGTTTGCCCCGCTTGGTCGTGGCCTTCTTTTCTTCCCGCGTCATGATCCAGCGAATGCCCTCAACCGTTTTGAGCATGCCCTTCAACTCATCGACCGAAGCCGGTTCCTCGCCGGTCCACTTCGCCCAGTCTGCGGGGTCGAGAATTGCGGGCATGCGGTCGGTCGGTAGCCCTGAAATCAACAGGTTCGCGGGCACTGTGACCATCACGCAGGCGAATAGAGGCGCGGCGGCTCCAACATCGAACTTGCGCCACAGCATGGCAATGCCGCTTTTGCCGCTGTCAGGCGTGATGGTGTGCTGAATTGTCGGCCCTTCAATGTCCGGCGCTTCATTGAATGTCGAGACTAGAAGAACGCCGCGCTGGTCATCGAGAAAAGCATTTTTGAATGTTGGCTTTTCGTCGATGGTTTCAGACCGGGCATGGATCGGGTCAGGCCGTCGCCATTCTGAACGATGCGGGAAGCCCCAACGTGCAGCCAGGACGCGGCGCTGACCGGCTTCCTTATCCCAAACATGGAGCGGAAGGTTCGCCATCACCCGGAGGCGAATATCGGGATCGTCCTCGACTGGACCCGCCTGTTGATCGAGGTCAATCGAATTGGAAAATGCCACCGCCTCGCCATAGGAAGTCTTCATCGTCACGATGCCGCACATGGCTCATTCCTTGTTGGGTCGGAGCGGTGTCACGTTCGCCATATCCTGCTCCATTTCGTATCGGGCGAAAATCGCGCGATAGGCTGGCAGCATCTCCCGAACGCGTCGGATTATTTCCCGCTCAGCCGCTTTCTGAGCATCGCGCAGCGTGCCTTTCATCGGCAGGGTGCCGTGGTTGAAGGTCGTGTAATACCTGCCTTTGTTCACACAGATATGGACATGGAAGATATCGCCGACGGTCAGGGTCCAGGCTTTGTAATCCATGCCCGCGCTAAAGCTGTCCCATTCTCCCGGGGCTTTTGGCGGTGAAGGGGTGTTCCAGGCCATGAGAACAATAGGTGAACAAACCTATTCTGGGAGTCAAGTCCCAACTTTCACATCAAACCTCTCCCCGCCATGAAACGTGTTAGTTTCTGGTGGGGGCGTGTTGTGTTGGCCCAATTACTATGGGGACACGACATGGAAGCGTTGAAAGGAATTGGCATCTTTGCAATTGGCATCGGTGCTTTCATTGCGATTGCCATTGCAACGGTTCTGTTCTTTTCGGGCGTCGCATACGTCAGTGCAATTGTCATACCCTGGCTGTTCGACGCGGCGTGGATAACTTTTGGAATATCTTTAGTTATTCTGTTTCCGCTTTCTTTCCTACGGACCACTCGCGTCTTTTCCGCGACCGGATTGGTTATCGGCTCTTATGTATTCGGATTATGCGGTTGGGTTTTTGCATTCCTAATTACTTACTCGTCGTGGGGAATTATAGGCGTTGCCGTTGGCCTTGTGTTTTTTGGTATTGGTGTGATGCCAATTGCGATTGTCGCTTCAATTATTCACGGGTCATGGGACTTTGTCTGGCAGTTATTGACTCTTATTGTCCTAACCTTTGCAACGCGGTCATACGGATTTCTCGTAGCAGGTAAGGCTGACCAAGACTCATACGAACGCAACACGATTACGATAGCGTCAAAATGAGCAGCGCAGGCTCGCGAGCGGGGCTGTCAAATCTCAAAAGAGTGTTGATTGGCGCGTGTGCGCTTTCTGCATTGATGTTTTTGGCATCAAACGAACAATATGCGCGATTATTTTAGATTACGCGCGCATTCTCAACAAGGATGACCTCCATAGCTGAAAGAAGAGAAGCCGAACGAACTGCCAAGTCCCAACGCATCGCGGCAGGTCGCTGGCTTCACGTTGATGAAAGCAAGGTCACATCGCTCAAGGACGCGGGAACCGGCTATTCAATGATGGGGCGCTGTCGTTCGCGCGGCCTGGTCAATGACTTATATTGCGCCACCGTTTGTCTGGGAGGTTCTTGCAATTGCCATAACTTATATGGCGACTGTTGGTTATTTGATGAATTATTTGAAGAATGCCCACCGCAAGACATGGATAGACCTTGGCAGCCCCTCGATCATTCTCAACAACTCGATCAGGAATGGACTGTTAACTGTCGGATTTCTGTTTGGTAGCAAATATCGAACTTTGAACGATCAAAAACTAAATAGGATGATTTGGGGAGCACGAGCGCTATTTTTCTTTTTGCTCGCTCTAATGCTGACTGCCAAGTGGCTTGGTTATAAATAGCCCATGTGTAATATCTACTCCCACGCCAAAGGCCCGAAAGCGATCTCGACTCGGACGTGAAGCGGCTGTTCAATGACGGCGCTGAGTTTTGCGAGGCTTGGGCAATGAAATCCGTTCGGGCGGCTGTCGTGACGGAAGCGACGGCGGGGAAATGAAGCAACCTTGGTTCCGATATAGAAAGCTTGGCTATCTTCGCTACGCGCCCCGCATCTATTGGCCTTCTAGTTGGCAGGGCTGGATCGTCTATGCCTTATTTGGGATCGTTTGGATTGGTGGAGGGAATGCGATTTTAATTTTGATGTTCCCGCAAAGCGCGCGCTCCGGCTGGATCGCCATTTTGGCGCTCTTAGCGACTTTGGCTGTGGCGCACTACACGATCATCCGACGTACGGCTGAAGAGGCTGGCAAGCGCCCAAAAAAATCAAATTAGGACGCGACCGAATTTTGCCCTAATTTGACAAACACAACCTCGGCACGAAACGTTGGCTAAGCGCAAATACCCAGCTACAAATGCGCAAAATTCGGTCCCAAGACACTCAGGATTGGGCTTGGGACCGTCTGATTTAAATCCTTGATTTGACTCGGTCCCGAGGTCCCGGGACCAGTTTTCAGTTTGGGACCGCTTTTTGGGACCACTTTCAATTTCATAAATCCCTGCTTTTACAGCATTTTATCCTCATTCGGCACTGCACGGGCCTACAGCCGTGCGTATCCCCTCTCTCTAAGAGAGGGGTACACGCTGCGGCCGGGAGTAGTCCGATGGAACTGAACCCAGGAGAAGTCTCAATGCACAATACCACACCAGCCCACACCCTTCCTTACCGCCCCGGATATTCGCCCGCCATCATCCGCCGCCGGCCGGGCGACGGCCTTCTCGCGTGCATCGAACGACATCGCCGCTACACCGGTTGGCAGGGGCCAGTGATCGTGGTTCCGGCCTAACGACAGGGAAGGGCGCGGCGGCGCGAGCCGCCCGCCCATTAATCAGAGGAAAAAAATGACTAGTCCAAAGGACAACCAGACTGAGCGGAAGTTGAACGAGCAGCAGCAGGATTTTGTCCTCCACTACACCAGCACTCCTGGTGCAATTGGCAACGGGTCGGAAGCGGCGCGACGCGCGGGTTACAGCGAAAAATCGGCTGCTGAACTGGCCCGGCAACTCCTTGAGAAACCTCACGTCCGCAATGCGATCTTCGACGCTAACCGCGCGGCGATCTCTGGCCGCCTTTGCACAAAGGCGGTCAATATTCTCGAACGCGTTTTAGATGATGAGAGTGCGTCGCTGAAGGTGCGTGTTGATGCAGCCAAAACGGTCCTCGACCGCGCTGGCTTTGTTACGGCAGTTGTCAGCCCGGAAGATCCCTATCGGAAGTCGTTGTCCGAAATGACGCGCGAAGAATTGGAGAACGTCTGCGCTCAAGGTGCAGAAGTCCTTCGGTTGGCCGAGCAGTTTGCAAATGCGGCTGGGGCGCTCAATTAGTTATTGCCGGCCAACGGACAGAATGTCCGAAGGTACTAATGCCGCCCGTTTAGCTCGGCATCCACTTGCGGCATCAACACTTTCTATTTTGATTTCCTTGCTCGAAACCTGACGACATTTCCGGATGGATTTTCAGACTGCAGAGCCGTCTTGCGTTTTGCTCGCTTGCGGCCAGCAGCCCCAAATATCGTCCCAAATTCCTCGGTTGCCTTCCTGAGCGGATCGTCCGCCAGATGCGCGTAGCGATGAGTTGTGGCGGCTTGGGTGTGGCCCAGGAGCCGGCCGACAAGAGGCAGAGAATGACCGCCAGAGACGAGGTGTGACGCGTAGGTGTGGCGCAAATCATGGATGCGCGCGCCCTTAATTCCTGCGGCGGCGCAAATTGTCTTCCAAGCCTTCTTGAGATCTTGCAGCGGTTTTCCTTCGGCATTGCCGGGGAAAAGGAAGGGGAATTTGGACAACTCCTTTTCGTCGCCAATCGCCTTCGCCGTCGCCGCTTTCATTCCGGACACGAGGGCAAGGGCGGACCCACTTAGCGGCACATGCTCAGTCTTTTTCTGTTTGGTGTGGTGGCTGGGTTTGACCCAGACGCCACGACCGAAATCGAATTGGTCCCAGGTGGCATTCAAGACTTCGCCGCGCCGGGCACCTGTCAAAATCATGAGTCTTATGGCGTCCGCAATTCGCTTGTCCGGATAATTCGAGACAGCTTTGGACAGAGCGCCGAGTTCATCGACACTTAGCCAACGATGCCGCCGGTCTTCGGCAAAGCGTCCAATTCCCTTAGCAGGGTTATCGGACCGCCAGCCCCAGGCGACGGCTAGCGAAAACATTTTGGACAAGAGGGCAACTAGCCGATTGGCCTGGTAGGGGTGGGCTTTTAGAGCTTGGTGGGCCTCGTCAAGATCTCGGCGCGAGATCGAGCTGACCTTTCGGGCACCGAGCTTTGGCCTAATGTAGAGTCTTATGAGCTGTTCATCCCCCATTACGGACTTTGGCCGCTTCTTCGGACGGGCGTGGCGCTCCAGGTAATCATCACAGAGCTCGCCGACCGTGGCGGCCTCGCGATCGTTGGTGCGGATTTCGAGTGGATCTTGGCCGGTCGCTATTCGGCCTCTAAGGACCGTTGCGCGCTCCCTGGCAGCACTAGGCGAGAGGTCGGGGTGCTTGCCTATGGTGTAGCGACGCTCGCGGCCGTTGATCACGTAGCGCAACACGAAGGAAACGGCGCCGGTGGCCGTGATCCGGACACCAAACCCAGTGAGGTCGCTATCCCAAAGGACACGATTGCCGCTCTTGGGCGCGCTCAAGGCGTTGACCAGATGGACGGTGATGCGCCTTTCGGTCCGGCGTCCGGAATTTGGCATGACGCCTTCTTCGCCTGCGACCGAAAATTTGCTTGTGTCCGCCCTGTGTCCGTCCATGTCCGTTATCCCCGATTGCGTTTGATTGACGCTCAAAGATTGATATGGGAAGAAAGCATTGAAAATAAAGGCCCCCGTGATTTTGCGGGAGCCTTTAATTGTCATCCGGGAAGTGGTGCACCTGATTTGTAATCAGGGGGTCACAGGTTCGAGTCCTGTAGCCGGCACCATGGCCTGGGATGACCGGGGGCCCCGGCGTGTTCTTTGTTCTCTCCAAGCTGCTGGTCCCGCTGGAAAGCCCTGGCGATCTTTTGCTTCTGCTTCTGGTCGCCGGCGTCATCTGCACCTGGTTCGTCCGGTTCCGGCGACTGGGAATTGCGATGGTCACGGTCGCGGCCACGGCGTTGGTGCTTGTCGTTTTGTTGCCGGTCGCGGCCTGGGTTGTCGGGCCCCTCGAAAATCGTTTCCCCAGGCCCATCCATCTGCCGGACCATATCGACGGCCTCATCGTGCTGGGCGGCGCGGTCGATCCCGGAACGACGTCACGCCGCGGCATACCGACACTCAATTCCGACGCCGAGCGGATGACCGAATTTGTCCGGCTGGCGAAGCGATATCCGGACGCACGGTTGGTTTTCAGCGGCGGGTCTGGTCTGCTGGAAATGGAACAGCTCAGCGAAGCCGATGTCGCGCGCTTGTTTTTTCAGCAGCAGGGATTGGATCCGGCGCGCGTCGTTTTTGAAAACAAGTCCCGCAACACTTACGAAAATGTGGCATTCGCCAAGGCGATCGTGAAGCCCGCGGCGCATCAGACATGGCTGCTGATCTCATCCGCCCAGGACATGCCGCGCAGTGTTGGAATTTTTCGCAAGCTGGAATGGCCGGTGATGCCAATTCCCGTCGCATATAAATCCGATGCCCATCACAGCCTCGAACTTGGGGACAATCTTCACGAACTGGATCGCGGCGTTCATGAATGGCTTGGGCTCCTGGTCTACCGCTTGACCGGAAAGACCGATGCGCTGTTTCCCGCGCCCGCCAATGACCCGGCTCCAGCCGTTCGGTAAATTATCGGGCGGGAGCCTTGTAGCAATAAATATAGACCCAGCGCCTAGTCTTCGCAGCCGAACCCGCCATCTCCTTCCCCCTCGCTTCCGGCACCGTCCCCTTGTATGAGGAACTGGCCACAAGCCAAGCATACAGCAAAAAATCCATGAAACGCGTTCTGATCTCCTCCGCCATTCCCTCCGTCAATGGCGTCAAGCATTTGGGCAATCTGGTGGGATCGATGTTGCCCGCCGACATCTTCGCGCGCTTCTGCCGGGCGCGGGGCTATGACACGATGGCGGTCTGCGCCACCGACGAGCATGGCGCTCCCATCGAGCTGGCAGCGCTGGAGGAAGGCGTGCCGGTTGCCGAATATTGCGCAAAATGGCATCAGGTTCAACGCGATCTGGGTGAACGTTTTGGCTTGTCCTGGGACAATTTCGGGCGGTCGTCTTCGCAGCAGAACCGCGAACTGACTTTGCATTTCGCCCGGCAGCTCTGGAAGAACCGGCTGCTGGAATTGCGCGTCACCAAACAGGCCTATTCCGCCACCGATGGCCGCTTCCTGCCGGACCGGTATGTGATCGGCACCTGCCCGCATTGCGGCTATGCCAACGCCCGGGGCGATCAATGCGAGAACTGTACCCGCGTGCTGGACCCGATCGATCTGATCGATCCCCGCTCGGCGGTGTCGGGTGCGCACGACATCGAGATTCGCGACTCCACGCATCTCTTCCTCAAGCAATCCCAGTTCAGCGATCAATTGCGGAGTTGGATCGACAGCCACAAAAACGAGTGGCCGCTGATCGTCACGTCGATCGCCTATAAATGGCTGGACGAGGGCCTGCAGGACCGCGGCATCACCCGCGACCTGGATTGGGGGTTCCCGGTGCCCGACGATATCGCGGACGGCCAGCTCAAGGGCAAAGTGTTCTATGTCTGGTTCGACGCCCCGATTGAATATATCGCCGCCACCAAGGAATGGGCCGACAAGAACGGCAAAGGCGATGCCTGGCTCGGCTGGTGGTTCGGCGAGGCGGCCAAGGATGTCACCTATTGGGAATTCATGGGCAAGGATAATGTGCCTTTTCACACCATCATCTTCCCGGCGATGATCATGGGCACCGGCGAGCCGTGGAAGAAAGTGGATCGCCTCAAGGGCTTTAATTATCTCAATTATGATGGCGGAAAATTCTCCACCTCCCAGCATCGCGGCATCTTCATGGATGCCGCGCTGGACGTCGCGCCGGCCGATTACTGGCGCTACTACCTGATCGCCAACGCGCCGGAAGGCTCGGATTCCAATTTCACCTGGGAGCAGTTCGCCGGCATCGTCAACAAGGATCTGGCGGATGTGCTGGGCAATTTCGTCAACCGGGTGACGAAATTCTGCGCCGCACGCTTCGACGGCAAGGTGCCGGCCGA
This sequence comes from Pseudomonadota bacterium, assembly GCA_040389245.1. Taxonomy (GTDB): domain Bacteria; phylum Pseudomonadota; class Alphaproteobacteria; order Micropepsales; family Micropepsaceae; genus Rhizomicrobium. The sequence goes on along the minus strand of JAZKAH010000001.1, from coordinate 340,275 downwards.
GGGCGTTTACGGCGAGGAAGAGCATGGCCTGATCGCGGATTTGGATCGCCGGATCGCTCAGTATGCGGACTATATGGAAGCCGCCGAATTCCGCAAAGCGATGGGCGAGCTGCGCGCCATCTGGGTGGCGGGCAATGAATATCTCACCAAGGCCGCGCCCTGGACGCATATCAAGACCGACCGCGACCGCGCGGCGGTGGGCGTGCGCATGGGATTAAACCTGGTGCACCAGTTCGCCCATCTTACCTGGCCGGTGATGCCGGTGATGGCGAAGAAGATTCACGAAGCGATCCAACCCATTGCCGGCGGCGGCGACATCATTCCCTGGCCCGATCAGCCGATGGGCAAGGCGCTGGACGAATTGGAGCCGGGCCAGACCATCCATCCGCCGGAAGTTCTGTTCGCCAAGATCGCGGACGAGCAGGTGGCAGAATGGAAGGCGCGTTTTGGTGGGTCGACGTCCGGCGCGCCTTAGCGCGCGAGCATGTTCAGTGGACATGCGAGAGGACGGCGACGCCGCGAGCCTGAGCGAGCGGCCGGAAAGACGTCCGGCGCGCCTTAGCGCGCGAGCATGTCCAGTGGGTGAGCCGCGGCCCTATGGGCAAACCGGTCCTGCGGACCGGTTTGAGCGGCGAACGCCCGAAGCGCGAGCGAAGGGCCGGCAGCGAGAGGACGGCGACGCCGCGAGCCTGAGCGAGCGGCCGGAAAGACGTCCGGCGCGCCTTAGCGCGCGAGCATGTCCGGTGGGCGAGCGGCCGGCGATCAGGGCTGTGTTCCAGCCTCAAGCCGTTCCCAGCCATTGGGGCCGAGGGCTTCCAGCGGCGTGAAGCGCGATTTGTAATCCATCTTTTCGGAATCCCGCACCCAATAGCCCAGATAGACATAGGCTAGGCCACGCGCCTTGGCGGCTTCAACGTGATCCAGGATCATGTGAGTGCCCAGGCTGCGCGCGTCTTCGCCGGGATGAAAAAAGGAATAGACCATCGAGAGCCCGTCGCGCAGCACATCGCTCAGCGCCGCCGCCAGCAAGGTGCCGTCGGGACGGCGATATTCCACGATGTGAGTATTGACCGGGGTTTCCTCCACCATCGCGACATAGTCGAACAGACCCATGTCGCTCATGCCGCCACCGGAATGGCGGGAGTCCAGATAGGTCCGCAGCAAGGCGAACTGTTCTCGCGTCGCTTCCGCCGGTACCGCGGTGCGAACCAGGTTGGTGTTGCGGCGGGCGATGCGCTTCTGGCTGCGGCTGGGCGCGAATTCGTTCGCCACGATCCGCACCGAAACGCAGGCGCTGCAACCCTCGCACGCCGGGCGATAGGCGATGGACTGGCTTCTGCGGAAGCCGGAATGGGTCAGAGCCTCGGACAAGGGCTGGGCGAGGGTGCCGGTCAGCCGGGCAAACACCTTGCGTTCCACCCGGCCGGGCAGATAGGGGCAAGCCCCCCCCGGCGTGAGGAAAAACTGCGGGACGCGTGTGTTGCGCTGGTCGGTCACGCGTCGAGTATTGCCGGGGCGCGCAGTCCCCCGCAAGAAAATACCCGCGTTAATGCTACTCGGCTTTCGGCCGTTTACAGGGTATGGCCGGGCGGCGCTGGCGGGGCTTCGCGCAGCAGGACGATGGACAACCGGCGGTTGGCCGAAGCGTTGGGATCTTCCGGCAAAAGCGGCTCGGAGGCTGCCTTGCCTGCCACTTCGTAGATGCGGTCGGAACCCAGGCCCCCCGCCTGCAGCAAGGCGCGGGCCGCGTTGGCGCGGGCGGAGGACAATTCCCAGGCCGTGCCGGTGGCGCCGGCGTCATTGCCGCCGGTATGGCCGCTGATCGAGACGCGATTGGGCAGGGTGTCGATGATCTGTCCCACGGCAGCCAGCAGCTTCTTGGTGTAGGGCATGGGTTCGCTGGTGCCCTGCTGGAACATCGGGCGGCCGTCCTGATCGACGAGCTGGATGCGCAGGCCCTGCTGGGTCTGCTCCAGCATCACCTGGTGGGACAGGTTGGCGACATCGGGATTGTTCTGGATAGCCTGGCGGATGGCCTCGGCGGCATGTGCGAATTCGCCGTCCTGCGCCAGGTTTTTATTGTCGCTGTCGGATTGGCTTGCCCCTACGGCACCGCCCGTGACCCCGCTGGCCAGCGATTTTACCGGCGAGGCGGGCGAGGGCGGCGATTGCTTCTGCATCACCGACTGGGCGCCGCCGGCATGGGCGGATTCTTCGCCCATCACCTTGCCGCCCAGGACGCCGCCCGATCCGGAGACGGTCTGGGCAATGGATTGGGGCGCGAAATAATCGGCGATGCCGCGTTTCTGTTCCGGCGTGGTGGTGTTGATCAGCCACATCAACAGGAAGAAGGCCATCATTGCGGTGACGAAATCCGCATAGGCGACTTTCCAGGCGCCGCCGTGATGGCCGCCATGCCCGCCCTTCTTGATGCGTTTGATGATGACCGTACCGTCGGCCATGTTCCGCCACCCAATGATCGGCCGGGACGGTCTTTTGCCGTCCGCGTGCCAGATTTACCCGGCCGCGATCATGCATGGGGGCTCTTAACCGAGTATGAAGCGGTGCCCGCTTAGGGTTAGGTTATGATCATGGATTCCCGCGCTTTTCGTGATGCTTTGGGCCGCTTTCCCACCGGCGTGGCCGTGGTGACGGCGGCCGGCGTCGATGGTCATTTCGGCATCACGGTTAACTCTTTCACTTCGGTCTCGCTGGATCCGCCGCTGCTGCTCTGGTGCATGGACCGGCATTCGCGGCGTCATGGCATTTTCGTGCAGGCCTCCGGCTTCACGGTCAGTATTCTCGGTACGGATCATAAAGAGGTGTCGTCGCGGCTGGCGCGCCCCGGCGAGCACGCACTGGATGGCATCGCCTTGATCGAAACCGAGCTTGGGCCTCCGGCACTGGCCGATTCGCTGGCGGTTTTCGAATGCGCGGCGGAAAAAGTGATGGAAGCCGGAGATCACACGATTCTGCTGGGGCGGGTTCTGCGCTTTTCCTGCCCGTCCGCTTCCGCGCCGCTGGTTTATTTCCGTGGCAAATATAGCGCGCTCGATCAGAACGGCTGAGTTCGCGGACAATTCTTATTACGGAACGGTTAGTTTTTCGCGTTCCGGCGCGCCCTGTCACATCACTGTCATGCAACCGTCATCGTCCTGTAGCCGCCCACTGCGATGGAGCGCCGGCGCGAATTTGCGCGGGCACTTCTAAAGGGACGTTGGACGAAAATGGGGAAATTCGGATTGATGGCCGGCACAGCCGCCATCGCGGTGTTTGCCGCTTCTGGCGCAAACGCGGCAGTCAATAGTGGGGCAGGCGCCACCACGGTCGTCTACCAGCCCTCCGGTCAAATTCAGCTGGCACAGGCCGACATGCCGTCCTCCAATGCCGATCTGGAGGCACGTATCTCGGCGCTGGAATCCGAAGTGCAGGATTCGGAAATGCGCGCCGCCCAGGCCGCCAATACGCCGCCGCCAGTGCCCAGCGGCTGGTGGAGCAACACTTCGATTTCCGGCCGGATGTATTTCGACGTCACCAACATCAGCAACAAGGCCAACGGCGTCAGAGTGTCGACCGCCACCAACAGCGCCAACGGCGTTACAAATGGCAATGGCACCAATTTCGACGTCAAGCGCTTCTATGTCGGTATCGATCACACCTTCAACGATACCTACGCGGCCAATGTCACCACCGACACGACCTATGACGGCACCACCGGCGCCGGTCAGATCTATCTGAAGAAGGCCTATCTCCAGGCGAAATACGATCCGGCCTTCATCGTCCGCCTCGGCTCCGCCGATCTACCCTGGGTTCCCTATGTCGAAGGCCTGTACGGCTATCGCTATCTTGAAAATGTGATGATCGACCGCACCAAGTACGGCACCTCGGCCGATTGGGGCGTGCATGTCCTGGGCACGCTGTTCGACGGCATCCTCAATTACCAGATCTCCGCGGTGAATGGCGGCGGCTACAAGAAAACCCCGGTGGGCGGCGACGCCAATCGGTTCAACACCATGGACTTTGAAGGCCGCATCAGCGCCGTCTATCAGGGCTTCAACCTGGCGGTCGGCGGTTACACCGGCAAGCTGGCCACCGCTTCTGGTACATCGACCGTCAAGACAGCGGAACGCTTCGACGTCCTGGGCGCCTATGTCGCCAACGGTCTGCGCGTCGGCGTGGAATATTTCTCCGCCAACAACATCAACAATGGCGACAGTTTGGCGAATACCGCGCTTGGCGAGGGTGCGAACGGCGTGTCCGGTTTCGCGTCCTACAGCTTCTTGCCGGAATGGGCGGTGTTTGGCCGCTATGACAGCGTCAATCCGAAGACCAAGACGGCGCCGCTCACGAACGACAATTATTACACTTTCGGCATCACCTACAGCCCGATCAAGATTGTCGATTTCTCGCTCGCTTATAAGCATGACAATGTGGGCCATGGGACGATCAACACGTCAAACGGCAACCTTGGCTCGGCTACCGGCTTGCAGACCGGCAGTTACAACGAAATCGGCCTTTGGGGCGATTTGCAGTGGTAGCCTGATGGCGCGGCCTGCGCCATTCTTTCTTCCGAATTTCCCGCGCCATGGATCGGCGCAAACGAAAAGGACAAAATCATGAAACGCACGATGAAAGCGTTCCTTACCGCAGCCTTGGCCACGACCTTGCTTTCGGGCGGCGCGATGGCCGCCACCAATCTGACCGGCGCCGGCAGCACCGCCATCTATCCGGTGCTGCAGGTCTGGGCCCAGAAATATCAGCAGCAGAACGGCGACCAGATAAACTATCAGGCGATCGGCTCGGGCGGCGGCATCAAGCAGATCGAATCCAAGACGGTGGATTTCGGTGCCACCGACAAGCCGTTGGCGCATGACGAAATCGTGCAGAATCATCTGGTGCAGTTCCCGCAGGTCATCATCTCGATCGTACCGGTGGTGCACCTGCCGGGCATTCAGCCGGGCCAGATGGTGCTCAGCGGCGACGTGCTCGCCAAAATATTTCTCGGCCAGATCAAGAAGTGGAATGATCCGGAAATCGCCAAGTTGAACCCGAAAGTGCCGCTGCCCAACATGGCGATCCTGACAGTGCATCGTTCGGACGGTTCGGGCACCACCTTCAATTGGACCAACTATCTCGGCAAGGTGAGCCCGGAATGGCAGAGCAAGGTCGGATCGGATACCGCCGTTTCCTGGCCGGGCGGCATTGGCGGCAAGGGTAATGCCGGCGTCGCCGCGAGCGTGCAGCAGACCGTGGGCTCGATCGGCTATGTGGAATACGCCTACGCCAAACAGTCGAACATGGTCTACACCGACATGATCAATTCCGCCGGCCAGCGGGTGAAACCGACAATGGAAGCCTTCCAGGCGGCAGCGGCCAACGCCGACTTCTCCAAGGTTCAGGATTTCTTTCTCGTTCTCACCAACCAGCCCGGTGCGACGAGTTGGCCCATCACGGCGACGACATGGGTTCTGATGCGCACAGACACGCCTGCCGCGAGAAACCAGGCGGCGGTGAAATTCTTCGATTGGGCGCTTAAGAACGGCCAGTCAGATGCCGAAAAGCTGGATTATGTGCCACTTCCGGATAGCGTGGTGAAAAGGATCGAGGCCACTTGGGCTTCGGAACTGCACGTGAATCCGTAAGACGTTCCAACATGAACGGCTCGATGGCCGGCGAGGGCGACCTCGCCGGCCATTTCCGTGTTGGCGGCGACAATTTGCGATCATAACCTTATTGCACGTTATAATAGCGTGGCTTAGCTTATTGGAATGCACTGTTTCGACCGGGATATGCTGATCCTCCTGCACGATGTCGCCCGGATGCAGCGCACGCGATTTGACCAATGGGCGCGCAATTACGGAATGACGCGCGCGCAGGGCATCATCCTTACGCGCCTGGAACGTCAGCCCGGCCTGTCGCAAAATGAGATGGCGGCGCTCTGCGAGGTGGAACCGATCACGGTCGGCCGACTGGTAGATCGGCTGGAAGCGCGCGGGTTCCTCGAACGCCGCCCCGATCCCTCTGATCGGCGCATAAGGCGGTTGCATCTTTTGCCTGCTGCCGCGCCAATCCTCGCGGCGATTCAGGATTATAAGGTCGCGCTCGAGAATTACGTCACCGATGGCCTGGATGAACGTGTGCAGGAGACGCTGATCGATGCCTTGGTGCACATGAAGACCAAGCTGATCATGGAAACAACCAAACCATTGCAGGCGGCGGGCGAATGAAACTTGCATTCATCGGATTGGGTGTGATGGGATACCCGATGGCGGGTCACCTCCAGCGCGCCGGCCATGCCGTTACCGTGTTCAACCGTACCCAGGCGCGCGCCCGCAAATGGGCCGAGGACTATGCCGGCGCGTTCGCGCCGACGCCCGCCCAGGCCGCGGCCGACGCCGAGATCGTATTTGCCTGTGTCGGCCGCGACGCCGATCTGCGCCAAGTCACTTTGGAAAAAGACGGTGCTTTCGCGGCGATGAAACAGGGCGCGGTATTCGTGGATCACACGACCGCTTCAGGCACGATCGCCCGCGAGCTGGCAGCGGCGGCGCAAAAGGCGGGGTTTGAATTTATCGATGCCCCGGTTTCGGGCGGCGAGGCGGGCGCGGTCAACGGCAAGCTCACCATCATGTGCGGCGGCGAGCCGGGAGCCTATGCGCGCGCCGAACCTGTGATGGCAGCCTATGCGCGCCAAATGCGCTTGCTGGGTCCATCCGGCTCCGGCCAGCTCACCAAGATGGTCAACCAGATTTGCATTGCCGGCGTCGTGCAGGGCCTGGCGGAAGGCCTCTGCCTGGCGCGGGCGTCCGGCCTGGATATCGAAGCGGTGGTCGAGGTGATCTCCAAAGGCGCCGCGCAAAGCTGGCAGATGGAAAATCGCTACAAAACCATGGCAGCCGATAAATACGATCACGGCTTCGCCGTGGAATGGATGCGCAAGGATCTGGGCATCTGTCTCGACGAAGCCCGCCGCGCGGGCGTCAGCCTGCCGCTGGCCGCGCTGGTGGATCAATTTTATGCGGAAGTGGAAGGCCTGGGTGGCAAGCGCTGGGACACGTCCAGTCTTTTTGCCCGGCAGGAATATGTGCGCCAAGGGGCGCGGAGAGGCAAAGCATGAATAACGAACAGTGCAACACCGAGGACAATGCCCAGGGCAAATCGCCCGAGTTGCAACGCTCCTATCATCACGGGGATCTGCGCAACGGGTTGCTCGATGCGGCGCGGTGCATTTTGGAGGAACAGTCGCTGGGCGCGCTGACTTTGCGGGCCGTGGCGCGGCGCGCGGGGGTCAGCCACGCGGCGCCCTATCGCCATTTCCCCAATCACGAAGCCCTTCTGGTCGAATTGAGCGTGGAAGGCTTTAGTGAACTTCGCCAATATATCGTCGAGGCGGCCAAGATGGTGGGGCCGGAGTCCGACCGCATCGCCAATATCGGAGCAGCCTATATGCGATTTGTCGCCAAGCGTCCGGCGGTGGCGCGGTTGATGTTCGGCTCGCAGCTTCCCAACCGCGACAAGTTTCCCGCCCTCGGGCAGGCGGCCGATGCCATCGGCAATGAAATCGGCGCGGCCTTGCACGATTCCAATCTGGGGCTGGCGGTGTGGTCGGCGGTGCATGGTCTCGCCATGCTGGTTCTGGAAAACGTCATCGATCTGGGCCAGAGGCGCTCGGGCCTGCATGTGCTGCCGAGCCGGGCGGAGATTTTATTGCGAAGCCTGTTCTCGACGAAGCGCGACTAGCCGCGCCGCAGCAGCTTCGCCGCTTCCACCGCGAAATAGGTCAGGATGCCGCTGGCGCCGGCGCGCTTGAAGCCGGTCAATGTCTCCAGGATAGCGCGGTCGCGGTCCAGCCAGCCTTTTTCGAATGCCGCCGACAACATCGCATATTCGCCCGACACCTGGTACGCGAAGGTGGGAACGCCGAAGCTATCCTTCACCCGCCGCACCAGATCCAGATAGGGCATGCCGGGCTTGACCATCACCATGTCGGCGCCTTCCTGCAGGTCCAGCGCCACTTCGCGCATGGCTTCGTCGCCATTGGCGGGGTCCATCTGATAGGTGCGCTTGTCGCCGACTTTCAATCCGGCGCTCTTCGCCTGCGCCGATCCCAGCGCGTCGCGGAACGGGCCGTAGAAGGCGGAAGCATATTTGGCCGCATAGGCCATGATCAGCGTGTTGTGGTGACCCTGTGCTTCCAGTGCGGTGCGGATGGCGCCGACGCGCCCGTCCATCATGTCCGAAGGGGCGATGATATCGGCGCCTGCTTCCGCCTGGATGAGGGACTGGCGCACCAGCATCTCGAGTGTTGAATCATTGTGCACATCGCCGTCCCGGATCAGCCCGTCATGGCCGTGGCTGGTGTAGGGATCCAGTGCCACATCGCAAAGAATGCCGATCTCCGGGACCGCCTTCTTGATCGCCCGCACGCTGCGGCAGACCAGGTTGTTGGCGTTTATTGCCTCGCGGCCGTCTTCGGTTTTCAAGGATGGGTCGGTGGACGGAAACAGGGCGATCACCGGTATGCCCAGCTTTGCCGCATCTTCGGCGGCAGCCACCGCCAGATCGACGGACAGCCGCTCCACCCCCGGCATGGACGCGATGGCTTGGCGCTTCCGGTCGCCATCGATCAGAAAGATCGGCCAGATCAGGTCCGCGGGCGACAATGTGTTTTCGGCGACAAGCCGCCGGGTCCAGTCGTGGCGGCGAAGGCGGCGCATGCGCGTGGCGGGATAGGCGCTCATGATCTCACATTTGCCAATTCGCGCTGTCTCGCGCAAGTCCGCGGCTTGTCACGCCCCCGATGGCGGTTAATCTGGCGCCATGCTTCAGACCGACCCCCATATCCTGTTCGAGACACAGGGCGCGCTCGGCCTCATCACTCTGAACCGACCAAAGGCCTTGAACGCGCTGACCCACGGCATGTGCATTGGCATGCTGAAAACCCTGGAGGAATGGACCCGGGACGAGGGCATAAAGACGGTTGCCATAAGGGGCGCCGGGCCGCGCGCTTTTTGTGCCGGTGGCGATATCCGATCCATGGCGCAAAGCAGTCATGATGGGACCGCCGCGGCGGCCATCTTCCTGCGCGACGAATACCGGCTCAATGCGCTGATCGGGGCTTATTCCAAACCCTATGTCGCGCTCACCCATGGGGTGGTGATGGGCGGCGGCGCCGGGGTTTCGGTGCATGGGCGTTACCGTCTCGCGGATGACGATCTGGCGTTTGCGATGCCGGAGACCGGCATCGGATTTGTTCCCGATATTGGCGCAAGTTATTTTCTATCGCGATGCCCCGGCGAGACCGGGATGTATCTCGGCTTGACCGGCATGCACATCGGCCTGGGTGACGCGCTGGCATTGAATCTGGTCACGCACAGCGTCGCGGGGTCCGATCACGCGGTATTGATCGAGCGATTGGCGGAGGGCGAGGACGCGGCAAGCGCGATTGCCGCAGTGGCGCGGCGGCCGCCACCTGCACCCTTGGACGAGCATCGCGCGCGAATCGGCACCATGTTCGCGGCGTCTTCGGTCGAAGCCGTGCTGGAGCGGCTGGATCGCGACGGCAGTGCATTTTCCGCCGAAACCGCGCGCCTGATGCGTACACGCTCGCCGACCTCGCTCAAGCTGGCGTTCCGGCTTTTGCGGGAAGGCAGGGCGCTTTCGTTGAACGGGTGTCTCAAAATGGAATATCGCGTCGCCTCGCGCGCGGTCATGGGCGCGGATTTTCGCGAAGGCGTGCGCGCGGTCTTGATCGACAAGGATGGCGCCCCGCGCTGGCATCCCGATCAGCTGGTGGGTGTGAAAGACGCTGATATCGCAGGCTATTTCGGGTCGCTCGGCGCGCGGGAACTGCCACTTGCGGAAAAGACCTGCGAATAATTTCATCTTTTGTTTGCCACGACTGACAGGGAAGTTCCAAGATCCGGTTTTGCAGCGGCAATTCGAGTGCATTTTACACGCTCTTAATGAGTCCGCCCTAACCTCCGCTGTAAATATAACCGGGTGGGCTCCGCAAAAAGCGGGGGTGGTGTTGAAATGACGGCAATGGCCAAACCGCAAGCCGCGGCGGCGCTGGAAGGCGCAGCGTCCGTGCGAAAGCATTATCTGGAGACGCTCAACCTGGTTGAGCGTCTGCATCGCCAGCTTCTGGACGTCATCAAGGACGAACTTGATCGCCGCGACGAACGCGAGATCAATTCCGTGCAGGCGCTGCTTCTGTTCAATGTCGGCGATCAGGAATTGACGGCGGGCGAGCTGCGCACGCGGGGCCATTATCTGGGCTCCAATGTTTCCTACAATCTCAAGAAGCTGGTCGAAGGTGGTTACATTCATCATGCGCGCTCGGAAGCCGATCGCCGCTCGGTGCTGGTGCGCCTGACGACCAAAGGCGAAGTCGTGCGCGACATGCTGCGCGAATTGTTCGACCGTCATCTGGGCTCCCTGGAAGCGGTGGGCAATGTCAGCCTCAGCGACATGGAGACGATGAACGTCACCTTGAAGCGGCTTGAGCGTTTCTGGATCGACCAGGTCCGCTTCCGCTTGTAAGGCGCGGGTCTTTTGATCCCTGGCTGTGTCGCGCGTGCTCACGTGCTGACGCACGCTCCGCGCGACGCTCCTGCCCAGGGATCAAAATCCCTCGCGCCTTGGCAGCCGCGACTCAGCTAGTCTGCGGGCATGTCCAACTGGTTGGCGGCGGCGCTGGGTCGCCATATTCGTTTCTATATTGCGCTGGCGTGCGGGCTGATCACCTTGGAGATCGGCCGGATGGCGGCCTTGCCCGTGGCCCTTCTGGCGGCCGGCGACGTATTCTACTTCGTCTTTCTCGGCCTTTGCCTGGCGATGATCGCGGGCCAGACGGCGCGGGATCTGAAAAAGCGCGCCAAGAGCGAGGACGAGGGCCTCGCATTCGTCATCGTCATCATCCTGGCGACGATGGTGTTTTTCTCTGTCGCCGTGTTCGAGGCCCTGGCCAAGAAGCAGGGCATCGAGATCGTGCCACTGGTGCTGGCGGGAATCGGCGCGCCGCTGGGCTGGTTCGTCCTGCACACCGTGATGGCGTTTCACTACGCCGATGTTCATTATTTTGACGATCCCGCCACGCCGGCAGACGATGAAGGCGATCTGGGCTTTCCCGGCGGGGGCGAGCCGTGCGCCTGGGATTTTCTCTATTTTTCGTTTGTCGTCGGCATGACCTGCCAGGTTTCCGATGTGGTGGTGAAAAGCACCGCAATGCGCCGCACGGTGCTATGGCACGGCATCGTCTCGTTCTTCTTCAATACCGTCTTTATTGCCATGGCGGTGAACGCGGCCGTGTCGATGGCCGCCTGATCGACGCCGCCGCCAGATGAGAATGTCTTGCAACTATTGGTCCGGGCAAGGCTCTCATGTGACAAATTGCGTGGAATCAGGGGGTTGGTATCGAGTATGTTGGCGGCGGACAGGCCCAGTTGAAGGCGGCTCAGGCATGGCATTTCCTTATACTTCCAGTTTCCAGGAAGCCCTGACTGCGCTGCGCAGGGAAGGCCGCTATCGCGTGTTCGCCGACATCATGCGGCAGCGCGGCGACTATCCGAAGGCCGACTTCCTGACCGATGCCGATGGCTCCAACAGCGGCATCCGCCCGATCACCGTCTGGTGTTCCAACGATTATCTGAACATGGGCCAGCATCCCAAGGTCCTGGCCGCCATGCATGAGGCAGTCGACACCGTGGGCGCAGGCTCCGGCGGCACCCGCAATATCTCCGGCACCAGCCATTATCATGTCGAGCTGGAGCAAGAGCTGGCCGAACTGCATGGCAAGGAAGCGGCGCTGCTTTTCACCTCCGGCTTTGTCTCCAATGACGCCACCCTGGCGACCCTGGCCAAGATCCTGCCCGGCCTGATCATCTTCTCTGACGAATTCAACCATGCCTCCATGATCGAGGGCATTCGTCACGGCGGCACCGTCAAATATGTCTTCCGCCACAACGATATGGCGCATCTGGAGGAGTTGCTGCAGGCAGCCAATCCGGCCTCGCCCAAGTTGATCGCCTTTGAAGGCGTCTATTCCATGGACGGCGATTTTGCGCCCACCAAGGCGATCTGCGATCTGGCCGATAAATATGGCGCGCTCACCTATATCGATGAAGTCCATGGCGTTGGCCTTTATGGCGCGCGCGGCGCCGGCGTGGCCGGACGCGATGGCACGATGGGCCGCATCGATATCGTCGAGGGCACCCTGGCCAAGGCGTTCGGCGTGATGGGCGGCTATATCGCCACCACCGCCGAGATCGTGGATTGCATCCGCTCTTTCGCGCCCGGCTTCATCTTTACCACCTCGCTGGCGCCGGCCATCGCAGCCGGTACGCTCGCCTCCATCCGGCACCTGAAGGAAAGCGACGTCGAGCGCGAGCGGCTGCATGACCGCGCCGCGCGCCTGAAGAAGCGCCTGGTGGATGCAGGCCTGCCGGTGATGGACAGCCCCAGCCATATTGTGCCGGTGTTTGTGGGTGACGCGGCGCTGTGCAAATCGGTGACGGATGTGCTCCTGAAGGAGCACGGTATCTATGTCCAGCCGATCAACTATCCCACCGTGCCTCGCGGTACCGAGCGGCTGCGCCTGACACCTTCGCCGGCGCATAGCGACGAAATGATCGAGGAATTGATCGCCGCGCTCAATATCGTCTGGGACGCGCACAAGCTGGCCCGCGCGGCTTGAGGAGCGACAGCCAGGAAAAGTGGGAGCGTGCGGAGCACGTGAACCGTTGCTACGCTGTTGCTAGCAACTCCGTCCGGCTGCGCGACCAATAAAATGAATCCGTCCTCGAAGGGCGAAATCCTTTTTGAATTTGTCGTTCAGGGCAATGTCGTCAAGGCCACGGCAATTGACGCCGCGACCGGCACAGAAGCCAGCATTGTGGGCCCCGCCAATGCCGGCCGCGATGTGCTGGCGCAGGCGGCCACGCGCAAGCTGAAATATGTGATGGAAAAGAAAGCCTAGGCCTGTTTCTTGCGGCCAGGCTTGCCCAATCCGCTCTGCTTGGCGAATTCGCTGCGCCGGGCCGCGTAATTGGGCGCGGTCATCGGATAATCGGCGGGCAGATTCCATTTGGCGCGATAGGCTTCCGGCGTCAGATCATACTGCGCGCGCAGGTAGCGCTTCAGCATTTTCAGTTTGCGGCCATCTTCCAGACAGATGATGTAGTCGGGCGTCACCGATTTCTTCACCGGCACGGCCGGCGCACGGGCGAGGACGGCGCCTTCACCGCCCTGAAAGCCGCCCAAGGTGGCGTGCACGCTTTTGATCACGTTGGGCAAATCCTCCGCCGCCACGGGATTTTTGCTCACATAGGCGGAGACGATCTCCGTCACCAATTTGAGGATTTCTTCTTCGCTGCGATTGTCGTCACGCATGAACAGATTTTTCTCCGGGGCGCGATTACTGAGTGTGCGCCGTCTATACTTATACTCTAAAATATAGAACGCTGCTTTACTATAGGCTTCCGCCGGGATGGTTAAACCCCCGGAAATCGGCCTTTTTTACGGGATCTGGCGGCCGCTAGGGGCCGGCTCAAAGCCGCGCTAGATTTGGTGCCCGGGGCAGGGTAAATCCGCGACCCGTGCCGGACCCGTCAAGATCGGGCCGGCCTCTCAACAAGGTGGTGGCGATGTCGGCTATGGCCAATTCCGTTTCGGAAAATTCCGGATTTTTTACCCGCAGCCTGGCCGAGGCCGATCCGGAAGTGGCTGCCTCGATTGCCGACGAACTGGGCCGCCAGCGCGAGAAGATCGAACTCATTGCCTCCGAGAATATCGTCTCCAAGGCGGTGCTGGAGGCGCAAGGTTCGGTCCTCACCAACAAATATGCCGAAGGCTATCCCGGCAAGCGCTACTATGGCGGCTGCGAATATGTCGATGTGATCGAGACCCTGGCGATCGAGCGCGCCAAGAAACTCTTCAACTGCCAGTTCGCCAACGTCCAGCCCAATTCCGGCAGCCAGATGAACCAGGCGGTGTTCCTGGCGCTGCTCAATCCGGGCGACACCTTCATGGGGCTGGATCTGGCCGCGGGCGGCCATCTCACCCATGGCTCGCCGGTCAATATGAGCGGCAAATGGTTCAAGCCGATCCCGTATGGCGTGCGCCGCGACGACAATCTGCTCGACATGGACGAGATCGCCGCGACCGCGCGCGCCCACAAGCCCAAACTGATCATCGCGGGCGGCACCGCCTATTCGCGCATCTGGGACTTCAAACGCTTCCGCGAGATCGCGGACGAAGTCGGGGCGTACCTGATGGTGGACATGGCGCATTTCGCCGGTCTGGTGGCGGGCGGCGCGCATCCTTCGCCGTTGCCGCATGCCCATGTGGTGACCTCCACCACCCACAAATCCCTGCGCGGTCCCCGCGGCGGCCTGATCCTCACCAATGACGAGGCGATGGCAAAGAAAATCAATTCGGCCATTTTCCCGGGCCTGCAGGGAGGTCCCCTGATGCATGTGATCGCCGCCAAGGCCGTGGCGTTCCAGGAAGCGCTGCAGCCCAGTTTCAAGGTGTATGCCAAGAATGTCGTCGAGAATGCCCGCGCCTTGGCCGAGACGCTGAGGTCGCAAGGCCTCGACATCGTCTCGGGCGGCACCGACAATCACCTGATGCTGGTGGATCTGCGGCCCAAGAATGCAAAAGGCAAGTTCGCGGAAAAGGCGCTCGACCGCGCCTTCATCACCTGCAACAAGAACGCCATTCCCTATGATCCGGAGAAACCTTTCGTCACCTCGGGCATCCGGCTCGGCACGCCGGCCGGGACCACCCGTGGTTTCGGGCCGCAGGAATTCCGCGAGATCGGCAAGCTGATCGTCGAAGTGGTGGACGGGCTCGCCAGCAAGAACCATGAAGAAGGCGACGCCGCCGTGGAGGCCAGCGTGCGGACGCGCGTCGGCGAACTCTGCCGTCGCTTTCCGATCTATTGAGAGGCCTTAAATGCGCTGCCCCTTCTGCGGACATGACGACAGCCAGGTGAAGGACAGCCGTCCTTCCGAGGACAATTCCGCCATCCGCCGCCGCCGGCATTGCCCGGAATGCGGCGGCCGCTTCACCACCTTCGAGCGGGTGCAGCTGCGCGAGTTGATCGTGGTCAAGAAGAATGGCCGGCGCGAGTCCTTCGACCGCGACAAACTGGAGCGTTCGATCAATCATGCGCTGCGCAAGCGCCCGGTGGAGCGCGAACGGGTCGACCGCATGATCACCGGTATCGTGCGGCGCCTGGAATCGATGGGCGAGAACGAAATTCCCGCCAACATGATCGGTGAACTGGTGATGCAGGCCCTGGCCAGCCTGGACAAGGTCGCCTATGTCCGCTTCGCCTCGGTTTATCGCAATTTTCGCGAGACGCGGGATTTCGAGGCCCTGATCGGTGAGCTCGAAGGCGACGATCCGAAATAACATGCGAATTACAACGTCTTGGTCATGGCCTTCCGCCCCCGCGTGCGAAGCACTGGCGGGGGAGGTGGTCGTAGCTGGCTCTCGAGCCAGCGAAGACCGGAGGGGGTAATGAATATTCTGATTGTCGAGGCGCGGTACCATCCGGCGATCTCCGATGCCCTGACGGACGGCGCTACAAAAGCTTTGCAGCAGGGCGGCGCGCATTTCACGCGGGCTTCGGTTCCGGGCGTACTGGAGATTCCCGCCGCCATCGCGCTGGGCGCGCGGGCGGACCGTTTCGACGGCTATGTCGCGCTGGGCAGCTTGGTGCGGACCGGCACGCCGCATTTCGACCTGATCACGCAGAATTGTTTTTTTGGCCTGACCCGGCTCGGCGCCGATCAGGGCCTGTGTATCGGCAACGGCGTTGTGGTCGCCGCGACCGAAGATGTGGCGCTGCAAATGGCGCTCAAGGAAGAGCGCGATGTCGGCGGCGATGCCGCCCGCGCCTGCCTAGTGATGGTTGCGCTCGCCAAGCGTCTGGGAGAACAGGCATGAGCGCCGCAGGTAAAATCGATGCCGAGGCGCGGCGGGCAGCCCGCCTGGCGGCGGTCCAGGCGCTTTATCAGATGGAACTGGCGGGCGTAGGCGCCGAGGAGGTGGCCGAGGAATTCATCGCCCATCGTTTCGCCGAGACGCCCACCGACACGGATTTTTTCAAAAGCATCGTCGAAGGCGTGCCGGCGCATCAGGTCGAGATCGACAAGGCCATTGCTGCCTGCCTCTCCGCGACCTGGACCTTGACGCGGATGGATTCGATCCTGCGGGCCATCCTTCGCGCCGCCGGGCTGGAGCTGGTGGCGCGGCGCGATGTACCCGCCAAGGTCGTGATCGACGAATATGTCGGCATTGCGCATGATTTCTTTGCCGGCGACGAACCCAGCTTCGCCAACGCTGCGCTCGATCGCATGGCGCATAGAAAGCGCGCGCCGGAATTCGGGGAACCGGTTCCCGATGATGAAATAGGATTTTGAGCGGTGGGCGATGAATGAATTCGACCTCATCGCCCGCTATTTCGCGCCGCTTGCCACCGCGCCCGGTGCGTTCGGGCTGAAGGACGATGCGGCCGCGATTCCACCCCGGCCCGGTTTCGATCTCATCGTCACCACCGACCAGATCGCCCAAGGCACCGATTTCTTCAAGCATGATCCGCCGGACACAATCGCGAAGAAGGCGCTGCGGGTAAATCTGTCGGACCTTGCCGCCAAGGGCGCCAGGCCTTTCGGCTACCTTCTCAATCTTACTTTGCCCGACGCCGATGATGCGTGGCTCAAGGGTTTTGCAGGCGGTTTGGCGAACGATCAGGAACGTTTTGAGATTTCCCTCCTCGGCGGAGATACCGGAAGGGGTGCGCTGGCGATTGGGGTCACGGCATTCGGCTATGTCCGGCAGGATCAAATGGTTCGACGCAGTACCGCAAAAAGCGGCGACGCGATCTATGTGTCCGGCACGATCGGCGACAGTAGCGCAGGATTGGAGCTTTTGAGAAAAACGACTGCGGCGATTCCGGTAGGGGACCGCAATTTCCTCATAGATGCCTACAGGCTCCCCAAGCCGCCGGTGCGATTTGGATGGTCATTATCTTATTTTGCAAATGCCTCCGTGGATGTCTCGGATGGCCTGATTGCCGATCTGGGCCACCTTGCGAGCGCGTCCGGCATTCAAATCGAAATCGACGCCGAGGCTATTCCGCGCTCCGAAGCGCTGCGGGCATTTTTGGGCAACGAGCCCGACGCCATCCTTCGTGCCGCGACAGCGGGCGACGATTATCAGATCGCTTTTGCGGCCGATCCTGCCCGCGAACCCCAAATCCATGCGGAGGCCGCGAGCGCGGGCATCGTCGTCACGCGCGTCGGTACGGCAAAGCCGGGCGAGGGGGTCAGAATTCTTTTCCGGGGAGCGGTTCTGAATGTGCCCCAACCCGGCTACCGGCATTTCTGAATTAACCAATCCCTAACCCTGTTTTGACAGCGTTGGTGCCATGCGCCACTTATTCGTCCCTCTGCTGCTGATGATTTTGGCCATGCCGGTCGCGGCCGCCGAAAAAGAGGCACCCGCCAAGGACGCCGCCACCGGCGGCGCGCCGGGGACCAATGTGGACATGCCGTTCCTGATGGCGCCCCTGACCGGCGCCGACGGCAAATTGTCGGGCTATGCCTATATCTCCAGCCGGCTCACCGCGACCTCCGACATCATTGCCAACCAGGCGCGGGACAAGATCGCTTTCATCCAGGACGCCTTTGTTCGGGATGTGAACGCCACGGAGATCGCGACCTCCGGCGACCCCTTGACGGTGAACAACGCGGCCCTCGAAGCCCGGCTGCTGGCCGACGCGCGAAAGGTGGTGGGGGCAGGCAAGATCGTCTCCATCGCCATCATGCAGGTCCAGATTGCACCGCTGCACCCGGGCCCCGTCACCGCCGTACCCGGCCAACCGGGCACCGATTCGGCTCCTGCGACCCCTGCGGCCCCTGCAAAACCAGTCCAGGCCCACTAATCATCCAAAAATTTGGCAATTTGTGGCGGAAGTGTGGTTGCCTGAATTGCGTGCATTTGGCAGTCTGCGCCCGCCCTTGAAGCGGTCCCTGGGCGGACCGGCCATTGGGATCGACCCGGTCGATCCGGGCCGATCAACGTTTTTCAAAAACGAGGGACACTTCAATATGAATTCGCAACTACCCATCATTCTAGGCTGTGGCGTGCTGGCGCTGCTGTATGGCGTCTGGACCATACGCTCTGTGCTCAGCCTCAGCGCGGGCAATGCCCGCATGCAGGAAATTGCCGCCGCAATTCAGGAAGGCGCCAACGCCTATCTCAATCGCCAATACACGACCATCGCCATGGTCGGCGTGGTGATCTTCGTTCTCGCCAGCTGGTTTCTGGGCTGGCAACTCGGTCTTGGCTTTCTGATCGGCGCAGTGCTGTCGGGTTTGGCCGGTTATGTCGGCATGTTTGTTTCGGTAAGGGCGAATGTGCGCACCACCGAAGCCTCGCGCTCCGGGCTTGCCGGTGGTCTATCGGTCGCGTTCCGCGCCGGCGCCGTCACCGGCATGCTGGTGGTGGGCCTGGGTCTGCTGGGCGTTGCAGGCTATTACGCTTTCCTTACCGGCCCCCTGGGTCTCAGCCTCAATGATCCGGCGCAAAGCCGCACCATTGTGGAATCGCTGATCGGCCTCAGCTTCGGGGCATCGCTGATCTCGATCTTCGCCCGTCTCGGCGGCGGCATCTTCACCAAGGGTGCGGATGTCGGCGGCGACATGGTGGGCAAGGTCGAGGCGGGCATTCCCGAAGATGACCCGCGCAACCCGGCCACCATCGCCGACAATGTGGGCGACAATGTCGGCGACTGCGCCGGCATGGCGGCGGATCTGTTCGAGACGTTCGCGGTCACCACCGTGGCGACCATGGTTCTGGCCTCGATCTATTTCACCGGCACCATGAAGGGCGCGCTGATGCTTTATCCGCTCGCCATCGCGGGCATGAGCATCATTACCTCGATCATTGGTACCTTCTTCGTGCGTCTCGGCGCCTCGAAGAACATCATGGGCGCACTCTACAAGGGCGTGATCGCCACCATGGTGCTTTCCTTGATCGGCTTGTGGCCGCTGACCAACTGGCTGATCGGCATGGATACGCCGATCACCAGCGGCGATGCCTCCTATACCGGCCAGACCTTGTTCTGGTGCGGTTTGGTGGGCCTGGCTGTTACCGGGGCCCTGATCGTGATCACGGAATATTATACCGGCACCAATTTCCGGCCGGTTCGGTCGATCGCCAAGTCCTCCGTGACCGGCCATGGCACCAACGTGATCCAGGGGCTGGCGATCTCGATGGAATCGACGGCGCCCGTGGCGCTGGTGATCTGCGTCGGCATTATCGTCGCCTATTCGCTGGCGGGCCTGTTCGGTATCGCCATCGCCGTCAGCACCATGCTGTCGGTTGCGGGCATGATCGTGGCGCTGGATGCCTTCGGTCCGGTCACCGACAATGCCGGCGGCATTGCAGAAATGGCCGGTCTTGAAGGCGATGTGCGCAAGACCACCGATGCGCTGGACGCGGTGGGCAACACTACCAAGGCCGTGACCAAGGGCTATGCCATCGGTTCGGCGGGCCTCGGCGCGCTGGTGCTGTTCGCTGCCTATACCCAGGACCTGAAGTTCTTCGCGACCGAAAGCACCGGCTTTTTCGCCGGCCTGACGCAGCCGACCTTCAGCCTGTCAGATCCCTGGGTTGTGGTGGGCCTGCTGTTCGGCGGCCTTCTGCCGTATCTGTTCGGTGGCATGGCGATGACGGCGGTGGGCCGTGCGGCCGGCGCGGTGGTCGAGGAAGTGCGCAAGCAGTTCCGCGAGATGCCGGGCATCATGCAAGGCACGCAAAAGCCCAACTATGCCCGCGCGGTCGATCTGCTGACCAAGGCGGCAATCCGGGAGATGGTGATTCCGTCCATGCTGCCGGTGTTCTCGCCGATCGTGCTGTTCGTCCTGGTGCTGGAGATCGCCGGCAAGACCCAGGCTTTCAACGCGCTGGGTGCGATGCTGATGGGTGTGATCGTCACGGGTCTGTTTGTCGCCATCTCGATGACATCGGGCGGCGGCGCCTGGGACAATGCCAAGAAGTTCATCGAGGACGGCAATTACGGCGGCAAGGGCTCGGACGCCCACAAGGCTGCCGTGACCGGCGACACGGTGGGCGATCCCTACAAGGACACTGCCGGTCCGGCCGTCAACCCGATGATCAAGATCACGAACATCGTCGCGCTTCTGCTGCTCGCGGTGCTCGCGCATCTCTGATGATTGCCCCCATCTGTGCGGCACGCGGGCAAGCCCGCTACCGCACATCTTCCCCCGCCAAAGGCTTCGCCTTGCGGGGGAAGAAAGCTGGGGCATGCTGAAATAAAAAAGCGCGGACCGATGGTCCGCGCTTTTTGTTTAGGGCAGTCCGCCGCCGCCGCCGGTGGGCGGACCGCCGCCGCCGCCCGGATTCTGGTCTTCCATGTTGCGCTGGCTGGTGCCGGGCTGGGCGTTCAGAAGCTGCTGCAGGAAGGTAAGCTCGCGGCCGCGCGCGGGGGTCTCGCGGGTCTCGAAGGAGACCACGTGGCCGTCCTTGAGCCCGAAATGGCGCATCCCCGTCACCTTGCCGCTCTTGTCGAAATAGACCGCGAGGATCTCGCGGCTGAGAACGGTCGGCGTGAAGAAAGCGACCTGTTTCTCGGTTGCCGAGATGTAATACCAGGCGTCGCCCCCGAAGGTGGCAGTGGTGGAGGCATTGCCGAGCCGGTCCTGGACGCTGGTCTTGGTGTCGGTGCCGCTTTTGATGGCGGCCTCAAGCTGGGGGTCGCCCAGATAACCGCGCTGGTCGATGACCGGGGCGCAGGCGATCAGCGCTGCCGCCGAAGCGAGGAGGGTTGCGGTGATGATTTTCATGGTCTTTGCGACTTTGTGGCCTGCCGTCCCGCCATTGGGTCTGTGCTAACCTCAGCCTCCGGCGGTTGCAAGGCCCCCGAAGACCTGAAAGGGGTCAAGTTCCGGAAAGAGCCCAAATGAGGCGAAGTTCATGTTGAATCTATTGCGCAAATCGGCGGCGCGCAAGGAATTCGCGGCCCGGCTGGAGGCGCAATTGGTCGCCCGCGCCCGCGCCCCCATATTCTTCCGTGCCCTGAATGTTCCCGACACGATGGACGGCCGGTTCGACATGGTGGCGCTGCATGGCTGGCTGGTCCTGGACCGGCTGAAAGCCGCCGGCATGGATGAAGCGGCCCAGGCGCTCACCGACATTCTCTTTGTCGGTTTCGATGAAGCCCTGCGCGAACAGGGTACCGGCGACATGGGGATGGGGCGGCGCATGAAGGCGTTCGCCAATGCCTTTTTCGGGCGGCTGGCGGCCTATGGCGGGGCGACGGACAAAGCGATGCTGGCGCAGGCGCTGGCAAGAAATGTCTGGCGCGGCGCGTCGGTGGACGATCATGCCCGCCGCCTGGCGGATTATGTGATGAGCGCGCGGGCGTGCCTGGCGCGGAGCGACCTTGCCAATGGCGTTCTGGATTTCGGGCCGCTCCCGGATCTAAAAGGCGGGCTATGAGCGAAGACCTGCCGTTTGCGCATCCCTACAACCTCAATCGCCTGGGACAAGCGGGCGATATCGTCACCATCAACGCCACGGAGGAGGAACGGATCGCGCTGGCGCGTTTTTCCGATCTGCTTCACGTCGATTCCTTTGCCGGCCGGGTCGAATTGAAAAAAACCGCGGCCAACCGGTTCCGGCTCGATTTCACCCTGACGGCGGATATCCGCCAGGCCTGTGTGGTGACCTTGGTGGATGTGCCTTCCCACATCGAACGCCGTTTCGCGCGCGATCTGCATTTCAGCCCCGCCTCGCGCCGCGCCCCGGAGCTGCCTTCGGCCGAGGAAGTCTCCCTGGCCGACGAAGATCCGCCCGAGGAAATCAGCACCCTCCATTATGACCTGACGGCCCCCCTGATTGAGGAATTCCTGCTGGCAATCGACCCTTATCCCAGGGCCCCCGGGGTGGAATTCCAGCCCCCCAGCGACGGGGATAAGCCCCCTGAAAGGCCTTTTGCCGTGCTTAAAGTGTTGAAATCCGGGCTTTAATGCTTGGCCCGGCCCGGCTTTTGGCTTGAATCCGGGCCAGCTTTCCTGCTACCCACGCCCCCTGTTTCGGCCTTCCGAGCTTTTCGGCTGGGTCTTTGAAGGAGTTTTCCGCCATGGCGGTGCCCAAACGAAAAACCTCGCCGTCGCGCCGCAACATGCGCCGCTCGCATCACGCCCTGACCCCCGCGGCCCATGCCGAGTGCCCGAAGTGCGGAGAGCCCAAGCGTCCGCATCATGTCTGCGGCTCCTGCGGCCATTATGCCGACCGTGAAGTCGTGAAAGCGAAGAGCTAGTCGCACTCTTCGTTTCTGGGAAGGGTGGCCGTGGCTCGCGAATTGACCGTTTCGGTGGATGCGATGGGCGGCGACGCTGGCCCCGGCATTGTCATAACCGCTCTGTTGCGTTCGGTGCAGCGTCATCCCGAAGTGCGTTTTCTCCTGGTCGGCGACGAAACCGTGCTGAACGGTCTTTTGGCGCGCCATCCGCGCTTGAAGGATCGCGTGCAGGTGCGTCACGCGCCCGATCGGGTGGCGATGGAGGACAAGCCCAGCCATGTCCTGCGCCGCGGCCGCGAGACCAGCATGTGGCGCGCGATCGAAGCGGTGAAGAACAAGGAGGCGGAAGTCGCGGTCAGCGCCGGCAATACCGGCGCCTTGATGGCGATGAGCATGTTCCAGCTGGGTGTGGTCGAAGGGATTTCCCGGCCCGCCATCGCGTCGATCTGGCCGACCCTGCGCGGGCAGACTGTGGTTCTGGATTGCGGCGCCAATGTCGTGGCGACCGCCGAGCAATTGGTGGATTTCGCGGTGATGGGAGAGGCCTTCGCGCATGCCGTTCTGGGCCTCGACAAGCCCAGCGTCGGCTTGCTGAATGTCGGCGTCGAGGAGCAGAAGGGCAATGATGCGGTGAAGGGCGCGGCGGAAATCCTGCGCGCCGCCACCGCCGCCGATTTCCCCATGGCCTTTCACGGATTTATCGAAGGCAATGATATCGCCGAAGGCACGGTGGACGTGGTGGTGACAGACGGCTTCACCGGCAATATCGCCCTCAAGACCGCGGAAGGCACCGCCAAGCTGGTCGGCCAGTTTCTGCGCCGGTCGCTGAAGCGCTCGCTGCTGGGGCAGATCGGGGCCTTCATCGCCTCCGGCGCGCTCAATACCTTGCGCCGCCGTCTCGATCCCCGGGCCGCCAATGGCGGTATTTTTTTGGGCCTTGGCGGTGTGGTGGTGAAAAGCCATGGCGGCACCGACGCGATCGGTTTCGCCTCGGCGCTGGACATGGCCATCACCATGGCCAAGGCCGATATCAACTCGCGCATCACAGCCGATCGTGCGCATATCGGCGCGGCGGTTACGGCATGATACGTGCGCGGGTCATCGGCAGCGGCGCTTGTCTGCCGGACAATATCGTCACCAATGGCGACATAGCCAAATCGGTGGACACTTCCGACGAATGGATTCGCGACCGCACGGGCATTCGCGAACGCCGGATCGTCAAGGAAGGCGAGAAGACTTCCGATCTGGCGCTGGGCGCGGCGCGCGCCGCCTTGCTGGATGCCGGCATCGATGCCGGCGAAATCGATATCATCATTTGCTGCACCACCACGCCGGACGAAACCTTTCCCGCCACCGCGACCGTGGTGCAGGCGCGGCTGGGCATGACGCGCGGGGCCGCCTTCGATGTTCAGGCGGTTTGCTCCGGGTTCATCTACGGCCTCTCGGTGGCGGACAATTTCATTCGCGGCGGCCAGGCGCGCACCATCCTTCTGATCGGCGCGGAAAGCATGAGCCGGTTGCTCGACTGGAGCGATCGCTCCACCTGCGTGCTGTTCGGCGACGGGGCGGGCGCGATCGTGCTGCAGGCCCATGACGGCAAAGGCGACAATTCCGATCAGGGCGTGCTGAACACCAAGATATTCTCGGACGGACGGATGCACGACATGCTGTATGTCGATGGCGGTCCGTCTTCCACCCGCACCACCGGTCACTTGCGGATGCAGGGCAAGGAAGTCTTCCGCCATGCGGTCACCAACATTGCGGCGGCGATCAACGCCTCGGCCGAAGCGGCCGGCATTCCCGTCTCCGAGATCGACTGGTTTGTGCCGCACCAGGCCAATCAGCGGATCCTGGACGGCACCGCCCGCAAGCTGGGCATCCCGGCGCAGAAGGTGATCTCCACCGTGGCGGTCCATGGCAACACCTCGGCGGCCTCCGTGCCCCTGGCGCTGGTGACGGCGGTCCAAGATGGCCGGATCAAAAAGGGCGATCTGGTGCTGCTGGAGGCCATGGGCGGGGGCTTTACCTGGGGCGCCGCCCTACTGCGCTGGTAGCGCGGGTCTTTTGCCCGCTGAGTACGTCGCGCGTGCTCACGGGCTTGCGCCCGCTCCGCGCGTTGCCACGACGTTGCCGCTAGGCAACCCTTCTCACCGGCCAAAATCCCTCGCGCTACCCGGCCAGCGCCCCTATCCGGCCCGAATCGCGCCCGCTTATGGTTTACGGTAAGGGTGCCATCTATCCCTTTGATGTTGACGGCAAATCGCCCAGCGCCTAACTTTCGGGCGGGGCTAAAGAGTCGCTTGCCATGTCATCGGACACATTGACCCGTGCGGATCTGACCGAAGCCGTCTTCCAGGCGGTGGGCCTGTCGCGCACCGACTCGGCCCAGATGGTTGAGGATATGCTGGAAGAAGTTTGCGGCGCTCTCGCCAAAGGCGAAACCGTCAAGCTGTCCTCCTTTGGAACGTTCGCGGTGCGCCAGAAATCGCAGCGCATGGGCCGCAACCCCAAGACCGGCGACGAAGTGCCGATCGCGCCGCGCCGCGTGTTGGTGTTTCGCCCCAGCCATGTGCTCAAGGCCGTGATCAATGGCCAGACCCCATCTCCGGAAGGCGAGGACTGATGGCGGCGCCGGCACTCCGCGCTTCGGGCGCGCACGCCAAATCGCCGGATGCATTCCGCACCATCAGTGAAGTCGCGACCGACCTGGATGTGCCGCAGCATGTGCTGCGTTTCTGGGAAAGCCGTTTCGCCCAGATCAAGCCGGTCAAGCGCGCCGGCGGGCGCCGTTTCTATCGTCCCGACGATGTCGATCTGCTGCGCGGCATTCGCGCCTTGCTCTATGTCGACGGTCTCACCATCCGGGGCGTGCAAAAGATCTTGAAGGAACGCGGCGTGCGCCATGTGGCGCAGATCGGGCGCGGACAGGCGCCCGCGCCATATGCCGCGCCGGCACCGGCGATTGTCGTCGAAGCCGGGCCGGAGAAAAAACCGGACGCGAAAAAACGTCCCAGCCATTTGCGCGCGGTGCCGTCGCCGATGAGCCTGCCTTTCTTCGACGCGCTGGACAGCGTGCCTTCGACGCCCGCGGTGCCCGCCACGGTTGCGAGCGCCGCCGCCGGGGAACGGGCCAGGCTCAAGGTTCTGCTTGGCGAGCTGGAAGGCTTGAAAAAAGGCCTTATTCGAGCCCGCCGGCGCAAAGCGATTTAATTCCACCGGTGCGGTTGCCTCGCGCGCGGCCCCCTGACATATTCCGCGCCCCCGAGGTATTTCGGCCTCAAAATTTGGTATCGGAGCGTGGCGCAGCCTGGTTAGCGCACCAGTCTGGGGGACTGGGGGTCGTGGGTTCAAATCCCGCCGCTCCGACCATTATCCAACTTCAAGACCTTGAGCGGGATTCCCGGCGCGTCGCTTACGCGCCGCGCGTTCGGCTGACGCTCAATGTGTCGGTGGCGGCTGCGCGATATATTCGTTTCGGAAGGTTCCGTTCTGCTGCAACACCTTCACGGCGATGCGGCAGCCGGCACGGCTGGCGAGCTTGGCGTCTCGGATCGCGCTGCCAATAGCGTTGCTTTGATTCGGGAAACTGCCGAGCACATCGCCGTGATCGTCCAGCGCCACGAATTTGCGGCGCTCATTGTCCCATTCTACGGTAAAGATGCGGGTAACATCGCTTCCGGTTCCTGGAAGCACAAGCCGCAAATGCGCCATGCGATAATCCGACTGACCTCGCAGGACTCAATGATGGATCGGGGGCTCGCGTTCCCGCCATGACGGTTTCGCAACATTAAAAATCAGACGGCAATCACGGCATTGGAACTTTCATCGGCGGTCGCGGTGAAGCGCGAGATCGAACATCGCGGAACCGGCCAGCAGAAAGGCACCGACGCCAAAAGGCTGTGTGTCTTCGGCGTGGACGGCGTTGGGCTCTGCATCCTGTTGCTGCACAAAGCCCAATTTGCCGTCCGGGCGAACCGCGCGGGTAAGCGCGCTCCAGCCGCGTTCTGCGGCGCGGCGGTACATATCATCCTTCAAAAGCCCGGCCTTGACGCCCCACGCCAAACCGAACGTGAAAAATCCTGTTCCGCTGGTCTCGAGCGGCGTGTCGTTGCGTGGATCGAGCAACGACGGCGGCCATGATCCATCGGGCTTTTGCAACATCACGATTTTCCGAGACATTCTGAGAAACAGATCCGCGTACTGGCCGCGAGAGGCGGAATCGGGCGGAAGCAGGGTTAGGATTCGCGCCAGCCCGGCATAGGCCCAGCCATTGCCGCGGCTCCAGAAGATTTTTTCGCCATGGGCTCCCTTTCGGCCCATATAGCTGCTGTCGCGATAGAACAGCGCCTGATCCTTGTCGAACAGCAAGGCAGCGGTGGCGCGATATTCCTTGTCGGCAAAAGCCAGATAGCGCGGGTCATGCAGTGCCCCCGTTAGGGCGACCCATCCTGGCGGACCCATAAAGAGCGCATCGCTCCAGCACCATCTGCGGAAACAACCATCGTCCGGGCCGGAGGTCGGCACCATCAGCAGTGATCCGGAAGGATTGGCTTTCAGGATTGAGTCAAAACGCTGCCGCACCGCCGCAATCATTCGGGGATCGTGTTTGCGGTTGAAGGCCCAGATCCAGTTCTGGGCGACTTCGTAATCGTCGGCGTGGAAGGCGCGTGCGCCCAGCTTCCAGTTTTCGCGTTCGCCGAGCGCCAATATCGCATCGGCATATTTGGGACTGTCCGAACGGTCCGCGAGCGCGGTCAGGCCGGTATAGAACGTGCCCGCGATCCAGCCCAGCGGATCGGCGCTGTCCCGGGAAAAGGGGACGCTGGCGTTGGCGGGATGTGCCAGCTCCCAGTCCGCGACCAACTCCGTTTTCCGCAAAATATCCCGGGCAGCCTCTTGTGCTTGGATCGGGCCACAGAGGGCGAAAAGCATCGCAACGGAAAACAGGAGGCGTGGCAGCATCCCTGCGATCCCGTTGCTGCGCGGCGTCATCTGCATTGGTTCCGACAAAGCGATATGAGCCGGTCTAGGCGCGCGTCAACAGATCGATTGCGGACACTGCCATCACCTTCGCCGCGTCGACCATGTCCTTGATTCCCACCCACTCATCGGGCTGGTGCGCCAGATCGAGGACGCCGGGACCATAGGCGATGCAGTCCTTCAGGCGTCCGATGCGGTCCACATGCTTCTGATCATAGGTGCCGGGCGAGCAGACAATTTCGGCGTCACGCCCCAGGATTCTGCGAACCGCCTTGGCCGTCGCCGAAGCCACCGGCCCGTCACGATCCGCCATGGTGGGCTGGACGCTGAAAAGCTCGCGCATCTTGTATTTGAATCCGGAGCGCTCGCCGGCGAGTTGATCCAGCAATGCCGTCACCTCGCTTCGGACCGATACCAGTTCTTCTTCGATCAGGAAGCGGCGATCGATCACGATGCGGCAGGAATCCGCGACGCAGGGCGAGGGCAGACCTTCGGATTGTTCGGCCGCGCCGCCATGAACCGAATTGATGTTCATCGTGGACTGGCGGGCACCGGCCGGCACCACGGGCATGTCCGAATGGCGGGCGGCGAGGGCGGGATAAAGCTGATGCTCGAATTTCTCCAGCACCGCGCTCATGTGCCGGATCGCGCTGTCGCCCAGGAACGGCATCGAACCATGCGCCTGGCGGCCCAATGTTTCGATCTCCGCCCACCACACGCCGCGATGGCCGATGCAGACCCGGTCGACATTCAAAGGCTCGGGGATGATCACATGATCGACCTTGGGCTTCGAGAACCATCCGCGCTCCGCGAGATAGGCCACCCCACCATAGCCGCCGGATTCCTCATCGACGGTGCCGGAGATTTCAAGGGCGCCGGGCAATTCCATCCCGGAATCGATCAGGGCTTCGACCGCCACCACCGCGGCCGCGAGCCCGCCTTTCATGTCGCAGGCGCCCCGGCCATAGACCTTGCCGTCGCGCACTAGGCCGCCGAATGGATCGACGGTCCAGCCCGCACCGGTCTGCACCACATCGAGATGGCCGTTGAAATGCACGCAAGGTCCGGGCCGGGCGCCTTCGTGCCGGGCGATCACATTGATGCGGGGATATTTGTCATTGTCGCCAGGGGCGCCTTCGGCGCGAACATATTCGACCTTCATGCCGCGGCGGGCCAGGCGCTCGCCGAGAAACTCCGCGCAGGGCCGATAGGCTTCGCCGGGCGGATTGACGGTGGGGAAGCGGATCAGATCCTGGGTCAGCGCCACGATCTCGCCTTCGCGGGCTTCGATCTCGCGCAGGACCGGCTCGATGCCGGCATGGATATTCACGGCGCGTCCCCCTTTTTCAAATGCAGCGGCCTCCGTCCACTTCCAAGGCAACGCCTGTGATCATGGACGCTTCGTCGCTGCAAAGAAAGCAGGCGGCGGCGGCAATGTCCTGGGGCGTCGAGAAGCGGCCGATGGGAATGGAGGCCAGGAATTTGGCCCGGATTTCGGGCGTATCCTCGCCCATGAAGGTGGCCAGCAGAGGCGTTTCGCCGGCCACCGGATTGATCGCGTTGACGCGGATGCCGAACGGCGCCAGTTCTACCGCCATTGCACGGGTGGCGGTGATCATCCAGCCCTTGGAGGCGTTGTACCAGGTCAGGTTGGGCCGGGGGCTGACGCCGCCGGTCGAGGCGATGTTCAGGATCGCGCCCCGCTTCTTTGTCTTCATAAGCGGGACGATCTCGCGCGCGGTCAGGAAGACGGATTTGGCATTGATCGCCAGGATGCGGTCGAAATCGTCTTCGGTAAGCGTGTCGAGCGGCTGCGGCTTGTGGCCGATGCCGGCATTGTTCACCAGGATATCGATGCCGCCAAAACGCTCGAGCGCGGCCCTGGCGAGCGCCTTGACGTCTGCGCCGCGCGATATGTCGGCGCGCACCGCCAGCCCGCCGATTTCCTTGGCGAGCTTGCGCGCCGCCTCCTCGTTCAAATCCGCGATCACGACATGTGCGCCTTCGCTGGCGAAGCGGCGCACGATGCCTTCGCCGAAACCGGAGGCGCCGCCCGTTACCACCGCAACTCTGTCCTGCAAGCGCATGCCCATTCCTATCCGTGAAAAGCGGCGACGGTTTTCAGCCGCGTGAAAGCGTAAAGCGCCTCGAAGCCTTTTTCGCGTCCATGGCCCGAGCGGCCGACGCCGCCGAAGGGCAGCTCCACGCCGCCGCCCGCGCCATAATTGTTGATGAAGACCTGGCCGGCCCGGACCGCGCGCGTCAAGCGCATGGCGCGGCCGCCGTCGCGGGTCCAGACACCGGCCACCAGGCCGTATTGGGTCGCGTTGGCGATCTGGATGGCGTCCTCCTCGGAATGAAAGGGGATGACGACCTGGACCGGTCCGAAGATTTCGTCTTGCGCCAGCAGGTGATCGGGGGAGACCCCGGCGAACAGTGTCGGGGCCTGGAAATAGCCGCCGCTTGGGGCGTTGGAAGCGATGGCGCCTTCCGCCGCAATCGTCAGGCCATCCTTGCGGCCGCGCGCGATATAGGATTCGACGCGCGATTTCTGCGCGGCGGAAATCAGGGGACCGACATCGAGATCGTCCTTGGCGGCGCCCACCCGCAAGGCACGGTAGCGCGCCGCGAGTTTCTCCAGCAGGGGTTCATAGATGGATTGTTCCACCAGCAGGCGCGACGACGCCGAACAGGTCTGTCCCGCATTCTGGATTCCGGCGTTCACCAGGAAGGGCAGGGCCCGCTCCAGATCGGCGTCGGCGAACACGATCTGCGGCGATTTTCCGCCAAGCTCCAAGGTCACAGGCACGGCGTTTCGCCCGGCGGCGGCCTGCACCAGCGTCCCCACCGCGGTCGAGCCGGTGAAGGAGACATGATGGACGTTCGGATGGCCCGCCAGCGCGGCACCCGCCTCTTCGCCCGTTCCGGTCACCACATTCAGCGCTCCGGCGGGCAGGCCGGCCTCGGCGGCGATGCGCGCAAAGGCCAGTGCGGTCAGGCTCGCTTCTTCGGCCGGCTTCACCACGGTGGCATTGCCCGCGGCGAGCGAGCCGACGACCGAGCGGCCGATGATCTGCATCGGATAATTCCAGGGAATGATGTGACCCGTTACGCCATGCGGTTCGCGCAAGGTGAAAACTGTGTAGCCCGCGAGATAGGGGATGGTCTCGCCATGCAGCTTGTCCGCCGCGCCGGCATAGAATTCCAGATAGCGCGCCAGCGCCAGCGCATCGGCCCGCGCCTGCTTCAAGGGCTTGCCGACGTCACGGGCTTCCAGTTGCGCCAGGGTATCGGCCTGGGCTTCGACAAGTTTGCCGATCCGCGCCAACACGCGTCCGCGCTCCGCCGCCGTGAGCCGTCCCCATTCGCCGGAAAACGCCGCCTGGGCCGCGTCGACGGCGGTATCGATGTCCTGGGCGGTGCCGGCTGCCAGCGTGCCAATCGTCTCGCCCGTGGAAGGATCCTCGACCGGCAAGGTTGATTTTGCGGCGTGCCATTGGCCCGCAATGAAAAGCTGTTCTTCGATCATCCGGCGATCCTACGTTCCATGCTGCGCGCGCTCAAGTTATCCACCCCAAGGGTGGTGCCCCGTGTCCTTGCGGCGATGGGAGTCCGGTCCCGGTCCGGGGAAAAGTAGAGCGCCGCGAACACAATCGCGAAATTCACCGCCAGGCCGATGAAGCCCGCGTTGATCCCGCCGACCGGAAGGGCGAATTCATAGATCGCGACCGCCACCATGTCGCCGGCGACGATGCCAGCCACGATCGCGGCCGGACGCATCCGGCGCAGGAACAGGATGCCCAGCATGCCGGGCAGTATTTGCGTCATGCCGAAATAATAGAGGTTGTTGATCGTCACCATCAGCTGCGAAGAGGTGGCCGCGCCCACGATGGAAAGCAGGAGATACAACGCCATCACCAGCTTCGACCATTGACGCTGCTGATTGTTGCTAAGGCCCGGCACCAGATTGCGGGACACCAGCGGGCCGATCGCAAGACAGACACCTGTCAGCACCACCAGCGCAGACAGCGCCGCGCCCGCCAGCACCAGCCCTACGAACGGCGCGGGCAACAGCATCCGCGCCACGGCTGGAAACACGTCATTGGCGGATTGAAGTTGCATCGGATGGCTGAGTGCGTAATAGGCCACGATGGTCAGGAACGGGAACATCACCATGTAAAGCGGCATGGTCATCTGCGCCCGCCGCACCGCCGAAGCCGAACGCGCCGTGAAGATATAAGCGCAGGTCTGCGGCACGATGCAGAACCCGACGCTTTGCAAGAGAATGGTGGTGACCGAAAACACATCGCCCTGCAGGGTTGGCTGCATCGCGTGTTTCCAGGCGGCAGTCATTTCCACGGCGGCCGTGCCGCTGTCCGTCCAGCGATCCATCGCCGCGATCCCGGTCAGAAGAATGGCGGCGATCAGCAGGACATCCTTGAGGATGGCGACATAGGCCGAAGCCCGGATGCCGGAAATGGCGATGTAGAGAAATGCGAGCCCCCCCGCGGCGATAGCCAGAACCAGCGGAGAAATCTGCCAATCCAGTTCCTTGAGCACGATCTGCAGCCCGAGAAACTGCTGCATCCCCAGCGGCACCAGGAACAGAAGCGCGGCGCATGCCACCACCACTTCCAGCAGACGGCTGTCGAAATGCCGGCGGAACAGATCCGGCAAGGTCACCGCGCCATGGATGCGGCCCGCGCGCCAGATCAGCGGATTGAGGAAATAGCCGACCACGAAAGCAAGAAGGATATAGCCCAGGAACCAGGTGGCGAAGCTGGTGCCGTTGGCATAAAGGCCGCCCGGATATCCGAGCACCGAGGTGATGCTGTAGGTCTCGCCCACCGCCAGAAAGAAAAACAGGATGGCGTTGAACTGGCCGGAAGCGACGAAGAAATCTTCCGCTCTTTGGCGGATATGGCCGCGCTTCGACAGGAGGGCAAGTGCAAGCGAAAGCAGAATGATCCCGAGAAAAGCAACCGTCATGGCGGTGCGCCGGCATCATAGTCGGGATCAATCCGCTCTTCGGGACGATGGCGGTCATGGCCGAACCAGCAGATCGCCAGACAGAGCGAGGCAAGCGGAATGGCGGCGAACAGCCAGAGCAGGCCCAGCGGCATGCCGAAAGGCGCAACCGGGAGCCGGTTGAGCAACGGCACGGTGGGGATGACGGACAGAAACGGTACGGCGATCCCGATCGTGTAGCGAAGAATGGGCGACACGCGGAGCCTCCAGTTCCTGCGGCGTTACAGTGCGCGCCAGGTCTTGCCGTCGCTGCCGGGCGGCAGCGACGCTTCATAGACGCCGCGCGCCACGGCGCGGGCCAGGACGTCGGCGGCGATGGCTCCGATCCGCGCCACGACAAAGTCGGCCGATGGTCCCTTGATCTTCTGCTTCGCCGTGGAGAAACCGAATACCACATCGCCGTCGAAGGGCGAATGGATCGGACGAATGGCGCGGGCCAGCCCGTCCTGCGCCATCATGGTCACGCGCTTCATCTGGTCGCTATCCAGTTCGACATCGGTGGCGATACAGGCAATGGTCGTATTGGTGCGCCCGCCCGGATTGACCTTGGTCTGTCCCCAATCCTCGCCGATCACGCGGCTGTTGCTGGCGCCGAGGCCGCCGAACTCGTTTCCGATTTCGAAAGCGCCGGCCCAGAACTGCTTCGTCCCAGGAACAGTCACCGAACCCAAACTGTTGACGGCAACCAGCGCGCCGACCCGCATGCCGTCCTTGGTGACGTAGGAGGCCGAGCCCACGCCGCCCTTGAGCGCGCCGGCTTCCGCGCCATAGCCGGCGCCCGCCGTGCCCAGCCGGAAATCATGAGCGGCGGCTTCGACGGCGCGCAGTCCCAGATCGCGATAGGGCGGATTGACGCCCCATGCCTTGTCGCCCTTGTTGGCGAGGTCGTAGAGGATTGCGGCCGGCACGATCGGAGACTTGGGAACGCCCGGCGCGGTGGACATGCCATAGCCGCGATCATGCGCGCCCAACCATGCCGCGACGCCATCGGCCGCCGCCAGGCCGTAAACCGAACCGCCCGACAGCACCACCGCATCGGCGGAATGCACCAGGTTCCAGGAATCCAGCACATCGGTCTCCCGGGTGCCCGGACCACCGCCCCGCACATCGACAGCGCAGGTGTAACGCTCATCCGCCAGAATGACGGTAACGCCGGTGCGGACTTTGAAATCTTCGGCCTGGCCGACGCGAAGCCCGGGCACGTCGGTAATCACATTGCCGGGTCCCGGCCCGCCGGCATCCTGGGCGAAGGCAAAGCGGGTGTTCGAGGCGAGCAATGCCGCACCGCTGGTCATGGAGGCGAGCAACGTCCGGCGATTCATGAATGTCCCCTCGGCAGGATGTTTTGCCACTTTGTGCGTGTGGCCTTTGCCTCGCGTCCGGGCAAAGCGCCATGAGAATGGCGCCAGCGTGACACATTGGAAAGGGGGCGCCGGCACGAAAGTCGATGTTGACTGGGGTCCGACAGGGCGGAGCAATCATGATTCTCGCCCGACCGCGTTATTTTCCGACGATCCTGCCATCCACCACGGGAATAATGCGATCGCATTTGGCGGCGAAGCTCTGGTCGTGCGTAACCACCAGAACCGTGCGGCCTTTGCGACGCGACAGATCCTGGAGAATGTTCTGAACATTCGCGCTTGAAACCGTGTCCAGATTGCCGGTCGGTTCGTCGGCGAAGATTATTGGCGGGTCATTCGCCATGGCTCTCGCTATGGCGACGCGCTGATTCTGGCCGCCGGACATCTGGTGGGGCAGTTTTTCGCATTGGCTGGCGAGGTCGAGTTCGGCAAGAATG
This sequence comes from Pseudomonadota bacterium, assembly GCA_040389245.1. Lineage (GTDB taxonomy): Bacteria > Pseudomonadota > Alphaproteobacteria > Micropepsales > Micropepsaceae > Rhizomicrobium. The sequence goes on along the minus strand of JAZKAH010000001.1, from coordinate 306,127 downwards.
TTCCGTGCCCGCTGCATAGCGTCGCGCTCGCTGAGCTTTCCCAGTCGCCGGATCGGAAGCAGCACATTCTCGAGGGCAGTGAATTCGGGCAGCAGAAAATTGGACTGAAATACAAACCCCAGCCGGGAAAGGCGAATATCCGCCAGCCGGTTTTCATCGAATTCGGATGTCTCCACGCCTTCGAGCCACATGCTCCCGCTCGTCGGGCGATCCAAAAGGCCCAGGAGATACAAAAGCGACGATTTGCCGGATCCGGATGGGCCCGTGATGGCGACGAACTCACCGGCACCAACCTGCAAATCGATGTCGCGCACCAAGGTGACCGGCACCTCGCCCGGAAGCGTTCGCGTCAGCCGCTCCGCCCGAAGCAAGGCTTGGCTCACGCCCCGGCTCCACGAAGGATATCGACCGGCCTGACCTTCGCGGCCTTTCGCGCCGGCAGCAGAGCGGCGCCGATCGCCGCGATGAGGGCGAATGAGCCGGCAATGGCGAATTGCTGCCAGCTCCAGTCAATCGGCATTTGCGTCAGCTGCGTGGTTCCGGGGAATTTGAAGGCAAGCTGTCCCAGCCCGAACATGATGCCTGTGCCGAAGGGCAGGCCGAAGGCGCAGCCCAGGACGCCCAGAAGAATACCTTCCATCAGGAATATCGTCTGGACATCGCGTGCGTGGAATCCCATGGATTTGAGGATCGCGATGTCCCGCTGCTTTTCCATCACGACGGTGGAAATGACATTGTAGATTCCGAATGCCGCCACCAGCAGCACCGCCCCCACCACGCTGTACATGATGATGTTGCGCAGCGCGAGCGCGCTCATGATGTCTTCGGAAGCTTCCTGCCAGGAGACGGATTTGTATTGGAGACGCGATTCAATCTGAGCGGATAAATCTCGTGCAGCATAAGGATCGTCAAGTTTGACCACGATCTGATTTGCGCGATTGGGCCTGTTCAACAGGGCTTGCACTTTCTTCAGGGCGAGGAAGACCTGGGTCTGATCGAAGGCGGATCGTCCGGTATGGAAAATGCCCACGATCTTGAAAGTGTGTACTTGCCCCGTCGAGGCCGAAATCGTGATGCTTTCTCCCTTTTCCAGGGACAATATGCGCGCCAGTTCGCTTCCGATGATGATGCCGTCCGGGTTGCCGGTCAAATCCTTCACGGAACCGTCGATCATATAATTGCCGATGGTCGAAACCGATTCAATATCCTTCGGGACCATGCCATTCAGGGACAGGGCTTCGTCTTTGCCCGCGAAGGTCATCAGTCCCTGACCCTGCAGCATGGGAGAGGCTGTGAGACCGGGAATGGATTGCAGATAGTCGAGGGCCTGTTCGTAATGACGGATTCCCCGGGTCTCGGTCTCGGGTTTGACCCGGTGCATCTGAATGACGGCGCCGGGATAAAGCTGTACAATAGGCTGCAGCTGCGGGTTTCGGAACTGGTCTTCCACGGTGATGTGCGGTGAATTGTCGATCAGGCGGTGAATGAAATCGGCCTCGGACCCTTGCATCATCGCCGAAATGCCGAGGAAAAAAGCCGTACCCAGCACGATTCCGAGAAGGGAAACGAAAGTCTGTCGCTTTCGCGCCAGCAGGTGCCGGAGCGCAATTCCGAACAAGAGCGGGTTCACGGGACGACCAGGCGGATGCGCGGCACCTTGCCGTCTTTCGGGGCGGCGCCGGCATTGCGCAGAACAAGATCGCCGGGCGTGACGCCCTGGGTGATTTCGACCTGGTCATTTGTCTTGGCGCCGAGAGTGACGGGGATTCGCCTGGCGCGACCGTCTTCGATCTTCCAGACATGTTCTTCCGAGATCGCGCTGGACGGTAAAAGGACGGCCCGTGGATTTTCGCGCGCAATGATGTTGGCTTCCGTGGTCATTCCAATGTGGAGAGGCGCTTGCGGCGGGAGACCGATGCGGACGCGGTAGCTGCGACCGATGGGATCGCCCTTGGGCGTCACTTCGGTCACGGATCCCTGGAAGATCCGACCCGGAAAGGCATCGGCGCGAATAAAGACTTTCTGACCTGCCTTTACCAGGGGAATGTCCTCTTCATCGACTTGCGCGGAAATTCGCAACTCGGGATGGCACGACAACCAGAACACCGGTGTATTGGCGGGAATAAATTGACCGATTTCACCGTCCCGCGCGATCACCGTGCAATCGCCCGGCGCTTCCAAATTCATGAAACCGGCCTGGGCCCTGGCCTGCCGGACCGCCGCCGTTGCCGCATTCCAGGTCGCGAGGGCGCGATCATAGGCTTGCTGGGTTGTCGCGCGGGCATTCATCAGCCTGGCATATCGATCATAGTCGTTGCCCGCGAAGGTTGCCTGCGCTTCCAACTGCGCGACGTTGCCAGCCATATCCGTGGCTTCCAGACGCCCGAGAAGCTCTCCCTTATGCACCGAGCTGTGCTCGTCCTTGTTGATCGCAATGAGGCGCGCGCCAATGCGCGGTGCGACGGGAAACATGATGGATGGTTCCACCGTGCCGCTGGCATAGATGGCGGTGATGGCGGGTCCGATACGGGGATGAACGGCTTCGACAGCCGGCGGCTGCAAGAGCCACAGCCCTCCCAGTGTCGCAATTCCCAGGAACAGCAAGATGGCAACGATGGATTTGACGCCTACGATCTTTTTTCGTCCTGCCGTGGGAGGGGCAAGGCCGCGATCAAAGCCGGTGACACCGACGGTCATTGCCGGAACCCTGGTCTCCGATGGGGCGATTTTCTCGACTATCATCAGGAAAGTGTACAGCGGGGGCTTTTTTGGCCCTTGATGGAGATCAAACCGAGGGGCGCATTAAATTGCCCAAACGGTGGGCATTGGGCGTTCGTGCCCAGTCTGCCCGCCGTCATAATTCCTCACTGATGCATCGACAGAATTCGTGGCATGCTGACCCGGAATTCTGGAGCCGCCATGTCCGCATCCCCCATTATCGAAGCCCGCCGCGAACAGATGTTTCCCGTGCTGGACGAACACGATATTGCGCGCCTGAAGCGTTTCGGCGAAATCCGCCACTACGAAACCGGCGCGCCGGTGATGAAGACGGGTGAAATTGCGCCGGGCCTGGTCCTGATTTTGGCCGGCAAGGTCCAGGTCAGCCAGGGCGGCGGCTATTCGCCCCGCCTGGATGTGGTTCAGCACGGCCCCGGAAGTTTCACCGGCGAGTTGGCGCAATTGTCGGATCGCCCGTCGCTGGTGGACAGCGTCGCCATGGAACCGGTGGAAGCGCTAGTGGTGCCGCCGCGGCGCCTGCGCGACGTGATGGTGCAGGAAGCCAGCCTGGGTGAGCGCCTGATGCGTGCGTTGATCCTGCGCCGGGTCGGACTGCTGCAGGCGGGTGAGACTGGACCGATCATCATCGGGTCTTCGGGCAGCGCCGATGTGATGCGGCTCGAGAATTTTCTGACCCGCAATGGCCACCCGCACAAAACCCTGGATTCGCGCGTCGATTCCTGCGCCCAGACATTGCTCGAACGCTTCCGTGTCGCGACCGAGCAATTGCCGATTGTGCTGTGTCCCGGCGGCCAGATTTTGCACAATCCCGGCGAAGGCGAATTGGCGCGCTGCATCGGGCTGGTGCGCAAGATCGATCCCGACATGATTTACGACACGGTCATTGTCGGCGCGGGGCCGGCCGGACTGGCGGCCGCGGTTTACGCCGCGTCAGAAGGCCTTTCGACCCTGGTGCTCGATTGCCGCAGCTTTGGCGGCCAGGCGGGAGCCTCTTCGCGCATCGAGAATTATCTGGGCTTTCCCACCGGCATTACCGGTCTGGCGCTGATGGCGCGAGCCTATAACCAGGCCCAGAAATTCGGTGCCGAGATCGCCATTCCCGACGAAGCGTCGATGCTGGAAGAGGGAGATGGCGCGCGCTTCCAAATCCGGCTGGGCGACGGAGAAGGGGTCCGCACCAACAGCCTGGTGGTCGCCAGCGGCGCGCGCTATCGCCGCCCGACCATCGACAATCTTTCCGATTTCGAAGGCACCTGCGTGCATTATTGGGCGTCGGCGATCGAGAGCCGCCTCTGTGCGGGCCAGGATGTGGCGCTGGTCGGCGCGGGCAATTCGGCCGGGCAGGCCGTGGTTTACCTGGCCCAGCATGTGCGCAAAGTCTGGATGATCGTGCGCGGCCCCAGCCTGGAAGCCACCATGTCGCAATATCTGGTGGAGCGAATCCGCAGTCTTCCCAATGTCGAAGTGCTTGTCCGTACGGAAATCTGCGGTCTGGAAGGCGAAGGCAGCACGCTTGCCAATGTGCGCTGGAAGAACCGCGACACGGGCGCGGAAAGTTCGCACGCCATCGGTCATCTGTTTCTTTTCATCGGCGCCGATCCCAATACCGATTGGCTGGTGGGAACCGGGATTGCACGCGACGATAAGGGCTTCATCGTTACCGGAGCCGAAGACACGCATCATGCGCTCGCCACCAGTCGCAAAGGCGTCTTCGCCATCGGCGATGTGCGGGCTGGATCGGTGAAGCGGGTCGCGGCGGCGGTAGGCGAAGGCGCGCAAGTCGTGGCGGCGCTGCACGCTTATCTCGCCGATATGCGGGCGAGTGTCGCGGCGGAGGGCAAAGCGAATGGCTGATCGTTGCACCCATCTGGATAGCATCCGCAAAGTCACGCCCAGCGCGCTGGGCTGCGAGGAATGCCTGAAGATGGGCGATGAATGGCTGCATCTGCGCATCTGCCGCACTTGCGGTCATGTCGGCTGCTGCGACCAGTCCAAGAACAAGCACGCCACCAAGCATTTCCACCGCAGCAAGCACCCCATCATCGAAGGCTATGATCCGCCGGAAGGCTGGGGCTGGTGCTATGTGGACGAGGTCTTTTTCGACCTGGGTTCCAACGTCACGGCTCAAAAAGGGCCGATCCCGCGCTATTACTGAGCCCTTGCGGCGTCCTGTCGCAGGGCTATAGTTCCCCCAATAAGGTCGCGGGTTTCTCGTGACCGACGGCGAGTTGCCGCCGCGCCAGGAGCGCCCCAGACCATAACAGGTCAGGAGGAAGGCGCATGACTATCCGAAATCCGATCGAATGGGGCGGCTCGCAACTCATGGGCACCGCACGGGCAATAAGCTCGGTGGGCCATTCGCTGCACCACGTTCAGGACACCATCCATTCGCCTGCGCCCATCATCCGGAAGATCCGCATAAGCGATATTGCCGATGCGGTGCGCAAAGGTTTTGAAGACTTTCAGGTCTATCGCAGCGACGTCGTCATGCTCTGCGTGGTTTATGTCGCGGTAGGACTGGTGCTGATGCGTTTCGTATTTGGTTCTGACCTGTTGCCGCTTTTGTTCCCGCTGGCGTCGGGCTTTGCCATTATCGGGCCATTCGCCGCCCTGGCTCTGTACGAAATGAGCCGCATGCGCGAACAGGGCGTGGCGGTAAGTTGGGCCAATGCGTTCGACGTGCTGAAGGCGCCCGCCATCGGTTCGATCATGGTCCTGGGCGCGGCCCTCGTGGCGCTGTTCCTGCTCTGGATTCTCGCAGCCTGGCTCATCTATGCCAGCACCCTGCACGTGGACGCGGCGGGGATTTTTGCCAAGGTCGATAATGGCACGCGCTTGATCTTCGTACCCGGCAATCACGACGGGATGACGCCGACATCGGTGGGCGCTTTCCTGCATCAGGTGTTTCGCACCAGCGCGGGCCAGACCATGATCGTTGTGGGCGTCGGCGTCGGCTTCCTGTTCGCGCTGGTCGCCATGATGATCAGCGTGGTTTCGTTCCCCTTGCTGCTCGATCACGATGTCGGCCTGGATACTGCAGTCAGCACATCGGTAAAGGCCGTGATCGCCAATCCGGGCCCGATGGCGGTCTGGGGCCTCACCGTTGCGGGCGGGTTGCTGTTGGGCTCGCTGCCGGCCTTTATCGGTCTGGTGGTGGTCATCCCGGTGCTCGGGCATGCCACCTGGCATCTCTATCGCAAGCTGGTGGTGCCGCGCTGAAGACTTGAAGGGCGGCGCGCTTCAATAAGGCGTGCCGTCCTTGTGCCGGAAACGGCGGCTGCCGTCCGGCTGCGGCGCCAGATGCATGTCGACATCGGGATAATGCACGGCGTCGTTCGCGCTGCGGTCGCCGACCACCAGCAGCAGCACATCCGTGTCCGTGAGATTGCGGAAACGGTGCGCGTCACCCGTGCCGGCCGGGAAGCCCGCGCACATGCCGGGTGCCAATTGCTGCGCGCCGGCGTTGGTTTCCAGAACCGGCGTGCCTTCCAGCACATAGACGAACTCGTCCTGGGTGGCGTGGCCGTGGCGGTGCGAGGATTGTCCACCCGGCACGATGCGGGTCATCACCACGCCGTAATTCCTGATCCCGGCATGATCGCCCAGGCGCCGGTTGAAGCGCTTGAGGTTGTCGGTGTGATAGGGCGCCGGATAGGTGGTGGCGTTGCTTTCCTTGACCTCGGCGGGATCAAAGGCAGGCGGATTGGGCATGAATGTGACCTTTCGCGAGCGGCAGATCCCTGTCTAACAGAGACCGGTCGCGAATGGGCCTGCGAAAATCGCAAGGCGCCACGGCCAGCCTAAATGCGAAGATCGACTGGCGCGTGCAAGGCCCGTTCTCGATCCGATGACGCGTCGCTGGTCCGGTGCCCCGCCAGGAAATCGGCGCGCAATTCCAGTTCGATGGCGGCGCGCAGCAGCTTATGGGCGTAATCCGCGCGATAGGCCTCCGCGGCGAAGCCGCGCAAGGTTGCGGCCAGTTTCAACAGGTCCCGAAGTTCTTGAACCGAACTTGCCATGCCAAGCCAACGCCCCTTGAAGGCGCGCGTGCCCCCGAAGGGCCCGGATTGGTTAGCAATTCCTTACCGGGATCTCAGCCAAGCACATCTCCAGCATCGGGATGGCGTTGGAACCAGGTCACGGCATACGGGCAGCGCGGGACCAGCTTGAGGTCGTGGGCGCGGGCATGGCCCACAATGGCTTCCATCAGCCGCGCCGCCGCGCCGGTTCCGCGCAAAGCCGGATCGGCCTCGACATGCGTGAGGATAAGACGGCCGTCATGCTCGCGGTAACTGGCGAAAACGGTGAGACCGTTCTCCTGCGTCTCGAAGCGGTGCTGTTGTTCGTTGTCGATCATCGCTTCGGCTCCGCATACATCCAGGGCAGCGCCAGGCCGATGGGAACGATCCAGAATACCCCCGAGACGGCATAGAAGAGGAGGCTCACATACCAGGCGGCATGCGGCAGGATGTGAACCGCCAGCGCCGTGGCGACCAGCGCATAAAACACCAGCCAGACCAGCATCAGAATGGCGCCAATCAGCTTTTTCGTGTGCGGTGTCATGGGCGAAACATCGCCGCAAATGCCGCGGCGGGCAAGAGTAGACGGCTAGCGCGGCAATCTATATTGGAACCCGCATGCAGGCGTCGCGCAAAGCCGTGGGCGTGTGGCTGCTCGCCATCGCTCTGATCATTCTCGCCATGGTCACCATCGGCGGGCTGACGCGCCTTACCGGCTCGGGACTTTCCATCACCGAATGGGACCCGATCATGGGTGCGATCCCGCCCCTGAACGATGCGGCGTGGGCCGAGGCTTTCGCCAAATATCAGAAAATTCCGCAATATGTGCTGGAGAACCGGGGCATGAGCCTGGAAGCCTTCCAGGGCATTTTCTGGTGGGAATGGACGCATCGCTTTCTGGGCCGGTTTCTGGGCGTGGCTTTTTTCCTGCCCTTTCTGTGGTTCGCCTGGAAAGGCGCGATCCGCAAGAGCGACTGGCCGCGCATGCTGCTGTTGTTCGTGCTGGGCGGGCTTCAGGGATTCATCGGCTGGTGGATGGTGCAAAGCGGATTGGAGACGCGGGTCTCCGTCAGCCAGTACCGGCTTGCCATCCATCTGGGCGCGGCGTTGTTGCTGCTGATCGCCATTCTCTGGGTGGCGCTGGAATATCTGCAGGGCCGCAAGGCGCCGCCGAAACCCGCGGGATATGCCTTTGGCTTTGTGGCGTCGATTTATCTGCAGATGCTGCTGGGCGCGCTGGTGGCGGGCCTGCATGCCGGGCTGATCTACAACACCTGGCCCGACATGGATGGGCGGGTGTTTCCGGAGCATCCCTTCTTCTCGGCGCCCTGGTGGATCAATTTCTTTGAAAATCCCGGCTTGGCGCAATTCGATCACCGCATCGGCGCCTATATCGTGGCGGGCTTTGCGGTCTGGATTTTCGCGCGCGGCGTCCGGCTCGGCGGTGCTGCCAAGAAAAGCGCCAAGCTGGTGGCGACGATCACGGCCGCCCAAATTGGCCTTGGCATCTTCACCTTGATGCTCCAGGCGCCCGAAGGATTGGCGGCGTTGCATCAGGTGACGGCGGCAGCGCTGTTATGCGCCGCCGTCTGGCATGCCTATGAGTTGCGGCACCGCCCAGCCTAGGACGCCATCGCCTGTTCCAGATCGGCGATGATATCGGGCACGTCCTCGATGCCGATGGAGAGGCGCACCACATCATTGCCCGCACCCGCCTTTGCCCGGTCTTCGTCGGACAATTGCCGGTGGGTGGTGGAGGCGGGATGGATGATCAGGCTGCGGGTGTCGCCGACATTGGCGAGATGCGAAAACAGCTTCACGCTGTTGACCAGCTTCAGCCCCGTCTTGTAGCCGCCTTTGAGGCCAAAGGTGAAAACGCTGCCCGCGCCTTTGGGGCAATATTTCTTGTGCAGGGCGTAGCTCTCATTGTCTTCCAGCCCGGCATAATTGACCCAGGCCACTTTCGGATTGGCCTTCAGCCAGCGGGCCACCGCCAGGGCATTGTCGCAATGTTTCTGGATGCGCAGCGGCAGGGTCTCGGTGCCGGTGATGATCAGGAAGGCGTTCATCGGCGACAAGGCGGGACCCAGATCGCGCAACGCCAGGACGCGGGTGGCCACGGCGAAGGCCATGTCGCCAAAGGTCTCCCACATCCGCATGCCGTGATAGGAGGCGTTGGGTTCGGAAAGAGTGGGGAATTTCCCGCTCTTGCCCCAGTCGAATTTTCCGCCATCCACGATCACGCCCCCCATCGAGTTGCCATGGCCGCCCAGGAATTTCGTGGCGGAGTGCAGAACGATGTCGGCGCCCCATTCAATCGGCCGGATCAGATAGGGTGAAGCGAGCGTATTGTCGATGATCAGCGGCAGGCCGGCGTCGTGGGCGATCTTGGCCAGGGCTTCGATGTCGGTGATCAGGCCGCCGGGATTGGCGATGCTTTCGGCGTAGAGCGCCTTGGTCTTGTCGGTGATCTGGGCCTTGAAGCTGTCCGGATCGCGGGTGTCGGCCCATTTCACATGCCAGTCGAATTTGGCGAAGCTCTGGGAGAATTGATTGACCGAGCCGCCATAGAGCTGGCGTGCGGAAACGATTTCGCTGCCCGGACTCATCAAGGTGTGAAACGCCAGCAACTGCGCGGCATGGCCGGAGGCGCAGGCCAGGCCGGCGCGGCCATTTTCCAGAGCCGCGACGCGTTCCTCCAGCACCGCATTGGTGGGATTCATGATGCGCGAATAGATGTTGCCGAAGACCTGCAGATTGAACAGCGCGGCGGCATGATCGGCGTCTTCAAAAGCAAAAGCGGTGGTCTGGTAGATCGGCGTCGCCCGCGCCCCCGTGGCGGGATCGGGCTGCGCCCCGGCATGCACGCTGAGTGTGCTGAAACCATAATCGGCCATGTCTTCAAATTCCCTTATTGCGGCGGTGGGGTCACGCCTTCGGCTTTACAATCTCTGATCTTGCAATAATTCGCGAAAGCGGCGGTCCGGATCTTGACCAGCGCACCGGTTTCCGCGGTCATGATCGCGTCGGTGGCGTCGGAATCCTTGGCGGCGACGGCGGCGCGCTGCTTCACGGTGGCGTGAAACTTGATGAGCGCCGCACTTTGCTCCGCCGACAGGCCCATGGAGCCGGGATCGGGCCACACCACCACGCCGAACGTGTCGCGGCTTTTGGTCATGATCGCTTGGGCTTCCGGGCTTTCGTAAAAGGCGACTTCGTCCGCCATCAAGTCCGGTGGATAAAGCTTGGCATAGATTTTCGCCATCTCCTCGTTGGCCGCCGCCAGCGCCGCCTGATTGTCCGCGATCGCCTGATCGAAGCCTTGCTTGAAGATGGCGGGCGCGCCGACGGAGGCGGCCATGCCGTCCTCGAAATTGAGCAGGATGAGGTTGACGCCGCCGGTATAGCGGACGAGGCGGCGGGCAAGATCCAGGGTGTCGGCGGCATAGGCGGCGGAGGCCGCGAAGGAAGCGGCGACAACCAATGCCAAAATTCGGCTACGCCGCATGTTCCAGGCCGAGGTCATTTTCCACCCGCCTTATCCAATCCTGCACATGTGGGGTGCGCGCCAGATCGAACCCGCCTTCATCGGCCCAGCGTGTATAGGCGACGAGGGCGATGTCGGCGAGGCTGATTTTTTCGGTCACGAAGTACCGGCGGGTGGCAAGATGATCGTTCATCACCGCCAGCACGCGTTCGCCTTTGGGCAGCAGCGCGGGGTCGATTTCTGCATCAGGTTTTTTCAAAAAGCCCTTGTGGAAGCGGCGTACCGCAATCACGGTCTCGTGGCTATATTGTTCCCAAAACAGCCACTGGAACATCAGCGCGCGGTCATAGGCATCGGCCGGGATCAGATCGGAATTCTCCGCCAGATAAAGAATGATGGCGTTGGATTGCGACAGGATGCGGCCATCGGCGAGCTTCACCACCGGCACCTGGCCGGCCGGGTTCATCTTGAGGAATTCCGGCGTGCGGGTTTCGCTCTTGAGGACACTGGTCTCGACCCAGCGATAGCCAATGCCAAGGCGGTCGCAGACAAATTTCACTTTCAGGCAATTGCCGGAAATGGAGTCGCCGTAAATGGTCAGCATGGTCATAACCGATTCAAGCTGCCGCCCTTGCCGAACAGCATTGGTTTGCGATTGTCGATGACTTTGCGGTTGACGCCCATCCAGCCCAGCTCGCCAGAAAAGCGGCCATGCTCGATCTTGGGACAGCGGTCCATCACGACGGTGAGGCCGGCATCCTCCGCCAGTTTGGCGGCCTCCTCGCTGATCACGCCCAGTTGCATCCAGACATATTTCAAGCCCAGCCGGTCTTTTTCCGCCAGCGCTTCGTGCACGATGCCGGGCGCGTATTGCGACTCGCGGAAGATATCGACCATGTCGATCGGTGCGGGAACCTCTTTCAGCCTGGCATAGACTTTCTGTCCAAGGATTTCCTTGCCCGCCATGCCCGGATTCACCGGCACGATCTTGTAGCCTTTGTTCAAGAGATACATCATCGCGAAATAAGACGGGCGGATCTCGTTGCCGCTGGCGCCGACCATGGCAATGGTCTTGACCGAACGCAGGATGGTTTTGATCAGACTGTCGGGATAGTTCATCACAGCCGCTTTGGTTTTTTAGAGTGACCGCTCATTGCGGCCATTTTGTTTGTTCAGGATGGTGGCGGCTCATTGCGGCCACTGGGGCTCTCGTTTTTCGAGGAAGGCGCAAATCCCTTCCTCGGCTTCGGCATTCAGCATGTTTTCGGTCATGACGCGCGAAGCGTAATCGTATGCATCGGCCAGCGGCATTTCGATCTGGCGATAAAAGGCTTCCTTGCCGGTGCGCACGGTGGCGCGGGGCTTGGCGGCGATCGTCTGCGCCAGGGCCATGGTCTCGGCCTGGAGCTTGTCGGGCGCCACCACGCGATTGATCAATCCCATCTGCCGCGCCTCTTGCGCCGGCACCATTTCGCCGGTGAGCAGCATTTCCATCGCCGCCTTGCGATGGACGCTGCGCGACAGCGCCACCATGGGCGTGGAGCAGAACAAGCCGATATCCACCCCGGGCGTGGCGAAGCGCGCCGCCGAGGACGCCACTGCCAGGTCGCAGCTGGCGACAAGCTGGCAGCCCGCTGCCGTCGCGGTGCCTTGTACTTCGGCGATCACAGGCTTGGGGCAGGCGACGATCTGCTGCATCAGGGCCGAGCATTGGGTGAAGAGGGCGGTGAAGGCGCTGGCGCCGTCATCGTCTTCCGCGCGGCGCTCATTCATCTCTTTCAGGTCATGGCCGGCGGAAAAGACGCTGCCTTCCGCAGCGATGATGACCACGCGCACACCGGTGTCCGCTGCCGCAGCCTCCAGCGCGTTGGCGAGCGCGCCCATCAGGGCGGAACTCAGCGCATTGCGGGCCGAGGGCCGGTTCAGCGACAGCCGCAGCACCGCGCCGGTGCGTGCGGATTTCAGGGGGGATTCCATTTGCTGATAGACGTTCATGGGCAGGACTGTAGTGCGGGCGCACGGCAATTTCACGATATCTGGCACTTTTATACGGTATTATAATACCGCATCGCTGAAATGCCCGGAATTCCGACTTTTCTATTGACGTTCGCGAGATGCATCCGTATAGGCACGCGTCCTTTCAAGAGAAATCGCCATGAAAACCTACTCGGCCAAAGCCTCCGAGATCGAAAAGAAGTGGGTCGTGATCGACGCCGAAGGCCTGGTCGTGGGCCGGCTCGCCTCGATCATCGCCATGCGCCTGCGCGGCAAGCACAAGCCGACCTACACCCCCCATCTGGATTGCGGCGACAATGTCATCGTCATCAACGCCGCCAAGGTGGTGCTGACCGGCCAGAAGCTGAAGAAGAAAATCTATTACCACCACACCGGCTATATCGGCGGCATCAAGGAACGCTCCGCAGGTGCGATCCTGGCGGGCAAATTCCCCGAGCGCATCGTCGAGAAGGCCGTGGAGCGCATGGTGCCGCGCGGTCCCCTGGGCCGCCGCCAGATGTCCAATCTGCGCGTCTACCCGGGCACCGAGCATCCGCATGAGGCGCAGCAGCCCGAGAAGCTCGATGTGGCTGTCATGAATCCCAAGAACACTCAGTATAAGACGAAGGCGGCTTAAGCCATGGCTGACGACAACAAGTTCGGCGAACTCAAATCCACTCTCATCAAGGCCAAGACCAACGCGCCGGAAGACGCCGCCAAGGTCGACAATAAGCGCGACTCCAAGGGCCGCGCCTATGCCACCGGCCGCCGCAAGGAATCGGTGGCGCGGGTCTGGATCAAGCCGGGCTCCGGCAAGATCACGGTCAATGGCCGGGACGAAAAGACCTATTTCGCCCGTCCGGTGCTGCGCATGATCCTGCGCCAGCCCCTGATCGCCACCAATCGCGATGGCCAATTCGATGTGATCGTCACCGTGACCGGCGGCGGCCTGTCGGGCCAGGCGGGTGCCGTGCGCCACGGCATTTCCCGCGCCCTGGTGAATTACGAGCCCACCCTGCGCGCGGCGCTGAAGCCGGGCGGCTTCCTGACCCGCGACCCGCGCGCGGTCGAGCGCAAGAAGTATGGCCGCCCCAAAGCGCGCCGCAGCTTCCAGTTCTCGAAGCGCTAAACGCAGAATCTTCGATTGCCTACATAATGGGCGGCCCGGCGAAAATCGGGCCGCCTTTTTTTGTCCCTCCCCAATTCTTCGGCGGCCAGATCCGGCTATAGTGCCGTCTCGGGCTAGGTAAGAATCTCGAAAAGAGTCATCCGGAAAACACATCCTTTGGGAGGGACGCATGCATAAGGGAATCGTGGTTGCAACCTTGTTGCTGACCACATCGACAATCGCGTTTGCGCAGCAGGACAGGGCTACCGACATTACCGCGGCGCAGGTTCAGCAAGTGCTGAAGGCGCCGTCCAAGATCGTCGATCACACGCTCAAGGTGGTCGATCTGGGCAAATATGCGCTTTCCGTCGCCGTCATAAAGCGCGGTCCGACACGCGCACCCGGTGCTGCGGCTCCGCCGCGCCAACCCGATCCGAATGCGGTCAAATGCGGCCTGACGGCAATGCCGGCGGGCGCCAAGGAAGCGGCCGAAGGCGGCATCGTCCATGACGATACGGACGAGACCTATATCGTGATCTCCGGCTCCGGCACGCTGATCACTGGCGGTCAGATTCTGAACGGCACGCGTTCGGCGCCGGACAGCGAGGTGACCAAAATCTTGAATGGTCCGTCCTGCAGCGGAAAGATCGTGGGCAATTTTGTCGCCCGCAAAGTGGGCGTGGGCGATATTTCCGTGATCCCGGCCGGCGTGGCGCATGGCTGGGCCGACATCACCACCGAGGTGACCTATCTCAGCGTCCGGCCCGATCCGAAGAAGGTGCTGGAACACGGTTACGTCAACCCGGCGATCAAGTAATCCGCACCCGTTGCGAATGTTTCTGCATCGCAACATGGAATGGGGCTGACAAACTTCGCGACAAGAACGCGCTGGCTTGTCAGCCTCCATTGCCTATGAAATGTCTGTAACATACCGGCGGGGCGAGGGCACGTTCCGGTTCCTCCCCTCTTGCCGACAACAGGGGGAATACATGGCTAAACGTAAAGCTTACGTGCGGCGCTTATCGTCGGTTGCGGCGATTGCGCTTTTGCCTGCTCTTTTCATGACACAAGCCAATGCCCAGTCCACGGGCCAGCCATCGACCGCGAAGGGCGATTGGCCAATGTATTTCGCCGATCCGTCCGGTTCGCGCTTTTCGCCCCAGGACCAGATCAACGCCTCCAACTTCAACAAGCTGGAAGTGGCGTGGCGATTCAAGACCGATAATCTGGGCGCGCGGCCGGAATACAAGCTGGAAGGCACGCCGCTGGAAATCAACGGCACCGTCTACACAACGGCGGGTACGCGGCGCGCCGTCATCGCGCTGAACGCCAAGACCGGCGAACTCAAATGGGTCTACAGCATGGAAGAAGGAGCGCGCGCCGCGCTGGCGCCGCGCCAACTTTCGGGCCGCGGCGTTTCCTACTGGACCGACGGGAATGGCGATGAACGCATCCTGTATGTGACGACCGGGTACCGGCTGGTGGAACTGAATGCCAAGACTGGCCGGCCCATCGAATCCTTCGGCGATCACGGCATGATCGATCTGAAGGTGGGCGCGTGGTTCGGGGCAAGTCAGCAGATCGATCTCACTTCCGGCGAGATCGGCCTGCACACCACGCCGACCGTGGTCAACAATGTGGTGATCCTGGGCTCCGCCATGAAGGAAGGCTCGCAGCCTTTGGAGGTCAATAACACCAAGGGCTTGGCGCGCGCTTTCGACGTGAAGACCGGAAAACTGCTCTGGACCTTCCACACCATCCCCCAGAAAGGCGAATTTGGTTACGACACCTGGGAAAACGGCTCCGCCGACAAGAACGGCAACACCGGCGTGTGGACCGGCATCACGGTCGATCCGGCGCTCAACAGCGTCTATCTGCCGGTCGAGGATCCCACCAACGACGCCTATGGCGGCACGCGGCCGGGCAACAATCTGTACGGCGACAGTCTGGTTTGCGTCGATCTCACCACCGGCAAAGTGAAATGGTATTACCAGCTCGTCCATCATCCGATCTGGGATTACGATATTTCCTCGCCGCCGCTGCTGGTCGATATCACGGTCAAAGGCAAGCCCATCAAGGCCGTTGCGGTCCCGACCAAACAGTCTTTCCTCTATGTCTTTGACCGCGTCACCGGCAAGCCGATCTGGCCGATCGTGGAGAAGCCGGTGCCGCAAAGCGACGTGCCGGGCGAGAAGACGTCCAAGACCCAGCCTTTCCCGACCAGGCCGGCACCCTATGCCCGTCAGGCCGTCACCACGGACGAGCTGATCGACTTCACGCCGGAACTGCGCGCCAAGGCGGTGCAGATCATCAAGGACCATTACAAGATGGGGCCGATGTTCTCGCCCGCCATCGTCAGCAAGGTCGGCTATCCCAGCGCGGTAATCGACATTGCCAATCTGGGCGGCGGCACCAATTGGCCCGGCGCCGGCTTCAATCCGGAAACCCACACCGTGTTTGCTCCGGCGGCGAACGCCGGCGTGACCATGATGGGTCTGGTCGAACCGCCTCCCGGGCTGACGGACAACCGCTATCTCGAAGGCATTGCCGGCCAGCCTTTCCGCATCGCCGGCGGTCCAGGTTTCGGCTCGGCGTCCGACGCACCCAAGACGAGCGCCGACGATGCCAAGCTGGCGGCCATACTGGCCGCGCATCCGCAAACGGCGGCCGGTCCGCCGCCGCCGCGCAATGTCGATGGTCTGCCCCTGGTCAAGCCGCCTTATGGCCTGCTCACGGCGATCAACCTCGATACCGGGGATACGATCTGGCAGGTGCCGCATGGCGACACGCCGGACGAAATCCGGAATCATCCGGCGCTGAAGGGATTGAACATCCCCAAGACCGGCCAGCAGGGCACTGTCGGAGAAGTGGTCACCAAGAACCTCGTCGTCATTGGCGATCCCGTCGCCACGACCACGCCGGAACATCCGCGCGGGGCGATGCTGCGGGCTTATGATCAGAAGACCGGCCGGCAGGTCGGTGCGGTATTGATGCCCGCACCGCAGAGCGGTTCGCCGATGACTTATTCGGTGGACGGCAAGCAATACATCATCGTTGCGGTGAGCGGCGGCAATTATTCGGGAGAATATATCGCCTACAGCCTGCCCAACAATTGATCCACGAATGCACGACAGGCCGCCTGTTCGGCGGCCTGTCGTGCGTTTTTTTATTTCTCCGCTGACGGTTTTGCACCAGCCGAGTGAGAGATTTGATAATCGCGCGCCCTTACGGCGCCGCAGCCGGCATGCTCTGGTCGGGCGGCGCGCCATAGGCATTGGAAGCGGCATCGCCGGGCTGGCACCAGAAATAGATCAGCACCAAGGCGGCGATCAATCCGATCACTCCCAACAGCGGTCCGATCGTGAGGGCGTAAGCCACCGCCCCGAAAATGCCGAATGGCCCAAAGAAGAAAAGCCGGAACAATTGGCCAAGCGCGAAGGGCACGAGCGCGATCCAGACCAGATTGCCGCCTCGGCCTATATCCTGAAGCCTGCGCGCGCCCATTCCGGCAATCGGCAACAGCAGCGCCAGTGAAACCAGCGCCGCCACCGGCAAAAAGGTTGCCGATTGCAGAAGCGACGCCGCCACTTCCACCACGGCGCAGGCGAGAATGAAGTACCAGAAACGCTCGCGTCCAACGCGTCCATTCATGTCGAAATAATGCTGGGTAACAGTGCTGCGGAAATTCTCGACGATTGCATTCAGGTCCATGCGTGTCCCCCAAAGCCAGTCGCACCGATGCTAGCCCCGCCGGACGGCCTTGGAAAGCCGCCGTGCGTCCCGCGCATGGCCGCCTGACTTGCCGCGGGAGCAAAATAGGCTAAGAGATGCCGCGAAAACGGACAGGCAGATGACGGCGAAAATCTTCATCGATGGGGCAGCCGGAACCACGGGTCTGGAAATCCGCGAGCGGCTGGCCGCGCGCGGCGACCTGACCGTGGTCGCCTTGCCCGAGGCCGAGCGCAAGGATCAGGCGGCACGGGCACGCGCCCTCAACGCCGCCGATCTGGTCATTCTCTGTCTGCCGGACGATGCGGCGCGCCAGGCGGTGTCGCTGATCGAAAATCCCGATGTCCGCGTGATCGACGCATCCACCGCGCACCGCGTCGCGGAAGGCTGGGCCTATGGTTTTCCCGAACTCGAACCGGATGGCTATGACCGGGTCGCCGCCAGTTCCCGGGTTGCCAATCCGGGCTGCTGGGCGACCGGTTTTCTGGCGCTGGCGCGTCCCTTGGTGCGCGCGGGCCTGATCCCGGCCGATTTTCCCGTCACCGTGCATGGCGTCTCAGGTTATTCCGGCGGCGGCAAAAGCATGATCGAAGAATTCGAAAAAAAGGATTCTCCGGCCTTCGTGGAAACCGTGCAACGCGGTTATGCGCTGGGCCTTTCGCACAAGCATATTCCCGAGATGCAGGCGCGCGCCGGTCTGGCGCACGCGCCCTTGTTCGCTCCCACCGTGGCGCGCTTTTATCGCGGCATGCTGGTGGAGCTGCCGCTGCAATTATGGGCGCTGCCTGGCGCGCCCGGACCGCGCGACCTTCATGCCGTGCTGGCCAATGCTTATCGCGGCCGGCCGCTGGTCGAAGTCGCGGGACTGGACGAGGCCGCGCAGATGAAGGTGCTGGACGCGGAATTGCTGGCGGGCAGCAACCGGATGAAATTGTTCGTCTTCGCCAATGAAAAGGCGGGGCAGGCGCGGCTGGTGGCGGCGCTGGACAATCTGGGCAAAGGCGCCGGCGGCGCCGCCGTGCAGAATCTCAACATCATGCTGGGCCTGCCAGAGACGACAGGACTCTGATTTGTGCTAGAAGCGCGCATGGCGCGGCTCTGGTTGGGAGTGCTGGTCGTGGTGGCACTGGGCGCGTTCGGCGTTGCCTGGATGATCGCCCGTCCGCCCGCGCCCAAAGGTTACTCCGGATTGGAATTTGCGCAGCTGACGGGCGCGGCCGCGTCGCGCGCGCCGCTGCTGACGACGCGCGGCACGCTGGTGCTGGCGGTGGCCGATAACAGCCCCGCATCCCGCGCCGGCATTCGGGCGGGCGCTGTGGTGGCCGCGATTGACGGCAAATCCATCACCTCGGCCCGCCAGGCATCGGCCATCGTGCGAGGCCACAAATCCGGCGACCGCATCCTGCTGACCGTATTCGATGAGGCGCGGGGGGCGATCCACCCCAGAAACGTGGCGCTTGTCTTCGATGCGGCGCCGCCGTTGAGCAAAACGGTTTTTTCCGTCGCGCCGCCGCGCACTTTGGCCAAGGAAGCCTTCAATCCTCCCAGCATGGCGGCGAATGCGTCCTGGTCTCGCCGGTTGGCGCACGGTGTCAGCGTCCGGCCGCGGGCGATGCCGCAGTTGAATGCCGGTACCTGTTCCGGCGTCGCGCCGGAGAAGTGGCAGCTGCGCGATTCCGGCGACAGCATGATCCATCTGGAGTCCGGGGAGGGCGGCGCACATGCGATTTACAAGCTGGTGCGCCTGGACCGAGGCCAGCGACGCGATCCCAAGGGATATGTCTCAGGGTTGCTGCACGCGATTTTTCACAGCCCCGTGGCTTCCACGCCCGTGGAGTCGCGCCCCTTCGGCATCAGCAGCTTCAATTTCGGCAACCAGAATGGGGTTTCGGGCTTCGCGCTCTGGCGTTTGAATGGCGACGTGCTGTCGGTGTGGATCGCGGGTGTTCCCGCCAGCGACATCGCCTGGGCGATACCGGTGACCGGCAGCGTGCTGCTGTCGCTGCGGTGCGGGTCCGAGTTGGCGCCGTCTCCGCGGCCGAGCGACTCCGCCCTGGTCGCCACTTCGCTGTCGACACGTTGCCTGGCTGGGCGCTGCGAGGACAGCGATTTCGCGGCCACCTATCTCGACAAATTCCGTTTGGGTTACGTTCATGCCCATGACGGCGAAGTGTTTCTGGTCAACCCGCGCCGCGATTTCTGGTTGAGCGGGCAGGAGGGGCCGGGTTTCTATCGCCAGCTCGGCGGTCTGAATGAAAAGCTGGAGCCGGGGCGGACGAATTGATGGTGCGGGTTTTCAAATGGATCCCCTTCCCTCGAAAGACGCTGTCGCGTCTTTCTCGCCGGGGATGAAGGCACAGTAACCGCGCAGCGCGGTTACTGTGCCTTCACCTTCACATACTCGCCCGGCGCATCGCCCAGCACCTTCAGCTTGCCGTCGCCAGGCTTGCGGGCGGGGATTTTTGCGCCCGACAGATCCGCCAGCCATTTGTCCCAGTCGGGCCACCAGGAGCCGGCATGCTCGGTCGCGCTGGCGCGCCAGCCATCAATAGTTTCGGTTTTCTTGTCGCTGGTCCAATATTGGTATTTCTTCGCGGCAGGCGGATTGATCACGCCCGCGATATGGCCCGAACCCGCGACGATGAAACGAACCGGGCCGCCGAACAATTTGGTCGCCTTGAACACCGAATTTGCCGGTGC
This sequence comes from Pseudomonadota bacterium, assembly GCA_040389245.1. Lineage (GTDB taxonomy): Bacteria > Pseudomonadota > Alphaproteobacteria > Micropepsales > Micropepsaceae > Rhizomicrobium. Next base: position 286,350 of record JAZKAH010000001.1, on the reverse strand, counting down.
GATGTGATCTTCCTTCGCCGATTGCAGATAGACCGGCACTTTCACTTTTGAAAGATCCAGGGTCACGCCGCCCAGCATCATCTTGCCCAGCGCCAGGGCATTGTCCTTGTAGCATTGGCGCAGATAGGCGAGATGAAGCTTCTCCGGCATGCGCGTGGTGTCGCTGTTCCAATAGAGAAGGTCGAACGGCATGGGCGACTTGCCCAGCATGTAATTGTTGATGACAAAGGACCAGATCAGGTCATTGGCGCGCAGCATGTTGAAGGTGCCGGCCATCTTGGCGCCGTCCAGCACGCCGCCGGCGTCCTTCATCTGCTGTTCCATGGCTTCGAGCTGGGCCTCGTCCACAAAGACGGAAAGATCGCCGGCCTCGCTGAAATCGGTCTGCGCCGCCCAGAAGGTCGCGGAGTGAACACGCCCGCTTCCATGCTTGGAATTTTTTTTGGCCGCCATGTAGGCGAGGGTGGCTGCCAGCAGAGTGCCCCCGATGCAATACCCCACGCAATTGGGATCCTCCACGCCGGTGGCGTCTTTCACCGCGTCGAGCGCGGCGAAAATTCCGTCCCGCATATAGTCCTCGAATCCCATCTGGGCGAGCTCGCGGTCGGGATTGGCCCAGGAGACGACGAAGACGGTGTAGCCCTGACCCACCAGCCAGCGGATGAAGCTGTTCTCGGGCCGCAGATCCAGAATGTAGAATTTGTTGATCCAGGGCGGGAAGATCAGCAGCGGCCGTTCATAAACCTGTTCGGTGGTGGGACTGAATTGCAGCAGCTCGATCAGCTTGTTGCGGAACACCACTTTACCCGGCGCGGTGGCGATATTCTCGCCGAGCACAAAACCGTCCGCGGACTGGCGGATGGAGAGTTCGCCATGCCCCCGCTCGATGTCGGCGATCAGATTGCCGAGCCCCTTCACCAGATTTTCGCCGCTCGACGCCAGAGTGGCGCGCATCACTTCGGGATTGGTGAGAAGAAAATTGGTCGGTGCGAAGGCGTCGGCGAACTGGCGGGTGTAGAATTCCACCCGGTTGCGTTCCTTCTCCGGGATGCCGCTCAGATTGGCGACCATCCCCTGCAGGGAATTGGCCGCCAGCAGATAGGATTGCTTGATGAAGTCGAAGACTTCGTTTTGCTGCCAATCGGCGTCGCGAAAGCGGCGGTCGCCCGGTGCGGGCGCGATCACCGGCGCCACGCTTTCGTCCCCCAGCATCCGACGCGCGGTCCTTTCCCACAGGCCCATCCAGTCCCGCCACAATTGCAGCTGGGTTTCCATTACCGTCTCGCGATCGGCGCTCATTGCGTTCAGAAGCGCGAAAAACGCGCCGGACACGTTCAGGGGATCGAGAGGGCCGGGATTTTCCCGTGCGGTCCAGCGCTTGAGGAAATCGGCGACCAAGTGCTGGCTCTGGCCCGCGACCAGCAACATGTTGCGGGCGAATTTCTCGCGATCGAGATTCGCAAGGCCGTCGGACAGTGAGGGAGTCGCCGATTCGGGCGGGGATGCGGTTTGGTTCTGGGCCATGGGGGCAACATGTGAGGTCGAAGATGGGTGATAGCGCGAGGCACCGGACACGGCAAATCCCGCGCCGCTACGGCCGTTATGGCTGAAATATGTCAAGAATTCACGTATTTAGCGGGAGAGCGCGCTTGGAACCAAAGCCCTGGCGCGGTATAGGAAAAGAGCTGGCTTGTGCGCATGTTGGGGTGTCACGCGCTGACCAGTGAAGCTTACTGACCGGGAACCGACCGCATGACCAAGTCCTCTGTCCAACTGCGCCAGTTCACGTTGATTCTGGGTCTGGCCGTCGGGGTTTCCGCTTGTTCCACCATCACGGATCTCGATCCCACCGGGCTCCTCGGCGACAGCAGCGACAACGCGCCCGCCAGCCAGTTTCCGGACCAGGAGGCGCCGACCGCGTCCGATCAGGCGGTTGGGACCACGCCCGATCTCGCCAGCCTGCCGGCGCGTCCGGCTCCCGCCGCGCCCGCTGACCAACAGCAAACGGCCCAGTCTTTGGCCAGCGACGGCGCACAGGCCCGTTACAGTGCCGATGCACTGCGGGGTGGCACCGAAGCCGCCGCTCCGCCGCCTGCGGCAAGCGAGGCCGCGCCCAGCGCGGCACAGCAATTATTGGGCGCGGCGCCTTCCGATGCGCCGCCGACAGCTTCGGATACCCCGCCCACTGCCGCGCCGGCGCCACAGGTTGCCGCTGCCGCCCCGCCGCCTGCCGCCGAACCGGCACCCGCGCTCCGCAGGACGGAAGCCGGCGCACCGCCGCCTGCGCCGTCTTCCGAAGGAGCCGCACCGGCCGTGCCCGCAAATGCGCCGGTGCAGACCGCTGCCTTGCCCGGTGCCGCCGCTGCTCCGGTCGGTCCGTCTGCTCCGTCTGCTGCCGCGCGTGGCGGCGAACCCGCAGTGCCCGCCAATACTCCCATGCGCGGCGGCGCGATGATGACGCAGTCCGCCATGTCGGATGCCGCGTTGGGGTTCAAACCATCCGCCGCGCCGCCACTTGATCCGTCGGTCAGCCAGTTCGTATCGGCTCCGATCGTGGCGCATTATCGCCAGACCGCGTCACTCGCGGGCAGCGCCAGCATGGCGGCGGTCCCTGCCGTGCCGCCCAAGAAGGGTGCGCGAAACAGTTCCGATGGCGGTGCCGTGGTTGCCAATCTGGATTCGGGCAGCGCCGGCCGATTGGCGGTGATGAATGGCGGCGTGCCGCCGACCGCGGTGGTTTATTTCCCCGGCGACGGCGTCAAGCTCAGCAAGGCCGCGCATGCGCAGGTCCGCGCCGCGGTCTCCGCCTTCAAGGCCGATGGCGGCCAAGGCACTGTGCGCGTGGTCGGCCATGCCTCCAGCCGGACTCCGAACATGCCGGTGGAGAAGCACCTGGAAACCATCTTCGCCAAATCCCAGGCCCGCGCCAATGCGGTGGCGCAGGAACTCATCCATCAAGGTATTCCCGCCTCCAAGGTTCTGATCGACGCGGTGGGCGACAGCCAGCCGGTTTATTATGAATCCATGCCAAAAGGCGAAGCCGGCAACCGCCGCGCCGAGATATTTGTGCAGGGGTGAGCAGCGACCACGAAGTGGGCGAAATGGTCCAGCGGACCATTTCGAGCGGCGAACGCTGCGAGCTAAAGCGAGCGGCCGGACCGGTCCCACCACAAGTGCATGAAACCATTGCTTCAAAAGCGCCACAACTGATCGAAAATTGATTGCGCCCAGGGCTCAAATCCTCGATTCTGCCCGGGCTTTCAGGATTTCCGTCATGAACACCGATTTCTACCGCATCAAGCGGCTGCCGCCCTACATCTTCGAGGAAGTGAATCGCCTCAAGGCGCAGGCGCGGGCGCGGGGCGAGGACATTATCGATTTCGGCATGGGCAATCCCGACATGCCCACGCCCGAGCACATCGTCGAGAAGCTTTGCGAGACGGCGCGCGATCCCCGTTCCAACCGCTATTCCGCGTCGCGCGGGATCAAAGGCCTGCGCAAGGCGCATGTCGCCTACTACAAGCGCCGCTTCGGCGTCACGCTCGATCCCGACCGCGAAGTGATCGCGGCGCTGGGTTCCAAGGAAGGCTTTGCCAATCTCGCCCAGGCGATCACCGCGCCGGGCGATGTGGTGCTGGTACCCAATCCCGCCTATCCGATCCACGCCTTCGGATTCATCCTGGCCGGCGCCGCCATCCGTCATGTGCCTGCGACATCACCGGAGACGTACCTCTCGGCACTGAGCCGCGCCGCGCGTCATTCGGTGCCGTCGCCGGTGGCGCTGGTGGTGAATTATCCCTCCAATCCGACGGCGCAGGTGGTGGGGCTCGATTTCTACAAAGAGATCGTGAAGTTCGCGAAGAAACACGAGATCTGGGTTCTCTCCGATCTCGCCTATGCCGATATCTATTTCGGCGATGTGCCGCCGCCTTCGATCCTGGAAGTCGATGGCGCCAAGGACATCGCGATCGAATTCCAGTCGCTGTCGAAAACCTATGCCATGCCCGGTTGGCGCATGGGCTTTGCCGCCGGCAATGAACATCTGATCGGGGCGCTGGCCCGCATCAAATCCTATCTCGATTACGGCGCCTATACGCCGATCCAGGTGGCGGCGGCGGCGGCCTTGAACGGCCCGCAGGACGTGGCGGACGAAATCCGCGCCATCTACAAATCGCGCCGTGACGTGCTGGTGAAGAGCATGGCGCAGGCGGGGTGGGACATTCCCTCGCCGGAAGCATCAATGTTCGCCTGGGCGCCGGTGCCGGAAAAATTCCGCGAGGCCGGCTCGATGGAGTTCGCCAAGCAGATGCTGCAACACGCCAAGGTGGCGGTATCGCCCGGGATCGGCTTCGGCGAATATGGCGAAGGCTATGTTCGTGTGGCGCTGGTGGAAAACGAGCACCGCATCCGCCAGGCGGCGCGCAATGTGAAGAAATTTCTTTCCATGGGAACCAATTACGCGCCCGCCGATCTGGCATCGGCCAAGGTCTGATCGATTTGACGATGGGGGCACCTCTCAAAATCGCCATCGCGGGCCTGGGCACCGTGGGCGGCGGCGTGGTCAAGGCGCTGGCCGCGCAGAGCGCCGAACTGGCGGCGCGCGCCGGGCGCGGGATTGCCGTGGTGGCGGTCAGCGCCCGCGACGCAATAAAAGCGCGCGGGTTCAAAATCGAGAATTTCACCGCCGATCCACTGGCTCTGGCGAAATCCGACGCCGACGTGGTGGTGGAGTTGATCGGAGGCGACGAAGGCGTCGCCCGCGAATTGGTCGAAGCCGCGCTCGAGAGTGGCAAGCATGTGGTGACTGCCAACAAGGCGCTGCTGGCAAAACACGGCAAGGAACTTGCCCTTTTGGCGGAACACAAAAATCTTCAACTGAAATTCGAGGCGGCGGTGGCGGGCGGCATTCCCATCGTCAAGACCCTGCGCGAAAGCCTGATTGCCTATGACGTGCAGGCGGTCAAAGGCATCCTCAACGGGACCTGCAACTATATCCTCACCGAAATGGAAGCCACGGGCGCCAGCTTTGCCGAGGTGCTGAAAGAGGCGCAGGCGCTTGGCTATGCCGAAGCCGATCCCACCCTGGATGTGGGCGGCGGCGATACCGCCCACAAGCTGGCGCTGCTTTCCAGCCTGGCTTTCGGGAATGCGCCGGACCTGTCCTCGATGACGGTGGAAGGCATTCAGCACATCACGCCCGCCGATATTCATTTCGCCTCCGAGTTCGGCTTCCGCATCAAGCTGCTGGGGGTGGCGCGGCGCACGCCCTCCGGCATCGAGCAGAAAGTGCATCCGGCCATGGTGCGGGCGCGCTCACCGCTCGCCAATGTCGACGGTGCCGCCAATGGCATATTGGTCGATGCCGGGCAGGCAGGACCGTTCTTCTTTTCCGGCCGGGGTGCCGGGGAGGCGCCGACCGCCTCGGCGGTGGTTGCGGATCTGGTCGAGATCGCGCGCGGCTCCCACACCCCCGTGTTCGGACGTCCGGCCCAGGCGCTGGCGGAGCCCAGGCCGGCGCCGGTTGATGCGGCTCTGTCGCCCTGGTATCTGCGCTTTGAAGTGCTGGATCTGCCGGGCGTGCTGGCGGAAATCGCCGGGCATCTGTCGCAGTTCGGTGTTTCCATCGAAAGCATGATCCAGCGGGGGCGCGAGCATGGCGCGCCGGTGGCGATTGTCATGATTACCCACGAAACTCAGCAAAGCGCCGTCGAGCGCGCCTTGAAGGCCATCGCCGCCTCGGACAAGGTGCGAGCGCGCCCCTGCATGATTCCAATGGAAGCCGCCTGAGACGGCCTACGCCCGGGAGACCCTATGACCTTGATTCGCCCCCCCTCTACCGTTCAACCGCTGGATCGCGCCTTTGCGCTGGAAGCGGTGCGCGTCACCGAAGCGGCGGCCATCGCGGCAGCGGCGCAGATCGGGCGGGGCGACGAACATGCCGCCGACCAGGCGGCGGTGGAAGCGATGCGGGCGGCGTTCAATGCCCTGCCGATCGACGGCACGGTGGTGATCGGCGAAGGCGAACGCGACGAGGCGCCGATGCTATTTATCGGCGAAAAGGTCGGGCAGGGCGGCTTGTCGGTGGACATCGCGCTTGACCCGCTGGAAGGCACCACGCTCACCGCCAAGGCGATGGCCAATGCGCTGGCGGTGATGGCGATGGCCGAACCGGGCACCATGCTGCATGCGCCGGACACCTATATGGACAAGATCGCCATCGGCGGCGGGTTCGCCGATGGCCTGATCGACCTGGATGCCGAACCCGGCGATAACATCAATGCCCTGGCCAAGGCCAAAGGCGTCAAGCCGTTCGAAATCTCGGTCTGCATCATGGACCGGCCGCGCCACGAAGGACTGATCGCCAAAGTGCGCAAGGCCGGCGCGTCGGTGCGGCTGATCACGGATGGCGATGTGGCGGGCATCATTGCCACCACCGATCCCGCCACGGGCATCGACCTTTATATTGGCCAGGGCGGGGCGCCCGAAGGCGTGCTGGCGGCGGCGGCGTTGCGTTGTATCGGCGGCCAGATGCAGGCGCGGTTGATCTTTAAGAAAGACGACGAAAAGCGCCGCGCTGAAAAAATCGGCATCAAGGACTTCAACCGGAAATACGTCATGACGGACCTGGTCTCCGGCGATGTGGTGTTTTCCGCCACCGGCGTCACCGACGGCTCGATGCTGGCCGGGGTGCATCGGTACGGCGACTACATCACGACCGAGAGCGTGGTGATGCGCTCGGCCACCGGCACGGTGCGCTGGATCAAGGCGCGTCATCGCAGAAATCTTGTCTGAGGCGCCGCGGCCTGCGGCGGCCTTCGGTGTCGCGCGTAGTTTTTCGGGCCGCCGCTGGCGGCTGGAAGCAGGCGACGATGTGCTTGCCCGGCAGTTGCAGCAGGAGCTGGAACTTTCGCCCGTACTGGCGCGGCTGCTGGCGGCGCGGGGCATTTCGGTTGCCGAAGCCCGCGACTATCTCAATCCCACCTTGAAGAAATTTCTCCCCGATCCGTCCTCGCTGGCAGAGATGGAAACGGCTGTGGCGCGGGTGAAGCGGGCGCTGGAAGGCCAGGAACGCATCGCGGTGTTCGGCGATTACGATGTCGATGGCTCCGTCTCCACCGCGCTGCTGGCGGATTTCCTGACCGCCCTGGGATCGCAGCCGCGTCTTTATATTCCCGACCGCATGCGCGAAGGCTATGGCCCTTCGGCGCCCGCGATGCGGGCCTTGCAGGCAGAAGGCGCCTCGCTTGTGATCACGGTGGATTGCGGGGCCGCCGGGGGCGCCGCTTTCGAGGCGGCACGGGATATCGGCCTGGATGTGGTTGTGCTGGATCATCATCGCGTGGAGACGCGCCCCGACGCGCTCGCCCATGTCAATCCCAACCAGCCCAGCGATAGATCGGGTCTCACCTATCTTTGTGCCGCGGGCGTGACGTTTCTGTTCCTGGTCGCGCTCAATCGCGCCCTGCGCGAAAGCGGCTTTTACATTGCACATGCCATGCCCGAGCCGGATCTGCGCGAGCATCTCGATCTGGTGGGGCTTGCGACGGTCTGCGATGTGGTGCCGCTGGTGGGCGTCAACCGCGCTTTTGTACGGCAAGGGTTGGGGCAGTTGTCGAAACTCTCGCGCCCCGGCCTGGCGGCGCTGGCCGCGATCGGTAAGGCCGTTCCGCCCTTCACCGCCTATCATCTGGGATTTGTGTTTGGACCGCGCATCAATGCGGGGGGACGGGTGGGCCGGTCGGGCCTGGGCGCCGATCTTCTGATCGCGCGCGAAGCCGAGGCGGCGGAGCAATTCGCCCAGCAGCTCGACCTTCACAATCGCGAGCGCCAGGGAATTGAGAAATTGATCCTGGAGGAGGCGATCGCGCTCGCCGCCACACAGGACAATGTCCCGTTCCTGCTGGTGTCCAATGACGGCTGGCATCCCGGCGTGGTCGGCATCGTGGCGGGCCGGCTGAAAGAGCGTTTCGCGAAGCCCTCTTTCGTCGCCGGTTTCGAAGGCGGCATGGGCCGCGGGTCGGCGCGTTCGATCCCCGGCATCGATATCGGCCGCATGGTGCGGGCCGCGCACGAGCAGGGTTTGATCGAAGCCGGCGGCGGTCACGCCATGGCGGCGGGCTTCTCGCTGATGGCCGATCAGCTTTCGTCTTTCCGGCAATTCCTAGAAAAGCAGTTTGCCGGGACGGAAGCGGCCTATGAAGAGGCGTCGGCCCTGGTGCTGGATGCGGTGTCCTCCCCGTCCGCGGCGGGACGGGGGCTGGTTTCCGAAATCGCCTTGGCGGGCCCCTATGGCGCGGGAAATCCGGAGCCGCTGCTGGTCTTTCCGGATGTGCGGGTGGCGTTCGCCGATGTGGTGGGCGGCGCGCATGTGAAAGTCCGGCTGGCGGGCGGTGATGGCGCCCGGCTCGACGGTATCGCCTTTCGCGCCGTCGGCACCCCCCTGGGCGAGGGACTTTTAAAATCGCGGGGACGGCCGATCCATGTCGCGGGAAAGCTCAGGGCCGACGATTGGAACGGCCAGGCCAGGGTTCAGCTGCAGATCGAGGATGCGGCGGGAAGCGCTTGAACCCGCTTGCAATAACCCCCTCTGGCCGGTATAGCCCGGCTTCCTGACGCGCCCTTCGTCTATCGGTTAGGACTCAGGATTTTCATTCCTGCAAGAGGGGTTCGACTCCCCTAGGGCGCACCAGGTTTTTGAGGTCGGACATGCAATTGCGATGGGTGATCCTGGCTGGCATCCTCATCCTTCCGGGTTGCGTGGCGCCGCAAAAACTCCAGAAAGCGCGCACCGATTTTTCAACCTATTCCGCGCAGCAACGTCAAAGGTCGGCGGTCGAGCGTTGCGCCGATGCCGGGGCGATGCCCGGAACCACCGCCGAACTGCAATGCCGGATGGGGCTTGCCGGCGCGCCGCCCGTGCCCGCGCATTGAGCCCGGCTATTTGGGCGCCGATCTGACCGGCAGGGGAATATTGCAGGCATCGATCGCCCCGGCGGCACGCACGAACCAGTCATTATGACGGTTGCGCCGCGCTTCGACATAGGCGGCGAAAGAGGGCGTGTCGGTTTTCAGATATTGCAGCGGCAGCCGGTCCTTGGGCGCCAGCTCCGACGCCAGGCGAATGGATTGGATTTTCGTATATTGCTCGGGCTTGGCATAGAAGCCCATCGCGCCCGGACCGCGCGGCAGGACAGACAGCAATTCCATGCCCTGGACCACCCGGCCCACCAAAGTGATGTTGCGGTCGAGCTGCCGCGGCGACTGACCGGTGACAGCATAGAGTTCGACGCCGCTGCCGGAATCCGCCGCATTGTCCCGCCCGGCGCCGACCATTCCATAGCAATGCAGCAGCCACTCGCTCTTGCCGTTGCTGCCGGCGGGAAAGTCCCCATCGAAGCCGGTCTGCGGCGCATAGGTGTCGTGATCGGGCAGGCGCGTCAGCGTCGAAGCTGCCGGCCGCTCGAATTCGGCGGTGCCTTTCAGCGTCTCCTTGGCTTTCTTCTCGGCCGGTTTTTCCTGCGACCATTGCACGACGTAATTGTCCTGCGACCGCAGCAGCGAGCTGTCGTCGAAATATTTTTCCCGGACCAGGGACTTGATATTGGCGATTGTCTTGGGCGCGAAGCCCGGCGCCAGCAAGATGACGACGCGGCCGGCCGGAAGATCCATGTACAGCGTCTCGGCCGGATCGAGCGCCTGCCAATCGCCGGCCGGCGCAGCGGCCAGAACCGCATCCGGTGTCGCAAAGGGCGCCGCCGCCGCGATTGCTGGCGTCAGGGACATCAGCAGCGCGGCGAGCAAGGTGCGGGATGTCATCGCCGGCCTTTCGGATCAGTAGCCGATGGCCGCGCCGGCTTCGACGCGTCCGTCATTGGCCCCGTAAAGCATGCGCTTGCCGTTCTTGTCGCCGATCACGATGCCTTCGGCTTCGCCCCAGGGCACATCGTCCTGGAATTTGTAGCCCTGCGCGGTGAGTTCCTTCTCGACCTGCGGCGTCAATGCGCCTTTCTCCAGATAGACCACGTCCGGCATCCATTGCTGATGGATGCGGGGATAGTTGATCGCCTGCTGGATGTTCATCTTGTGGTCGATCACGTTCAGCATCGCTTCCAGGGTGATGGTGATGATGCGCGAGCCGTCGGGGCTTCCGATCACCATGAAGATCTTGCCGTCCTTGGTAACGATGGACGGGCTCATGGAAGACAGCGGCCGCTTGCCGGGCGCGATGGCGTTGGTCTTGCCCTGGATCAGGCCGAACAAATTGGGCGCCCCCACTTTGGACGTGAAGTCGTCCATCTGATCGTTGAGGAAGAAGCCGGTATTGCCCGCGATCACATTGGCGCCAAAATTGTTGTTGATCGTGTAGGTGACCGAAACGGCGTTGCCGTCCTTGTCGACCACGGAATAATGGGTGGTCTCGTTATTCTCATGCATGACCTCGCCGGTCCGGATCGATGCCGATGGCGTTGCCTTGACAGGGTCGATCTTGGCGCGGATCCCGGCGGCGTGATCGGCGGACAGAAGCTTATCGACCGGATTCTTGACGAAGGCGGGATCACCCAGCGAGAAATTGCGGTCGACATAGGCGCGGCGCATCGCTTCGGTCATCAGATGCACGCTCTTGGCCGAGTGGGCTTCCATCTTGTCCATCGGATAGGCGGACAGGATGTTCATGATCTCGCACACGATGGTGCCGCCGGAGGAGGGCGGCGGCGAGGAGATGATGTGGTAGCCGCGATAGGAGCAGGTGACGGGCGCGGTTTCGGCGACGGTATAGTCGGCGAAATCCTTCATGGTCAGAAGGCCGCCATTGGCCTTGCTGGCGGCCACCACGCGCTCTGCGATGTCGCCCTTGTAGAAGACGTCCGGGCCCTTGGCCGAAATTTCGCGCAAGGTGGCGGCAAGCTGCTTCTGCACCAGCGTTTCACCGACCTTGTAGCGCTGGCCGTGGTTGAGGAAGATGGCGGCGACATTGGGCTGCTTCTTGAAATACTCGGTACCCCAGTTGAGCAGGCTAACATCACCCGCTTTCAGCACGAAACCATTGTCCGCCAGCTTGATCGCGGGCGCGATCAATTGTTCGCGCTTCATGGTGCCGTATTTGTCCAGCATCATCTGGAAGCCCATCACGCTGCCCGGCACGCCCACGCCCTTGTAGCCGAACAGGCTGAGGTTGGGGATGATGTTGCCCTTGGCGTCGAGATACATATTCTCGGTGGCGGCGCCCGGCGCCTTCTCGCGAAAATCGATGAAGGTGTCCTTGCCGTTGGCAAGGTGAATGGTGGCGAAGCCGCCGCCGCCGATATTGCCGCAGCAGGGATGCGTCACCGCCAGTGCATAGCCGACCGCAACCGCCGCATCGATGGCGTTGCCGCCGGCTTTCAGAACATCGGCGCCGACCTGGCTGGCGTAATGCTGGGAACTCACAACCATGCCATGCTCGGCCTCGACCGGCGGCGGGGAGACGGAGGGCGGCGCCATGTCGGCATTGTCGGCCATGCTGAGCGTGGGCGTGAGCAGAAAGCTTGTGCTGATCAGCACACTCAGAAAACGACGCATGGTATCTTCCCCTGAATATGAATTTTCATCCGGCCGCCAAGGACAAGCCTATCGCCCGCAACCCTCGAAAGCCAGAACCCCTGAAGTGGAGTGGGCGGCACCGCCTTCCGGCCGCGCCGCCCGAGCATATCTGGATTGCTGCCCTCAATTGCCGATCGCGGCCCCGGCCGGAGAGCGATCGTCATTGGCGCCGTAGAGCACCCGTTTGCCGCTCTTGGCGCCAATGATGATGCCTTCATCCGTGCCCCATGAGCGGTTCTCGGTAAATTTGTAACCGTCCGCTTCGAGCTCCTTGCGCACATCCGGCGTTACCGCATTTTCCTCGATATAAACCGTGTCCGGCATCCATTGATGATGGATGCGCGGCGTGTCGATGGCAGAGCGGATATCCATCTTGTGATCGATCACGTTGAGAATAGATTCCAGAGTGATCGTGATGATACGCGAACCGCCCGGGCTTCCCGTGACCATGAAGATCTTGCCATTCTTGGTAACGATGGTGGGGCTCATGGAGGAAAGAGGCCGCTTGCCCGGCTGGATCGAATTGTTCGCGCCCTGGACCAGGCCGAACAGATTGGGTGCGCCGACCTTGGAGGTGAAATCATCCATTTCGTTGTTCAGAAAGAAACCGGTATCGCCTGCGATCACTTGCGATCCGAAGCCGCCATTGATCGTATAGGTTACCGAGACGGCATTGCCGGCCTTGTCGACCACCGAATAGTGTGTGGTCTGGTCGCTTTCATGTGGCACGACGCCGATCTTCACTTCGGATGACGGCGTCGCCTTGACCGGATCGATATGAGCGCGGATCTCGGCGGCGTGCTTCGTCGACAGGATCTTGTCCAACGGATTCTTCACAAAGGCCGGATCGCCCAGCGAGAAATTGCGGTCGACATAGGCATGGCGCATCGCTTCCACCATCAGGTGAATGCTCTTGGCAGAATGCACGGGCATCTTGTCCATCGGATAGGCGGACAGGATGTTGAGGATTTCGCACATGGAAGCCCCCCCGGAAGAGGGTGGCGGCGAGGAGATGATGCGATAGCCGCGATAGGAACAATATAGTGGCGCGCTTTCGGTGACCGTATAATCCGCGAAATCCTTCATGGTCAGAAGACCACCATTGGCCTTGGAAGCGTCGACAACCCGCTCGGCGATGTCGCCCTTGTAGAAGACGTCGGGGCCCTTGGCGGCGACTTCCTTCAAAGTCGCTGCGAGCTGCTTTTGAACCAGACGCTCGCCGACCTTCCAGGGCTGGCCGTTGTTGAGGAAGATCGCCGCGACATTGGGCTCTTTTGCAAAGCGTTCGGCGCCGAAACCATAGATGCGCACATCGCCTTCCTGCAGCACATATCCCTGGTCGGCGAGCTTGATGGCAGCCGCCATCACCTGCTCGCGTTTCATGGTGCCGTATTCATCCAGCATCTTCTGGAAGCCCATGACGGAGCCGGGCACGCCCACAGCCTTGTAGCCAACCAGTGACAGGTTGGGGATCACATTTCCGCTGGCGTCGAGATACATGTTCTCGCTGGCGGCGGCGGGCGCCTTTTCGCGGAAGTTGATGAAGGTGTCCTTGCCATTGGCGAGATGAATGGTGGCGAATCCGCCGCCGCCGATATTGCCGCAGCAGGGATGGGTCACCGCCAGCGCGTAACCAATGGCGACGGCCGCATCAATGGCATTGCCACCCGCCGCCAGAATGTCCGCGCCCGCCTGGGAGGCGTCCCGCTGGGCGCTCACCGCCATGCCGTGCTCGGCTTCCACCGGCGGGGGATATTTTGCGGCCATGGCGGCGCCGTTGAATTCGGAAACCTGCGAATTTCCCGCCGGCTGGGCGATGCCGAGCGTCGGCGTGAGCAGGAAGGAAAGGCTGGTCAGGGTGCTTAAAATACGGCGCATCGGCAATTTCCCCTCGAGGTTCTTATATGCTGCGGAATCTACCTGTGGCACTTGTAGAACGCCAGCACTCGGCCGCATGGCGGCCGTGTCAATTTGCCCACTGGCGGCTTGCCGGACGGCCCCCCTAGGAGGGCCTTTTCCACGGGAATCAAAGTCATGCGTATCGATAAAATCGCCACGGGCCGCAATGCGCCGGATGACGTCAATGTCATCGTCGAAGTCCCGGTGGGCGGCGAGCCGATCAAATATGAGCTCGACAAGGAATCCGGCACCCTGGTGGTGGACCGCTTCCTCTACACGGCCATGCGCTATCCCGGGAATTACGGCTTCATTCCCCACACCTTGTCCGGCGATGGCGATCCGGTGGATGTGCTGATCGCTAATACCCGCGCCATCGCGCCAGGCGCGGTGATCAGCGTGCGCCCGGTCGGCGTGCTGCTCATGGAAGACAATGCCGGCATGGACGAGAAGATCGTTGCGGTGCCGTCACAGCATATCAGCCAGCGCTTCGACAACATCGCCAGCTACAAGGACCTTCCCGAAATCACCGTCGCCCAGATCGAACATTTCTTCGCCCATTATAAAGATCTCGAGCCCGGCAAATGGGTCAAGATCGTGCGCTGGGGCGATGCCGACGAAGCCCGCAAGCTGATCGTCGAAGGGATCGATAGGGCGAAGGGTTAGCGCCATCTGTCTCCTGCGCGGACAAGCGGCCCGCGAACATTCGACAAATGTTAGCGCGCCCAGTTCTGTCGCCAATGGCGATGCCGCTGCCTTGCAGTTCGGTTGACAATTTTATCTTCCTCTTCTTCGACTTCCGTCAAAGTATCAGAAGGGCAAATACGCCCTTCTGAAAGAATACCTGCTCATAAAATGTTGGGAGACGTTTCTGCGCAGCAAAGTCGCCCGATCATGCGCCCCGGATTACCGGCTTGTCCTTGAGGTCGAGACCATGCTTCGGCGCAAAGACTGCCCGAGCGGCTTCTTCAAGCATCCTCATTGCTATCAGATAGGGTCCTGGTCCGTGGCTGACGCGCGCCACGCCGGCTGAGGCAAGTACATCGAGGCGCGGCGTGTTCTCACCGACCATGATGTTGAGGGGTAGCTGCACTGTTTTCGCCAAGCGCGCGATCAGTTCCGGATCGGCCAAACCGGGCGTGAAAATTCCATCAGCGCCAGCAGCTGAATACGCATGAGCGCGCTCAATGGCCGCCTTGAGCATGGTATCGTTATGCTCGTGGGATGGTTTTTGAAAGAACACGTCTGTCCGAGCGTTGATGAAGTACGGCAAGCCGGCCTGGTCGGCGATCCGCCTTGCATGACGGATACGTTCGACTTGCTCGGCGGTGCCTCGCAACTTCCCGGTCTCGGGATAGCTGTCCTCCAAATTGCATCCGATCGCGCCCGCGACGATGGTCCGTTGAACCGTCAATCCAACCGCCTCCGGATCATCACCATATCCACTTTCAATATCGATCGACACTGGCAGTTGCGTCGACGCAACAATGCGGGCCAAGTTCTCGATGGCGAATTCAATCGGCAGGCGCTGGCCGTCAGCGAATCCATTGGCTGCTGCGACCGACCAACTGCCTGTGGCGATGCTCTGTGCGCCCGCTTTTTCGACAGCCTTCGTGCTTCCGACGTCCCAGATGTTGAACAAGACCAATGGTCGCCCGGGGATATGGAGGGCTCGGAAGTCACGCGCTTTTGTCTGTTGATCGGTCATGGTGTCGGTTCCTTTGCGCTAAAAATCGATCTGACAATAGGGAAGACCGAATCCTTGCGCTGTCGAAATCTTTAGCGATGATATTCAAGGCCCCTGAACGCCACATTCGCACGCCAGAACCGCGGAAATGGTGTAGTAATTCGAACAGAGAATATTGGGAGATCCCATGACTGCCATCCGTCGAATTGAAGCAGGCCCTCGTCTGAGTGAGGCGATAATTTACGGAGAGAGGATTTACACCTCCGGTTTCGTGGCCGATGCAATGCAAGGCAAGTCCGTCCTGGATCAGACGACAGATATCCTTAAACAGATAGACTCGATGTTGGCGCTCGCGGGCAGCGATAAAACGCGCATACTAAAAGCCAACATTTGGCTGAGTGACATAGAAACATTCGACCAAATGAACCAGGCTTGGGAAGCGTGGGTAATTCCTGGGCAAGCACCAGCGCGCGCAACAGTGGAGGCAAGGCTTGCCGACCCTGCCTACAATGTGGAAATCATGATCGAAGCGGTCATCTAATTGTTCTTCCCATACAGCGCATAGGGTCTCGGTTCGAGTTTGCTGTCATCCGGCTTTCGAAATGTCGTGATTTACGCTCTAAGAGACTCGAACTCCCGGTGCCCCGTGATCTTCCGCTTTTGCGCTTCAATGTTCCTGATGATCAGCGCCGCCGCACCCGCCCTCGCCGGCGAGGCGGAGGATTGGGCCGTGCATGGCCAATCCACCTTCATCGAGCAATATCATCCCGCCTTTCATTCCCCCTATCGCGGTCCGAACAGCATGGATCCCGGCAGCCGGGGCAATGAGACCGTCAATGCCACGCTTTATGCGGGCGCGCGACCCTGGGATGGCGGGGAGGCCTGGGCCAATGGCGAGATCGATCAGGGCTTCGGCCTGTCCAATACCTTGGGTGCGGCGGCTTTCCCCAATGGCCAAGGCTCCAAGGTAGGAAAGTCCGAACCCTATTTTCGCCTCCATCGTCTCTTCTTCCGCCAGACCTTCGATCTTGGCGGCGAGGAAGAAGACCTTGCGCCGTCCGCCAATCAGCTGGGCGGCAGCCGGACGCATGACAATCTTGTCCTCACCATGGGCAAGTTCGGCACCGTCGATATCTTCGACGCCAACTCCTACGCCCACGATCCGGCGAATGATTTTCTCAACTGGGCGGTGATCGATACGGGTTCGTTCGACTATGCCGCCGACGCCTGGGGTTACAGTTATGGCGTGGCGGCGGAATGGAATACCGGCGATTGGACCTTGCGCGGCGGATTCTTCGACCTCTCCCGCGTTCCCAACGGCACCGAACTGACGCGCGGTTTCGGCCAATACCAGGTCGACGCCGAACTGGAGCGGCGTTTCCAACTGCTCGGCCATGACGGCAAGGCGAAAATTCTGGGCTTCGCCAATCGCGGGGAGTTCGGCAGATATGACGATGCGGTGGCGCATGGCCTGGCGCTGTCCCAACTTCCGGACACCGCCACAGTGCGCCGGCCCAGCTTCCGGCCCGGCATTGTCGTCAATCTGGAGCAGGGGATCAGCGACGATCTCGGCGCCTTTCTGCGCGCCGGGATGACAGATGGCAGCCGCGAAGCGGACGAGTTCACTGATATCGACAACAGCATCGCCGTTGGGCTTTCCCTGAAAGGTGCTTCCTGGGCACGGCGTGATGACACGATCGGGTTGGTTCTGGAGAGCGGGGGCATCTCACCCGCGGCGCAGCGCTATCTGGCCGCGGGTGGACTTGGCATCCTGGTGGGCGATGGCCGGCTTCCCAATTATGGGCGGGAGACGGTAGTGGAGGCCTATTACAGCGCGGCGCTGTTCAAGGGTGTTGCGCTCACCGCCGATTATCAGTTCATTGCCAATCCGGCCTACAATCCGGACCGCGGTCCGATCTCGGTTCTGGGCCTGCGCCTGCACGGCCAATTCTAGCTTTCCAAGCCTTGGCCGGCATGCCAAATTTCGCGTCTTACTGGGCGAATCATTTGTATCGGGGGGCATGAATGCGCGAACGGAAATTGCTGATCGGATTGTCGATTGCGGCGCTGTTGCTATCGTCGGGGATGGCTTTCGCCGGGCACGGCAAGGCAGGATTGTGGAATGTCTCGACCACCATGAACACGGCCATGCAGATGCCGCCGGAAGCCATGGAGCAGATGAAGAAGATGGGCATGAAGATGCCCTCCGTCCGCACCTTCGCGTCGCAGATCTGCATGAGTCAGGCCGAGGTGGATTCCGACAAGCTGCCGCCGATGGGCAAGAATGAGTCCGGCTGCACCAGTCATCTGGTGAGCCAGACCAGCTCCTCGATGACCGCGCAAACCGTCTGCAACGGCGAAATGAAGGGCAGCGGCCAGATGCAGATCAGCTATAGCGGCGCGGAACATTACATCGGATCGTACAGCTTCAAGGGCAATATGAGCGGCCAGCCGATCGACACCAATTCTTCGTTCAAGGGGGATTGGGTCAAGGCGGACTGCGGCGCGGTTAAGCCTTACACCGCGAAATAGGATAGCGGCACGGCGTGGATCCTGAGATCGTAGAACTTGCCGGCCTGCTCAGGAATGCGCGCCGCGCCGTGGTCTTTACCGGCGCCGGCATTTCCACGGAATCCGGGATTCCGGATTTCCGCTCGCCTGGCGGCATCTGGACCAAAATGATGCCGGTGCAATTCCAGGATTATCTCGCGGATCCCGAAGCGCGGCGGGTTTCCTGGCAGCGCCGCTTTGAAATGGAAGAGACCTGGAACGCGGTAAAGCCAAATGCCGGTCACCTGGCGGTGGCCGAACTGGTCCGGCGCGGTATCGTCTCGGCCGTCATCACCCAGAATATCGACAATCTGCATCAAGCGGCCGGCGTGCCCGAAAGCCGGGTGATCGAGCTGCATGGCAACACGAGATATGCCAAATGCCTCACTTGCGGCGCGCGGGTGGAAATCAGCGACATTCGCGCGCATTTCGACCGCCATGGCGATGCGCCGGATTGCATGCTCTGCGGCGGCATCGTCAAGACCGCCACTATCTCCTTCGGTCAGGCGATGCCGGAGGCGGAAATGGCGCGGGCCGAGGAAGCGAGCCGGGCCGCCGATCTCTTTTTGGTGGCGGGTTCCTCGCTGGTGGTCTATCCGGCAGCGGCCTTTCCACTGGTCGCCAAGCGGGCTGGGGCGCGATTTGTCATCCTCAATCGGGACCAAACCGAGCAAGACCCCTATGCGGACTTGGTTTTGCACCGGGAAATAGGGCCAACTTTGACCGAAGCTGTTGAGGCTTTATAAGCGGGTTGTCCCTTCCTATATACCCCATCATCGCTAGACTGACCGATCCCTCGTACCCGGAGTTGACCTTGCGCCGCGCCGACGAAGAACCCGACGAAAAAGACGACGAGAAGGCCAAGAGCCCGGAGCCGCAATCCTCCGAAATCGCCAAGGCGCTATTCAAGTCCCGCACCGTGCTGATTTTCGGCGAAGTGGACATGAAGATGGCCGAGCGGGTCACCGCCCAGCTTCTGGCCTATGCCGAAAGCGAGGGCGATATCCGCGTCATCGTCAATTCGCCGGGCGGCCATGTCGAATCGGGCGACACCATTCACGACATGATCCGCTTTGTCGGCAATCGCGTGAAGATGATCGGTACCGGCTGGGTTGCCAGCGCGGGTGCGCATATTTTCCTTGGCGCCAAGCGTGAGAACCGCATGTGCCTGCCATTCACCCGTTTCCTGTTGCACCAGCCCCTGGGCGGGGTGCGCGGCCAGGCGTCGGATATCACCATCGAAGCAGAAGAAATCCTCAAGATGCGCGCGCGTCTGATCAAGGAGATCGCGGTGGAGACGGGCCAGCCTTACGAAAAGGTGGTCACCGATACCGAACGCAATTTCTGGATGGGCGCGGAAGAGGCGCAGAAATACGGCCTCGTGCACAAGGTCATCTCCAGCGCCGATGAAGTGTAGTGGTGCCTCCGCCGGCCGCTCGCTTTAGCTCGCGGCGTTCGGCGCGCCAAACGATCCGCAGGATCGTTTGGTGATCGCGCCTCACTGGTGGCGTGGCGCGGTCATCTATCAGGTCTATGTCCGCAGTTTCTGCGACGGCAATGGCGACGGGCAGGGCGACTTCGCCGGACTGATCTCCAAGCTGGATTACATCGCCTCCCTGGGCGTCGATGCGATCTGGCTTTCGCCGATCCATCCTTCGCCCAATCGCGACTGGGGCTATGACGTTTGCGACTATGACGGCGTGCATCCCGATTACGGCACCTTGGCGGATTTCCAGACGCTGGTGGAGGCGGCGCATGCGCGGGGCCTGAAAATCATTCTCGACGAGGTCCTGGCGCACACTTCGGATGAACATGCCTGGTTCGCCGCCAGCCGTGACGGTGATCCGCAAAAATTTGACTGGTATGTCTGGGCCGATCCCAAGGACGACGGCACGGTCCCCAACAATTGGCTGTCGGTGTTTGGCGGCCCGGCCTGGGCCTACCAGCCGGCGCGGCGGCAATATTACCACCACAAATTCCTGCGCCAGCAGCCCAAGCTCAGTTGGGTGAATGAAGGCGCGCGCGAAGCCGCGCTGGCGGTGCTGGACCGCTGGCTGGAATGCGGCGCGGATGGCTTTCGTCTGGACGTCGCCAACGCCTATCTCCACGACCCGAAGCTGACGGACAATCCGGCCGTCCCGGCGGCGGCGCGCGGAGCCGCGGAATGGGCGGCGGCGGCAAACATGCAGCGCCACCTCCATGATTCCAATCTGGAAGAGAACAAGGCCGTTCTGGATGTGATCCGCCGCAGGGTCGAGCGTTTCGAGGATCGCTTTGTCTTCGGTGAATTCTCCGAGGAGTTCGAGCGCGCCGGCTGCTATCTGCCGCCGGACAAGGGACTGCATGCCGGCTACAATTTCGCCCTGCTGCTGGCAGACGATGCGGCGGGGGTTCGGGCGCATCTGGAAACCCTGGCGGCTTATCCCGATCATTGGCCGGCGATCGCTTTCTCCAACCATGACGTGACCCGTACCGCCACGCGCTTCGGCGCGGGGTCTGCCAAATTGATGCTGGCCCTGCTGTTCGCTTTGCGCGGCACGGTCCTGCTTTATCAAGGCGAGGAACTGGGTCTGCGGCAAGTCGATCTGCGGCGCGATCAGCTGCGCGATCCGGTGGGCGATCTTTATTATCCGCTGTTCAAAGGCCGCGACGGATGCCGCACGCCGATGCCCTGGGATGGGAGCCTGCCTCATTATGGGTTCACGGCCGGCACGCCCTGGCTGCCATTGGGGCCGGCACACGCCGCCTTGTCGGTTGCGGCCCAGGAGCGCGATCCCGGATCCACGCTCGGGTTCGCCCGCGCGATGCTGAATGCCCGCAAGACGCATGCGAGCTTGCGCCATGCCGATTTGGAATTGCTGGAAGCGCCGTTGCCAATGCTGGCGTTCCGGCGCGGGGAAATTCTCTGTGTCTTCAATCTGGGCCGGGAGGCGGTGAATTGGGCCCTGCCGCCCGCCGTCACCGCCTTGGATTTCGGCACAGGGGCAACCCGCTCGGAGGGCGACCGTTTGGTACTTGGTCCCTTAAGTGCCTGGTTTGGGCGGCTCTGAAATTTCCAGGGCTTCCAGCGCCGCCTTGAAGGGCAACAGGACGCAGGTATGCCGGCCTTTGTGTCCGGCCACGCCATCGAAGACGCCAAAGGCCTGGAAGGGCGGCGAGGGTACCGACCCGCCGATCAACATGGCGGCGACATCTCCAGCCAACGCCTGAAGAGCAGCCCGGTCGAGCCCTTTGGCTTGCTCCCCCAGAATGGCCGCCGAGGCCTGGGTCAGGACGCAGGCCTGGGTGTGATGCGCCAGGGCCGCGATGCGACCATTCTCGAGCCGGATATCCACGGTGATCCGGTCGCCGCAAGCCGGGTTGTGGGCGGTCGCGGACCCGTGCGGCGCGTCGAGCCGTCCAGCACCGGCGGCGTCGGCGGCCAGGCGCAACAATTCCTTGCGGTAAAGGGGATCGCTCATGTTTCGTGACGCGCCCGATAGGCGGACAGGGCTTCTTCGGTATCGATATCGGTGAGCGGAGCGTCGGAGCCCGCCTCGACTTCGCAAATCATGCCGGCATAGGGGCCGAACAGCGCCCGCGCGCCGGCGTCGCCGGAAAGCTCCCGCATCTCGGGGAAGAAGCGGCGCGCCCAGAGGACCGGATTGCCGCGTCTGCCGTCATGGATCGGGACGATGATGGCGCGGTCTTCTGCAGGGTCGAAGGCGGCGATCAGCCGGTCGAGCAGACCGGAATCGACCGCCGGCATGTCGCCCAACAGGATCAACGCCCCGTCGCAATCGGCCGGCAACGCGTTGAGACCTGAGATGAGAGATGTGCTCAAACCTTTTGAATAATCAGGGTTATCGGAAAATATGACCGGCAATCCTTCCAGGGCCGCCACAACGCCCTGTTTTTCGTTTCCAGTGACAACAATGACGTCGGATGCCGCGCTTGCCAGTGCCGCTTCCACCGCGTGACGGACCATCGGGCGGCCCGCCAGAGGCTGAACCAGCTTGTTGATAGTCCCGCCTGCCGCCCGCATCCGCGAGGAATGGCCGGCAGCCAGCACGACGGCACCGATACGCGGCAGCCTGGGCGCCGTCTCCCCCATATTGTCGCGCGGATACGGCCGGCCGGGGCTGTCGGCCAGAAGGCCGCCCAGGCCCATGGCCGCGATCTCGGCCCGGCCAACCGGCAGACCCGCCAGGACCCGCCACAGCACGAAATCGAATCCGTTCAGCCGGGGGGAGCGGGCGCAGCCGGGCAGGCCGATCACGGTCCGGTCCTTCAGCGTCCCGGCCATCAGAAGATTGCCGGGATCGACCGGCATGCCCAGGACGGCGATATGGCCGCCCGCCCGCTCCAGCGCGGCCGGCAGCACATCGCGGCGGTCGGCAATGGCGCTGGCCCCAAACAGAAGAATGGGATCGGCCCCGGCTTCGGCTGCCGCCGCGATGGCTTCGGCGACGGCGCCGGTCTCATGGGAGACGCGGCGCTCGAACGCGATCGTCGAACCCAACGGCTTCAGCCGGGCCTCCAGAGCTTCGCGGTTTTTGTCCAGCAGCGCCGGTTTCATGCCGGGCAGGCGGGTGGAGATCAGCGCCACCTGACGCGCGACAAACGGCATGACGCGAAGGGCGGGCGCAGCGGCGAGCCGTTTTTCCACGTCCACGACGCTGGCTTCCGGCGCGGCGAAGGGAATGATCTTGATCGTGGCCAGCATCTGCCCCGCCGTCACTTTGGCGAAAGGCTGCAAAGTGGCGAGCGTGATGGCTTCGTCGCAGGCATTTGCGGCGCTGATCGCGGCCGCGTCGATCAGAACCAGTCCCGCCGTCTGCGCATAAAGATTGGCGCGTCCGGTAAAGGCGGCGCCCACTCTTACGGATCCTCTGGCTGACCCTCCGGCGGATCCCCCACAATCGGCGGCCGCGCGGGCGATCCGCGCCGCGGCCTCGTCTTCGGCGAGATCACCAGGTTCGAGCCAGGCGATCGTGACGTCGGAAATTCCGGCCTCTTGCAGCGCCTGGACATCGCCCGCCGACAGAACGCGTCCTTTGCGAAAGGACAGTGCTCCCTGGCGTACGCCATGGGCGAGGATTGCACCGGTTGCTCCGGCGACGGGAAAGCGTCCGAACTGCATCGGTATAATCTAGGGTGTCTAGGCGTGCGCCGCCATGCGAGGCAGATGCATGCGGGCCCTGAGGCCGCCGCCATTGCGGTTTTCCAGCACGATGGCGCCGCCATGGCCCTCGGCTATGGCCTTGGCCAGGGTAAGGCCAAGGCCAGTGCCGCCTGTGGCGGCGTTGCGCGAGCTTTCGAGCCGGACAAAGGGCTCGAACACCCGGATACGCTCATCCTCCGGAATACCGGGGCCTTCATCCTCGACGACGATGTCATAGCCGTCGCTGCTGTTGGCGATCTGGACATCGGCCTTGCTGCCATAGGCGACCGCGTTTTCCACCAGATTGCGGACGGCGCGGCGGATTTCGTTGGGACGGCAGCTGACCGGCGCCGGCGCATGGGTTTGGTAGGTCACCGGTTCGCCCAGATCGTCGAGGTCGGCGCAGATGCTTTCGACCAGCGCCGAAAGATCGACGCTGCGCTTGCTCTCGCCGCTGGCGCCGCGCGCCGCCGCCAGCACCTGTTCGGTGAGGTCCTGCAATTCGTCCAGATTCTGCTGCAGGCCTTCGCGCAATTCTTCTTCTTCCACGAATTCCAGATTGATGCGCATGGCCGTGATCGGCGTGCGCAGGTCATGGCCCACCGCCGACAGAAGATGGCGCTGGCTTTCCATGGTGCGGCTGACCTTTTCGGTCATCTGGTTGAAGGCGATGGCCGCGTTGCGGACGTCGTCGGGGCCTTTTTCGGCGACATGGGGGGCGATTCCGCCGCGCGCCACCACCGATGCCGCCGCGGTAAGATCGTAAAGCGGCCGCGCCACCCGGCGCGCCATCAGGGCCGCGGCGGCGGAAGCAACCAGAATGGCGGCGACCGCGGCGACCATGATCTCCACCGGCCAGCGGGCCGGCGTGCGCAGAAATACCGCCGACAGCCGGGCATTATGGTCCATCGGGATGACGAGCCGGAACGCTTCGACGGAATCCTTGTCCGCATTCACGGGCAATAGCGGCCCGGGAATGCTGTGCGGGGATTCATGCAGCTGCACCGATACGGACCCGAATCGAAGCTGAGGCGGCAGCGACGCGTTCAGCCTCTGGGCGAAGCGCGTCTCCTCTTCGTCCATCGGGCGGCTCTGCTCGGTATCGCCGGCGGGCAGCGTCGTGAACTGCCAGAAGCGCGAACTCATGGTCTTCATCACCACGCCGCGCGAAAGGGGCGGGATCGCACTTAAAGTGGTGGCGACGGCAGCGGCGCGATCCAGCACGCGTTCGTTCAGCGAGGATTCATTCTGCTGCTCATTGCCGCGCTCGAACCACCAGGCGACCGCGACATTGGAAATCACCACAGCCGCGGCGGTCACCGCGATCAGCTGCACCACCAATGTTCGTGGCCAGAATTTGAATTTCCGTCTCACGCCGCTTCCGGCTCCATCGCGAAAATGTAACCGCCTCCCCAGACCGTCTTAATATAGCGCGGATTTTTGGGGTCGGGCTCGATTTTCTTGCGCAGACGGCTGACATGGTTATCGATCGAGCGGTCGAACAGATCGGCGTCGCGGCCCTTGGTGAGATCCAGAAGCTGGTTGCGGGTAAGCGCGATCTTGGGTCGCTCCAGGAGCGCGGTAAGCAGCCGAAATTCGCCGGAGGACAGCGGCAAGGCCACGCCATCCAGGCCGATCAATTCGCGCTGGCCGGTGTCCAAGGTCCAGTCGCCGAATCGGATGCGCTCGGCGCCCGGCGGTTTCTGGCGCGGCGGCAGGGCCTGGGTCCGGCGCAGAACGGCGGTGACGCGGGCGATCAATTCGCGGGGCGAGAAAGGCTTGGCGATATAATCGTCGGCGCCCATTTCCAGGCCGATGATCCGATCCACTTCCTCGCCGCGGGCGGTAAGCAGGATCACCGGAATCTGGGATGTCTCGCGAATGGAGCGGCAAAGGCTGAGTCCGTCTTCTCCGGGCATCATGATGTCCAGCACCAGAAGATCGATGGCGGATCCCTTCAGCACCTTGCGGGCGGCGGCGGAATCCGGCGCGGTGGTGGCGCGATAGCCATGCTCGCGCAGATAGCGCGCCAGCGGTTCACGAATGTCGCGGGCATCCTCGACTAGGAGGATGTGCGGCTTGGTCTCGTCTTTGTTCATGGATCGCAACTTTGCGGTCACCGCATGCTCCTGAGCAAACAAGGATTTGTCGCAAACCCTGTCAGTCCCGCAGAGTCTGGGTCATTTGCGCCAAAATCGAAAGGGCTATTTCGGCCGGGCTGCGGGCGCCGATGGCAAGCCCCACCGGTCCCCGGATGCGGGCCAGGGCCTGCGTCGAGAAGCCCCGCGCGGCCAGACGCTCCAGCCGGGCGGCATGGGTTTTCTTGGAGCCCAGCGCCCCGATATAGAAGGCGGGCGAGGCAAGCGCCGCTTCCAGCGCCGGATCGTCGATCTTGGGATCGTGCGCGAGCACGACCATAGCCGTGCGGTCTCCCAAAGACGTTTTTGCGAAAAATTCATCCGGCCAGACCAGGTGCAAGGCCACGCCCGGAAAGCGCGCCGTGGTGGCGAAGGCGGCGCGGGGGTCGATCACAAGCACCCGATAACCGGCCAACTGCGCCATCGCAGCCAGCGGCTGGGCGATATGAACCGCGCCCACCAACGCCAGTTCCAGGGGTGGGTTATGGACCTCGAGAAACCAGCTCCGGCCTTCGATCTCGACTTCGGCGCTGGTGTCGGCGCGGGCGGCGGCGCGGGCGGCCAAGCCAAGCAATGACCCGTCCAGGAATGGGTCGATCAGCTTTTCCTCTCCGCCGGCGCGATCCAAGGCGCGCACCCATGCTTTGGAGCCGTCCCGGGTCAGCGCTTCCAGCATGGAGCGTTTCATTCTTCGATCGCCTCGACGTGAATCTGGATACGGCCGCCACAGGCCAGCCCGACTTCCCAGGCCCGCGCATCGGTGACGCCGAATTCCAGATCACGGCTTTTGCCGTCGGCGATGCTTTGGAGTGCCGCTTCGATCACCGCGCCTTCGATGCAGCCGCCGGAAACCGAACCCAGAAAGGCGCCGTCGTCGCGCACCGCAATCTGGCTTCCCGCCGGACGCGGAGCCGAGCCCCAGGTCCGGATCACGGTGCCCAGCGCGACTCTATGTCCGGCGGCGCACCATGACGCCGCAGTCTGAAGTTCCTCGCTCACGGCCAAAGTCTCCGCCGCAGGCCGAGAAAGTACAAGGGCCGCGAAACACGGTTGCAAAGGCGATCACGTTCGCGTCTACAACCACCGCGGAAGCGGTTACAACCGGCACTGCCACTTGCGCGTAAAAATATTCCTGCGAGGCATCGTAAATTGAGTTGCCAATGCGACTGTTTGTGGCAGGGTTCAGGCAAGAGCAAGAATAATGGAGTCCATGATGGAGTACGGCGCGCAACCGTCCTCGGCTGATGCGCGAAAACCGTCCGCGCAGGAAGAGTTCTCCCGGATACAGGGTCAGGTGAAATGGTTCGATTTCGCCAAGGGATATGGCTTCGTCTCGCCTTCCGATGGCGGTGCCGACATTCTTCTGCACCAGGCTTGCGTGCGACAGTCCGGCTTCAAGACGATCGTGGAAGGCGCCACCGTGGTCTGCGAGGCGATCCGCGGACCGCGCGGTCTGCAGGCGAGCCGGCTGATTTCGCTCGACAACTCCACTGCGCATCCGATGCCCAGTCCCGCCGGGGGCGCTCAGCGCCAAGTCGCCGAACCGCGCGGCGCCTGGCAGGCGGGCACGGTCAAATGGTTCAACCGCGCCAAGGGCTATGGCTTTCTCTCGCGCGGGCCGGGCACTGCCGATATTTTTGTGCATATGGAAACGCTCAGGCTGGCGGGCATTGCCGAGCTGCGCGAGGGCCAGAAAGTCCGGTTTCGCGTCGGTGACGGCCCCAAGGGAGAATTGGCGGCGGATCTGGAGCTGCTGGATTAACCGGCCGCCGATTGATTTCCATGGGAAGCGCTTTTAAGCAGGGCCGGAGCCATTGAGGAACCGCCGATGCGCGCGCCGCTTCATGTTGTATTTGGTTTTCTGACACTCGCTTTCTCCGGCGTGGTGCAGGCCGCAGCCTCGCAGCCTACTCTGCCGGTCGAAACCATCACCATCGATACCAAGGCGGGACCTCACCCCTTCTCGGTGGAGGTGGCGGCGGACGATGAGAGCCGCGAGAAGGGATTGATGTATCGCATGAGCATGGCGCCCGATGCGGGGATGTTGTTCGACTTTCACACGCCCCAGCTTGTCAGCTTCTGGATGGAGAACACGGTTCTTCCCCTGGACATGCTGTTCGTCAGGGCCGACGGCACCATCGCGCGCATCAAGGAGAATGCCACGCCTTATTCGCGGGAAAATATTCCCTCGGGCGAGCCGGTCGAGTTTGTGATCGAACTGAATGGCGGCCGTGCCGCCGCCCTGGGGATTACCGAAGGCGGGCGGATCCATGTCCCGCATCCGGGGGCGAAACCCCATTGATCTTGGGATGGGGGCGAAGCCTCCTTGGCAGGCGGTGCGGGGCCTTGGTTGCCCGCCCGGGGCTTAAGCTGTAAGGAACCGGGCGAATTCAGTCAGAGCCGGAGCGTAGCGCAGCCTGGTAGCGCATCTGCTTTGGGAGCAGAGGGTCGTGTGTTCGAATCACACCGCTCCGACCATACCTAGCTTTTGTTGGCGTGCTTGCGCGCCTACAAAAGCTGGTACCGCTTCGAGCCCGGCGTAAGCCGGGTGAGGGCGGTTTTCGAAGCTTAGGGAGTCTTTATGCGCGCGCGCATCTACAAGCCGGCCAAGAACGCCATGCAGTCGGGCAAGGCCCGCACCAAGTCATGGCTGCTGGAATATGAACCGGAAACCCGGCGCGTGCCGGATCCGCTGATGGGCTGGACCAGTTCGAACGATATGCGACAGCAGGTGGTGCTGGAATTCGACACCAAGGAAGAGGCGGTCGCCTATGCCGAAGAAAACGGCGTCGCGTATCAGGTTTTCGAGCCGCATTTGGTCAAGCCTCGGGCCAAATCCTATTCCGAGAATTTCCGCTTCGACCGCAAGCAGCCCTGGTCGCATTGATGCCGGGTTCGGGCTGTCTGATCTCGAGACTCCGTAGCTCAGCTGAATAGAGCACCTGCCTTCTCATCGTTTTCGATCCCGTGCAAAACCTTTCGCTTCGGCCGGGTCCGCTGACGCATCGAGGCGACCGCAACCTCGGATCCGCATTTCGATAAACTGTGCGGGTCCACGCACCAAAAGCATTTTTCGTGTGCGGAATTCCGCTCAACGCGCGCGGCATTGCGAGGCGGGCCTGGCGGCTAAGCGGCTAGAAATTCAAGGCAAAAGTGCATTTCATGTCCCTTGTCGAATGGGAGTTGCCTTGATCGGAAAGCGGCGTCAGGCTTCCATACAATGTGGAACGCCGCTCGCGTTCGGCAATGGGGGAGGCGACCTTGAGGCCGGATCATAACAGCCTTGGCGCGACGCACGCCGGTGGTCTCGGTTCGGGCGCTTTTCATAGGCAGCGCCGCCCGTGCGTAATTTGCACTTCAATCTAGGCCTCAGGTGCGCTCCACTGCATATACCGAAGGTGAGAACGAATGGATCGCTCCCAACTCTCACGTGGGACAGAGCATTTTTCACTAACGCAACTCTTCACGATGGGCGTTGGCCCATCCAGCTCCACACGGTCGGCCCAATGCGAGCGGGACGTCTCGTCTCATTGGATGCCGTGATCGAGACGATGCGGCAGACGGGGAATGACATGAGCGCGCGGTATAAAGAAGCCAGCCTTGGAGGCTTGGCCGTCAACGTACCCGTTTGCTGACAAATGTGGAAATAAGCAGTAGCTCATGATCGTCAGCGTGGACCGATGAACAGAAATAGCGCGCAGGAATATGCAGGAGGAAAAATGACTACCTTGCTTTGTTTCCCAGCTATGCAGCGAGGCGCGAGCCAAGCATTGCTGGCGGCGACGATCCTGTTGGCACCGGCCCCCGTTTTTGCGCAGGCTGCGGCGGGCGGCGCGCAGCCAGCCGCAAGCGTCACGGGGCCGGTCGCCACGGCCCCCGCCGCGGCCCGAAATATCGCCATCATCCCGCAGGGCGAAATGGGCGCCGGCACGGAAAGCCGCATGTGGGCCGCCCCGCCCGCGCCGCCTGCGCCCAGACCGGCGCCTTACAAGCTCAACATCACCGAGCATGTGAAGGTCACGATGCGTGACGGCGTCAAGCTCGACGCCCTTCTCTATGTACCCGTGCGGAAAAAACCCGCGGGCTGCATCCTTGTCGCCGACGGCTATGGCTGGAGCCATGATCCGCGTGACCAGCGGTTCGCCGAACAGGATGGCTACGCGGTTCTGAATGTGAGCTATCGCGGCATCTTCCAATCCGAAGGGGAGGCCGGGCTCTACGACCATTTCGGCGAAGACGGCTACGATCTCGTCGAATGGATGGCCAAGCAACCCTGGTGCTCGGACGGCCATGTCGGAGCATTCGGCTCGTCGCTGGTGGGTATCGCGCCCTGGCAGATCGCCAAGACCCTGCCGCCGCACCTCAAGGCCATCGCGCCCGATGTCGCCTGCGCTGATTGCTACAACTATCTCTGGTATCCGGGCGGCACGCTGCCGGGACCAGGTCGCGAGGAACGCGGCGACCACGAATATCTCGCCGCGATCCAGCACCGCGACCGTGACGCGTGGTGGGACAAGCAGATCGTGGACAACAAGGCGCTGGTGGCGATCGCCAAAAGCGGCATGGGCGTGATGGTCTCGGGTGGTCTGCAAGACTACATCACCCCGGGCAACCTCCCGGCGTTCACCACGGTGCATGAAGCCGGCGGCGCCGCCAGGCTGCTGGTCGAATCCGGCGCGCATTATGGCGCCCGCACCAGCGTGATTGGCCCGTGGCATCACGAGACCCATATGGATCTTTTCTTCGCCCATTATCTTCGCGGCGAGAAAAACGCGTGGAGTGACGGCAAGACCTACAAGGGCGATGCGCTCATCTGGATCATGGGCGCCAACAAATTCCGTTGGGAAAAGACCTGGCCGATCCCGGACACGCGCTACACCAAGCTCTATCTGCGCGCCAAGCCGAGTGGCACGATCAAGGCACCCGCCAGGCGAGGCCCGCCCAGCGATGATCCGGAAGCCGGAAAAACCAAGGTAAGCGACGGATCGCTGAGCGCCGCTCTGCCGGCTGCCGATGAAGCCCCGATGATCTATCGCTACTTCCCTCAGTCCGGGCCCTATCTGGAGGCGATGCGGACCACGGCTGAGGGTTGGCCCAAGGTCGACGAGACCGAGGATGAAACCAAGACAGCGTCCTGGACCACAGACCCCCTGACCGTGCCCACCGAGGTCACCGGTAATATCGTGTTCGACTTCTCGGCTTCTTCAACGACCCCGGACACGGACATCGTGCTGATGGTCACGGATGTCGGTCCCGACGGAAAGTCGCACTATGTGTCATCCGGCGTCATCAACGCCCCGCATTATCCGGATCCGTCGGCTCCAAACCCGCTTAAGCCGGGCGAAGTTCGAAGCTACAAGATCGTCGCGCAGCCGATCGCGTATGTGTTCCAGCCGGGCCACCGCGTCCGCTTCTCGGTTGCCGGCGGCGAGACGCCAGCCCCGGGTCAGCGCGGCGCCCAGGGACCGGGCAAGAATGCCTATTATTCCCAGGTCACCATCCTGCAGGATGCCGCGCATCCCGCGTCGATGACGATCCCGATTATCGGGACGGGCCAACTGACGAGCGACGTCGCGTCTGCGCGATAAGAACAGGGAGGAGGCGGAGCCGACCCGCCTCCTCCGTTTCGCTGCGATAAGCAGGATATTGCACAATGTCTGCGCACCTTTGCGGGCGCGCATCCGTCGCCGCCACAAACAATGTGCCACTAGACGCACATACCTGGTCCTTTGGTGTGCGGATTTCCGCTCAAGGCCCGTTGCGGGCAGGCGGCCAAGATCGGCATAAGGCCATGAAATAATTCAATTCATGAGCTATTTTTGCCAGTCTCGGCGGGTCGGTTGCGCCTCCCCGCAAACAACGTGCAAGGTTTGTGGTGTTGGGTGTCGTGCGGGCCAAAGAGCCTAGGGAGGGGACCTGTAAAACAGACCAGACACTAGCCGCGGCTGCTGGACGCTAACGCTCTGGCCCCGGCCTTGGGATGTGCGTCGTGGCCCCAAACTGCACCATTGGCGCCGATGAATGCGACCTCAGGCGACGCTGGCGCGAAATAAGATCAACCCTTGGGAATTGAGGCGGGAAATTAAAATGCAAGCTCAGATCAACAAGAGAGCGCATGCGAGCGTGCGGCGTCTCCTTGCTGGCGCTTTTTTGGGGTCCGTTCTGGTCTCTATGGCTGCGCCGGCCCGCGCCGCTGCCGCCACGCCGCCTGAGGCATGGACGGCACCGACCATCGCGGTCGTCGGTGGCCGCATCATCGACGGCTACGGCCAAGCGCCGATCGAGAACGGCACGGTGCTGATCAAGGGCGAGCGGATCGTCGCCGTCGGCTCGAAATCCGAAGTGCCCGTGCCGGCCGACGCCAAAATCATCGACGCCAGCGGGCGCACCGTGATCCCCGGCATGATCGAACCGCACGCCCACCTGATCACCCTTGGTGACGGCGACTATCCGCGCTGGTTTAAATGGCTGGACCAGCATAAGGACAAATACCCGCTCGAAAAGATCATGGAGATCTCGGCGCGGCAGCTGTTGGTGTCAGGCATCACCACCGCGGTCGACCTCGGCGCGCCGCTGGAGCCCAGCCTGCAGATCCGCGACCGCATCAAAAAGGGTGAGGTCATGGGACCGCGGCTGATGGTTTCGGGGCCGTGGATCATCGAGAAAGCCGCCATCTTCCCGGACGCGTCTTCGCGCGTGGTCGGGCATTCAGTCGAAGCCGCCACCAAGGCGACCCAGGCCAACGTCGATGCCGGCGTCGACATAATCAAAGTCCATATGGGCATCAACGCCGAGCAATATAAGGCGATCACCGACGTGGCGCATAAGGCCGGCATCCTGGTGACGGCGCACATCAATGAAGAGGACGACATCTGGAACGCCTTAAAGGCCCATGTCGACATCTTGCAGCATGTCGGTTCCGCTTCGCGCCCGACCTATAGCGACGCGCTGGTGAAAGCGGTCGTCAACAGCAACACGGCGGTTGTGCCGACGGCAGCCAGTTCCGGCTCACTGCCGGCGACCGTGAAATTCCCGGAACGTCTGCAAGACCCGATCCTGAAGACCCTTACCCCTCCGGACATCTGGGCGGAAATGCAGGATTCCTTCAAGGACTATCGGCGCTTGGGATACTTCCGCAACCCGGACAAAGCCGATCTGCTGCGGACGGATTCGCTAAAACAGTGGCTGTTCTCGGGCGCCAATTTCGGCATTGGCACCGACAATGGCGTGCCGCTGACTTTCCACACCGATGCGCTTTGGATGCTGGGCAAGATCTACACCAGCCTGGGCGTCTCGCCGATGTGGGTCATTGACCACATGACCCGTATCAACGCCAGCATCCTTCACAAGAACGACGTCGGTACCATAGAGCCGGGCAAATATGCCGATTTGGTCATACTCCGCGGTGATCCGCTGAATGACCTGGCCGCCTTGGCCAATGTCGAAACCGTCATCAAGAATGGCGAGGTCTACAAGGGCGGCCTTACCCTGTCGTTCGAAGACAAGGACGGGCAGTCGAAATGAAGGTTCTGAAGACAACGAGCTTTGCTCTTGCGATTGCTCTGCTTGCCACAGCTGCAAACGCTCAAGCCAGGGGAGATTGGGCGCATTTCGGTGGGGACATCGGCGACACCAAATACTCGGCGCTTGATCAGATCAACGCCAAAAACATCAAGCGCCTGAAGGTCGTTTGGCGCGCTCCAGCCATCGATCCGGCGGTGCTGACCGAAAATCCCGGTCTGGTGCTTTCCAACAATTACCGCGATGCGCCGCTGGTTGCCGATGGCGTCATGTATATCAGCGACCAGGACGGCCAAGTCGAAGCCCGCGATCCGGGCAACGGCAAGGTTATCTGGCGTCAGCCCGGGTTCGAGGGTGACGGCCCGGTGAAGGCGGTCTATTCCAGCCGCGCCATTGCGCTGTGGGGCAGGGGCGACTCCGCGCGCGTCGTCACCGCACGCGGCTCCTATCTCTACCTGCTCGATGCCAAAACCGGGGCCTATATCAGGGATTTCGGCGACAATGGCCGCGTCGACCTGCGGCAAGACCCGAATAACACCTATGCCTGGAATGCACCATCGCCGATCGTCGTCAAAGACGTCATCGTGATCGGCGGTCAACCAATCGCCGTCGGCGTCACGGATTTCAATCTGGCCTCGCTGGCTGGCGATGTCCGCGGCTATGACGTGCGTACGGGCAAGCTGCTCTGGACTTTCCACACCGTCCCGCACGAAGGCGAGCCCGGCACGGAAACTTGGGAAAACGAATCCTGGCGCAAGGGCGGCAAGGCCAAAGACTGGACGGGGTTCAGCGCCGACGAGCAGTTGGGCTATGTCTATGTGCCGCTGAGCGCGGCCGCCAACG
Organism: Pseudomonadota bacterium; assembly: GCA_040389245.1. GTDB lineage: Bacteria > Pseudomonadota > Alphaproteobacteria > Micropepsales > Micropepsaceae > Rhizomicrobium. Next base: position 252,992 of record JAZKAH010000001.1, on the reverse strand, counting down.
ACTATTACGGCGGGGCTCGTCCTGGCGACACTCTCTATTCCGACTCCCTCGTCGCCCTGGATGTGAAGACCGGCAAGAAGGTCTGGCACTTCCAAACCGCTCACCACGACCTGTGGGACTACGACCTGCCGACGCCGCCGATGCTGGCCGACATCAAGGTCAATGGTCGTATGCGTAAAGCGGCCATCCAGGTCACCAAGACGGCGCAGGTGTTCGCTTTCGACCGGGCGACCGGCGAGCCGCTGTTTCCGATCGTGGAAACGCCCGTTCCGGCGTCGACCATTCCCGGTGAAAAAGCTGCGCCGACGCAGCCCGTTCCGGTCAAGCCGAAGCCCTTCGATCGGCAGGGCGTGAGTGAAGATCAGCTGATAGACTTCACTCCGGCACTGCATGCCGAGGCGGTCGAGATCATGAACCGCTACGTCCATGGCACCATCTTCACGCCGCCGTCGCTCAAGGGCGGTGCCGATGGCAAGCAAGGCACGCTCTATCTGCCCGGCTGGGTCGGCGGGGCCAACTGGACCGGCGCCGCGCTCGATCCGCAAACCGGAGTGATGTACGTACCCTCTGTCAGCGTCCCCTGGCTTGCCGGCTTGGAGGCCGATGGCAAGGGAGGCTATCGCCGCGGCCGGGAAGCCAGCCTTTATCTTGACGGCCCGCAAGGCCTTCCCCTGTTAAAGCCGCCATATGGCAGGATCACTGCGATCGACCTGAACAGCGGCGACCATCTATGGATGGTTCCCAATGGCGACGGGCCCCGCAATGACCCCGCCCTCAAGGACCTCAAGCTGCCCCCGCTGGGTCAGCCGGGCCGCGCCGCTCCGCTCTTGACGCGTTCGTTCCTCTTCATGGGCGAGGGTGACATGGTCGGCATCAGCATGCCGAAGTTCAGCGGGGGCAATATGTTCCGCGCCTACGACAAGAAGACCGGCAAGGTGGTTTGGGAGACCGATCTCGGCGCAGGCACGACGTCTCCGCCGATCACCTACATGTACAAGGGCAAGCAATACATCGTCGTCGGCGTCGGCGGTGCGAAGCACCCGGCCGAACTTGTGGCGATGAGCCTCGAATAGCCGGCTGCAACATGACCATCTCAAACGCCAGCAAAAGACATAATGATCATCGCGGAGGGATTATGACGGATACATTTCGCTTGGCATCTCGTTTGGCCCTGTCGGTCGCGCTTTTGGCGACTGTTCCTTTCGCCGCACTTGCCCAACAGGCTCTCACAAGAGACGGGCGTCCAATGCCGACCGGCACGCCCGGCGTCACCCAGCCGCTTACGGCCGCTCAGATCGCGCGTGAAAATCCGCCCAACGCCCTCTCGGGTGCCGCCGTGGACAAGCCGGTCGTGCTGAAGAGCGAGGGCGGCATGTCCATTCGGGTCGTCAAGCTGGCGGAAGGCCTTTCTCACCCGGATGGCCTGGTGTTCCTCCCGGACGGGCACACCATGCTCATCACGGAGAGGAATGGCCACTTGCGCGTGGTCAAGGATGGCGTGCTCGACCCGACCCCCGTCTCCGGCATGCCGGAGATGGATCACGTCGCGCTGGGCGGCCTGCAGGATGTGGTTCTGCATCCCGACTTCGCGAAGAACCATTTTCTATACCTTTCATATTCCAAGAATCGGGAACCGCAGCTGGGCACAACCCTTGCGGTCGCGCGCGCCCGGTATGATCAGGGCCGCTTGACCGACGTGAAGGAGATTCTCGTCACGGACGCGTGGGAGAGCCCGCTCGGCACCTATGGCGGGCGGATGATCTTCGGGCCCGACGGGATGCTCTATATCAGCGTCGGCGATCGCGACGGCACCACGTCAAACGACGTGTCTAGCGCTCGCCCGCAGGTGCAAAACCTTGCCAGCCATATCGGCAAGATTCTTCGCGTACGCGACGACGGTTCAATCCCGCCTGACAACCCCTTCGTGAAAGACCCGAAGGCGAAGGGTGAGATTTTTGCCTACGGCCACCGCAATGTGTACGGCATGACGTGGGACCCGAAGACCGGGAAGATGTGGACGTCCGAGTTCGGCCCCTTTGGCGGCGACGAAATCAATCTGGAGCTCCCCGGGCACAATTATGGATGGCCGCTCGTGTCGCTGGGCCATCACTATTCTGGCCACCTCGTCTCGGACCAACCATGGCATCGCGACGGGATGGACGATCCGGCGTTCTTCTGGAACCCGACCTTCAATCCCGAGAACATGTTCTTCTACACCGGCGATAAGTTCCCACGTCTGAAGGGCAGGCTGATTGTCGCAGGCGCCGGATCCAAAAAGATCGCCGCGATGAGCGTTCGCGACGACGACTTCGTTGCGCAGGGCGATACGATGCTGCACGAGCTGAACGTGCGCTTCCGCGATATTCGGCAGGGCCCAGACGGGTACATCTATACGCTGACCGAAGGCCGGCTGCGGGGACCGAAGGACACGGACGGCATGTTGCTGCGGCTTGAGCCGGCAGGCGCGGCGGCCGCTGGCGGTGGCGGCGCGGCAGCTTCAGCTTCACCCGACTGATGAGCCCGCAGTGCGATCGATGTCTCAAGCTCAGAGTTAGATCAATGGGGCTCTTCCGCCTCGCGCCGCTTGCGGCAATTTTCGCGCTAACCATGGGCGCGTGCGCGCACGCGCAAGAGTTGCCCGAAGGCCAGGGGAAAGCGGTGGTTCAGACCGCATGCGGCCAGTGCCATGGCATCGATGTCATCGTCGGTCAGTCCAGGTCACGCGGGGAATGGGGGGAAGTTATTTCACGCATGGTCGGCAACGGCGCACAGCTCAGCGACGACGACTACAATCTGGCGATCGAATACCTCGCCACGCATCTTGGACCCGCGAGCCAGAACGCGCCCGCAAAGGGTGCATCGACCTCCACCGCGTCCGGAGGGAAATCGAGGAATTGACGTGAAGATTCTAAAACCAATCTACGTGCAGGTGCTGCTTGGCATCGTGCTCGGCACCATTGTGGGCTGGTTGTGGCCGCAGGTCGGCATCGACCTCAAGCCCTTGGGCGATCTTTTTGTTGGTCTGATCAAGCTGGTCATCGGTCCGGTGATTTTCTGCACGGTCGCCGCGGGTATCGCGCGCATGGGAGACCTCAAAGCGCTGGGCCGCGTGGGTTGGAAGTCGCTGGCCTATTTCGAGGTCGTCTCGACTTTCGCCCTCGTTATCGGCGTCGCCGCCGCTTACCTGCTGCATCCCGGGGTCGGGTTCAACATCGACCCGGCCACGTTGGATCCAAAGCTCGCCGCGAGCTATGTGGGCAAGGCGCATGACATGACGGCTGTCGATTATGTCATGCACATGGTTCCAGTCAGCTTCTTCGCGCCGCTGGCCAATGGCGACATCTTGCAGACCTTGGTCATCGCCATATTCACCGGCGTTGTCTGCGTGCGGCTGGGCGACACAGGCGCGCGCATCGGCCATGTGCTTGAAAACTTCTCGAAGATCTTCTTCGGCATCATTCATATCGTAGTCAGGGCGGCGCCGCTGGCTGCATTCGGCGCCACGGGCTTCACCATCGGCAAGTATGGCATCACCGCCCTGGTGCAGCTGGGCGCCTTGGTCGGGGTGTTCTATCTCACATCGATCTTGTTCATCGTCGGCGTCCTGGGAACGGTGGCATGGGCATCGGGCTTCTCGATCTTTCGCTTCATTGCCTACATCCGCGAAGAGCTGCTGATCGTGCTCGGCACCTCGTCCTCTGAGACGGTGCTGCCGCAGATTATGGAAAAGATGGAGCGCCTGGGTGCCTCCAAATCCGTCGTCGGCCTTGTCGTGCCGGCGGGCTACAGCTTTAATCTCGACGGCACCAACATCTATATGACCCTGGCCACGCTGTTCCTGGCCCAGGCGACCAACACCCACCTGACCTTCATCCAGATTGCCACGCTCCTGATTGTCGCCATGCTGACGTCCAAGGGCGCGACGGGGGTCACCGGCGCCGGATTCATTGTGCTGGCCGCGACCCTGGCGGCCGTGCCGGACATTCCCGTCGCCGCTCTGGCCGTGCTGGTCGGCGTCGACCGTTTCATGAGCCAGTGCCGCGCCCTGGTGAACCTGATCGGCAACGGCGTGGCGACGCTCGTGGTCGCCGCTTGGGAAAAGCAGCTCGATCGCGGGAAGCTTAAACGCGAACTTAGCGCCGGCCCTGCTGCCGCTGAAGCTGACGAACTTGCCCAACCGGCTATCGAAGTCATGCCCGTCACCGCCCCATCGCAACGCCGCAAGCACGCCTAGTCGGCTAAGCGATCGGCGCGCGGCGAAAACCGACTGTCTCGGCCGCTAACCGAGGGGAGTGCCGCAAGCTTGAATGAGACGCCCGGCGCTTCGCCTCGTAACCGGGGTTCATGTTGTTCATCACCGCCGACAGGCAAAATTTGAGGTCGCTATGAAAAGGAAAGTCCTGCTTTGCGCCGCGGCGGTGTTGTTCGCCAACGTCGCGCTCGCCCAACCCGTGGGCGGCGTAAAGGTGTCGCCGCAAGCGCGCGCGGTGCATGATGCCGCCATCGTTCTGGATACCCACATGGACACCCCGGCGCTGTTCTCCCGGCCTGGCTGGGACATCACCGACCGCCATGCGGTCGAGAAGGACGGCAGTCAGGTCGACTTGCCGCGCATGATCGACGGCGGTGTCGACGGCGGCTTCTTCGCCATCTACACGCCGCAGGGGCCACGCACGAAGGCCGGTGACGACAAAGCGCGCGCCTTCGGCCTGGTACGTGCGACGGAGATCCACGAGATGGTGGTCAAGCATGCCGACCAATTCGAACTGGCGCTGACCGCTGACGACGCCGTGCGCATCGCCGGCCAGCACAAGCGCTTCGTGTTCATGAGCATGGAGAATGCCTATCCGTTGGCCGGCGACCCGGGGATGCTGGAGGCATTCCATGCATTGGGCGTGCGTATGGTCGGTTTCGCCCATTTCACCAACAATGATTTCGCCGATAGCGCCACCGATAAACCCGAGTGGAACGGCCTAAGTCCCAAGGGCCGCGCGCTATTGGCTGAAATGAACCGCTTGGGCGTTATCCCGGACCCGAGCCATTCGTCCGACGCAGTACTCGAACAGGTGATCGAACTTTCGAAGACGCCGGTGGTGCTGTCGCATTCCGGTTCGCGGGCGATATTCGACAATCCGCGTAACGCACCCGATGATCTGATCCGAAAGCTGGCCGCCAAGGGGGGCGTCATCCAGATCAACGCCTACAACGCTTACATGACGAGTATTCCGCCGAACCCTGATCGAGATAAGGCGATGGCGGCGCTGCGGGTGAAATATAGCGGCCGACGCCTGACTGAGGCCGAGGTCGTGGCAGAGACGGCGGAGCGCCGCGCCATCCTGGCGCAGTATCCAATCCCTCGCGCCAATCTTGACGACCTCATGAAGCATCTGCTGCACGTCATCGATCTGGTCGGCGTCGACCATGTCGGGCTCTGCGGTGACTTTGACGGCGGCGGCGGCATTGATGGCTACAACAGCATCGCCGATCTGCCCGCCGTGACCGAACAGCTGCTCAAGGCTGGCTATTCGAAGGACGATATCGCCAAGATCTGGGGCGGTAACGTGCTACGAGTGCTGCACGAAACTCAGGCTTACGCCCAAAGCCAAAAGAACAGCGGCTAAGACCAGAGGCGCCGCAGGGGTGCAAGAACGATGCGTGAAACCCCGCTTTCATTTTTGCCGCGATAATCCGAGACGCGAATACCATGTCGGCTTAGTTTTTCGCCAGCAGTTGAGACGCCCACATTCGCTTCGGCGACTTGAGAAAGTGTTTGGCGGAGCGAGCGCGATCCATCTCCATGCGGGTCTCGCTGAAGTAGGTGACACATCCGGAGAGATGGCTGTCACAATGATTCTTTGATTGTGCGGAAAACCGCACAAGCGGGCAATTCCATTAGGCGGAAATAGTAACAGTCCAGAACCTCGGCGGACCACCTTCGCTGAGGAATCAATACCTTAAGCAGTGCCGCGCCCCGAATTGCACAGGTCGCTTCGCGGAATACTCTCGTCCCTCAGGATAGAAGATCAACGGCCAAAAAGTGTGCTTCGCGATATTTAAGCGAAGTGGCCGGGGGCAAATGGCTGAAGCGGTGTGGCGCTCGAAGAGGCGGCGACTGCATAATGCGTCGCGAACGCCAAAGTGCATCGGAAAGGGTATGCATTTTACCACAAGCCTAGCCGTCGTCTTGGCCCTTCGGACCTAGCTCGATCGTTAGTGCACAGCAGAGTTCCAGCATGTTCTAAATATAGAGGGGAAAAATATGTTTCGTTCCGCGTCTCGTGCTTCCAAAATATCCCGCAACCTGATGCTTTCCGGCGCCGTCATGCCGATGTTCTTGGCTTCAGCAGCCATGGCGCAAACTGCGACCGATCAAGCAAGCCAGCAGACCTTGTCGGCATCAAAACGAGACCCGAGCGAAACGGTGATCGTTACAGGTTCAAGAGGTAAAGAGAGAACCGTTACTTCTAGTGCAACCCCGATCGATGTGCTGAAGGGTTCGGCGATAGAGCAGGCGGGACAAGGAAGCGTGTTGGCTGCGCTGGATACCTTGATTCCATCCTTTATCGAGCCGGCAATCCCAGGCGGATCCACCGCAACAGTGATTCACACAGGTGGATTGCGTGGCCTCAATCCCGACCAGACTCTGATATTGGTGAACGGCAAGCGGCGCCACAGAACCGCTCTGATAAATGCGGCTTCGTCACTCTATAACGGATCCGTACCCATTGATCTGGATCTTATCTCGCCATCCGCCATCGATCATATCGAAGTTCTCAGAGATGGGGCGGCTGCTCAATATGGCTCCGACGCGATCGCCGGCGTGGTCAATATCATACTGAAAAAAGACACCAGCGGCGCCCTTCTGAGCGCAAGCGCTGGCCAAAATATGGATCGCAATGACGGTCAGATTTTTACCCAGGGCGGCCATGTAGGGCTCAACCTGTTCGATAAGGGGTTCCTGGATTTATCCGCCAACGCAACAGAAACGCTTGTATCCAACCGTGCTCTGCCGGTTTCATCGAGCATTTTGCTCTATAATCTTGTCAATGGTCAGCCGGATCCACGCGAGGCAACAATCAATCGCCTGATAACCCATAATAATGGGATGGACCCCCAGCGAACCATCAATACCGCTTACAACGCGGAATACTCCCTTGGTGATGGGATTGATCTCTATTCCTTCGGAACCATGAGCCATCGGGTATCCGATTTGCTTTGGACGTACAGGCAGCCGAATAATATTGCGTCCTTGCCGCAAATTTATCCCAACGGCTTTGCCGCGACAGAGAATATCGATGAGTGGGACTATGAAGGCGCGTTTGGCGTTCGCGGCAGTCTGGAGGGATGGGATTGGGACGCGAGTACCAGCTTTGGCACGGACCAGGCGAAAGAAGACACCTACAATAACATTAACGCCTCCTTGGGGCCTACGAGTCCCACGCGATTCCATGTTGGCAAGTTGGAGTCCGTGGAATGGGTCAATTCGCTCGACGTCACGCGCGGATTTCCGGTGGGAGGGGGAAGCCTGCAGGTATCTTTCGGATTTCAACATAGGCAGGAGCGCTTTGATATTCTCGCCGGTGACCCGGCAGCTTCGGCAATCGGCACGTATGTGATACCCGCAGGCCAACCCTTTGCCGGCCAGCATCCCCCGCCCTCCGCTCAGTCCACGGGAGGCATATCCACCACCGATGCGGGGCATCTCTCTCGCAACAATATGGCCGCGTATATTGATGTTGCATGGGACCCCAGCGAGAACCTGACGATCGGTGCGGCTGGGCGTTTTGAACATTATGACGATGCCAGCGGCGATTCCGTCATTGGGAAGATCAATGCTCGTTATGCTCTGACACCGTGGCTTGCCCTTCGCGGAGATATTAATACCGGTTTCCGCGCGCCGGCATTGGCGCAGGAATTGTGGGCCTCCACGACGTCGCAATTCCAGTTGATTGGCGCCACGACGACTTTATTGCAGATAAAGTCGCTGCCGGTGGCATCCGCAGCCGCAGTTGCTCTTGGCGCCAAGCCGTTGCAACCGGAGAAGTCGCTAAATTATAGCGGCGGCATCGTCTTAACTCCGATACCGGATCTGGATGTGACCGTCGATGCCTATTCCATCGATGTCTATGATCATATCGAACCGACAGGGACGCTCACCGGCGCGGCGGTCAGCAACATCCTGGTCGGTCTGGGATTGCCCAACAATATCAGTGCGACATATTTCACCAACGCGATCAATACGCGCACGCAAGGGTTTGATGTCGTTGGAAGCTACGATCTCGACGTTGGCGATTTCGGCCAGATGCTACTCAGTGCAAGTATGAACTACAATGTAACGACCATAACCCACACAGTTCCCAATCCGCCCCAGTTGGCAGCCTTGGGTTCTGGTTTTGTGATCTTTGATGCCCGGTCTAAGGGAAATTTGACCCTTGGATTGCCGAAAACGAAAGTTGTGCTGAGTGACACCTGGAATTGGAATGATTTCACTCTGGTCCCGAAGTTAATTCGGTTCGGGGGGTTCACAACCGTTCAGAACCTTGCAAGTCAAACCCGAAGCTTTAATGCCAAGTGGATTACGGATCTGGAGCTGTCGTGGCGGTTTGCTCCACAGTGGAGCGTGGCAGTCGGCGCCAATAATTTGCTCAACGTATATCCGAGCCCTGCGGGTATCTTTAACCCGGCCACGGGTACCGGCCAGTATCCAGGGAGTTCGCCTTTTGGATTTACCGGGGGCTTCTATTATACGCGGCTAAGTGTGTCGTTTTGAACCTTGCCGAGGTTAGAAGCGTCGGGGCGATGGGGCGCTTGGCGATCCGAGTTAACCCGGTACCAAGCGCAGGAACGATCAGGGATATTATCGCGGAAAGTTGAGCGTCAGCCTGTGGCTGGAAAATTGAACCAAGGGAGAAATTCATGACAGTGATCGGAAAAATCGCGTGCGCTCTCGCTTTCTCGGTGGCGACGATGGGGTCTGCATCAGCGGCTGCCGATTTTAGCGGCTCTTACCAATCTGTGGCATCGAAATCGTCATGGAGTAACGGTGAGTTTCCCAAGAATTTCAGTTTGATGATTGAGGTTAAGTTCGAGGGAGATAAGCTCGTCTACCATTCCGTGAACGCTCATTCGCCAGCCGCCAACCTCGATTATACCGCACCCATGGACGGAACGATCATTCCCATGGCCGGGAACGCCCGCTTCAATCAGATTCGCGTCAAGAGAACTGCCCCTAACGAGCTTGAGATTCTTGAAATGAAGGATGGTGATGTCCTTGTGGCTGCCTACTGGGTGTTCGATAAGAATGGAAAAGGCTTTGTCCGGCGCGGGGTCGGCAAAGGGGCGGATGGAAAGTCCCATGAATACGAAGAATTTTATGCCAAACAGTAATTGATTTGGGGCAGGGCAGAGGAAAGCGTCATGATCCGCCGAAGCCTTGCCGTCGCAATTTTTCCGATGCTTGTGCTGGGGGCGCCCACTTCTGCTGCGCCAGAAGAGAATCTGTCCCCCGCAGCGAAGCAGTGGTGGGCCGATGTCAGCTTCATCGCCAGCGATGCCAATGAAGGCCGGCAAACAGGTTCGGCCGGTTACATGCGCGCAGCCGATTATGTGATCTCGCGGATGAAGGCCGAAGGCCTGAAACCCGCCGGCGATAATGGCTTCCTGCAACAGGTGGCCTTCGAGCAGCAGGTGGTGGACCAGGACGCATCCCAGGCTACGCTCGTGAACGCGGATGGTTCGCAATCCGTGCTCAAAGTCGGCGACGCTCTCCTCATCAGGCCTGGCGGCGAGGCGCGCCCTGTAACCGTGGATGCGCCGCTCGTATTTATTGGGTACGGCCTTGGCCTGCCCAAGCAAGGCTATGATGATTTCGCCGGCCTGGATCTGAAGGGCAAGATCGCGGTGGTGATCAGCGGCGGACCCGACAATATCTCCGCCCCAATCAAGTCTGACGCGCGCGCCAACCGCGAGAGCCAATTGGCGAAGCTCGGCGCGGTGGGCGTCATCGCTCTGACCACGCCACACCAGGTGGAAATTGTGTGGTCACGCCAGCGCCTGATCGCCCATCAAGCCGGCATGTACCTGGCCGATCCGAAGTTCCACGCCGTGCCTGACGGATTTTTCACGGCAACCGCGGACCCCGGCCAGACCGAGGCCTTCTTCAAGAACAGCGGGCACAGCTTTTCCGAGATGAGCGCCCTGGCGGATGCGTCCAAGCCCGTGCCGCGCTTCGAGCTCAAATCGCGTTTCAAGGCCATAGTGGCGGCCACGCGGACAAGGCTCACATCGCCCAATTTGATCGCCAAGCTCGAGGGCGGGGACCCAAAACTGAAATCGGAATATGTGGTGGTGTCCGCCCATCTGGACCATTTGGGAATCGGCGAACCGATCAGTGGAAAGAAGCTCTATAATGGCGCCATGGACGATGCGTCCGGTGTCGCTACGGTACTCGATATCGCTCACCGCATCGCCAGCGGCCCCCGGCCGCGCCGCTCCATTCTGTTCGCGATTTTCACGGCGGAAGAAAAAGGCCTGCTGGGGTCGCATTATTTCGCTGCCAATCCCACCGTGCCGAAAGCCGACATTGTCGCCGATTTCAACTTCGATATGCCGCTGCCGCTCTGGCCTCTTAAAATGGTGTATCTCCCTGGCGAGACCGAAAGCACGCTTGGCGCGGACGCCAGAGCGGTCGGCCTTCAACAAGATATCGCGGTGGTGCCCGACCCGAATCCCGATCGTAATGTCTTTATCCGGGCTGACCAGTACAGCTTCGTGCGCGAAGGCGTGCCGGCGTTGTTCATGAAATTCGGCTTCCTCAAGAACACGCCGGAATACCAGATCGAGCATGATTGGCGCGCCAATCGCTATCATTCTCCGTCCGACGATCTGGATCAGCCTGGCATCCTCAAAGAGGATGCGGTGAAGCTGGACGCATATACCGCTGCGCTGGCGCTTCGCGTGGCCAACACCGATGCGCGTCCCCAATGGCTGTCGGACAGCATATTTGGCCACCGATCCCAATGAGCGCACTCGGCTGATCCTTGCCGGCACCGCTGCCGGGAGTGTGTCTTAGGTGTGCGGGGTTGCATGTTTCAACCCGGCAGCGCGACAGAGCCGAGCACGACAGCTTTCTGCGGACTTGAAATGCCCCAACTCCGGCATCGGACGGGAAGAAATAAGGCGCCGGTTCTGGATGGGCCGTGGGCGAAATTTGCGTGGTGCGGCCCCCGGACAGGCGAATTGGGCAGAGCCAGTTTGATATGCCTGCGAGGTCGCATGGCCGGCCACCTGTGGCCGCCATGAGAGGGAGAAGAACCGTTACATCTTGTTGTAAGGTCTGAAGTGATTTCAGCGCTAATCTTCTTGGAGACGCCCTCGGACGGTCACCGGCTGGGATTTTTGCTTTGAATGGCGAACCCGGCTGGAATCGAACCAGCGACCGCCAGATTAGAAATCTGATGCTCTATCCAACTGAGCTACGGGTTCATGGGGGGGAAATTCGTACGCGGGCGGGACGCTCCGCAAGTCCCCTGGGGACGATTCCCGAGGTTTACACAGGAATTACACAGATTATTCAGATCGTTAGTCTGGCGGTCCCAAAATATTCTTTTGATTTCAATCATTTACGGGTCAGGGAGCATCTGCCTTCTAAGCCGGTGGTCGTTGGTTCGAATCCAACCGGAGTCGCCAGTTTTTCTTGGCGAGCGTAGCGAGATTAGAAAAACTGAGCGCCACAGAGCGTCGCGAAGCGGCGCGAGTGGGCGCCAGCAACTCAATGGTTGTAAGCCGTCACTCCGCGGCGGCAATCAGTCGCCGCTCAGCGCTTTCCACCACCATCGGTGTTTCCCAATCCTGGCGCTCCGGCGTGGCGGCCCAGCGTTTCGCGGCCGCCGCCTTCCAGTCGTCGGTGTAAAACGCATCGGCTGCGGCCCGGTTCTCCCACAGATAGATGCCGACCAGACCATCCCCATTGGACGTGAGGCCGTAATATTTCCGGATCAGGCCCGGAACGCCCTGATATGCGGCGGCCGTCGCGCGAATGATGTCGGTCGCCCGTGCCTTGGAGGTCTCCGCCGGCAGTTTGAAAGTCCACATCACCGTGTGCATTGCGCGTCTCCCGCTATTCCGCCGCTTTTTCCGCGCCCGACTTCGTCGTCCGCCGGGCGAAGATCAGGATATGGTGAATGGTCTCTTTCAAGCCGGTGGTGACCACGTCGCATTCCGTCGCTTCGATGCTGTCGAGATAGCGCGAATGGTCGTCGCCCAACCCCCAGAACACGGCCATCACCGCCGCGCCCACCGCCCGCTTGCGCAACCGGCGCACCTGGTAGCGGGCGTTCTTGTAGGTGCCGGGTTCGAGATAGGAAAGACAAACCACCTGCACGCCGCTCACGTCGAGCGTGTCGATCTGTGTTGCGGAGACCTGGTCCGACGAAATCACCTGCGCGCCGATGCCGTGTTTCTCCAGCATATCCACCAGCAGCAGCGCCGCGGCCTCATCCAGCGGTCCCCGCCCGGCGATGCAGAGAACCGGCTTGTCGCCGCGCCAGGCGGGCGGCAGTTCGACCGGCTTGATGCCGGTTTCCTCCTTGCGTTCGGAAAGGTTGAAGATCACGCCCTTGATCGCATCGCGGATGCGCGTCTGACGCGCGACATCGAGGACGCCGCGATTGACATCGGCTTGCGCCAGCATCAAGGCCCGGGCCACGACTTCGTCGTAATAGGCCGCCAAGGTGCTGTCGCGAAGAAAATCCTCCGCATCCTCGGTGGCGTCGTCCGGGTCTTCTCCCAGCATCCTGAGATAGAGGCTTTCTTCGGTCTTGAGCGCCGGCGCATCGCCCAGCATGACTTCGAGGAATTCCAGGCTCTTAATGTGCCGACCCAGCACCACGAAACACATGGTGAGCGGCGTCGAAAGCAGCAAGCCGACGGGCCCCCACAACCAGGTCCAGAACACGGCCGCCACCACCACCGCCACGGCGGAAAGACCCATGCTGCGTCCATAAACGAAGGGCTCGATCATCTGGCCGACAATCGCCTCGACGCCGCCGAACAAGGCCATCACCCAGAACAGCATTGTCCATCCCGGATCCACCGCCACCGCCAGCGCGGCCGGAAACAGAAAGGCGAGCGGGACGCCGACATAAGGCACGAAGCGGAACAGCATGCCGATCAGGGCCCACAAGCCGGCATTGGGAATGCCGATCAGCCACAACCCCAGTCCGATCGTGAAGCCGAAACAGGCATTGATGATGGTCTGCAGCGCCAGGTAACGGGACAATCGCGAGGCTGCTTCATCCAGGGCGACAGAGGTTCTCTGCATGTCGCCCGAGCCCGCGAGCCGCACGAAGCGGTCACGCAGATCGTCCTTCTGCAACATGATAAAGGCGACGAAGACCAGCACCAGGGCCAAGGTCCCCAGCGGTTCCAGCAGCGGTCCCAGAATGGTCTGCGCCACGGACCAGGGCGCGATATTCTGCCGGCGTATTTCCACCGGCACAGGTTTTTCCTCCAGCGGCACCCCGGCCACGGGCTGGTTTTGCTGCTCCCTGGAGCCGGTGATCTGTTCGGCCAGCGCTTCGATGGTCTGATTCAGCTTGGCGATGGTGCCGTGGCCGGTTGAGCCGCGAATGGACTGGATCTTGTGACCGATATTGGTCTGGTAGCGGGGCAGGTCCGCGGCGAGGCCGGCGAACTGCGCGCCCACAAATGTGCCGATGGCCGACAGGATCACCAGCGCCAGCGCCAGGCTGAGCAGCACGGCGGGAACATGGCCCAGCTTCAGATGGCGCAGCATTCCCACCAGCGGCGCGATGGCGAAGGACATCAGCACCGCCAGCGCCAGGGGCATCAGCACCGGGCGGCCGAAATAAAGTCCGCATACCATCACCGCCACGATCACGGTGGTCATGAATTTGGGCGTCAGTGTATCGGTCGCGGGGACGCGGGCTGGCATGCGGAAATCGGCCATGAGGCTCCAGGGCCGCGAGAGCGCGGCTTGATTCCACTATAGCGCATGAAACCGATCTTCGTTCAGGCCAGCTGGCGGAAGAAACAGCTTGGTGCCCCGGTGTGGCAGGCCGGACCCAGCTGGTCCACCTTCAGAAGCACCGCATCGCCGTCGCAATCCACCAGCGCCTCGATCAGCCGCTGGGTATGGCCGCTGGTTTCGCCCTTTCGCCAGACTTTCTGGCGCGAGCGCGACCAATATGTGACCTCCCGGGTGGTCAGAGTGGTTTCCAGGGTCTCCCGCGTCATCCAAGCCATCATCAGGACCTGGCCGGTTGCGGCGGACTGGGCGATGACCGGCACCAGGCCGCGTTCGTCGAAACAAACGGTGGCGAGGAAAGCGGCGCGGGTCAGTGTATCGGTCACTTGGCGTCCTTGAGGCGGGCTTCCTCGAGGCGGGCAAAGCCCCGTTCCAGATCGGCGATCAGATCGTCCGCATCCTCCAGCCCGGCATGGATACGCACCAGGGGGCCTTTGGCGTCGAAGGATGCGGCAGTGCGGTGGATATGGCTGGGAAGGATCAGACTTTCAAACCCGCCCCAGGAATAACCGATCCCGAAATGGTGCATTCCATCCACAAAGGCCGCCACGGCGGTCTCGGATACCGGCTTCAGCTCGAAACCAAACAAGCCGCAGGCGCCCTTGAAGTCGCGCTTCCATAGCGTGTGGCCGGGATCGCCGGGCAGGGCAGGGTAGAGGATTCGAGTCACTTCGGGGCGGGCGCCCAGCCATGCGGTCAGCTTCAGCGCCGTTTCCTGATGGCGTTTCAGGCGCACCGCGAGGGTGCGAAGGCCGCGCAGCGCCAGGAAGCAGTCATCGCCGCTGGCGCAGAGCCCCATATTGCCATGGGTTTCCTTGAGCCGCGCCGCATGGTCCTGATTGGCGCTGACATAGCCGATATTCACATCGGCATGGCCGCCCAGATATTTGGTGCCGGCCTGGATGGACAGATCGACGCCATGGCCATGGGCATCGAACAACAGCGGTGTCGCCCAGGTATTGTCCATCAGCACCGAAGCGCCATGGGCATGGGCGACTTTCGCGATGGCGGGAATATCCTGGATCTCGAAAGTGAGCGAGCCCGGACTCTCGCAGAACACAATTTTGGTGTTGGGCTTGAGCAGGGGCGCGATGTCGGCATGAGGCGCGTAATAGGTCGTCTCGACGCCGAGACGTTTCAGCGTGCTGTCGCAGAATTGCCGCGTGGGGCCATAGACGCTGTCGGTCACCAGCATGTGATCGCCGCTGCGCACCACCGACAGGATCGCGGTGGTCACCGCGTTCAGGCCCGATGGCACCAGCACCACCTGGGCACCGCCTTCCAGGTCACCGATGGCATTCTCGAGACTTTGCGAGCCGGGAGTGCCGCGCCGGCCATAGGTGTAGGGTTGCTTGCCCGGCGCCATGCTGGCGACATCCGGGAAGAGAATGGTAGAGGCGCGATAGACCGGCGTGTTGACGGCGCCGAAATGTTCGCGGCTCATCCGGCCGCTGCTGGTGACTTTGGTCTCGGGCTTGTCGCTGCTCATGCTCTGTCGTTTAGCAGATTGCGCAGGGGCCGTTCTATCGCCCAAATCATCGCACCCGATATGACGCTGACGCCTGCGATCATTACAAAGAAGGCGGGAGCGCTCATACCGGTCCAATAGGTTCCCAGCCAGCCCTGCAGGAACCCGCCGCCCAGGAAATTGGGCGCGAAATTGACCGCCATCATCAGGGACGTGACGCGCAAGGGCGCGATCTTGGAATAAAGCGAGTTGGAAATCGGCGAAAGATACAGTTCGCCAAAAGTGTAGACGATGAAATACGGCAGGGTCCACAGCCAGCTGGCGTTCATGCCCCCGGCGTACCAGGCCGCGAAGGCCAGGATGAAATAGGAAAGGGCTTGCATGGCGCAGCCGTAAATCATCTTCATCATCGAGCTTGCTTCGCGCCCCTGCTTCGCCTGGCCCGTCCACATTGCGATCAGGAAAGGCGTAAAGACGAAGATCATCAAAGAGCCGATGGACTGGAACCAGGTCGCGGGAATCTGCCAGCTGATCAAACCTGGGATCAGCGTGCGATCGGCATGATCGCTGACCCAGAGCGCAAAGGTGTTTCCCTGTTGTTCATAACAGGCCCAGTATAGCGTGAGCGGGATCGCCAGCAGGATCAGGGCACCGACCGCCTTCCACTCCTGACGATTGAGAGGTTCGAATTCTTGTTTCTTCTCTCGTTCGATGCGTTCCGGCGGCAGATAGCGCCAGCCCTTCAAATAGACCGCCAGCGCAATCATCATGCCGACACCGGCCGCGCCGAAGCCGTAGTGCCAGCCCACTTTCTCGCCCAAGGTGCCGGCGACCAGCGGGGCGATGAGGGCACCCAGATTGGTGCCCACATAATAGACGGAATAGGCCCGGTCGCGCCGGCTGTCGCCCGGCCCATAAAGCATGCCGACCTGGGCCATGGTGTTGGTCTTGAAGAAACCGCTGCCCACGATCAGCAATGTCAGCGCCACGAACAGAAGCCGCTCCGACGCCATGGCGAAATGACCAAGCGCCATCAGAAGAATGCCGATCATTACGGCGCGGCGCTGGCCGATATAGCGGTCGGCGATCCAGCCACCGATCAGGGGCGTGCCATAAACCAGGCCGGTATAGGTGCCGTAAATGAGCGAGCTGAGCTGTTGCACATTCAGCGGCCCGCTCATCCATTCAAAAAAATGTTTAATGGCGGGATAGAACAGGACTTGCTCGACATGCCCGGGCAGCAGCACATATTTGGTGAGATAATAGATCAGCAGGGCGCGCATCCCGTAATAGGAGAAGCGCTCCCACATGTCTGTGCCGAAGAGATAGGTGAGGCCGCGCGGATGCCCGAAAAGGTCGCGGCTCATGCGGCTTTGCGCGCGCGGCGCATGAGCCAGCCATAAAGAAGAACGATCAGGCCGACAAAGCCGAACACTGCAACAGCATCGGCCGGAAAGGAAGAACCGACCACCGCCAAGGGCGCGTCCTTGTTGAAGCCCACGATCAGGCCGGCGTTGATCACGCCGAACAGGCTTTCGCCCACGATCATGCCGGATGCCACCAGCACGCCCAAACGCTCGGCATGCTCGCCGCGTATGCTGCGATTATAGATCCAGCCGATCACCGCCCCCACCACTACGGGAAGAGTGGCTTCCATGGGAAGATAGATCCCCAAGCCCACCGCCAGTGGCGGGATGCGCAGCAGCTTGGCCATGCGCAAGATCTCGTCCAGAAGCACGATGCCTGCGCCTACCGCCACGCCGATCTCGATCATGTTCCAGTTGAGCTTGCCGCCAACGACCCCTTGCGCCAGAGCCGCCATCAGATTGGCCTGGGGCGCCGCCAGGGGTTGAGCTGTGACGGTGTGAAGATTGGGCGCGCCGGCGAAGCCATAGGCCTGCGCCAAGAGATTGAGCACGATGGGCACGGTGACGGTGGAGGCAGCCACGCCGGCAAGCAATGCCACTTGCTGGCGCCAGGGTGTCGCCCCCACCAGCTGGCCGGTCTTCAAATCCTGCAGATTGTTGTTGGAGCTGCAGGCCACCGCAAACAGGATTGCCGTGATGAACAGCGCGATCGCTACCAGCGGCTGGATGCCGTGTCCGCCGAACAGAACGGCCAGGCCCAGTGCCGTTCCCACCACCGCCAGGATGCCCACGCCGGAGATAGGGCTGTTGGAGGAACCGATCAGGCCTGCCATGTAGCCGCAGACGGCCGAGACGAAAAAACCGCCGGCCAGAATCACGGGTATCGAAAAGATTGCTATCCAAATTGCGGAACTGGCGAGGCCCGCCTCACTGGAGAAGCGCCATACCAGCCAAGTGGTGATCGCGGTTGAAACCACGCCAATCGCAAGGATGACGGGAAAGGGCATGTCGCGATCTGTCTGGTCGACAAGACCGAGCGTGCCATTGCCCGCGCGCATCGTAGCCTTGAGCCCGCCTATAATGGGCCCCATGGTCCGAAGCAGAGACCAGATTGCCGCCACGGCCATCGCGCCCGCTCCCATGAAGCGCACATCGTTGCGCCAGATGCCGGTGACGAAGCTCGCCAGATCGCCCTGCATGGGCGTCATAGCCGTGATCAGGGGGACTGCCCCAGCCCAGGCGATCAAAATGCCGAGCAGCATGGCGAGACCGACGGATATCCCGACCAGATGACCAGCGCCGACCAGCGCCAGGGAATAGGAAAAACTATAACCGGTTGCCGCCACAGCGCCGGTGCGGAAGAATCCGCGCGCGCCATCGGCGGCCAGCCGCATCGCGGTCACCACGGTAAGTCCGGCGGCACCAAGCGCACCATAGGCCACGGCCAGCAGGCCCTCGCGCGCCTCCGGATTTTCCGCACGCATGTCCGAGCCCACTTTCAGGACTGCGGCTGCCGCCAACCCCTCCGGATAGGGGAGATCGGAATTGGTCACCAAAGCGCGGCGCAGGGGAATCGTGAAAAGCACGCCCAGCACGCCGCCCGCGGCGCAGAGAAGAAAGGAGGTCCAGAAAGGAAAGCCCGTCCACCAGCCAATGATCAATAGGCTGGGCAAGATGAAGATGACCGAGGACAGGGTGCCGGCCGCCGAGCAGACGGTCTGGACAATGTTGTTCTCGCGGATGTTCGAGCCTCGGAATAGGCCCAAAAATGCCATCGAGATCACGGCCGCGGGGATTGAAGTGGCGATGGTGAGGCCCACCTTCAATCCCAAATACATGTTGGCAGCGGTGAAGGGGAATGTGAGGGCCACGCCCAAGGCAACGCCGCGCCAGGTAAGTTCCTTGCCTTCGGGTTTCATGCGCGCCCTGCGGTTGCCCCGCCCGACTTTGCCCGCAATCTGGGCCTAGGGCAATTCCACGAAACGCTCCTCCCGCGAATAGGGCTTGAAACCCAGACGCTGATAGAGCGGCAGGGCGCGGGGGTGGTCCAGGGTGCAGGTATTGACCAGCAATTTGGTGATCGGCTGTGCCCAGGCGCTGATACAGGCCTGGTAGAGAAAGAAATAGCCCAGCCTCTTTCCCGTCGCTTCGGGCGTGAGTCCGAAATAGGCGATATTGGCGCTGCCGTCGGCGCGGAAATCCAGCTCGGCCATGCCGGCCGGGGTACCCTCCGTATACAGAATATAAAGCTGGTTGGTGGGGGCGTGAATGATCTCCGCCAGCGCGTCGTCGGAGATTTTCTTGCGGTCCACCCAGAAATACTTGCTGCCCACCGCGTCGTAGAGATAGCGGTAGAAATGCACCGGCGGATGTTCGCTTTTGAGGAAAGCGATCTTGCCGCGCGGCAGGGGTGGCGGAATGGCGGACGGCTTCGCCGTCATCTCCAGAAAAGTGACGGTCATGGGAATCCGGCGGGGATTTCCGTTTCCGGACATCAGGCGGGGCCCGTCGCCACCGGCGCGTCGTCGCGCGCCCCCCATTCCGACCAGGAACCGTCATAGATCGCGACCTGCCGGCTGCCCAGTTTTTCCAGCGCCAACATCAGGATGGCGGCGGTGACGCCCGAGCCGCAGCTGGTGATGATGGGGGCGCGCAGATCCAGGCCTTTCTCGGCGAACAGTTTCTGCAGCGCGGTGTCGTCCTTGAGCTTGCCGTCGCCGGTCAGCACGGCGCGATAGGGAATATTGGCGGCGCCTGGCATGTGGCCGGATCTGAGGCCCGGTCGCGGCTCCGCCTCGCTGCCTTCAAAGCGGGGCGCGCTGCGGGCGTCCAGCACCTGGCTGTTGCCAAGCGCCGCTTTGACTTCGCCGAAGTCGCGCAGGATCGCCTTGTTGGGATGCGCGTGGAAAGTTGCGGGTCTGGTTTTGGCAGGACCGCTTTCCAGCGCGCCGCCCGCTGCTCTCCAAGCCGGCATGCCGCCATCCAGGACCGCCACTTGGTCGTGCCCCATGGCCTTCAGCGCCCACCAGACGCGCGGCGCGGAGAAAATTCCCGTACCGTCATAGACGATCACCTTGTCGCCGTCCCCGATCCCGAGCGCGCCGGCTTCGCGCGCGAATTGCTCAGGCGGCGGCAGCATATGGGGCAGGGAGCTGTCCTGATCCGACAGCGTATCGATGTCGTAGAACACCGCACCGGGAATATGCGCCGCCTCGAACTCCGTCTTGGCGTCGCGCTTCTCGGCGGGCATGTACCAGGAGGCGTCCAGCACTCGCACCTGGTTCAAATTCTGCAGCAGCCATTCGGCGGAAACGATATCGCTCATGTTTGATAGGGAACCGCGATCGCGCCGCGCTTTTGCGTCAGCCAGCGCGGTGTGGGCAGCCCCTTTCCTTTCAGGAATTTCGGGTTGAACAATTTGCTCTGGTAGCGATTGCCGTAATCGCAAAGCACAGTGACGATGGTGTGCCCGGGGCCCATGTCGCGCGCCATGCGGATGGCGCCGGCGACATTGATGCCGGACGAACCGCCCAGACACAGGCCTTCATGCTCTAGAAGATCGAAAATGATGGGCAGGGCTTCGTCGTCCGGAATTTCGTAGGCATCGTCGATCGGCGCGCCCTGCAGATTGGCGGTGACGCGCCCTTGGCCGATGCCTTCGGTGATGGAGGAGCCGTGGGACTCCAGCCTGCCTGTCTTGATCCAGGAATAAATCGCGGCCCCCATCGGATCGGCGGCGGCGATCTTCACACCGGGATTGCGCTCTTTCAAGGCGATGGCGGTGCCGGCCAAGGTCCCGCCGCTTCCCACCGCGCACGTGAAACCGTCGATTTTGCCCTCGGTCTGCCGCCAGATTTCCGGGCCCGTGGTTTGCATATGCGCTTGGCGGTTGGCGACATTGTCGAACTGGTTGGCCCATATCGCGCCATTTTTTTCCGTGCGCGCCATGTCTTCCGCCAGCCGTCCCGACAGGCGGACATAATTGTTGGGATCGCGGTACGGCACGGCCGGGACCTGGATCAGCTCCGCTCCCATCAGCCGCAAGGCGTCTTTTTTCTCCTCGCTCTGGGTTTCGGGAATGACGATCACGGTCCGAAAGCCAAGCGCATTGGCCACCAGCGCCAGGCCGATTCCGGTGTTGCCGGCGGTCCCTTCGACAATGGTGCCGCCGGGCCGAAGCACGCCGCGCGCGACGGCATCACGGATGATGAACAGGGCAGCGCGGTCCTTGACCGACTGGCCGGGATTGAGGAATTCCGCCTTGCCCAATATTTCGCAGCCGGTCTCTTCCGATGCGCGCTTGAGGCGGATCAACGGCGTGTTGCCGATCGCCGCGATGACATCCGGAAGAACCATCCGGGAAACTTAGAGGCCCGGGCGGAAGGCTTCAAGGCCGGGCTTTTACCAGGCGCGCGCATTCGCCATGGCGGAAGCAATGGGTGACATGGTCGTTGACCATGCCGACGGCCTGGGCAAATGCATAGGAAATCACCGGGCCGCAAAAATTGAACCCACGCTGTTTCAGGTCGCGGGCCAGACCCTCGCTCATCTCGCTTTGGGCCGGGATCTGATTTCTGTCCTTGAAGCGGTTGTTCTGGGGCTTGCCGTCGACATGCTTCCAGATGAAATCGCGAAACCCACCGGGTTCTTCCTCGATCTCCAGCCAGAGCTTGGCGCCCTTGATCGCCGCTTCGATCTTGGCGCGGCTGCGGACGATCCCTTCATCCTTCAGCAGCCGGTCGATATCCCGGGCGCCGTAGCGGGCGATGCGATGCGGATCGAAACCGTGAAAGGCTTTACGGAAATTGTCCCGTTTTCTCAGGATGGTGATCCAGCTCAGGCCCGCCTGAAAACCATCCAGCACAAGCTTCTCGTAAAGTGCGCGGCCGTCATATTCCGGCACGCCCCACTCGGTATCGTGGTAGGCGACATAGAGCGTATCGGCCCCCGGCCAGGCGCAGCGTTGTTTGTCCTTCATGCATCCAACCATGCGGGTCTGATGACGGTTATCGGAACGATAGCGGCCGTCGGCGACGCTTTTGCTTCATCCAGCCGGTCCAGGCGCATCAGCGCGAAGCCTTCCGAGCCATAGGTCGCGATGATCTCGCCGAGTTCATGTCCGTCGCTTGTGACGGTCGTACCGGGCGGCGGCAACGCACTGTCCGCCCGCACCGTGAGGATGCGCTTGCGCGCGGTGCCGCGATGCTTCATCCGCGCCGTCAATTCCTGACCGACATAACAGCCTTTGTCGAAGGCAACGGCGTGGAGTTCGTCCAGTCCGCCATCCAGCGCGAAGATCTTGTCGCTGCCGAAATCGCCGCCTTCCGGCACGCCCAGCGCCAGCCGTTCCGCGTGATAGGAGGCGGGACCCTGCAGATAATCGGGCATCTCCGCAGAGGCGCCGATGCTGCGCGGTCCCAACGCCGCAAGCCTGGGATCGGCGAAGGTGACGGCGCGCTCGGCGGGCCGCCCGCTCAGGCCGGCATAAACGCAAAGCTGGGGCCGCACCGCGATTTCTATCTTGGCGCGCAGACGGTACATCGTCAGCCGTTTGAGCAGCGCCTCGGCCCGGTCCGCGGCGCAATCCAGCAGCACCGCCCCGTCGCCTTCGGTTATCAGAAAGTCGAACAGGATCTTGCCCTGCGGCGTCAGCAGCGCGGCATAAAGTCCGGTCGCGGGCGCCAGGTCCTTCAGGTCGTTGGTGACAAGGCCTTGGAGGAATTCGCGCGCTTCGCCGCCTTCCAGGGCGATCACGGCGCGATCCTTCAGATGCACGGGTTCCATGGCCTGGGAAGTAACCCTCTCCGTCAAGGTTGCCAAGGTGCCGGGGAGGGGCTACCCAGACTTGGCATGAGTGAATCTTTCGATTTGTTGATCCGGGGCGGCACGGTCGCCTCCCCGAACGGCATTGCCCCCGCCGATATCGGGGTTATCGCCGGCCGAATCGCGGCGATCGGCAGCTTTGCTGACGCCAGGGCGGCTGAGATTTTCGAGGCCAGGGGGCTGCATATTCTGCCCGGCGCCATCGACAGCCAGGTGCATTTCCGCGAGCCCGGCAATGAGCACAAGGAAGACCTGGAGACGGGCAGCCGTGCCGCCATTCTGGGCGGCGTCACCGGCGTGTTCGAAATGCCGAACACATCGCCGCCCACCACCAGCCGCGCGGCGATCGAAGACAAGCTTGCCCGTGCCAAAGACCGGATGCACTGCGACTACGCCTTTTATGTCGGTGCCACGCCCGCCAATGTCGGCGCGCTGGCGGAGCTGGAAAGATTGCCGGGCGTCTGCGGCGTCAAAGCCTTTCTCGGTTCCTCGACCGGCTCGCTCCTGCTCAACCGTCCCGACGATATTCTTGCCGCGCTGAAGGCGGGCAATCGCCGCATGGCGGTGCATTCCGAAGATGAAGACCGGCTGATCGCGCGCAAGGGGCTGGCGGAGCGCGGCAGGCCCGAGACCCATCCGGTATGGCGCGATGCGGAAGCGGCGCGGGCCTCGACCGAGCGCGTGCTCGGCCTGGCGAAACAGGCGGGACGCCGTTTGCATGTTTTGCATATCACCACAGGCGACGAAATTCCGCTGCTCGCGGAGGCAAAGGATTTCGCCACCGCCGAAACCACGCCGCAGCATCTGACCCTCAGCGCGCCGGAATGCTATGAGCGGCTGGGAGCCTATGCCCAGATGAATCCGCCGATCCGCGATGAGAGCCATCGCCAGGCTTTGTGGAAGGCGGTGCGCGAAGGCGTAATCGACGTGATCGGCTCCGATCACGCGCCGCATACGCGCGAGGAGAAAGACAAAATCTATCCCGAGACGCCGTCCGGGATGCCGGGCGTGCAGACCTTGGTGACGATCCTGCTCGACCATGTCAACAAGGGCAATATGAGCCTGGAGCGCTTTGTCGACCTTACGGCGTCCGGCCCCCAGCGCATTTTCGGGATCGCCGGCAAGGGCCGTATCGCGCGCGGCTATGATGCCGATTTCACCATCGTCGATATGGGGCTGACCCGCACCATCGAGAATAAATGGATTGCCTCGCGCTCGGGTTGGACGCCGTTCGATGGCATGAAGACCAAAGGCTGGGCCGTCGCCGCGGTCCTGGCCGGACAAATTGTCATGCGCGAATTCGCCTTGACTGGAAATGCCACGGGCAAACCGCTGCGGTTTGTCGAAACGCTGTATTCGTCCTCGGGCCGTCCCCGGCCTTGACGGCTTGCCGCAAATTTCCTTCGCTCTGCTTTTCTGCCAAGGCCGCTGATGGATTACATCATTCTCATAGTCGCCGGCGTCATCATGGGGCTGATTGCGGCGGTGCCGATCGGCCCGGTCAATCTCATTTGCATCCGGCGCAGTTTCGCTTTCGGACCGGTCAATGGTTTCATGTCCGGCCTGGGCGCCGCGCTGGGCGATGGCGTCTTTGCGGCCATCACATTTTTCGGCCTCACCTGGATCGCGCAGCTGATCCAGAGTTACGATTCGGTGATCGAGATTGTGGGCGGCGCGCTGCTGGTCTGGTTCGGCGTCCATACCGTAATCTCGCCGGTGGTGGGCAAGCTGGAGGACGGCGACAAGAACGATACGGGCGCCTCGAGCCTGGTGCGCGCCATGATGTCGAGTTTCGTGCTGACCATCACCAACCCCGCCACCCTGATCGCCTTCGCCTCCATGTTCGCCAGCTTCCATGCGCTGATCGGGGGCGCCAATTCCTATGTCGATGCGGGCTTTGTGGTGGCCGGCGTGGTGGGGGGGTCGGCCGGCTGGTGGCTGTGCCTGACCAGCGTGATCGGCATCTTTCATACCCGCATTACCGACCGCACGGTGCGGATCATCAATCGCGGCTCGGGCATGCTGGTGGCGATTTTTGGCCTGGCAGTCCTGATACATGTGTTCATGAAGGTATTCAGCCCTGGCGGCTGAGCGCGAAAAATTGCCAGAATCCTCTTATTCCATGGACAAAAGCCCCTGTTCGGGGTGGGGCTGGTCGCGCTAAATTCTGCCAATGCCTGGGAGGTCGGAGACGGTGATGAAATTTTCAGCGGCAATCATGGCGACGGCGCTTTTGGCTTGGCCCGGTGCGGCTTTCGCCGCCGCTCCGTCTGCCGCGCCGCCCGCCGCGGCTGCTGCGCCTGCCGCGCCGAACCCGGCCCTCAGCGCTCAGGCCAATGCCGCTTATCTCGCCGCCAACGCCGCGAAGAAGGGCGTGATTGTCAAACCGGATGGCCTTCAGATCCGGATCGTGCAGAGCGGCTTTGGCAAGCGCCCCGCCGCCGCGGATTCGGTCGAAGTCTATTACACGGGCGCCTTGATCAACGGCCAGGTGTTCGACGGAACATCGCCGGGCCTTCCGGCGACCTTCAAGGTCAATCAGGTCATCCCCGGCTGGACGGAGGCGCTGCAGCTGATGCGGGAAGGCGATCATTGGCAGTTGGTGATTCCCTCCAACCTCGGCTACGGCCCGCGCGGCGCCGGAAGCGCAATTCCCCCCGATCAGGTGCTGGTATTCGACATGACCTTGGTCTCGAGCACGCCCGCGCCCCGACGCGGCGAACCCGGCTATATCCCCGATCCCAACGATCCCGACGACAAGCCACAGCATTAGGACGCACGCTTTGACGCGGACCGGGCAAATTTTTCGGCGGCAAACCCGGAATGGCGGGCGCCTGCGCATCCTCGTCGCGTTGGTCATGGTGGTGGGCGCCAGTGCCTTGTTCTGGGCCAGCCGCGACTACACGGTGGTGGCGCCGGACTGGGACGGGCAGGTGCGGGGCATCGCCTACAATCCCAGCCATCTGTTTCGCGCCAGCGACCAGCTCCATGTCGCGCCGGAACGGATCGACCATGATCTTGCCCAGCTGGCGCATGTCACCGGCCATATCCGCACCTACACCGTGGATGGCGGCATGGACAAGGTGCCGGAGATTGCCCGCCGCTACGGATTGATCGTGTCTCTCGGCATTTGGATCAGTCCCGATCTGGCCAAGAATGACGAACAGATAGATCTGGCGATCAAGACCGCGCTGGCCAACCGCCGGGTGATCGACCGGATCATTGTCGGCAATGAAACCCAACTGGTGGGCTCGGTCTCCGCGGAACAGCTCGGTATCTATCTCGATCGCGTAAGGGCGGCACTCCCCGCGCGCATCAAGGTGACCACGGCGGAGCCCTGGTCCACCTGGGTCGTGATACCCGATGTCGCCAAGCATGTGGACGTGATCTTCGTCCATCTGCTGCCCTATTGGGAGAATGTCCACATCAGCAGCGCGATGCGCTTCATCGGAAAATTCTACGATATCACCCAGGCGACCTTTCCCGGCAAGCCGCTCATCATCGGCGAGGCCGGCTGGCCCTCGGAAGGGCGCACCCGCGGCTCGGCCCAGGCCTCGATCTCCAACGAAGCTTATTTCGTGCGCACTTTCGTCCAATACGCCCAGGAGAAGGGCTACGACTATTACCTGATGGAAGCCTTCGATCAGCCCTGGAAGAACACGGGCGAGGGCGCGGTGGGAGCCTATTGGGGCGTATTCGACGCCACCGGCCATCCCAAATTCGGTTTCACCGGCCTCTTGCGCAGCTTCCCGGAATGGCGCGGCTACGCCTTGCTGGCGGCGGTTCTGAGCCTCTCGCTGGGGTTATTGATTTTGGGCCGCATGCCCAAGGTGCGCCAGACCGGCTATCTGGTGATGGGCGGGCTGATCGCGCTGGTGTCGACCGGTTTGCTGGCGCTGATCGACGCCACGGCGCTGGAATATATCGATCCCACCGACATTGCCGCCATGATCGCAATGTCGCCCCTGGTCCTGCTGGCCTGCGCCATCATCCTGACCGAAGGCATCGAGCTGGCGGCATCGCTGTGGCGGGTGGATCGGCGCCTGGTCCCGGCGGCCATCCCGGAAAAAAGCGCACGGGTTTCAATTCATCTGCCGACCTATAACGAACCGCCTCAGATGGTGATTGAAACCATCAACGCGCTGGCGCGGCTGGATTACGACAATTACGAAGTGATCGTGCTGGACAACAACACACCCGATCCCGAAGTGTGGCGTCCGGTTGAAGCGCATTGCAAATTGCTGGGTCCGCGCTTTCGCTTTTTTCATTTCGACAATGTCCCAGGTTTCAAGGCGGGCGGTCTCAACCGCGCCCTGACGCTGACCGATCCGGCCGCCACCCATGTCGCGGTGATCGACAGCGACTATCAGGTCGAACCTTTCTGGCTGCGCCGCGCCATGCCGTTCTTCGCCTCGCCCGCGATCGCGCTGGTGCAGGGTCCCCAGGACTATCGCGATGCCGATGAAAACACCTTCAAGGCCATGGCCTATGAGGAATATCGCGGCTTCTTCCATATCGGCATGGTGGAGCGCAACGAGCACAATGCCATCATCCAGCACGGCACCATGACGATCGTCGCCAAAAGCGCGCTGGAGGAGGTGAATGGCTGGAGCGAATGGTGCATCACCGAAGACACCGAGCTGGGACTGAAATTGTTCGAAGCCGGCTACGAAGCCGCCTATATCCCCCAGACCATGGGCGCAGGCCTGGAGCCCGACACGCTGGAGGCTTTCATGTCCCAGCGCTACCGCTGGGTCTATGGCGCGATGCAGATCATGAAGCGCCATGCGCGCGAGATTTTTCTGGGCGGTTCGGGCCTCTCCTGGGAGCAGCGCTATCAATTCCTGTCCGGCTGGCTGCCCTGGATTTCCGACGGGCTCGGCATGATTGTGACCTGCACCGCGCTGATCTGGACGGCGCTGATGTGGGCAGCTCCCAGCAATATCGATGTGCCGATGCCGGCTCTGTCGGCGGCGGCGATGGCGCTGTTCGCCACCAAGCTGGTCAAGACATTGCTGCTCTATCCGCCCAAGGTCCGCTCCGGCGTCAAAGGCGCCTTGATGGCGTCGGTGGCCGGACTTGCGCTCACCCATACGGTGGGCAAGGCGATGTGGTCGGGCCTCCTGACCGCGGGCAAGCCGTTCATGCGCACGCCCAAATGCGAAAACCCGGCGCTGTTCAGCCAGGTGCTGCGCGTGGTTTGGCAGGAGACGGTGCTGTTGGTGGGGCTGGTGGCGGCGATGATCTCGATGGGCTTCGACCGGGGATTTGAAGACCCGGCGGTCAGCCTCTGGATGGTGATGCTGGGCGTGCAGAGCCTTCCCTATGCCGCCACTTTCGTCACCGCCTCGATCAGCGCCAGGTCCAACAAGAAGCCGCGGGCGGCCCGTCTGGTGACGGAGCCTGTCCTTCCCAAAGCTGCTTGATTTACCCCCTCCGTCCTTCGCTGGCGGTCAGCCCTACAAAAGGTCCAACGGACCTTTTGTTGACGGGCTTCCAGGGCCAGCTACGGACACCTCCCCCGCCAGCGTGCTCCGCACGCGCTGGGGAGGCGGACCTCCACTGGGTCTCTAGAGACGCCGGACGGGAGGTACGGTTTTCCCCGGATTGAGAATATTTTTGGGATCGAATGCGGCTTTCAGGGCGCGCATTGCGTCCAGCTCCTCGCTGGATTTATAGCGAGGCAGGATATCGCGCTTCATCTGGCCGATCCCATGTTCGGCACTGATCGAGCCGGAATAATTTTTCACGATGTCGTGAACGGTGAGCTGCATCTCATCCCATTCAAGTGCAAAAGCGCTGTCGCCGCCGACAGGGGCATTGAAATTGAAATGCAGATTGCCGTCGCCCATATGGCCGAAACAGACCGGCCGCGCGCCGGGGAATTTCTCCAACACGGCGGCGGTCGCTTCCTCGATAAAGGCTGGTATGGAAGCCACCGGCACCGAGATGTCGTGCTTGATGGCGGCACCTTCGCGCTTCGCGGCTTCCGATATCGTCTCGCGCAGGCGCCAGAGATTGCGTGCCTGGGTCTGGTTCTGCGCCACGATGGCGTCCGTCACCCAAGCCCCGGCCATCGCGTCCTCCAGTGCCGCTTGCGTGCGTGCTTCCAGATTGTCGCCAGCGCCGCCGGATATTTCCATCAGCACGTACCAGGACGATGATGCGGCCAGCGGATCGCGGGTGTCCGGAATATTCTTCAGCACCAGATCCAGGGCGGGGCGCGCGATCAGCTCGAAAGACGACAGTAGGCCGCCCGTGTTGGCCTGCATATGACCCAGAAGCGCCAACGCAGCCTTGGGCGAAGGGACCGCCGTCAAGGCCGTGACCATCTGCGCCGGACGCGGGAACAACCGCAGGCTGGCGGCGGTAACGACGCCCAGGGTGCCTTCGGCGCCGATGAAAAGCTGCTTGAGATCGTAACCGGTATTGTCCTTATGCAAATTCTTCAGCATCGGCAGCACCCGGCCATCGGCCATCACCACTTCCAAACCCAGCACCAGCGCCCGCATCATGCCATAGCGCAAGACGTGATTGCCGCCGGCATTGGTCGAGATATTGCCGCCGATGGTGCAGCTGCCTTCCGAACCAAGGCTGAGGGGGAACAGAAGCTGCTGCCCTGCGGCGGCATCCTGCGCCTCTTTCAAGGTGACCCCGGCTTCGACGGTCAAGGTCATGCCGGCCGCATCGACGGCGCGGATCCGGTTCATGCGCCGCAGGCTCAGCAGCACCTCGCCGTGCAACGGGATCTGTCCGCCGACCAGGCCGGTATTGCCGCCCTGCGGCACGATGGCGGTTCCGGTCTGGTGGCAGATCGCCAGGATCGCGGAAACCTGATCGGTGGTTGCGGGCTTGAGCAAGAGCGGGCTTCGGCCATGGTTGCGGCTGCGCCATTCCTCCAGGTGAGGCGCGATCTCCCCGGCGTCCTCGCTGAATCCGTTCGGGCCCGCCGCATCCTTCAGCCGGTCGAATATCTCGCTCATGTCATGTCCTTGGAGCTGCAGCGCGGCGCAGACGGTCGTTGATCGCTTCGCCCAGTCCGGTCTCGGGAATCGGCATCACCGCGATGCGTTTGGCGTTCTTGTCCAGCTCACGCAGCATGGCGAACAGATTGGCAGCCGCTTCCCGCAGGTCTCCGCCGGGACTCAAATTCAAGGTTGCGTCGGCGGACGCGCCGAAGCCCAGCAAGGCTTCGCCGGGTTCCTTTGTGCTTGCGTTCAATCGCAACGCCGCGCGGGGCGCATAATGGCTTTCCAATTGTCCCGGCGCGCGGATGACGGCGTCCGCTTTCGCAAGCGGACCGATTACGGCCTCGATCTCTTCGCGTGCGATGGCACCGGGCCGCAGCAGGACCGGCAACCCGGCTGCGTCAAATCCGATCACGCTGGATTCCAGTCCCAGTGCTGCGGGACCGCCATCGAGAACAAAATCTGTTTTGTGTTTCAGGCCTTCGGCGACATGGGCCGCGGTGGTGGCGCTGACGCCGCCGGAAGGATTGGCGCTGGGCGCGGCGATCGGCAGACCGGCTTGCTTGAGCAGGGCGGCGGCGATGGGATGGGCGGGCACCCGCAAGGCCACGGTTCCCAACCCGGCGCTCACCAGCTCCGACAGAGGCGTATCGGCACGGCGCGGCAGCACCAACGTCAGAGCCCCGGGCCAGAATTTCTCCCCCAGACGCAGTGCCGTATCGGAAAATACCGCATGCCGCCGCGCTTCCGCCAGATCGGCGACATGCACGATCAAGGGATTGAAACGCGGACGCCCCTTGGCCGCGAAGATGCCGGCGACGGCCTCGCCGTTTCGGGCATCCGCGCCCAGGCCGTAAACCGTTTCGGTGGGAAAGGCGACCAGTTTGCCGTCGCGCAGCAATTTCGCCGCGTGCGAAATGGCGGCGGCGTCCGCCGGTGCAATCTTTTCGACCAAACTGTCCATGCCCGCTTTTAGCGGGTCGGCGGTCCCGGGTCAGCTATTCTTTGCGTTCATTCCCGAGCTTTTGGGGCCCGGATACTGTGCGCAATGTCGCGATCTCCTGTACGCTGGGCGCTGTTCAGGGTGAAAGGCGGCGGCGGATGTCATTGCAGGGAAAAACGCTGTTCATCACCGGCGCCAGCCGTGGCATCGGTCTTGCCATAGCGCTCAAGGCGGCGAGGGACGGCGCTCAAATCGCCATTGCCGCGAAAACCACCGAAGCGAATGCCAAATTGCCCGGCACCATTTTCACCGCGGCGGAAGAAATCGAGAAGGCGGGCGGCAAGGCGCTGCCACTGGCCTGCGACATTCGCTTCGAGGATCAGGTAGCTGCGGCCGTGGCGGCCACGGTCGAAAAGTTCGGCGGCCTGGATATCTGCGTCAACAATGCCAGCGCCATCTCCCTCACCGGGACGCAGGAAACCGACATGAAGCGTTTCGATCTGATGAGCCAGATCAACGCGCGGGGCACCTTCCTGGTGAGCAAGCTCTGCATTCCGCATCTGCTGAAAGCCGAGAATCCGCATGTGCTGATGCTGTCGCCGCCGCTCGACATGCAACCCAAATGGTTCGCGGGACACACGGCCTATTCCATGGCCAAGTACGGCATGAGCCTGTGCGTGCTGGGAATGGCGGCGGAATTCTCCGGCCGCATCGCGTTCAATGCCCTGTGGCCCAGAACCGCCATCGCCACCGCCGCCATCCGTCTGGCGACCGGAAGCGCGGATGCCGCCCGGCATTGCCGCACCCCCGAAATTCTGGCCGACGCAGCCTATGCGATCTTCGGAAAGCCGAAGAATTTCAGCGGCAATTTCCTGATCGACGATACGTTCCTGGCCGAGAATGGAGTCAGCGATTTCGATTGCTATCGGGTCGACCCAAGCCAGGATCTGATCGAGGATTTCTTCGTCCCCGATGGGTCGCCGCCGCCAAAGGGCGAAAGCCTGAAGGCGCTCAGCTAGGCATGCGGCTTGCGGTCCATGCGTCGGATGTTTTCCTGCGTGCGGTTCACGTTCCGATTCTGGTTTGGCTTTTTTGGCCCGCCGCGGTTGTTGCCATGCCGTTGCCCGACTGCGCCGGACAGGTCGAGATCGCCCAGGCGCATGTCATTCAGGTCGACCAGGACGGTCCCCTGATCTTGAACGATGGCCGCGCCATTCTGCTGGAAGGCGTCCGGCTGCCCGGCGTCGATCGACCTTCCGATCCGGTTGCGGGACTGGCGCGCGAGACATTGCGGGAATTGGCGATGAAAGCGCCCCTGACGCTGACCGCCACGCCGCCAAAACAGGATCGCTATGATCGCGTGCGGGTCCAGGCGTTCGGCGATGTCTGGCTGCAGACCGAACTTTTGAAGCGCGGCCTGGCGCGGGTGATGATCGCGCCAGATCGCCAGGAGTGCTCTCCGGATTTCTACGAAGCGGAAGCCGAGGCGCGCGGCGCCGGACGCGGGTTATGGCGATTGCCGGAATTTGCCGTCAGGCAGGCTGAAACTTTTTCAGCACCCATGGGAAGCTATCAGCTGGTCGAAGGCCGAATTGTCAACGTCGCTACCCATGACGGGCGGACCTTTCTTGATTTCAGCGCGGATTATCGCAAGGGCTTTTCCGCCACCATTGCGCCGGACGATCGCAAGGCGTTTCGGGGCAGCGAAGTCGCGCTGGAGGATTTGGCCGGGCATCGGATCCGGCTGCGGGGCATTGTGGAGGGCTTTGGCGGGCGCCCGGAGATCGCGCTCTCCAATCCCAGGCAGATCGAGATTCTGGAATAGACTGCCGCGTGTCATGCGCGTGGCGCCGCCAGCATTTGGCTTTGAAAAAAAGAAAAGGCCCAGATTGCTCCGGGCCTTTTATTAGAATCTGCAGGGCAAGGGCCGCGAAGCGAATAGCCCGCGCCCCTGCATCAAGCCGCTTTCTTGGTCAGCATGCCCTCGACGCGCTTGACGGCGGTCTGTTCGTCGGTGCGTTCGACGGCGGCGACTTCGCGGGCCATCCGAGCCAGGGCTTTTTCGTAAAGCTGCCGTTCGGAATAGGATTGTTCCGGCTGGCCGCCGGCGCGATGCAGGTCGCGCACCACTTCGGCGATGGACACCAGATCGCCCGAGTCGATCTTCGCTTCATACTCCTGGGCACGGCGCGACCACATGGTGCGCTTGATGCGGGCGCGGCCCTTGAGGGTGTTGAGCGCATTGCCCACCACTTCCGGCGAGGACAGTTTGCGCATGCCCACGGCCTTGGCCTTCATGGTGGGGACGCGCAGGGTCATCTTGTCCTTCTCGAACTCAATGATGAACAGTTCCAGCTTCAGCCCGGCGACTTCCTGCTCTTCGATGCCGGAGACTTTGCCGACGCCATGGGTGGGATAGACCACATGGTCGTTGGCCTTGAATTCGTGCTTCCTGTTGGAGTTGGCCGGGACTTTCTTGGGTGGAACCGGGGCCTGCTTGGCGGCAGGGGCATGCGTTTTGGCTGCGGTCATTTCTGTTTCCGTTGGGCGCTTTCGCGGATATCTGCGAGAGGCATGATGATTTCACGACAATATGGCCGAAACGCGCCGAGGGGACGCCGGCACGCATGGTCCAGAGCTGGTCAGATTGATAAATACCCTATCACTTGCTCTGGTAAAATGGAAGGAAAATCATTACAAACCGTTGAAAAGCCGCGATTCTTTCAGATTTTCCACCCAAAAAGAGCCAAGCCTTTGATCTCTTGTCCCAAATCGGGAACTCGCGCCGGACGGGTCAGGTCGCGCGCCCGGCTTCCCAGGGGCGGCATAAGCCTCTGAGACGGATGCAGCGGGTCGCCCGCACGGATTAGGAGCCGGAACCCGGCTTGGCGCTGAAGAATTTCTCGAACTTGTCGGGAACGCCTTCCCAGTCCTTGGCGTCCGCCGGGGCATCGCCTTTCTGGGCGATATTGGGCCAGCTCTTGGCGAATTCGGCGTTGACGGAGAGCCATTTCTCCAGCCCGGACTCGGTATCGGCCTTGATCGCCTCGGGCGGGCATTCCGGCTCGCAAACACCGCAATCGATGCATTCGTCCGGATTGATGACCAGCATGTTCTCGCCTTCGTAGAAACAATCCACCGGGCAGACCTCGACGCAGTCCATGAACTTGCACTTGATGCAGGCTTCGGTGACGACATAAGTCATGAGGCGGGGCTCCACGGGACGGCCAAGAAAGCGATAGGTCCATAAAACCCGTTGGCCGCGATGGCAAGCATTCAGTCCGCGACGATTTCGTACAGGTGCTGCGCCTCCGCTGCGGAACCGCGCCGTTCGCCCAAGGCCAGGACCCGAAGCGCCACCACCTGACCGCCCTTGCCCAGCGTGAGGATGTCGCCAGGCTTCAGCATTTGGGCGGGCTTTTGCACCCGAACCCCGTTCAACCGCACCTTGCCGGCGCTGGCGGCGGCCTGGGCAAGGGTGCGCGTCCGGTAGAAACGGGCATGGAACAGCCATTTGTCGATACGCGTCGTTGTCATGGCAGGCCGCACGCTCACCGGGCGATCAGCTCCTTAAGGCCCGCGAAAGGCGAATCTATGGGCGGCTGCTTTTCCGCTTGGGGCCGCTTCGGCCGTTTCTCCTTCGCTTTACGCCAAACCGAGGGCGCGTCGGTCACCTCGACCAGCCGCCAGCCCAGGGCGGTCAGAACGTTTCTGGCTTCGTCGTTGCCGGTCCCCAGCAACGACACCAGCTTGGGCAGCAAGGCAGCGGCGTCGGCGCCGCTGATGGTGGCTTTTTCCAATTCGCTTTCCAGCCGCTCCAGCATGTCGAAGCGAATGGCGCGCTCGCCGATCACGGCAAAGCCGGCGGCGTGCAGGAACGCGTGAGGCTCGCCACTGGTGGCAAAGGAGGTCAGCCCGGGGGCAGGCGGCCCGGTCAGCTGCGGCTGTTTCGTCCAGATCCCCCAGAGCAAGGTCAGCAATCCCGCCGCATCGGGGCGGAGCAATCGCGGCAGGTAGACGGTGCGCCGTCCGAACCAGACGCCGAACGGCTTCAAGGCCCGCAGGATGGGGCCCAGCTTTTCCGGCAATGCCAGGGGCGCGCGATCCAGCGCGCCGAAATTCTCCACCAGTTGATGCGCCAGGCCGCGCGCCTGGGCGGGCAGGGCGGTATCGCTTCCGGCGCGGGCTTCCGCGGCGCGGGCCAGCGCGATCAGCGGTTCGAGCCGCAGATCCAGCCGCGCTGCCATCCAGGCATCCAGCCGCGTCTGCACCGCCAGGCGCGGCGCGCCTTTCAGGAGTTCATCGGCGACCAGCGTGATTTGCGGATCAAGCGGCGAAGCGCCGGGCGTGAGGTGTGCTACGATCGCGCCATCCCACCAGAATTTGCCATGCTCGCTCAGATGGATGTCCGCATCCGGTGCGCCCGCCAGCGCGTGGGCGCGCGACAGGAATTCGCTTTCCAGCCCGCGCATCGCCGCTGTCCGCACCATGCGCGCTTGCAGCGGACCATTGCCGTCCCTGGCGGCGCGCGGATCGGGGGTGAAACGAAAACCGTCCAGCCGGCCGATCAATTCGCCGGCAATCAGAACGCCGCCATCTTCCTCCAGCCTCACATCGGCAATCTCGTCCTCGCGCAGATGCTTTATCAGGACGGAAGTGCGGCGATCGATGAAACGCTGGGTCAGTTGCTCGTGCAGGGCGTCGGAAAGACGATCCTCGATGGCGCGGGTTTCGCTCTGCCAGTGGGCGCCGTCGCGCGTCCAGCCGGGGCGATGCGCGGCATAGGTAAAGGTCCGGATCTGGGCCAGCCGTCCCGACAAGGTGGCGACGTCTCCTTCGGCGACATCGAGGCGCGCG
Organism: Pseudomonadota bacterium; assembly: GCA_040389245.1. Lineage (GTDB taxonomy): Bacteria > Pseudomonadota > Alphaproteobacteria > Micropepsales > Micropepsaceae > Rhizomicrobium. Next base: position 217,519 of record JAZKAH010000001.1, on the reverse strand, counting down.
ATCTGCCGCGCCATCCAGTCGTCCGGAATATGACCGGCATCGCTCATCAGGAACAGGAACAAGGTGCGCACCGTCTTGGCGTGTTCGTCGGCCGACAATTTGCGAAAGTCCGGGAGCTGGCAGACTTCCCATAGGCGTTTGACGGCGGGGCGCGCGGTGACGATGGCCTGGATCTCCGGCTCGCCCGCCAGGTGCTGCAAGGCAATGGCGTCGGAGGCCGGGCGCGCCCGGCCAAGCCCGCGCTCCGGCGGCGGCGCGTCCAGGCTTTCCAGCAGCCTGCCGACGGATTGGAAATCGAGCGCGTCGTTGCGCCATTGCAGAACCTTGACCGGATCGTAGCGATGGCTTTCGACGCGGTTCACGATTTCCTCTTCGAAAGGCTCGCATTCACCCGTGACGCCGAAGGTGCCGTCATTCATGTAGCGGCCGGCGCGGCCCGCGATCTGGCCGATTTCGGCCGGCGTCAGGGGGCGAAAGCCGCGGCCATCGAATTTCTCGGCGCCGGCAAAGGCAACGTGATCGACATCCATGTTAAGGCCCATGCCAATGGCGTCGGTGGCGACCAGAAAATCGACATCGCCCGATTGGTAGAGCGCGACCTGGGCATTACGGGTGCGCGGCGAAAGCGCCCCCAGCACCACCGCCGCGCCGCCGCGCTGGCGCCGCACGATTTCAGCGATGCCGTAAACATCTTCGGCGCTGAATCCCACCACCGCAGACCGGCGCGGCAGGCGGGTGATTTTTTTCGAACCGGTATAGGCAAGATCGGAAAAGCGCGGCCGGGTGATGAACCAGGTTTTGGGAACGAAGCGCTGGATGATTCCGCGCATGCTCTCGGCGCCCAGGAACAGGGTCTCCTCCACGCCGCGGGCATGCAAAAGCCGGTCGGTGAAGACATGGCCGCGTTCAGGATCGGCGCAGAGTTGGATTTCATCGACCACCAGACAAGCCACCGGGATTTCCAGCGGCATGGCCTCGACGGTGCAGACATAGAAGCGCGCCGCCTTGGGCAGGATCTTTTCCTCGCCGGTGATCAGGGCGACTTCGCCCGCGCCTTTCAACCGGACGATGCGGTCATAGACTTCGCGCGCCAGAAGCCGCAGCGGCAGCCCGATCATGCCGGATTTGTGCGCCAGCATCCGCTCGATGGCGAAGAAGGTCTTGCCGGTGTTGGTCGGTCCCAGGATTGCGCTCACCTTGGGGGAGGGCGCGCCGCCGATCGGTCTTTGGGTCATGAATGCAATATGGGGGGCGCTTGGGGATGCGGAAAGCGCCTTGCGATCAAAGGCTTGTTTTCGGTCGCTGTGGATGTCCGGTAAAGGAACAGAACGATGAATGAACGAACCGTGCCCGAATCACTAACCTTACTGATATCTGCCTTTGTTCTCATACATTTAGCTGTCTGTCAAGGAAGGCCGACCACCACATCTTGTTGGTAAGGCCAGTCATGGAGTCGGGGCAGGTCTGCGGGACTCGATCTTCCGTAGGCGGAACGAAACCGCGAGGATTTGCGCTTCGCCGCCGCTTGGGGAACATGGAGTCATGACCGATCGCCGCAAGGAATGGGAAGAGGCCGTGGCGCGGGAGCTCAAGACCCGCCAGGCGGCCGATCTGGGCTGGCAAAGCCCCGAAGGCATCGCGGTCAAGCCGCTCTACACGGAAGCCGACCTGGAAGGGACCGAGACCGGCACCTGGCCCGGCCAGGCGCCCTTCACCCGCGGCGCCCGCGCCAGCATGTATGCCGGACGGCCCTGGACTATCCGGCAATATGCCGGCTTCTCGACCGCCGAGGAATCCAATCTGTTTTATCGCCAGAATCTGAAGGCCGGGCAGATGGGCCTGTCGGTGGCTTTCGATCTTCCCACCCATCGCGGTTACGACAGCGATCACCCCCGCGTGGTGGGTGACGTCGGCAAGGCAGGCGTGGCGATCGATTCCGTCGAGGACATGAAGATCCTGTTCGACGGCATTCCGCTGGACCGGATGAGCGTCTCCATGACCATGAATGGCGCGGTGCTGCCGGTGCTGGCGAGTTTCATTGTGGCGGGCGAGGAGCAGGGCGTGCCGCCCGAACGCCTGTCGGGCACCATCCAGAACGACATCCTGAAGGAATTCATGGTGCGCAACACCTATGTCTATCCGCCGGCGCCTTCGATGCGCATTGTGGCCGACATCATCACTTTCGCGGCAGAACATATGCCGCGCTTCAATTCCATTTCCATCAGCGGCTATCACATGCACGAAGCGGGCGCGACCGCGGTGCAGGAGCTGGGCTTCACCCTGGCCGACGGCATGGCCTATGTCCGCGCCGCGCTGGAGCGGGGCTTGGATATCGATGCTTTCGCACCGCGCCTGAGCTTTTTCTTCGGCATCGGCATGAATTTCTTCATGGAGGTGGCCAAGCTGCGCGCCGCGCGCCTGTTGTGGTCCGAGATCACCGAAAAGCTGGGCGCGAAAAATCCGGAAAGCCGGACGCTGCGCACCCATTGCCAGACCAGCGGGGTTTCGCTGACCGAGCAGGACCCGCACAACAACATCGTGCGCACCACCCTGGAAGCGCTGGCAGCGGTCCTGGGCGGCACCCAATCGCTCCACACCAATGCATTCGACGAGGCGATCGCGCTGCCGACCGAAGCCTCGGCGCGCGTGGCGCGCAATACCCAGCTCATTCTTCTGCAAGAAAGCCAGATCGCCCATGTCGCCGATCCGCTGGGCGGTTCCTACTATGTCGAAGCGCTGACGCATTCGCTGGCGGAGGCCGCGCGCGGCGTGATCTCCCGTGTGGAACAGGCGGGGGGGATGACGGCCGCCGTGGAAGCGGGCTGGCCCAAGCTGGAGATCGAGGCCGCCGCGGCGCGCCGCCAGGCCCGTATCGACCGAGGTGAAGATGTGATCGTGGGCGTCAACAAATTCCGCAACGAAAACGAAGCACCGATCGATATCCGGGCCATCGACAATGCCGAAGTGCGCGCCGCCCAGATCGCAAAGCTTGCCAAGCTGAAAGCCTCGCGCGACACCGCCAAGGTTGCGAGCGCGCTCGAGGCCCTGCGAAACGGCGCGCGCGGCAATGCGAATCTGCTGGCCTTGTCCATCGAAGCGGCGCGCGCCCGGGCCACGGTCGGGGAAATTTCCTCCGCCCTGGAAGACGTTTTCGCCCGTCACAAGGCGAAGATCCGCTCGGTGCAGGGCGTTTATGGCGAGGATTTCGCGGCGCTCGACGAGATCGTCGCCGACGTGAACAACTTTGCCAAGGAAGCGGGCCGCCGTCCACGCCTGCTGGTCGCCAAGCTGGGACAGGATGGCCATGACCGTGGCGCCAAGGTGGTGGCGACGGCGTTCGGCGATCTGGGCTTCGATGTCGAGATCGGCGCCCTGTTCCGCGACCCCAAGGAAGTGGTGGACGATGCGCTGGCGGCAAAGGTGGATGCCATCGGTATCTCCAGCCTCGCGGCCGGGCATCTCACTTTGGTGCCCCAGGTGATGGAGGCGCTGAAGGCTCGGGGGCGCGACGATATTCTGGTGCTGGTGGGCGGCGTGATACCGGCGCAGGATTATGAAGCGCTGCGGGCGGCCGGCGTGGCGGCGATCTTTGGTCCGGGTACAAACATTCCCGATGCGGCGCGCTCGGTTCTCAGTCTGATCCGCGCCCGGCGCCGCCGCAATACGCCTTAAGCGTTCAGGGTTTTGCGGCTTTGGCGTTTTTCTTCTGGATCTCGGTCCCGATCATCACCACGCTGATATTGAAAAACACCGCACCCTTCTTGCCGGTGTTGACGTCGGTGACGTTGATCTTGTCGATCGGGCCGTTGTCCGTCGTCAGCAATTCCCGTCCGGTACCGTCCACCCCGGCAACCGCCAGGATCGCGCGCTCTTCGTGCAAGGCGACGATCCGAAATGCGGTGTCCGGCTTTTCGCCGTCGCCGCTGACGATGATGGAATCGAACAAGCCCTGCGCGATGGATTCTTCGCGTTTCTCCCCGGCCTTGTCGCCGGCCTGTTCCAGGCAGTCGGCTGCCAGCGCATGGGCATCGGAGATGATGAAATCCAGCGCGATGGCGGCCTTGAATTTTTCCAGCGCGGTTTTGCAGTCCTTCGCCAGATAGGCGGCCTGACCGTCCCGCATCAGGGCGTTGGTCTTTTCGCCGTAGGGATCATATTCCGGAAGCATGGCGTAGGCTTGGCGCATGGCGGTGTAGTCGGTGCCGGGATCGCCTTCCTTGGCCGCCGTCACCAGCGCGGCAAAATCGCCGGCCGGGTCCGCCGCCGCCGCGACGGGCAGCAGCATCAGCACCGCCAGGGAAAATGCCGCCGCTATTTTCATGGTGTTCAATTCGCCTTCGGCGCCTGGCCGTCGATTTTCAGGGAGTTCGCAACCACCGACACCATGCCATAGGGCGTATCGGCCCAGACCCTGAGCGGCACGACATAGTCGCTGCCCCTGGTGTGGCTGGGATAGGTCACGACCCAGGCATTGATGGTGGGAAAGCTTTCATTCGCTTTCAACACCCGCGGCTTGAAGCCCGCGAGCTGGTGATACTTGATCTGGCAGAGCGTGGCGTGGCCGGCGTAAAGGCCATTGTCCATCTTGATGTCGATGTCCTTCACCTTGCTCATTTCGATATTGTAGCGGCGGCGTCCGTCGAACACCGGCGCGGTAAGGGTGCAGGGCGTTGCATCCGCCCCAGCTCCCGAGACGATGAACATCACCGCCGACAAGGGGTCGAGCGTGGCCTTCTGGTCCTCCGGCTTCACTTCATAGCCGGTGGTGGAATAGGGCGGGTCGGCATACAGGCGCGGCGGATTGGTGCTGTCATAGGTCAGCGACACTTCCTGCTTCTTGCCGGTGCGGTTGATATCGAAGGAATCGTAGAGCACCGGCGAGAGGTTTTTGGTGCTGACTTTGCCGGACGAGGTTGCCTGGATTTCCGCCTGCCAGAAGGCGTTGACCACGCCAGAGGTCTCGAGGTTCGAGACGGCGTGATAATCGTTCCCCCGCACGGTGGCGTCGATGTCCATTTTCCCCAAGGTTATGCCGCCGGCATAGATCGTCATTGCCATCTGAAATTGCGAAGCGGGGCCGGCCTGGTCGGCCGCGGTGCCGCCCGCGGCGCAGGCTGGACCGGCAAAGGCCAGAAGCCAGGCCAGGCCAAGGGGAAAATGACGCGGTTTCATGGTTTCTCCAGAATGCCCTGATTTGAGCCACGCGCGTTTATAATGTTTCCAGGCCGGTCGGGGCAAATTGCTTGACCAACCCGGCCGCTTTCCGTATGAGACCCGGCTTCCGGGGCAGGAATCCCGGGTTTTTCGAGAGAGACGACTGCCATGGCACGCCGCTGCGAATTGACCGGAAAAGGTACCCTGGTGGGCAACAATGTCAGCCACGCCAACAACAAGACCAAGCGGATCTATCGCCCGAATCTGCAGACCATCGACTTGGTCAGCGAGGCCCTGGGCAACAGCTACAAGCTGAAAATCGCCATGAATACCTTGCGCTCGGTGGACAAGGTCGGCGGGCTCGACGCCTACCTGCTCAAGAGCAAGGACGCCGTGCTGTCGGTCAAGGCGCTGCGCCTGAAGCGCGCCATCGCCAAAAAGACGGCCAAGCAGGCCGCTTAATCAATTTTATCAGGATCGTTCCGCAAGTATCTGCATTGCTTGCTCGGTTTTGCGTGCGCGGCGCTCAGCGTCCGGCCCTGCGGCGGTCATGCTCGTCGCGCAAATGGTCTTCCTCGAACAGCGAGATCAACTGGGTGGTCATGGCCCCGCCCAATTGCTCAGCATCCACGATGGTGACGGCCCGTTTGTAATAGCGGGTGACGTCATGGCCGATGCCGATGGCGGTGAGCTCGACGTTGGAACGGGCCTCGATATCCTCGATCACCCGGCGCAGGTGGCGTTCCAGGTAATTCCCGGCATTCACCGACAGGGTCGAATCGTCCACCGGAGCGCCGTCGGAAATCACCATCAGGATCTTGCGCTGCTCCGGACGGGCCATCAGCCGGTTGTGGGCCCACATCAGGGCCTCGCCGTCGATATTCTCCTTGAGCAGGCCCTCGCGCATCATCAGGCCCAGATTCTTCTTGGCCCGGCGCCAGGGCTCGTCGGCGGATTTGTAAACGATGTGGCGCAGATCGTTGAGGCGCCCGGGATTGGCGGGCTTGCCGTCATGGGTCCATTTCTCCCTGGACTGGCCGCCTTTCCAGGCGCGGGTAGTGAAACCCAGGATCTCGGTCTTGACGGCACAGCGTTCCAGGGTGCGGCCAAGGATATCGGCGCACATCGCTGCCACCATGATCGGGCGCCCGCGCATCGAACCGGAATTGTCCAAGAGCAAGGTCACCACCGTGTCGCGGAAATTGGTGTCCTTCTCGCGTTTGAAGGATAGCGGGTACATGGGATCGATAATGATGCGGGGCAGGCGCGACGTATCCAGAATGCCTTCTTCCAGATCGAATTCCCAATGGCGGTTCTGCTGCGCCAGGAGCAGGCGCTGCAGCTTGTTGGCCAGCCGCGACACCACGCCCTGCATCTGGGACAATTGCTGATCGAGGAAGCTGCGCAGCCGCGTCAACTCTTCGGCGTCGCAAAGATCGGGCGCCGAAATTTCTTCGTCGAATTGCGGCGTGTAGATTTTGTAGCCCCAATTGTCGGCTTGCGAGAAAGGCGGCTGGTTGCGGTTGGGCTGCATGCCCTCTTCGGGCTGGTCGGTTTCGGCAAAATCCTCGGACTGTTCGCCGCTGACTTCGGATTCGGCGTCCTCACCCTCTTCGCAGCGATCCTCGGTGAATTCCGTCTCGCCGGTTTCGCCCTGTTCCTGGCTTTCCTGTTCGTCGGATCCCTGATTCTCGTTCTGCGAATTTTCGCCTTCGGAATCCTCTTCGCCCGTCTCCGTGCCGTCTTCTCCCTGGGCGAGATCCTTGAGGATGATGCGGGTAAGCCGGGCGAAGGCCTTCTGGTCGCGCATGGCATCGCGCAGCTTGGCGAGATCTTTTCCGGCGCGTTCCTCGACGAAAGGCCGCCAAAAATCCACCGCTTTGCGCAGCGAGGCGGGGGGCGCCTGGCCGGTCAGGCGCTCGCGCGTCATCAGGCCAACGACATCGGCCAAGGATGCTTCCTCCTTGCTGGCGGCGCGCGACAGGCCTTTGGCCGTCAGCCGCTGCTCCAGCTGCGCCGCCAGATTCTGCCGCACGCCTTCCATCGCCAGGGCGCCGATGGCTTCGACGCGGGCCTGTTCCGCCGCTTCGAAAATCGCGGCGCTGTCGGCGCCGGATGGCCGAAAGCGAGCGTTGATCTTTTCGTCGTGATAGGCCTTGCGCAGGGCATAAGCGTCGCCGGTGCCGCGCACGAAAGCGACTTCGTTCGGCGGCAGCGCCCGGGTGGGCGCGGGCAGGCGCGCTTTCAAGCCCTTGAGGGTCGGCGGCTCGGACGAGAAATTGACTTCCAGTTCCGGCTCGCCCGCCAGCGAGCGTACCGCCGTGGCGACGGCGCGCTTGAAGGGTTCGGAAGGATTTTCAGGTTTCGCCACGGGGGCTTCCCTTGTTCAACTGGATCTCCGCATAAAGCGGGGATGCTGGTCTTATAGTGGTCGCACAGCCGGACGGAAAACCGCTTCGCACTTTTCCTGGCTGATGCTCCTCACGCCACCAACACTTTGGCGGCGCTCTCCGGCAATTCCTCGCCAAAGGCGCGCTGGTAGAATTCCGCCACGCTGGCGCGTTCCAGCTCGTCGCATTTGTTGAGGAAGGTGAGCCGGAAGGCGAAACCGATATCGCCGAAGATTTCGGCGTTTTGCGCCCAGGTCATCACGGTGCGCGGGCTCATCACGGTCGAGAGGTCGCCATTGATGAAGGCGTTGCGGGTCATGTCGGCGACGCGCACCATCGCGGCGATGGTCTTCTTGCCTTCGGGCGTGTTGTAGGACGGCGATTTCGCCAGCACGATCTCGGCCTCGGCATCGTGGCTGAGATAGTTGAGGGTGGTGACGATGCTCCAGCGGTCCATCTGGCCCTGATTGATCTGCTGGGTGCCATGATAGAGCCCGGTGGTGTCGCCCAGGCCAATCGTGTTGGTGGTGGAAAAGAGGCGGAAGGCCGGATGCGGCTTGATCACCTTGTTCTGGTCGAGCAGGGTGAGCTTGCCCTGCACCTCCAGCACACGCTGGATCACGAACATCACGTCCGGGCGGCCCGCGTCGTATTCGTCAAACACCAGCGCCACCGGACGTTGCAGCGCCCAGGGCAGCAGGCCTTCGCGGAATTCGGTGACTTGCTGACCGTCTTTCAGGACGATGGCATCCTTGCCGATCAGATCGATACGGCTGATATGGCTGTCGAGATTGATGCGGATGCAGGGCCAGTTGAGGCGCGCCGCCACTTGCTCGATATGGGTGGATTTGCCGGTGCCGTGATAGCCCTGGACCATGACGCGCCGGTTGAAGGCGAAACCCGCCAGGATGGCCAGGGTGGTCTCGCGATCGAAACGATAGGCATCGTCGATTTCGGGCACATGTTCGCTGGCCTTCTTGAAAGCCGGCACTTGCATCTTGGTCTGGATGCCAAAGACCTTCGCCGCATCGACGATGGTGTCGGGCAGCGCCGCGGGATCAAGGCCAGCTTTTGGGAGACCAGTATCGGGAATGCTCATGTCTTTCGTTCCGGATGGTGTCCATCCGGCATGGATGGCGGGACCGTCAGATCAGGCCGGAAGCGCGCAACACGCCATAAGCCTTGATGACCTGCTTCAGACGCTCTTCCGCGCCCCGGTCGCCGCCGTTCGCGTCGGGATGAAACCGTTTCACAAGTTCCTTATACCGCGCCTTAATCTCGATCAAGGTGGCGTTATGCGCGAGCTGGAGCGTGTCCATCGCCATGACCTGAAGCCGCGTCAATTGCCGTTCCGGACGGCGCGGCTGGCCGTTTAGGTCATCCTCCTCGAATACCGCATGGCCGTCATGAATATGTAAGGGTCCTTGGCCGGTACGGTGGCGGGCGGTGCGTTTGCCCATTGGCCAAGTCGGGCGGTGGCCGAACATGGCCTCTTCCCGGAACTTTTCGACGTCGATGTCGCCCATGCCTTTGAAAAAGTCCCAGGACTCGTTGTGGGCGCGGGCATGGGCGGTGCAGAGGAACAGATAGTCGGAAAGATTCTCGCGTGATTTTGGCACACGGCAATCGCCCGGCTTCTCGCAATTCTTGACTGCGCATGGCTGTACATTGGGCTTGGCGGTCGCCTTGGGCGTGTCCTTCTTGATGCGGATATCGCTTTTGAAGCGCGGCCGGGCCTTCGTCATAGGTCAATTATGGGTGGGAAGCGGTAAAAAACAAGCAAACCTATTGCTTGACTTTGAGGCCGCGGCATCGCTTCGTCATTGACATGAGCGTTGCCGACGCGATCCGCGACAAACTCGCCGCCGAATTTGCGCCCAGCGTCCTGGTCGTCCAGGACGATAGCGCAAGCCATGCCGGTCATTCCGGCGCCACCCGCGATGACGGCAGCCGGGGCGAAACCCATTTTACCGTCCGCATCGTGTCGGAAAAATTCGCGGGCCTGTCGCGCGTCGAACGCCAGCGTCGTGTCTATGCCGCGCTGGCGGACGAGATGGCGGGCACCGTTCACGCACTGTCCCTGACCGCGAGCGGCCCCGCCGAGGTCTAACCGCATCGTTCATGGAGTCCGGTTGGCCGGTATGCCGGTGTCACATTGGGGCACGGCCTTCAGACGGGCCAGCAACGACGGCATGCGGGACGGCGCATCCTGTCCGGAAAAAGCGACATTGCCCCGTGCCCCGCCGGGAAAGGCGCTATTCATCGCTGCCTGGAATTTTTCTGCCGTGGCGGGCCAGAAGCCGCCGACCTTGATGCCGGCATGGGCCAGATAGGCGCGGGACGGCACCCAGCCCACATAATCCGAGCGGTAATTGACATAGGATTTTCCCGACGCGTTCTTGGACGTCAGCGAATAACAGGACAGCCCCAGGCGCAGCAGCGGTTCCAGGAGCAGGGCCTGATCGAGGCCCGCATCGGAGATCAGCGACTTCTCCTGTAACGCGGTCGGCGTGATGCCGGCGTCCAGCGTGCCCGCTTTTTCCGGCGGCACCAGCGCCAATGAAGCCGTCGCGGTGCCCGAGAAGATCACCAGCGCGCCCGGCATCACCATGCGTTTTCCTGCCGCGGGAAACAGAAAATTGGCACAGGCCCCGGCACACAGACCGTCCACGATCAAGGTCGCGTGCTCGCGCCGGATGTCGCGCGCCAGCGCCAGGCTGGGCAGGGGATCGCCGCCCCCGCTGGTGACGCGGATGACATGTGCGCCATGGCCCAAGGCGTCCTGCATCTGCCCGGCGACGGCGGCGTTGATATGACCGTTGATTCGCAGTTCGCCCGTATCGGCGGCGCCCGCGCCGGAAGCGGCCGCGAGACTGCCCAGCAGCGATAGAATTGCTCCTCGGATACGCATTCTTTTCTTCCGTCCCCCTGGCTTCCTATCCCTCAGGGAATTTTTCGTTTTTGCCCGGCGGGGTCACGCGCAGGGCGGTGATCTGGTTGCGCTGGCGCCGCAGCACTTCAAATTTATAGCCGAAGAATGCAAAGCGTTGCCCGGGATCGGGAATCGTCTGGGCCTCATGGATGACCAGGCCCGCAATGGTGGTGGCGCCTTCGTCCGGCAAATTCCATTCCAGTTCGCGGTTGAGGTCGCGTATCGTCACGGTGCCGTCGATCAAGTAGGAGCCGTCAGGCCGGCGGCGAACGTCCGGACGTTCCTCCACCTGATGTTCGTCCGGCAATTCGCCGATAATCTCGGCCAGAATATCTTCCAGAGTGACCAGTCCCTGCAGGGCGCCATATTCGTCCACCACCAGGGCAAAATGGGTGCGCTGCTCGCGGAAACCCTCCATCTGCTCCTCAAGCGTGGTGGTGTCGGGCACGAACCAGGGCGGCGTCGCCAGGCCCACCACATTGCAGGCCGCCAGATCTCCCCTGTGCTCCACCAGCGCCAGCGCCAGATGCTTGGTGTGAAGCACGCCGATAATATTCTCGGGCTCGCCGCGCCAGAGCGGAACGCGGGTATGCTGGCTGCCCAGCACCGCAGCGACGATATCGCGCGCGGGCAGATCCGCATCGATCGAGGTCATATGGGTCCGGTGCATCATCACGTCGGCGACGGTAAGCTCCCGCAGATCGAGGATACCGCCGATCATGTCGCGATGTTCGCGTTCGACGCTGCCCTCTTTGTGATGAAGCGCAAGGGCACCTCTGATCTCTTCATGCGCCGCCTCGGTGGTTTCTTCTTCGCGCGGTTTGACCCCGAACAGGAACAATACGCGCCACACCAGCCATTGCACCGTCGCCACGATCGGGAACAGCACACGCACCACCTGGCGCAAGGGGGCCGCAACCGCGAGCGCGAAACGGTCCGTGCGCGCGATGGCAAGCGTCTTGGGCAGGACTTCGGCAAACACCAGGATCGCCACGGTCATCACCGCGGTGGTGACGGCAACGGCGCGCGGCCCCACCCGCGTTTCCAGAAGTTGGGTCGCCAGGGAGGAGGCCAGGATATTGATGAAGGTGTTTCCCAGAAGCAGAGCGCCGATCAGCTTTTCGCGATCCGCGACCAGGCGGTTGACGTTGCGCGCCGCCCGGCTGCCATCTTTTTCCAGTTGATGCATCCGGCCCCGGCTGACCGCCGTGAGCGCGGTCTCCGAACCGGAAAAGAAAGCGGAGATGGCAAGCAGCAAGGCGATAGCGCCAAGCGTGGTCAGCAGCATGGTCATGAATCCCGAAAGACCCGGCGAGAATGCCAGTTTTCAGGCGCTCAGGACATCTTTCACCGCGTCCAGAGGGACCTCGCTGGTGACAAAAGCCTGTCCCAGGCCGCGCAGCAGGACAAAAGTGAGCTTGCCGTCTTTCACTTTCTTGTCATGCGCCATGGCGGCGACCAGCGCTTCGGGCGTGGGCCGGGGGCCGGGGATGTCGGAAATGGCCGATGGCAAGCCCACGGCCTTGAGGTGCCGGGTGAAGCGTTCCGCGTCCTGACCGGGACAAAGCTCCAGCCGGACCGACAGAAGGAACGCCAGCGCCGTGCCGATGGCGACGCCTTCGCCGTGAATAAGCCGGTCGGAAAATCCCGTCGCCGCTTCTAACGCGTGGCCGAATGTGTGTCCCAGGTTGAGCAAGGCGCGCTCGCCGGTCTCGCGCTCGTCGCGGGCGACGATGGCGGCCTTCATGCGGCAGGAATGGGCGACGGCGTGGATCAGGCTGTCCTTGTCGCCGGCCAGCGCTCTGACGCCGTTCTTTTCCAGCCATTCGAAGAAACCCGCGTCCCCCAGGGCGCCGTATTTGACCACTTCGGCATAACCGGCCAGCAATTCCCGCCGCGGCAGGCTCGCGAGCAGGGCGGTGTCTGCGATGACGATGCGCGGTTGGTGAAACAGGCCGATGAGATTTTTGCCCTGTGCCGCGTTGATGGCGGTCTTGCCGCCCACAGAGGAATCCACTTGCGCCAGAAGGGTGGTGGGAATTTGCGCGAAGGCAACGCCGCGCTTGAGCACGCCCGCGGCAAACCCGGTGAGGTCGCCGATCACGCCGCCGCCGAGCGCGATGATAAGACCGCTCCGGTCCACGCCGGCTTCCAGCAGGGCGTTCGATATTTTTTCGAGGCCCGCGAAACTCTTCGATCCTTCCCCCGGCGGCATCACCACGGGACGCGCATCGATTCCAGCTTTGTCACAAACCTCCAGGAATGACGCCAGGTAGATTTCGCCCACATTTGTGTCGGTCACCACCGGCACGGGGCCGCGCGCGAGCGGCTTCAGCAAAGCACCGGCATCCGCCAGAAGGCCATGGCCGACATGAATGTCGTAGCCGCGCGCTCCCAGCCCAACTCTGATCACTTCGCTCATGCGTCCTCGTACAATCCCCGTTCCCGCAGGGCGGCGATGATGCGCTCGACCGCCACGCCATGCGGCTCGTCGGCACTTTCCAGCACCATGTCGGCGGTGGCATAGACCGGTTCGCGGATGGCGAGCAACCGCTCCATGGTGGCGCGCATGTCGCCGTCCTTCAGAAGCGGCCGGGAGTCGCGCTTTTTGACCCGGGATACCAGAAGTCCGAGGGGTGCTTTCAGCCAGATGGTGAAAGCCGCCTCGCGCATCGCGGCGCGCGTCGCTTCATCCATGATGGCGCCACCGCCGGTGGCCAGGACGTGGGGCGGCTCGTTCAGCAAGCGGGCGATGACCTTTCGTTCGCCGGCCCGGAAATGAGCCTCGCCGAAGCGCGCGAAGATTTCCGCCACGCTGAGGCCGGCTGCCGCCTCGATTTCATGATCCGCATCGCGGAACGGCACCGCCAGCCGCGCGGCCAGCCGGCGTCCGACGGAGGTTTTTCCGGCCCCCATCATTCCCACCAGCGCCACGGTGCGGTTCAGTTTCATGCCGTTCCGCATACACGAAAGCCGCGAGGGAACGAAGCGGGGCGTCAAAAAAATGCTAAAGCAGAAGGCGCATGAGTCCGCGAAACGATCTGATCGAGGCCTTTCTGGAAATGATGAGCGCCGAGCGCGGGGCAGGCGCCAACACGCTGGCCGCCTATGGCCGCGATCTCAGTGATTTCGCGGCATTTCCCAAGACCGGTATCGCCGCCGCCAGCCGGGACGACATTCGCGCCTATCTCGTTCATTTATCCGCATCGGGCCTGGCGGCTTCGTCCCAGGCGCGGCGGCTGTCGGCGCTGCGCCAATTTTATGGGTACCTGTACGCGGAGGATATCCGCAAGGACAATCCCACCGAGGCGGTAGAGGCGCCCAGGACATCCCGTCCGCTGCCGAAAATTCTCTCCGCCGCCGATCTCGAAGCGATGATTGCGGCTGCCGGCGCCCTGGATAGCGCGGAGGCCAAGCGCCTGACCTGCGTTGTGGAGATGCTGTATGCCGCGGGCCTGCGTGTGTCGGAACTGGCGGGCCTGCCGCTGGCGGCAGTGAAGAACAAGGATGGTTTTATTCTGGTCAAGGGCAAGGGCGGCAAGGAGCGCCTGGCACCACTGGGCGGCTCCGCCCGGGGAGCGATCGAGGCGTATCTGGAGGTCCGCGCGAAATTCCTGCCCAAAGGTCCGCGCCGCGGACATGCCGAACGCTACCTATTCTGTTCGCGCGGGGCGGAAGGATTTCTCACCCGCCAGCGGCTGCATCAACTGCTGAAAGGTTTGGCCGTGAAAGCGGGGCTGGATCCGGCCAAGGTTTCGCCTCATGTTCTGCGTCATGCCTTTGCCACGCATCTGGTGGAAGGCGGCGCCGATCTGCGTTCGGTGCAGACCCTGCTCGGCCATGCCGACATCGCCACCACCGAGATCTACACCCATGTCGCCAAGGATCATCTCAGAAAGGTGATGCACAAGGCGCACCCTCTCGCCCGGGCGCGAAAGCCCCGTTAACCGCCATCCGCGGAGTTCCGCCTCCCCAGCGCGCGCAATAGCGCGCGGGCGGGGGAGGGTGAGGACGGCAGCCAAGCCGTCCGAACGTAGCAGCGCTTGCGATGCGCAGGGCGGAGGGGGCGCTTAACCCGCTCTTTCCTTTTCGAGGGGGGATGTGGCACTTTCCGCCCGTTTTCGTATCGGGGCCGCATGCATTATCTGGATTTTGAACGACCCATCGCCGAGCTGGAAGGCAAGATCGTCGAACTGAGAAAGCTCGCCGAAGACGATCCCACCATGGACATTGACGGCGATGTGGCGCGGCTCACGGCGCGGGCGGGGCAGCTTGTCCGCGAGACCTATACGCGGCTGACGCCGTGGCAGAAGGTCCTGGTGGCGCGCCATCCGGAGCGGCCGCATTTCCTCGACTATGCCAGAACCCTGTTCGAGGAGATGACACCGCTGGCGGGCGACCGTGCTTTTGGCGAGGATCAGGCCGTGATCGCGGGGCTGGCGCGATTCCGCGGCCGCGCTGTCGCTTTCCTGGGGCAGGAGAAGGGCAACGACACCAAGACCAGGCTGCAGCATAATTTCGGCATGGCGATGCCGGAAGGCTATCGCAAGGCCGTGCGGCTGTTCGAATTGGCCGATCAGTTCGGCCTGCCGGTTCTTTCCTTCTGCGACACGTCGGGCGCCTATCCTGGCGTCAGCGCGGAAGAACGCGGCCAGGCGGAAGCGATCGCGCGCTCGATCGCGGCAGGGCTGGCGCTGAAGGCGCCTTTCATCGCCACCATCATCGGCGAGGGCATGTCGGGTGGCGCCATCGCCATTGCCGCCGCCAACCGCGTCTATATGCTGGAGCATGCAATCTATTCGGTGATCTCGCCGGAGGGCGCCTCGTCGATCCTGTGGCGCTCCGCGGACAAGGCGCAGGAGGCGGCCACCGCGCTCAAGATCACCGCCCAGGACCTGCTTCAGCTCAAGCTGATCGATGCGGTGGTGCCGGAACCGGAAGGCGGCGCGCACCGCGCCCCCCTGGACGCGATCGAGGCAGTCGGCGATCAGATCGCGCGGGGCCTCTCGGAAATGGACGGCCGGAGCGGCGAGCAGCTGCTGCGGGCACGGCGCGAGAAATTCCTGGCGATGGGCAGAAATCTCTGATGTTCATTCGTCATCGCCCGGTTGATCCGGGCGATCCATAATGACTCTCTAAGCATGAATCTTTATGGATCACCCGGACAAGCCGGGTGATGACGGCGACTAAGTCGCCGTCACTTTGCCAGCGCGAAACTGAGCGACGATACCCAACCCTGATTGCCGAGTTCGTCCTTCACTTCCCACCACACGCCATTCTTGTTGCCGGTGGGATAAAGCATCATGCCGGCATCCAGCGGCCGCACCACTTTCGATTTTTCCGAAGCGGTGGTGTAGAGCCGTCCGGCGCGCGACATGGTGACAGACTGAGACGGTGCGTCCGCCGCGGCCTGGGCCGAGAGTCCACCCATGTCGCCGACCAGCTTGGTATAGGCTTCGATATAGGCTAGCACCACGACCTGGCCGATGGCGGTATTCTGATAGTTGGAAATACCGGCGCCGCCGAAGCCGCCCCAGCCGCCCCAGCCGCCGCCAAAACCGATGCCGACATCGGTCTTGGAGCCATGGCCTTCTTCCATCGCCTGCTGTTCGGAGGTCCGCACATTGGTGATGGTCAAAACCACGTCGGCGGTCTTGGAGGAAATGTTGATGCTGGAGACCAGCGCGCCGACGCCACCGCCGATGAAGCCGCCCAGGATGCCGCCGACATTGGTGCCGCTGGCATTGCCGTTTTTGGAAACGATATCGGGGACCAGAATATAATCGGCAGCGCGCACCTGGCCCATGCCGACATTCGATCCTTGCTGCAACGCCCCGCCGCTGGCCAGCGCGCGTTCCTGCTGCGCCATCTCAAATCCCTTGCCGCGATCCACAAGCGTGAAGCAGCCCGACTTCATCACGAACACTTTGAGAAGCGCCTCGGGGGACTCCAGGCCAAGGCCTTCCCACCAGCGGTTCTGTGGCTCGCGAACCGCGAGCGTGCCGATCTTGTGGGAGCAGTTGGGGATCTCGGCCTGTTTTTCGGCGGTCTTGTCGCCGATGGAGGCGGCCTCTGCGGGAAGCACGCACGCAAATGCAATCACCGCCCCAATGGCAGCGGATGTCCCGAAGCGCATGAAACACCTCATTTTCAAAATTGTTGCCCCAAGCCGCGGACGAAATCCGCGCTACCAACATGCTATCTTACTATGAAAATTCTGCAATATCCCGAAGAGGAAGTAGGTCCGAAAAGGGACAGGTTTTCCGCCAGCCAGACCCGCCCGCGAGCGACGCGAATGCGATTTTTTGGCCGCTACCACCAACCTCTGAGCTTGAACCACACAATCGGGATGACGGTCGAGAGCAGGATCAGGAACAGGCCCCATTCATAACCCCAGGTCCAGCCGAGCTCCGGCATATTGTGGAAATTCATCCCATACATGCTGGCGATGAAGGTTGGAGGAATGCCAACCACCGAAGCGATGGTGAGAACCTTGAAGAGATCATTCTGCTCGGTGTTGATGAAGCCCAATGCGGCATCCAGCAGGAATTGAAGCTTGTCGGTCAGGTGGACTTCATAGTCGTTGAGCGATTGGACGTCGCTGCCGGCCATCTTGAGCCTGGCCTTGACCGGATCGCCCAGCCAGCTATCGCCATGCTCGCCCACGAACGGCACGGCGCGCTGCATCACCAGCAGGGTGTCGCGGATATGGGACAGCCGTTCGCCCATATCGCCGATCTCCACCAGCGTATCGCGCAGCATGCGGTTGACCCGTTTGACGCTGGTCTGCTGTCGCGCGCGCATTTCCTTATGAAAGATGCGGTTGGAGATGGCGAGCGCCTCCGCGCGCAACTCCTCCAGCCGGTCGGCGCCATAATCCACCAGGGCTTCCACGATCACCATGAAGACATCGGGGGCGGTGCGCGGCCTGCGCCCGACGCGTTTGATGATGGCGGGGAACGTATGCAGATGGGCAAAACGTATCGTGACCAGAATGTTCTTGGTCAGGACAAAACCAAGCGGCGAGGTGAAGTCTTCCTCGCTGTCCTTCAAATGAGGCGTCACCGGCACGGAGATGGTGAAGGTGTCGTCTTCATATTGCAGACGGCTGGAAAACTCGATCTCGTCCAACTGTTCGCGCGGCGGAATGTCCAGGCCATAGTCGCGGCAGGCCTGGGCCAGCTCCTCTTCGGTGGGCTCGCAGAGATCGACCCAGACAATTTTGCCGTCAGATTTGTGTACGGTCAGCACGGCGCAATCTCCCCGCTCTTGCGCACATAACGCGCGAAACGGCGCCCGAGTGCAACTGCGCACGCTGATGCCGGACAACGCCGCCCGGCCGCGCGGCCATTAAAAATTTTAAACCAGAGCCCCGTGGCAGTGCTTGTATTTCCGGCCCGAGCCGCAAGGGCACAGGGCATTGCGCTGGACCTTGGACCAGGTGGCGGGGTCGTTGGGGTCCACCGGTCCGGCCGATACCTGGCGGAACTGCGGGCTGTCCGCCATCTCGTCTTCGCCGGTCAGCGGATCGATGTGACTGGCCTGCATGGCGGGCAGGGGGCGCGGCGCGATTTCGGGCGGCGGCTCGCCAGTCTGGATCTGCACATGCATCAGCTGCTCGACCACGTCGCTGCGTAGCTTGGCCAGCAGCGCTTCGAACAGCTCGAACGCCTCGCTCTTATATTCGTTGAGAGGGTCGCGCTGGCCGTAGCCGCGCAGACCGACATATTGGCGCAGATGGTCGAGATTGACGATATGTTCGCGCCAGTTGCTGTCCAGGGTCTGCAGCAGGATCGCCTTTTCGACATAGCGGGTGACGTCGAGGCCGAAATTGGCGGCGCGTTCGGCGGCGCGGGAATCCACCGCTTTCTGGATACGCTCGCGGACTTCCTCGTCGGCGATACCTTCTTCTTTGGTCCAGTCCAGCACCGGAAGCTCGATGCCGAAGATCTTCGCCACTTCGTCGTGCAGGCCGACCGCGTCCCATT
The DNA here is from genome assembly GCA_040389245.1 of Pseudomonadota bacterium. GTDB lineage: Bacteria > Pseudomonadota > Alphaproteobacteria > Micropepsales > Micropepsaceae > Rhizomicrobium. The sequence continues at coordinate 199,055 of JAZKAH010000001.1, read as the reverse complement.
GCTCGGCATAAGCCTTTTCCGGGATATGGCGCGTCACCAGTGTTTCCACCACGTCCTCGCGGAAATCCGCGATCTGGTCGGAAACATCCTCGGACGACATGATCTCCTTTCTCTGCTCGAAGATCACCCTGCGCTGCGCATTGAGGACGTCGTCGTATTTCAGGATGTTCTTGCGAATTTCGAAGTTGCGGGCTTCGACCTTCTGCTGCGCTTTTTCCAGGGCCTTGTTGACCCAGGGATGGGTGATGGCTTCGCCGGGTTCTAGGCCCAGGCGCGTGAGAATCGCGTCCATGCGTTCGGACCCGAAGATCCGCATCAGATCGTCCTGCAAGGACAGGAAGAATTTCGAGGCGCCGGGATCGCCCTGGCGGCCGGAGCGTCCGCGCAGCTGGTTGTCGATGCGCCGGCTCTCATGGCGTTCGGTGCCGATGACGTAAAGGCCGCCTGCCGCCAGCGCCTTCTGCTTTTTGACGGCGACTTCGTCGCGGATCGCCTGAATGCTCGTTTCGCGTTCGGCGGGGTCGGTCACGGCGGCGAGTTCGTGGCCGATCCGCATCTCGACATTGCCGCCCAGCTGAATGTCGGTGCCGCGGCCCGCCATGTTGGTGGCGATGGTGACGGCCCCGGGCACGCCCGCCTGCGCCACGATGAAGGCTTCCTGTTCGTGGTAGCGCGCATTCAGCACATGGTGAGGAATGCCGCGCTTCTTCATCAGCTCGGAGAGATGTTCCGACTTCTCGATCGAGGTGGTGCCGACCAGGACCGGCTGGTCCTTTTTGCGGCAGGCCTCGACCAGCTTGACAATGGCATCGTTCTTCTCGTCGGCGGTGCGATAGACTTCGTCGTCATAATCGATGCGCGCCACGGCCACATTGGTGGGAATGTCGCGGACATCAAGCTTGTAGATATCCATGAATTCCGCGGCTTCGGTCATCGCCGTGCCGGTCATGCCCGCCAGCTTGTGATAGAGGCGGAAATAATTCTGGAAGGTGATCGAGGCCAGGGTGACATTTTCCGGCTGGACGGTGACCTGCTCCTTGGCTTCCAGCGCCTGGTGCAGGCCTTCGGAATAACGCCGGCCCTCCATCATGCGGCCGGTGAATTCGTCGATGATGATCACCTGGTCGTTCTTGACGATATAGTCGCGGTCGCGCTGGAACAGCTTGTGCGCCTTCAGCGCCTGATTGACATGGTGCACCACCGAGATGTTTTCGGTGTCATAAAGATCGCCATGCTCGAGCAGCCCCGCGCCGCGCAGAAGCTCGACCATATGCTCGGCGCCGGGTTCGGTCAGCGTCACCTGCTTGGATTTTTCGTCGAGATCGTAGTCGCTGGCGTTCAGGCTCGACATGATGGCGTCGACCGCCCGGTACATTTCGGTGAGATCCTGGGTGGGACCGGAAATGATCAGGGGCGTGCGCGCTTCATCGACCAGGATGGAATCGACTTCGTCGACGATGGCATAGGCATGGCCCCGCTGGGCCATGGTGTTCAGCGCGTATTTCATATTGTCGCGCAGATAGTCGAAGCCGAATTCGTTGTTGGTGCCGTAGGTGACATCGGCGGCATAGGCTTCGCGCCGCTCCTCGTCGTTCAGGCCGTGGACGATGCAGCCGACGGAAAGGCCCAGGAAACGGTAGATCTGCCCCATCCATTCGCTGTCGCGCTTGGCGAGATAATCATTGACCGTCACCACATGGACGCCGTCGCCGACCAGCGCATTCAGATAGGTCGGCAGGGTGGCGACCAGGGTCTTGCCTTCGCCGGTCCGCATTTCGGCGATATGGCCGTCATGCAAGACCATGCCGCCCACCAGCTGGACGTCGAAATGCCGCTGACCCAGGGTGCGCTTGGCCGCCTCGCGGACCACCGCGAAGGCCTCGGGCAGCAGATCGTCGACGGTTTCGCCAGCCGCCAGCCTTTCCCGGAAGGCAGGGGTCATGGCCTTGAGCTCGTCATCGCTCATCGCCTGGAAGCGAGGTTCCAGGGCGTTGATCTTGGTCACGACGGCCCATAAGGGCTTGATTTTACGTTCGTTGGCGGAGCCAAAGAACTGTTTGGCGAGCGCGCTGATGCCCAGCATGGATTCCTCTGTCGGGCCGGCTTTAAGGGCGTAACCGCCATTTCCGCGAATAGCGGCCGCGCGGGAGACATAAGAACGGCCTATCCCATTGTCAAATTTGGCCTAAGCCCAAATGGGGCCTTGTCAAACCGGCCGATTTCCACACTATCCCCCGCCAGCGGCCGTTCCAGCGGCCATTTCTGGGGGATCGGGCATGGCGAAGGGCAAAAAGGCGCCGGCGAAAGCCGCAAAGCCGGCTATTGCCAAAATCTCGCCGCTGGCGCCCAAAAGCTTCGCCCATCTGCCGCCATTGGCGGGCGTGCGACTGGCCACCGGCGAGGCGGGAATCAAATACCGCAACCGGACCGATGTGCTTCTGGCGATGCTGGCGCCGGGCACGGAGGTGGCGGGCGTCTTGACCAAATCCAAGACCGCCGCGGCGCCGGTGGATTGGTGCCGGGCGCAGCTGAAACGCGGCCAGGCCCGCGCCCTGGTGGTCAACAGTGGCAACGCCAATGCCTTCACCGGTCAGGCCGGCATGGCGGGTGCCCGCGCGGTGGCGGAAGCGGCAAGCGCCGTGATCGGCTGCAAGGCGTCGGACGTTTTCCTGGCTTCGACGGGCGTGATCGGCGAACCGTTGCCGGCAGAGAAAATCACCAGGATTTTGGGAAAAGTCGCGGATGAAGCCTCGGCGTCCGGTTGGCGTGCCGCGGCCGAAGCGATCATGACCACCGACACCTATCCCAAGCTCGCAACCGCCACGGCCATGATCGACGGCGTCAAGGTCACGCTCAACGGCATCGCCAAGGGCTCGGGCATGATCGCGCCCGACATGGCGACGATGCTGGCCTTTGTCTTTACCGACGCCAGTTTGCCCGCCGCGGTGCTGCAGGAATGCCTGAATGCGGGCGTGGGACCGTCCTTCAATTCCATCACGGTGGATTCCGATACTTCGACCAGCGATACGCTGCTTCTGTTCGCGACCGGCAAAGGTGCAAAGCACGGCGCCGTGACGAAAGCCTCGGACAAGAGGCTTGCCGGTTTCCGCAGGAGCCTGGACGCGCTGCTGCTCGATCTGGCGCTTGCCGTGGTCAAGGATGGCGAGGGCGCGCAGAAGCTCATCCAGGTGGATGTGGCGGGCGCGGAAAGCAATGACGCGGCCAGGCGCGTGGCGCTGTCTGTGGCGAATTCCCCGCTGGTCAAGACCGCCATCGCTGGCAACGACGCCAATTGGGGCCGAGTGGTGATGGCGGTGGGAAAGTCCGGCGAGGCGGCGGACCGCGACAGGCTCAAAATCTCGTTCGGCAGCCAGGTCGTTGCGGAAAAGGGCGCCCGAGCGCCCAAATATGACGAAGCCGCCGCGACCAAGGCGGTGACGGGGCGCGAGGTGCAGATTGCGGTCGATCTGGGGCTCGGTAAGGGCGTCGCCCGGGTTTGGACCTGCGACCTGACGCACGGCTATATCGACATTAACGGGAGTTATAGGAGTTAGGGATAGGCTTCCCTGGCCCTGGGTTCGTCGCGCGTGCGCAAGGGCACGGAAGCGATGCGTCGCCTTGTCGAAAATCATGTTTCTCGCGCAATGAAGAATGCGAAGGTATTTATATCGCATGGGCGAATCGAATCCGGGGCTGACGCGCCGCACATTGCTGGGGGCATCCGCGCTGCTGTTGCCGACGCCCTTGCTGGCGGCCGATGAGAGTTATGACTCGCCCGGACGCCGTTTCGCGGCGATGGAAAAGCAGCTCGGTCTGCGCATCGGGCTCGCAGCGCTGGACACAGGCAGCGGCAATTCCATCTTCTACCGGGAAAGCGAACGCTTTTTGATGTGCAGCACCTTCAAGGTGATGCTGGTGGCGGCAACCCTGGCGCGCGTCGATGCGGGACGCGAACATCTGGATCGGGAAATCCATTATCAGAAAAGCGACCTGCTGGAATACGCGCCGGAAACCGCCAAGAATCTCGCCCGCGGCATGAGCGTGCGGGCACTCTGCGCGGCGGCGGTCACGGTCAGCGACAATACCGCCGCCAATCTTCTCTTTGCCGGTGTCGACGGCCCGGCCGGACTGACGGATTTCACGCGCAAACTGGGCGACAGCCGCACGCGTTTCGATCGGATCGAGGGGGCGCTGAATATTGCCGATGGCGAGCGCGACACGACAACGCCTTCGGCGATGCTGGCGAACCTGAAGGACATTCTTCTGGGCGATGCCTTGTCCGCGGGCTCGCGCAAGCAGCTTGCGGATTGGATGATCGCCTGCAGTACCGGCCTGACCCGGCTTCGCGGCGGCCTTCCCTCCGGCTGGCGGGCGGGCGACAAGACCGGTTCCGGCGGCAATGGCCAGCTCAACGATGTCGCCATTCTATGGCCGCCCGGCAATCGCGCGCCCGTGCTGGTCTGCGCCTATACCGAGGGCAACAAACCGGGCGATGCGGCGGACGAACGCGCGCTTGCCGATATCGGCCGGATCGTCAGCACGCGCTTTGCTTAAGGCGAGACTTTCTTCCCCGTGAGGACGAATAGCGAACGCTCCTGCGGAGCTATCGCCGGCCGAACGCCCGCCTAAGCGGGCAGCGAGCCGAAATCCGTTTCGCAGACAGATGAGGGAATTAAACCAAAGAAGCGTCCAAGGTTATTTCCGCCTTTAAAAGTTTGGAGACCGGGCAGCCGGCTTTGGCCTTGGCCGCGAGTTCTTCGAACTTTGTCTTATCGCAGCCGGGAATTTTCGCGGTCAGAGTCAGATGCACTTTGGTGATGGCAAAGCCGTCGGCCAATTTCTCCAAAGTCACGTCGGCCCTGGTGTTCATCTCGTCAGCGGTGAGGCCGGCTTCGCCCAGGATCAGGGACAAGGCCATGGTGAAGCAGCCGGCATGGGCGGCGCCGATCAATTCCTCGGGATTGGTACCGGGCTTGCCTTCGAAGCGGCTGGCAAAGCCATAGGGATAGGCGTTCAGGGCGCCGCTTTTGGTCGAAATCGCGCCTTTGCCGTCCTTGAGGCCGCCATGCCAGACGGCCGTTCCGAATGTCGTCATTTTCCATCTCCTTGGTAATGCGGCATCTTATGGCTCTGCCGCCGATCGAAGTTCCCGTTTAATGAACATTTACCATGACACTTAATACGGTCTTAGCCCTGGATTGTTGACCATGACATCTCACAACGGCAATTCCGTCATTCTTGTGGTGGCGGCGGCGCTGATCGACCCGGACGGGCGCGTGCTGATCGCGAAACGGCCGCCGGGAAAGGCGATGGCGGGGCTATGGGAATTTCCGGGCGGCAAGGTGGAAATCAGAGAGACGCCGGAACAGGCGCTGATCCGCGAATTGCGCGAGGAATTGGGCATTTCGGTGAAAGAGCCTTGTTTGGCGCCCTTCACCTTTGCTTCCCACAGCTATGCAAAATTTCATCTTCTGATGCCGCTTTATATGTGCCGCCGCTGGGACGGAACGCCCCGCCCGCACGAGCACGAAGCGATCAAATGGGTCCGGCCGCGCGATCTCATTGCCGATCCGGCCGCGTTTCCCATGCCCGCGGCCGACTTGCCGCTGCTTCCCATGCTGCGCGATCTGTTGTGAATGATTTCGCCGCCGACGCTTCGGGCGCCACCGCCATCGAGTATGCCCTGATTGCCAGCCTGATATCGGTGGTCATCGTGGCCGCGGTCGGCAGCGTGGGAAGCAAAGTGCTGGGCCTGTTCCAAAGTCTCATCGACAAGATGAACTAGAGTTTCCGCTCGACCGCCCCCAGTGCATCGCTGAGGCGGCTTTTCGCGCTGCCGGGCTTGAGCGGCTGCTGCTGGTTCGGATGCGGCGCCCATCCCGTCAGGTAGAGTGTCTCGAAGGTGGCATCGAGCTTGCCGTCGCTGCCGTGATGCGCGGCATAATAGGCGCTGAGGGTTTCGAGCGTCCGCCGGCCGAGGAAGAGTTTTCGCCGCGCCGCAAGCGCATTGCTTTGGCCATGGGCCCGCAGGTCGCGCACCAGGGATGCGAGGTCGGAATAGCGCACGCGCAGCCGCTCGACATCGGTGACCGGCAGCGCGAAGCCGCCGCGCTGGAGCAGCGCGCCCAAGTCGCGCACATCGGCGAACGGCGCGATGTGCGGACTGATGCCGCCCAAACTCTCGCTTTCGGCGAAGGCGAAACTCTGGCGCAATTCGCTCAAGGTGGCGCCCCCGAACAACGTGGCCAGAAACAGGCCATCCGGTTTCAGGGCGCGGCGGATCTGGATCAGCGCGCCGGGCAGATCATTGATCGACTGCAAGGAATAAAGGCTGACGACCAGATCGAATTGCGCCTCGCCAGCATCCAGAATTTCCCGCTCGTCGAAATCCGCCACCTTCCATTGCCGGGCATGCGGCTCCATCATTCGCGGCAGCGTTTCCCCGATCCAGAGCCCATGTTCGAAACGGCGGGTCACGGCGGCCAGGCGATCAGTCAGTCCTTCGATCGCCGCCAGGTCCAGGAACCTGTCGCCCGCGATACGGTTGGCGCGCATCCGGGCGGCATGCGCGGTGCGAAAATCAAAAAGAGTCGGACGTTCGGCGACCATGGCGCTACAATAGAGAGAATGGGGCCGAAATTGAAAACAGGACTGCTCGATCTTTTGTTTCCACCGCTCTGCATCTCCTGCCGCGAGCCTTTGGGAGCGGGGCAGGGCTTCTGCGCGGATTGCTGGAGCAAGATCGTCTTTCTGGACGGCCCGATGTGCGATTGCTGCGGTCTGCCTTTCGGAGTCGATCCGGGCGAAGGCACGCGCTGCGCCGCCTGTCTGGCCCGGCCGCCGGCCTATACGCGCGCCCGCGCCATTTTTGCCTATGACGAAAACAGCCGCGGCCCGATCCTGGCCCTGAAGCACGCGGATCGCCTGGAACTGGTGCCGGGATTCGCCCATTGGCTGGAACGCACCGGCCGCCCGCTCCTGGCGCAAACCGATCTGATCGTGCCGGTGCCGCTGCATCGTCTGAGGCTATGGCGGCGGCGCTATAATCAGGCCGCCGAGCTGGCGCGTGCCCTGGCGCGTCGGGCTTCGAAGCCTTTTGCGGTCCAGGCCCTGGTGCGAAGCCGGGCGACGGAAAGCCAGGGCGCGATGATTTCGGCCAGGGGCCGACGGCGCAATGTGCTTGGCGCCTTCCGGGTCCGGGAACCTGCCCTGGTGGCTGGGCGCCATATTCTGATTGTCGATGATGTCCTGACCACCGGCGCCACCGCAGAGGCCTGCGCCCGGGCGCTGAGGCGGGCGGGGGCGGCGCAGGTGCAGATTTTGGCCCTGGCGCGCGTTGTGAAAGCGTCCGAAGCGCTTATATAAATTTGATACAATCGGCCACGGAATCACGGCGCCGCGGCCGGGATGAACCTTTTGGAAAGGGCCGCCTTTTAGCCTGGTCGCCACCATGAAACCTGTCACGATCTATACCACTCCGATCTGCCCTTACTGCGTCCGCGCCAAGTCGCTGCTGGGCAAAAAGGGCGTCGCTTATGACGAAGTGGATGTGATGATGGACGTGAAAGCCCGGGAGGAGATGCTGGCGAAATCCTCTGGCGCGCGGACCGTGCCGCAGATTTTCATCGGCGACACCTATGTGGGCGGCTGCGACGAGCTGTATGCCCTGGAACGCGACGGCAAGCTGGATCCGCTGCTGTCCTGATCTGGACATTCCCGTGGACGGCTCCGACAATGGGGCTTGCCTGGGAGGATCCCCATGAACAAATTCATCCTTGCCGCCGTCGCGCTTGTTGTCGCCGGGCCTGCCATTGCCCAGTCCATTTTACCGCCTCCCAGCGCGGAGGAAGGTCGGGCGCCCAGGCCGCCGCGTGCGCGCGGCATTCCCACCGCGCTGGCGGTCGAGGCGGCGCAGACAGCCATCGCGATGTGCACGTCGCAAGGACTGAAAGTCACCGCGCTGGTAATCGACTCCGAAGGCGTTCCGATTGCCTTGATTTCCGGCGATGGCGCCGCCGCTATCACCCAGCGGATCGCCTCCGGCAAAGCCACCACGGCGCTCAAAATGAAGATGACCAGCGGTGAAGCCGGCGAGCGCGCCAAGACCGATCAGGCGTTCATGGGGCAACTGATGGCCGATCCGGCCATGGGCACGCCGCGCCAGGGCGGCGTGCCGCTGATGGCAGGCAACGATATCGTCGGCGCCATCGCGGTGTCCGGCGCGCCGTCGGGCGCCCAGGATGAACCCTGCGCCCGGGCTGGCATTGCCAAGATTCAGGATCGGCTGCATTGAGCAAATTCCGCGCCGCTTGCATTCAGCTTCGCTCCGGCGACGATGTCGCGGAAAATATCCGCGATGCGGAGCGGCTCATTCGCGCCGCGGCCAAGGATGGCGCGCAATTCATCGCCACCCCTGAGAACACCACTCTGATGGCGCCCGATGGCGGCGCCAAGCTCGCCCATAGCTATGACGAGGCCCATGATCCCGCGCTGCCCGCATTTCGCGATCTGGCAAAGGAATTGAATGTATGGTTGCTGGCGGGGTCGCTGGCAATCAAGGTGAGCGAAACCAAGACCGCGAACCGTTCCTTTTTGTTTTCACCCGACGGGAAAATTTCGGCGCGCTACAGCAAGATCCATCTTTTCGACGTAAACCTGCCTTCCGGCGAGAAGTATCGCGAATCGAACACGGTGGAAGGCGGCGATGCGGCCATAGTGGCGCAGACGCCATGGGGCAGGATCGGCCTTTCGATCTGTTACGACATTCGCTTTCCGCAGCTTTATCGCGAGATGGCCCAAAAAGGCGCATTCGCCTTCACCGCGCCATCGGCGTTCACCGAGACCACCGGCAAGGCGCACTGGCATGTCCTGCTTCGGGCGCGGGCGATCGAGAATGGCGCCTTCATGATCGCACCGGCCCAGGGCGGACTGCATGCCAATGGCCGGCGCACCTATGGGCACAGCCTGATCGTCAGTCCCTGGGGTGAAGCTCTCACCGAAGGCGGAATCGAGCCTGGCGTTTTTGCGGCCGAGATCGATCCGCAATTGTCCGCCGAAGCGCGCGCCAAAGTTCCCAGCCTCGAACATGACCGGGAATTTAGCCTGTCTTGAATTGGGCGCGCCAGATATTGGCCTTGTGTGGCGCTTGCGTAAATTTGCAATCCGCATAATCTTGATTCATCGGCCTGGGGGCAGGCCGTTGGAGCATTACCAGCGGTGATTGTTTACAGTCTTCAGTGCAAGAACGGCCACGAATTCGAGGGCTGGTTTCGGGACAGCGCGTCCTATGATCTCCAGGCGGAGGAGGGCAAATTGTCCTGTCCCACCTGCAATTCACGGCGCGTGGAGAAGGCGATCATGGCGCCGGCGGTGGCGGCCAGCGACCGCAAGCCCGAACTCTCCAATCCCGAAGCCCGCAAGATGCGGCAATTCATGACGGGCCTGCGCAAATATGTGCAGGAGAATGCCGAATATGTCGGGCCGAAATTCGCCGAAGAAGCGCGCAAGATTCATTATGGCGAGTCGGTGGAGCGCCATATCTATGGAGAGACCACCCTGGAGGAAGCGCGCGAATTGGCGGAGGAGGGTGTCGACGTCGCGCCCCTGCCGCCCGACCTCGACAGCGCCAACTGAGTCCATCGCGATTCCGGCCGGGATCGTTTGACCGTTCCCAAAACGTCATGGCGGCAACGCGGCTATAGTCGCCGTCAAAATTCCGGGAGGAAGCATGCAAATCTTGATCGTGCTGGCAGCGCTTGTGTCCGCAATTCAAGGCTGGGTCGCTCCGGACTATAGCGATCTGCCACCGGATCTCGCCAAGGCAGCACTCGCTTATGACGAAGCGCAGCTGAGGAACGATGGACCGGAACTGACCCGGTTGCTCGCCGACGACTATAAGCTCGTCAGCCGGGCCGGCACGGTGCTGAACAAGACCCAGTTCGTCGCGCATTCCACCGATCCCGACGCCAAGCTTCTGCCCTTCACCATCGAGCAGCCGCTTCACACTGTCTGGTCGGACGGGGCCGTGCTGGGCGGCAAGGTGAATTACCGCACCGTCGATCACGGCAAGGCGGGCGCCCAATGGCTGCTGTTCGCCGATATCTGGGCAAAGCGGGGCGGAAGCTGGCGGGTGGTCTATACCCAAGTGAGTGCTGCGAAGGCGCCTTAATCCGGGCTTGGGGCTTTGCGCGCCACCACCATGTAATTCACGTCCACATCGGACGAGAGCCGCCAGTCCCAGGTCAATATGTCAAAGAAAACACCCTGTGTTTTCAAAATGCTTAGACCGGATTTCTCCAGTGCCTGTTGAAGCTGTGCCGGCGCAATGAAGCGGTTCCAGTCATGGGTACCGCGCGGCATCCAGCCCAATACATATTCGGCCGCGAACTTGGCCAGGGCCAGCGACTTCAGTGTCTTGTTGAGGGTTGCGACGATGGTGAGACCGCCGGGCTTCACCAGCTGGGCGCAGGCCGCAAGATAGGCTCCGACATCGGCGACATGCTCGACCACTTCCATGTTGAGCACCACGTCGAATGTCCGGCCTTCCGCGGCCAGGGCTTCCGCCGTGGCGGTGCGATACTCGATCGCGAGGGCCGACTGGGCGGCGTGGGCGCGGGCGGTGCCGATGTTTCTTTCCGAGGCATCGGCCCCGGTGACGGCAAAGCCCAGCCGGGCCATCGGCTCGGACAACAATCCACCGCCGCAACCGATATCGAGCAAAGAGAGCCCCTCGAAAGGCCGGAGCGAGCGGGCATCGCGGCCGAAGCGGGCGGCGGCCTCCTGCCGGATGAAGGCCAGGCGCACGGGATTGAATTTGTGCAGCGGCGCGAATTTGCCGCTCGGATCCCACCATTCCGCCGCCAGGGCGGAGAATTTGGCGACTTCGCCCGGATCCACGGAAGCATCCATGGAAGGGTCGGTTGAACGGTCCTGGGAAGCCAATTCTGTCATGATATTTCGAGGGTTGAGCGGGAAGGCGGCGCCGTCTATGTAGGCCGCCGCAGCGGGCAGGGCAAACCGGGTTTCGGGGCATTTATGGCGAAGATCGCGATGAAATTCGGGGGCACTTCGGTGGCCGACCTGCCCCGCATTCGCCATGTGGCCGCGCTGGTCAAGCGCGAAGTCGAACGCGGCCATCAGGTCGCCGTGGTGGTGTCGGCCATGGCGGGCGAGACCAACAAGCTGGTGGGCTGGACCAACGAGGCGGCGCGGCCCGATCCCGGCAGCAATGTCTTAACCCAGGCGATCCCGGACCAGCGCGAATATGACGTGGTGGTGGCGGCGGGCGAGCAGGTGACCGCGGGACTTCTGGCCGTCACGCTCAATGCCATGGGAATCCAGGCGCGCTCCTGGATGGGCTGGCAGGTGCCGATCCAGACCTCCGCCGTCCATGGCGCGGCCCGCATCGAAGCGGTGCCTGGCGCCGAACTGCAGGCCAGCATGGCGCGGGGCGAGGTCGCAGTGGTGGCCGGCTTTCAGGGCGTGGCGCCGGGCGAGCGCATTTCCACTTTAGGCCGGGGCGGCTCCGACACTTCCGCCGTGGCGATCGCGGCGGGCATCGGGGCGGAGCGCTGCGATATCTATACCGATGTGGATGGGGTCTATACCACCGACCCGCGGATCGTGCCCAAGGCGCGGCGGCTGGAGAAGATCGCCTACGAGGAAATGCTGGAAATGGCGTCGCTCGGCGCCAAAGTCCTGCAGACCCGCTCGGTGGAAATCGCCATGCTGCACCGGGTGCCGACCCGGGTGCTTTCGACTTTCACGCCCGATCTGGGTGGTACATTGCTTTGCGACGAGGAAGACATCGTGGAAAAGAAACCGGTTACCGGCATCGCCTATAGCCGCGACGAAGCCAAGATCACCCTGCACAAGATTCCGGACCGGCCCGGCGTCGCCGCCACCATTTTCGGGCCTCTGGCCGAAGGCGGCGTTAATGTCGACATGATCGTGCAGAATGTCTCCGAAGACGGCAAGCAGACCGACCTCACCTTCACCGTCGCGCGAAGCGAATTGGGCCGCGCCCTGGCGGCGATCGAGGCGCATGGTAAGGAGATCGGCTACCGCGATGTCACCCATGACGCCAATGTCGCCAAGGTCTCCATCATCGGCATCGGCATGCGCGCCCATCCCGGCGTCGCGCAGACCATGTTCCGCACGCTGTCCGACAAAGGCATCAATATCCAGGTGATCTCGACGTCCGAGATCAAGGTCAGCGTGCTGATCGATGAGGAATATGTCGAGCTTGCGGTCCGCGCCCTGCATTCCGCTTACGAGTTGGATGCCGTCTAGAGCATGATCTGATTACGTTGAATCAGATCATGCTCTAGATTTTTTGATTGTCGCGCAATTTTGCGGGTGAACCGCGGCACACTTCACCCGATTGCGCTCTAGGAGGTGACGTCATGTCGAGTGCGGGCGGGCCACGGCTGCTCTTGCGCCGCCTGCGCGAGATCATGGCGGAACAGACTAGTGCGCAAATGCGCCTGGACAAGCTGGTCGGCGTCATCGCCTCCAATATGGTGGCGGAAGTCTGCTCCATCTATCTGCGCCGCGCCGGCAAGATGCTGGAGCTGTTCGCCACCGAAGGCCTCAACCGCGCCGCCGTCCACAATACGCGGCTGCGCGAAGGCGAGGGCCTGGTCGGTCTGGTGTCGGAAAGCGCAGAGGCGGTCAATCTTTCCGACGCGCCCTCCGATCCGCATTTCTCCTACCGCCCGGAAACCGGAGAAGATCCTTACAAGACCTTTTTGGGTGTACCCATCGTGCGCGGCGGCCAAGTGTTCGGCGTGCTTACGGTGCAGAACAAGGCCGAGCGGATTTATGCGGAGGAAGAAGTCGAGGCGCTGCAGACCGTCGCCATGGTGCTGGCCGAGGTGGTGGCGCAAGGCGGCTTCTTCAACGTCGCCGAACTGGACGAGCCGGAGCTGCGGGTCGACCGGCCCCGCAAATTTTCCGGCGAAGGATTGTCGGAAGGCGTAGCGGTCGGGCACCTGGTGCTGCACGAGCCGCGCGTCAAGGTCGACCGCATGATCGCGGACAATCCGGTCGAGGAATTGAAACGGCTGGAGGAAGCCATCTCCTCCTTGCGCGAAAGCGTCGACCAGATGCTGGTCTCTTCCGAGCTCGACCTGACCGGCGAAGGCCGCGAGGTGATCGAGGCTTACCGGTTGTTCGCCTATGATCAAGGCTGGCGCCAGCGCATGCGCGATGCGGTGCGCACCGGCCTGACCGCGGAAGCGGCGGTGGAACGCGTGCAGGACGAGACCCGCCTTCGGGTCCAGCGCCTGGGCGATCCGCTGCTGCGCGAGCGCGCGCATGACCTGGACGATCTGGCGCGGCGGCTGCTCAGGCATCTCACCGGCGACGGTCATGTGGCGGAGAGCCTGCCGCGTGACGCCATCCTGGTGGCGCGCAACATGGGACCTGCCGAGCTGCTGGATTACGGGCGCGAGAAATTGCTGGGCCTGGCATTGGAAGACGCCGCCGCGACCTCGCATGTTGCCATCGTGGCGCGCTCGATGGGGCTGCCGCTGGTTTCCTCGCTGGAGGGCATCGCCGACAGTGCCCGGTCCGGCGATGCCATCGTGCTGGACGGCGAGAGCGGCGAAGTACATCTGCGCCCGCCCGCCGAACTGATCACCGCATTCGAAGAGAAGCGCGGCCTCAGGCTTCAGGCTCGGGCGCGCTTTGCCGCGATCCGGGAATTGCCCGCCGTCACCAAGGACGGCGTGGCGATCAAGCTGATGATGAATGCGGGGCTTGAGTTCGACATGCCGCATCTGAAGGAATCCGGCGCCGACGGAATCGGCCTGTTCCGCACCGAACTGCAATTCATGCTGGGCGAGACCATGCCGCGCCTGGCCGATCAGTGTGCCTTTTACAAATCCATTCTCGATGCGGCGGGGGACAAGCCGGTGGTGTTCCGCACCCTCGATCTGGGCGGGGACAAGGTATTGCCCTATGCGCGATGGGAGCGGGAGGAAAATCCGGCGCTGGGCTGGCGCGCCATTCGCATCGCGCTCGATCGTCCCGCGCTGCTGCGCTACCAGGTGCGCGCCATGCTGATGGCTTCGGCCGGGCGCACCTTGCGCATTCTTTTGCCGATGGTCAGCGATGTGGATGAATTCAATCGCGGCCGCGCCCTGATTGATCGCGAGCTGGAACGGGCCCGGCTGATCAATCTCACGCGGCCCACCCAGGTCCTGGTGGGTGCGATGCTGGAGGTACCCGCGCTGGCCTTCATGCTGCCGCAGCTGATGCGCTCGGCGGATTTCGTTTCCATCGGCTCCAACGATCTTCTTTCGCTGGCCTTCGCGGTGGACCGGACCAATCCGCGGGTGGCGCGGCGCTATGACAGCCTCAACCCCGCCTCGCTCACCCTGATCCGGCTGATCGTGCAGAGCGCGGCGGAAAATTCCGGAGACCTGTCGCTTTGCGGCGAGATGGCGGGCCGCCCCCTGGACGCGATGGCGCTGCTGGGTCTGGGCATCCGCACACTTTCCATGCAACCGGGCCAGATCGGCCCCATTAAGATGATGATTCGCAGCTTGAATTTGGGCGAAGTCGCCGCCTTTGTGGACCGGCTTTGCGGCCGGACGGACCATTCCCTGCGCACCCGGCTCTCGGCCTTTGCCGCCGAGCGAGGCATCGTCCTGAAATAGGCCCGGGCTGGAATCGGAAATTTATGTGAAAAACCAGTCTCTTGAAGGCTTCGGGTTGTTCCCCGCCCGAATTAGGATATGATAGTCAAGACAATGTTTTAGCTGAATCCGCCCCGGATTCGCGCTGTCCGGGCCAGATATTCTGATGACAAAGGTTACGCCACTGAACGCCGACGAGAAAAGCGGCCGCCGCCGTATTCACCTGCGCGAAATTTCCGGTGACAGTGAAACGCCGCTCGAGACGGTGGGTCAGGACCTGCGCGCCGCGCGGCTGCGCCGGGGCGACGACCTTGCCACGGTTTCTCGGGCCTTGAAGATCCGCAAGGATCATCTGGAAGCGGTTGAGGAAGACCGCCTCGAAAATCTTCCCGGCAGAACCTACGCCATCGGCTTTGTACGGACCTATGCCGGCTATCTGGGCCTTGACGCCACCGAGACGGTTGAACGCTACAAGCAGGAAATCTCGGGCCGCCATGACGAGCATTCGCCCACCATAGCGGCGATGCCCGACGAACCGCGCCGTCTGCCGCAGGGATGGCGCTTCGTGGCGGCCATTGTGCTGCTGGCCGTTGGTTATGGCGTCTGGCATCTGCTGTCGGCGGGATCCACGCCGCAGGCCGTCCCGCCCGCGCCAACGCTCGCGCCGCCCAAAGTCGCGGTCACCGCGCCACCGGCGCCCGTGCCTGCCGCGCCGGAACAGGCCGCGACACCCAGTCCGGCGATCGAGAGTTCGGCGGCTGCCTCCGCTCCGCCTGCCGCTCCGGCAGCGGCCACGCAGGCTTCGCCGCCCGCCGCCAGCACCGCCGCGGCGGCGCAGCCTACTGCGACGCCCAGCCCGGCCCAGCCCGAGGCCTCACCGTCTCCGGCTGCCGGGGGAACTGTCTTTGGCAGGAATAATCGCAACGCCCGGGTGGTTCTCAAAGCCAAGAACGATACCCATGTGATGGTGCGCGACCAGAATGGCGTGGTGTATATCAATCGCGATCTGAAGGCGGGCGATTCCTATCAATTGCCCAATGCCACGGGACTTACATTATCGACCACCAATGCGGGCGCGGTCGAAGTGGATCTGGACGGTCAGGCCATGGGCGTGGCCGGAAGCGACCAGCAAAGCGCGGAGGATGTTCCGCTGGACCCGCAAACAATCGCCGACCGCTTCAGCCATTGAGGCGGCGGCAGAAGGACGAAGCATGAGCGTTCGGGCATATCGCGATATTCATCGGCGCAAATCGCGCCAGATCATGGTGGGCAAGGTGCCCGTGGGCGGCGATGCGCCGATCACGGTGCAGACCATGACCAACACCATCACCGGCGATGCGCGCGCCACCATCGACCAGATCCGCGGCATCGAGGAAGCGGGCGCCGATATCGTGCGCGTTTCCTGCCCCGACGAAGACGCCACCAAGGCGATGAAGGCGATCACCAAGGCCGCCGCCATTCCCGTGGTCGCCGACATTCATTTTCACTACAAGCGCGCCATCGAGGCGGCGATCAATGGCGCCGCCTGCCTGCGGATCAACCCCGGCAATATCGGCAGTGCGGCCCGCGTGCGCGAAGTCGTCCAGGCGGCCAAGGATCATGGCTGCTCGATGCGCATCGGCGTCAATGCCGGTTCGCTGGAGCCGGACCTGCTCGAGAAATATGGCGAGCCTTGTCCGGAAGCGATGGTCGAGAGCGCGCTCAATCACGCAAAGATTCTCGATGACCTGGATTTCCACGAATACAAGATTTCCGTGAAGGCGTCGGATCCCTTCCTGGCGGTGGCGGCCTATCAGGCGCTGTCGGAAGCAATCGACTGCCCCCTGCATGTCGGCATCACCGAGGCGGGCGGCATGATTTCGGGCACGGTGAAATCCTCCATCGGCATGGGCATGCTGCTGTGGGGCGGCATCGGCGACACCATCCGCGTTTCGCTCTCCGCCGATCCGGTGGAAGAAGTGCGGGTCGGCTTCGATATCCTGAAGTCGCTCAATCTGCGCCATCGCGGCGTCAATATCGTGTCATGCCCGTCCTGCGCGCGGCAGGGTTTCAACGTGATCGAGACGGTGAAGACCCTGGAAGAGCGGCTCAAGCACATCTCCACTCCGATGTCGCTGTCGATCATCGGCTGCGTGGTCAATGGTCCAGGCGAAGCGCGCGAAACCGATCTCGCCTTCACCGGCGGCGGCGCGGGCAAGGGCCATGGCATGATCTATCTCAACGGCAAGCCCGCCTATAAGCTTGGCAATGAAGACTTGGTCGAGCATGTGGTCGAGCTTTGCGAAAAGAAAGCCGGCGAGATCGAGGCCCAGCGCAACGGGGACGCTTCACAGCCGCTTGAAGCCGCGCAGTAGCGTGGGTCGATGATTCCTGCCGCCAAACTGGAGCGTCTGCTCGACCGTTTTGCCGCGATCGAAAGCGAGATGGCGTCCGGCGCGTCCGGGCCCGCCTTCGTCAAGCTGTCGCGCGAGCACGCCGAACTGGCCCCGGTGATTGAGACCGCGCGCGCCCATCGCAGCACGCAAAAACAGATCCAAGAGGCCGACGCCTTGATCGTCGATCCCGCCAGCGACACGGAGATGCGCGGCATGGCCGAGCAGGAGCGTGCCGAATTGCGCGAGAGGCTGGTCCATCTGGATCAGGAACTGAAGCTGCAATTGCTGCCCAGGGATGCCGCGGATTCCTCGTCGGCGATCGTCGAAATCCGCGCCGGCACCGGCGGCGACGAAGCGGCTTTGTTCGCCGCCGATCTCTTGGGCATGTATCAGCGTTATTGCAGCCTGCAGGGCTGGCGCACCGAAGTGATGGACATCACCGAAAGCGACCTGGGCGGTATCAAGGACGCGACCTTGGAAGTGAACGGACGAGGCGCCTATGCCCGGCTGAAATTCGAAAGCGGCGTGCACCGGGTCCAGCGGGTGCCGGTGACGGAGGCCCAAGGCCGCATCCACACGTCGGCGGCGACGGTGGCGGTACTGCCGGAAGCCGAGGATGTCGATATCGTGATTAACGACAAGGATCTGCGCATCGATGTCTATCGCGCCCAGGGCGCGGGCGGTCAGCATGTCAACAAGACCGAAAGTGCCGTGCGCATCACGCATCTGCCCACCGGCATCGCCGTGGCGCAGCAAACCGAAAAGTCGCAGCACAAGAACAAGGCGCATGCCATGAAGCTGCTGAAGGCCAAGCTTTACGACATGGAACGCCAGCGGGTCGATGGCGCGCGGGCGGCAGAGCGCAAAAGCATGGTCGGCTCCGGCGACCGCTCCGAGCGCATCCGGACTTACAATTTTCCGCAAGGCCGCGTCACCGATCACCGCATCAATCTCACGCTCTACAAACTCGACCGCATCATCGCGGGCGACGAGCTGTCGGACGTGATCGACGCGCTGGTATCGCAGGACCAGGCCGACCGCCTTGCCGCGTTCGAGGCGGCCGAGACTTGAGCGGCGAAGGTGTTTCGAGCATCCGCGACCTCCTGCACGATGCGGCCGAACGCCTGAGCGGGGCCGGGGTGGACAGCGCGCGGGTGGATGCGCGTCTTTTGCTGGCCGGCGCGATGGGGATCAGCCGCGAACAGTTGATCGCTGCCATCCGCCAGCCGACCCGTGCGGAGGCCGCGAAGTTTCAGACGCTGATCGACCGCCGCATGGCCCGCGAGCCGCTGGCCTACATCACCGGGCATCGGGAATTCTGGAGCCTGGATCTCGAAGTGGGGCCGGGCGTGCTGGTGCCGCGGCCCGAGACCGAGACCTTGGTCGAGACGGCCCTGTCCCTGTTTCCCGATCGTGCGGCGGCACTGTCGGTTGCGGATCTGGGAACCGGCTCCGCCGCGATCCTGATCGCGGTGTTGAAAGAGTTCCCCCAGGCGCAAGGCAAGGGATTCGAACGCGCGCCGGAGGCCTTGCGCTATGCGCGGGCCAATCTCAGCGCGCATGGGCTCAGCGGCCGCGGCGAGATTATCGCCGCCGACTGGAATGACGCGCCGGCGCAGCAATTCGACCTGATCCTGTCCAACCCGCCCTACATCCCCAGGGCCGACATCGCCGCCCTGGAACCGGAGGTCCGGCTATACGAACCGCACGCGGCGCTGGATGGCGGCCCCGGCGGGCTGGATGCCTATCGGGCGCTGGCGGGACTCCTGCCCAAGCTCCTGCGGCCCGGCGGCGTTGCCTTGCTGGAACTTGGCCACGGCCAGGCGGAAGGGGTGAAACCGCTGTTCCGGGACCTTGGCATTTTGCGCCTTGTGCCCGATTTGGCCGGGATTCCGCGCGTTTTGGTGCTGAAAAAGCCAAATTAGGGCTTGGAAAGCCCCCCGCCGATGATTACTTTTGGGTTTGACGGGATCGGAAGATTCCCCTCGCGTCGGCTAGATGCAGACGGCGAGGCGGCTCACGGAAGACGTGGGGCCGGGCAGGGGACTCAAACGCGAACACGACGCGCCGCCGAACCGGCAGATTTGCTGCCTATGGGCCGCGCGACCAAGAGATCTAGCAGGCAAAAGGGGTTCAATGAAACGCTCACGCAGAGGCGGCCGCAGGCCGCAACACAGCAATGGCGGTGGCGGCCATAACAATGGCGGCAGCCATAGCAGCGGTGGTGGTTTCAACCCCAACCGGACGTTCGATTCCTCGGGTCCGGAAATCAAGATCCGCGGTTCGGCCAGCCATGTTTATGAGAAATATCTCCAGCTCGCCCGTGACGCCAATTCGGGCGGCGACCGGGTGATGGCCGAGAATTATCTTCAGCATGCGGAGCATTACTTCCGCATCATGGCGGCGCAACAGGCCCAGCAGGCCCAATATCAGGCACAGCAGGCGGCGCAGAATCCGAACCGCCAGCCCGGCGATCAGCCCCCTGGTCAGCAGCCCCAGCCGCAGCAGGGCAGCGGCCCGTCCTTTTCCCTGGCCGAAGGCGGCACGGACGAGGAAGAAGGCGAAGACGCCGAGGCGAACTGATTTGAACCGAAGCTCTGGCTTTCTTCCCCCGCGGCCGTAGGCCTGGTGGGGGAAGATGTTTTCTGAGGGCTTGTCCCGAAGAAGACAGATGGGGGGCTTGAGAGACAGGTTCCTGTTTCCCATATCTGCGTGGAACGGTGCTCGCATGAGGCCGTATCTTGTTTGCCTGCGCTCGGGTAACGAGGCAGGCGGGAGGCAGTATGGACATCGAAAAATTCACCGAGCGGTCGCGCGGTTTCATTCAATCGGCGCAAGGCCTGGCGCTTCGCTCCGGCAATCAGCAATTCACCCCCGAACATCTTCTGAAGGTTCTCCTCGATGATGAGGAAGGCCTTGCCGCGCGCCTGATCAAGGCGGCCGGCGGCAGCGATGCGACGGCACGCCAGGCTAATGACCGCGCCTTGGCGAAACTCCCCAAAGTCGAAGGCGGCTCCGGCCAGGTCTATCTGGCGGGCGAAACCGCGCGCCTGTTGGATGCGGCCGAGCAGGCGGCCAAGAAGGCAGGCGATTCCTTCGTCACCGCCGAATATCTTCTTCTCGCTCTCGCCATGTCGGGCGAAACCGCCCGCATCCTCAAGGATGCGGGTGCCACGCCGCAGGGCATCAACAAAGCCATCTCCGATCTGCGCCAGGGACGCAGCGCCGACAGTGCTACGGCGGAGAATTCCTATGACGCGCTGCGCAAATATGCCCGCGATCTCACCGAGGCGGCGCGCAATGGCAAACTCGATCCGATGATCGGCCGCGACGAGGAAATTCGCCGCACCATCCAGGTGCTTTCCCGCCGCACCAAGAACAATCCGGTTCTGATCGGCGAACCCGGCGTGGGCAAGACCGCCATCGCCGAAGGCCTGGCGCTGCGCATCGTCAATGGCGATGTGCCCGAAAGCCTGCGCGACCAGCGCCTGATGGCGCTGGACATGGGCGCCCTGATCGCGGGCGCCAAATTTCGCGGCGAATTCGAGGAGCGGCTCAAGGCCGTCCTGAATGAAGTCACCGCCGCCGCGGGCAAGATCATTCTTTTCATCGACGAGTTGCACACCCTGGTGGGTGCCGGCAAGGCGGAAGGCGCGATGGATGCGTCCAACCTCCTCAAGCCGGCCCTGGCCCGCGGCGAACTACATTGCGTCGGCGCCACCACCTTGGACGAGTATCGCAAATATATTGAGAAGGACGCCGCCCTGGCGCGGCGCTTTCAGCCCGTTTTCGTCAATGAGCCGACGGTCGAGGACACCATCTCCATCCTGCGCGGTCTCAAGGAGAAATACGAAGTCCATCATGGCGTCCGCATCACGGACGCGGCCATCGTGGCGGCGGCCACCCTGTCCAACCGTTACATCACCGACCGCTTCCTGCCCGACAAGGCGATTGACCTGATGGACGAGGCGGGTTCGCGCCTGCGCATGCAGGTGGATTCCAAGCCCGAGGCGCTGGACGAACTCGATCGCCGCATCGTGCAGCTGAAGATCGAGCGCGAAGCGCTCAAGAAGGAAACCGACAAGGCTTCGAAGGACCGCCTGGCGACGCTGGAACATGATCTGGCGGAGCTGGAGGAGCAATCCGCCAGCCTCACCGCCAAATGGCTGGAAGAGAAGAAATCCGTCTCCGACGTTCAGGGCCTCAAGGAGAGGCTCGACGCCGCACGCCAGGAAGTGGAGATCGCGCAGCGCCGCGGCGACTTCGCGCGCGCGGGCGAACTGACCTATGGCGAGATTCCCACGCTTGAGAAACGCATTCGGGAAATCGACGAGAAGAACAGCGCCGCTCTGGTCAATGAGGCGGTAACGCCGGAAGGCATTGCCCAGATCGTTTCGCGCTGGACCGGCATACCCGTGGACAAGATGCTGGAAGGCGAGCGCGAAAAGCTCCTGCACATGGAAACCTCGCTCGAGCGGCGCGTCATCGGACAGGACGAAGCGGTGCGCGCGATCTCCAATGCGGTGCGCCGCGCCCGTGCGGGTCTTCAAGACCCCAACCGGCCAATCGGGTCTTTCTTGTTCCTGGGCCCCACCGGCGTCGGCAAGACCGAACTGACCAAGGCGCTGGCGAGTTTCCTGTTCGACGACGATGCCGCCATGGTTCGCATCGACATGAGCGAATTCATGGAGAAACATGCAGTAGCCCGCCTGATCGGCGCGCCGCCCGGCTATGTCGGCTATGAAGAAGGCGGCGTCCTCACCGAAGCGGTGCGGCGCCGGCCTTATCAGGTCATCCTGTTCGACGAAGTCGAAAAGGCGCATAGCGACGTCTTCAATGTGCTGCTGCAGGTTCTGGATGACGGCCGTTTGACCGATGGCCAGGGCCGCACCGTGGATTTCCGCAACACGGTGATTATCCTCACGTCCAATCTCGGCACGGAGTTTCTCTCCACCAATGAAGGCGGCGATCAGAAGCAGGCCCGCGCTCAGGTCATGACCGCGGTGCGGGGCCATTTCCGTCCAGAGTTCCTCAATCGGCTGGATGAGATCATTCTCTTCCACCGTCTGACGCGGGCCAACATGGACAAGATCGTGGACATCCAGGTCGAGCGGCTGACCCGCCTTCTGGCCGACCGCAAGATCACGATCTCGCTGGACAAGAAAGCGACCGAATGGCTCGCCCATGCCGGCTACGACCCGGTCTATGGCGCGCGTCCGCTCAAGCGCGTGATTCAGCGCAGGCTTCAGGATCCGCTGGCCCAGATGATCCTGGAAGGCCGCGTCAGCGACGGTTCGGTCATAAAGGTGAGCGCCAGCAAGACCGGCCTGACCATCAACGGCGAAGAATTCGCCGCTTCACCGGACGCCATGATCGACGCAGCCCCGCCGGGCGTCTCGCTCAACTGAACGACGCATCCCGATCGTCTCGGCGGCGGGATGATCGGCTGCTATCTCGCTTTTGCCTGACGCAGATCCGTTGAGATGTCGGCGACCTTTGTCTCCAGTGGCAGTCCCGCGATGACGGCGTCGGTCTTCAGCCGCTGATCCAGGAATTCGCGCAATTCCTTGCCGCTGAGCAGACGGCCCTCCGCGATCTTCACGGTCAGCGGATTGACCTGCGAATTGTTGATCCGGATTTCGTAATGCAGATGCGGGCCCGTCGCCAGGCCGGTCGCGCCGCTGAAAGCGAACACTTGCCCCTGGCGCACCCGTCCGCCGCGCCGCATGCCGGGCGCGAAGCGGGAAAGATGGCCATAGGCCGTGGCATAGCCATTGCCATGATTGAGCACCACGAAATTGCCGTAACCATTGGCCCAGCCCATGAAGGAAATGTCGCCCGAACCCGCCGCCATCACCGGCGTTCCGGTGGGCACGGCAAAATCCACGCCCTTGTGCATGCGGGTGTAACCCAGAACCGGATGGAACCGCGCGCCGAAACCGGACGAGATGCGGGCGCCATCCACCGGCGTCTTCATCAGCATGCCCTTGGCCGATTGGCCTTTTGAGTCGAAATAATCGGCGGGTTGATCGGGATCGACCTGATAGCGGTACAGCGTGATGTCCTTGCCGCCCAGGCGCATGCGCGCATAGGCGATGTTGCCGGTTTTCGCCGGCTGTCCTTCGGGGGTATAGTAATAATCGTAATAGACTTCGAAATTGTCGCCGGGGTGCAGGTCGCGCTGGAAGTCCACCTTGTAGGAGAACATCCGGATCATCTCGATGACGATGTCGGCGGGGATACCCGCCTGCATGCCTGCGAGATAGAGGCTGGAATCGATGGTGGCCCCGGCGCGGTGGCGATGCACTTCCAACTGCTTCTTCACGATATCGGCCGTGAAGCCGCCCTCGGTCGTCCGGGTGACGGTGATGTCCTGGTCGATGGTGGGCGAGAAATGCAGCGACAGCAGCCGCGAGATCGCCTGCGATGTCGTCGGCGTGGCCCCGGCATCGCTGTCTTCCGTCACCGGAACGGTCACCGGCTTGCCGTTGACCACCACCACCGTGGTTTTGGCTTTTGCCTCGCCCGGTCCACCCGCCGGCGCCGCCAGCGAGAATGTCAGGTCTATGGTCATGCCTGCTTTCAGAGCGTGCGGATTGAAATCCTTGCCCATGGCGGTGATCGCGGCGTTGGCGTCGTTGGCGGAAATGCCCTGGTCTTCCAACGCGCCTGCCAGCGTGTCGCCGCGGTCGAGTGCGATGGTGCGGGTTTCTTCTCCGGGATTGGCGTTCGCCTGGTCTTCGTCGCCGGTGGGCGCCGTTTTTTGCGGGATGAATGCGGCGAACTGATCGGCACCACCCGCGCGCATCAGCTTCATGAACAATTCGTAGGCCACCGGGGTGCGGCTGGGTCTGCCGACCATGGGCCCTGAAACGGGCAGGGTGCCGATCGCCATCCAGGTGACCGAGCCGGCGACCAGGAGTGAGAGGGACGCCGAAACCAGCGCCCAGCGTCCGTCCGTGGTAGCCATTGCGCTGCCGAAGCGGCGCATTTCGTCCAGAGTCAGGCGACTGCGTCGCGCGCGCGATCTTTGATCCATATCGGTCCTGTCACTCAGGGAGCGGCGGCAATTGCCAGACCCCAGCCCAATCGACCGCCCCGCCCCGGCGCGCGATGGCTGACTAAGCCCTAACGCTCGCAGGGCCGTCAAGTATTTTTGCCCACAACAGCCTGTTCCGCCTTGGAGATTTCAAAACCCCGAAACAAGACGGCGGCGCCAGGGCCTGCTACAGCAGAATCATGCGCATGTCGGTTCGATTCCTGCTGTTCCTCTCGCTGGTGTTTTCCGCACCCGCCCAGGCCTGGGGACCGCAAGGTCATGAGATCGTGGCGCGCATCGCCGCCGACAATCTGACGCCGTCCGCGCATCTGCGGATCTCCCAGCTTCTGGGCGGCGATGCGCCGGCGCTGATGGTGCTGGATTCCAATTGGGCCGATGAAGTCCGTGCCGACCGGCCGCAGACCGCGGCCTGGCATTTCGTGAATATCGAAATCGGCAGCAAGGGCTACGATCCCCGCCGTGACTGCGCCCGCGACAATTGCGTGGTGGCGCAGATCGGCCGCGATGTCGCTGTGCTGCGCGATCCGCGCGCGCTCCAGCCGGCACGGCTTGAAGCATTTCGGTTCCTGATTCATTTCGTGGCCGACCTGCATCAACCGCTCCATGCCGCCGACCGTCACGACAAGGGCGGCAACAGTTTCACCGTGCTGGAGGGCCGCCGCCGCAGCAATCTTCATCGTGTCTGGGATCAGGACCTGGTGGAAGCGTTGGGACCCGATGCCAGGCTCGTCGCGGGCGGCATCGAGGCCGGGCTTTCGCAACAGGACAGGCAGCTTCTCATGGCTGGGACGCAAAGCGATTGGGCCAATGAGAGTTTTCAGGTCGCGGCGCGTGAAATCTATGCGCGCATTCCCGCATATGGTCCGGTGAAATTGCCGCGCGACTATGCCGACCGGGAACGCGCCGTGGTGCGCCAGCAATTGCTGCGCGCCGGACTTCGCCTGGCGGCGATCCTCAACGCGATTTATCGGTGATTTCCGGCCTGCGTTTCGCCGTCGCGATCACATCGCGGACAATCGAACTTCTTTACGCGCGCGATTGCATTTCGCGTGTGGCAATCATTTCGCGGACGATGGGATAAATCTCATTTTGCCAGCGGCGGCCCGAGAAGACGCCGTAATGACCGGCGCCGGGCTGTACATAATTCTGCTTTTGCGGAGCGCCCGGGCAGAGCGCCAGCGCGGCGCTGGTTTGGCCGACCGAACAGATATCGTCCTTCTCGCCTTCGATCGTCAAAAGCGCGGTCTTGGTGATAAGGCCGGGATCGACCATTTCGCCGCGGTAATCCAGGGTGCCGCGCGCCAGACGGAATTCCTGAAACACGTTGCGCACGGTTTCCAGATAGAATTCGGCCGGAAGATCGGCGACCGCCAGATAATCGTCATAGAAACGGCGATTGGCATCGGCCTCGTGTTCCTGGCCGCGCAGAATGTGCCCGAACAGGTCCCACTGGGCGCGGATGTGCCGTGCCGGATTCATCGAGAGGAACGCGCTCACTTGAATGAACCCGGGATAGACGTGCCGCCCCGCGCCGGGAAAGCGGTTCGGAACGCGGGCGATCAAATTCTTCTTGAACCAGGAAATCGAATGACTGGTCGCAAATTTGTTGACCTCGGTGGGATTGATGCTCGCGTCCACCGGGCCCGCCATCAAGGTCGCGCTTCTGGGAATGGCGGGATTTTCATGCTTCGCCATCACCGCCACAGCCGTGAGCATCGCGGCGCAGGGCTGGCACACCGCTACCGCATGTGCGCCAGGCCCGATCGCTTCGAGAAAGCGGATCAGATGGTCCACATATTCGTTGGTGCCGAAATGGCCTTCCGTCAGCGGAATGTCGCGGGCATTGTTCCAGTCGGTGATAAAGACGTCATGGTCCGCCAGCATGGTGCGGGCGGTGTGGCGAAGCAGCGTGGCGAAGTGGCCGGCCATCGGCGCCACGATCAAGACGCGCGGCTGCGCCAGATCCGTTTCCTTGCGAAAATGAAGCAGGCGGGCGAAGGGCGTTTCCAGAGCGCTTTCTTCATGCACCGCGATTTCGCGGCCATCGATGGCGATGCTTTCGATGTCATAGCCGGGGCGTTCATGGCTGAGGCCGGCGCGGGCAAAAAGCTCGGCCGCCGCAGACAGGCTGCGAAGGAAAGTGTTGCCGCTGGGACCAAACCGGGTGCCCTCGAACAGGTTGCGGGTCAGGCCGGCAAATGTGCGCCCAGGGGACAAAAGGTCCACCTGCGCCTGGTAGGCGTCATACAGCATTACGCTCCAGCCCTCGAAAATCTGCCCCAGGGGCAGTATCCCCGAGATTCCTAGAGCCTAAAGCATTTTATGCTGCAGTGCGAAAGAATTTTTTGTTCTGGTTAAGAGCCGCTCTGGTTCGGACGGGTCTGGAGCTGGACGAAATTCTCGATCCCCATCTGCTCGATCAGCCGGATCTGGGTTTGGAGCCAGTCGATATGCTCCTCCTCGCTTTCCAGAATATCCACGAACAATTCGCGGCTGACATAGTCCTTGATGTTCTCGCAATGGCTGATCGCCATTTTGAGATCGGGCAAGGCGCGGGTTTCCAGCGACAGATCGCAGCCGATCACCTCGCGCACATTCTCGCCGATCATCAGCTTGCCGAGGTCCTGAAGGTTGGGCAGGCCGCCGAGGAACAGGGTGCGCTTGATGAGCCTGTCGGCATGCTTCATCTCATCGATCGATTCTTCATATTCCTTGCGCGCCAATTCGCTGAGGCCCCAGTCGGCCAGCATGCGCGAATGCAGGAAATACTGATTGATTGCGGTGAGTTCGTTCTTGAGAACGACATTGAGGAATTTGATGGTGGTGGGATCGCCGGGGAGGGAGGCGTGAGGGTTGGGGCCCGGCGCCTCGGCGGGAACTACGCGGCTGCGACCAGAACCGGCTTTTCGTCCAGCATTTCCTCGATCGTTTCCTGGCATCGTCCGCAATTCTTTCTCACGCCGCAGCGGGCATAAACATCTTCCGAACAGCAAGCGCCGCTGTCGATGGCGGTGCGGATGCGATCCTCGTTCAGCCTATTGCAGACGCAGACAATCATGAAAGCAAACCTTCAGGCACCCTTAAAGTATAGATCAGTTGCGAGTGATTGTCAATGTCATAGAGGCGCGGGTATGAGTTTGGGCCGCCCTATCTCCCCTGGGGTCGGCTAAACAGACATCACAGCGCAGTACGCAACACGGCCGCGCGCATCATGATGTTGCGCTTGCAAACTTCGGCACCTATTCGCAGATGAATTCGGTAAGACGTCTGAACACACAGATTTCCTCACCACCAACGCAAAATATTTTTTTTGGATGATGTTGAACATCCGGTCTACACTCACTTTGGGGGTGGGCATGACTGATATTCCAGTCAGATGGGCTCTTCGACACGATTTGGTTCACCAAATCGCGGCTCCCACGCACAATTGCAACGATGCAGACTCTGCCCCGCTTCAATTCGAGGGCTGGTGAATGCAGCGGCGCTTCACCTCCGGTATTTCGGCCGGTGAAGCCGCAGATTGGCTGGCCCCCCTGCAAGCGGATGACTGCTCGCCAAAAGATGAGGCCGCGTTTGGAGCGCGGCCAATCGCCGGTCCGGGCAGTGCAAATGCGTTCGAAGCCGTGCATGCGATCTGGGAGAGTGTGGGCGCTCTTTCCCGCGAATTTCCTACTGGCGAAATTCGTCGGAGCCCCGAGTTAAGAGGAGTCCGAATTATCGAAAACAACTAGGTGAGCCACAAATAATCGGCCGCCGATCCAGAGGAGGGAAAGATGCGTAGCTTAGGTACAAGGAAGTTCCGTGCTCGTCTTGTGACCAGCGTTGGCATGCTTGCTCTTACGGCAGGAGCCGCATTGGCGCAGGACGCTACGCCTCAAGTCCCGCAAACTGTCGTGGCGCAAAACGCCCCGGCTCAACCGGCAACTTCGCAAGGCCTGGAAACTGTCGTGGTTTCGGCGTCGCGTATTTCCATCGCCGGTTACACGGCGCCGACGCCGGTTTCTGTGATCGACTCCGGGCAACTTCAGCAAGCCGCGAATGCGGATATCGGGCAAACGCTGCGCCAACTCCCCATGATGGGCACTTCCCAGAGCCCGCAAAATGGTACCCAGGGCAATGCCGGCAATTCGGGCGCCGTGGGCATAAGCAGCATCAATCTGCGCAACCTGGGCGTCACCCGCACCTTGGTCCTGATAGACGGGCAGCGCGAAGTCTGGGCCGGCGTGCAATATGGCGTGGATCTCAACACCATTCCCAATTCCCTGATCCAGCGCGTGGACGTGGTGACCGGCGGCGCCTCGGCCGCCTGGGGCTCGGATGCGGTCGCCGGTGTGGTCAATCTGATCATCAACAAGAACTTCACCGGCCTGAAGGGCTCGATCGACCTGCAGGACACCGGTCAAGACCTTCGTCGCCAGTATGGTTTCACGGTCACCAACGGGTTCGATCTTCTCGGCGACAAAGCCCATATCGAATGGGCGGTCGACTACACCGACTCTCCGAACACCGCATACATGGCGCAGCTGCACTGGTTCAACAATCCAGCGCAGGTCGCCAACCCGGCTTACAATGCCGTGACCAATCCGAACGTGCCGAAAAATATTATTATCCAGGGGGCCGGCAACAGCAGTACGCCGGGCGGCATCATCAGCGGGTCCGCTCTCAACCCCGGCGGAACGGCCATAACCGGCCTCCAGTTCGGCCCCGGTGGCGCGATCTCGAGTTTCACGGCGCCCAATTGCAATTTTTACGCGAACGCCAATCTGCCGCCTTACCAGGCCACGGCAACCTCCAAATCGAATACGGGTTGTTTCGGTGGCTCGACCAACCAGTCGCTCTCTCCCTCCCAGATCGGCCTCGCGACGTACCCGCTTTTGACGGAAACGGGGTTCTTCTATGGCAGCTACAAAATAACGCCAGATATTCAGGCGGGCTTGACGCTGCAGTATAGCAAAGTCGGTGCCACGGGCTCGAGCCTGGTCATTCAACAGAATGCCGTGATTCAGCGGGACAATGCCTTCCTGCCGCCCTCTCTCCTGACACAAATGATAGCCCAGAACGTGAAGACCATCACGGTCACCAGCGTCGGTACGGCCAGCACGCAGGGCGGCTTCATACAGCCCACGCCTGGCGTCGGCGTGGAGCAATTCGCAAACGCCGTCGGCACGCCGGTGGAAATTACCAATCGCACATTCTACCGCGGGGCGTTCGATCTGGACGGGGCGCTTGGCAATGACTGGTCATGGAAAGTCAGCGCACAGCACAGCGAATCCCATCTGCACGAACATTACACCTCCATCGAAATCACGCAGAACTATGCCAATGCGATCGACTCGGTGGCGGTGACGGCGGCGAATGTGGGCACATCTGGCCTCGGCATCGGCAGCATTGCCTGCCGCTCCACGCTCACCAATCCCAGCAACGGCTGCGTGCCTTTGAACCCCTTTGGCCTTAACGTCATAACCCCGCAGGCGGTCGCCTATGTCGTGGATCACAACGACTATTACTTCCTCAATATGGAGGAGGATACGGCCGGAGCCTCGATGCAGGGAGTTCTGCCCTGGAACCTGACCGGTGCCGGCGCGCCCTCCACCGCCTTCGGCGTGGAATACCGCAAGGAAACCATGGTGAGCACCGCCGACCCCCTGGGAGCATTGGGCGCCCTGGGCGGGGGCAACTTCGTGCCAGTTCGAGGCGAATACAACATACTTGAAGGTTTCGGCGAACTCGATATCCCGATTCTCAAGGACAGCATCGTCCAAAGCATTGACGGCAACATGGCCGGGCGCATGACCAGCTATTCCACCAGCGGGCTGGTGGAGACCTGGAAACTGGGCCTCACCAGCCAGATTAATGACGATGTTCGTGCGCGCGCCACTTGGTCTTACGACATTCGCGCGCCCAATCTGGCAGAACTGTTCAATGTCATTCCCGCCTCCGGCGGTCAGGTCGATTATAAGAACAACCAGACCATAGCCGTGGCTCTCTCCGAGGCTGCCGGCAATACCGCACTACAGCCGGAAAAAGCGGTCACCTGGTCGGCCGGCATCGTATTGACCCCGCATTGGGTTCCCGGCCTGTCCGTCTCGTTTGACTGGTATTCGATCAACGTGAAAAATATCGTGGTTGCGCCCAGCACCACGTTTGAACGAACCGCCTGTCAGCAAGGTGCAACCACGCCCGACGGCATCGCCTCCAATCCGGCAGCAGGTACCGGATATTGCGCTAACTGGCGTTATAATGCCGCGCTTGCGAACAGTTCAAACCCGAACGGTCTGCAATTCGTCTACACCTTCCCGTACAACAACGGCTATCTGAAGACCTCGGGCCTGGACTTCAATGCCGATTACGCCACGGAATTCCTCGACGGAAATCTCGCCTTGCATTTGATGGGCAACTATACCGACGAGGAAACCGAAACGGAGTTTGGCGTCATCGATCCCGCGACCAAGCAGCAAGCGACATACGACTTTGCCGGCAGCATGAGCAATGGTTCGCTATTCACTGGCGTGCCCAAGCTGCACTTCAATCTGTCGGCCACCTACGCCGAGGGACCGTGGTCGGGTACGGTACAAACCCGCTATCTGAGCTCGGCCCATCTGGTCAATGGTTGGACCTCAGGCGTTCAAGTGGACAACAATGATGTCCCGCAAATTGCCTATCTCGATTTGCGCGGCAGCTATCGCTGGAACGAAAATATTCAATTCTACATGGCGGTGGACAATCTGCTGGATACGCCTCCGCCCTCGACCGTGAGCTACAGCCCCAGCAACAATGCCTACACGACAACAAACCCAAGCGTATATGATGTTCTCGGCCGCATGTGGCATGGGGGCGTCCGGTTCAATTTGTGAGCGATCGTGCGGTGGCCGGCAACACGCATCTGTCGGCCACCGGCATGGATTGAAAAGGGTGTCTTGGGCGGTATGATCCCGCGCGGGATCATCCTAAGGGCTGTTTTGGCGGTCTTTCGTAAATCTCCGGAAAAGCGAGCAGCCGCGTGAAGCAACCGCCGGACGTCCGGGGCATGTTTGCGCAAGCAGTCGGGCATCATCAGGCGGGGCGCCTCGATGAAGCTGTCGCCTGCTATTGCCAGGTGCTCACGGTGAAACCGGACCTGGCGTCGGCGCACACCAATCTCGGCACCGCGCTTTGCGAACAAGGAAAGCTGGAAGAGGCAGAGACCAGCTATCGCCAGGCGCTCGCCCTTCAACCGAATTTGGCCAGCGCGCATAACAATCTCGGCACCGTGCTCTTTGAGCAGGGCAAGCTGGCCGACGCGGTGCGCTGTTATCATATGGCGCTCAGCCTGGAGCCGGATTACGTCGCGGCCCTCGACAATCTTGGTGCGGCCCTTCACCGCCAGGGAAAGCTGGACGAGGCTGAAGCCAGCATCCGGCGCGCGCTGGCGATCCGGCCCGACTTTGCCGGGACGCACGACAATCTGGGCACCGTGCTGTGGGAGCAGGGCAAGCTTGTGGAGGCGGAAGCCAGTACCCGCCGGGCGCTTGCATTGGCGCCGGGTTTCACCAGGGCGTTGGACAATCTTGGCGCGATGCTCACGGACCAGGGACGGCTGAACGAGGCCATCGCGGTTTACCGGCAGTTGTTGCAGACGAATCCCCGGGACAGCGACGGGCTGAACGGTCTGGCACGTGTGCTGGCCGCCCAGGGCTATGCCGCCAGCGCGCTTGAGACAGTCCACCAATCCTTAGCGATCCGGGAAACGGCAAACGCCAAGCGGATTTTCGCGGACATCGCCAAGCAGGTCGGTTGGACGAACGACAACGCCCAGGCGCGCCACGCCCAAGCCCGGCACACAATGGCGCGCGCCTTGACCGAGGCCTGGGCCCGGCCGGACGCACTTGTCACCGCCGCGGTCCAACTGATCAAGCAGAATGCGCACATGGGTGCCTCGGTAACGCGGGCCGCGCAGGTCTGGCCGCGGCCCTTACCGGCGCTCGAATTGTTTGGTCCCAGCGGCCCGGCGGGATTGGCGGACGATGAATTGCTCTTGGCGCTGCTGGTTTCGGCGCAGAACACCGACGTCGAACTTGAACGCTTCCTCACCATGGCGCGGCGCGTGCTGCTTGAGGCGGCAATAGGCGATGAGCCCGAGGACCGCACGAGGCTCGAATTTTATGCCGCGCTGGCGCAGCAATGTTTCATCAATGAATACGTCTTTTTCCGCGACGATGAGGAATTACAAGGTGCGCGCAAGCAGCGCGATTTGCTGACCGCCGCTCTTGACGGCGGAGCGCAGATTCCCGTCCTGCGGTTGTTGGCGGTGGCGGCTTATTTTCCGCTTAACGCGCTTTCCGGCGCCGCCCGGCTCACGGACAGGACATGGCCCGAGCCGGCATCCGCCGTTCTGGTGCAGCAGGTGCGCGAGCCACAAGAAGAAGCGCAATTGCGCGCCGCCATTCCAAGACTGACCTCCATCGCGGACGAGGTCTCGCGCATGGTCCAGGCCCAATATGAAGAAAATCCCTATCCACGCTGGGTCCGGATACCGCTTACGGAAAGGGCGATATCCATCGCGGGGTATTTGCGCCAGAAATTTCCTTTTGCTGTTTTTCGGCGCAACTGCGGCGGTGAAATTGCGGAGATTCTCAGCGCCGGCTGCGGTACGGGCCAGCTTGCGCTTGAAATCGCGCAGAGCGTGACGGCGCGCGTGCTGGCGATTGATCTCAGCCTCTCCAGTCTGGGCTATGCCAGACGCAAGGCGCGGGAGCTGGGTCTGACCGGAATCGAATTTGCGCAAGGAGACTTGCTGGAACTGGGTGCGATCGGCCGCAGCTTCGATGTCGTGGAATGTTCCGGGGTGCTGCACCATTTGGCGGACCCGTTCGCGGGATGGCAGTTGCTGTTGTCCCTGCTGCGGCCCGGCGGCTTCATGGTGGTGGGATTTTATAGTGAAGCGGCGCGGCTCGGCATCGTCGAGGCCCGGCGGTTCATTGCCGAGCGGGGTTATGGCACATCCGCCGATGACATAAGGCGCTGCCGCCAGGATTTGCTGGACTTGGACCAAGGCCGGGAGATTGGCGCCGCCTTCGGCGATTTTTTTGGCGTGAGCAGCTGCCGCGACCTGCTGTTTCACGTTCAGGAGCAGCGCATGCGGCTCTCCGCCATTGCCGCTTTCCTGCATGACAATGGTTTTACCTTTCTGGGTTTCGAAACCGACAACGCCACGCTTCAGGCTTACAGGCGATGTTTTCCCGGCGACCCGGGCGCCACCAACCTCAGCCAGTGGGAGACGTTCGAAAACGAAAACCCGGACACGTTTTCCGGCATGTATCGCTTCTGGATTCAAAAACCGGACGCTTCCTGAGCTGCCTTGGGTACTCAAACGGACTTACGGCCGAAGCGCAGGATTGCCGTCTTTTTCGGCCAGTTTCTGGACCGTCACATAATCGGTTTTGCCTGTCCCCAGAATGGGCAGTGCCTCGACGATCAGTACCCGTCTCGGCACCGCCAGCTCCGAGACGCCGTGATTTTGAGCCCATGCGACCAGGTCCAGGCGCCGGGCGCCGGCAACGTCCGTCACCAGGACGATCTGTTCGCCCTTGGCGCGGTCCGGAATCGTCACGGCGGCATGATGATTGTCGGGCCAGACTGCGGCGGCGATGTTCTCGACCACTGCCAGCGACACGGTCTCGCCGCCGATCTTGGCGAACCGTTTGACCCGGCCGCGAATGGCGATGAAACCATCCTGGTCGATACTGGCAACGTCGCCGGTGTCGTACCAGCCGTCTTCCGGCGGCACGATCCGGCCCGGCGCATCTGGGCGGATATAGCCCAGCATCACATTGGGACCCTTGACCACCAGCAGGCCGGCATTGGGAATGCCTTCGACCGGCTCAAGCCGCGCTTCCATCCCGGCCATCAGGCGTCCCACCGTGCCGGGGTGATTGGCTTCGATCTGATTGGCGGCGACCACGGGCGCGGCCTCGGTGACGCCATAGCCTTCCAGAATTTCCATCCCGTATTTGCGGCGCAGCAGGGTGCGGGTTTCATCGCGCACGCGCTCGGCGCCGCAGACCGCCAGGCGCAGGCTCTCCAGGTCCCCCGGCTCGCCGGCGCGGGCATATTGGGTGATGAAGGTATCGGTGGAAAGCAGGATGGTCGCGCCAGCTTCGCGGATCCGCCGCACGATTTCGTGTGGCTGGAGCGGCGTGGGATGGCAGACGACTTTGACGCCCGCCATCAGCGGCAGCAGCATTCCCACCGTCAGGCC
Source organism: Pseudomonadota bacterium (assembly GCA_040389245.1). Lineage (GTDB taxonomy): Bacteria > Pseudomonadota > Alphaproteobacteria > Micropepsales > Micropepsaceae > Rhizomicrobium. The sequence goes on along the minus strand of JAZKAH010000001.1, from coordinate 164,741 downwards.
GAAGCAATGAAACACGGGCAGGGGATTGAACAGCACATCGTCGTCATAAAGATCGATATGGGCGCGCACCTGGGCGATGTTGGCCAGCAAATTCCGGTGGCTAAGCGCCACGCCCTTGGGCTGGCCTTCCGTGCCGGAGGTAAAAAGGATCGCCGCGGGCTTCTGGTGTCCTGCCTTCGACGCCACCAGCGCCGGGGCGAAGCTGCCGGCCAGCGCCGTCAGCTTGTCGGACAGGGAAAGCCCGGCCCGCACATCCTCCAGATAGACCAGCTCGGCGACCTGGCCGATGGCGGCCGCGACGGCCTCCAATTTTCCCAGTTCGATAAAGCGATGTGCGGTGACCACGCGCGTCACTTCCGCGGTGCGGATCGCGCTCTGGAGGTCACCATGGCTGGATGTGAAGTTGAGCATGGCGGGCACGCGCCCATAGGCGCTGAGCGCCAGAAAGGCGATCGCCGCGCCGACGCCGGTTGGCAGCAGCACGCCGATTTTTTCGTCGCGCCTTGTGCCGCGTTTAAGGGCATGGCCCAGCGCGAAACAGGCGCGCACGATTTCGTCATAGGACAGAACGCGTCCGTCGCCATCGACGATTGCCGGGGTTTTGCCGCCGAACTCCGCCCGCGCATCCAGCAAGGCCTGAAAGATCGAGCCCTCGACGGCTTTCAGGTCAAACGGAATCCGCACCGGACGGCCGGACGGATTTGTCTTTGCGGGGCTCCCCATGACGCGAGACTAGCATGGGGAATAAAAAATCAGGTGGCTTTGAAATGCCCGATCCAGCTTTGAAAGTTGCGGATAAGTTTTTCACGTCCGCTCTCGCTGGTCGCGCGTTCGATCAACCCGCCTAGCTGCGCCCGCAGGGGCTGCGCCTCGCTCCATAGCCGCTCGGCCTGGTCGGACACGGCATTTCGGACCGGCCGGACGACCTCCTGCTGAAATCGCCGGGGGCCGAATATCGCGATGGCCAATGTCGCCAATCCGATGGTGCCGATCGCGACATACGCGGCCTTGGCGGCGGGGCTGACGGCGGCGCGGCCGGCGCGTGCCGTCAGGCTCGGAGAATGAGAGGCGCGGCGGGCGCGGGTTGCCATGACGGGACTTTCTGCGGATGCCATTTGGCAACGCCACTCCCGGAAAATAGTTCCATATCAGGAATAGAATCCCAAAATGCATGGCGGCTTCGCGTCCGGGACGGATGATTTTAAGGCCGCCGCCCTCTATATCTCAAACATGACTGTCGTGATCGACCACCTCACCCCGCGCCACCCCGAAAAGGCGCACCGCCCTGACCAGGAGATTCTGCGCAAGCCCGACTGGATCCGGGTCAAGGCGCCGGTCTCCCGCGAATATGCCGCCACCCGGGCGGTGGTGCGCGAGCACAATCTCCATACCGTCTGCGAGGAAGCGGCCTGTCCCAATATCGGCGAATGCTGGACCAAGGCGCACGCCACCATGATGATCATGGGCGACACCTGCACCCGGGCCTGCGCCTTCTGCAATGTGAAGACCGGCTTGCCCGGGCCGCTCGATCCGGCCGAGCCCGGCAATGTTGCGGCGGCAGTGAAGAAGCTGGGCCTCAAGCATGTGGTGATCACGTCGGTGGACCGGGACGATCTGGCCGATGGCGGCGCGGCGCATTTCGCACACGTCATCGAGGCCACCCATGGGATGAGTCCGGACACCAGCGTCGAAGTGCTGACGCCGGATTTCCTGCGCAAGGAAGGCGCCATCGAAATCGTGATGGCCGCCAAGCCGGAAGTCTTCAACCACAATCTGGAGACCGTGCCGCGCCTCTATCTCAGGGTGCGGCCGGGCGCGCGCTATTTCGCATCGCTGCGGCTTCTGGAGCGCGCCAAGGAACTCTATCCCGAAGGCTTCACCAAATCGGGCCTGATGGTCGGCCTGGGCGAAAGCCGCGAAGAGATCATGCAGGTGATGGACGATCTGAGGGCCGCGAAAGTGGATTTCCTCACCATCGGCCAGTATCTGCAGCCCACCCGCAAGCACGCCAAGCTGGAGCGCTTCTGGACGCCGCAGGAATTTGCCAGCCTGGAACAGGTGGCCCGCGCCAAGGGCTTCCTGATGGTATCGGCCTCGCCGTTGACGCGCTCCTCCTATCATGCGGACAGCGACTATGCGGCCCTGAAGGCGGTCCGCGCCGCCGCGAAGTGACCGAACACTCCGAAACACGAATCGTTCCGTATACGGCCGATCGGATGTTTTCGGTGGTGGCCGATGTCGAACGCTATCCGGAATTTCTGCCTTGGGTGGTGGCGCTGCGCGTCAAGTCGCGTCAGACCGAAGACGGCCGGGATATCCTGCTGGCGGAGATGGCGGTCGGCTATCGCGCCTTGCGCGAGCGCTACACCAGCCGCGTGACCCTGGATCCTGCCGCGCGAACCATCGATGTGGTGGCGATCGATGGGCCTTTCCACAGGCTGGAAAATCACTGGCGCTTCATCCCCGAAGGGGCCATGACGCGGACGGAATTCAAGGTCGCATTCGAATTCTCCAACCGGCTGCTGCAGAAAGCCGCCGGCGCAGCGTTCGAGAAAGTTCTTCTCAAAATGACCGATGCCTTCGAAGCGCGGGCCGCCAGCCTTTCTCAAAGCGAAACCTGAATCCTTCGATGCTCATACAGCGCAAGGCGTCACGCTCGCCGCGATGAAATAGTTTCAGGAAAGAGTCAGATGTAGCCGCGCAGCAGCTGGACGGCCTTTTCGACCGTGCCGAGACGCACCTTGTCGCGGCCGATGTCGCCGAAGCGGTGTTCCCGCACGATGACATCGCCGTTCCGTCGCGCCGCTGCGATATAGACAAGCCCCACGGGCTTTTCCAGACTGCCGCCGCCGGGGCCCGCGATCCCGGTTACCGCCACGCAGAGCTCGGCGCGGGAATTTTTCAGTGCGCCCAAGGCCATGGCGCGGCAGACGGGTTCCGACACCGCGCCATGCGCCTCAAGCAAGTCCGACGGCACCTCCAGCAGGTCCTGCTTGGCTTCATTCGAATAAGTGACGAAGCCGCGGTCCACCACCTCGGATGAGCCGGGAATTTCCGTCAACAATGCCGCGATCAAGCCGCCGGTGCAGCTTTCGGCGGTGACGATATGCATGTCCTTGCTTCGCGCCGCCGCCAGCAGATGCCGAGCCTCCGTCAGAAGCGCGTCGCTGAACATTCAGATGATCCGCGTATATTGCACACCGGCGGCGATGACCGCGGCGGCCAGGCCCGCCAGCATATCGTCCGCCATCACGCCCATGCCACCCGGCAAGCGTTCGGCCGCCGAGATCGGCCAGGGTTTCAAAATGTCGAACAGGCGGAAGAGCAGAAATGCCACTGCCAGTTCGGCCGCCGAAGTCGGCGCGAACAAGACGCCGGCGCAAGCAAGCCACTGACCTGCCAATTCGTCGATCACACATTCGGAAGGGTCATCACGGCCGGTGGCGCGGACATGCGCGCCGCAAGCCCAGATGCCGATCGCAAAGGCGAGCAAGCTGGCGACCACCACGGCGGTGCCGCCGCCGCTACGCGCAATGACGATCGCCAACGGCACCGCGATGATGCTCATCACGGTTCCCGACGCGACGGGAAAATAGCCGATCCCAAGAACCGAGGCGATGATGGTGGAAAATCTCATGATGCTGGACGCCCTGTCGCTTGGCTGTTTGAGGGCAGGCGCACGGTCGCGATCGCCTGCGCCGCGAGACCTTCGCGGCGGCCTGTATAGCCCATGCCTTCGGTGGTGGTGGCCTTGACACTGACGCGGTCGATGTCGAGGGAAAGGATTTCCGCGATCCGCGCGCGCATGGCTTCGCGGTAAGGGCCGATCTTGGGACGCTCGCAGATCAAGGTCACGTCGCAATGCAGGATGACGCCACCTTTTTCCTTCACCAGTCTGCTGGCGTGGTCGAGAAATTTCCAGGACGGCGCTCCGCGCCAGCGTTCGTCCGTAGGCGGAAAATGTTGGCCGATATCGCCGGCTGCGATGCAGCCCAAGACGGCGTCGGTCAGCGCATGCAGGCCGGCATCGGCGTCGGAGTGGCCTTCCAGGCCCCGTTCGTGCGGCACCTGCACGCCGCACAGCCAGACATGATCGCCTTCGGTAAAGCGGTGCGCGTCATAGCCCATGGCGCTGCGCGTCTCATGGAGCGTCGCGCCAGCGGAGCGACCGCCAAATGAGTCCAAGTACAGTTCCGCCAAGCCGAAATCCTTTTCCGTCGTCACTTTCAGATTGCTTTCCTCGCCCGGCACCGCTTCCACCGCAAGTCCCGCCAATTCGGCTATGGCGACATCGTCGGTGGCATCGGCGCCGGCATGGTCGCGGTGCGCTTTCAGAATGTCGCCATAGCGAAAACCTTGCGGGGTCTGGGCCCGTTGCAGCCCTTCGCGCGGCACCGTCACCCAGCGTCCGCCCTCCTGGCGGCGCAGCGTGTCGGCCACCGCTAGCATGGGCACCGCCCCCGCGGCGCCGGACTCCAAGGCTGCGATCGTCCGTTCGATTACGGCGCGCGACACCAGCGGTCGCGCCGCATCATGGATCAGGACGAAATCCGGCGCGCCGTCCGCCAGTGCTTCCAGGCCCAGCCGCACGGAATCCTGGCGCCGGGCGCCGCCAATGATGGGGGCAGGGGCGTCCGGGCCCATCGCGGCCTGGTAAAATAATTCCTGGCCGGGGCCGATCACCACCCGCACCGGCCAGCCCGAAAAGGCCTCCACGGCACGGCGCAACATCGGCTGGCCCGCCAATGATTCATATTGTTTTGGCCCGGCCCGCCCGGTGCGTTCGCCCTTGCCGGCGGCGACTATCAGGACGGTCGTACGAGACATTTGGCTCCCCTTTGTGGCCTGCCTAACACCGGCGACCCCGGCTTTGCGATATTTGTTTGTAGGTGAGGTTTTTGCCTATAATATCGTCATAGAAGGTTCATGTCTAAAAAACAGGCAATTTAGTGCAACCACCGCTCTTGCGCCGCTCGCCGACCGAATTCCCCATCGCCAATACCTTGCCTTCTCCGATCCTGGTGATCGGGCCGCAGCAGGAGATCATCTACGTCAATCCAGCCGCCGAGCAATTCTTCGATACCGGCGCGGCCATTCTGCTGAAGCAAAATCTGTCCGACCTGCTGCTGTTCGATTCACCTTTGTTTCAGCTGGTGTCCCAGGCGCGCGAGCGCAACGCTTCGGCGGCCGAGCGCGATGTGGACCTCTCCACGCCTAAGCAGGGGGAGCGTCTGGCGGATGTCACGGTGACGCCGCTGGGCGAACCGGAGGGAGCGCTGGTGGTTGCCTTTGCTGAGCGCGGCTTGGCCCATCGCATGGATCGCCAGCTGATGGCCCGGGGCGCGGTGCGCTCCATGCATGGAATGGCGGCCGTCCTGGCGCATGAAATCAAAAATCCGCTGGCCGGAATTCGGGGCGCCGCGCAATTGCTGGAAGAGCAGCTGCCGCCGGCCGAGCGGGAATTGACGCAACTGATCTGCGACGAGACCGATCGCATCCGCGGCCTGATAGACCGCATGGAAGCCTTTGGCGACACCCGCAGCTTTCAGCGGCATCCGGTCAATATTCACGAAGTGCTGACGCGGGTGCGCCGGGTTGCGGAGTCCGGCTTTGCGCGCCATGCGGTTTTTGTAGAAAATTTTGACCCCTCGCTGCCGCCGGTGGCGGGCGACCGCGATCAGCTGATCCAGGTCTTTCTCAATCTGGTGCGCAACGCCTCGGATGCCCTGCCGGAAAACGGTGGCGAGATCACGCTCACCACCAGCTTTCGCCCCGGCGTCCGCTTCGGCGTCGGCACATCGGGCGAGCGCGTGTCGCTGCCGCTGGAAGTGACGGTGCGCGACAATGGGGCGGGCGTTCCCACCGATCTTCTGTCCTGCATTTTCGATCCTTTCGTCACCACCAAGGTGCGCGGTTCCGGCCTGGGACTGGCCCTGGTCGCCAAGATCGTCGGCGATCATGGCGGGGTGATCGAATGCGACTCCGTTCCGCGGCGCACGATTTTCCGGGTGCTGTTGCCCATCGCATTGACTGAGGAGGCTTGATGACCGCCGCGACCGTTCTTGTTGCTGATGACGACAGCGCCATCCGCACCGTATTGCATCAGGCGTTGGCTCGCGCCGGTTACAATGTGCGCACCACCGGGACCGCCGCCGGATTGTGGAAGATGATCGCGGCGGGCGAGGGCAATATTGCCATTACCGACGTGGTTCTGCCCGACGAAAGCGGCTTCGATCTCATCCCCCGCATCAAACGCCTTCGGCCCGAATTACCGATCCTGGTGATGAGCGCACAGAACACACTGCTCACCGCCATCACCGCCGCCGAGCGGGGCGCGTTCGAATATCTGCCCAAGCCGTTCGACTTGAAGGAGCTGACCAATGTGGTGCAGCGCGCGCTCGCCTCGCCCGGCGCCAAGCGCGAGCCGGAAGAGGGGGATGGGGAGGATCGACTACCTCTGATCGGGCGCAGTCCCGCCATGCAGGAGATTTATCGCGTCATTGCCCGGCTGACCCAGACCGACCTCACCGTGATGATCATGGGGGAATCGGGGACCGGCAAGGAATTGGTGGCGCGCGCGCTGCACGATTATGGCAAGCGGCGCCATGGCCGCTTCATCGCAGTCAACATGGCGGCGATTCCCAAGGAACTGGTGGAAAGCGAATTGTTCGGCCATGAGCGCGGCGCTTTTACCGGGGCAACCAACCGCGGTGTGGGACGCTTTGAGCAGGCCGAGGGCGGCACCTTGTTTCTGGATGAGATCGGCGACATGCCGCTGGAGGCCCAGACGCGGCTTTTGCGGGTGCTGCAGCAGGGCGAATACACCACGGTGGGCGGACGCACGCCGATTCGCACCGATGTTCGCATCATCGCCGCCACCAACCGCGATCTGCGCCAATTGATCGGCCAGGGCCTGTTCCGCGAGGATCTCTATTATCGCTTGAACGTGGTGCCGCTGCGCCTGCCGCCGCTGCGCGAGCGGGTAGAAGACATCGCCGATCTGGTGCGCCATTTTCTGCGCAAAGCCGAAAGTGAAGGGCTGCCGGCAAAATCGCTGGACAGCGAAGGGCTGGAAATTCTGCGCCGCCATCGCTGGCCGGGCAATGTGCGGGAATTGGAAAATCTGGTGCGCCGCCTGGCAGTGCTGCATTCCGGCGATGCGATTTCCGCAACCGTTCTCGCCGGCGAGTTGAAGGAACCCGCTCGTGCCCTGGCCGCGGAAGCGCAGGAAGAATCCTTGTCGCTGGGCGCGGCGGTCGAGCAATTTCTCACCCGGTATTTTCTCAGCCATGGCGACCGGCTGCCGCCGCCGGGAATCTATGACCGTATCCTTCAGGAGGTGGAGCGGCCCTTGATTTCCATTTGCTTGGCAGCCACGCGCGGCAACCAGATCCGCGCCGCTCAGCTTCTTGGTCTCAACCGCAATACCTTGCGCAAGAAAATCCGCGACCTCGGTCTTGAAGTTATTAAGGGGCTTCGCGCCGAATAGGCGCGAAGCGGCGCAGCGCGACAAGCGGCAGCGTAGTCGTCGCGCGAGCCCGGACCTCAGGGCCGAGTAGGCCCTGAGCGGCGCAGCGCAGCGAGCGTCAGCGGTGGCCAGCGACAGCGTAGTGCCACGCCGCGCGAGCCGGGACCTTCGCGCCGGGTAAGGGCCGCCGCCAGCGACTTTCGCGCCGAACGGGCGGTGCTGGTCCGAGCGCCACACCGCGCCTGTGGCCGCAAAAAGCCGCCAATTCCGCCCTGTGATCGAATTACATCGCAGCATTCTTGCAACAGACCGTGCTGTGGCTACAATGTCGCAAATCTGACGAATGGGCATTCACCCTTAACGACGGATCTCTGTCATCGGAAGCGAGTCTTTCATCGGTCGCTGGCGCGACTTTATCCGGGCGATTTCCCGCCCGTCGCGCCTGGCGCTGGGGGTTGGGTTGCTGGCGGCGGCATCGGGCGCCACCACCTACGCCATCCTGTCGGGACTGACGCCCTGGGCGCCCAGCCGCGGCGGACTGATCGCGCTGCTGCTGGTCAATCTCACCCTGGGTCTTTCGCTAGGGGCCCTGATCGCCTGGCGGCTGGTGCGTCTGTGGGCGGAACGCAAATCCGGCCGCGCCGGCGCGCGGCTGCATGTGCGGCTGGTTGCCTGGTTCGGCACCATCGCTGTGGTACCCGCCATCCTGATCGCAATCTTTGCCGCGGTGACGCTCAATCTCGGCCTGGAAGCCTGGTTCTCCGGCCGGGTGAAGGATGCGCTCGGCAGCGCGGTCAATGTCGCCCAGCATTATGTGAAGGAGCATGAGCGCGGCATCATCGGCGATGCCTATGACATCGCCAACAACATCCAGCACGACCAGAGCCTGTTCGACGCCGACAAGCATGTGAAGCCGGCGGCGTTTTTCTCCAAGCTGAATTCGTTGACCAAGGACCGCGGGCTGCAGGCCTCCTATATCGTGGACGGTCATGGCAAGATCCTGGCTTCGACCAAGCAGCAATTCCTGAAGGATCCCAAGCCGCCTTCCGCCGCCGATATTTCCCAGGCGCGGGCAGGCTCGATCGTGGTCGATGCCGCGCCGGAAGGCGGCACCGTTACGGCGCTGATTCAGATGCAGGCGCTGAACGACGCGTACCTGCTTGTCGTGCGCCTGGTCGACCCCCAAGTGTTCGGCTACTACCGGCGTACCGTCGATGCGGTATCGGAATATAACCGGCTGGATCAGAACCGGCTGGAGGTGCAGCTGGTGTTCGCTGCGCTGTATGCAGTCGTGTCGCTGGTGACGTTGCTGGGCGCGGTATGGTCCGGCATCTGGGCGGCGAACCGGCTGGTGCATCCAATTTCCAATCTCATCGAAGCGGCCGAGCGCGTTTCGGAAGGCGATCTCACCGCCCAGGTAAAGGTGTCGCGCGACGATGACGAGATCGGCACCTTGGGCCATGCCTTCAATCGCATGACCCAACAGCTGGGCGCCCAGCGCGGCGATTTGATCGCGGCCAACCGGCTTAACGAAGAACGCCGCCGCTTCACCGAGACGGTGCTGTCGGGCGTGAGCGCCGGCGTTATCGGTCTGGACCGCGACGGCAAGATCACCATTGTCAATCGCGCCGCCGCCCGGCTCCTCAACGCCACGCCGGAGGAACTGGAAGGCCGGCATTATTCGGAATCCGTGCCCGAACTGGGCGCACTGATCCGCCGGGCGCTGTCGGAACCGGTGGCACGGGCTGGTGGCGAAGTCGCGATCAAACGCGCTGGTACGCCGCGCGCCTTGTCGGTGCAGGTCTCCAGCGAGTGGGGCAATCCGCACGGATTTGTCGTCACCTTCGACGACATCACCGATCTGGTCGGGGCGCAGCGCACCGCGGCCTGGGCCGATGTCGCGCGCCGCATCGCCCATGAAATCAAGAATCCGTTGACCCCGATCCAGCTTTCGGCGGAGCGGCTCAAGCGCAAATACATGGACGAGATTTCCACCGATCCGGATATTTTCCGCCAGTGCATCGACACCATCGTCCGCCAGGTCGGCGATATCGGCCGCATGGTGGACGAATTCTCGTCCTTCGCCCGCATGCCGACGCCGGTGATGAAGCGGGAAAACGCCGCCGAGCTTCTGCAACAGGCGGTGTTCCTGCAGCGCGTGGCGCATCCGGAGATCACTTTTGCGGTCGAAGCACCCAAGGAACCGATTTACTTCGAAGGCGATGGACGCCTGATAAGCCAGGCGCTGACCAATGTGCTGAAGAATGCGGGCGAGGGGATCGCCGCACGCCACGCCAAAGGCGACGAAGCGCCGGGCCGCATCGCGGTGACGCTCGCACGCGGCGGCGCCACCTTCGCTTTCAAGGTCAGCGACAACGGCATCGGGCTGCCGGCTGAACATCGCCATCGCTTGACCGAGCCGTATGTCACCACCCGCGCCAAGGGCACGGGGCTGGGGCTGGCGATCGTGCGGAAGATCATGGAGGACCATGGCGGCGAGATCGCCCTGGGCGATGCGGAGGGCGGTGATGGGGCGGAGGTCATACTGACCTTCCCCTTCACCCAGAAGAATATGCGTCAGAAAGGTAGTGAGGATGAGCAAAAACGGATCGCTGATCGCGTCTGAAATTCTTGTCGTGGACGACGAGGAAGATATCCGCGACCTGATCTCGGGCATTTTGCGGGATGAGGGTTATGACACACGCCTGGCGGGCGACGGCGAGGCCGCGTTGGCGGCGGCGCGGGCACGCCGGCCGCAGCTCGTCATTCTCGATATCTGGTTGCAGGGTTCGAAGCTGGACGGAATTCAGGTCCTGGATGCGCTCAAGCGCGAACAGCCGGATGTGCCGGTGGTGATGATCTCCGGTCACGGCACCATCGAAACGGCGGTATCTTCGATCAAGAAGGGCGCCTACGACTTCATTGAAAAGCCGTTCAAGGCCGACCGCCTGCTGCATGTCGTCGAGCGCGCCCTCGAGGCCGCAAGATTGAAGCGCGAGGTGCAGGAATTGAAACTGAAGGCCGGCGATGATGGCGAGCTGATCGGCCAGTCTTCGGTCGTTGCGCAACTGCGCGCCCTGATCGAGAAGATCGCGCCGACCAACAGCCGGGTGCTGATTTCCGGTCCGGCCGGTTCGGGCAAGGAAGTGGCGGCGCGCCTGCTGCATGCCCGCTCCCGCCGCGCCGCCAATGCGTTCGTGGCGATCAATTGCGCCACCATGGCGCCGGAACGGATCGAGGCGGAATTGTTCGGCATCGAGCAGCCCGATGGCGCCAACAAGACGGGGCTGTTCGAACTCGCCCATAACGGCACGCTCTATCTGGACGAAGTCTCCGACATGCCGCTCGAGACGCAAGGCAAGATCCTGCGCGTCCTGATCGAACAGACTTTCACCCGCATCGGCGGCACCGTGAGGGTCCAGGTGGATGCGCGCGTGATCTGTTCCACGACCCGCGATCTTCGGGTCGAGACCGAGGCGGGACGCTTCCGCGAGGATCTTTACCACCGCCTCAATGTCGTGCCGGTCCGCATTCCCTCGCTTGCCGAGCGCCGCGACGATATTCCCACCCTGATTTCGCACTTCATGAAGCGGTTGTCGGCCGCCGGCGGTCTGCCGATGCGGCAGATCGGCGACGACGCCATGGCGGTGCTGCAGGCGCATGGCTGGCCGGGCAATGTCCGTCAGCTGCGCAATATCGTGGAGCGGCTGCTTATCCTGGCGGGGGACGATCTCACCGAAGCGGTGACCGCCGATCTGCTGCCCACCGATCTGGGCAGCGGCAATGGCTGGAATGGAGGAAAAAGCGGCGATCTGGTGATTTCGCTGCCCTTGCGCGAAGCCCGCGAGATTTTCGAGCGCGACTATCTGGTGGCGCAGATCAACCGCTTTGGCGGCAACATCTCCCGCACCGCCGCCTTTATCGGCATGGAGCGGTCGGCGCTGCACCGCAAGCTCAAATCCCTGGGCGTGGGCTCGGCGCAGAATTTCAACGCCTAGATAGTTTGGAATCGAGCATGAAAAAGTGGACTTCATCGCGCGCGCCCGCGGGACGCATTGCCTATGTCAATGGCCGCTATCTGCCGCACACCCAGGCGAGCGTACATATCGAGGATCGCGCGTTGCAACTCGGCGACGGCATCTATGAAGTCGCCGGCATCACCGCCGGCAGGCTGATCGACGAGGAACCGCATCTTGACCGCATGGAGCGCTCCTTGCGGGAAATCGGCATGGCGATGCCGATGGGGCGCGCCGCGCTCAAGCTGGTGATGCGCGAGATGGTGGCGCGCAATCGCGTGCGGGACGGTCTTCTGTACATGCAGGTGTCACGCGGCGCGGTGCGGCGCGACCATCCCATTCCCGACGATGTCCCGCGCCCGACCCTGATCATGACGGCGCGGGCGCAGGATCCCGCGCTCGGAGAGAAGAAGCGCAGAGAGGGTATCGCCGTCATTACCCGTCCCGATCAGCGCTGGGCCCGGCGCGACATCAAAACGGTTCAGCTTCTCCCCAACCTCCTGGCCAAGACCGAAGCGCGCAAGGCAGGCGCCTATGAAGCCTGGCTGGTGGATCATGAGGGTTTTGTGACCGAAGGCGCATCCACCAACGCCTGGATCGTCGATAGCGCGAATAATGTTGTCACCCGTCAGCTGTCCAACGACATCCTGCCGGGTGTTACCCGCCGCATCATTCTCGAAGCGGCGGCGGAGGCGGGACAGCCCATCATCGAACGCAAATTCACCGTCGCGGAGGCGTTGAAGGCGCGAGAGGCTTTTCTCTCTTCTGCCTCGGGCGCCGCGATTCCCGTGGTTAAGATCGACGGCTCGGCGATCGGCGACGGGACGCCCGGACCATTGACCCGGCGGATTCATGCGCTTTATGCCCAAAAGGCGGGCATCGAAAGCTGAGATCGTTACGGTTTTTTCGCTTTCGCAATTGCAGCAATAGATTATGCTGGTTGCAGTGCTCCGCCCGGTGAGCACACAAATAAGTGGGAAAACCCATGAGCGAAAAACAACAAAACCTTCAGGACACGTTCCTCAACGCGGTCCGCAAAGGCAAATCCCCCGTCACCATCTTCCTCGTCAATGGCGTGAAGCTGCAGGGCAATATCACCTGGTTCGACAATTTTTGCGTGTTGCTGCGCCGCGATGGCCAGGCTCAGCTTGTCTACAAGCACGCGATTTCGACCGTGATGCCGATGGGCCCGATCCAGCTTCAGGACGAAGCGGTGCACGAGTCCGCCTGACATTGTCCAAGCGTGAAAAGAAGACGGGCGGCGCGCCGGTGGCGACGGCTTTCGTCATTCATGTCGAGCCGAAATCGCGAAGCGAACGCAGTCCGCGCGATGCGCAGGAGCGGCTGGCGGAAGCTGTCGGTCTTGCCGCCGCGATCGGTCTTAATGTGGTGGAAACACGCATTGCACCCTTGGGCCGCGCGACGCCCGCGACCCTGATCGGATCGGGAAAGGTCGAGGAGATCGCGCAAGAGGCCAAGCGGCTTGAACCCGAATTGGTCATCGTCAATGCGCAACTGTCCCCCGTGCAGCAGCGCAACCTGGAAAAAGCCTGGGCCACCAAGGTTCTGGATCGCACGGCCTTGATCCTGGAAATCTTCGGCGCCCGCGCCGCCACGCGGGAGGGCAGGCTGCAGGTCGAACTGGCGCACCTGACCTATCAGCGCTCGCGGCTGGTGCGAAGCTGGACCCATCTGGAGCGTCAGCGCGGCGGCTTCGGCTTTCTCGGCGGACCCGGCGAAACCCAGATCGAAGCCGACCGCCGCCTGATCGGCGGGCGCATCGTCAAGATCAAGCGCGAGCTGGAAGGGGTGAAGCGCACCCGCGCGCTGGGCCGCCAGGCGCGCCAGCGGGTGCCGTTCCCCGTGATCGCCTTGGTGGGCTACACCAATGCGGGCAAGTCCACCTTGTTCAATCGTCTGACCAAGGCCGAAGTCCTGGCAAAGGATCTGTTGTTCGCCACCCTCGATCCCACCATGCGCGGCCTCAAGCTGCCCTCGGGGGCCAAGGTGATTCTTTCCGACACGGTCGGCTTCATCGCCGATCTTCCCACCGAACTGGTGGCGGCCTTTCGCGCCACCCTGGAAGAAGTGCTGGAGGCCGATGTGATCGCCCATGTCCGCGATGCCGCCCATGAGGAGAGCGAGGCCCAGAAGGGCGATGTCCTCAAGGTGTTGGCGGCGCTGGGCGTGCCGGAAGACCGGGCGATGATCGAGATCCTGAACAAGATCGACCTGCTGCCGGCCGAAGTCCGGTCCGGTCTGCTGTCCGGCAATGCCCAGGGCAAGCGTGCGGTAGCGGTCTCCGCCCTGACCGGCGAAGGGCTGGAGACGTTGCTGAGCCGTTTTGAGGCCGAAGTATCACATGACAACATCAGCCTGGATCTGAGCCTGGAAACCAGCGATGGCGCGGGCCTGGCCTGGGCCTATCGTCATGCCGAAGTCGTAAAGCGGCGGGAACGGGCTGGCCGGATCGCGCTGTCGCTCAGGATTTCTCCACAGAACAGCGCACGTTTCCAGGATCGGTTTCCGGGAAAAATCAAGATTTCACAACGCACTGCGGATTAGAGCTCGTGTGAATTATAAAAGGTGAGGGCTGTGGAGGAGGGGCTTACCCCTCGTTTCGCTTGGCCGTCTGCCAAAGCGCTTCCATGTCGTCCAGGCTGGCATCGGCGGGCGTCCGCCCCTCGGCTTCGAGCGCGGCCTCGATGAATTTGAAGCGGCGGGTGAATTTGGCGTTGGCGGCCCGCAGTGCCGCTTCGGGGTCCACTTTCAGGTGGCGGGCGAGGTTGGCGACCACGAACAAGAGGTCCCCGATTTCTTCCTGGCGCTTGGCCGGGTCGGCGCCGGCATCCACGACTTCCTGGGCTTCCTCGGCGATTTTCTCGATCACCTTATGGGCATTGTCCCAGTCAAATCCGACGCTTGCTGCGCGCCGCTGAAGTTTTTCCGCACGCAGCAAGGCGGGCAGGGCAAGCGGCACGTCGTCCAGGATGCTGGTCTGGGCCTTGGCCTTGCGTTCCTTGGCCTTGAGTTCCTCCCAGGCCAGCTTCGGATCGGCGGCGGCATCGGCACCGCCGAACACATGCGGGTGGCGCCGGATCATCTTGTCGGTGACGGCCAGGACGACGTCGCCAAAGTTGAAAAATCCGGCTTCCTCGGCCATGCGGGCATGAAACACCACCTGGAACAGCAGGTCGCCGAGCTCGTCGGGCAAGGCTTTGTAATCGCGATCCTCGATGCTGGCCGCGACTTCATAGGCTTCCTCGACGGTGTATGGCGCGATGGTCTCGAAGGTCTGGGTGCGGTCCCAAGGGCAACCGTCCGGGCTACGGAGGATGCGCATGATCTCCAGCAGTTCGGCGATGTCGCGGCTGGGCTTGGCGGGATTCGGCATGGACGGATTGGACGGGGCCGGGGTCCGGACCGCAAGCCGCATATCCGCACGGCCATCAAATTATCGTATAAGTAATATTATGTAAAATTACTTGGCGATTGTATCTTTCTATAGCCATGCCCGAAACGAAGCGAAGCGCCCTACGCCCTTCTGAGCGCGCCAATTTCGGCTCGTATTGCCCTTTCAAGTTCCAATAGAGAGTCAGAGGCAAGCATAAGTTCGGCGGTCCCCACCAGGGCCAGATGTACCGGGTCAAGTGACTCAGGATCGTATTTTGGAGGATCGGGAGGAAAACCGGTGCCGAATGTTGAGCGATTCAATGAGATCGTGTGCTTCCCATCGACTAGTTTACGCACAAGAGAATTTCTCGCTTCCTCAATTACGGCGTCCTCCCTGGTCAACATCATCTGAGAATGTACACCGGATGCTTTATTCGCAATGTGTTTGATTAATGAGCCACGCCTGATCCATAGGCCCTTGAAGCACAGGACATACTGGCCAACAAAACCATCCATTGAGAGAAGAATTTTTGGAAATGGCTTGGCTTTTCCGTCGCTCTGAGTCCAAGCAGGCCAGGTTCGCGGGTCTCCGTCTGGCCAAGACGCAATGATAAGACCCCGACAATTCATGTAGTAGTTTGCGCCGGTTTTTACGTATGGCTTGGTGTCTTCTGCTTGCAATTCAATGGGGCCTATACGGCAAGGCGCAATTTTTCGTAGGTCGCCGTTATTATCAATCAAAAGCCTTCGAAGCACGGCACTTAAGCGCCTGATATCTCCCCTTTCTGGAAACTCAGATGCCATGAGCTTGCGCATGTGCCCCAAATCTTCGACAAATGCGACAGCTGCTTCGAACGTTTGCGTTCGCTGTGTTTCGGCGATTTCAGGAGGGATGGCCATATGGTGAGTCAATCGACCGAAAAATCCGATACCTATAGTGAAGCGGAAACCAAACAGCGGATGGAGAACGCAATCCGCCGGGCGCAGAAAACGCCGCCCAAGCCCCACAAGGAGCTTACCGCCAGGGCGCGCAAGAGTCCCGCCAAACACGGACCTCCGGCGCGGTCAACTGGCGAACCTGCGAAAATTCCCCCGGTCAAACCCAAGACGGGCTCCGGCCTCCCCGTGACCAAGGCGGAACGCGCGGCGCGCATGCGGGCCGACAAGATGGTCATCAAGCGGATGCGCAAGCGCTAAGAACAAGCCGAAAGAACCCAGCACCATGAAACTCAAAACACCCGGCGCCGCCAAAACAGGCTCCAAGCCGCCAGCCGCGCCCAAGACCTTTCCCAAGCCTTTCGGCACCAAAGCCCAGAACAACAAGGGCAACAAGATGCAGGCCGCATACCAGAAGCGGAACAATCAAAAAGGCCGCTGACCGGGTCCCTATCCGGGTTTTGTGGCACTGATGGCCCACATCCGGGCCGCGGGCCCGTTGGCATCGATCTCAAAGCCAAGCCCCCGCAGCTGCCGCACAATATCCTCTGCCGCGATGCGCAGCTTGCGATAACTGCTCTTGCGCAGCGTCCAGTCTTCGCCGTTTCGCGAATGGATCAGGTCGTGCACGATCACGGTCCGCGGCTCATATTCCAGAAAGCAGACCATCACGCGATTGGCGTCGCTTTGGACCGGAATGAACCGGTCAAGCCCGGCCAATTCCTGGGACATGTCGCGAAATGTGAGAACCAGCCTGCCGCCTGGCGCCAGCGCCGCATCGGCATCGGCGAGCAGTCCCGACACATCCGCATGACTTTCCAGATGCGTCAGCGCATCGCCCATGCAGACGACCGCATCGGCGCCGGCAACCGGAACATGACGGGCGAAGCGGCGCATGTCATCCAGAACGGGCTCGATCGGCCGGCCGTCCTTATGCGCCGCCAATTCGTCCAGCAGCGTTTTGCTGGTATCGATTGCGATCACGCGTGAATATCCCAGGTCGGCAAGCGCCACCGCCTGATAGCCGGGGCCGCAGCCCAGATCGATCGCAACGCCCCTCTGCCCGGCACCCAGGCCCAATTCTAGCAAGAGTGCTTTCTGCTCGGCCACTTTTTGCGCGAACGGCACGCCGACCATCCAGCTGTAATGTTCGGCCAGCAATTCGTCGTAATGCCGTATCGCGTCATTCATGGATGGATTCTTCGTGAAGCGTTGACGATGTTGCGGATTGTCCGCTGACGATATCATCAACGCGCCGGGGCCGGGCAAGATAAACTCTTGGCGGTGATGCGATCAGGCCGGCAGTTCGGCCCGCAGCGGCGCGGTGGTGACATTTTCCAGGGCCTGGATCGCCGGCTGGAAATAAGGCGCCAAGGTCAGGGCCTGCAGGAAATCGGCGCGCGCCCTGTCGGTATGGCCCAGCGCCTGCTCCACCACGCCGAGATCATAAAAGCCGATCTCCGGCATGGAGGGACCTAATCTGATGCCATGCTCGATATCGACCCGCGCTTCGGCATAGCGCTTCTGGTTCACCAGCATGGCGCCGCGATTGAGATAGCCGTCACCCAACCGGGGATCTTCAAGCACGGCCTGGTTGAAATCCTCCAGCGCCTTGTCCTCCTGCCCCAGCGCGGCTTCCATCACGCCCCGATTGACGTGCGTGCCCGCGCGGTCGAGACGGCTGAGCGGCGCCAGCAGTGCCTGGTTGCAGAATGAAATGCCGGTGACGGGATCGAGATTGAAGCGCGCCGCCAGATAACATTCATTCCCCGATCCGCTGCCAAGCACCGAGACTGCGGCCGACGCCGGTCCCGCCATGCCCGCCAATGCCGCCGCCAGCATCAGCCTTTGGATTTTCATCGGGATTGTTCTGGTACTGCGGGTTTGCGCGTCACCACGAAATTCTTCAACTGTTCGCTGGCGAGTGTGAAATCCGGCGCGATTTCCAGCGCCTTTTTAAAGTCGTGATAGGATTCCGCGACCTGCCCCAGGTAGAATTCCGCCACGCCGCGATTGTAATAACCGATCTGCTCATAGGATTGCCCCAGAGCAATGCCCTTGTTGATATCGGTCATCGCGTCGTCATAGCGCTTGAGCGTGATCAGGGCTGCGCCACGATCGACATAACCGTCACCCAGGTCGGGATACAAAGCGAGGCCGGAATTATAGTCGGTCATGGCGTCGTCGACATGGCCCAGCGCCATCTTCATCACGGCACGGTTGACATAGGTTCCGGCCCGCGAGCGCGCATCGAGCGCCTCTTCCGCCAGCGCCATGTTGCAGATGGCTATGGCGCCTCTGGGATCGTTTCCGGCTTTGGCGGCAATAAAACAGTCATGCGCCATGCCGGCACCCACAACCGCCACAAGGGCGTGCGCGGGCGCCGACAGGAGCAGGAGGGCAGCGCAGCCACAGACCGCGCCGCGTCCGGTCATTGCGTCGGGGTTCCTTTCGGAACCACTTTGAAGCGTGCCAGCTGACGCTGCGCCGGGGCGTAATCCGGCTTGATCATCAGGGCCTGCTTATAGTCGCGATAGGCCTGGGCATAGTGTCCCGCATCGTCGGCGATTTCGCCGCGCGTATAATACGCCACCTGCAGATTGGTGGCGCCCAGTGCAATGCCTTGATTGATCGCAGCCATCGCCTCGGCCGGACGCTTGTCGGCGACCAGCACCAGGCCCTGGTTGAGATAGGCATCGCCCAGCGCCGGGTTATAGCTGAGCGCGTTGTTGAAATCATTCAGCGCGCCGCCATGATCGCCCATGTCGTAACGAATGATGCCGCGATTGACCAAGGTCTGGGCGCGGTAATTCATCATCGGATCGATTACCGCCGTATTGCAATGCTCCAAACCGAATCGGAGGTCCATGCCGTCGCGCGCCGTGCGGTAGCATTGCAGCGCCGGATCGGTGTTGTAGATCATCTGCAGATTGTCGAACGGCTTGTCGGGCATTGAGCCGCCGAGAACAGGTCCGGCCGCCGCCGGTGCCGCCAGTGCGGATAAAAGCAAGGCGGAAATTAAAGCTAGACGCTTCATCGCATGCCTCCCAATTATTGGCTCTAAAAGGCGAACCTTAAGGGACGTTTATAGCACGGATTCCGGTGATCGGCGTCAACTTTATGGAGCGGGAAAATCCAGGCGCAAGCCGTCAAAACCCGGCTCCACGCCGTCCGGCAGTTCGCGGCGCAGGGTTTCATAATCCATATCCAGGTGCATGTTGGTGAGGATGGCCCGTTTGGGCCGCACCCGGCCGATCCACTCCAGGCTTTTGGCCAGATGGGCATGGCTGGGATGCGGTGTGCGGCGCAGCGCATCCAGGATCCAGCATTCGACGCCCTCCAGGGCGGCGAACGCGGCGTCATCCAGCGCGTCCACGTCGCTGGAATAGGCGACGGGGCCGAAGCGGAAACCCAGGCTGCCGATCTGGCCATGGCCCTGCGCGAAGGCCCGGACCGGCACGCCTCCCCCCGCGCCGACGATCACGAAAGGCCGGAAGGGTTCGTGGATTTCATGGGCGTTGAGAATGGGCGGGTAATCGCTGCCCGGCGGCTGAACGAAGCAATAGCCGAACTTGGCCATCAGGCTTTTCCACGTGCCGCGGTCGCCCCACACATCGGTGCGGGTTCCACTGTTCAGGGTGATCGTCCTGAGATCGTCGATGCCATGGGTCTGATCGGCGTGATCGTGGGTGATCAGAACGCCGTCCAGCCGGCCGATCCGCGCTTCGAGCAGCTGCTCGCGCAGATCCGGCGAAGTGTCGACCAGAACACGGGTTTCGCCCTCAGCGGATTTGCGGCGCACCAGGATGGAGCAGCGGCGGCGGCGATTCTTAGGGTTGGTGGGATCGCACTCGCCCCAGTTTCCGGCTTCGTCGGGGCCGCCCAGACGCGGCACGCCACCGGACGATCCGCAGCCTAGAATCCGCACCTGAAGAGAGTCCGTCATGCCGGCCGCTGCACTTTGCGGAACAGGCGGAAGAAATTCTCGGTCGTTGCGGCGGCCAGCTCGGCTTCGCCGATGCCTTTGAGTTCGGCCAGCATTTTCGCGGTATGCACGACAAAGGCCGGTTCGTTGGTCTTGCCGCGGTACGGCACCGGCGCCAGGAAAGGCGCATCGGTCTCCACCAGAAGACGGTCCAGCGGCACGGTCTTGATGACATCGCGCAAAGCCCCGGAATTCTTGAAGGTCGCAATGCCCGAAACCGAAATATAAAATCCCATCGCCAGCGCGGCATCGGCCAGCCTTTGCGTGCCGGTGAAGCAATGGATGAGACCGCCGAAGGCCCCCTTCCCCATCTCATCTTCCAACACCTCGATAGTGTCGTCATCGGCGTCGCGGGTATGGACGATCAGCGGCAATGCGGACTGACGCGCGGCGGCGATGTGGGCGCGGAAATTGGCGATCTGCTCGGCTCTGGGAGAATGGGCGTAATAATAATCGAGCCCGGTTTCGCCGATCCCGACCACCTTGGGATGGCTTGTCTCGGCCAGCAGCGGTGCGGCATCGGCCAGTAATTCTTTTTCCGCCTCATGTGGATGCACGCCGACGCTGCACCAGACATCGGGAAATTTTTCCGCCACAGCACGGACCCCGGCAAAGCGCGACAGTTCGGTGCCGATGCTGAGACAGACGCCGACGCCCGCGGCGCGCGCGCGCATCACCACGCCGTCGACATCGCCGGCATAGTCGGGAAAATCCAGATGGCAATGACTGTCGACCAGCATCAGAGCGGGCCCGCCCGTCTCGCGGTGGCCGCCATGTCGCGGGCGGCGCTCAGGATGGTTTGGCGCGGCTCCAGATTGAGCCCGCGCGAACGCGCGAAACTGTCTTCCAGCCTTGTGAGCAGCGCCATCCAGCGTTCAAGCCGCACACCGGACGATGCGCGGGCCTTGGCGCGTATGCGTGTTTCCATCGCTTCGATGAGGAAATCACCGAACCGGGCCAATCCGTCCTTGGCGCGCCAAAGCCTGTCGCCGAGGGCCAGCAGTGCCAGGATGTCCGGCGTCGCCGCGTTCTCGATCAGGCGGTCGGCCTCCGCGGCCAGTTCGCCGCCCTCGCCGCTTGCCAGATTGAGCGCGGCACCGATCGAGCCGCCGGAAAGCCGCGCCAGCGAGGATCGCTCCTCGATGGTTGCGTCCGGAAGATATTGTTTCAGCGCGTCCGCGACGACGGTCTCGTCTAGCGGCCGCAGCTCCAGCCGCTGGCAGCGCGAACGGATCGTCGGCAGCAACTGGCCGGGCCGGTTGGCCAGCAAAATCATCATGGCGCGATTGGGCGGCTCTTCCAGCAGCTTCAAAAGCGCATTGGCTGCGTTGGCGTTCATATCGTCGGCGGTATCCACGATGGCGACCCGCCAGCCGCCCGCGCCCGATGTCAGGCCGAAAAATCCCGCTAGGCGGCGGACCTCGTCCACCGACAATTCGGTCATCAATTTTCCGGTCCGTTCGTTGATGCCGCGCCTCAGCACCAGCAGCCCGGGATGAGAACCGGCATGGACTTGAATGGCATTGGGATCACTGGCCGGTACCGACAGGTCTTCCGCGCCGCTGTCCCGGGCGCCATAGGCAAGAAGATAGCGCGCGATCCGGTAGGCGAAAGTGGCCTTGCCGATGCCCGGCGGACCGGAAATCAGCCAGCCCTGGGGCGGCTTGCCGCTGCGGATGGCGCGGGCGGCGTGGGACAGCGCCATGTCCTGACCGATCAGGCTGGCCGTTTCACGCGGATGGGGAAATCCCTCGATGCGGTCGCTCTCATCCGGTTCACTGACGCGCGCGCGTTTGGCCATGGGCGAACTATAACCCAAAACGCCGGGCCGTAGCCGCCCAGATCGCGGCGGCGACGGCATCCGGATCCTCGGCCGCGTCGATGATCGCGCAGCGGTCGGGGTTCCGCCTGGCGATGTCCAGAAAGGCCTGCCGCAAGCGCTCGTGAAAATCGCGGTCGAAATTCTCGAACCGCGATTCGGCGGCGCCTCGCGCGCCGGCGCGTTTCAGGCCGGTTTCCACGTCGATGTCCAAGACCAAAGTAAAATCAGGCTTGAAGTCGTCCAGCACGACGGAATCGATGCGCCGGATGGTCTCGCGCGCCAGCCCCCGCCCCGCGCCCTGATAGGCATAGGAGGAATCGGTGAAGCGATCGGAGATCACCCATTTGTCCGCCAACAGCGCCGGACCGATGGTGCGGCCGACATGGTCGGCGCGGGCGGCATAAATCAGAAGCGTTTCGGTGAGCGCATCCCAGCGGCCCGGCGCGCCATTGACCAGAAGGGCGCGGATCTCCTCCGCCCCCGGCGAACCGCCCGGTTCGCGGGTGGTCAAAGTGGCGAGGCCCTTGGCATTCAGCGCGGCAGCCAGGCGCTTGACCTGGGTGGACTTGCCGCTGCCCTCGCCGCCTTCCAGGGTGATGAAGCGCCCCGCCATGCGCCGTTCAATGCTTTCCGAAAAAGCGGTTCCAGGTGCGCGAGAAGATATTCGCCCGCGTTACAGGCTGCGCCGCATAGACCGGCACCGTCAGGGCCGGGAAATCCGGCGCGGTGACCGTCATGGTGCCGACCCGCTGGCCTTGCGCCACCGGCGCGGTCAGGCCGGGATCGGTCTTGATCGCCGTCTTCATTCCGGCATGGGAATCCACCTGCATGGTGGCGGCCACGGCTGCTGCGGGCGTTACCGGCACGCTGGGCTGCGTACCTTCGTTCACGGCGGCCTGTCCCACCACCTGGTTGGCAGCGGTGATCGGGTAACGGCGGAATTCGCGGAACGCCATGTCCATCACCCGCCCGGCCTCCTCGGCGCGTTTGATGTTGGGGAAATAGTCATTGTTATATTGAGGATAGCGCAACCCGTTCAGAACCAGAATGAAGCGCGTATTGTCCCGAACCGCTGAGATGGTGATGCCGTAACCCGCTGCATCGGTATGGCCGGTCTTGAGGCCGTCCGCGCCCGGCAGCGATCCCAGCACCAGGTCGCGATTGGGCTGTGTGATGTTGTGCCAGACAAAACTCTTCTCACTGAAATAGTGATAATAGTCCGGATAGTCGCGGATCAGATGGCGCGCCAGCTTGGCGAGATCCAGAGCGCTCATCATCTGTCCCGGCGGGTCGGGCAGTCCGTCCGGATTGACGAAATGGGACTGGGCCAGGCCCAGTTCCTTGCCCCGCTTGTTCATCAGATCGACAAAGCCCTCGACCGTGCCGCCCATGCTTTCGGCGACCACGATGCAGGCATCGTTGCCGGACTGGATGATGATGCCGCGGATCAGGTTTTCGACCGTGATGCTGGTGCCCAGCTCGACGAACATTTTGGAGCCCTGGGTACGCCAGGCGCGCTCCGACACCGGCAGAGTGTCGGTGAGTTTCATCCGCCCGTCCTTCAGGCGCTGGAACAACAGCTCCAATGTCATGAGCTTGGACATGGAAGCCGGCGGCATCGGCACCATGCCGTCTTTTTGCCAGAGCACCTGCCCCGTCGCCGCATCCATCAGCAGGCCGTGCTCGGCATTGGTGTCCAGGGCGGCGCGCGCCGGCGCAATGGCGAACGCGAACAGAGACAGGGCAATCAGGAAAAGTCGGCGCATGCATTTACTCCGGTGACGGCTTATTGATCGACCACGATATGGGCGTCGTTGCTGCCCGCCCCGGTCATTCGAGACAGTTCCGCATCGGCATCCTCGACCGAGTTGAGCGGGCCGGTACGCACTCTATAGAGAGTCTGCCCGTTTCGCTGCAGGGGCGAAATCCGCAAATCGCCGCCCAGTTTCGACAAAAGCGTCTTGGCATTGGCGAGCTTGGAAAAGGCGCCGACCTGCACATAAAGGTGGGTGGCGGCGGGAACCGGCTCCTGCACCACCTGACCGGTCGGTTGATTGGACGCGACCTGCATGGGCGGGGGCACCGCAGGTGTCGGCAGCACGCTCTGTTTGACCGGCGGTGCGACAGGCGCGCCGGGAAGCAGGTTCAACGCGGCTGTGTCCACCTTGGCGGTGGGCGCGGCAGGCAATGCGGAGGCAATCTCGGGCGGCGTTATCGACGGCGGCGGTCCGCCACCTTCCAGATCGGCGCGGCTCAGATAAGTGACGCGCACCTTGGCGGTGCCGGTCTGCACCACGTCCAGCAGTTCGGCGGCCCGGCGCGACAGATCGATGATGCGGCCGCGGGCATAAGGTCCGCGGTCATTCACCCGCACCACAATGGATTTTCCGTTGTCGAGATTGGTGACGCGCACATTCACCGGCATCGGCAAGGTGCGATGGGCGGCCGTCAGCGCGTTGCCGTCATAGGCTTCGCCATTGGCGGTCGATTTGCCGTAGAAGGTCGGACCGTACCAGGAGGCGATGCCGGTCTCGTCATAATCGGGCTGTTCGTGCGGGTAATACCAGACATTGTCGATCTGATAGGGATTGCCGACTTTGTAGATCCCAGCGTTGCGCGGCACGGTGACGGCATGGTTGTCCGGCGGGGGCACCGGACGGGGCGTCGTACCGCAGCCCGCCGTGACCAGACCCAGGCAAATAAGGACGGGAAATCGCAAACCGCGCATCAGGCCGAATCAACCATGGGAACGTCCGGACGCTAAAGGATGGCGCCCAGAGGTGCAAAGCCGGTTTTCGCATTTGCATCCATTGTTGCAAGGGCTTAATCGGAACAGATGGATGGGTGGCCGAGCGGTTTAAGGCACCGGTCTTGACAAAATTGCCGCCAGGCAATTTTGGGCGCGACGCGATAGCGGAGCGATCCGAGCATCGGCGAGGACGGAAAACAGGCCAAAGCCTGTTTTCCGCAAAACCGGCGGGATTGCATGCGCTGACGAGGTTCAGTAATTCGTTATTTCCCGGATGGGTGGCCGAGTGGTTTAAGGCACCGGTCTTGAAAACCGGCGTGGCGGAAACGTCACCGTGAGTTCGAATCTCACCCCATCCGCCATCACCCGATATCGTACGCCGCGAATTGCTCCATCGATCTGGGTGCGATGATCAGGGAATTCACCCCTGGGGTGTCCAGGACAAACCGTAGCGCCGCGCCTGGCACCGTCCATCCCTGCGCCGCCGCGCGCAGGCGCAGTTTCTCGATGGCATCGAAGGTCTTCGGCGTCAGGAGGTGGCGGTAAATGTCGGGCGCAACACTGATGCGGTCGCCCGGATTGGGCGGCTTGTCCTGGCGATATTTTCCGCTGAGCAATCCGCCGGCCAGCGGACTGAAGGCGACATAGGCGATGCCCTGGGTGTGGGCCAAGGGGATCAGTTCCGGCAGGTCGCCCTGCTCCAACAGATTGAACTGGTTCTGAACATGGGTGAAGGCGCGGCGCAGGGGCCCCTCGCCCGTCAGCGCCAAGACATTCTTCAGATCGTCCAATGTCGCATTGGAGATTCCGAAGGCCGCGATCTTGCCTTGCGCGCGCGCGCGGTCCAGGGCTTCGAGGGTTTCATCCAGCGGCGTCAGCGGATCGAACTCATGCAGATAATAGAGATCGATCCGTTCCAGGCCGAGACGGCGCAGGGACACGTCCAGATGGTAAGCAATTTGGGCGCGGCTCAAGGGCCTGTCGCCGGGCGGACAGCCATTGGGATTGCCGACTTTGGTCGCGACCTGGATGCGGGAACGAAACGCCGCGTCCTGAACGCGCAGCCATGCGCCCAGCACGGTTTCGCTGATGCCGCCGCCATAGGTATTTGCAGTGTCGAACCGGGTGAGCCCCAGATTGCGGGCGTGATCCAGCAACGTCAGCCCCTGCTCCTGGCTGTCGCCTTTGTCGCGCAAGTTCGGTGACGAGCCCAGGCCGCCGATATTGCCGCACCCGAAAACGATCCGGCCCAGTTCCTCGGTCCTGATCATGTCGGGATTTCGCCCGCGAGGATTGTCGCCAATTTCGAGGCATCGATATTGCCGCCCGAAACGATGCAGACAATGTTGCCTTTGCCGGCACGACCGGACAGAGCGGCGGCCACCGAGGCGGCGCCGGCGCCTTCGGCGATGATCTTGTGCTGGACGGCCAGCAGGCGGACAGCGGCGGCGATTTCAGCGAGGGAGGCAAAGATCGCCTGGTCCACGGTCTCGCGCACCAGTGGCCACATTTCGTCCAATACTTCGCTGCTGCCGATGCCGTCGACAAAGCTGGGGACTTGGGTGACAGGCATAGGGCGGCCGGCGGACAGCGCGGCGGCGGCTGGCCGCGCCGTCTCGGATTCCACGGCGAAGATTCGCGCATTGGGCCTCGACCGCCGCATGACCGAACCAATGCCGCTGATCAGTCCGCCGCCCCCGAAGGGAACGACCACGGCGTCGAACTCCGCGAGGTCTTCCAGTATCTCCGCACCGATGGTCGCGTTGCCAGACACCACGGCGGTGTCCGCGACGGGATGGAAGAAGGCGCCGTCGACACCGTCGAAACTTCGGGTCTGGAGGACCTGCCACCAGTGTTCGAAAGGAACGCGGATCACGCGGGCGCCCAACGCCTCCAGCTTGGCTGTTTTTGCCATCGCCGCGCTGTCGGGAGCGACGATGGTGATGGGAACGCCGAGATCCTTTGCCGCCCAGGCAAGGCCAAGACCGAAATTTCCCGCGCTGGGCGACAATATGCCCGCGCGCAGCTTTTGCGGATCGGCGGTCTTGATCGCGTTGACCGCCGCGCGAATCTTGAACGAGCCCAGCGGCTGCAAATTTTCCAGCTTGAGCCACAGATTGATGCCGGGCGTGTCGGTGCCGATCCGCCACAGCGGTGTGCGCCGCGCGATCCCGGCGATATTGGCGCGAGCAGCATCCACTTCGGCGGCGGACGGAAGGTGTGGCGCGGTCATTCCGAAAATCTCACTCGCTTCCAGATGAAATAGGCGATGGTCAAAAGGATCAGCCAAGGCACGCCGACAATCCAGGATTGATTCCAATCCTTGTCAAATCCCATGGTCACCGCCAGCGCGATCATCAGGCCAAGGCCGATGATCTGGATTGCGGGAAACAGCGGCATCCGGACCGGTAGATCCGCGGCCTTGTGTACCTGCCGAAAGCGCAGATGGCTGAGAAGAGTCAAAACCCAGACCGTGATGATTCCGAACAAGGCTATGCCCTGCAGATAGCTATAGGCGCTGGGAGTGAATTTCGCCGCGCCCACTGCCATCAGGATGCAGGCGCCCGACACCAGGGTCGCCGCTACCGGCGTGCCGGATTTGCTGAGCCGCCCGAGAAATCGCGGTGCGTAGCGGCCGCGCGACAGGGAGAACAGCATCCGCGAACACAGATAGACATTGGTATTCATGCCCGACAGGGCGGCACTGATGATGACGAAATTCATGATCCCGGCGGCGTGGCGAATGCCGGTATGGTCCAGCACCTTGACGAAGGGACTCTCGGATATCGTCACGCTGCCGCCGGTCTGTGTCCAAGGGATCAGAGCCGCCACGACCGCCAGCGCCAGGAAATAAAACAGGAACAGCCGGACCGCCATGGTGCGCAGCGCGGCGGGGATCGTCTTTTGCGGGTTTGGCGTCTCCCCGGAGGTCACCGCGATCACTTCGATCCCGACGAAGGACAGCGTCGCCAGGATCACCGCCATCCACATCCCGCCGAACCCGTGGGGAAAGAATCCGCCCGGGAGTTGATAGAGATTGTGCAGGCCGACGGGCTTTGCACCCAGCCCGAAGATCTGGGCCGTCCCCAAGACGATGAACAGCACGATCGCCGTCACCTTGATGAAGGCGAACCAGTATTCGACGGTTCCGAAACTCGCGACCGAGCGGGAGTTCACGGTGATGACGACAAGGGTGAAACCCATCGCCCACAGCCACACTGGGGCGCCGGGGATCCAATAGGTCATGTAGATACCCGCCGCGACCGCTTCGAAGCCGGTGGCGATCACTTGCGCGAACCAGTAGGTATAGCGGACCACGAACCCGGCCCAGGGATTCAGATAGGTCTCGGCATAGGTCCCCAGCGAGCCTGCCGCCGGATGCATCACCGCCATTTCCGACAGGCTGAACACCAGGGCCACCGCGACCAGGCCGGCGATGGCGTAGCTGATCAGCACCGAAGGACCGGCATAGCCAAGGGCGATGCCGCTCGACAGGAACAGGCTGGTGCCGATGGCGCCGCCCAGGCTGATCATGACGATCTGGCTTTTGCTCAGGGCCTTGTGCAGCCCGCGCTCGCGTTCGACGACGGACGTCTCGTCCAAGCTTCCCCCCGATCGCATTCAGCGGGGCGACATTAACCACGGATTCCCGGTTGTCTCAACGGCGGGCAGATGGCTGCGAGTCCGCCGCGCGCGAACATTCCGTCAGGAAGGTAGGTTGATCGGCGGATTTCGGAATTAGGTGAAACGCCAAACGGCTGTGCCGACGGTGACCCAAAACAGGGCGAGCCCGATAAACGCGGCGCAGACGCCGGCATCGAATTTTCCCAAAAACTTGTCGTTTGACTCGAAATGTTTCACGGCTGGTCCCATTCTGGGGCTGCACGCCTGCCCGCAGCAAATAACCTGCCAGTCCGGGTTCGCGGCGGCTAATCAGGCCCGGATTGGTGCGCGGCGATGGCGCCCAGAAATAGCCGACCAAATTCCTTGAGCTTGGCGGCGCCGACGCCATGGACAGCGGCAAAGCCATCCAGATCGCGCGGACAGCGAGCGGCCATGTCGGCCAGGGAGCGGTCGGAAAAAATCACATAAGCCGGCACCTGGCGCTCCCGGGCGAGACGCACGCGAAGGGATTTGAGCGCGGCCAGCAGCGCGGGATCGCCGTCCGGCGTGCCCTCGGCGGGGCTGGAACGCGCCCGGTTGCGCGATCCGGCGCGCGGCGTCTCCGCCCGGTAGTGAAATGCGATTTCGCCGCGGCCCAGTGCGCGGCCTTTCTCCGCAATGAAAAGCCCGCCATGACCTCCCAGATCCAAAGTCAGATATCCGCCCGCGACAAGCTGGCGGATCAGCGACTGCCACTCGTCCTTCTTGCGAGTCTTGCCGCTGCCGAAGCTGGCGAGCCGGTCATGTCCCTTGTCCACGATCTTCTGGGTCTCGTGTCCGCGCAGGATGTCGACGATATGAGCGGGTCCGAAACGTTCGCCGGACTGTGCGATAGCTCCGAGAATGATTTTCCCCTCTACGGTGCCGTCCGCGCGCGGCGCCTTGACGAGGCAATTGTCGCAGTTGCCGCATGGCTCCGCGTTCTCTCCAAAATAGTTGAGCAGAATTTGGCGTCGGCAACCGGCGGTCTCGCAATAACCGATCAAGGTGCCAAGCCGGCCATGGGCGCGTCTTTTGTGTTCCGGGGACGCGTCGTCCCCATCGATGAAAAGCCGCCGCATGCGGATATCACTGAGGCCGAACAGCATATGCGCCTGCGCCGGTTGCCCGTCGCGTCCGGCGCGGCCGATCTCCTGATAATAGGCTTCGAGATTGCCCGGCAGGTCGGTGTGAAAAACATAGGCGACATCCGGCTTGTCGATTCCCATGCCGAAAGCGATGGTCGCCACCATCACGATGCCGGCCTCGGTCATGAAGCTGTTCTGGTTGGCATCGCGCGCCTCCTTGGTCATGCCGGCATGATAGGCCAGCGCCGGTATCCCGTTGCGGACCAGGAACGCGGCGGTCTCCTCCGTCTTTTTGCGCGACAGGCAATAGACGATTCCGCTGCGGCCCGGATGTCCCTGCACGAAATCCAGCAATTGCCGCTTGCCGTCATTTCGCGCCGCGACGGTAAGCTTGATGTTCGGCCGGTCGAAACCCAGCACCAGCGTTTCCACCTGCCCCGCGAAGATCTGCCGGGCGATGTCGGCGCGGGTGGTTTCATCCGCCGTCGCCGTCAGCGCGATGATCGGTACCTTCGGAAAAATCTCGCGCAGCCGCGAAAGGCCTTCATATTCCGGCCGGAAAGCCGGACCCCATTGGGAAATGCAGTGCGCCTCGTCGATCGCAATCAGCCGGACATCGAGCTGGCCAAGGGCTTCCAGCATCCGTTCCGTCATCAACCGCTCGGGTGCAAGATAAAGCAGGCGCGTGTCGCCCTTGGTCACGCGGCGCCAGCTGGCGATGTTGGCGCCCCGGTCCAGGGAAGAGTTGATGGTGTCGGCCGCCACGCCGGCCAGACGCAGCGCGGCCACCTGGTCCTGCATCAGCGCCACCAGCGGCGAAACCACAATGGTCAGGCCACCCAGGACCAGCGCCGGAACCTGGTAGCAGAGCGACTTGCCGGCGCCGGTCGGCATGACGGTCAGGACATGGCGGCCCGCGAGCAGCGCCTCCATCGCGGCGGTTTGGCCGGGCCGGAAATCGTCGAAGCCGAATACGTCTTTCAAGACGCGCCGCTTGGGGTCGCTTGGCGGGACTGTCGATATTTGCATGATGGGCTTTTATATCCGGCGCCCGGCGATTCGGGGCAAAATTGATTTTCTCCCGGCTGGACAACAATCTGAAAGGCAATCTGCCATGAACTCTCTTGTTTTTCGCGATGCCGGGCCTGAGGACGCGGATCTGATTCTGGACTATATCCGCGAACTGGCCGAGTTCGAGCGTCTCAGTCATGAGTGCGTCGCCGATACCGCATTGCTTCGGCGTTTCTTGTTCAAGGACAAGCGCGCGCAGGCGATAATGGCGGAATGGGATGGTGCTCCCGCGGGGTTCGCGCTCTATTTTTACAACTTTTCCACCTTCCTTGGCCGCCCGGGACTCTATCTGGAAGATCTATTCGTGCGGCCGGCCTTTCGCCGCCGCGGCATCGCCAAGAGCCTGTTCCAGGCATTGGCGCGAAAAGCTGTCGCCGAAGAATGCGGGCGCTTCGAATGGTCCGTTCTCGACTGGAATGCGAACGCGATCGCCTTTTATCGGGGACTGGGTGCGGTCCCGATGGAGGAATGGACGACGCAGCGCCTCAACGGCGAGGCGCTGCGCCGTTTGGCCGATGAGAATTAGCCCTGATAGACCGTCTTGCCGCCGGTAACGGTGCGGACGATCTTGATGTCCTTGATCTTCTCCGGATCGATGGTGTGCAGGTCATCCGCCAGCACGACATAGTCGGCCAGCTTGCCCGCCGTGATCGAGCCTTTGATGTTTTCCTCGTGACTGTTGTAGGCGCCGTTGATGGTGTTGACGCGCAGCGCCTCCTCCACCGTGATCTTCTGGTTGGCGCCCCAGGTCTCGCCGTTCCAGCCATGGCGCGTCACCATGCCTTGCATGCCCATCAGCGGCGCGAACGGGCCCGGACTGAAATCCGAACCGGCGGCCACATGCACGCCCGCGTCCAGCAGGCTGCGATAAGCCATCATATGCTTCATCATATCTTCGCCGTAGAAATGGAATTTGTCGGCGTTGTAGTAGGCATAGGTGGTGAACAGCGCCGGCACCGCATTCAACGCGTTTATCCGCGCCAGCAGGCTGTCGTTGATCAGGCTGCAATGGGTGATCTTGGGTCGGGCGTCGGCACGCGGAAACGCTTTCAGCGCTTTTTCGTACGCGGTCAGGACGTGGTCGATCGCGACATCGCCATTGGCGTGGCAGTTCATCTGGATGCCGGCGCGGTTGACCTTGTCCGCCCAGGCATCGAGATCTTCCTGTTTCTCGGTCAGATTGCCCTGGTAGGCCGGCGTGATGCCGATATAGGGCTTGCTGATCGCCATGGTGCGTTCGGAGAAGGAGCCGTCCACCGTGTGCTCCGACGTGGCGCCAAACCGGACCCACTCATCGCCGAAGCCGGATTCGATGCCCAGATTGATCATCGCATCCAGCACTTTGTCCTGGCATTCATAGCTGACGCGATGGAGAAGATCGCCGCGCGCACGCACCTGCTGCAGCGCCATCAGGTCGCCGCCTTCATGGTGCACGGTGGTGAGGCCATATTTGACGAATTGCTTGGAGATGAAGGCAAGGCCTTCCCGGTCCCGCTGCAACTGCTCTGCGGGGCTATAGGCGGTGCGGGTGCCGACCTTGGCGAAGACACTGCGGGCGCGGTCGGTAACGCGTCCGTTCAACTCGCCCTTGGGGT
Source organism: Pseudomonadota bacterium (assembly GCA_040389245.1). GTDB lineage: Bacteria > Pseudomonadota > Alphaproteobacteria > Micropepsales > Micropepsaceae > Rhizomicrobium. The sequence goes on along the minus strand of JAZKAH010000001.1, from coordinate 132,976 downwards.
CCTTGTCATAGGTGCCGCCGAAGGAATTGGGCGTGTTCTTGGTGATCCCCGCCATCTGCAGGGCCTTGCTGTTGTAATAAGAGGTGTGGCCGCCGCGATGATGCACGGCCACGGGAAGGTCGGTCGAGACCTTGTCGAGATCGTGAACATCGACCTCGCGATTGTCCTTCACTTTGGTGTCGTCGAAGAAATACCCCTCGACCCAGGTTCCGGCAGGCGTCTTGGCGGCGCGGGCCTTGAGCTTGTCGATGATGCTCTGGATGGTGACGAATTCGACGAGATAAGGATTTCCGACCACCGCTTCATAGAGGAGCACATTGCCAGGAGCGTGATTGTGGCAATCGATGAAGCCAGGCACGATCGTCATGCCTTTGGCGTCGAAGCTTTGAGTGCCTTTGCCGGCCAGGCCCTTGATCTCGTCGGTTTTGCCCACGGCGACGAATTTGCCGTCGCGGATCGCAAAGGCTTCCGCCCGCGGCATGGCGTTGTCGACGGTATAGACCTTGGCGTTGGTGACGATCAGGTCGGGCGTTTCCGCCGCCCAGGCGCGCGTCCAGGCCGATGCTCCCAAAAGGCCGGCGGCGCTGGCGCCGCTCAGATTGAGAAAACCTCTACGGCTATGCAGGTTCGACATCGAAGGCCCCCTTGTCCCGCGCGAAACATTTCGGCGCGGCGGCGGCATTTGGCCTTCGGAACCGGCCGAGCGTCAAGATGGGCCGCCGCCTGAAAACTATTCAGACGGCGGCCAAATCCTGTGCAGACACTACTCGCCCGGATGGTAGGCGCGCTCGGTGTGAGCCTTGAGGTCTTCCGGATAGAAGAAGACCGGCAGCAGATTGCCCGTGATGTAGGCCTGTGCCTGATCTTTGAAGTGCGGCGATTTGGGATCGCCGCTTTCGCCGCCGATCGTTGCCGACCAGGCCTGGACCTTGGGCCCGAACTCCACCGACGCGATAAAGCTGTTGCCGCTGACGCCGTACCATTTCTTGGTCGTGTCATGGACGGCACCATAGGAAGCGATCGAACCCCATTGCGCGGAATCGAACGGCACCGGCACGCTGGGGGCGGCGTCATCGAACTTCGCCTCGATGTCGTCGGTTATGCGCTGATAGCGGTTGATGTTGCCCCAAGGCGTTTTCCAGGTCCCGAAATCGGCAGTGAGCTTGTCCACCGCGTCCGACAGCGACTGCAGCCGGTCGTTGGCGGAGGCCCTGTTGGTCAGATAGTCGACATAATCTTCCCGGATCCCCGCCGCCCGCATCGGACGGATATCGCGGTTATACAAGGCCTCGCCCCAGAAGATGGCCACCGAATTGGCCACCGAATCCACGCCCCATTTGAAATCCCAGGCCTTCAGCAGCGCCACCGGTTCGGCGAGCTTTGCCTTGAGCGGGCTGGAAGACGGCAGAGCGTCGTAATCGCGCACCAGTGCCGGGACCATTTCGGCGAAAGCAGGCTGGAACGGATCGAAGGCTGCCTTGATCAGGGTCTGCGGCGTCATGCCTTTGTTGTTGGTCAGCACCTTCACCATATGAACGCCGCGCGGATTTTCTCCCGACGCGTCCATATATCTCGGGAATTTGGACATATCGACCGTGTTCGGTCCCGCCGCATTCTGAGGCGTGTCGTTGCTGTTGAACACAAAACCGCTGGCCGGATTGACCACATGCGGAATCTTGTCCAGCGGCGTTGAGCCCTTCCAATCGGTGGCGGGATCGGACCCATCCACCGGCTTGGTGTAATCGAAGCTGTCATTGCGGTTCGGCACGAATTGCGGAAGCAACAGGGCATAATTGCCTTTGTCGTCCGCATAGAGCGTGTCGTTCGAGGAATTGGCGCCGAGCGCCGCAACCTTCATATATTCCGCGAAATTTTTGGCTTTGGTGCGACCGAATGACTGTTCGAGTGCGGCGATCGGCGTATTCATGATCGCCATGGCGATCCATTTGCCATTGGCCTCGCGCACGATCGGGCCATGATGCGTGGCGTAGGTGACGAAAGTTTTCTTCGCCATGCTGCCATCGGCGGCCTTGTAGTTGATGGTGATGTTCTTCACCGTCACCGGGCGTTCTTCGGTGCCGTATTTGTAGACATATTTGCCGTCTTTCTGGGTGACGGTCTCGGCGAATTCGTCCACGCAATCGGCGGAGCTGGTGGTGTGCATCCAGCCCAGATGTTCATTGAAGCCCTGATACAGGAAGGGCTGACCCCAGGTGGCGGCGCCATAGGCGTTGAGCCCCTCGTCGCTGGTCATCTGCACATCGGCGCGGAAATAGAACGACGTGTGCGGGTTGATCCACAGCATCGCATGACCGCTCTTGCTGTTCTGGGGACCAATCGCGATGCCGTTTGAGCCGACGGGCTCGACATAGCGCAGACCCTTTTCGATATCGGTCATCGCCACGGTGCGCTTTTCATAGAAAGCCTGGATCTGGGTCAGGCGGGCTTTTTCCACGTCGCCGCCGATGCTGCCTTCGGTGAAGGAGAGCGCCATCCAGGGCTCGTAATGGGCAATGTATTTGGGCTTCACATTGGGATGGGTGGCCAGGTAATAATTCAGGCCGTCGGCCCAGCCGATCATGATTTTCTTGAGATATGCCGGGCTCTTGGCGTAATCGGCTTTCAGCGTCTCGGGGTCGGTGTAGAGGCGCTGGCGCAGATCGCTCCAGATCGCTTTCTCGCCGTCAAACGTCGCCGTCAGGCCCAGATTGGTCGCATAATTGGTTTCGACCCGGTTGAAGTCGTCTTCGGCCTGGGCATAGACCATGCCGAACACCGCGTCGGCGTCAGTGTGCCCTTTCACATGGGCGATGCCATAGGTGTCGCGCGTGATCTGGATCTGGGCGGCAATGGCCTTGAGCCCGGCATCCCCGGCGCCGGCGGCATACGCCGGCGCGAACGCCGTCATCGAAAGCAACGCGGCCGTTCCCAGCAGGCGCGCGGACAGATAACCCATAAATTCCTCCCCTTTTTTTGTGGCCGAACGATGCCCCTTTGGGGCTGGGCTTTCAATCCCTTGCCCGCTCTGCGGAAGCCGATCTGTGGGAGAGTTTTCGCCGTGCCTGCGACACTTTACGCTGCTATCCGCACCGGAGCCGCATTTGCGCTACACTCGCTGCCATGTTCACCGCCCTGATTTCCGCCGTCGTGACCCTGTTTGTGGTGATCGACCCCATCGGGCTGGGCCCGATCTTCATCGGCCTGACCGCGGGCATGCCTGGTCCGCAGAAGCGCAAGATCGGCCTGGAAGCCTGCATCATTGCTTTCTTTCTCCTGGCGGGATCGGCCCTGTTCGGGGACTGGCTGCTGACCAAGCTGGGCATATCGCTGGCCGCCTTTCGTATCGCGGGCGGGCTTCTGCTGTTCGCCATCGCCTTTGAAATGGTGTTCGAGCGCCGCGTCGAGCGAAAGGCCGAACAGGCCGGAACGGCGGGCGCGCACCTCGCCGCCTTCCCCCTCGCCATTCCCTTGATGGCGGGACCGGGCGCGATCACCGCCATGGTGCTGCTGGCCGGGCGGGTGAATGGGGACACGCTGGGCTTCGCGCTTCTGATCGCCACCATGGGGCTGATGTTGCTGGTCGCCTATGTGGTTTTTCTGACCTCTTCCTATCTGGAACGGCTGCTGGGCGCCCAGGGACAGGCGGTGTTTGGACGGCTCTTGGGCGTGCTGCTTGCGGCGCTGGCGGTGCAGTATGTGGCTGACGGCATCCTGACCTTGAGCAAGACGCTTTCTTGACCGGATCGGCCCGATCCATCTGGCGGATCATTACGGATTTTCCATTCCCATCCCTTGGCGGTTCACAATCCTTTGGCGCGGTGCCGTCAAATCACCTAGCATCGTCACGGGCTATAGGGTGGGAGTGCATGATGGAAATTTCGCGGCGGGCAATGATGGCGAGTGGCGCGGCGGCCTTGGCGCTGGCGCCGGGGCTCGCCGGGGCGGCGACGGACGCGCGCGCGCTGCACAAGAAATTGATCTGCCTCGACACCCATCTCGACATGCCGGCCAATCTGGCGCGTCCGGGCTGGAATGTGATGGAGAAGCATAATGTCGATGCGGATTTCACCCAGGCCGATTATCCCCGCATGATCGAAGGCGGTCTGGATGGCGGCTTCTTCGCCATCTACACGGCGCAGGCGCCGGTGACGCCCGAAGGCATGAGCGCCATGCGCGATGCGGCTTTCCTGCGCGCGGCAGAAATCCGCGAGATGGTCGCGGCGAATCCCAAGCAGTTCGAGCTTGCCTTTCTGGCCGAGGATGCCCCGCGCATCGCCGCCAAAGGCAAGATCATCGTTTTCCAGTCGATCGAGAATTCCGGCATTCTGGGCAACGACGTCACCTTGCTGCGTACCTTCTACAAGCTGGGTGTGCGCTTGGCCGGACCGATCCATTTCCTCAACAACCAGCTGGGTGATTCCGCCACCGACAAGAAGCAATGGGGCGGGCTGTCGCCGCTGGGCAAGGAATTCGTCAAGGAAGCAAATGATTTGGGCGTCATGCTGGATGCCAGTCATTCCTCGGACGATGTCTTCGATCAGATGATGGAATTGTCGCGATCCCCGATTATTTGCTCGCATTCCAGCTGCCGGGCCCTCAACGATCATCCCCGCAATCTGGACGATGCCAGGATCAAGAAGCTTGCGGCGGCCGGCGGCACCATTCAGATGAATTCCGTCTATCTGATCCCCTCGTCACACAATCCCGAGCGCGCAAAGGCCGAAGCCGCCATTGGCGCCAAGCTGGAAAGTCTGGGCGACATGACCCCCGCCCAGGCCACCGCCACAGTTCGCCAGGCTGCGGTCGATACCAAGGCGCTGGACAGGAAATTCCCGGCGCCGCGCGCGACCTTGGATGATTACATGAAGCACATCCTGCATGCGCTCGATCTGGTAGGACCGGACCATGTCGGAATCGGCGCCGATTGGGACGGCGGCGGCGGCGTCGAGGGCCTGAACGACGTGACGGCCTTGCCCAAGATCACCGAGCGGCTGGTCAAGGCCGGCTATACCGAAGCGCAACTGGCAAATTTCTGGGGCGGGAACGCGCTGCGCGTGCTGGGCAAGGCGCACGACGTCCGCAAGAAAGCCTAGCGCTGAAAAGTCGGAGCATCGACCAGGAAAAGTGCAGCCCCAACACGATAACATGGGGCTGCGGTTTTCCGTCCGGTCGTGCGACCACTAAATATCAGCGTAGCAGCGCACTTCCTGGTCCGCGCCCGGTGTGGTCACCGCGCCGTGGCGGGCCGGACCGACATTCTTGGCATAACGCGCCAGTGCGCCGGTTTTGAAGCTGGGCGCTTTTGGCTGAAAAGTCTTCTTGCGCGCCTCCAGTTCGGCATCGGAAAGATCGACCGACAATTCGCCGGTTCCCGCATCGATGGTGATGATGTCGCCGTCCTTGAGCAGTCCGATCGGCCCCATATCCGCGGCTTCCGGACCGACATGGCCGACGCAGAGGCCGCGCGTGCCGCCGGAAAAGCGCCCGTCCGTGATCAGGGCGATATTCTCCACGCCCTGGCCATAGAGCGCCGCGGTGGTGGAGAGCATTTCGCGCATGCCGGGGCCGCCCTTGGGGCCTTCCCAGCGGATCACCAGCACATCGCCTTCCTTGTAGCGGCGGGCCTGGACGAAATCGAAGCAATCCTCTTCGCAATCGAACACCCGCGCCGGCCCTTTGTGCTTGATGTGCTTGAGGCCCGCGATCTTCACGATGGCGCCTTCGGGGGCGAGATTGCCTTTGAGGCCGACCACGCCGCCGGTGGGCGCCAATGCCTTGTCGACCGACACGATCACTTTCTGGGTGGGATCGAAGACGATGTCCTTGAGGTTTTCCGCAATGGTCTTGCCGGTCACCGTCATGCAGTCGCCATGCAGAAGCCCTGCATCCAGCAAGACCCGCATCAGCATCGGCATGCCGCCCGCTTCCCACATGTCCTTGGCGACATACTTGCCGCCCGGCTTCATTGAAGCGAGATAGGGCGTTTTCTTGAAGATCTCGGCGACATCGAACAAGTCGAACTTGATGCCGGCTTCGTTCGCCATGGCGGGCAGATGCAGCGCCGCATTGGTCGAGCCGCCGGTCGCCGCAACAACCATCGCGGCATTCTCGAAGCTTTTGCGGGTGACGATGTCGCGGGGACGCAGATTGAGTTCCAGCAGATCCATCACCGCGCGTCCGGCTTTCAGTGCGAAATCGTCGCGCTCTAGAATGACGGCAGGCGGACCGCTCGAATAAGGCAATGCAAGACCGATCGCCTCGGCGACGCAGGCCATGGTGTTGGCGGTGAACTGGCCGCCGCAGGCACCGGCGCCGGGACAGGCGACCCTTTCCAAGAGGCACAATTCGTCTTCCGGCATCTTGCCGGCCGAGTGCTGGCCGACGCCTTCAAACACATCGACCACGGTGACGTCCTTGCCGTGGAAACGGCCCGGCATGATCGATCCGCCATAGAGGAACACGGATGGCACGTTCAGGCGCAGCATCGCCATCATCATGCCCGGCAGCGACTTGTCGCAGCCCGCAAGGCCGACCAAGGCGTCGTAGCAATGGCCGCGCATGGTGAGTTCAACGGAATCCGCGATCACTTCGCGGGAAACCAGCGACGACTTCATGCCTTCATGACCCATGGCGATGCCGTCGGTCACGGTGATGGTGCAAAATTCGCGGGGCGTGCCGCCCGCTTCCTTGACGCCCTTTTTCGCGGACTGGGCCTGGCGCATCAGGGCAATGTTGCAAGGCGCAGCTTCGTTCCAGCAACTGGCGACGCCGACAAAGGGTTGGTGAATCTCCTCTTCCGTCAGTCCCATCGCGTAATAATAGGAGCGATGCGGTGCGCGGCTGGGCCCCTCGGTGACATGGCGGGACGGCAGCCCGGATTTGTGAATATTGCGCATTGGAACCCCTGACGAAGCGGCGCCGGACAGCCGGCAAAAACCGGGCGGACTATCGCCTCGCGCCCGCTCATCCTCAAGCCGGATTTTCCGGCGGCAGGATTGCATTTCGTGGAAATATTAGAATGAATCTAATCTGATTGGCCGGCGGCGCGGGAATAGCACGCGGCCCGGCCGTGACGAAGAAGAACCCGGCGGGCGTGAGCCTGCCGGGTTCCTCAAATAGATGCCAGCTGTATGGATCGCTGCTTTTAGCGATAGTGGCGGCGACCGTCGCGATCGATGTAATAGGAATCGTGTTCGCGGTGACGATAGCGCGAATGATGATCGCAATCCTCGCTGCGGGCGATCGCGTTGCCGGCAAAGCCGCCTGCCACGCCGCCGACCACAGCCCCGACCACGCTATGCGAGGCTAGTCCGCCGATTAAAGCGCCGCCACCGGCACCAAGCGCTGTGCCTGTGTCGTGGGAATGGCCGCTGCAATTGTCCGCCGCGGCGCTGATGGTACCGGCGCCCAGCGCCAATACGCAGATGGCGGCAGTCTTGGCAAAGCGTTTCATGTCTTCCTCCTTGGCCGTGTTTGGCCTGGAACATCAAGAGAACTGTTGTCGCCTTGAATCGTTCCGGTGTGGCGGAAATCAGGCAGGTTCCACCGCGCGCGCCGGATAGTCGACATAGCCCGATGCGCCGCCGGAATAGAAGGTGCTGGCGTTCCATTCATTGAGCGGCGCGCCGTCCGCGAATCGCTCCGGCAGGTCGGGATTGGCGATGGCGAGTTTTCCGAACGCCACGGCATCGGCCACGCCGTTGGCCAGCGCGGCGGTTGCGGTGTCGAAATTAAATCCTTCGTTGGCGATATAGACGCCGCCGAATGCGTCCTTGATCGCCGGGCCGATGGAATCGGATTGCTGTTTCTCACGGGCGCACAGAAAGGCGAGCCCGCGCTTGCCGAGTTCGCGTCCCACATAGGTGAAAGTCGCGAGTCCGTCGCTGTCGCCCATATCGTGGCTGTCCATGCGTGGCGCCAGATGCATCCCGACGCGATCCGCGCCCCAGACCTCGACGCAGGCATCGGCCACTTCCAGCATCAGCCGCGCCCGCTTCTCGCGCGTGCCGCCATAAGCGTCGCTGCGGTGATTGGTGGAATCCTGCAGGAACTGGTCCAGCAGATAGCCGTTGGCGCCATGAATTTCGACGCCATCAAAGCCCGCGCGCTTGGCGTTTTCCGCGCCGCGCCGGTAGGCGGCGATGATGCCGGGAATTTCGCTGGTCTCCAGCGCGCGGGGCGTGACGAAGGGTTTTTCCGGCCGTACCAGGCTGACATTGCCTTTCGGGGGGATCGCACTGGGCGCTTCGGGCAACGCCCCTCCAAGAAACATCGGATCGGAAATGCGGCCCACATGCCAGAGCTGCAGCAGCATGCGCCCGCCTCTGTCATGCACCGCCCGGGTGATCTTGGCCCAGCCTTCGGTCTGTTCGTCCGACCAGATGCCGGGCGTCGCGGCATAGCCCACGCCCATCGGCGAGACGCTGGTGGCCTCGGAAATGATGAGGCCAAATCCTGCCCGTTGACGGTAATATTCGACCGCCAGATCGCTGGGCACGCGGCTGTCGGGATGGGCGCGCGAGCGGGTCAACGGCGCCATCACGATACGATTGGGCAAATCGAGAGCGCCCACTTTCAGCGGGTCGAACAGAGTCGGCATGCGTGTCTCCAGGCAGTAGCGAAACCAAGAATTAGGAACGCCCCTGCCCGGCTGCAACTGCGCCGCCAGTGGGGTCTTTTTAAGCCAGCCGCTTTACCGCCTCCCCCAGGCGCGCCGCCAGGGCGGCGGCTTCGGCCCGCTTTTCCCGCTGTTCGGCCAGCACGTCTTCGGGTGCACGGGAGACAAACTGTTCGTTCGACAATTTGGCATCGAAGCGGGCGATTTCTTCCTCGGCCTTTTTGAGGTCCTTCTCCAGCCGCGCACGCTCCTTGGCGAAGTCGATCACGTCGCCCAGCGGCAGCGCCACGGTAGCTTCTTCCAGCACGAATTGCGCGGAGCCCGCGGGAATGGCGTCGGCGATATCGGCACTCGTCAAACGTGCCAGCGACAGGATCACATCACGGTTGCGTTCCAGCCTTCCCTTGGCGGTGTCATTGGCGCCGGTCAGCACCAGCGGGATCTTGGCGCCCGCCGGGACATTCATCTCCGCGCGCACGGAGCGAACGCCCTTGATCATCTCGATCACCCAGACAATTTCGGCGGTCGCTGCATCGGCGCCTGCGATCCGATTTGGCCGCGGCCACTCCGCCAGGATCAACAGCGTGTCCCGCGGGGTTTCGCTGGTGCGGGCCCAGAGTTCTTCGGTGATGAAGGGCATGAAGGGATGCAGCAATTTCAGAATCTGATCGCGCGCCCAAGCCGTGGTGGCGCGGGTTTCCGCCTGGACCGCATCGTTGCCGGTCTGGAAGATCGGCTTGGTGATCTCGACATACCAGTCGCAGAAAATGTCGTAAACAAAATGATAGGCGGTGCTCGCCGCATCGTTGAAGCGCTGCGCTTCTATCATCGTCGTTACGTCGCCGATGGCGTTCGCGGTTTCGCTCACGATCCAGCGATTGACGGTTTGCTGCACGGCCGCCGGATCGAAGCCCGGCACGGTGACGCAGCCATTCATCTCGCAGAAGCGCGACGTGTTCCACAATTTGGTGGCGAAGTTGCGCCCCGATTCCACCCGCGCGGGGCCGATGCGCATGTCGCGGTTCTGTCCGGCCGTCAGCGCCAGGGTGACGCGCAAGGCGTCGGCGCCGAATTCGTCGATCAAGGTCAGCGGATCCACCACATTGCCCTTGGTCTTGGACATTTTCGCGCCCTGCTCGTCCAGCACGCGGTTGTGGATCAGGACCGTCTTGAATGGCACGTCGCCCATGAAATGGGTGCCCATCATCATCATGCGGGCGACCCAGAAGAAGATGATGTCGAACCCCGTCACCAGCACGCTGGTGGGATAAAAGCGCGCCAGATCCGGCGTCTTGTCCGGCCAACCAAGGGTCGAGAAAGGCCACAGCGCCGAAGAGAACCAGGTGTCCAGCACGTCCGGGTCGCGGGTCAGCGCTTTGCCGCCGGCCTGGGCGATCGCCTCGGCTTCGGTTTCGGCGCAATAAATCTTGCCGTCCGCGTCGTACCAGATCGGTATCTGATGTCCCCACCAGATCTGGCGCGAAATGCACCAGGGCCGGATGTTCCGCATCCAGCCGAAGAAGACATTGGTCCAATTCTCCGGGACGAATTTGGTCTCGCCCTTTTCCACCGCGGCGATGGCCTTGGCCGCCAGCGGCTCGACGTTCAGATACCATTGCTCGGTGAGGAGCGGCTCCAGCACCACGGTCTTGGTCTTTTCGTCATGCGGCACGGAATGGACGATCGACTCGGTGCGATCCAGGAGCCCCGCAGCGTCCAGGTCTGCGACGATCTTCTTGCGCGCCGCCTCGCGCGACAGGCCGCGATAAGGCGCGGGCACCGTGTCGGCGAGCGTGCCGTTCTTGTTGAAGATGCCGATCATCGAGAGCCCATGGCGTTTGCCGATCTCGAAATCGTTGAAATCGTGCGCCGGTGTGATCTTGACCGCGCCAGTGCCTTTTTCGGGATCGGAATGTTCGTCTGCAATGATCGAGACCAGGCGCCCGGTCAGCGGCACCACCACCTTGTGACCAACCAGCGCCTTGTAGCGTTCGTCGTCCGGATGCACCGCCACGGCGGTATCGCCCAGCATGGTTTCGGGCCGGGTGGTGGCGATCGTGATGAAGCGGCCGGGCATGTCGTCGATGGGATAACGGATGTGCCAGAGATGGCCCTTGATCTCGATATTCTCGACTTCCAGGTCGCTGACCGCGGTTTCCAGCCGCGGATCCCAATTCACCAGCCGCTTGTCCTTGTAAATCAGACCCTGGCGGTAGAGTTCGACAAAGACCTTGGCGACGGCGCGGGACAGCCCCTCGTCCATGGTGAAGCGCTCGCGGCTCCAGTCGGCGCTGGCGCCCAGCCGGTGCAATTGCTCGATGATGGCGCCGCCGGATTCGGCTTTCCATTTCCAGATTTCGGCGAGGAATTTCTCGCGGCCCAACCCGACCCGGTTCATCTGGCGCTCGGCCAGCTGGCGTTCGACGATCAACTGGGTGGCGATGCCGGCATGGTCGGTGCCCGGCTGCCACAGCACGTCCTTGCCCCGCATGCGTTCGAAGCGGGCCAGGATGTCCTGCAGGGTGTTGTTGAGCGCGTGGCCGATATGCAGCCGCCCGGTGATGTTGGGCGGCGGGATCATGATGGCGAAAGGTTCGGCGTCCGGACGGGTCCCGGCGCGGAAGGCGCCCGTCTCCTGCCACTGGGCGTAGATCCGCCCTTCCACGTCCTTGGGAGAAAATGTCTTGTCGAGCATGATGGGAAAGCCTCTTCCGTGAGGCTTTTTGGGCTTTTTGCCTTTTAGGTCAAGCCGAACCGTTGCGCACGGCCAAACCCGCTCAGCCGTGGGCGAAAATCAGCGTCTGCCGCGCGCCTTTACCACCCGCTCGATTTCGGTGCGGACGGCGCCTTCGAGAAGCGCGGGGAAATGTTCGTCCATCCATTCGCGGATCAGGGGCTTCATGCGTTCGATCACGGCACCGGAATTATCGGACAGGTATTTCTCCAGCACCGGCTCGAAGCTTTCGCGCACGGCGCGCTCGAACACATTCTCAATCGTCGCGCCCGGGACCGGCGCGATGGGCGCGGCAGGCTGACGGTGCACCGGTGCTTCCGGCACGCTGGCAATCGAGTCGAACGCGTCGTCCATGGCTTTGCGGGTCTGGCTGGAGAAGATGCCTTCATCCTCGGTCGCCGCGGGCGCAACGGACGGTTCCGGCTCGAACACCACGTCATCGGGCTTGTCGTCGGACTGGGATGGCTGGGTCATGGCGATCGGCTCCGGCACGGGGGCTTCAAAGATTTCCTGGGTCAGTTCCAGGACTTCGATGTCGTGGGGCTCGGGCGCCTGCGGCGTTGCCAGCAATTCCTGTTTGTCGGCTGCTGCGGCCGACGTCGCGGGCGCTTCGGCGGCGGCAGGCGCGGCAGCGGCGGGCGGCACGGCTTCGGGGGCGTCCTCGGAAATGATCTTGCGGATGGAGGCGAGGATTTCCTCCATGGTGGGTTCGTGTTGGGGACTGGACATCGATGAACTCCCGGCCGGCCGTGTCTTTGGATCGCAAAACCCTAGGACAGTGCCGTTACGAAGGCAAAGATGAAGTTAACGCCGCGTCGCCCTGGGATGCCGGAACCGCTTTCTGAGCGGCTTTAGAGGCATTTAGAAGATAAAGCCGACATGTTTCTTGAACCCCGCCAGAAGCGGAACATTGGCGTCGAAATCGGCGCGATGACCGACCTGGCCATGCTCTTTCAGATAAAGGGTCGCCCGGCCCTGGGCGCCCGATTGCAGGAAAGCCACCAGGCGGCCGCCCTCCTCGAGCTGGGACAGCAGCGTGTCCGGCTGGGCCTCGATGGCGCCGTTGACGAAGATCACGTCGTAAAAGCCGCCATCCTTGAAGCCTTCGATCAGCGCGCCTTGCGTGATCTGAACATTGGGCCGGTCTTCCAGAAGACCCGAGGCGATGCGCACCAGATCGGCATCCTGCTCCAACGCGACGACATTGCGCGCCAGCCGCCCCAGCACCGCCGAGGAATAGCCCGTGCCGCAACCCACATCCAACACCGTGTCGCCGGCGGTGATGCGCGCCAGCTGCAGCGCCTTGGCGAAGCTTCTGGGATCGAGCAGATAGCGGCCCGGCGCGATTTCCACGGGCACGTCGGCATAGGCCAGCGCGCGCTTGGCGGTGGGCACGAAGCGCTCCCGCGCCACCGCGTCCAGCGCGGCATGGATGCGCACATCCGTAACGTCATTGGTGCGGATCTGCGCCTCGATCATGTTGAAGCGGGCGGTTTTGGTATCGGACATGTCGGACAGGGACCTTTGGCGGATCGCGCCGGTTATAGGGGGCACGTAACGTCGAGACAACGCCCCGCGGACAGCGAGTGACAAGCTCCGTTTGGGCTGATAAAGACGCCCTCCGCTGAAGCCAGATTGCATGTGAGGCCACGTGGCGGAGTGGTGACGCAGCGGATTGCAAATCCGTGAACCCCGGTTCAATTCCGGGCGTGGCCTCCACCCCCGATTTTCAAAATATTTGCCAGCGAATCAGGCTGGTTAAGCCTTTGTTAACCCTGGATCGGCATCATGGCGATGTCTTCCTTGAAGACACCCCACCATTACCCAACGCCTTGGGGCCGGGCTCACACCCGGCCTCATTTTTTTGTCCCCCGCAGTGCGCAAAATGCCGCTAACCCTTGGGAAATTTCCGCTGGTCTTGGGCCGGGGGACGCGCTAGACACCGCGTCCTGTTCCTCGGTAGCTCAGTGGTAGAGCAACCGGCTGTTAACCGGTTGGTCGCTGGTTCGATCCCGGCCCGGGGAGCCAAATTCTAAGCTTATCAATGGGTGAGACACTTCTGCGGCCTTCTACGCCCCCAAGGGAAACCAAGGGGATGTAACGCGGAGTGTCTCACTTTTTTCCCCTCCGGCGAATCCCCTCCTCCTCGCCTTCGGCGTGGTGTCTTCATGACCTTCGGTCAATCAACTACCAAGGCGGTTACGTGCGTCTCGCCTTGTGTAACTTGTCTGCTCCGTTCGCTATTACACCGGTTGCAAGAAAACTCTCCAAATCCGGTTCTACCCGCGTGACTACGGCTTTCGCGGCAATAATGAACACCATCAAGCAAACCTTTGTCCGCGAAGGGTTGGCTTCCCATGGAAGTTTCCGACAAAAGAAAGTGTCGCGCACCTCATCTGTCTTTTTGAATGCATCGGGGGAAACGTAGAAAGTTACGTCTAAGCCGGGTCCCAGGTCGAATGGCAGTCGCGGGTTACTTATCACCGGATTGTTGAATGTCTGGACGGCGTGTTGAAATTTCAGCCACTTCGGACCGTGCTTCAGCCAACCAGTTCGCCAGCCCAAATTGGATATGCGAACAGCCCGCATCCCGAAATTCGTGATGTGAATTGCGATCCTGTCTTCGAATGGCGAACTATCTCCAGGTATGAGAAGCCGCAGACCCGCTCCGGCTTTGACATTTGCCCGCCGTTCCGAGCGGGCTAACCAGAGTGAAACGCATACAGCCGCAAACGTGGCAATCGCAGCCGCGACTTGGCCGATAGCCCCGACCTTCGTCCAATACATCGCGTCATTCATGCGTTGTCCCCCAATGAGGGAACACTCTAGCGCTTGATCGCCTGCCCGCCTCATCCCTTAGCGTCTGGACTTTTGGGATTTCGTTCCTATTCTGTTCTCATGCCCGATACAGGTCCCCTCAGCTTCCCGCACATCACCCCGGTCGATAACGGCCCTCGCTGGCTTCCTCGCGTGGAGCCGCCGCTGGGGGAGTGGATATTCTCGGAATCCCTCGGCGCGGACACCAAGCAATGGACGTTGCGCTGCTACCCGGTCTTTGAAGCCCGCATCCACTGGCAAGCCTCGTTCCGCCGCTTCCACCTAACAATGAACGGGACCAACTTCGGGAAATTCCGTGACCTGTCTGTAGCGATGCAACGCGCGGAGCGAGAAATTATCGACAGGACTCGTCAGATGCTCCCGGTCTTGGCCATCGTCAGACGGCGGCTCCTGTCATCGCCCGTCGCGCGGGAGCCGGTTGAGCCGGTGCGGGAGGTCAAGGCCAAGGCAGTAAAGCGCCCCCCGGTGTTGATGTGCTTATGCGGCGCGATTGCGAACGACAAGACGCAGCTATGGGCTGACTATGATCGCTGGGGGCGCGGTCGCTTATATTGCTACGATTGCCTGCCCGCCGATTTGAAAGAGATTGTGGACAGGCCGATCAATGGCCAGGGCTGTACGGGAATCACTCCGGCAAGGTGTGAATGCTTACGCGAGGCCCTGTATGTCGAAGATGGCCAAGCATATTGTGAGGATTGTCGGCCCAAGAAAGACGGAGGCGACCGATGAGCGATGAATTGGAAACCAACGTTGAACCGTTCACGCCTGAGGTTCTGGCGCGTCGTTTGATTGAACAGTACGGAGACCAAGCCGCGATCCAAGGGGCGCTTAACGCGGACCATTTCTACGAACGGGGCGATGAAGCCGTCGCCAATATATGGCATGAAGCAGTGAGAATCATAAACGCGGTCGAAAGCCTGATGCGCGTAGCGGGGAAAGACCTGAAGTGATTATCTCAATGTCGGAAGTCAAAGAAGCTGAGCGGATAGCGAAGGCGCAGCGCATCGCGGCTGGTCGGTGGCTCCGCGTAGACGAATCCAAGGCTAGTGCGCCCAAGGACATCATGCTGCTTCATCGTGTTCGCGGGGCGGCGGCTGAGGGTTCGGCTACATTCGACGCAATGCTGCAAGACTTGGATGTGAACAGGTTATTTCGTGACGGGGCTTTGAGTTTCAATTCGCGCGGCTGAAAGTCAGAGGGCGAAATGGCAAAGAAAAAGAATGAACCTGCTCTCCATAAGCCGATATCCCTTCCAGCGGCGCTTCCGATCTTTCGGGAAATAGAAAAATCGAATGATCGTGCGGCGGGTATCGTTGCAGTCAGCTTCGTAGAAAATAATCTGGCGGTGGTCTTGCTGAAGTGGCTGCGACCCTTAAGCGACAAAGAGCAGGAAGATATATTCACAAGACAAAATTCCCTGCTGAATTCCTTTGACGCGAAAATCCAGATGGCAGATGTCCTGGGCATAATTTCTGGAAACGGGTTGGCGGATTTGCGCCGTCTGAAGCGAATTCGTAATTTGTTCGCTCACAAAATGGAGGCGCGAACGTTTGAAAATGCCGAAATAAAAGCTGAGTGTGAACGGTTGTTTTTCCCCCGCTTTATCGCCTGGGCCATGGAGATAGAGCCGGAGAAAAATTTAAGGAAGCGGTTCGAGGACACGGCCCATCAGTTGGCGGCAAGATTCGACATGGAGGCGAGCAAGGAAAAGCCCCCTGGTCCGGCTAGCCAGACAGCTTACGATTTCTGGTCGCCCGATATGAAGCACGATGTGTAACCTCTACAGTCACGTGAAGGGCCCCAAGGCGATCCGCGACCTCGCCAACGCGATGGGCGGGCCGTGGCGTGACTCGGTTGGCAACCTTGAGCCTCAACCCGCCATCTTCCCTGACACCTTGGCGCCGGTCGTGCGTTCGATGCCGGAAGGTGGGCGCGAACTGATAATGATGCGATGGGGCTTTCCGGTCCCAGAGCCGAAGCCAGGAGAGAAAAAGAAGCCGGGTTATCAAACGAACATTCGACAACCACGATGGAAGCATTGGCTGCCCTGGATGGAAGCGGGGCATCGATGCCTTGTCGCCGCGACTAGCTTTTCTGAATATGACCATCGGACCACGCCACCGACATGTACGTGGTTCGCGGTTGATGGAAGCCGCCCGCTGTTTTACTTCGCTGGTGTTTGGATGCCTTGGGCGTTAGGTCCGCGCGGGACAAAAGCAAACCCGGCACCGCCTCCACATTTGCTTTTCAGCTTCCTCACCACCGCGCCCAATGCCGTTGTGAAGCCGGTCCATCCTGTTGCTATGCCAGTCTTGCTTTTGACTGAGGCCACACGCGAAACGTGGATGACTGGATCAGTGGAGGAAGCGCTGGCGTTACAACGACCGGCGCCGGATGTTGCAGTGAGAATAGTTGCAACGGGGGCGAGACAAGATGGGTAACCCTGAATCGCCAACCATGGAAGCCGAGCAATTCTTGTCGCTCGACGGATCGATGACCAGCCAGGACGGCCAACTTCTATACCTACAAGCGCGGCGACCGGACGGTGAGGAAGCATGGCTCTCTTTTCCACATAGCCAAGTGACCAACATTTGCCAGACCGTTGCTATGCAGATGGGGCGGGGTCGGGACCCTGATGGCAACGCAGTGAAAGACGCATTCATTGCGTCGGGGTTCAAGCTAGGGCGCGGACCGGCTGGCGAGTTGGTGCTTACGATGCGCGTCGGTGAGACGGGAGAATTGAGTTTCCTGCTTACGGCGGAGTTCGCGGAGCAGTTGGCGAAGAGTCTGATCCGGAAATAGAAGCTATTCGCGGAGAGAGATGTGTCTGAAGCCGCCAAAATTCTTAGTGTCGTCTTGGCAGCCGTTTCCCATACTTGGACGTGGTTTGTCGGCTTTATGAATACTAACTTTTCTGCTGCGCTATTCGGGGCGTTTGGAGGCGCCTGGGCGGCCCATGCTATCGCGGTTCGCACGGAACGGCACAATCGCCTACGTCAGGAAATCGCCGGGGTGAATGCCGCGATAGCGCTATCAAATACAATTTCGAATGTTTTTATCACTATAAAAAAGCACCACGTGCGCGACATGATGCCGCTTTATAAGCGTGGCTTCGACGCATTTATTGCGGTGCTTATGAATCCGCCTGATAAACCGAGACTATTCGAATTCATAAATGACTTCCGCGAACTTGATGTTCCATATACTGCCATCGTTGAGTTACGAGAAACGCTTTTGAATCGAGTCCCGTCAAGCGGGGGCGCACTCAGTATTGCAATAGCCCTTCAGCAATGCATTGAGAGCTTTGAAAACTTACTTGAGAATCGAAACAGAACCATTGATCGGCTTCGCGCGATGAATGAAGAAGACCGAGTTTGCGCATATTTTGGCGTTCGAAATCCTCGGGGGCATATTGACGAGCGATACGCCGACCAAATGACGGGGCTTTTATCTATGGTGGACAGCGGAATCTATTTCCCAATGCTCCTATGTGAAGTGCTGACCGCACATGGAAATAAAGTCGCACAGCAACTCGGTCGCGGGGCGCCGAAGGTCGCTAAAATATCTTACGCTCCATTTGAAGAAGGATTACTTCCTGACCCCGCAGAATTTCCCGATTATGAAGACAGCTTTCGACCGAAGAAAAAATAGTTCGGTCGGTTTTGAAAACTTTGGAATCTGTTTTGAGGGGGTGGGCGAAGTCTCGGTCATTCAAAAATTTCAATTGAATCCGGAGGCACCCCCTTTTGAGAAGGGCAGACGGGGGGCATCAAGAGACTCATTGGGTCGGATAATCTGGTATAGGGGAAAATACCCGCGCCCACGTGCTTCTCATCGATGTGGAGGCAACTGCTCGGCGCGGAACATTCGGTTTCGATCACGATCAGGCAAGAAAAAAACGCCGCGTGGCAAGATACCTTCGTGTACTCAGCTACGCCTTGCGGCCCAACTACGCATTGCGTCTCAACTAGCTCTGTCCGAATTCGGACGAATAATCTGTCCCCAATTGTATCATTGAACAATTTCAATTTGACGCCTCCGAAAATTCAGCGGCTCAATATCGTCATGTCGGGCTCGGGCTGGACACACGCATTCACGGCTTTGGGATGCTATCGTGGCGGGGGATATCTTCCATGAAAAAATTTGCGACCGAACTGGCGGATTTTCTCCGCCGTCACTATCCGGAGTCGCATGTGGACGGTTCGTTTCGCTTTTCCGCCGATATTCGAATTCGAGAAGGCGAAGTGGAGGTGGACATTCCGATTCTGACCCGGCTGCCGGATGAACTGTCGCAATCTTTGTCGTGGAAGAAATCCAAAATTGATTTTGGAATGCGCCGCCTGGACGATGAGACCGGGTAGCCGGTCATCACGCCTCGAAACTTCGCGTCGATAAATTTGCAAATTGTTGGAACGTGATTTTCGAGGCCCCTTACCAAAATAAGGGGGGGGTAAATGCGTCTCGCCAATTTTTTGAATCCTGCCGCTCAATTGATTTCGGAATCACCGGGAGAGAATTTTCCAGCGCCCAAAGAGCGGGGCTAGGTGGGGCCCCAGACCGACGCCAAATTGACCGTCAGTGCACCTTGCGTCGAAAATCCACGTGTGTTCATACGCCTCAGCGCTTCTGAGCGATGCGCCAGCCTCAATTCGGCGCGGCGCGTGCGCTTCTCGACAGCGAACACGCATGAAAAAGCCCGCGACTTGCGGGCTTGATCGGTCGGCGTTGGTGACGTGTTAGAGGCAGTTCAGCGCCAGAAGTCCTTGAACCGCGTTGCGCTCAATTCGGTGTAGCGCACTGTATGCTGAATGTTCTTGTGGCCTAGATAGGCTTGGAGCGACCTCGTGTCCTTGCCGTCGTTAGCCAGCTTATAGCCGCATGCATGGCGTAGCATGTGCGGATGGACCTTGAATCCAAACTCAGCCGCCTTGCCGAGGCGTTCGATCATCCGGGCAAAGCCTGCCGTTGTGAAAGGTGCGCCACGCTCGGACGTAAAGACGTACGGTGATTTGGGCTCTTGCTCACGTTGGAGCAGCCGCAGCGCCCGCAATTCATCGCCCATGATTGGATGCGTGGCTGGCGTGCCGCGCTTGGCGCGTCGGACGTGCAGCATGCCAGTGCCGAAATCCACCTGATCCCAACGCAGGTCCACCAGTTCCGATACCCGCAAGCCGTGGCGATAGGCGACAAGCACCATTGTGCTGTCACGTTGACCCCACCGGTTACGCTTTGCCGCCGTCACCAACTGGTCAACCTCAGCTTCCCTCAGATACTCCCGGGTGCGCAGTTCGGCGTTGGGGAGCCGTTTGGGCGTAACTGTTCGTTTTTCGGTGGCTGGTGCGACCAATTTCAGGTGCGATTTCGTCATGTGTATCAGGCTCCCGGTCTGTCCGACTGTTCGTATAATGATCCTTTTACGAACAGTGAGTCAAGGCCAAATGGCCAAGTCAGCACGCCACCCACCCGGCTCAAGGCTGATGCAGCGTCAAGATGATTGGGCGAGTTGGTGGGTCGGTCGAGGGCTACCGAAGGGCAATCGCCGAAGGCGATGCCGAGCGAAGCGAGTTGTGTGAGCCGCATCACCCGTGCCAGCCGGTGCCACAGCAAACGCGTACGCGCACGGTATGGATGGTCGCGGGCAGCATGCGAAGGCTAGGCGGTGCCACTGAGGCCTTCCAAGGCATCCTCTAAGGCTTGCCTCACCTCTTCGGCTGGAGCACCCGCGATATACAGATGAAAAGCGTCGTCAATAGCTTCCGCAACGCTGGAGTAGCCCATGAAAGTCGGCCCGCGTTTGAACTTCTCCGCATCAAAATCGAAAATATCAGCCATGTCACCGCCCCGCGTGTTTGTTGCTCGACTCGAGCGTATCAGCGTGACTGCGAGTCAACCAATCGCGGACAATTTCATCGGCGGCGATGCATCAGTGCATCGGGATGTCTGATGCATGCGCGCGAGGCGGCAAATTGATAAGGTCAAATTGAGGAGCACTGTACCCAATAGCCTTTATCGCTGAGCACCCGAAAAACCAAAAATCTCTTTAATTATCTTGCGAACGGGCGCTATCGAGCAACTCATTACGCTCTTAACAGATTTTCGATCAATCCACCCCTGCTTTGTAGCTCAGTGACTTTTTGCTCTTCTCCAGGAACGACGTGTCTTCATTGCCGATGATAGACGACTAGGCGAAGGCATCTCGCCGAAAGTCTTCCCAAAACAAAAGCGCCCCAGATTAAGAGGCGGGGGCGCTTTGCTGCACCATGAAAGCGGGGCGCAAACTCGGCTGCAACTAGACCGAAAAGAGAACGACCCTTTTGACGTTTGCCAATTTGGGCAAAGTCAGCTTTGCGCCAAGAGCAGACATCACCCAATCACGTTGTCCTTCAGAATTGCGCGTGTAGCCTGACACCGAAAACCGACACCGGTCCTCGCTCGCGGCCATAGGCGGGGTGGACGATCAGTTGATAGTCGGCGCCAGCAGTCAGCCAATCGGTTGCGGCAAAGCTGTAATAGGCCTCTGCGATATTCTCGGTACCATAGCGTGGCAACTGGCCGTCGCCGATCAGGATGCCCTTGCCGCCCGCCGCGAAATAGTCGCGTGCTGCTGAAGAAAGTGCATTCACCACGCCGGCCAAGCCCAGCGTGTCGCCGGGCCGCCCCCAACTTTCGCCATTCAGCGACAGACCGGCGGACAGCGAGCGGTTGATTTCGGTGAACTCGTAGGCCTCCTTGCTGCCGTCATTCCAGCTGCCACGCGTGAAGGCGCCGAGATCGTCCGCGATCTTCTGTTCGAGATTGACCGAAACGCCGGGCCTTGAGGCGTAACGGCGCACCGCCGCAATGTCGGGGGTATCGCCTGTTGCCCGCGCCAGACGCACGGCATCGGCGTAATTGCCCATGCGCCCGCGATTGAGGAAAGCCAGCACCTTCAATTTTCCCGGCAAGTCCCAAAGCGTATGCCGTTCCTCGCCTTCCGCCACCAGTTCGAACTGGCCGAAGCCGCGCTCCAGTTCGGTGGTGTTGGGAACCCGCGACAAGTCGAACAGTCCCGCCCGCAATGTCCACCAATCCTGCGTCCACTCGCCCACTATGCCGTAACTGTAGCCCCAGGCGTCTGCGGCGTAATCGAAGGCTCCAGCATCGATCAGCGACCAGTTGAGAAAATCGGCCTTGGGATCGTGCGCGTAAGTGTTGGTGTCGAAAATATCGGTGACGGAGAATTTTCCCGCCGTGAACACCAGGCTGTTCGCAGTGCGGCTGCCGCCTAGCTGGTTGGCGCCGGGCGCGAGGGTCTGGACTTCGCCGCCCAGATCGAAACTCTGCCGGAAGAACAGACGCTGCAGCCGGAAATAGGGCTCGGCTTTGCCGACCTTGTAAGCCTCGCCACTGGGATAGCCCGCGACGCCCAGCGTGTTGCTCAGACCGAAGCCTTGATCGATTTCCGGATCGGCATAGGCCTCGCCGCCCTGCCAGAACCGTATTCCGGCGAACAGGGTCGTATCGAAAGTCTCGTTGCCCCGACTGCCGGGGTCCAGGCTGTTGGGTCCGCGATAGGGAGAATGGAAAGCAGGGTGGTACTGATCAACGAAGGTCGCCTGACCATGCAGCGACCAGCTTTCGCTTTCCGCCGCCCAGGCTCCGGTTGCGGTCATACCAAGCAATGCGGCAGCGGTGCACAAAGCATCGAATTTTGACATGGTATCTCTTCGACCGATCAATGGTTGCCCGTCGCGAGTTGGACGATGCGGACCAGGACCAACCCGCCCGCGACCAAAAGATAGCCGCGCAATACGACCATCCAGATACGGTTCAGCGGCGTCATATGCCCGGGCGGCAATTCGCTGATGGGCGCCATGCGCCAGGCATCGCGCTCCCGCCGGGCAAGAATCGGCCCCGGTGTCGTTTCGCGCCCCGCACCCCAAAAAACGCCAAGAGCGACCGCCGCCGCGACGATGCCGCCGCTCGCCATGATGGCGGCGATCTGTCCGGCGGTGATGCGTGGAAACAGGACCGAGGCCGTGAGGATGATCGACAGCAACACCAGAGCCGCGACGATTGCACCGGTCAAGAGATTGAGCCGCCTGGAATTCACCCAGGGGCCCAGCACCGCCTGGTCGTTGCAAAGCAGCAGCAGGAACACGGTGGCGCTGGGCAGAAGCACGCCCGCCAGGGTCTGCACCGCATTGGTCAGAAGCCCCAGCGGCGTACCGGGCGTCAGCACCAGCGCAGCGGAAATGGCGATCAGCCCGAAAAAGACCGCGTAAAACGCCTTGGCCTCGTTCGGCTTGCGGTGCAGGGAATGGTCGAGCGCGAAGACATCGCCGATGGCATATGCCGAAGACAGCGACACCGCCGAGGCCCCGATGATGCAGGCGTCGATCAAGGCGACGGCGAACAGGATTCCCGCCGCGTGCCCGGCATATTTCTCCAGCCCGCTTGCCACCGCGCCCGCATCGGCGAAATGGCCGAACTCCGCATGGCCCGCGAAGGCCTGGGCCGCAAACGCCATCATGGCGACGGCCCCGACGATGACGACGCCGATGCCGATCCACAGGTCGATCCGCTCATAGCGAATGAAGCGCGGGGTGATGCGCTTGTCGATGACATAGCTCTGCTGGAAGAACAGCTGCCAGGGCGCCACCGTGGTGCCGACGATGGCGATGACCAGCAGCATCACATCGTTCAGCGGCGCGCCCTTGGGCATTTGCGGCGTAACCAGATCGCGGGCGATGACCGACAGTGGCGGATGAACCATCAGGAACACGGGGACTAGCAAAAGGCTGCCCGCGACCAGGACCAGCGAGAAGCGCTCGAACCGCCGGAAGTCTCCCGTGCTGGCGGCGGCCATGATCAGAATGGCGGACGCGGCCACGCCCCAGCCTTGCGGAACGCCCAGATAATGCAGCGCCAGGCTGATGCCGATGAACTCGGTGACGATGGTCAGCGCGTTGAGCAGGAACAGGTCGATGACGCTGAACGCACCCCAGAATTTTCCGAAGCGCTGAAAGATCAGGCGCGCATGGCCGACGCCAGTCACCGCGCCGAGGCGCAGCACCATCTCCTGGTTGACATAGAGGACCGGGATCAGCAGCAGCAAAGTCCAAAGCAGCGCGGTGCCGTAATCCTGGCCCGCCTGGGTATAGGTGCCGAAGGCCCCCGCATCATTGTCGCCCACCATCACGATCAGGCCCGGACCCAGAATGGCGAGCAAAGTGAGTAGGCGGGCACGCCAGCCCTGGCGCGGGCCGGTGTCGCCGCCCGGGATCGTGCCCAGCGCGCCCCGGATTTCGGCGTGGCTATTGTCGGTCATTTGCGCGCTGGGCACAGCGGTCAAGTCTTGAACGGTCATGGTGTTATTCCGGCTTTGGTTGGCAGGCGCTGCCAGCGGCATTCCAGGCGGCCAGCCTCTCCCCGGTGCCAGCGCGCGATCAGGCGCGGGCGGCGGCGCGGACCGGCGAATTCGTCCGCAGTCGTGGAAACGGCACGTACGCCCCGAAAGGGCGCATTCTCGAAATGGAAGATCATCTCTGCCTCCTGTTGCTCGAGCGGTTTGCTCAAGCCCGGGAGGCAGGGCGCGGACTAGACCGGCGCCAACTGCGCCATCAGACCGATGCCGTGCACGTCCCGGGCGATGGATCGGTCGTAAAACCGAACACTAGGTCGCGGGTTCATCGGGTTCCTTCTGTGCGTTGTTACAGGCGGGGAAAAAGCGAAAGCTATCTCCAGCTTGAGTGAAGAGGTATATACCCCATTGGGTATATTGCAAGTACCCCCATGGGTATACGGAAAGGGACGAAATGACGCACACCATTCACGAGAAACAAAAGCTGTTGAACCGGGTCCGGCGCCTGCGGGGCCAGATCGACGCCGTGGAACGGGCGCTGGAGGTGGAAGACAGTTGCACCCAGGTGATGCGACTTCTGACGGCGGCGCGGGGCGCGATCAACGGTATGATGGCCGAAGTGGTCGAGGACCATATCCAGATGCATATGATGGAAGCTAACCGCAAGCCCACCCGCACCGAGATCGAAGCAGCCGACGAACTGGTCGAAGTATTACGGTCCTATATCAAGTGAATAGGCAACGTCCGCGCGGGGTCAGAACCGGCCATGACCTCTTCAAAATGGATCGAGGAGCGCCGCGAGCGGTAAAACGCAGTCTCTGTAATCGACACTTGTGTTGGACTGATTTGACCAAGCATAGCTTCATAAAATAGTCGCTTCGCCGGGATCGATCAGGCGGTACACGCCCCTCTCAATCTTGACAATAACGCCCGCCGCAACCAATCGGACCAAAATGTTGTGAAGCATGGTCAGTTGGTACCCTTTTGTGTAGCCGAAGCAGTTCGCAAGCCGCTTGGGCGTAGTAGTTCCGAATTGCTGGAAAAGGCCGATGACGGTGGTCTGAATGGCTAGGGTAACGCCGGAGACGGTCACGGGCGGTAAGACGCCAGACAATATCGGCCTTCGCGATCAAGCTTGACCTGTCCCCGGACCATCAACTGGCGCAAGGCGCTTCGGACTCCGCTATCGGACGTAATGATACCACGGCGCATCGCCAGTGCGTCCAGGATTTGAGCAGCGGTGCCGGTGCCGAGTTGGCTGATCGTGTTCAGGATATGGGGACTAAGGGGCAGTCGTCTTGGATTGGTAGACATGGGAGACCTCGCCACGTGCCGTAACGACACGCGATCTTAAAAAGAAGCCAGTGCGTCGGCTTCGGAGGTCGGGGTGGTTGTGACCGGTGGGGCGGTGCTGGCCGAAGGTTTGGGGCAAACGGGGCAACGGGGCAAGGGTTTTAGCAACTGTATAGGAGAAAGTTTTACACACACATTTGAGAGAACGCCCGTTGTCGCTTGTGTGTGACCATTGGAATGTGTGTAGAAAAGTTTTTGTATATGAGTTGTACTTTTTCTTATTTATTGCCCCGTTGCCCCAAAGCTGGAAAAACCCAAGGTCTGCTTGGCTTTTTTTCGGGGCAAAAGTCGGGGCAAAACGGTTTCCGTTTGCCCCGTTTGCCCCGTTTGCCCCGATAACCGAGGGCGTCATTCGCTGCTAACGTTTTCGCCAGCAACAGTCGCCCACATATCGTACTCAGAGGTCAGAGCTACCGCGTTTTTCAGCATCGCCCCGAGCGGGTTCTCGCCGCCAGTCGCGTCAATCTCCGATGCCTTCACGACGATGTACTGGGTGTCTTTCCCCAAACCGGGGAAGCCGTTCCATGTTCTTCTGCTCCCATCTTTGGTCTTTTGGCGGGCGAGGAGGTTTAGAGTTTCGAGCCGCGCCATGATGGCCTTCTTGTCGGCAGTCCCACCGCTCAACTCCGCCAGCTTATTGACGCGGACAACATAGACCAGCCCGGTATGCCCTTCAGGGGCTGGCGCATCGAAGTAGGCATAAGCTTCTCGGTGAGCATCCAACCGGTTTTCGTACTCGACGATATTCGCCCCCTTACCTGAGATCAGGGTATCGCAAAGCTTGGTAACAGCGGTGACTGCCGGGTCCACGGGAGCCATGTCGGATTTCAGGGCAGCGGCCCACATCTTTATCATAAGACCGGCAACATCGAACTCAGCCGGGACTAGCCCGGCTCTCTGGGCGATAAGCGCCGCCAGCCACGGATAGGCCACCATGCGGGCAGCGCGCTTGCGCTGGACGTTCAGCACTCCTTGGGTTCCGGGCAACTTGGCGATCAGGTCCGCGACCCGCTTATGAATCTTGGCAGGGTCTTTGGCATAACCCTCAGCATCGACAGCCTTGATGAACGCAGGACCCGACAACCCAAAATTGGCCGAGAAGGCAACCTTGATTTGATCGTAAGCCTCATCGGGGATACGCGTCTCTTCCGAAGTTCCGATAGGAAGCATGCGGGCGGCAACGCCACCCAACAAGGCAACGCTTTCCTGCTCCAGGCGCTGGGCGAATCCAACCTCAGCGGAAATTATGACGGTCTGGCCCGTCCACTTGCGGTGGTCCTGCTCGTCCCCATTTCTTTTTAAGCGGCGTCTACCCTCGCCACCCTCAGTCAAATACGCGAAGTTCTGAAGAATAGCGGCGGGCATGCCGGTGACCTCATCCATGCACCAAGCTGTTCCGGATGCGATCTCAAATGGGGTCTCAAGTGCGCCGGGCGTTGTGTTGCCACGGACAAAGAGTCCCGCGCCTAATTTCGGATTACCCCAGTGACCAACAGCCAGAGATTGGGAGGTACTCTTGGATGATCCAGGCGTGCCCTCCAGCGAGTACAAAAGAGAAGCATCCTCCGCAAAAGCAGTCAGGTTGCCAGCCAAACCCGCGAAGAAGCAGAATTGCTGAGGGATCGCGTTTGCCAGATTGAAGAGCGGCTTCAACCCATCCACATATTCGTCCAGCGATCCAGCCTTCTGCACACCTTTCAGGCGCACATCCGATGACAATTCCATCGGCGTGTCAGTGAGGAGCGTTTCACCGGTCGGCAAAAGAAAGCCACCATCACGGGCGCCAGGGCGATGGCATACGTCTATAGTGTCGGGCTGCCACGCACCGATGAATCCCATAACGCGGTCATGCATCCCCGGCGCCACAGCCATCCCGGCTTTACCCAACTTATCCAGAATATCTCCACTGTATTTCTGTGCGACCTTGCCTGCGTCCAAATCTACTGAAATCCACTTACCATTCGCCATTCGCACTTCGACGCGGTAGGCGTGTTCCGAATGTCTGTCTACTTTCTTGATACCTCCAGTCAGCGCGATAACGGTGCAAATGGGTTGCCACATGCCCTCCATGCGCATGGTGATCCATGGCGTGCCATCAACTATCATCAAAGAATAATGGCCGAAGTGGTTCTGTGGGAGCACAAGCGGACGCGGCGCGGTAGCATTCAGCGCCTTCAGGATCTTCTTGGAGTCTGCATCTTCCGGGATGATTTCGGCTTCCGCCTTGGACTGTGTTTTCCAGCGCGCATTGGCCTTCTTCCTGGAAGCTGCAACCATGCTCTTATGCTTTGCCTTAAGCCCCCCTTCAGCGGCGGTGTAGAGTTTCGCCCGCAAGCTTTCGTCAGGTTGCGCTGCGATCTGATCCAGAAATCCCTCAAGTTCATCGAGGTCAATTGGCTTCGTCTTGCCGTCAGCAGTTTTACTGAGGTCGCCAATGCCCTTTTCCACTTCTGAGACAGTTAGCGGCAGAACGGCCTCGCCCTTCGGCGCAGGGCTACCGTCTTCTTCGATCACGGTCGCAGTATACTTGGGATCGTCGATGACCTCACGGCTGAACCAGCCGTCCTTGATCATGCGGCCCAGCATATCGAGGCCGGTCTTATTGCGGCACGACTCATGGCGGCATGAAATGGTGAAGATTGCGCTGACGCCTTCCTGGGCGTTCACGGCAAAGCAGGCCTTATCGTCTCGGTCGCCGCTGTTCGAATGATCTTCATCGAACGGGCATTCGATGGTGATGCCCTGAGAGGCGCTGCCACGTTCGCGGTCTGGTGCATGATCGACGATGACATCGGCGATCTGAAAACCTGTGGCATGAACGACGGACCAGCGGCCAAGCGCTTTTCCTTCTTCCGTTACAGATTTGGAACCGCCACTTTTGAATTCTTCAGCATACTTTTCAAGCGGGTCCTCCAAGACCAGCGTTCTGTAATCGAACAGCGGGCCGCCGAAGACTGAAGCTTCGAACGGCTTTCCCTTGGCATGGCGCGGGAAATAGAAAAGACGTGATGGATCGGTGCAGGAGCGGTCGAACGGCAGACCGAGACGAGCAGCCAAGGCGGCGGGCACCTTGGCCCATTTCTCCACAGCGTCTTTCTGCGTCTTGCCTTCCTTGGCAATCTCGTAAGGAATAGGCATCGGCACCACGATACGGTGCTTAGGCATCGGGGCGTGTTCGACGATGATCACAATACCCTTGTCGGTGTGATCGGTCGCGGAATAGGAAGCAGTCTTGACGATTGATTGATCCCACATCTCCTCGGTGAGAAAACGTTGGATCAGTTCGTCATTCTCAACATCCGCATCGCCTGCGAACTTGATCAACTTGTCTTTCTTGAATTCGGTCTTCGACTTCATGTGGGAATGAGTCGTGTACCGGACCGCCATACAGCCAAGCTTCTTCAGCGCTGCATCGACCACGGCGGACGGCGTACCGGTATCCAGGTCCAGACCGATGGCGGTGCACATCTTGACCGCGTTCTTGAGGCGCTGGCCATTGACCATATCGGACAGGACGAATGACGGGCCGTCCTTGTCGCCTTCGCGATGCTGGCAAAGCCGCGCGACGAAGGCGCCGAGCGGCATGGTCTGCGTCTTCCAGTTTTTGGAAGTCGAGAGGGCGCCCAGTGTGACAGTGAAATCTTGAACGTAATCGGTTTCGTTGTACGGCGCGCGGATGACGGCATCGCCATACATCTCCAGAACCTCGGCGTCCGGCTCGATGACGGCCTCTTCTGCGTCCGGCTCGATGACGGCCTCTTCGGCGTCTGGCGCAGCGGTCGGTTCGGCCTCTTCGGCGTCCGGCGCAGCGGTCGGTTCGGCCTCATCGGTGCAATAGGCATCACGGAGCGCTTGCAGCGTCGTGAACGCATCGGCATCAATGTGGATCAGTTCCCATCCAGCGCCGGGGAGCGGAACAGCGTCATCAACGCCATGCATGCCGAGCGATTCAGCTACATCGGCGCAATGCTCTGGCTTTTCCAGAACGTCAAGCGCGTAGCATTGAATCAATGTTCCATCTTTGAACAGAACAACCGTTGGCGTGATTTGAGAGTCTTTGTAGTCGTCGCGGTTGGCGTTCGTTTTTTCATCGAACAGAAATGCGACGCCTGCGCTGGTCAGTGGTCCAGCGTAATGCTTGGCGGGATCAACATCACCGTGGAAGATCGGCCAATCGACGGTCGCGTCTGCCGCATACAGGGCGTTCAGAATCGATAAGTCGGCGAATATTGCTGGGGCGGTAGTGGCATCAGTGGAGTCGTAAGAAATGAATGCATGCATAGACATTGTAATGGGCGACTTCTTTGGAGAAAAATACGGCGTGAGACCCCATGCCGTGGAGGGTTAGGTTTCTGGTGTTGATTAAGTGGCGACTGGTAACGACGCACTGTCCCCCGCCCATATTTTCCACACGTCACCCTGGAGTGACATGTTTGAGGGGCCGGGCGAGGGAACAGTGGACGTTTCCACGAAGGAAAAGTCGCCAAACAAACCTTCGTGGATGTTCGGAATTCTGTAATGATGCGCTACGGCGCGATTACTTCTTCTGGGATGCCTCGTGGGCCTTCAGGTTCGCCTCAGCGAGGTTAGCCTTCGCGTTCGCGGCGCGCTGGGCGTCGCTCACCGGCTTTGTCACCTTCGCTTTGGCCTTGGCTTCCATTTTTCGGACTATGTCGTCGGGAACGATGCCGTTATTGTTCGCGACAGTGAGTTGGTCGGTAGGCTCAAGGCTCTTTATGAATGCCATCGAAGGCTTACGCGGGTCCAAGATAGAATCCACCTTCACTGCGGGGCGCTGCTTCACAACGGCGGCGGGTTCAGCCAGCGACGGATTGAGTTGGAGTTCCAGCGCAAGGTACTGATCCATCTCTTGCGGCGTGCACCAACGCTTCTTGTGAATCATCTCATCAAAGGCCTTCTGCTGCTGCGAAGGGTGAATGCCGGAGGCAGTGCCTTTACTTGCGACGGATTCGTCGAAAGCCTCTTTCATCAATGCATGTTCAATTTTCGGTAGAAGGTAGTCCATTATTTATTCTCTTTTTCTTTTTCAGAAGTGCTACGATTTAAGAGTGAATCGACGATGCCGCGAACGTCTTCTGACGCGGGATCGGCTTTCTTTTTCGGCTGCTTGTCTATGTCGATGACTCCATAATGCAAAAGGAGTCTGTCTTCGTCAGACATCAAAGCGCGCTTCGCGGCCCATTGCTCGGCCCACGTTTTCGAGCGCTTCGGACGACGTTGCTTCGGTGACGCGTCCGGTTCCTGCCAGTCCGCGAGCCAGTGGGGCTCGCTCACTTCGGCACCTTGCTTGCGCCCATCATGCGCTCGGCAAAGCGCTCGGCGAGGAGAGGCGCGCGGTCCGCATATTGGCCATTAACAAATGCCACGAGGTCTTCTCGGCGGAAATACGACCCTTCGTCATGCGCAAAGCGTACGGTTGCGGGAAAGCGCCCGAGTGATATCTGCGCGAGAATCTTTTGATGCGAGTACGGGAAAGGTAAGGAGTCGACTGCTGAAGCGAACGGAATGAAAATGCGCTCGATTTCTTCGTCTGATGGTCTCGGAATTACGAGTGTCTTGGTGGACTGAATCTTCATTGCTGTAAGGATCACTTCTTGCTTAGCGCAGGCTTATCGAAGCGTGCTCGTAACGCCTTCAACTTCAATCGTTCGGTGACTCTTTGTTCGAACATTTCACACGCGCTGGGGGCCATCTCCCAATACTTCTCGCGGACGCTTTCAAAAACGTCGCTGACTTTGAACATCACAGGCCCCTTGTTCGAAACAAGGTGCTTGTACCCAGCAAATTTGCCGAGTCTGGACAGGCGAAGGAGACGATCTTTCGGCACGGGTCCAAAGGGAAGATCACCGTGGATGTCGTGAAAATCTTCCAGGAACATATATTCCGGGAGTTTGCTGGAGCGTTTACTTGTCATCGGAGTCACCGCCGTTGCGGCTTTTACGCAGCGCTGCTTCTGCCGCGAACCATTCTGCACATTCTTTTGCAGCCAGATTGTCTGCGCGCTGGTCTTCCAGCGAATTGAAAAGTCCAGAATTGCTTTCGGCGAGTCGATTCAATTTTGAAACGATCACGGCTTCGCTCGTTTCCAGGGTGGTAATCGCGATAACGTCCACCACGGATTTCAAGGCGCGGATTCGAGCGGCGGCGCATTCATCGTCCTGCGCGGCTAGGTGTAAAATCATGTCTGTAATTATTCCGCGCCGAATGAGCGTTGCTTTGTGCCGCGCTTTGGCGTCGTCATCTTTAGAGTTGAAGTGCATATCAATGCGCGCCGCGACTTTGCGCGGAGCGTTCCTGTCTTTGGGGTGTGGTGAAATCAGGGAGCGCTTCACTGAATGAAGCGCATCGCTGGATCAGTTAGGGTTTATCGCACGGATCGGATAAAATGTCAAGAAATATCACGAGAAAACCGAAGCAATTCAATATGATAGATGAGTCCAAGCATCCGGTAAGCTTTCGGTATCGCGCAATGACTGGCTAAATCGTTCAGCGCATCGCGATCTTCGCGCAGCCCTCATCGGCGTATCAGCAGATGGCGATGACGGCGCCGCGTTTCAACGCCGGACATGGTGCGGATGGCGGGTCTCGCAATGATGCCTTCTGTGTTTGTTGACAGTCAGAGTCTCGTATGAGGTCATGCGCGGTGACCAAGCGCGCAATAACCACTGAGACTTTTACCAACGTGCCAACTACATCATCCGCCCCTGCCCCCATCGCTTCAACGGTCCGAAGTTGGCGATAGGCCCGCAATTTTGCGGGCCCGCCGATGGACCTCAAATGCGAAGAAACAACCTTGCCCCCAAAGCCGCTGATTCGCCTCCCGTGCGTGGTTTGGCGTGGAAAGCGCGCACCTGTGCCGCCAACCTGGATATCAGCGAGTCCGAGTTCAAAATCCTGTGCGAAGAGAAGGTAATGCCGAAATCCATCGACATTCCGGGCCATCCACGTCTTGTCCTCTGGGATTCCCGGGAGGTTTTGAGCGCGTGGGATGCCATCGTATCGGGGACAGATGACATCCCGCCCGACAACTGGGACGATGTCCGTTAGGGGAACGATGCATGGCAAAAGTCATCATAAAAGAAATTGGGGCAACCCTCAGCCGGTACATCGTGTTCGATCCGGACCGGCACGAGAACCCGCGCTATTACTTCCGCAAGAAGGGCCACAAAAAGGTCCGGCTTCACGCTGAGCCGGGGTCACGCGCATTCCTGGATGAGTTCGACAAGGCTTTTGCCGCCTGTCGAGAGGTCGCTCCCGTCAAGCCTACCCTTTCCCAAGACGCCGAAAACCCGCGCCGCAACGCCCCCAAGGGCTCGCTGGCGTGGCTTTTCAATGAGTACGAGCGTCGTTCAAAGGCCTTCCGCGACCTGGACGAAACCACAAAAGCGCGCCGTCGCACGGTCATGGACCAAATCTGCGCCGAACCGACTTCGATTGATCCGCCCGACCCTAGCCCGCTAGGCCTTCGCGGGTTCAAGAATATGACCCTCCGGGTCCTTAACTTGATCTGTGACCGTTGCACTACGCCCGACACTGCCAACGCCAGGGTGAAAGCGCTCCGCCAAGTGATGAAGTTCGCCACCGAGGAGGAACTAAGACAGGACGGCAACCCAGCCCGCGATCTCGGATACCGGAAATCTGCAAGCGAGGGCTACCACACCTGGACAGTCTCGGAGGTGGAGCAATATGAGGCGCGCTGGTCGGTTGGGACAGTGCAACGCCTCGCGCTCGGGGTGTTGGCATTTACTGGACAACGCCCCTCCGATGCGTCGGCGCTCGCCAAACAATTTCGCAAGACGATCAAGGTCCAGGTAAACGGCATCACGCAAGAGGTTCCGGGGTGGGAGTTCACGCAATTCAAGGGCCGAAAGAAGCAGCCGGTCCGGATTTGGATACCAACCCTCGCACCGCTCCAAGTCTTGATCGACGCGACCGCATCGAAGGGGCTGACGTACCTCGAAACGTCGTTCGGAAACCCGTTCACACGGAAGGGTTTTCAAACCCAGTTCAAAAAATGGTGCGTGGAGGCAGGGCTACCCCATTGCAGCGCTCACGGGGTCCGCAAAGCCGCCGCCACGGTCGCCGCTGAGCGTGGGGCGACGCCTTATCAACTCATGGCTATTTTCGGCTGGCGCACCCTCACCCAGGCACTTGGCTATACAAAAGCGGCGGAGCAAAAACGGCTCGCCGCAGCTTCGATGCACCTGCTTGATGGGGACAAAAGTGTCTCACTCATTTGAGGGTGTCTTTTTGGAAGTGTCTCACCCATTGAAACCAAAGGAGAATTTGGCACTCTAGAAGCCCGGCCCGGGGAGCCATTCTCTTTCAAGTGCTTGTCGCGAAAACAAAGCGGTCAACCAGGGCCGCTTTTTTCGTTTTGACCCCGGTTATGACTCCGGTCCGCTACCTATGGCCCCCCCGGTCACTTTTCTCGCTTCTTCAACGCTGCGGCAGCCGGACAATTTCTTCGGCGATTTGTCGGAGGCCGGTTCGGCAGTTCGTTCTTATGATGAAGGCAGGGCAACCGGCCCGCCCCAAGAGCGATGCAGGAGGACTCCAATGGCCCCCACCATTACCGCCTTTGAACGGTCGCCCGATCGCGGCAGGGGACTGGCGCGTGACATGCGCGTTCGCTGGGCGCTTGAAGAAGTGGGCCAGCCCTACGAAGTTCGTCTTCTTTCGTTCGCTGAGATGAAGGAACCCGCGCATCTTGCGCGCCATCCTTTCGGTCAGATTCCAACTTATGAAGAGGGCGATCTCGCTTTGTTCGAGTCGGGGGCGATCGTGCTTCATATCGCGGAGCGCCATGCGGGCCTGTTGCCAAACGATGCGAACGCCCGGGCGCGTGCGATCGCATGGATGTTTGCCGCGCTGAACACGGTAGAGCCGCCAATCTTTGATCGCGTCCTCACCACGATCTTGGATCGTGACAAGGCCTGGTACGATGAGCGTCTGCTTGTTGTCGAGAATCGCGTCCGTGAACGGCTGGGTGAACTTTCCAAGCGCCTTGGCGACGCCGACTGGCTCGATGGCGGGTTCAGCGCGGGCGATATTTTGATGGTGACGTCGCTGCGCTGGTTGAATGGATCGGGTCTGCTGGAGGAATATCCGAACCTCTTCGCCTATGTCGCCCGCGGCGAAGCGCGGCCCACCTTCAAGCGTGCTTTCGACGCGCAATTGGCGGTTTTCACCGGCCATTTGTCGGAGGCCGATCCGGCCGTTCGTCCATGAGTGAAGTCAGTCCCACGAGAAAACCAACAGGAGAAGCCATGACACAATATCTGGTGGCTATTTACCGCCCCGAGAAATACGACCCCGCCGTTTCGGAAGACGAAGCGATGGGCCGCGAAATAGACGCGCTCAACGACGAGATGGTGGCTGCCGGTGTCCGGGTTTTCGTTGGCGGCCTGCAATCGGAATGGACCGCGAAGGCGCTGCGGCTGCAGCCTGCCGGCAAGGTGATCGTCACCGATGGGCCGTATGCCGAGACTAAAGAACATATTGGCGGCTTTTGGGTGCTGGAAACCGCCAACCTGGACGAAGCGCTGGCGTGGGGGCGCAAGGCCGCCATCGCCTGCCGGGCGTCGGTCGAGGTGCGTCCGTTCCACTGACGGGAGAACAGGCGCGAGCGCGCCTTCGCCCGGGCTTCGCGCTCACGCCACCAGTTTGCGTTCCTTGGCGAACGGGCTGAGGCCCAGCCAGGTCTGCATATCGGCTGCGAGACGCTCGTCGCCAACGACTTCCATCCGACCGTCCTTCACAGCCTTGCGTACCGTATCCAAGCCCATCCAGATCGCCGTCATCGTCCGCAGATTGCTCGAGACATAGAGATCGACGTCATACCCTGGATCGATCGAGCACAGATCGACCTCCGCGTCAGGGGCCACGATCAGCCACCAGGCGCGATGTGCGGCAGACGCGTCCGGGTAGCGGAATTGAATTGTGCTGCGCCGTTTGGGCATGGGAGTCGGATCGAGATTGCGCCGCATGTCCCACATCAAAAGCTGAGCGTCGAGATTTTGCAGTGACATTTTCGAATCGACCCAGCGCTGTCCCCACACGCCAAAGCCCTCGATCAGAGGCTGCAGATCGCGCCCTGAGCGCGTCAGGTGATATTCGAAAAGCCCGGGCTCGCCATCCACCTTTGTGCGCGAAATAATGCCGGCATGCTCAAGGTCCTTGAGGCGCTGGGACAGAAGCGCCGGGGACATCCGCGCCACGCCACGGCGCAATTCGTTGAAGCGCGTGGAGCCGCCCAGCATTTCGCGCAGCAGCACGACCGTCCAGCGCGTGCAAAGAATTTCAGCCGCCATCGCGACCGGGCAAAATTGTCTGTAACTGCCTTGCGTCATCGTCTCGCCCGCAAATTGCATCACGCCGCAAGCCTAGCCTGCGCGGTCAATGCGGCCTAGTTCAGATTATGTACCGGGGTCGATTCAGTTGGTGAACTGGCTTGAGACAGCCAATCCGCACAGGGTCTTCCGCCGGCCGGGAATTTCCGGCCACCAAATAGGAGACTGTAATGCGTTTCGTCGGTATGCGCCTTGTCAGGGGCGCACTCTCTTCCGCTTCAATCCTTATCGTCCTCGGCGCCTGGGCCCTTCCCGCTTCCGCGGCGTCGCTGTCGCGCAGCGTCGATGTCGATGGCGCGCCTTCGGCAATATGGTCGGCGATCGGGCCGTTCTGCGCCATTGGGCAATGGCACCCGGCCATCGCGACTTGCTCCGAAGATGGCAAGAGCCCTCCGACCAGGACGCTTTTGACCAAAGACGGCAAGGCGACTTTCGTGGAATTGCAAGTCGCAAACAGCCCGGAAAAACACAGCTACAGCTATAGCTTTGTATCGAGCCCCCTGCCCGTCACCCACTACCGTTCCACCTTGCAGGTCACGGCCAGGGACAAGGCCCATTCCGTGGTGACCTGGCGCGGCGACTACATGCCGGACCAGGGCAAGGAAAAAGATGCGGAGACG
The DNA here is from genome assembly GCA_040389245.1 of Pseudomonadota bacterium. Lineage (GTDB taxonomy): Bacteria > Pseudomonadota > Alphaproteobacteria > Micropepsales > Micropepsaceae > Rhizomicrobium. The sequence continues at coordinate 97,098 of JAZKAH010000001.1, read as the reverse complement.
GCGCTGAGCGGCATCTATGAAGCCGGACTGCAGGCGATCAAGGCCAAGTTCGAAAGATAGCTGCCGCGTGTCGGTCGGCCGATCCCCTGCCCCCCGTCAGTGGATCGGCCGGCCGCGCACATTTTGCCTCCGAGGCGCGACTAGGGATGAAGGCGCCGCGCCACTGGAATGACGGTTACTTCCTGGCGGGTCCGTTGATGGCCCAGAGGATGCCAAACGGATCCTTGAGCTGGCCATAGCGGTCGCCCCAGAACATGTCCTGAACCGGCAGCACCGCGGTGCAGCCCGCATCGACGGCGCGGTTGAACCAGCTGTCGGTGTCGCCGACCTGGAGCGTAAGATTGAAGGATGCCGGCGCCCGCAAGGAATGGCCATGCTCGGGATAGGCGTCACTCAGCATCACCGAACTGCCGTTGATATAGAGATGGGCGTGCATCGTGCGGCCCTTTTCGTCCGGCGGATGGATCGATGCCGCTTCGGCCGCAAAGGCTTTTTTGTAGAATTCCGCCGCCTTGATTGCGCCGTCCACCGTCAGGTAGGGCACCACGCCGCCTTTGACTTGAGGGGGTGTCGCCGGATTTTCTGCCATCAACGTCTCCTGTGCTGGTTACAGCCCAAGGACGCGCGAGGCGGCTCGGTTCCGACAAATCAGGACACAGTTTTTTCGGAATCTTTCATCAACCGGTCGAGATGCTGGCGGATATGGGATGCTTCCGCCGGAGTGTTGGCCAGCGCGATGGCGCGGTCGAAGGCGATGCGGGCTTCCGGAGCGCGCCCCAATTGCAGAAGGAAAGCGCCCCTCGCCCCGAAATAATGAAAATAGCCGGACAGTTTTCGTTCCAGGGGATCGATCATCGCCAGCGCCGCGGCAGGACCTTTCAACTTCGCGGTCGCTACGGCGCGGTTCAAGGTCACCACCGGCGAAGGCTGCATCTGTTCCAATGCGGCATAGAGATTGTCGATCCCCGCCCAGTCCGTTTCCGCCGCCGTTCGCGCGCGGGCGTGGGTGGCCGCGATCGCCGCCTGTATCTGATAGGGACCGGGACGATCATGCCGTATCGCCTTGTCGATCAGGGCCAGGCCTTCATGGATCAATTTGGCGTTCCACAGGCCGCGGTCCTGGTCGTCCAGCAGAACCGCCGCGCCAATGCCGTCGAAACGCGCGGCTAGCCGCGCCTGCTGCAACAGCATCAACGCCGTCAGGCCCATGATTTCCGGCTCGCTCTGGAACAGGCGCAGCAGCAACCGGGCCAGCCGGATCGCTTCGTCGCACAAAGGCGCGCGCGCCGGATCCTGGCCGGCGGAATAGCCTTCATTGAAAATCAGATAGACCATGGCGGCGACGGCGGCCAGGCGTTCGGCGCGTTCGACCGGGCCTGGCGTTTCGAAAGGCACCTGCGCATTGGCGATGCGCGCCTTGGCACGGGTGATGCGCTGTTCCATCGCCGCTTCGCTGACCAGAAAAGCGCGCGCGATTTGAGACACAGTGAGACCGGAGACGATCCGGAGAGCCAAGGCGATCTGCTGGGTGGCGGGCAAGTCGGGGGGACAGCAGATGAACAGAAGACGCAGCACATCGTCGCGGTATTGCGAGCCGTCCAGCCGCTCGGCCAGCGGCGTCTCCACATCGTCCAGGTCGGAGATTGCCTCGTCGGACGGCAATTCGGTGTTGCGGCTGTGCTTGCGCGCGCCGTCCAGGGCGGCGTTGCGCCCCACCAATATCAGCCACGCCGTGGGATCACGCGGCGGACCGTTCTGCGGCCAGCTTTTCAGCGCCCGCAGGCAGGCCTCCTGATAAGCCTCTTCCGCCATGTCCATATTGCGGAAATAGCGCAGCAAGGCGCCTACGGCCTGCGGCCGGGCCGCGGTGAGCGCGCCATTGATCCAGCCAAAGTCGCTCATCAATACGCTTTGACACGTGCCCTGGGCGCATTCGCCCGTGCTTCCGGGACGTACAGCGCGATGGGGCGGATTTCATAGACGCTGCTGGGATTGGCGGCATGAAGGTCCTTGGCAACCGCCAGCGCCGCATCCAGGTCGGCGACGTCGATGACGTAAAATCCCAGCAACTGTTCTTTGGTTTCCGCGAAGGGGCCATCGATCACCATGTCCTGACCGCGCAAAGTGGTCGCGGCAGTGGTGGGCAGCAGGCGCAGAGACGGGCCGAGCTTGCCTTCCCTGACCAGTTTTTCATGCACCACGTCCAGACGGCTCATCACGGCGGCGTCTTCTTCCTTGCTCCAGGACCAGACGATGTCCTCATTGTTGTAGCAAATCACCGCGTAAAGCATGGCAGTTCCTTCCTGGCTTCTCCCAAGGACGGACGAGTATGCCTCGTCCCGACAGGAGCTGTAAAAAATAAATTCAGGACGTCTTGTCGGTTTGCCCGTCCCGCCGCCGTCCTTGGGGCAGACTGCCGAACAGACCCCGACGAATTGGAGGAACTCATGTCAAAAGCCGCCCACGAACTGATCCTCACCCGCGTGATGGACGCTCCCGCGGACAAATTGTTTCGCTGCTGGACGGATCCCGATCTTTTGAAGCAGTGGTTCGCACCAAAGCCCTACACCACGCCGGTGGCGGAAATGGATCTTCGGGTCGGCGGCGCCACCAATGTTGTGATGAAAAGCCCCGACGGCCAGGAGATGCCCAATCCCGGCACCATTCTGGATGTCGTGCCCGGCCGCAAACTCGTTTTCACCGACGCCTATACCGGCGACTGGATGCCGCGCGAAGGTGCCCCCTTCATGACGGCGGTGATCACGTTCGAACCGGAAGGCGGCAAGACGCGTTACACCGCCACGGTGCGGCATTGGACCGGCGACGACGTCAAGAAACACGAAGCGATGGGCTTCCATCAAGGCTGGGGCATCTGCGCCGACCAGCTTGAAGCTTTGGCACAGACTATCTGACTCAGATTATCTCAAGGAGCATATGAACATGGCGATCAAGAGCATTACCCCCTTCCTGTGGTTCAACAGCGAGGCCGAAGAGGCCGCCAGTTTGTATGTCTCGCTGTTTCCCAACTCCCGCATCACGAACGTTTCGCGCTATGGCGATGCCGGTCCCGGGCCCAAGGGCAGCGCAATGGCAGTTGGTTTCGAGCTTTCTGGTCAGCGCCTGACCGCCATCAATGGCGGGCCGCACTTCAAACTGAATGAAGCCTTTTCGCTGCTGGTAGATTGCACCGAACAGGCCGACATCGACCAGCTTTGGAGCAGGCTGGGCGAAGGCGGCTCACACAACAGATGCGGATGGCTGAAGGACCGCTTCGGCCTTTCCTGGCAGATCAACTATTCCGCCCTGCCCGATCTGATGACCGGCCCCAAAGGCGGCAAAGTGATGGGCGCCATGATGGGCATGACCAAGATCGATATTCAGGCGCTGAAGGCCGCTGCGGCTTGAGGTGATTTTCGGCTGGCGGCAAAGGCGGCGCGTTCCTCTTCTGTCAGAGGAATGCGTGCGCTGTTGCCGTTCGCCGCTGACGCGATCGCGGCCTCCAGCACGGCCATGACCGCCAGGGCCTGGATCGGCGGCACGGCATTGGGCGCAATCCCGCGCAGGGCATCGCGAATGGACATGTAATAGCGCCGGTGATCGCCCGCCGGTGTCGGCATGCCCCGGCACTCCCTTGCGCTGTTCCAGATCTGCATGCGATCCAGGTCGACACCCCAGCCGGCCGCGCCGGGCTGCATGCCGTCCAGCAGCTGGGCTTCCTGCTGATCGATGCCGTGCTTGACCAGGCTTCCCTTGTCGCCATGCACCAGGAAGCGTGGGCTGCCGCCGGCAGCAATCATGCTGGCATGAAGCACGACCCTGTGCTTGGGGTAGCTCAATATGGCATGTGCCCAATCCACCGCCTGGGCGCCCGGCCGCTGCAGCAGGAAACTGGCCTGGATGCTGTCCGGCAGGCCGAACAGCTGCAGGGTCTGGTCGATGAGATGGGGCGCAAGGTCATACCAGACCCCTGCGCCCGGCTCCGCGCGTTCGCGCCAACGGTCGCGGACCTCCGGGCGGAAACGATCGATATGCGATTCAAAATGGGTCACCGTTCCCAGGACGCCGCTTTCGACCCCGAATTTGGCGGCCAGAAAATCGCTGTCCCAGCGGCGATTGTGGAAAACGCTCAGCAGGTGCCCCGCGCGGTCCGCCAGCGCGATGAGATCGCGGGCCTCCGTCATGTCGAGCGTGAAAGGTTTGTCGATCACCACATGCTTGCCCGCTGTCAGCGCCGCGCGCGCCAGCGGCGCATGGCTGTCATTGGGGGTGGCGATGACGACCAATTCGATCCCGTCATCGGCCATCATCCGCGCCGGATCGGAGAAAATCGTCATGCCGGGATAGTCTTTCTTGACCTTGACCGGATCGCTGGAAGTGATCGCCCGAAGCGCCAGGCCGTCAACCGCGCGGATCAGCGGCGCATGGAATGTCTTTCCGGCGAAGCCATAGCCGATCAATCCGACGCCGATAGTCTTGCTGCTGCTCATCATGCGCTCTTGGAGACGATGGCGGAAATATCTTCGAGCGCGGCGCGCTTGGTTTCGGGGAAGAAGATCAGTACCACGAAGAATTGCAGCACCACCATGCCCGCGAAAAAGACAAAGGGCGCGCCCTTGGAATAGGCCGCCACAACGGGAAACAGTGCGGCGATGATCGCATTCATCAGCCAATGCGTTGAAGATCCGATGCTCTGGCCCCGCGCCCTGACTTCGGTGGGAAATATTTCGCTGATATAGACCCAGATGACGGCGCCCTGCGAAAAGGCAAAGGCGGCGATAAATCCGATCAGCATCCAGAGCAGCAGGTTCGGGTGCAGGCCGCTATACATGATGGCGGCGGTGCCGGAGAGAGCCACAAAAAGGCCGACCGAGCCGATGAGCAGCAGGCTTTTGCGGCCGATCCTGTCGATCAGATACAGAGCCGGGATCGTAAACAAAAGGTTGGTCGCGCCGATCAGGATCGATTGCTGATCCGACGAGACTTTGCTGAAGCCGGCGGCCGCGAAAATATCGTTGATGTAGTAAAGGATGGCATTGATCCCGGCGAGTTGATTGAAGGCGGCAATGCCGAAGGCCAGAAGGATGGGTTTGCGATATTTGGCCCAGCTGAGACGCCGGTCCTGCGCCGCGCTGGCGGCATTATTCAGAAGAATTGCATCTTCTTCCGTCTGACCGATGCCGGGCGCGATCTGGCGCAGGATCTTCTGTGCTTCGGCGCGCCGTCCTCTCAGCGCCAGCCAGCGTGGGCTTTGCGGGATGGTGAAAAGCAGCGCGAACAGGATAATCCCGGGCAGGACCGCGATGCCGAATTTCCACCGCCACTCATCCGGTCCCAGTTGCAGCGTGCCGATGATGTAATTGCTCAGATAGGCGACCAGGATGCCAAACGTGATGTTGAACTGGAACATGCCGACCATCGCGCCGCGCCAGGCGGGCGGTGCGATCTCGGTCACATAGACCGGCGCCAATACCGTCGAGGCGCCGATGGCCAGGCCCGCCATGACGCGGAAAAACAGCAGGGCCGGCCAGCTCCAGGCCAGCGCGCATCCCGCAGCCGAGGCGAAGTATAGAACCGCGATGGCCTTCAGGCATTGGCGGGCGCCGAAGCGGTCGCCGGGTGCCCCTGCCAGCAGCGCGCCGGCAAGCGTGCCCCACAAGGCGCTCGACACGGTAATGCCCAGGCCGGCGGGGCTGAGCTGATAGACCGTCCGCAGGCTGCCCGTCACGCCCGCAATGACGGCGGTATCGAAGCCGAACAGCAAGCCCGCAAGCGCCCCCACCAGGACGCCGCGAATGACGATAGCATTCATGATGCCGTTCCCCGCCTTGCCATGTTCTCGCACATGACCCCGCAAAGCAGGATGCCAGCAAATGGCGCACTTGTCAGTGGGGGCGAAGACGCGGCGGCGGGCTAGCCGGGCAGACCGTCGCTGGGCGTCGCCATGGCATTTTCGCGCTTCAGGTGCAGAACCCGGCGCGCGCCATCCCAGACATCGACTTCATTCCTGGCGCAAAGTCGTTCGGCTTTATCCAGCGCGTCCAGATCGTCGGCGCAATTGTGAAATTGGCTTTGCAGAATTGCGCCAGTCCTGTCGATCAAATCGAAGCGATAATGTCCCATGGAGAAACTCCTTTCAGGTCTGCAGGAGCTAGGGGCCTTTGAAAGCTTTCTCTTAGCCGTCAGCGAAAAATGGGCCGCTGACACCGGGCAAATTTAGCGCGTTCTTCGTACGAAATTATGGCAGCCGGCAAATTAAAACGGTACTTTTCGTGCTCGGAAAAGCCGTATTTCCGGAAGTCGCGGCCGGCTCTTTGATGGAATCGATTGACAGGGTAAGCGCGGTGTTCATCAACCGGGATCGGCGATCCCGTCGCCGATCCCCGGCCGCGATTTTGTTCAGCGAACCAGGTTGTTGATGATGCGCAAGGGGTTGAGCGGTCCCAGCGGGATGTAATCGAAACCCATCAGCCCCGCTTGACCCAGCGGAAATTTTTCCAGGATCGCTTTGGCTTCGGCCGGCGTGGAGGCATTGACGATGAACACCACGCCTTTTCCGTCCGTCTGATAATACCATTGGTCGATCTTGCCATCGAGATAGGCGTTCACCGTGTCGTGCACTTCATGCGGCATGATGGCGGCGCGCTGCTCCGGCGTCATCGGCGCGCCCATGGCATGAGAGATCGCCAGGATCTTGGTGGTCGGCACCGATGGCGCGGCATTCTGCGCCGAGGCGGGAACGGCAAAAAGGCTGGCGGCGAGCAAGGCGGATGCAAAAAGACGCATGATGTTCTCCTTCAAGTGCAGAGGGTCCAATGGTCGATGGGCGGCCGGTTACCGGGGATCGAATTGCAGGGTCCGCAACGTCTCGCGCAAGGCGGCGGCCTTTTCGGCGCCGTTGGCGGTTTCGAAGCGATTTTGCGCCTGCTTCCACAATGGCACTGCGACTTTCAATGCGGCATGGCCGGCCTTGGTGACGCTGATGGCGCGTTGGCGTCCATCATGTTTCGCGGACGACACTTCCACCAACCCCGCCTGCTCCAGCGGGCGCAGATTCTTGCCGGCGGTGGTGCGATCGAGCCCCAGCCGGTCAGCGATGACATTGACGGAGACCTCTTCCAGTTCATTGACCAGGACCAGAATGGCGAACTGGGTGGCGCGCAATCCGCTGGGCGCCAATTGGTTGTCGTAGAAGCTGGTGAGACGCCGCGCGGCTTTTCGCAAGCTGGCGCAGTTGCAGTCCCGGACGCCGAATTTTTCCATAGCACCTCCAATAAGAGTATGCGCTCTCAATTTGAGGGTATATGCTCTTAAACCGGTGGGCGCAAGAAGATTTCCGAGCCCGACACAGAAACGGCAAATTCGTCTACTCGGAAAGGGTCAGCCGCGGCCGCGATAGGGCGCGACGCCGGGGTCGGGCACCCACACGCCCGCCGGCAATTTCCCGGTCTGCCAGAAGATGTCGATGGGAATGCCGCCGCGCGGATACCAATAACCCGCGATGCGCAGGTACCGGGGCTTGATGGCGGCGGCGATGCGCTTGGCGATGGCGATGGTCGTCGCCTCGTGAAAGCCCGAGGCATTGCGAAAACTATTCAGGTAGAGCTTCAGCGACTTGGATTCCAGAATGGCCTGTCCAGGCAGGTAATCGATCACGAAATGCGCGAAGTCGGGTTGGCCGGTAATGGGACACAGGGTGGTGAATTCCGGCGCGGTGAAACGCACGATGTAGGCGGCATCCGGATGCGGATTGGGAACACTCTCCAGCTTCGCTTTGTCCGGGGAGCTGGGCTGAACAACGGCATGGCCCAACTGGGTGAGTTTCTTCGCCATGCCGTCAGGCCCCTTCATAGGTGCAGGTCTGGCCATAGGACGGCCGCTCGATCCTGACCCGCACGACTTCCGGCAGCACCGCCTTGGCCCGGGCATGAATGAAGCGGGCGAGGTTCTCCAGGGTGGGGTTTTCCAGCCCTTCGACTTCGTTCAGCAGGCGATGGTCCAAGAGTTCGCGCACCTCTTTAAGAGCATCATTCACCTGCCCGAAATCCCGAAGAAATCCGGTCTTGCCATCGGGCTCTCCCCGCAAGATCACCTCCACATAGAAGGAGTGGCCATGCAGGCGACGATTCTCGGCTGCGCCGGCGCCCAGATGATGGGCGGCATCGAAACTGAAGCGCTGGGATATTTCGATCATCGGGGTTCGGATCCGGGACGGCCAGTAAGTTGGGCATAAGTCGGCAAGGCATCAGTCAGCGGGCATATCGCGTCTCGTCCGGCCCAGGTCAAGGCGTGCCGCCCAGGCGATTGTGGCCGCGACAGTCTGGCCTTTGGCCGAATATTGCGTGCGCGTAAGGCGCATGCTAACTGGCAGCCGCGCCGCGAGGGTGACTCGCGAGCATCTAAGTTTAGTTAAATAAATCAAACGGTTAAGTCGGGCGATCGGCGGCAGATGGAAGCATCCGCGCAGCCGCCCGTATGAGGTGAAGGTGGCGACCGAAAAGGCTCACGAAACTGGACTGGCGGGCCGTTATGCCAATGCCGTGTTCGAGCTGGCCCAGGAGCAAGGCCTGGTCGATGCGGTCGCGGCGGATTTCGCCGCCCTGAAGTCAGCCATTGCCGCCAGTTCCGACCTCGCCCGGCTGGTCAAATCGCCCCTGTTCAGCCACGAGGACCAGGCCCGCGCCTTGAAGCCGGTTCTGGACAAGATGGGCGTGGACGCGCTCACCACGAAATTCCTGATGACCTTGACCGGCAAGCGCCGCCTCTTTGCCTTGGAAGACGTCATCGCCGCTTATGGCCGGCTGGTGGCGCGTCTGAAAGGCGAAGTCGCGGCCCAGGTCACCTCCGCGCACGCCCTCAGTTCCGCCCAGACGGCCGAGCTCAAATCCGTTCTGAAAGCCAGGCTTGGCCGCGAGCCGCGCCTGGATACGCGCGTCGATCCCAGCTTGCTTGGCGGCCTGATCGTCAAGGTGGGCTCGCGCATGATCGACTCGTCTATTCGCACCAAATTGGCCGGCATCCGCGCCGCCATGAGAGGAAACTAGAAGATGGATATCCAACCCGCTGAAATTTCCGCGATCCTGAAGCGCGAAATCCAGAATTTCGGCGCCGACGCGCAGGTCAGCGAAGTCGGCCAGGTCTTGTCGGTCGGCGACGGCATCGCCCGCGTTTATGGTCTGGACAATGTCCAGGCCGGCGAAATGGTCGAGTTCCCCGGCGGCATCAAGGGCATGGCCCTAAACCTGGAAACCGACAATGTCGGCGTGGTCATTTTCGGCTCCGACGCCAACATCAAGGAAGGCGACACCGTCAAGCGCACCGGCGCCATCGTGGAAGTGCCGGTGGGCAAAGGCATGCTGGGCCGCGTCGTCGATCCCCTGGGCAATCCGATCGACGGCAAGGGCGAGCTGACCAATATCGCCGAACGCCGCCGCGTCGACGTCAAGGCGCCCGGGATCATTCCCCGCAAATCGGTGCATGAGCCGGTGCAGACGGGCCTGAAAGCCATCGACACCCTGATCCCGATTGGCCGCGGCCAACGCGAACTGATCATCGGCGACCGCCAGACCGGCAAGACCGCCGTCGCCATCGACGCCATCATCAACCAGAAGAGCGTCAACGCCGGCACCGACGAGAAAGCCAAACTCTATTGCATCTATGTCGCCATCGGCCAGAAGCGCTCGACCGTGGCGCAGATCGTCCGCACCCTGGCCGACGCCGGCGCGCTGGAATACACCATCGTGGTCGCCGCCACCGCCTCGGAGCCCGCGCCGCTGCAATTCCTGGCGCCGTTTTCCGGCTGCGCCATGGGCGAATGGTTCCGCGACAATGGCATGCACGCCCTCATCATCTATGACGATCTCTCCAAGCAGGCCGTCGCCTACCGCCAGATGTCGCTCTTGCTGCGCCGTCCGCCGGGCCGCGAAGCCTATCCGGGCGACGTCTTTTATCTGCACAGCCGCCTGCTCGAGCGCGCCGCCAAGCTCAACGAAGACAATGGCGGTGGTTCGCTGACCGCCCTGCCCGTCATCGAGACCCAGGCCAACGACGTCTCGGCCTATATTCCCACCAACGTGATCTCGATCACCGACGGCCAGATCTTTTTGGAAACCGATCTGTTTTATCAGGGCATTCGCCCGGCGGTGAATGTCGGCATCTCGGTGTCGCGCGTCGGCTCCTCGGCCCAGATCAAGGCGATGAAGACCGTCGCCGGCCCGATCAAGGGCGAGTTGGCGCAATATCGCGAAATGGCGGCCTTCGCCAAATTCGGTTCCGACCTCGACGCCTCGACCCAGAAGATGCTGGCGCGCGGCGAGCGTCTCACCGAGCTTTTGAAGCAGCCGCAATACAAGCCTTTCGCGGTCGAAGAGCAGGTGGCGGTGATCTATGCCGGCACCCGCGGTTATCTCGATCCCTTCCCCACCGCCAAGGTCGGTCCGTTCCAGGACGCGTTGATCAGCAAGCTGAAGACCAGCTATCCGCAGTTCCTCGAAGGCATCCGGAAGGAAAAGGCGCTCTCGCCTGCGCTCGAGGACATGCTGAAGGCGGCCTTGAACGACGTTTCCAAGAGCTTCGCGGCTTAAGAAAGAACGATCGCCCATGGCTTCCGTCAAGGAAATGCGCACACGGATCGGAAGCGTGAAGTCCACGCAGAAGATCACCAAGGCGTTGCAGATGGTGGCGGCGGCCAAACTGCGCCGTGCGCAGAACGCCGCCGAAAGCGCGCGGCCCTATGCGCGCAGCATGGCGGGTGTGATCGCCAATCTGGCGGCGGGCGTCTCCGGGCCTTCCGCGCCGTTGCTGCTGGCCGGCACCGGCAAGGACCAGCGTCATCTGATCATCGTCGCGACATCCGATCGCGGCCTTGCCGGCGGCTTCAATTCCGGCATCGTGCGCGCGGCGCGCGAGAAGATCGCCTCGCTGCTCGCGGCGGGCAAGGACGTGCGGATCATTACCATCGGCCGCAAGGGCCGCGACCAGCTCAAGCGCCAGCATGCCAAACGCTATGTCGAGAATTACGAGGTCGGCATCAAGCCCGCCAGCTTCGCCCTGGTGAAGCCCGTCGCCGACAAGGTGCTGGAGATGTACCGGGCCGGCGAACTCGATGTGGTGACCCTGGTCTATTCCTCCTTCAAATCCGTCGTCACGCAGACCCCCACCGTGCGCCAGCTGATCCCGGCCGTGGTGGAAGGCGGCGGCAGCGCCGGCTTCTATGACTATGAACCGGACGAAGACGCCATCCTGGAAGCGCTGCTGCCGCAGAATATCTCGGTGCAGCTCCTGACCGCGCTTCTGGAAAACCAGGCCGGTTTCTTTGCCGCCCAGATGACCGCGATGGACAATGCCACCCGCAATGCGGGCGACCTCATCAAAGCCCTCACCATTCAAATGAACCGTACCCGCCAGGCGCAAATCACCAAGGAGCTGATTGAAATCATCTCCGGCGCCGCCGCCGTCTAAGAGAAAGAGACAAGCCATGAGCCAATCCAAAGGTCGTCTTATCCAGGTCATCGGCGCCGTCGTCGACGTCGAGTTCGACGGCGCGCTGCCGGCGATCTTGAACGCGCTGGAAACCACCAATGTCGACGCCCGCACCGGAAAGGAATTCCGCCTGGTGTTCGAAGTGGCGCAGCATCTGGGCGAGAACGCCGTGCGCGCCATCGCCATGGACACCACCGAAGGCCTGGTGCGCGGTCAGGAAGTTCGCGACACCGGCGACTCGATCCGGGTTCCGGTTGGTCCGGCCACTCTTGGCCGCATCATGAATGTGATCGGCGAGCCGATCGACGAGGCCGGCCCGATCTCCACCGAACACATGGCTTCGATCCACCGCGAAGCGCCGAGTTTCGCGGAACAGGCGGGCACGACGGAAATTCTCGTCACCGGCATCAAAGTGATCGACCTGCTCTGCCCCTACACCAAGGGCGGCAAGATCGGGTTGTTCGGCGGCGCCGGCGTGGGCAAGACCGTGACCATGCAGGAACTGATCAACAACATCGCCAAGGCCTATGGCGGCTATTCGGTGCTGGCCGGCGTGGGCGAGCGCACCCGCGAAGGAAACGACCTTTATCACGAAATGATCGAGTCCAACGTCAATGTCGACCCCAAGAAGAACGGCTCGTCCGAGGGCAGCAAATGCGCCCTGGTCTATGGCCAGATGAACGAACCGCCGGGCGCCCGCGCCCGTGTGGCGCTGACCGGCCTTTCGGTGGCGGAATATTTCCGCGACCAGGAAGGCAAGGACGTGCTGCTGTTCATCGACAACATCTTCCGCTTTACCCAGGCCGGTTCGGAAGTGTCGGCGCTCTTGGGCCGTATCCCGTCGGCGGTGGGTTATCAGCCGACCCTGGCGACCGAGATGGGCAATCTGCAGGAACGCATCACCTCCACCACCAAGGGCTCGATCACGTCGGTGCAGGCGATCTACGTTCCCGCCGACGATTTGACCGACCCTGCGCCCGCCGCATCATTCGCGCATCTGGACGCCACCACGGTTCTGTCGCGCGACATCGCCGCCCAGGCGATTTTCCCCGCCATCGATCCCTTGGATTCCACCTCGCGCATCATGGACCCGCAGGTGATCGGCGAAGAACATTACGGCGTCGCCCGCCGGGTGCAGGAAGTGCTGCAGTCCTACAAGGCGCTGAAGGACATCATCGCCATTCTGGGCATGGACGAATTGTCGGAAGACGACAAGCTGACCGTGTCGCGCGCCCGCAAGATCAGCCGTTTCTTCAGCCAGCCCTTCTTCGTGGCCGAGCAGTTCACCAATACGCCCGGCAAGTTCGTCGAACTTGCCGACACCATCCGCAGCTTCAAGGCGATCGTGGACGGCGAATATGACCACCTGCCCGAGCAGGCCTTCTATATGGTCGGCGCCATCGAGGAAGCCGTCGCCAAGGGCCAGAAGATGGCGGCGGAAACGTCGAAGGCGGCCTAACAAACGCTTCATGGTGAGCCTGTCGAACCATGAATACATAGTCTCACCCTTCGACAGGCTCAGGGTGAGGAGGATTTTATATGGCTGACAAGATTATCTTCGAGCTGGTTTCGCCGGAGAAGCTTTTGCTGTCCAAGGCGGTGGACATGGTCACCGTGCCGGGCACCGAAGGCTATATGGGGGTGATGGCGGGCCACGCCTCCCTGGTCTCGACCTTGCGCGCCGGCATGATCGACATGAACGACAATGGCCAAGACACCCGCTTCTTCATCCGGGGCGGCTTTGCCGAGATCAACGCCACCAAGATCACGGTTCTGGCCGAGGAAGCGATTCCGATGAGCGAGATGGATCTCGCCCAACTGGATCAACGGATTGTCGACGCCCAGGAAGACGAAATTGCCGCCAAAACGGACGCGGACCGGGCCCGCGCGGCGCAGATGGTCGACGATCTGAAGCTGGTCAAGGCCGCTTTCTAGGCGTAAAAACGACCCATAATGGCACTGTAAACATTTGGCCCGGCTTATGGCACGGTCGCCAATCTTGCTATAAGCCGTTCCTTCTGTTGGGGAATGGAGAAGCCATGACGGTACAACCCGTCTATCACCAAGGCTGGAAGCTCGACGAAGTCCGCTGGGATGCGTTCGAGCCCGCTGCGGTCGACCCCACCCTGCTGGCGGCGATCAAAGCGGCTGCCCTAGTCGAATATAATGCACCGGATTATGTCACTTACTTGAAGCGGGTGTTCCGCGGCTCGCCGACGGACACACTGGACTGGATCGAGCGCTGGGGCGCCGAGGAAAGCCAGCACGGCCGTGCGCTCGGCCGCTGGGCCGAAATCGCCGACCCCAGCTTCAAGCTCGAGGACGCCTTCGCCCGTTTCCGCAAGGGCTATACCCCGGCGCACTTCACCGATTCGCAGGCCGATGGTTCCGTCCGCGGGTCCCGCCGGGGCGAGATGGTCGCGCGCTGCGTGGTGGAAAGCGGCACATCGTCCTATTACACCGCCATCCGCGACGCGACCGACGAGCCGCTCTTGAAGGAAATTGCCGGACGCATCGCCGCCGATGAATACCGTCATTACAAGCTCTTCTACGATACGCTTAACAAACAGGACGAGCCGGAAATGACCTTCTGGCGGAAACTCTGGGTGGCGGTGGGACGCGTGCGGGAGTCGGAGGATGACGAACTCGCCTATGCCTATTACTGCGCCAATGTCCCGCCGCAAGAGGAAGGCGCCAGGCCGTATGACCGGGCGCTCTATTCCCGCCTGGCAGCCAGGACCGGCATGACCATCTATCGCCGCCAGCACATCCAGCGGCTGGTTCAGATGGTGGCCAAAGTGATCGGCGCCAATCCGCATGGGATGCTGGCCAATCTCGGCGGCGCCCTGCTCTGGCGAATGATGCAAAAGAAGGCCGCTGCGGCGGCCTGACGGAATGCCCAGCCATCTTCGGGCGTTCCGATCGTTATTCTTTATTTTGCGAATGGCCGAGGGCGAGATCCCGCCTTCTGAACTCCTCATCCTTCGACAAGCTCAGGATGAGGAGACTTGGGCAAGTAGCGGACAGAGACCCGCGCGTCAAGTTTTTCTCTTCACCATCATCTGCTTGATTTCGCCGATAGCCTGCGCGGGGTTCAATCCCTTCGGGCAGGTCTGGGCGCAATTCATGATGGTATGGCAGCGATACAACCGGAAGGGATCTTCCAGTCCATCAAGGCGCTCGCCGGTCAATTCGTCCCGGCTGTCGATCAGCCAGCGATAGGATTGCAGCAGCGCCGCCGGACCCAGATAGCGCTCGGAATTCCACCAATAGCTGGGGCAGGACGCCGAGCAGCAGGCGCACAGGATGCACTCATAGAGTCCGTCCAGCTTGGCGCGATCCTCTGGCGATTGTTTCCATTCCTTTTCCGGCGCGGCGGATTTGGTCTGCAGGAAGGGCTGGATCGACGAATATTGGGCATAGAAATTGGTGAGGTCGGGCACCAGATCCTTCACCACCGGCATGTGCGGCAAAGGATAAACCGCCACCGCGCCGGAGCAGTCGCTGATCGCCTTGGTGCAGGCCAGGGTGTTGCCGCCCTGGATGTTCATCGAGCAGGAGCCGCAGACGCCTTCGCGGCAGGAGCGGCGGAAGGCCAAGGTGGGGTCGATCTCGTTCTTGATCTTGATCAGCGCGTCCAGGACCATCGGGCCGCAGCTGTCCAGATCGACCGTATAGGTGTCGATCACCGGGTTGGCGCCGCTGTCGGGATCGTAGCGATAGACCTTGAATTCCTTGGAGCGCTTCGGCTTCTTGCCATTGGCTGCGGTTTCGGCCGGCCAGACCTTGCCCTTCTTGACCGTTGAATTCTTGGGCAATGTCAACTGAACCATAAAATGCTCCGAACCTGATTTGCGCCGAGTTTGCCACGCGTCCGTGAAGGCAAACAACCCAGGAATTTGCTCGCCTATACAACAATTTGCTCGAACACCCAGGCGGTCTCGACCGGAGTGTCGCGCACCTGCCCGGTTATCACCAGCTGCTCGGTCCGCCGCAGCGTGTCCCCGCCCAGATAGATGCTCTCCTCGACGGTCAATTCCCCGCCGCCGGTGCGGAAGCGCCAGCCTTCCCCATGGGGCAGTTTGAGCAGGATGCCGCCGCCTTCCAATCGCGACAGCCTGACATCGGGATGAATATGAAAGCGCAAGGTGAAAGAAAGCGCGCTGCCGCGGGCGGTCACGGGTACCAACCGGTCCGAGCCTGTCACCATCTGCCCCTGGGGTGACAAGGTGACCTTGCGCTCGTGGCGCAGACCAAGCTCCGGGACATAGGCGTCGTGGCTGGCTTCCACCATCCAGCCCAGGGTGGTTTCGCTTCGCCGGGTAACAGGCTGGTTGGGGCCGCCGGTCAGCCTGGATCCCAAAAGGTCGCGCCCCAGACCCGGCGGCAGAATCTGGGCGCTGGAGCGATCCGCCAAGGTGAGGGTGGAATGGGCGGCGGTGACGCGCAGCGCCGCATCCCAGCCATGCTGGGCCTTATTTCCGGAGCCGCAATTGACCACCAGCCGATGCGGTCCCGAACTCATCTCAAAAGCGAGGAAGCCGGCATGCGCATGGATTGCGAACGCGCCCGGCGGCACGCGGCCGCAATCCAGCAGGATCAGGCTTCGCCCCGCCGCCAGGCGCTGATAGCCGGAATGGCGGGCATGGCCGAAAGGCTGGCCGCGCACTTCGTCGCGCGCCAGAAGGCTTGCAATCATGCGCGGTTCGCCTTCCTGGCCGCCTTGAAACAGCGCCAGCGCGCCATCGCCATGACGGAAGAAGCGCAGCATCGGCGCCATGCGGTCGCGGGCGTTGCGCAGGGTGTGCGGCGGCTCCAGGTCCAGCGCCAGCACCGCGTCCATCACCATGGTGAGATAGAGATAGGCGTGCAGCAGATCTTCCGGCGAACGACCGGCGTGGCCGCCATCGGCCAGGATCTGACGCTCGATTTCGATTTCGAGCCGCGCCAGCCCCGCCGCCAGGCGCGCAGGGCAATCGTCCATGCAGGCGCCGGACAGGCTGAGCGCCACGGCGGCTTCCAGGCGCGACAATCCATCCGGCGCTTCGGCGCAAATGCGCTCCAGCATCCTGGCCTGCTCCCGCAGGCTGACGAACAGCCGGGAACGCCACAGCATGTCGGAATTGGCGATCACCAACCGGCTGTGGCAGAAGATATTGATCAGCCGCCGCGCCATGATATGCGGCGACCAGACCGGCTCCGAATAACGCCCATGGCGCTTCATCCATTGCGAAATCAGGTTGGTGGCAAGCCGGCGCGCCGCTTCGCCGCCCGCCATCGACAGCGACGCCAGCCAGGAAAAACCATGCAGCTCTTCCGCCCAGGCCGGCGAAGGCGGCGGAAGATCGAACACCGACATCCCCTCGCCCACATCGACATTCTCGCCGGCGAAACGGAATCGCCCGCGCAGCAGCGCGTCCGCGTCTTCGAGACGCCGCGGACAGGCATCATGCGGGTGAAAGACAATATGATCCGCCAGCGGTCCGCGCAGCAGTCGGCGGTAGAACCAATTGCGCCGTGCCCACACGCGCAGCGGTTTCAGGGCCCGCCACGCACCAGCCTGGACCATTTCCGGCAGCAGGTTCAGGGGAACCGCCGCACGCATCGTCATGCTCTTAGCGCGGCAATATTGGCGGCGTAGCGCGAAGGCCCACCCTGGAACACCGATGTCCCGGCCACCAGCGTGTCGGCGCCCGCCGCGATGGCGCGCTTGGCAGTCTCCGGCGTGATGCCGCCATCCACTTCCAGCGCGATATCGCGCCCATCGATTTTCTTCTGGGCATCGATGCGTTTGCGCGCGGCTTCAATTTTCCCGAGCTGGCTTTCGATGAAGCTCTGCCCGCCGAAGCCTGGATTGACGGTCATGATCAGGATCAGATCCACCAGATCCATCAGATTGTCGATCGCGTCGATCGGCGTGCCGGGATTGAGCACCACGCCCGGTTTCTTCCCCAGCTTGCGGATGTGCTGCAGCGTGCGATGAATATGGGGGCCCGCCTCCGGATGCACCGTCAGCCCATCGGCGCCGGCCTCGGCAAAGGCTTCGAGATAAGGATCCACCGGCGAGATCATCAGATGCACGTCGAAAGGCCTTTTGGCGTGGGGACGCAGCGCCTTCACCACGGCGGGACCGATGGTGATATTGGGCACGAAATGCCCATCCATCACATCGACATGAATGAGATCGGCGCCGGCGGCCTCGATTGCCTCGATTTCGGCGCCCAGCCGCGAAAAATCCGCCGACAGGATCGAGGGTGCAATCTTGATGCTGCGGGCCATGATTTGCCTTTCTGACACGGTCCTAAGTGCCGCATTCCGCCAGGGGCCGCAAGAAGCATCGGCCAGGAAAAGTGCGAAGCGTTGCATACGCTGTCGCTACGCAACTCCGTCCGGCCGTGCGACCAGAATAGCGCTTCAGCCTGCATCTTCCGCAGGCTGAAGCACCTTCGGATTCTTCGTTCCTGCCAGCAAAAGAACCAGGCTGGGTAACCAGATCAGCCGCGATTGATAGCGGTCATGGGGATTGGAGAAGGTTCCGCAAATGATCGCATTGCCGATCAGCGCCGTCAGCACCAGCCCCGGCAAGGCCGCCTCGTCCCATTGCCGCCGAATCAGCGCCCGCTGCAGCAACAGAAGTAAACCCAGCAGCGAGACGATGCCGACCGTCACATGCACCATATTGAAAGCCGCGAAACGGAATTTGCCCCGCTGCTGCTGGGCGGCCAGATATTCGGGAAGCTGGCGCGGCATCATTTTCTGGAAGTCGGGCTTCAATATCCATTCCTGGGATTCGATTCCGTCGCCGGTTTTGAAAGTGAAAAACTGCCGCACGGAATCGCGGACCGCGGCCTCCACCTGCAGCCAGGGATAGCGGCGGATGCTGTCCGCGATGATGCGGCCTTCTTCGGTATGGTCGCCGTGAAAGCCTCCGCGGGCGCGGAACAGGCTGTCGGGCGCCCACAGCCAGGCATCGGCGCGAGTCTTGAGATGGTTTCTGTAGGCGCAAAGCTGGTAGCCGGATTGCGGGCATGTCTCATCCAGAAGCCGCTTGACGATGCCGTCCTGCATCAGGCGCGCAAAGACGAACACCGAGCCTGAGCGCGTGAGGAACAGTTGACGCGTCAGCACATAGTTGCTGGCAAAGATCAGCGCCAATGCGAGCAGGAAAGCACACAGCGCCGGAAGGATCCTCATCTGCAGGGTGGCGCGCATGACCTTGAGCAAAGCGCCGACCAGCAGCAAGCCGGCCATCAGGCCCAGATGGGAGGGATGGCATGCCACCGCCAATCCCGTGATGATCGCCACCGCGGCGCCGCGCCACCATCCCAGATAGGCCCCCCGGAACAAGAGAAGATAGGCGCCCAGCACCACCAGCGCGGTCATGCAATCGGGTTCGACTTGGCCTGTGTACCAGCCGATGCCGGTGGCCAGCATAAGGGCCAGGCCGATGGCAATCAGGCCGGTCAGCGAAAGACCGGCCACTTCGGCGCGCGCGGTCAGGGCGATCAGCCAGGCGGTCATGGCGGACTGCAGAATCACCACCGGCCAAAGGCTGAAGGCGCCCCCGGTCACGAACAGGAGCAGCGAATAGACCGGCGAACGTTCGGCCAGGAAGGCGCCTTGGAGCCCCTCCGCCAGGTAACCGCCGGTATCGTAGAAGACCAGCGGGAAGCCGTTCCACAGCGCGATAGCGAGAAACAGCAGGGTCAGCAGCGCCGGCCCCAGGATGCGCCCGGTTCCGCGCGGTCTGTTGCGCATCGATGCCTTGGCGAAGATTCCGGTCTGCCCCACGGGGCGCGACAATGCCGCAAAGGCTCACCCCGCGCGATAGCAAAAAGCTGGAGAAAATGGGCGTTTTGTGCGGTTGACTAACGGGACTTGCCCCCTAAACTCCGCCCAGTTCGCAAAGCAGCATTTTCGAGGGTTTGATGGCGGATAAGCCGCAACAGCCGGGCCATGAACGCCCTCTCTCTCCCCATTTGTCGATCTATCGCTGGCAGGTGACCATGCTGGCGTCGATCACCCACCGCGCAACCGGCATTGCGCTCTCGGTGGGCGCGCTGGTCCTTGCCTGGTGGCTGGTCTCGATCTCCAACGGTCCCGAAGGCTATGAAAGCTTCATGTCGATCGCCACGACACCCGTGGGCCTCGTCATATTGTTTGGCTTTGTCTGGTCCCTGTCCTTCCACATGCTGAACGGCATCCGCCATCTGGCATGGGATATGGGCTATGGCTTCAACAAGGTGACGGCCACCCAGACCGGGTCGCTGGTCTATGTTCTGTCGCTTGTGCTGGCGGTCGGTGTTTTCGCGTTCGTCTGGACCGGCCATGCGGGGTATCTGCAATGAACTCGCTGCAAACGCCGCTGCACAGGGTCCAGGGCCTGGGCGCTTCGCATTCCGGAACGGGTCATTTCTGGCGCCAGCGCATCACCGCGCTTGCCCTGGTGCCGCTGGGCTTGTGGTTCACCTTCGCGATGCTGGGGCTGGCCGGGACCAACGAAGTCGCGGTGCTAAGCTTCCTGGCGCATCCCTGGAACGCGCTTTTGATGGCGGCATTCGCCTCGATCCTGCTCTATCACATGTCGCTGGGATTGCAGGTCGTCGTCGATGACTATGTGCATGGCGCGGGGGCAAGAATTTTTTGCCTGCTGCTGATCCGCTTTGTCGTGATCGCCACCATATCCACTTGCCTCTTTGCCCTTATTCGCATTGCCGCTTCCACGTGATCGCCGCCCTGGAACTCACTTCCAAAATCAGAGACGTCCATGCCTGCTTATGAAATTGTCGACCATACTTTCGACGTCGTTGTCGTCGGCGCCGGTGGCGCGGGTTTGCGCGCCACCCTGGAATGCGCGGCGCAAGGGTTGAAGACGGCCTGCATCACCAAGGTATTTCCCACCCGTAGCCATACGGTTGCGGCGCAAGGCGGCGTGGCGGCCGCGCTGGGCAACATGGGCGAGGACGACTGGCGCTGGCACATGTACGACACGGTCAAGGGATCGGACTGGCTGGGCGACCAGGATGCCATCGAATATCTCTGCCGCAATGCGCCGGAAGCGGTTTATGAGCTTGAGCATTTCGGCCTGCCCTTTTCGCGTACCGAGGACGGCAAGATCTATCAGCGCGCGTTCGGCGGCATGACCAGCAACTATGGTCAGGGCATCGCGCAGCGGACCTGCGCCGCCGCCGACCGTACCGGTCACGCTATGCTGCACACTTTGTATGGCCAATGCGTCAAGCACGAAGTCAATTTCTTCATCGAATATTTCGCCCTCGATCTCATCATGGACGGCGGCGCCATCCGCGGCGTGATGGCGTGGAATCTCGATGACGGCACCATTCACCGGTTCCGGGCGCATCGCGTAATCCTGGCAACCGGCGGTTATGGCCGCACCTATATGACCTGCACCGGCGCGCACACCCAGACCGGCGACGGCAACGCGATGGTGCTGCGCGCGGGGCTTCCGCTCCAGGATATGGAGTTCGTGCAATTCCATCCCACCGGCATTTTCGGCGCCGGCGTGCTGATCACCGAAGGGGTGCGCGGCGAAGGCGGCTATCTCACCAATTCGCAAGGCGAGCGTTTCATGGAACGCTACGCCCCCAATGCCAAGGATCTTGCTTCGCGCGACGTGGTCAGCCGCGCCATGACCATCGAAATCCGCGAAGGCCGCGGCGTCGGTCCGGGCAAGGACCATATCCACCTGCATCTGTCGCATCTGGATCCGAAGATCATTCACGAACGCCTGCCCGGCATCGCGGAATCCGCGCGCATTTTCGCCGGCGTGGATGTCACCAAGGAGCCGATCCCGGTTCTGCCCACCGTGCATTACAATATGGGCGGCATTCCGTGCGCCTATACTGGCGATGCGCTGACCTTGGCGGACGGCAATCCCGACACGGTGGTGCATGGCTTGATGGCGGTCGGTGAAGCGGCCTGCGTTTCGGTGCATGGCGCCAACCGGCTCGGCTCCAATTCGCTGATCGATCTTGTGGTGTTCGGCAAGGCGGCGGGTTTGCAAGCCGCCAAGGAGCTGCGCGGCGATCAGGCGCATCAGGATCTGCCCAAGGGGGCGGGCGATGCGGCGCTGGCGCGCTTCGACCGTTTCCGGCATGCCAAGGGAAAAACGCCTACCGCGGTGCTGCGCAAGTTGATGCAGAAAGCGATGCAGGACGATGCGGCGGTGTTCCGCACCGGCGAAAGCCTGGAGCAAGGCAAAAAACGCATTCAGGATATCTATGCCCAGCGCGGCGATATCGGCGTCACCGACCGCTCGATGATCTGGAATACCGATCTGGTCGAAACCCTGGAGTTCGACAACCTCATCCAGCAGGCTGTCGTCACCATCGAAGGCGCGGCCAACCGGCAGGAAAGCCGGGGCGCGCATGCGCGGGAAGATTTCTCGCAGCGCGACGACCAGAACTGGATGAAGCATACCCTGGCCTGGCTCGATCCGGAAACCGGCAAGACCCGGATCGATTACCGCCCGGTGCATGCCTACACCCTGACGCAGGATGTCGAATATATCGCGCCCAAGGCGCGGACATACTGACCGCCGGAACTTTTGTTCCCGAATCCCGTTAGAGTCCCCGGGGAATAGTGCCGGGAGCGCCCGCATGAAATGGCTTGCCATCGCTTTCGCCTTGCTGGTCGCAGTGCCTGCATTTGCGCAGCCCAAGGCGGGGACGGCCATGACGCCGACGCCGGACGACCGCGCCAAACAGTGGCTCAGTCTGATGGACGATCAGAATTACGCCGACGCCTACAAGCAGATGGGCGCAGTTGCGCGCGACAAAGTCTCTACCGAAGGTTTTTCCAAAACGGTCGGTGGCGTGCGCGAGCCGTTGGGCGCGATGTCGTCGCGCGCCTTGAAGGATGTCAAGCTGACCAAGACACTGCCCGCCATGCGCGACGGTCAATACGCCGTCGTGCGCTACGATTCGACCTTCGCCCATAAGGCGGCAGCGGTGGAATCGGTGACCTTGATTTCGGAAAATGGCGGCTGGTCGGTGATCGGCTATTTCATCAAATGAGGGAGAACGGATCGCCAATCGAGACGCGCCGTATTCCCGCCTCAATCCGTTCAGACAAGGTTCAGCGAAACGTGCAAAAGTTGACGTCGTCGTAGAGCGCAACGGAATATCAAGGGAGAATCCATCATGCTCATGAAACGCACATTGATGGCTGCGGCGGCAGTCCTGGCGATTGGCACCGTTATGGCGCAGGCCCAGCCCGTGCCTCCCGGCGGCGACCCTTATGGCTATTACAGCCAGTATGACCAGAACGGATATTACGACCGTGACGGCCGTTATCGCCGCATCCGCCACCGCGATTTCGACAATGGCCCTCCCCCGCCCGCTTACGGTCCTCCTCCGCCCAGCGGCGCTTACTATCAGGAAGGCCGCTACGAAGCCGATTGCCGGCGCGGCAATACCGCGGCCGGTACGATTTTCGGTGCGCTGGCCGGCGGCTTGATCGGCGGCGCGGCGAGCCACGGCAATGGCGGTGCGGTTGTCGGCGGCGCCATCCTGGGCGGCTTGTTGGGCAACACGGTGTCGCGCGACATCGATTGCGACGCCCAGCCCGTGGCGTTCCGGGTCTATGCCGAAGGCCTCAACGGCAATCTGGGACAGCGCCGCGACTGGCGCCATGGCGATTCCTACGGCTATTTCACGCCCACCCGGGAATTTCGCCGCGGCGGCGTGGTCTGCCGTGAATTCACCGAGACCTCCTATCGCCCCGACGGCCGCAGCTTTACCCGCAGCGGCTCGGCCTGCCGTCAGGATGACGGCAATTGGCGTTTCGATTGAACGTTTTTTCTAGATCTTCAAAGGAGACGGATATGTTGAAGAAAAGCACGATGATGATTGCCGCGGCGGCCCTGGCGGTTGGCATCAGCGGCACCGGCGCTTTCGCCGACGAATGCAGCGGCCGCGACCATACCAACGGCACCGTGCTGGGTGCGCTCGGCGGTGGTCTGCTTGGCGGGCTTGCCAGTCACGGAAACGGTCTTGGCATCGTGGGCGGCGCGCTCTTGGGCGGCCTGGCGGGCAATGCCATCAGCCGCGACATGGACTGCGACGACCGGCCCTATGCGGCGCGTTCCTATCACGACAGTTTCTCCGGTCCCATCGGCCGGCGTTATGATTGGAACCGTGGTCCGGACCGCGGCTATGTCGTGACCAACCGCGAATATTATCGTGGTCGGCGGCAGTGCCGCGATTTCACCCAAGTGGTCTATCGCAATGGCCGGGAATTCAACCGCAACGGCACCGCTTGCCGGCGTCGCGGCGGCGAATGGGAGTTCATGTAGGATTCCACGTCATTTCCCTGACCGCGCGGCCGGACGTAACACTCTGGCCGCGCCGGCCGCCCTGCCGCAGGCGGCCGGGGTGCTGTGATTTTGCTTTTTGGTGGAAATTATTGGCTAACCATTGCAGCTTATCTTGGCAGGCGAATCCAACCAAAGCAGTTTCATGTCCGTGACCTGGACCATCAGTGTGGGTGGCCGCTCTTATGGCCCCTACACCCTGGAGCAAATGAAGGCGTTTCAAGCCGAAGGCCGGCTGGCGCCCCATTCGCTGGTCGCGCACAGCGGCGAGGAGAAGATTCACTATGCCGGCGAGGATGCCGAACTGGCGTTGCTGTTTTCTTCGCCCGCGCGCCCGCAGACTGTCGCCGCGGGAGCTTCCCCCATTGAACCGCCGCCTGGGCAGGCGAAATTCGGTCGCGACAGTCAGCCGGCTGGCGAGCGGACTCGCTATATTATTATCGCCGACATGAAGTCCGGCTCCATCAGCGCGCTGGAAGAGGAAATCTTCGGTTTCGGCGAAGCCTACGGTTTCATGCCGCAATCCTGGCTTCTCGTCAGCGAAGTTTCCCTCAGTACGCTCCGCAGCGAATTGATTCAGAAGCTGGGCAAGCTCGACACGCTGATCGTGGCGGACACCACGCACGACAAAGCGGCCTGGTTCAATTTCGGACCGGAAGCCGACACCAAGATGCGCCGGCTGTGGCAGCGCGATGCGGCGGCGGTCAAGAATTCCGCATAATCCCAAGCGGACCCTTGTCACTGCCGAAGCTTCATTCGCAAAAGCTTGACATGGCGGCCGGCGCATTTATCCCCAGCATCCCGCGAAAGACGTTAGGCTAAATGCAAGCGTCGTGATTCGCTTAGGGGTCGGAGTGCAGCATCGCACTGAGGATCTTAGAGTTGGGGATCTTGTCCACGATCAGGGGCTGGTTGGCGGCCCCCTTCCCCGTCACACGCTTTCCCGCGCAAATCATCTTCACATGGAGCAGGTATGGCAAAGCGCTCGCAGCGTTCGAAGTCCCGTGACAATATTTCCGCCAGCCAAAATGTGCACTCGCTTTTCGCCAATCGTCCCTGGAGCCCGCATGATCACGATCAGGAAAATCGCGATCGCCGCTATGTAAAGAACGTCCGGGCGATGAGCCCGACCCAGCAGCAATTGATGGATGCGATCGACACGCAGAGCGTCGTATTGGCGCTTGGTCCAGCAGGCACGGGCAAGACCTATCTTGCCGTCGCCAAGGCGGTGGAAGCACTGGAAGCCGGCAAGGTCCAGCGCATCGTGCTGTCCCGTCCTGCCGTCGAGGCCGGCGAATCGCTGGGTTTTCTTCCGGGCGATCTCAACGAAAAACTGGCGCCCTATCTGCGCCCGCTTTATGACGCGCTTACCGAACGGCTGGGAACAAAGCGCCTCAAGACCATGCTTGCGGAGAGTGTGATCGAAATCGCGCCGGTCGCTTATATGCGCGGCCGCACCTTAAGCGAATGTTTCGTGGTGATCGATGAAGCCCAGAACTGCACCTATGGACAGCTAAAGATGTTGCTCACCCGGCTCGGCTGGCGCTCGACCATGGTTTTGACCGGAGACCCCGATCAGACCGATCTGTTGCCGGGCATTTCGGGGCTCAATGACATCGCGCGGCGTCTGGAGCCGATTGCAGAAGTACCTGTGGTGCGGCTGACCGAAGGCGATATCGTCCGTCATCCGTTGGTGGCGTCGATGCTGACCGTGCTCTAGACGTTAATTGCGACGGTCATGACCATCAGGCCGAGGATGAAGGACCAATAGCCGACGATCGCCACGGCAAAGCCGTATGCGGGGGCCGAGCAATCCTTCTTGCGGTAGGAGCGCGTTGCGTTTTCCAAGAGGACGCTCGCTCCGGCCAGGACCATGACGCCGTAATAGAGCGCGGTCTCGCCGCGGCTCTGGGGCTTGCGGGCCAGGATGCGATAGATATTGGCGATGATCCCGGACAGGGTCAGCCCGGCGGTGACCGCGAACAGCAGTACCAATAACTCGCGCAAGATGTGGCCGCTTGGCGCCGTCATGGGATACTCCCCGGGCGGCTTTGTTGGGTCACGGCTGGTGTCCGGATCGTCTTCGACAAGCGCTTCATGTGCCAAACTGACGCGAATTGGTGTTTCCTAGACACGCATCGCAAGAATTGGGCGAGGCGCGGCCGCGTCGCCTGATTTGGGAAGGCCGCAAATGCTAGGGTCCGGCAAGGAAGATGGGTGGGACGGTGAGCGGACAGGGCGAAATTCACCAGCATTCCGGCTGGTTGATCCCGCTGGGCCTGCTGGGCGTGATCGTCGCCCTGTGCGGCTTCTTTCTTCTCTACTATTTGCGCCCGCCGCCCGCCCCGTTTCGGGACAGTCGCCCGACGGGGGCGGCTACCCCTGTCGATCTCAGCGTGCGGGGGCTCAAGCTGCAAATCCCGGCCCGCTATATCGAAACGCGCGCGGCCAGAGGCGGCGGCGACCAGGATGTGATTCCGCTATTCGCGGCGCTGCCGGATATGCGCGGCTATTCGAATGCGCAAGACAGTTTCTTCTCCAGCAACGCACTGGATTCGCCCGTCGTCCATCTCCTGATCCGCGCCGACGCCAATGGCCTGGACCCGCAAAAGCGCCTTCAGCGGATCTACATGCCCTATATCGTGGACCCCAAAGGCGAACTGGCGCCTTTCGAATTGACGCATTACGCTTTCCGCGCCGATTCCGGTTATGGCCGCAGCGATCTCTATGTGGGGAATGGCGGCGGCCTCCTGCTTCTCTGCGAGCGTCCGGCCCAGGATCTGCCCAGCCCCAATTGCCTGGCGATCGATCGGCCCATCGCGCAGGGAGTCAATCTTTCCTATCGATTCAAACGCGCCCAGCTTTCGCGCTGGCGCGCGATTGCCGAAGGGGTCGATCGCTTGGTTGCGGGATTTCGCAAATAGCCGCGGCGGGGATTTATCCCGGCGTCAGGTGCGGCCGGCCGGCGGTTCGGGCAGATCCATCTCCAGAATTGCCATGTTGAAGGCATAGGAGATTTCGCCGTCTTCCTCGTCCTTGAACAGAACGCCCACGAATTCGCCAGCGATATGGACCTCGACCGAATCCTGCTGCTTGGGCCGCTCCACCACGGTGATGGTGTCGAGGCGGAACAGGTTGCGCAGGTATTTTTCCAGACGCCAGATCTCGCCGCGGGTCATGCTATTCCTCATGCAAATACGGGATTTGACGTCGCATGACCGCCCGGCGGGGTCAAGGCGGCGCTGCTATCCGGTCTCGTCGTCGAAGAAATGGTTCATCTCCTGCGACGGACGCTCAGGGCCCGTGCAGTTGACCAGCTTGGCAGGAATGCCCACGGCGGTGCAGCCCGGGGGAACCGATTTCAGCACCACCGAGCCCGCGCCGACCCGGCTATATTCTCCGATCTCGATATTGCCGAGAATTTTGGCGCCCATCGACAGCAAGACGCCGCGGCGGATTTTGGGGTGACGGTCGCCGGCACCTTTGCCGGTGCCGCCCAGGGTCACGCCATGCAGCATGGAAACATCGTCCTCCACGACCGCGGTCTCGCCGATCACCACGCCGGTAGCGTGATCGATCATGATCCCGCGACCCAGCCGGGCGGCGGGATGAATGTCGACGGCGAACAATTCGGAAATCCGGCTCTGGAAGAACAAGGCTAGCGCGCGGCGGTTCTGCCGCCAGAGCCAATGGCCGATCCGATAGCACTCCAGGGCATGAAAGCCCTTGTAGTAAAGAAAGGCTTCGACAAAGGAGTGGCAGGCCGGATCGCGCTCGAACATGGCGGACAGATCGGCGCGGATCGCTTCCCCGATACCCGCATCGCCCGCCAGCGCTTCTTCGAAGGTTTCGCGGGCCAGCAGCGGATCGATATCCCCACCGCCCAGCTTGCGGGCCAGAAGATAGGAGAGCGCGCTTTCCAGCCGGTCATGTTTGAGGATGGTGGCGTGAATGAAGCCTGCCAGGGCCGGCTCCTCCATCGCCATGGCTTCGGCTTCGGCGCGCAATTGGGCCCAGACCGGATCCACGCTTGCAATTTTTTCTCGGGTGTTCGCCATGACCCTGCTTTTAGCACAAGGATTTGTGCATTTTCAAAACGCATGTTTCTGATGTCGGCCTGGTTTCATGGTTTTCGCTACCATTCTTGTCTATATGGCCCGTCTATAGGGGTGCCCCCTCCCATCGGACCCGCGAGCAGCTCATGACGGACAAGCCTTCCTTCAATCACCCTGCCCCCGATGCCATCGGCCTGCTGCTGACCCGCCGCTCGGGTTCGGCCAAGGCGATGGGCCAGCCCGGCCCGTCCAAAAAGCAGCTCGTCGAAATTCTCGGGGCCGGGGCGCGGGTGCCCGATCATGGGAAGCTGTTTCCCTGGCGCTTCATCATTTTCGAAGGCAAGGGCCGCGATCGTTTCGGCGATGTGCTGGCGCAGGTGCTGGAAGCAGAAGGCGAGCGGTCCAAGCAAATCGAGGAAGAGAGAGCGCGGTTTCTGCGGGCGCCTGTCGTGGTGGGCGTGGTTTCCTCCGCGCGCGAGCTGATCAAAGTGCCGGTGTGGGAACAGGAATTATCGGCCGGCGCAGTATGCCAGAATATCCTGATCGCCAGCCACGCCCTGGGTTTCGTCGCCAATTGGCTGACCGAATGGTACGCCTATCATCCCCAGGTGAAGGAAAAGATCGGGCTGAAACCGGGCGAACGCATCGCCGGGTTCATTTATATCGGCACATCGACCGTTCCACTGGAAGAGCGGCCGCGGCCGGAACTGGGCAAGATCGTCACCAATTTCTGATGCGTCGCGCTCAGGCGTAGGCGAGGAAAAAACTATAGCCGATAATGACAGCCGCCACCGAGGCGGGAACCAGCGAGACGTACCAGGAATCCATGACAATGCCCTTTGAACAGGGTTGTCAGATGGTGCTGGCGGGCGGTTTCAGCAGAGGGCGGGAAACCGGGGGCGTTATGCTCCCAGTGCATGGCTTTGTTCGCCCGGATTTGCGCCCGGCCGTCAGGGAATTCCCAGCAATTTGTGGGTCTGGAGCGAAAGCCGCCATTGCGGATGGGCCAGGCAATAGGCCGTCGCCGCCTGGGTGTTGGTGCTGCGGTCCTGATTGTCCATCGGCTGCAGGAAAAAATGCGCGAAATTCTGACCGGCGAACTGTTCCGGCCGGGCCTTGTCCTGCGGATAGACCAGCTTCAATTCGTCGCCGCGTTTGAGTTTCTGTTCCGCATCCGCCTTGGGGCTGACGCAAATCCAGTCAATTCCCGCCGGCGGCAGCAAGGTGCCGTTGGTTTCGATGCCGATCTCGAAGCCCTGCGATTTAAAGGCCGCGATCGCGGCGCCGTCCAGCTGCAGCAGCGGTTCGCCGCCGGTGCAGACCACATAAGGTTTGCCATGGACATGATCGGGCCATTGCGCGCGCACCGCCCGCGCCAGCGAAGCGGCGTCGGGAAATTTTCCGCCATTCGGTCCATCCGTGCCGACAAAATCGGTATCGCAAAACTGGCAGGTCGCTTGGGCGCGATCCTTTTCCAATCCGCTCCAGAGATTGCAGCCGGCGAAGCGCAGGAATACTGCGGCGCGTCCCGTTTGCGCGCCCTCCCCTTGCAAGGTGTAATAAATCTCTTTGACGCTATAGGTCATGCTGTCGAAAATTTCTCGAATCCCTTGGCGCGCAGATCGCAGGCTGGGCACCGACCGCAACCATAGCCCCAATCATGCCGATGCGTCCGGTCGCCTTCATAGCAAGTGACGCTCTCCTCCACGATCAGATCCACCAGGGCCCGGCCACCCAGATCGTGCGCCAGCCTCCAGGTCGCCGCTTTGTCGATGAACATCAGGGGCGTGTGAATCCGCACCGCGCGCGCCAGGCCCAGCGACAGCGCCTTTGCCGTCGCCTGAATGGTGTCGTTGCGGCAATCGGGATAGCCGGAGAAGTCCGTCTCGCACATGCCGCCGACCAGATCGGCAATGTCCCGGCGATAGCCCAGAGCCGCCGCTGCCGTGAGAAACATCAGGTTTCGTCCCGGCACGAAGGTGTTGGGCAGTCCATCCTTGCCCATTTCGATCGCCATGGACTGGGTGAGCGCGCTGCCGCCAATGGCGCGCGGCGCGCTCAACGGGATGAGATGGTCCTCATTCAATTTACCGGCCCATTGGGGGAAAAGCGCTTTCATACCCGAAAGCAGGCGCGGACGCGCCGCCAGTTCCACGGCGTGGCGCTGGCCGTAATCGAAGCCGATGGTTTCGACATGATCGAAGCGCGCCAGCGCCCAGGCGAGGCAGACGGTGGAATCCTGCCCGCCGGAGAACAACACAAGCGCCCGTGTTTTCGTCATGGGGCGCTCTGTAACGCATTTCGGCAAAAAAAACACAGGGCCGGGCGCAATTGTCGCCCTTCGCGCAATATGAGAGATTACTCCGCCTATCTCAAAAATCCTCATAAGCGATCTCACCGGATGCCGTTCGCCCTCCACCCCCTCTATGTCTTGTCAGGCTTTGCGGTCGGATTTCTGGTCGGCATGACCGGCGTTGGCGGCGGCGCACTGATGACACCGCTTCTGATCCTGCTGTTTCATGTTCATCCCACCACCGCGGTGGGCACCGACCTTCTCTATGCCAGCATCACCAAGACCGGCGGATCTCTGGTGCACGGCCTTAATCGCACCATCGATTGGCGGGTCGTGACCCGGTTGGCGGCGGGCTCGATCCCGGCATCGCTTCTCACCCTGCTCGGCTTTCATTTGCTCAAGCTGGATCAATCCGCCGCGAGCGCCCTGATCACCCGGGTACTCGGCGTGGCGCTATTGGCGACGGCGCTGGCGCTGGTGTTCCGGCGGCGGCTGCTGGCCTCCTATGTCCGCCGGGTCGGTGTTTTGAGCGAGCGGCAGACCTTTCACTTTACCGTCCTGACCGGCCTCGTCCTGGGTGTGCTGGTGACCATCTCATCCGTCGGCGCGGGCGCGCTGGGCGTCACTGCCCTGATCCTGCTCTATCCGGAGCTTCCCGTGGTCAAGATCGCCGGCTCCGACCTCGCCCATGCCGTGCCCCTGACCCTGGTGGCGGGACTTGGTCATTTGATGAGCGGCGGCATCGATGTGACCATATTGGAATCTCTCCTGGCGGGCTCGCTGCCCGGGGTCATCATCGCCAGCCTGTTCGCCCCCCGCTTGCCCGATCTGGCGTTGCGGCTGGTCCTGGCGGCCACTTTGACCGTGAGCGGCCTTCGGTTGCTGACCGCCTGATGACCGGCAGGAACCGTCCCCGCGCCTGGCAGCGCATGCTGAGTGGCCGCAGGCTCGATCTGCTGGAGCCCAGCCCGCTGGATATCGAGATCGCCGATATCGCCCATGGCCTGGCCCGGGTGGCGCGCTGGAACGGCCAGACCAAAGGCCCGCATGCCTTTTCGGTCGCCCAGCACTCCGTCCTGGTCGAGCGGCTGGTGGCCGATCTCAGCCCCCGCATCAGCCGGGAAGCGCGGCTGATGGCCCTGCTGCACGACGCGCCGGAATATGTAGTCGGCGACCTCATCAGCCCTTTCAAGGCTGCAATAGGTATTAGTTATAAAGACTTAGAGCTTAAACTTCAGGCCGCAATTCATCTGCGGTTCGGCCTGCCGGCGCTGGTGCCGAAGCCGCTGGCGGTCTTGTTCAAGAAGGCTGACCATCTCTCGGCCTTTTACGAGGCTTCTCAATTGGCCGGATTCGAGGAGCCGGTGGCGCGCAAATTGTTCGGCGCCCCGCCCGCCGGGCTGAAAGCCCCCCGCCTGGTCCCCTTGCCCACGGCGGAGGCCCAGGAGCAGTTCCTGGAGCGCTTCCGCCGGCTCGCCATCCGCTAATTGCTAACCGTTGAAAGTGCTAGATAGGGCCCATGCCCCGCCTTCTGGTTTGCCCACTTTCCGGCCTTGACGATGCGCTGCAAAGCCATCGGCCTTCGCATCTGGTGACCCTGCTGTCGCCGCAGCACATGATTCCCACGCCGGAAGGCTTCGATCCCGGCCGGCATCTGCGCCTGGGCGTCAATGATGTGGGCAGCCCCGACGGCGCGGATCATCCGCCCGGACGTGAACATGCCGACCGCCTGATTGCCTTTGCCCGTAGCTGGGACGGGCGCGCGCCGCTTCTCATCCACTGCTGGGCCGGCATAAGCCGCTCGATGGCATCGGCCTATACCATTCTGTGCGATCGCATGGGTCCGGACCTTGAAATCGAAATCGCCTTGGCGATGCGCCGCCGTGCCCCGCACGCCAGTCCCAATACGCTTCTGGTGCGCCATGCCGACGATGCCTTGGGCCGCGGCGGCCGCATGGTGACGGCCCTGACCGTGATGGGCCAGCCGCTGACGGTGGCGGAAGGCGTCATCACGGCTTTTCCGCTGGCCGATCTGTGAGCCGCAGCGCGATCAGCATTGGCCTGTCGGCCGCGATCGTTTCGGTCGAAGGCGAACGGCCTTGCGCTCTGGTGGTGGCGCATGATGGCGGCGAAGACGCGCTGCCTTTCGGTCCATTCGATCCCGGCTCGCAGCGCACCCTGGAACAGGGCCTGCGCAAATGGGTGGGCGAACAGACCCATTTCGACCTGGGCTATACCGAGCAACTCTATACCTTCGGCGATCGCGGCCGGCATTCCCCTGTCACACCGGATAGCGCCGCGGATGCGCGCGTGGTGTCGGTCGGATATCTGGCATTGACGCGGCAAAGCGAGGATGACGGCATTGGCGCGGCGCGCGATACGCGCTGGCGGGATTGGTATCATTATTTTCCATGGGAAGATTGGCGGGATTCCAAGCCGCTATTGATTGAAAAAGTCATCCTGCCCAAGCTCAAATCTTTCGTGAAATCCGCCGCCAGCACGCAGGCCGCCGAACTTCGCCGTGACCGGGTGCGGCTGTGTTTCGGTATGGACGGTGTTGCCTGGGACGAGGAAAAAGTCCTGGAGCGCTACGAACTTCTTTACGAAGCGGGCCTGGTTCAGGAGTTTGCGCGCGACAATGGCAGACCGGCGGACGATATGCTGGGCGCGGCGATGATGTTCGATCACCGCCGCATCCTCGCCACCGCGATCGCGCGCCTGCGCGGCAAGATGAAGTATCGCCCGGTGGTGTTCGAGTTGATGGCGTCGTCTTTCACGTTGCTGGAATTGCAGCGCACGGTCGAAGCCTTGCTGGGCTTGCGTCTGCACAAGCAGAATTTCCGCCGCCTGGTCGCCGAACAAGGCCTGGTCGAAGGAACCGGAAAATTTGCCGCCTCCGCGCGCGGCCGCCCGGCGGAACTATTTTGTTTTCGCCGCGATGTGCTTCGGGAACGTCCCGCCCCCGGCCTGCGTCTTGGCGCGCGGCGTTGAAATCCAGCGGCGCCTTGTGGTCTGCTTCCCGGGCGTCCATGGAGGTCATCATGAACTACCCGGTCTTTGTTATCGGCGGTTTTTGCCTTGCTCTTTCCGCCTGCGCTTCGCCGAATGCCGGCAATCCCGACGGCGATGCCTATGCCGGCAGCCCTCAAAGCGTCTATGACGCGGCCGCCCATCCGCCCAGCACAAATGGCACGGTCAGCTACGACCCGAATGCGCCGTTGCCGCCCGTGGTCCCGCCCGCGGCAGGACCGAGCGGAGCCGGAATGGCCGCGCCGGCGCCCGCTGCCGGCACCCGCATGCCCCGCTGATACCTTCGAATCGTGGGTGGAGGGGCGCTCAGAACGAGGCTGAAGGAGCGCCCCAGCCGCCCTGCTCTGCGCCTCCGGCATGGGTACGGCCTTGACCTCCTTATGCTCAGGTGTAGCATTAAGAGACTGACCGGCCCTTGAAAGCCGGGTTTTTTGCCCCAGATATATACTCGAAGTGAGCATTAATACGCGGTAGCAAGAGACACACTGGAGAGTCGCATGGGAGTCGAACTTGCCTATACCGACGCCGTCGCGCGGGCCACCAATGGCCTGTACGCCCGGGTCGCCAAGGTCATCCCCGAGATCGAGTGGCCGGTCTTTGCGCCGCTGATCGCCGAGATCAACCGCCTGAAGCGCGAGAAGAACGCCGTCATCCTGGGTCACAATTACATGACGCCGGAAATCTTCCACTGCGTCAGCGACTTTGCCGGCGACAGCCTGGCCCTGGCGCGCGAAGCGGCGCGGACCGATGCCGCCGTCATCGTGCAGGCGGGCGTGCATTTCATGGCCGAGACCTCGAAGATCCTCTCGCCCGAAAAGACGGTGTTGATCCCCGACGCAAACGCCGGCTGCTCGCTCGCCGCCTCCATCACCGGCGCCGATGTGCGGCTGCTGCGCCAGAAGCATCCCGGCCTGCCGGTGGTGACCTATGTGAACACTTCGGCCGAGGTGAAGGCGGAAAGCGATATCTGCTGCACTTCGGGCAATGCCGTGAAGGTGGTGGAACAGATCGCGCGCGAATTCGGCACCGACACCGTCATCATGATCCCGGACCAGTATCTCGCCCGCAATGTCGCGGCCAAGACCGGCGTCAAGGTGATCACCTGGGCCGGTTCCTGCGAGGTGCATGAGCGTTTCACCGCCGAAGAAATTCG
The DNA here is from genome assembly GCA_040389245.1 of Pseudomonadota bacterium. Classification (GTDB taxonomy): domain Bacteria; phylum Pseudomonadota; class Alphaproteobacteria; order Micropepsales; family Micropepsaceae; genus Rhizomicrobium. Next base: position 62,755 of record JAZKAH010000001.1, on the reverse strand, counting down.
TCGCTATCGCGCGCAGCACCCGGGCGTCACCGTGCTGGCGCATCCGGAATGCCCGCCGGAAGTCGTGGCGGAAGCGGATTTCGCCGGCTCGACGGCCGCCATGATCGGTTATGTCGGCGAGCATCACCCTGCGCGGGTGGTGATGATCACGGAATGCTCCATGAGCGACAATGTCGCGGTGGAATATCCCGATATCGATTTCGTGCGCCCCTGCAATCTCTGCCCGCACATGAAGCGGATCACCTTGGAAGGCATTTTGCGTTCGCTCCAGACCATGACCACGGAAGTCGTGGTCGATCCGGCGGTTTCGGCGCGGGCGCGTGTCGCGATCGAGCGGATGCTGGCGATCAAGGACTGACCCATGAAGCGCATCGACAATGTGATCGAAACGGACGGTGCACTGATTTTGGGTGCGGGGATTGCCGGCTTGTTCACGGCGTTGAAGCTGGCGCCCTTCCCCACCTTGGTGCTGGCGGGTTCGCGTCCCGGCATGTCCGGTTCGAGCGCCTGGGCGCAAGGCGGCATCGCCGCCGCTGTCGGCGAAGGCGATGACTGGCGCAGCCACGCCGCCGACACCATGGCGGCGGGAGCGGGGCTGTGCGATCCGGAAATCGTCGATTTGGTGGCGCGCGAGGCGCCCGACCGCATTGCCGATCTGGTGGCGATGGGCGCGCCTTTCGACCGCGACGCCAATGGCGCCTTGGCGCTGGGCCGCGAGGCGGCGCATTCGCGCGCGCGCATCGTGCATGTGACGGGCGATCGCGCGGGCGCGGAAATCTCGCGGACCCTGGCCGCCCAGGCGTTGGTCACGCCCTCGATCAAGATCATGGAAGGCTTCCACGCCGTCGAGCTGGCGATGGAGGATGGCCGCGCTGTCGGGCTCTTCGCCCGGCACGGCACCGGCGCCGATGCGCGGCTGGTTCTGTTCAAGGCCCGGGCGGTGATTTTCGCCACCGGCGGATTGGGCGCCCTTTACGCAGTCACCACCAATCCCTTGGAATCGCGGGGCGAAGGCCTGGGAATGGCGGCGCGCGCCGGGGCGCTGATCGCCGACCCGGAATTCGTCCAGTTCCACCCCACGGCGATAAATGTCGGCCGCGATCCGGCGCCCCTGGCGACCGAAGCTCTGCGCGGTGATGGCGCAATCCTGCTCAACGACCGCGGCGAACGCTTCATGCTGGCGGTGCATGACGATGCCGAACTGGCGCCGCGCGATGTGGTGGCGCGCGCCATCCACCGCCAGATTGCGAGCGGCCATCCTGTGTTCCTGGATTGCCGCCAGGCCATCGGCGCGCATTTCGCGGCCCATTTTCCCACCGTCTATGCGGCCTGCATGGCGGCGGGGATCGATCCGGCCTTGCAACCCATCCCGGTCGCGCCCGCCGCGCATTATCACATGGGCGGAATCGCCTCGGACGCGCGCGGCCGGTCTTCCCTGCCGGGATTGTGGGCGGCGGGCGAATGCGCCGCCACGGGGCTGCACGGCGCCAACCGGCTGGCATCCAATTCCTTGCTGGAAGGGCTGGTGTTCGGCGCCCGGGTCGCGGAGGACATCAAGAATACAATCTCCGCCGGTACGGCCCAGGGCCAACCACCCGCGCCATTGGCCTTCGCCCTGCCCGCCCCGCCGCATGTGCTGCGCACCGCGATGAACCGGCATGTCGGCTTGGAGCGTAATGCCGAAGGCTTGGGCGAAGCGCTGGCCGCTATTGCGAGGCTGGAACAGACCAGCGGCGGCGAGCCTGCACTTCTGAACATGCTGGCGGCGGCGCGGCTGGTGACGGCGGCCGCTTTGACCCGCACCGAATCGCGCGGCGGCCACTGGCGCAGCGACTTCCCGCTGACACGGCCAATCGGGACGCGCACCTTCATGAGTTTGGCGGATGCCGCGCGGGTCGAAGGCTCTGCGAAACGGCTCGCGCAGCCATGACACCGGCTGCGCTGGAATTCGCGCGACCGCCCGCCGCGATGCTGATCGAACCGCAAATCCGCGCCGCGCTGGAAGAGGATCTGGGCCGCGCCGGGGATATCACTTCCGACCTCACCATTCCGGCGGACCAGAAAGCCGAGGCCAGGCTGGTGGCGCGCAAGCCGGGCCGCATCGCCGGCCTGATTGCCGCAGAAATGGCCTTCCGGCTGATCGATCCGTCATTGGCCTTCGATATTGCCGCGCCCGATGGCAGCGCAGTCGAATCCTGTGCGCTGCTCGCCACAGTCCGTGGCCCTGCCCGCGCTATTCTCACGGGCGAGCGCGTGGCGCTGAATTTTGCCGGGCATCTCTCCGGTGTCGCCACCGCGACGGCTGCTTTGGTCGAAGCGGTCAAAGGCACCGGCGCGCGTATCGTCTGCACGCGAAAGACGCTGCCAAACCTCAGGATATTGCAGAAATATGCGGTGCGCTGCGGCGGCGGCTTCAATCATCGCTTCGGCCTGGATGACGCGGTGCTGATCAAGGACAATCACATCGCAGCCGCTGGCGGGATCGCACCGGTGCTGGAACGCGTGCGCGCGGGCCTGGGCCATATGGCGAAGATCGAGATCGAGGTCGACACGCTGGCGCAGTTGGAGGAAACCTTGTCCTTTGGCGCCGACACAATTCTTCTGGACAATATGACGCCGGACGATCTCAGGCGTGCGGTGCTGCTGACAAAACGCCGCGCGGTGCTGGAAGCGTCGGGCAATGTTACCCTTCAGACCGTGCGCGCCATCGCCGAAACCGGTGTGGATTACATCAGCTCAGGCGCGATCACGCATAGTGCCGTCAATCTGGATATCGGGCTGGACTTTTAATTTTGGTCGAGCGGCCGGACGCAGTTGCCTAGCGCCAGCGTAGCGGCAACCGCTGCGCGTCCGCTTAGCTGTCGCGAGAGTGCGAAGCGCCGCCGCGATAGAAGACGTGATTGCCGATCTGTCCGGTTTTTTCCAAAGTCGGCGCCCAGTCGGGACTGACCGAGGAGGCGTGGTAATTGGTGGCGCCTCCGGTGGAATCCTTGCGCCAGGCCTGGTCGGTCAGGATCTCGGCGGCCAGCCGCTCGGATTCGGTCCAGGCGCGCGCCTCTTTTTCCCGGTGCAGGTCGCCATTGCAGGTAAAGGAGAACTGGCAGCCGGGATGGCCGGAGCCCTCATAGACCACGGCGCAGATGGAATGGCCGTAATTGCCCGAATTCATGCGGTGGAACACGACTTCGGCGACGGCCTTCTGGCCCTTGTCGCCTTCGCCCCGGGCCTCGAAATAGAGCACTTCCGACAGGCAGCGATGCTCGGCCAGCAGCTTGGCCATGGCGGCATCAGCGCTTGGCGCCGCTGCTTCCACCGGCGCGATCTTGATGCTGACGGGCTTGGCCATCGCGATTTGGGCCGCGGCGGCGTGATTGGTGAGCGATGCGCCGACAGCGGCGCTGGCCGTGGCGAGAATGATCGCCAGTGCGGCGATGAGCACGCGGTCCGACCGCGACAACGCATCGTTGGTTTTTTTTGTCATCGGAGAATTCGACTCTTTCGGCTTTTGGTTTCGCTTCGTCTATCTGGCTTGGTCTATTTCGCGTTTCGCGCTCTCTGCCCCTTCACCGGCATCGTCTCGCGTTTGCTATTTCGATTAGGCTGGTTCGATTTCGCTACGTCCTCAAAAAGTTCCGAATGGTCCATGGTCAGGCAGAGCGGTTTGCCTCAACCAAACCCGAATCGTCAAATGAAAATTTTCACAAATCTGACACAGCGTCATGAACCAAGAAAACCCAATGTTTTCTTGGTTCTTTCGCGTCAGCTTTTTTTACCACGTTGCGCCAATGCGGCCTGTGCGGCCGCCAAGCGCGCCACCGGTACACGGAATGGCGAACAGGAAACATAGTCCAGCCCCGTATCGTGGCAGAAGCGAATGGAGTCCGGATCGCCGCCATGCTCGCCGCAGATACCGAGTTTGAGACTGTTGCGCGTCTGGCGTCCGCGTGTCGTGGCGATGCGGATAAGTTCGCCGACGCCATCGACATCGATTGAGACAAATGGATCGCGCGCGATCACGCCTTTGTTGATGTAGTCATTGAGGAACATGCCGGCATCGTCGCGCGACAGACCTAATGTGGTCTGGGTAAGATCGTTGGTGCCGAAGGAAAAGAATTCCGCGGTCTCGGCAATCTCCGCCGCGCGCAGCGCCGCGCGCGGCAATTCGATCATGGTGCCGATCATGTATTCCGGCACCGAACCTTTCGCTTTTTTGATGTCTTCGGCGACCTGGGCGATACGGGCCGCGAGCCGGTCCAGTTCCGCCTTGAAGCCGACCAGCGGGATCATGATTTCCAACTGGACCGGCTTGCCGCCGGCGGCCACGACATTGGCGGCCGCCTCCAGGATAGCACGGGCCTGCATTTCGTAGATTTCCGGGTAAGTAATGCCCAGGCGGCAGCCGCGATGACCCAACATGGGGTTGGATTCATGCAAGGCCGCGGCCCGGGCCTGCAGCATTTCCACGGAAACCCCGCTGGCCTTGGAGACTTCCGCGATTTCCGCCGGTTTGTGGGGCAAGAATTCGTGCAAAGGCGGGTCCAGCAGCCGGATGGTGACCGGCAGGCCTTCCATGGCCTTGAAGATCGCCTCGAAGTCCCCCCGCTGCATCGGCAGAAGCTTGGCCAGGGCGGCGGCCCGTTCCTGCTCGGTGTCGGCCAGGATCATCTGGCGCACCGCGATAATGCGGTCGGAATCAAAGAACATGTGTTCGGTGCGGCAGAGGCCGATGCCCTCGGCGCCGAATTTGCGCGCCGTGGCGGCGTCGGTCGGCGTGTCGGCATTGGTGCGGATCTTCAAAGTGCGCACCGCGTCCGCCCAGCCCATCAGGGTGCCGAAATCGCCGGTCAATTCCGGCTGGCGCATCTTGACCGGGCCTTTATAGACTTTGCCGGCGGCGCCATCGATGGTGATGATCTCGCCGCGTTTGACGGTGATCCCGCCGGCCGTCATTTCGCCCTTGGCGATATCGATCTTGAGCGCGCCCGCGCCGGAAACGCAGGGCCGCCCCATGCCGCGGGCCACAACGGCCGCGTGGCTGGTCATGCCGCCGCGCGCGGTGAGAATGCCCTTGGCGGCATGCATGCCGTGAATATCTTCCGGGCTGGTCTCGGTGCGCACCAGGATCACGTCCTTGTGATCGGCGGCGAGCTTTTCGGCTTCATCCGCGGTGAACACCACTTCGCCGGTGGCCGCGCCGGGCGATGCGCCCAGGCCGGAGGCGATTTCCGTCTTAGGCGCGTCGGGATCGAGCGTGGGATGCAGAAGCTGATCCAATGCCGAAGGATCGACGCGGCTGACCGCGGTGTCCTGGTCGATCAGCTTTTCGCGCACCATGTCGACCGCGGCCTTGAGCGCGGCTTCCGCCGTGCGCTTGCCGGAGCGGGTCTGGAGCATGAAGAGCTTGCCTTCCTGCACCGTGAATTCCACGTCCTGCATGTCGCGGTAATGCTGTTCCAGCCGTTCGCCGATGGCCCTCAGTTCTTCAAAGGCCTTGGGCATCGCTTCTTCCATCGAAGGCTTGCGGCCGCCCTGGCGCTCGCGCACCACCTTGGAAATGGGCTGGGGCGTGCGGATGCCCGCCACCACGTCTTCGCCCTGGGCGTTGATGAGGAATTCGCCATAGAGCAGCTTCTCGCCGGTGGCCGGGTCGCGGGTGAAGGCGACGCCGGTGGCCGAAGTCTCGCCGCGATTGCCGAACACCATCGCCTGCACCGTTACCGCCGTGCCCCAATCCTCCGGGATATTGTGGAGCTTGCGGTAGGTATTGGCGCGGGGGCTTTGCCAGGAGCCGAACACGGCGCTGATGGCGCCCCACAATTGCTCCTGCACGTCTTCTGGGAAGGGCCGGCCCAGTTCCTTCTCGACCTGCTGCTTGAATCGCGAGGCGATGCGCTTGAGGTCGTCGGCGTCCAGATCGGTGTCCAGTTCGACGCCCTTGGCGTCTTTCTCTTCGTCCAGGATTTCCTCGAACAGCGCGTGCTCGACGCCCAGAACGACGTCGGAATACATCTGAATGAAGCGGCGATAGCTGTCATAGGCAAAGCGCGGGTCGCCCGTGAGCTTGGCCAGGCCTTCGGTGGTGACGGCGTTGAGGCCGAGATTGAGCACCGTGTCCATCATGCCCGGCATGGAGACACGCGCGCCCGAGCGCACCGAAACCAGCAGCGGCTTTTCCGGGTCGCCGAAATTGCCGTGTGCGAGATAGCCGACCTGGCGCAAGGCCTGGGCAACCTGGTCCTTCAGTTCGGCGGGGTAGTTTTCCTTGTTGGTGTAGTAATAGGTGCAGACCTCGGTGGTGATGGAAAAACCGGGCGGGACCGGCAAGCCGAGATTACTCATCTCCGCCAGATTGGCGCCCTTGCCGCCCAGCAGGTTCTTCATCCCCGCCTGGCCTTCCGCCTTGCCGTCTCCGAACGCATAAACCCACTTGGTCATACCGAACTACCTTCTATTTTGGAGAAGTCCCCGATTTGATGAATGACCGCCCTGAGGGCGGCAAGAAGATGCAGCCGGTTTTCCCGGACCGCGGCATCCTCCGCATTGACTTTGACACTCTCGAAAAACGCATCCACCGGAACGCGCAAAACCGCCATATGGCGCATGGCGGCGACGAAATTCTCTCCCTCAAGCTCGGGTGCGATCAGGCTTTTTGTCTCTTTCAAGGCTGCAAACAGAGCTATTTCGGCCGGGTCGGTTAATTTGCTCTCGTCCACCTCGCCGATGAAGCGTTTGCCGTCCTTCTTCTCTTCCGCCTTCAGGATATTGGCGGCGCGTTTGTAGCCCGCCAGCAGGGTGACGCCGTCCTCGGTCTTGAGGAACGCTTGAAGCGCCTCGACCCGCGCCACCAGACGCACCAGGTCGTCTTCATGGCCCAGGGCGAACACGGCATCGATCAGGTCGTGGCGGATGCCTTTTTCTTTCAACGCCACCTTCAGGCGGTCGGCGAAGAAGGAAAGAAGCTCGTCCGAGACATTCAACGGCAGGCGCAGCTTATTTTCCAACAGGATGCGAATTACACCGAGTGCGGCACGGCGGAGCGCGAAGGGGTCGCTGGATCCGGTGGGTTTCTCGCCGACCGCAAAAAAGCCCGTCAGCGCGTCCAGCTTATCGGCCAATGCCACCACGATGGAAATTTTGCCAGCAGGAACGGCATCGGACGGACCAACGGGTTTGTAGTGATCCCGGACCGCGTCGGCGACTTCCGCATCTTCCTTGTCATGCAACGCGTAATAGCGGCCCATGACGCCCTGCAGTTCGGGAAATTCTCCAACTACGCCGGATGTCAAATCGGCCTTGGCCAAACGCGCGGCGCGTTCGGCATTTTTCGGATCGGCGCCAATCTTGGTGGCAATCTCAGCCGCCAGCTTTGCGATGCGCTCGACCCGTTCATATTGCGTGCCCAGCTTGGCATGAAAGACGATACCCTTGAGATCGTCGACCCGGCTGTCCAGTCGGCGCTTGCGGTCCTCGTCCCAGAAGAATTTGGCGTCGAACAGGCGCGCGCGCAGCACGCGCTCATTGCCCGCGACGATTTCCTTGCCGCCATCCTCCGCCACCATATTGGCGACCAAGGCGAAACGGTTCGCCATCTTTCCCATCTTCGGGTCACGCAGGGCGAAATATTTCTGATGCGTCCGCATCGAGGTTTGCAGGATTTCCGGCGGCACATCCATGAACTGGTTTTCGATCACGCCGATCAGCACCACCGGCCATTCTGCCAAGCCCGCCACTTCCGCCAACAGCCCCTCGTCCGAGATCATCTCCAGGCCGTGAATAAAGGCTGCCTGCTTGACGCCTTCGAAAATGATCGCGGCGCGCTCCTCGGCGTCCAGCACCACATGGTTTTTTTTCAACGCGGCGGCATAATCGTCGAAGCGCCGGACTTCGATCTTGCCCGCGGACAGGAAGCGATGGCCCATGGTGTGCCGCCCGCTGCTGACCCCGGCGAAGCTGAACGGCACAGTCTCGCCATCGAAGGTGCAGAGGATCGAATGCAGCGGCCGCACCCAGCGCGTCGTAACGCCCGGTTTCCAGCGCATGCTTTTTGGCCAGGGCAGCTTGGCCATCATTTCCGGGATGATTTCCGCCAGCACGGCGGCGGTCTCGCGGCCTTCGCGCTCGATCACGGCGATGTAAACATCGCCCTTGGGCTGGCTTTCGATCTTGAGCCGGTCCTTTGTCAGGCCGGTCTTCTTCAGAAAGCCGTCAATAGCGGCCTGCGGCGCATCGACCTTGGGGCCTTTCATTTCCTCGCGGACGTCCGCCTGCTTGGCGGGAAGGCCGCTGACCGCCAGAGTCAGGCGGCGCGGACCGGCAAACGCCTTGATGCCTTCGAACAGCAAGCCGCGATCCGACAGCGCACCCACCACCAGGCGCTCCAGATCGCGCGCCGCGCCCGCCTGCATGCGGGCGGGAATTTCCTCGCTGAACAATTCCAGCAACAGGTCGGGCATCAGCTACCCTCTCTGCTGTCGTGCCGGGGCTTGTATTGGCCCATCGGCGTTTCCAGCCAGGCTTCGCAGCAGGCTTTCGCCAGCCCGCGCACCCGGGCGATATAGGCAGCGCGCTCGGTGACGCTGATGACGCCGCGCGCGTCCAGCAGATTGAAGGCGTGGCTGGCCTTGATGCACTGGTCATAGGCGGGCAGCGCCAACTTTTTACCCGTGAGCAGTTCCTGACATTGTTTTTCGGCGTCGATAAAGTGCTGGAACAGGATTTCGGTATCCGCGCGCTCGAAATTATAGGCGGAGAATTCCTGCTCGTTCTGGAAGAAGACTTCGCCGTAGCGAAACTGATCGTTGAAGGCCAGGTCGTAGACGAACTCGACATTCTGGACATACATCGCCAGCCGCTCGAGGCCGTAGGTGATTTCCGCCGCCACCGGATCGCAATCGATGCCGCCGACCTGCTGGAAATAAGTGAACTGGGTGATCTCCATCCCATCGCACCAGACTTCCCAGCCCAGGCCCCAGGCGCCCAAAGTCGGGCTTTCCCAATCGTCTTCGACAAAGCGGATATCGTGCAGCGCCGGATCCAGCCCGATCGCCTTGATCGATTCCAGGTAAAGCGCCTGCACATTTTCGGGTGCGGGCTTCAGGATCACCTGGAACTGATAATAGTGCTGCAGCCGGTTGGGGTTCTCGCCATAGCGGCCATCCTTGGGCCGGCGCGAGGGCTGGACATAGGCGGCCTTCCAGGGGTTCGGCCCCAGGGCGCGCAAGGTCGTGGCGGGATGGAAGGTGCCCGCGCCCATCTCATTGTCGTAAGGCTGGAGGATCAGGCAGCCCTTGGACGCCCAGAAATCCTGCAAGGTCAGGATCAGGTCCTGGAAGGTTTTGCTCTTCTCTGGGGCCTTGGGAGGCGGGGCTTTGGACACGAGTCGGAGATCTCCGGAATGGGCCGGAACCTACAGACGGGGTACACCCAGGGCAAGCGCGGCCTGCCCCCGCAATATCGCATCCGATTCCTGTGTGTAAGTCCCTGACGCGTCATGCAAAATCAGTCCGGGCAGCAGGCAGAAAGCTGCCCCCGAACCTTTCCGCGCCTGGACCAGGACCCGCCGGGCGGATTCGCCCGCTTTGGGCCATAGCGGCAAGGCGCTCACGCCGGTCAGAGGCAGCGCCGCCAGGGCCTCGTTCAGGCGGTCCGCCCGCAATATTGCCGTGAGTGTGCCGCCGGAAATCACGCGCTTGAGGCCTGCCTGTAGCCAGTCGCCCAAAGCCCCCTCGTCCATGAGAGCGCGGGCGCGGCCGGGGTCGGGCGACGGCCGTCCCTCGCCATGAAAAGGCGGGTTGATCAGCACGCAGTCATATTCGCGTTTGAATTCCAGGGGCAGCGCGAAAATATTGGCGACCGCGAAGTGCACGCGAGCCTGCATGTCGTTGGCGGTGGCGTTGTCGCTCGCGAGCTGCACCAGGTCCGGGTCGATCTCGATGCCGGTAATCGTCATCGAAGGAATCCGGGCAGCCAAACAAAGGCTGGCGGTGCCGGCCCCCGCACCCAATTCCAATGCCGTGACGCCCTCCGGTATAGCCGCCGCCAGCATCACCGCGTCCATCCCGGCGCGAAAACCGGTTTCGGGCTGGCGCACAGTCACGCGGCCATTCAAAAAAGTATCAGACGTCGTCACAGGCCCGCCTCCCCTGCGCGCGCTTCAGCGCGCTGGCGAGGGAGGTGCCCGTAGCAGCGCTTGCGATGCGTAGGGCGGAGGGGGAATCTTTTCACGGCATCGCGTCCGGGACGGCATCGCGCAGGAGTTTTTCCGCCCGGCCAAAATCCTCGTCCGCAACCATCAGCCGGCGGGGCACCATCGCCATGCTTCCGTCCATGATGCTGGCATGGGTATCGAACACCAGCGCGGTGATCCCCGATTCTTCCAATATGTGCGTGGCATAGCTCAGAACCACGGGGTTGTTGGATTTCAGCACAGCACGCATGCAAGCATCCTAAACTGAAATGCCGGCCTGCCGCGACAGTCCCGCGCCTTGACCCTGCTTCCGGGTCGTTCTTATTGTCTGCCCAGAAATGGCCCCAATGGGCGAACGGGTTTTGGCCATGCTGAAAGAAGACAAGGTGGCGTTGGGCCAGGCCGGGATTTCACCGGTCGAAAGGCTGAACGCGCTGGTCGCGCCCGACATGAAAGCGGCGGACAAGCTGATTCATAAGGGCATGGCGTCCAGCGTCGAACTCATTCCCGATCTGGCGCGGCATCTGATCGAGTCGGGCGGCAAGCGCCTGCGCCCGCTGCTGACCCTGGCGGCGGCCAAGGCCGGGGGATATCGCGGCGAAGGCCATATCCGCCTCGCCGCCGCGGTGGAGTTCATCCATACGGCCACTTTGCTGCATGACGATGTGGTCGATGAAAGCGCGCTCAGGCGCGGCAAGGTCTCGGCCAATCTGGTGTGGGGCAACAAGCCCAGCGTGCTGGTGGGCGACTATCTCTTCTCGCGTGCTTTTCAGCTGATGGTGGAGACCGGCAATTTGACGGTCCTGGGCATTCTTTCCGGCGCCAGTGCGATCATCGCCGAAGGCGAAGTCATGCAGCTCGGCTCAGCCCACAACCTTGGCGTCAGCGAAGCGCACTATATGAAAGTGGTGTCGGCAAAGACCGCCGCTCTTTTCTCGGCCGCTGCCGAAGGCGGCGCGGAGCTGGCATCGCAGGGTTTGGATTTCGTCGGCGCGATGCGCGCCTATGGCGAGAATCTGGGCATCGCGTTCCAGCTGGTGGATGACGCCCTGGATTATTCCGGCCGCCAGGCCCTGATGGGCAAATCCGTGGGCGATGATTTCCGTGAAGCCAAGATGACCTTGCCGATCATCCTGTCAGTGGCCCGCGCCGACGAAACCGCGCGGGTCTTCTGGAAGCGGGTGGTCGAGACCGGCAATCAGACCGAGGCGGATCTGCACCACGCCATCACCCTGGTGGAGCAGACCGGCAGCATCCAGGAAACCATGCGCCGGGCCCGCGCTTATGCCGATCTGGCCAAGGCCGCATTGACGAGCCTGCCTGAAAGCGAAATCCGCAGCGCCTTGTCGGACATCGCGGATTTTTGCGTCGAACGCGCCTACTGAACTTATTTCAGTCGCACGGCGGGCGCCGATGCTCCTAAAGCCCCTCGGGTGTCGGGCCGATGTCGCGGCCGCGGTTTTCGTGCGTCAGGCCGATCTCATGGACGGATGTCGGTTGTACCCACCAATCCGGATTCGCGCCTTTCAGTATCGCGGCCGCCCGTACGCAGCCATCGTCGTCAGGCATCAATGCGAAACAGGTTGCGCCCGAACCGGACATACGGGTGAAGAGCGCGCCGGGAAGCCTTTTCAAGGCGGTGAGAACCTCGCCGATCACGGGCTGAAGCCCAAGCGCCGGGGCTTCCAGATCGTTGCCGGTCACTTCCAGGAATCGCAACAGGTCCGCCAGGTCGCTGAAGCCGCTATGCGGCAATTTCATCTCCGTTCCGCGGCGCGAGGCAAGCGCCGCGAACACGTCCTTTGTCGGGACCGGGGCGCCGGGATTGACCAAAAGCAGCGGCAACGGCGGCAGCGAAGCCGCCGGCGTCAGAATTTCACCGCGACCTTCCATGAAGGCGGGCCGGCTAGCGATGCAAACCGGAATATCGGAGCCCAGCGCGGCCGCGATGTCGAGCAGGGCTTTTTGATCCAGATCCAGGCGCCACAATTTTGCCAGCGCCTTCAATGATGCCGCCGCATCGGCGCTACCGCCCCCGATGCCGGACGCCACCGGGAGGTTCTTCGTCAGCGTAAGTTTGGCTTGCGCAATGCGACCCGCACGCTCCGCCAGGGCGCGCGCCGCCTTGAGGACCAGATTGTCGCCATCGCTCAGGGAGGACGCGAAGGGCCCTTGGATCACAAGAGAGAGATCGTCCGCCTCCTCGGCCGCCAGCCGGTCGCCGAATTCCGGGAAGACTGCCAGGCTTTGCAGCGGGTGAAAGCCGTCGGCGCGGCGTTCGCCGACATGCAGGAACAGATTGATTTTTGCACGCGCCAAGCGGACGCTGCTCGCACCGGAGGGCTCCATTATCCGGCCAATCCGGTTTTCAGCTTTTGTTCGATCTGGGCTTTTTCGTCGCCTTCCGCGTTGAAGGTGAGCGCATGATTCCATTGGAACCGGGCTTCCAGCTTGCGGCCAGACTTCCACAAGGCGTCGCCAAGATGGTTGTTGACGGTGGGATCGCCGGGCACCAGCAACACCGCCGCTTCCAATGTCTGCGCCGCTTCGCTGTAACGGCCAAGCCGGTAGTAAGCCCAGCCGACGCTGTCCACGATATATCCGTCATAGGGACGAAGCTGGCGCGCCTTTTCCAGCATCGCCAAGGCTTCGGTGATGTGCTGGTTGCGGTCCACCCAGGAATAACCCAGATAATTGAGCAGTTCCGGCTGCTCCGGCGACAATTTCAGCGCGATGTTGATGTCGGCCTCGGCCTTGTCCCAGTGCTTCAGTGAATCCTGCGACATGGCGCGGGCATAAAACAGCGGCCAATCGCGCTTGTCCGGCGTGCCGATCGATTTCTCGGCGTGATCATAGGCGTCGATCGCGGCAGCGAAATCATTCTGGTTCCGATAGGCATCCCCCAGCGCGATCCAGTTCTCCGCATCATTGGGGTAGGCCTGCGCCAAGGCGCGCAGATCGGCGATCGCGGCACTCTTTTTATCAAGGCGGGTTTCATTGACGGCCGCCTGGGTCGCCGCCATGCGGTAATAGGGCGAGGATTTGTCGATCTTGCGATAGATCGCCACCGCATCTTCATATTTGCCCAAAGTCTCGAAACGGTCGGCGAGCAGCAGATCGGCAAGCGCAAGATCGGGCCTGAGATAGAGCGCCATCCGCAGATAGAGGATCGAGACGTCCGCACTTTGCCGGTCGCTCAGCGACGCCGCCATGCCGAACAGGCTTTCGGCGACGCCGTCCTCGGGATTGCGCACGAAAGGATCTGGCTTTTTGTTCGCGGCAATGCGCGCCAGGCCGTCCTTGGTGACCGGCGCTATGGCGCCTTCGCCGGCGAATTTATTGTAAAGCGCGCGCGCGTCATCGGCGCGGCCGGCCCGTTCCAGATAGACGCCATAAGCCTGGATCACGCGCGGGCTGACGCGATTGGCAAGAAGCGCCTTTTTGTAATCGGCATCGGCCTCGGGCTGGGCAAGATAGTCGGCGATCAGGGCGGTGTGAAAGGCGGCAAGTCCTTCCGCCCCGCTTTGCGCCGAAAGCGTTTTCATGTCGGCCATTGCGCCGGCGGCGTCGCCGCTGGCCGCCGCCGCCCAGCCATCGAACAGCGACACGACCAGAGTCTGGAACGGCCCTTTGGCGGAAAGGGACAAATTCCTGCGGGCCTCGGCATAGTCCTTATGCTTGAAGGCGATCACCGCCAATGCCAGGCGGGCGGAGCGTTCGTCGGGCGTCTTGGCCACGATCTGGGTCGCATATTTACCCGATCCCTCCACATCGCCCGAGGTGGTGGTGTAGAAGAAGGCAAGCGAAAGAATGCTCGCATTGCCCGGATCGTCTTTGAGGCTTTGCGCATAATAGTGCGCGGCTTCCGGCATCTGGTGCTCGCCGGCGGCAAAGCGCGCCGATAGATAGGTCGAGAAGGCATTCGCCTGCCGACCGGACTCGGTGCGCGCGGGATTCTTCAGCACCGGCATGTTGGCGCAACCTGCCAGCAGCAGGGCTGTCGCGATGGGGAGCAAATAAATCTTCAAGCGTGCGCCTCACATATTCGAATAATTGGGGCCACCACCGCCTTCGGGCGTGACCCAGGTGATATTCTGCGCCGGATCCTTGATGTCGCAGGTTTTGCAATGGACGCAATTCTGCGCATTGATCTGGAACCGCGCCACACCCGCTTCTTCAATGACTTCGTAGACTCCGGCCGGACAGTAACGCTGCGCCGGTTCCGCATAATCCGGCAAATTCACTCTAATTGGAATTGAAGGATCGCGCAGCACCAGATGCACGGGCTGGTCCTCTTCATGGTTGGTATTTGACACAAAGACGCTGGATAAACGGTCGAAAGTGAGTTTTCCATCCGGCTTGGGGTAAGCGATGGGTTTTGAATCTTTCGCTTTTTTCAGGGTGGTGAAGTCCGCCCCGCCATGGCTCAGGGTTCCAAAAAAGGAAAATCCCAGAAGCTGATTGGTCCAAAGATCAAGACCGATGAAAGGCAGCGCCAGCAAAGTTCCCAGCTTGGACCAGAGCGGCTTGGCGTTGCGGACCCTTTTGAGGTCCCGGGCCACAGCACTGGCCGCATAGGCGCTTTCGTAAGCCTCCAGCGTGTCGTTGGCCCTTCCCTGCCCGATAGCGGCAAAGACGGCTTCCGCCGCCATCATGCCGGTGAGAATGGCGTTATGGCTGCCCTTGATCCGCGGCACATTCACCAGCCCGGCCGCACAACCGATCAGCGCGCCTCCCGGGAAAGCGAGCTTGGGCACGGACTGGAAACCACCCTCGGTTATGGCCCGTGCGCCATAGCCGACGCGTTTGCCGCCTTCCAGAAATTTGCGGATGCCGGGATGCGTCTTGGCGCGCTGGAATTCCGAAAAAGGCTCCAGATAGGGATTGCTGTAGTTGAGATGCACCACAAATCCGATGGAGCAGTAATTATCGCCCCAATGATACATGAAGAGGCCGCCGCCGGTGTCGTTCGCGAGCGGCCAGCCGAAGCCATGCACCACCAGCCCCTTGCGATGTTTGTCCGGCGGAATTTCCCAAAGCTCTTTCAGGCCGATGCCGTATTTCTGCGGCTCACGCCCATCCTGCAGGCCGAAACGACGGTCCAGGATCTTTGACAGCGAGCCGCGCGCGCCTTCCGCGAACAGCGTGTATTTGCCCCGCAGTTCCATGCCGGGCTGAAAATCGGGCTTATGGTGGCCGTCTTTCGCCACGCCCAGATCGCCGGTGATGACGCCTTTGACGATGTCATTTTCGATAATGAGGTCATGGGCGGGAAATCCGGGATAAATTTCCACGCCCAGTGCCTCAGCCTGTGCACCCAGCCAGCGGCAGAGATTGGACAGGCTGACGATGTAATTGCCGTGATTGCTCATCAGCGGCGGGAACAGGAAATTCGGGATGCGGATCGCGCCGCCGCGGGTGAAGAAGTAGAAGCGATCGTCCTTTACTTCCGTTTCGACCGGAGCGCCTTTTGCCTTCCAATCGGGGATCAGTTGATTGAGGGGGGCCGGATCGAATACCGCCCCGGAGAGGATATGGGCGCCGATTTCGGACCCCTTTTCCAGCACGCAGACGCTGACTTCGCGATTTTGAACCGCCGCCAGTTGCTTCAGCCGGATCGCCGCGGACAGGCCAGCGGGGCCACCGCCCACGATGACAACGTCATAATTCATGCTCTCGCGTTGTTCGCTCATCGGGGATTCGGTGGGTTTTGCACGGATTATTTAACACTGCCCGCTATGCCCTGTCGCGCCGGGCCGGTTGTCCCCTTAGAATACATGACATGCAGGATAAGGACGCATTGGCAACACTGGCCTGGCTGATCGAGGTGGGCGCCGACGAGGCGATCGCGGAAATGCCGGTCAATCGCCTGAATGCGAAGGCGGCGCCGCTCTCTCCCGCGGCCCCGGTTCCCATCGCGCCACGGGCGGTATCGGTGGCGTCAGCGCCTTCCGGGGGCGATCCCATAAGCGATGCCCAGGCGGCGGCAGCGGCGGCGAACAGCCTGGGCGAACTCAAGGCTGCAATGGAAGCGTTCGAGGGATCTGCCTTGAAACGTGCCGCAACCCATACCGTGTTCGCCGATGGCACGCCGGCCGGCCGGGTGCTGTTCATCGGTGAAGCGCCGGGCCGCGACGAGGATCGCATCGGAAAGCCTTTTGTCGGCCGCGCCGGGCAATTGCTGGACAAGATGCTGGCCAGCATCGATCTCGATCGCACCCGCAATTGCTACATTACCAATGTCATCAACTGGCGGCCGCCGGACAATCGTGATCCGTCGCCGGAAGAAGCGGCTATATGCCTGCCCTTCCTGCGCCGCCATATCGAACTGGCGAACCCTGGCGTCATTGTGCTGCTGGGCGCAGTGGCGGCCCGCCATGTCATGGGCATCACCGAAGGGATCATGAAGACACGCGGGCGTTGGCTGGAATACCGGGTGGGCAGCGCCATGGTCCCGGTGATGCCGACCCTGCATCCCGCCTATCTGCTGCGTCAGCCCGCGCACAAGAAACTGGCCTGGCGCGATCTCCAGGCCCTGGCCGCCCGGATGGAAGCGCTTGGGTTGCCGGAACCGGCGGTGCGGGGTAGTTAGATTCCCTGTCGAAGGGAGCGCGGATGCGGATCGCGTTAACGCTTGGATTCACACTGGTTCTTGCCCAGGGCGCTTTGGCCCAGAGCATGCAGCAGGACAATGGCGTCGCCTTGCCCGCGGCCAGCGCTGCGGCGGCGATCGAACCCGTCCAGCCCGGCAATCCCACGCAGCCGGTCGTGACCCCGCCGGCTTCTCCTTCCGTCAAACCTCAGGCCCTGAGTTCTGCCGACGTGGCATTGTACCGCCAGATTTTCGCGGCAGAACGCAGTGGACAAACGTCCAAGGCAAAGAAGCTGTTGGCGAAGGTTTCGGATCCAATACTTAAAGACTACGCCGACGCTGTGGGGCTTCTTTCCGCCAAGCGCGTGACCATCGGAGAGCTGGTGGATTGGCTGGGCCAGCATCGGGACTTGTCCATTGCGGACCGGGTCTATCGCCTGGCCGTGGCGCACTCGACCAAGAAAGTCCGCAAGCACCACAAAACGACTATCGTGGCGGTGGTGACCAATATTCCCGCGCCGCAGACTGTCCCCCGCCGCACAGGGGGGTTTGAGGATCAGGAACGGCCCGAACCGACCCCCAGCGCCGAAGCCGGCCGCGGCGTCCTTTCCCGCATACTGGCGGACATCAAAGCTGGGCAGCCTGATGCCGCCCTGACCTTGCTGCAGGGCATTCAGGCCACCGGCACGCCTGAAGACATCGCAATCCTCTCCCACCGGATCGCCGCGTCCTATCTGGCGGAAGGCATGGATGCCCAGGCTTTTCAACTTGCCTCCGGGGTGGCCAACACCAACCCGGCGCCGCAGCTGGATTGGGATGCGGGCTTTGCCGCCTATCGCCTGGGCCATTGGGCCGACGCTTCGGGGCATCTGGAAAAGCTGGCGCAGAATGCCGGCGTGCAGGGCACCATGCGGGCGCAAGCGGCTTTCTGGGCGGCGCGCGTACATATGCAGGCGGGCGATGCACAGCGCGTGATCAGCCTGCTCTCGGCGGCGGCCAAGGAAGAACCCACCTTCTACGGCCTTATCGCCGAGCGGATGCTGGGCATGGATACCCATACCGGTTTTTCCGATCCCGTCCTCAGCCAGGCGGACTTCAACGCCCTGATGGCGGTGCCGTCGGCGCGCCGGGCCGTGGCGCTGTGGCAAGTCGGTGAGAGCGACCATGTCGGCACCGAACTCAATCGTGCCTTCGTCAACAACAATGAGGCGCTCGATCCCGCCATGGCGGCGCTGGCCCGCGATCTCGGCATCACGAATATCGAACTCCGCGCCAGCGAAGCCAGTGTCGGACGCGGGCTTCTGCTCACCGGGCTGTTTCCGGTGCCGCCTTATCAGCCGGAAGGCGGCTATCACATCGATAATTCGCTGGTGCTGGCATTTGCCCGGATCGAAAGCCGCTTCCAGAACGGCTCGACATCGGTCGCGGGCGCGCACGGCATCATGCAGCTGATGCCCACCACCGCCAAACTTCTCGCCGGCCCGGGCGCGGTGGCGCAGCTCGACGATCCCTCATACTCGCTGTCCCTGGGCCAACGCTATATTTCGGAGTTGCTGGATCGGCTGAACGGAAATCTGCTGCAGCTTGGCGGGGCCTATAATGCGGGGCCGGGCGCAGCAGCGCGCTGGATGCAGACCAAGGCCGGCAAGGACGATCCGCTGCTGTTCGTGGAGAGCATTCCGATCGCCGAGACCCGCTCCTATGTGCGCCGTCTGATGGAATATCAATGGATGTATCGCCGCCGCTTCGGTCAGGATGCCCGCAGCCTGGATCAGACCGCGCGCGGCGAATGGCCGATCTATCGCCCCGCTCTCTCACCCATGCCGCCGCCGCCACAGGTTTCAATCGAGCCCGCCGCCGATGCCAGCACGCTCTGACGACGACAGAATCGATACCGGCATCGCCTTTGTGCCGGTGCATATTGCGGTCCTCACCGTGTCGGACACTCGCACCAAGGACGATGACGTTTCCGGCGAAACCTTGGTGAAGCGGTTGCAGGATGCGGGGCACATTCTCTGCGCCCGCACCATCGTGCCCGACGACCAGAGGCGGATCGCGGCCCAGCTGCGGACATGGATCGAGGATCCGCGCTGCGATGTGGTGATCTCCACCGGCGGCACGGGGTTGACCGGCCGGGACGTCACAGTGGAAGCCTTCAAGAGCGTCTTTGAAAAGGAGATCGACGGCTTCGCCGCCATCTTCCACCAGATTTCCTATGCCAAGATCGGCACTTCCACGGTGCAATCGCGGGCTTGTGCCGGGGTTGCCGGTGGCACTTATCTGTTCGCCCTGCCCGGTTCGCCCGGCGCGGTGAAGGATGGCTGGGATGGCATTCTGAAATGGCAGCTCGATATCCGGCACCGGCCCTGCAATTTCGTCGAGATCATGCCCCGCCTCACCGAACGCTGAATTTGCGGGAAAAATAGCCGTTGGCGCGGGCCGCGCCCGATGGACGAGCGGCCTGCGATCTGGAAGAGTTCCCGCATCAGCCGCGATCACAGCGGCCATAGGGGAAACGCGATGACCATCAGGAAAACCGCCACGACGATCGCCCTTCTGTTTCTGGGCACCACGCCGCTTCTCGCGCAAAGCGATCCCGTCACCAGCCCTAAACAGACCGATGCTCCGGAAATCCCATTCACTTCGGTGGAGTTCGGGCAATTGCCGCCCAACCTATTTATGGGCGAGGCCTCAAGCGTGGCCGTCAATTCCAAGGGCCATGTCTTCGTCTATAGCCGCGGCAATTCCACGGGTCCGGCTTATGGCGCCACCGCTTCGCAGCTTCTGGAGTTCGCTCCGGACGGCAAATACATCCGCGAGATCGGCCACAATCTCTACGCCTGGTCCTATGCACACGCCGTGCGGGTGGACAGCCACGACAATGTCTGGGTGGCGGACAAGGGTTCGGACATGGTGGTCCGCTTCAATCCCGCGGGCCGCGTGACCTTGGTGCTGGGCCGCAAGACCGAGGCGTCGGACGAGAATTCCCATCCCTGGGAACATCCCAATCCGCCGTTGAAGCCGATTGACGGCATGTTCCGCCAGGTCACGGACATGACCTGGGACCCGCAGGGAAACATCTATGTCAGCGACGGCTACATCAACTCGCGCGTCGCGAAATTCGACAAGGACGGCAACTGGGTGACGTCGTTCGGCGAGCGCGGCAGTGATCCGGGCCAATTCCGAACGGTGCATGCGATTGCCGCCGACAAGGACGGCAATCTTTATGTCGCAGACCGCGCCAACCGCCGCATCCAGGTTCTCGACGATGAGGGCCATGTCAAACGCATCATCACGATCGATATTCCGGACAACAACAAGCACCTGATCATGTATGGCAAGGATTTGCGGGGGCCCACATCAAACCTGTCCCTGTTCTTCCCGGGCGCGCCCTGGTCGGTCTGCATCACGCCGCCGAAAGCCGGGTCGCCGCAATATCTCTTCGCCGCGGACGCATTTCGCATATTCAAGATGAGCTTGGACGGTCATGTGATTGGCTGGCTGGGCGGCGAAGGCAAGTCGCTGAAGGAATTCGGCTGGATTCACGGTCTTGCCTGCCCGGACGAGAACACGGTTTTCGCGGCCGAGCTGGTGAACTGGCGGGTGCAGAAGATCACGCTGCATCCGGCCAAATAAGGACGATCGATCCCCCGCCGGAAACGGCGGGGTTTTGCCTTGGCGGCATCTTACATTTTTGAAGTATCGATCGGCTCGCAATTGTGATGTCCCGCCGCGATGCAATCCAAGGTGGCGGTGCCCTGCTTCAATTCCATGAGAAGAAAAACCGTCACCACGACCAGGACGATCGCGACCCCCAACCCGATCAGGGTTTTGACGTCATTGTTTTCCTGATTGTCGGGCTCGGATTCGGGCATTGGCGATCCTAGCCAGCCCGCGGCCCATGCGTCGTGAAAGAAATTTTACTCAGGCCGCCGCGCGGATCTTCCAGAAACGTATGGCGCGCTGCGCCGCGTGGATCGGCACGCTTTCATAAATCTTGCCGAATTCATTGGCGCCGCCCAAACCGCGATCGTTGCGATCCAGCCCAACCGCCAGCGAGACAAACAGCGCTTTGTCGAAATTGGATCCCCGGCACAGCAGCGCCGCCGTATCCAGATCCTGGCCCTCCACCACTCGTTCGATCAGATCGAATTCAACATCGGTCAGCCGGGCAAAGGCGATCTTGAAAGCGGTACGCGCCGCCGGGCCTTCGCGCATCAGCGATGCCAGCACTTGCGGGATCAGGCCGCCGCCGCGCTGCAGACCGTCGATGCGGCGTTTGGAAAGCTCGAAATCCTCAGGCTGGCTGTACCGGTTGGACAGACGCGTGCGGCTGCGCCGGAAGGCGGCTTCCAATTCCTCCGGCGGCACGGATTCGAACTTGCCGACAATCTCCCGGCGCAGATCCGCCTCGACCTTCATGTAAAGATCGTTCAGCAATTCAACGGGAACGCCGGAACGCCGCACCAAAGGCGCTTGCAGCACGGGGCTTGTTTCTGCGCGCTTGGCAACCATGCCATAGGCTTCGGCGCCGATTTCGGCGCGTTGGTTGGTCAAAAGTGAGGTCACCACTGCGTCGTCGCCGCGTTCGACCAGAGCGTGGGAGACCGCCTCGCTGATCCGGCGCCGGCGGGTCACCGCCATCATATGGTGCTGGGATTTCTGGTTGACCACTCGAAGCAGCGTGGCCTCGGTCAGGGCTTCCGAATGCTCCAGGATCGGTCGTGCCACCTCGATATCGTCCATGGCGAAACGCTGCGCCGAGCGGCTGAATGGCGACAGGCTGCTGGCGATAAGCCGCGCGATCTGGGCGCGGACCTGTGTGGAATAATCGGATGCGATGGCCGACAGGACATCGTCGAAGGCGGCGATTTCATCCCCCGCCAAGGGCGCTGCGGGATCGAGCGCTTCGGTGACCCGGCGCAGCAGTTCGCGGCGCCCCTCGCTGGTCGTTTCCTTGGCAAGATCGGCCAGCATCGCGAAACGGGTGACGGTCATGGCTTTTGACAGAAGGGAGTTGACGCCGCCGAGTATGCGGGGCGCGCCTTAATCGGGGGTGTAAGCCCCGGTTTGGAATTGAAGGAATGCCAGACCGAGGATTCGTACTTGCTTTGTTCTTATTTGTGCCTATAATCCTATTATTATGACGGTAGTCCTTGATTCCACTATCAGGCCGGAGCTGCTGCGGGGACGCGGCGCGCTCTCCAATCATGTCGGACGCTTTGAAAAGCAGACAAGGGTGCTGGTGGATGACGGGTGGGACGATGGCTGGCGCCCGGAAGACAACACCCCCCCGCCCTTGCGCACCGAAGTCATCCATGACGCCACGCGCAGCATCATCGCGCACAACAAGTCGCCGGATCTTTCCTTCGATCAGTCGATCAATCCCTATCGTGGCTGCGAGCATGGCTGCATTTATTGTTTCGCCCGCCCCACCCACGCCTATCTGGGCCTGTCGCCGGGCGCGGATTTCGAATCCCGGCTCTTTGCCAAGCCCAACGCGGCCGAACTGCTGGCGAAGGAACTGCGTGCGCCCGGCTATGTGCCCAAGGTCATCGCCATGGGCACCAACACCGATCCTTACCAGCCGCTGGAAAAGAAGATGCGCATCACCCGAAGCGTTCTGGAGGTGCTGCGCGATTTTCGCCATCCGGTCGCCATCGTCACCAAGTCGCCCCTGATCCTGCGTGATCTCGACATTCTGTCGGAGATGGCGGCGATGGGCCTGGCCAAGGCGGCGCTGTCGATCACCACTTTGGACCGTTCGCTGGCGCGGGTCATGGAGCCGCGCGCCGGGACGCCGGCGCGGCGACTGCAGGCGATCGCAGGCCTGGCAAAAGCGGGCGTGCCGTCGGGCGTGATGTTCGCCCCCGCCATTCCCGCCCTCAACGATCACGAAATGGAAGCGGTCCTGGCGGCATCGGCGGAAGCGGGCGCGCGGTCGGCGGGATATGTGCTGCTGCGCCTGCCGCTGGAGATCAAGGATCTGTTCCGCGAATGGCTGGAAGCGCAGGTCCCCGGCCGGGCCAGGCATGTGATGGCGCTGATCCGCCAGATGCGGGGCGGCAAGGACTACGACAGCCAGTGGAATACCCGCATGAAGGGAACCGGGCCTTACGCCCAGATGATGGCGCGGCGTTTTCATCTGGCAGTGAAAAAATTGGGGCTCAATCAGCCGTCCAAGCCCATGACCATCAACAGTTTCCGGCGTCCACCCCGGATTGGCGACCAGCTTTCGCTGCTCTAAAGATGGGGCATGCCCCATTACATTTACGAGTCGCGTTTGCTGAAGACCATGGCGGGTCCGATCTGCGGCGTGGATGAAGTCGGCCGCGGCCCCCTGGCCGGACCGGTGGTGGCGGCGGCGGTCATTCTGGACCGCAAGCGCATCCCCAAGGGGCTCAACGATTCCAAGCTGCTCAGCGAGGAAGATCGGGAAGCGCTTTATCCCCGCATCCTGGAAATGGCGGTGGCGGTGGGTGTCGGCGAAGCCTCGGTGGGCGAAATCGATCTGGTCAATATCCGCCAGGCCACGCATATGGCGATGGCGCGGGCGGTGCGCGCCTTGTCGGTGACGGCGGAATTCGCATTGGTGGACGGCAACGATCCGCCGCCGCTTCCTTGCCGCTGCGATACCTTGGTGGGCGGCGATGCGCGTTCGGTTTCCATCGCGGCCGCGTCGATCATCGCCAAGGTGACCCGCGACCGCATGATGGTGGCGCTGCACGACCAGCACCCGGGCTATAATTGGCGCAGCAACAAGGGCTATGGCACGCCGGAGCATTATGCCGGGCTCAAGACGCATGGCATCACCGTGCATCATCGCCGCAGCTTCGCCCCCATCTACCACATCTTGTATGGGGATGAATCCGGGGACTCAATTGTTAATACATTGATTCCACAAGACTCTTGACGCGTGAGTCGCGCCGAATCACTGTGAATCCCGCTGTTGATATTTTGGGCGGGGCACATGCTGAAACTGGATCAAGTCATCGAAGGCGATTGCATTGCGCGAATGAACGCGCTGCCGGAAGGCTGCGCCGATCTGGTCTTCGCCGATCCGCCCTATAATATGCAGCTGCGCGGCGATCTTCACCGTCCAGACCAGTCCAAGGTCGATGCGGTCGACGATCACTGGGACCAGTTCGACAGCTTTGCCGATTATGACCGCTTCACGCAGCAATGGCTGACGGCAGCCCGGCGGGTACTCAAGGATACCGGCTCGATCTGGGTGATCGGTTCCTACCACAATATTTTTCGCGTCGGCGCGACCTTGCAGGATCTGGGATTCTGGATCCTCAACGACGTGATCTGGCGCAAGTCCAACCCGATGCCGAATTTCCGCGGCAAGCGCTTCACCAATGCGCATGAGACCCTGATCTGGGCGACCAAGAACCCCAAGCAGCAATACACTTTCAATTACGAAGCGATGAAAGCGTTGAACGACGAGCTGCAGATGCGCTCGGACTGGACCTTGCCGATCTGCGCCGGGCATGAGCGGATCAAGGGCGCCGACGGCCAGAAGGCGCATTCCACCCAGAAACCGGAATCCCTGCTCCACCGGGTCATCGTCGCTTCGACCAGGCCGGGCGATGTGATCCTGGATCCTTTCTTCGGCACAGGCACCACCGGGGCGGTGGCAAAAAGGCTGGATCGCCGCTTCATCGGTATCGAGCGTGAAAAGACCTATGCCGATGTCGCGCGCGCCCGTATCGCGGAAGTCATTCCAGCCTCGGATGACGCGCTGGAAGTGACGCGGTCCAAGCGTTCCGAACCGCGCATCCCCTTCGGCTGGGTGGTGGAACGGGGATTGTTGCCGCCGGGCACGGTGCTCCATGGCAGCCGCAAGAACCAGAAGGCCAAGGTTCGCGCCGATGGCACCCTGGTCTGTGCCGACGCGACGGGATCCATTCATCGCATGGGCGCGCATGTGCAAGGCCTGGACGCTTGCAATGGCTGGACCTTCTGGCAGTTCGAGACCCCCGGCGGTTCGCTGGTGCCGATCGACGTGCTGCGTCAGCGCTTGCGGGCCGAGTTGGTCTGAGCCGCGAACAGCGGACCGTCGTCGTCCAGGGCATGTCCGACAATCTTGCGCATGACGGTTGGCAACGCCACTTCGCCCAATTTTTCAGAGGCAATCCATTCGCCCGGATATTTCGGGCGTTTTGCGATATCGGCGCGATAGACTTCGATTTCCAATTCAAAATGCGTGAAGCCATGGCGCACCAGACCGGAACGCTTCTTCCAGCTCGCCGGAAATGGTGCCTGCCTGATCGCCAGAGCGGGTGACGGAAACTTCTCTGTCCAAGCTCCCAGCGGCGGTTCCAGCATGGAAGCCAGCAGGCCTTTGTCAGGCCGCTTGACCAGCAGCACCGCGCCCTTGCTGTCGCGCGCGACAAAAGCCGCGCCCCGTTTCATGGGTCGCAATGCCTTGGGCGCCTTCACCGGCAGAGATTCCTGGATGCCGCGCTTTCGAGCTTGGCAGTCCTCCGCCCACGGACAATTCTGGCATGCCGGCCGTTTGGGCGTGCAGATGGCCGAGCCCAGATCCATCAGGGCTTGCGCGAAATCCCCTGCCCGCGCCGGCACCAGCGCCATGCCTCGGGCATGCAGCTCGGCCTTCGCCTTCGGCATCGGGAGTTCGACGGCATAAAGCCGGGCGATCACGCGCTCGGCGTTGGCGTCCATGGCGGCCTGCTTTTCGTCATAGGCAATCGCCGCAATCGCGCCCGCGGTGTAACCGCCGATGCCGGGCAGGACGCGCAACCCTTCCGCCGTACCGGGGAATTTTCCGCCCATCTCCTGGGCCACGATTTTGGCGGCGGCATGCAGATTGCGCGCGCGCGCGTAATAGCCAAGCCCCGCCCAGGCCGCCAGCACATCGTCCTGCTTCGCGGCCGCCAAGCCGCGGACGTCCGGCCAGCGCTCCAGGAATTTGCGATAATAACCGGCCACCGCCTGCACCGTGGTCTGCTGCAGCATGATCTCCGAAAGCCAGATCCGATAAGGATCGGCGCGCTTTCCGGCTGGGGCCCGCCAGGGCAGCACGCGGCGATGGCGGTCGTACCAATCCAGCAGGCATGCCGCCAAATCGGTTTCGGGCTTTTTTGCCTGGAAGGCGCGGGGCATACTGCGACCATGGCCCGAACGCCGTCCCA
The DNA here is from genome assembly GCA_040389245.1 of Pseudomonadota bacterium. Lineage (GTDB taxonomy): Bacteria > Pseudomonadota > Alphaproteobacteria > Micropepsales > Micropepsaceae > Rhizomicrobium. The sequence goes on along the minus strand of JAZKAH010000001.1, from coordinate 36,819 downwards.
GAAACAATCCGGCAAAGGCGCCGACGAAGCGGCGCCGCGCCGCGGCCGCGCAGCCGCCGTGGCGCGCGATGCCGGCGCCGTGGGCGGCACGGCTTTCGCCCGCGCCGGGTTCAGCGATCCCAGCCTGGTGCTGCATTGGAGAGAGATCGCCGGCCCGGAGATCGCGCGGATCGCGCGGCCGCTCAAATTCAGCGAGAGCGCCTCCGGAGGTGTCCTGACTCTGTTGGCGGAGCCTGGCGCGGCCCTCTTCCTGGGGCACGATTCCCGCGCCCTGACCGAGCGGATTAACGCTTATCTGGGCCGCGCTGCCGTGACCCGGGTGAAATTCGTGCAAGGGGCGTTGACCCCGCTTTCGGCCCCACCCCGCCTGCCCAGGCCCGCGCCGGCCGCCAAAACCGACGATCCTGTGCATAAGTATCAAGGGCCTGAAGGCCTCAAAAACGCGCTGCAAAGCCTGGCCCGCTGGCGCGCCCCCCGCCAGGAGCGTTGAGCAAACGCTCCGCCTCTGCCAAAACAAGAAACCTGGACCATCGGAGAATCACCCGTGTCGCGCAAAGCCATCATCGCAGTCGTACTGGTCGTCGTGCTGGCGGCCTTTGGAATAGGCTATTATGTGCTCGGCAATTCGAGTGCCGATGCCGGCGATAACGGCGCCAAGAATGTCGGTTTCACGGTCATTTCAAGCGACCGTACCCAGGGCAATCCCAAGGCGCCGGTGACGGTGATCGAATATGGCGCACCGACCTGCAACATCTGCGCCTATTTCGCCGCCAACGAGTTCCCCCAGCTCAAGAAGGACTATATCGACACCGGCAAGATATTTTACGTCTTCCGCACCTTTCCGCTTCGCCCGATGGACGGCGATGTCGAGAAAATGGCGCGCTGTTTGCCTGAGGATAAGTATTTCGCGTTCATTGACCTGCTGTGGCGGAATCAACCCAAATGGGACGCTGCGGAATATCCCGGTATTGCGGATCCTCATGGGGAGATGATCAAGCAGGCCCGGGTTTTCGGCATGACCGCGGAACAGGCGGAACAGTGTATCGCCAACAAGGCAGAGGATGAGCGTATCAACAAGGTCTCCGCGGAGGCCGAACAGAAATACAATCTCACCGGCACACCCACTTTCGTCGTTGACGGAGTGCCGCAATCATCCGGCGCTGTTCCCTACGCCGATCTGGCAAAAGTCATCAACGCCGCGCTCGCCAAGAAAAAATAATTGGCGGCCGGCGCAGTTCAACAAGCGTAAGGCGGCGCATTTTTCTTGAAGTTCACCCGGCTCAGACTTTCCGGCTTTAAATCCTTCGTCGAACCGACGGAACTGTTCATCGAGTCCGGCCTCACCGCCGTGATCGGGCCGAATGGCTGCGGCAAATCGAATCTGTTCGATGCCATGCGCTGGGTCATGGGCGAGACCAGGCCTTCCTCCATCCGCGGCAGCGAAATGGACGATGTGATTTTTTCCGGTACCGCGGGGCGTCCGGCCCGCAACGTCGCGGAAGTCACGCTCTTCATCGACAATAGCGAGCACAAGGCGGCCGGCGCTTACGCCGGTTACGATACGATCGAAGTTTCGCGCCGGATCGAGCGCGAGGCGGGCAGCGTCTATCGCATCAATGGCCGCGACGTGCGCCAGCGCGATGTGCAGATATTCTTTGCCGACGCCTCGTCCGGCGCCGGTTCGACGGCCTTTGTCCGCCAGGGACAGATCGGCCTTCTCATCAGCCAGAAGCCGCTGGCGCGCCGCGCCATTCTGGAGGAAGCCGCCGGCATCGGCGGACTGCACCAGCGCCGGCATGAAGCCGAACTGCGGTTGAAAGCGGCGGAAACCAATCTTTCGCGGCTGGAAGACGTCATCCGCGAAGTGGAAGGCCAGCTCGCCAGCCTGAAGCGCCAGGCGCGCCAGGCGTCGCGCTACCGCAATCTTTCCGGCCATATCCGCAAGGCCGAGGCGCTGGCGCATTTCCTGCGCTGGGCCCAGGCCTCGGCCCGCGCCGCCGGCGCGGCGGAAGAACTCGCCCAGGCGGCTTCGATCGTCGCCGCGGCGACGGATGCCGCGGCACGGGCCTCCACCGACCAGAGCAATGCGGCCGCCGAATTGCCGCCTCTGCGTCAGGACGAAGCAGAGAAATCCGCCGCCCATCACCGCCTGGTGGTGGCGCGCGAACAGCTCGACGCCGAAGAAGCCCGCGCCCGCGAAGCGGCACAGCGTTTCCGGCAATTGCTCGCCCAGGGCGAAGCCGACATCGCCCGCGAAAAAGAGCTCGACCAGGATGCCGCCAAGGCGCTGGGCACGCTTTCGGGCGAACGCGAAACCCTCGAACATGCCAGCGCCAATGCGGCCAGCGATATCGCCGCCGCCGAAGAGCAGGCGGCCGAGCTGCAGGAGAAGCTGACGGAAGCCGAACGGCTTCTGGAGAAACTCACCTCGGAATATTCCGACTGGAATGCCAACAAGGCTAGCCATACGCGCAGCCGCGATCTCGCCGCCGGCCTTGCCGAAACCAGCGCATCGCAGCTCGGCGATGCACGCGCCCGTCTCGAGCGCGCCATGGAAAGCGCGCATGCCGCGCCCGATGTCGCCGCCGCCGACAGCCATACCGAAACGGCCCGCGCGGCGTCCGAAGGGGCACGCGGAGAAGCGGCCGAGGCCAGGATCCGTAGAGCGGAAGCCGAGGCTGCAGAAGCCGCCGCGCGCGAACCGCTGGAAACCGCCGAGCGCGAAGTTCATCGGCTTTCCGCCGAAGTGAAGGCATTGGGCGATCTGTTGCATCCCGAAGGCGAAGGTCTCTTTCCGCCTCTGGTCGATGCCGTAACGGTCCAGCCCGGATATGAAGCCGCCCTGGCAGCCGCGCTCGGCGATGATCTTCACGCGCCGTTGGATGAATCCAGCCCGCATCATTGGCGCGATCTGGGCAGCTTCGACACGGTTCATCCTCTGCCGGATGGCTCGCGTTCGCTGGGCGATTTCGTCCGGGGGCCAGCCGCCCTGTCGCGCCGCCTCTCCATGACGGGATTGATTTTCCCCGACCAGGGCGCGGCGCTGCAAAAGCTGTTGAAGCCCGGCCAGAGTCTGGTGACGGCGCGGGGCGATCTTTGGCGCTGGGACGGTTATGCCGCTTCCGCCGATGCCCCCTCGCCTGCCGCCGTGCGCCTGGCGCAGCGCAATCGCCTGAGCGATCTGGAGCTGGAAACGGCGCAGGCCAAGGATGTTCGCGCCAATTTTTTCCAGGCCTGGTCGGCGGCCAAGGACGCCGCCAACGCCGCGCGCGAAGCAGCCCGCGCCGCCGAGGAAGCCGAACGCCGGACCGAGCAAAGCCTGATCGCGGCGCAGGACGATAGCACCCGCGCCGCCCGCGCCGCCGCCGAGCGCGCCAGCGCCCTGGCCAATCTGGAAGCGGAAATCCGCCGCCTGGAACAATCGGTGGAAGCGGCGGAAGACGCCAAGCGCGCTTCCCTGAACGCGCTCGCGGAACTGGGCGACGGCGTGACCTTGACCCAGCAGGTTGCCGAAGCGCGCGCCGCATCGACCGATGCCCGCTCCGCCAGCAGTGAAGCCCGTGCCGCGCTGGAAAGTCTGCGCCGCGAAGGCGAAAGCCGGCGCCAGCGCCTGGCCGCGATCGCGGAGGATGCCTCGCGCTGGGAAGCGCGCCGGATCGCCGCCGCCAACCAGATCACCGAACTGAGCCGTCGCCACGAAGAATTGAAGGCCGAACTCGCCAGCGCGGAACGCGTGCCGGAAGAGATGGCCGACAAGCGCAACGCGCTGCTGGACGCCATCGCCAATGCCGAAGCCGCCCGGCTTCAAGCGTCGGATGCCCGCGTCAAAGCCGAAGCGGTCCTGGCGGAAGCCGACAAGCACGCCAAGAGCGCCGATCAGGCGCTGGCTGCCGCGCGCGAAGACCGCGCCCGCGCTCAGGCTTTGTCGGAAAGTGCCGCGACCCGGATCGAGGAACTGCGCACCCGTATCCGCGATGAACTGGAATGCGCCCCGGAAGAATTGTCGGAGCGCGCCGAAATCCAGGAGGGCGAGGAATTGCCCGTCCTGGAATTGGCCGAAAAGAAGGTCGAGAAACTCAAACAGGAGCGCGAGCAGCTTGGCGGCGTCAATCTGCGCGCCGAAGAGGAAGCCAATGAACAGGAAGTGCGGATGGCGACCCTGGTGGCCGACCGCGACGATCTGGCCGGCGCCATCGACCGGTTGCGCCGCGGTATCCAGAGCCTGAACCGCGAAGGCCGAGAGCGGCTTCTGGAATCCTTCGAGAAAGTGAACCGGAATTTCCAGGAATTGTTCACCAAGCTGTTCGAGGGCGGCGAAGCCAAGCTGACCTTCACCGAGTCCGAAGATCCGCTGGAAGCCGGCCTGGAAATCTTCGCCCGCCCGCCCGGCAAGCGGCTTCAGTCCCTGGCCCTGTTGTCTGGCGGCGAACAAGCCCTCACCGCGATGGCGCTGATCTTCGCCGTCTTCCTGGTCAATCCGGCGCCGGTCTGCGTGCTGGACGAAGTGGACGCGCCTCTGGACGACGCCAATGTCGAGCGTTTCTGCAAGATGCTGCTTCAGATGACAGAGATGTCGGGCACCCGCTTCCTGGTCATCACCCACCATGCCCTGACCATGAGCCGGATGGACCGGCTGTTCGGCGTCACCATGGCCGAGCGCGGCGTCAGCCAACTGGTTTCGGTGACCCTGGCGGAGGCGGAGAAGGTCGCGGCGGAGTGATTCTTCCAGCGTGATGGCGGGCGTTTCGCCGCGCCTCTGAAATTCTTTTTTATTTCAAATACTTACGACAATTCTGTCTTTCTTGACACCCTATAGGCACGTCCCTATGGTCCGCGCGCCTTCGCCAGCTGCGAAAGCCCGGTTTGCGCTCTGTTTTTCGGCATTTGGGAGACGATGATGACGTCTCAGGACCCCGACAGGCTGCGCGAGCTGGGCCAGAGGCTGGACGAAATCCAAACTAGGCAGGTGGCGAGGGCGAAGCGCCCGCCGCCAAGCGGATGGGGCGTAGCAGGTCGTTTCGCCACGGAATTGTTGGCGGGGCTGATTGTGGGGGGCGGATTGGGTTGGGGATTGGACTGGCTTTGCGGTCATTTCGGCTTTCATACCCGCCCAGTCCTCATGCTTGTGTTTGTTGTTTTGGGCGCGGCTGCGGGCATTCGCAACATCATCTGCGCTGCACAAGACATTAATGCCGAGAATTCGGCGAACGAGGAGAAATAGTCCGTGGCAATGAACCCCATGGAACAGTTCGAGGTGAAGCCGGTCATGGGGATGAATCATCCCCTTTTCTCGATTGCCGGTCACCCGATCTATTTCACCAACCAAGCCCTGCTGATGATCTTGGTCACGACGGTCGCCAGCATTTTCCTGATCATCGCGGTCAAGCCGGGCCGCATGGTGCCGACGCGCGGTCAGTCGATGGCCGAAATGTCATACGAATTCGTCGCCAACATGATTCACTCCACCAGTGGTGAAAAAGGCCTGAAATTCTTCCCCTTTGTCTTCACGCTATTCATGTTCGTTCTGCTCAGCAATTTTTTAGGCTTGATTCCGGGATCCTTCACCGTCACGGGCCAAATTTGCGTCACCTTCGCATTGGCCTGCCTGGTAATCTTGACGGTCATTATCACCGGCTTTCTCAAGCATGGGCTTGGCTTTCTCAAATTGTTCGTGCCGCACGCTCCATTATGGATTCTGTTCCTGCTTGTGCCGATCGAGATCATGTCCTTCTTGATCCGTCCGATGAGCCTGTCGGTCCGTCTCTTCGCGAATATGCTGGCCGGTCACACCATGCTGGCGGTATTCGCCGGCTTTGTGGTCATGCTGATTGGAGCGGGTGGCGCGATTTCCGCCATCGCCATTGGCCCGATGTTGCTAATTATTGCCATTACCCTGTTGGAGCTTCTGATCGCCTTCCTGCAGGCTTACGTTTTCGCGATCCTCACCTGCATCTATCTCGGTGAAGCGATTCACCTCCACGATCACCATTAAACGAAAAGGACTAATCTCATGGATCCCGCAGCAGCAAAACTGATCGGCGCCGGTATTGCGGCCATCGCGCTTGGCGGCGCCGGCATCGGCATCGGTAATGTGTTCGGCGCGTATCTTTCCGGCGCGTTGCGTAATCCCGGCGCGGCGCCGGCACAGTTCACCAATCTCCTCATCGGCTTCGCGCTGTGCGAAGCGACGGGCCTGATTGGCTTCGTCGTGGCGATGATCATCCTGTTCGTGTTCTAAAATGGCCGAAGCGCCCACCACCACGGGGACGGAAGCACCTCACAAAACTGGGGGCTTCCCGCCTTTCGACACGACGACATTTCCCAGCCAATTGTTCTGGCTGGTCGTGACGTTCGCGTTTCTGTTCGTGGTGATGTGGCGCGTGGCGGGCCCCCGCATCAACGGCGTGATCACCAGCCGGCGCGGCGTCATCCACGCCGATATCGCGGCGGCGGAAAAGGCGCGGACCGATGCGGAAGCCGCTTCGTCCGCCTATCAGACGGCGCTGGCGAGTGCCCGCGCCCGCGCCCAGGGGCTGGCCGAGGAAAATCGCCAAGCCCTGAACGGCGAAATCGCCAAAGCCAAAACAGTGGCGGAAACCGAAGCCGCTAATGCGATGGCGGCGGCGGATGCCCGTATCAGCGCCAGCCGCGTCGAAGCAAGGAGCCATGTAATCAAGGCGGCGGAAGAGGCTGCTATTGCCATCGTGGCACGGCTGACGGGCGAAACGGTGTCGCCCGTGGACGCGGCCCAGGCCGTCAAGGAAAGCTGACCATGAATCTGTTGCAGGAACCGGAACTTTGGGTGGCAATTGGGTTCGTGATTGTGGTTGCCATCCTGCTGTGGAAGGGCGTGCCCAAGATGGTGGGCAAGATGCTGGATCAGCGCGCCGCGGTGATTTCGGCCGAATTGTCGGAAGCCCGCCGCTTGCGCGAAGAAGCCGCCACCTTGCTCGCGGATTATCGCGCCAAGGCGGCAGGCGCCGAGCGCGAAGCGGAAAGCATCGTCACCGAAGCGCGCGCCGAAGTCGCCCGTTTCGCGGAAGCCTCCCGCGCCGATCTCAAGGCCCAGATCGCCCGTCGTGCCCAGGCCGCACAGGACAGGATCGCCCAGGCCGAGACTGCAGCGATGAACGAAATTCGTGCGCTAGCCGCCGATGCGGCGGTTGCCGCGGCGCAGAAGCTGATCGCGGCGCGGATGGACGAGCAACGCGCGGGCAACTTGATTGCGGACAGCATCAAGAATTTGGGCGCGAAGCTGAACTAGGCGCCTCGACAAGATATAGTAAGAAGGGCGGCAAGAAATTGCCGCCCTTTTTACTTTTCGGGGTACACCACTTTCAGATGCAGCTCCTTGAGCTGCTTGGCGCTGGCCGGGCTGGGCGCGCGCATCAAGAGGTCCTGGCCCTGCTGGGTCAGCGGGAACATGGTAACCTCGCGGATATTCTCCTCGCCCGCCAGCAGCATCACCACCCGTTCCAGGCCCACCGCCAGGCCGCCATGCGGCGGCGCCCCGTAGCGGAATGCGTTCAGCATACCGCCGAAGCGGGCTTCGGTTTCCTCGCGGGCATAGCCGGCGATCTCGAAGGCCTTCAGCATCACTTCCGGATCGCGGTTGCGGATGGCGCCGGACAGCATCTCATAGCCATTGCAGACGATGTCATACTGGAAAACCTTGAGACCCAGGATCTCGTCCTTGTCGCCGGAACGGAAGGCGAGGAATTTCTCTCGGTCATATTGCGGCATCGAGAAGGGGTTGTGGGAGAAGTCGATTTTCTTCTCCTCTTCGCTCCATTCATACATGGGATAATCGACCACCCAGCAGAAGCGGAAACGGCCCTGCTCGATCAGGTTCAGTTCGCGGCCGATGCGGGTGCGGGCAAGTCCTGCCAGGGTCGCGGCGCGCTCCTCCTTGTCGGCGGCGAAGAACAAGGCGTCGCCGGCTTTGACATTCGCCAGCTTCGCCATCTCGGCAATCGCCGCCGGTGGGATGAATTTGGCGATCGGGCCTTTGCCGACCAAAGCGCCATTTTCTTCTTCCAGCACGACATAACCCAGGCCCGGCGCGCCTTCGGTACGTGCCCATTCATTGAGCTTGTCGAAGAAGCTGCGCGGCTGGCCGGCGGCGCCGGGCGCGGGAATGCCGCGCACGGTCTTGTTCTTGAAGGCTTTGAACTCGACATCGGCGCGGGCGAACACGGCGCTGAGATCGGCGATCAGGATCGGATTGCGTAAGTCCGGCTTGTCCGAGCCGTAGCGCAGCAAGGCCTCGGCATAGGGAATGCGCGGATACGGCGCTTTGTCCACGGAGCGCCCATCGGCGAATTCCTCGAACACGCCCTGCAGCACCGGCTCGATGGTGGCGAAGACATCGTCCTGGGTGACGAAGCTCATCTCGACATCGAGCTGATAGAATTCGCCCGGGCTGCGGTCGGCGCGGCCATCCTCGTCGCGGAAACACGGCGCGATCTGGAAATAGCGGTCAAAGCCGGCGACTTGAATCAATTGTTTGAATTGCTGCGGCGCCTGGGGCAGCGCGTAGAATTCGCCGGGATAGCGGCGCGACGGCACCAGGAAGTCGCGGGCGCCTTCCGGCGACGACGCGGTCAGGATCGGGGTCTGGAATTCGTTGAAATTCTGCGCGTACATCCGGTTGCGCAAGGAGCGGATGATGTTCGAGCGCAGCATCATGTTCTTGTGCAGCCGCTCGCGGCGCAGATCCAAAAAGCGGTAGGTGAGCCGCGTCTCTTCCGGGTAATCCATGTCGCCGAACACCGGCAGCGGCAGTTCCTGGGCCTGGCTCTGGACCGTCACATCCTCGATGCGCATCTCGACTTCGCCGGTGGCGAGATCCTTGTTCACGGTATCTTCCATGCGCGCCACCACCCGCCCCGTCAGGGTGAGGACCCATTCCGAGCGGGCGGTATCCACCGTGGGGAAGACCTTGCCGTCCGGCTCGATTACGCATTGGGTGATGCCGTAATGATCGCGCAGGTCGATGAAGATCAGTCCGCCATGATCCCTGCGGCGATGAACCCAGCCCGACAAGCGCACCGTCTGGCCGACATCAGATTTGCGGAGCTGGCCGCAGGTATGGGTGCGATAGGCGTGCATGGCAAACCTTTGAGGAAAGGCGGTTTTTGGCGGTTTATGGCAGACGGGTCAAGGGAGGCGGGATTGGCGCAAATGCCCTGTTTTTCTTGTCATACGGCCCGGCTAGGCTCGCCGGATTCGAGGGGAATCAGCCATGAAAGCCATGCTCGCAGCCGCCTTGTTCCTGGGCCTCTGGGTCCCGGACGCCACCGCCCAGGCCCCGGCACCGCACAATGTCATCATCTTCGTGGCGGACGGCTTGCGCTATGGCAGCGTCGAGCCCGGCAACATGCCCCACATGGCAAGGCTGAAAGCCGAAGGCGTGGATTTCACCAACAGCCATTCGCTCTATCCCACGGTGACGACCGTCAATGCCTCGGCCATCGCCACCGGACATTATATCGGCGACACCGGCGATTTCGGGAACACGCTTTATGTCGCCCAGCCCATGATCTCTCTCAAGGGATCGACCTTGGGCTTTCTGGAAAACGATACGGTTCTGGACGAGATGAACCAGAAATTCGGCGGCAACTATCTGAACGAAACGACCTTGATCGCCGCCGCCCGCGCCAAGGGCTGGCAGACCGCCATTGTCGGCAAGGAAGGCCCTGCCCGCATCCAGGATTCCACCGCCGCATCGGACGGCAATGAAACCCTGATCCTGGACGACGCCACCGGCAGCGAAGGCGGATTGGGCCTTCCCAACTGGTTCAGCGGCAATATGCGCCAGGCCTTTGTCGGCGCCGCGGCGCCGAAATCCGGGGTGCCCGACATCGAACAGGAAGTCTGGCTGATGAAGGCCACCGACCGCATTGTGCTGCCGCATTTCCAGCAGACCGGAAAACCCTTTGTTCTGCTGTTCTGGTCGCGCGATCCCGACATGAGCCAGCACAACACCAAAGACAGCGTGGGCGAAATGGTGCCGGGCATCAACGGGCCCAGCGGTTTGGCCGGCACGCACAACGCCGATGGCATGCTGGGCGAATTGCTCGCCACCCTGAAAGCAACCGGCCTCGACAAGACCACCGATGTTTTCGTCACGGCCGATCATGGCTTCACCACCATCGCCCACGCCAGCGCCACCAGCCCGTCGGCGCATCTCGATCCCTCGGCGCCGCTGGTGGATCTGCAATCCGGATTCCTGGCGATGGATCTGGCCGCGACATTGGGTCTGCCGCTGCGGCCGCCGGGCGATACCGGCGCGCCGGTCGATTTCAGCAATGGCGGCAAACTGCCGGGCGGCTCGGGCATGCTGGGCAGCGATCCGCTGCATCCCGACGTGATCGTGGCGGCCAATGGCGGTTCGGATCTGGTCTACCTGCCCGCCATGACCGCCAAGGAGTCGGCGCCGGCGAAGGAATTGGCGGGCGATATCGTCAAATTTCTGGCGAGCCAGGATTATGTCAGCGGGATCTTCGTCAACGATAAGCTGGGCAAATTCCCCGGCGCCCTGTCGATGAGCGATGTCGGTCTGATGGGGTCGGCGCGCACGCCGCAACCCGCTCTCTATGTCAATTTCCGTTCCTTCTCGACCGGCTGCGAGAATGAATTGCAATGCACGGTGGCGGTGATGGATACGCCGCTCGCCACCGGCCAGGGCAACCATGGCAGCTTCAGCCGGGCCGAAACGCGCAATTTCATGGCCGCTATCGGACCCGATTTTAAGAGCGGCTATGCCGATCCCGCGCCCATTTCCAACGCCGATATTGCCCCCACCCTGGCGCATCTCATGGGTCTGGAACTGCCGGCCAAAGGCGCCTTGAAAGGCCGGGTCATTTCCGAAGCCTTGGCGGGCGGGGCTGAGGTCGCGGTCAAAACCCAGCTGGTCAAATCCACGCCCGGACCGGACGGGGTCCAGACCATTCTGAACCTCCAGACCGTGGGACCCGCCCGGTATTTCGATGCCGCCGGATTTGCAGGCAAAACAGTCGGGCTAAAGACACAATAAAAGACACACATTCCCGGTCGAATCCGCTATCACCGCCAAATGCGGATTGTGGAAACCAATGACGCCCTGGCGGCTTTTCTGAGCGAGCTTTCGTCGGCGCCCTATCTGGCGCTGGATACCGAGTTTCTGCGCGACCAGACCTATTACCCGAAGCTCTGCCTGATCCAGGTGGCGGCGCCCGGCACGCCGGGCATGGAGGGTATCATCGACCCTCTCGCCCCCGGGCTCGATCTTGCCCCCTTTTATGAACTTCTGAGACGGCCGGACATCGTCAAGGTGCTGCATGCCGCGCGCCAGGATATCGAGATTTTCTTTCTCCAGGGCGGTGTGTTGCCCGATCCCTTGTTCGACACGCAAGTGGCGGCGATGGTGTGCGGCTTTGGCGATGCCGCGTCCTATGAAACGCTGGCGCGCAAACTGGCGCATGTCGAGATCGACAAGTCGGCGCGCTTCACCGATTGGGGCCACCGTCCGCTATCCAAGCGCCAGCTCGAATATGCGCTCGCCGATGTCACGCATCTGCGGGTGATCTACGAAAAGCTGTCGGCGCAGCTGGCCCGCACCGGGCGCACGCGTTGGGTGGAAGAAGAAATCTCGGCGCTGAAAGATCCCAAACTCTATCGCCTCGATCCCGAACTGGCCTGGAAACGGCTCAAGCCCAGGACCAGCAACAAGCGCTTTCTCGCCATGCTGGCGGCCCTGGCGGCCTGGCGCGAGCGGGAAGCCCAGGCCCGCGATATTCCCCGCGGCCGGGTCCTGAAGGACGAAGCCCTGACCGAGATCGCCGCCCACCCGCCCGAAAGCGATGAAGCGCTGGACCGTATCCGTGCCGTGCCCAAAGGCTTCGCCAATTCCCGGCTGGGCAAGGGCCTGATGGAAGCGGTGGAAGCGGGCCGCAATGCGCCGTTGCCCGATGGCGCGCAGCTGGCGCCGCCGCGCCGAAAGCGGGAGCCTTCGCCCGCCGCCATCGACCTGCTCAAGACCTTGCTGCGGCTGCGGGCCGAGTCGGCCAATGTTGCGCCGCGCCTGATCGCCAATGCCGAGGATATCGAAAGACTGGCCGCCGGCGAAGACGAAAACCTGGCGGCGCTGCAAGGCTGGCGCGCGGAAGTCTTCGGCAATGACGCAAAGGCCTTGCGCAACGGGGACCTCGCCATCGCGCTGGAAAACGGCGAAGCTGTGATAGTTGAGCTGGAGGAAGAAGCATGAAACGGATTCTGAGCGCAGCGGCCTTGCTGACCGCCCTCGCGTCACCGGCCATGTCGGCGGACTATGCGAGTTTTTCCCTGACCACGACGGCAAACGCCACGCCGGAAAAGACCTGGTCGCGGATCGGCGAGTTCTGCGCCATCAAGGATTGGCTGGGCACGACCTGCTCGATCTCCACCGGCAGCGGCGAAGTCGGCACCACCCGCCTGCTCAACAATGGGGCGGTGACGGAGATGATGGTGGCGAAGACGCCCTTCTCCTACACTTATATGCAGCCCCTCAATCCCGCCAATCTCTATCACGGCACCCTGGCGGTCGAGCCGGACGGCGCCGGTCACAGCAGGATCGTCTATACCTTCATTTATGATCAGGAGCCGCTGGGCACGGCGGATGCCAAAGCCGCCAGCCGCAAACAGCGCACCGACCGCTTCACCGCCGCTTTGGCGAAAATGAAGGCGATGGCAGAGGCGCCCTGAATTTGTGCTTTGGCGGAACGCCGTTTCAGGCCTCGTCGAGATTGACGCTTCCGGTGGCCAGCTCTTCGGTTTCTTCCCCCTCATAGGGGTCTTCGTCCGGCCCAAGGCCGTCGGACGGATTGGGAACGTCAAAGCCGGACGGCGGGATCGCTTCCAGGAAACCGGCCGCCTTGAGTTCGTCCAGGCCGGGCAGATGACCGACGCTTTCCAGGCCGAACTGGACCAGGAAGGCCTCGCTGGTGCCATAGGTGACAGGTCGGCCGGGGGTACGCTTGCGGCCCCGGATCTTCACCCAGCCCACTTCCATCAGGGTATCGATGGTGCCCTTGGACATCACCACGCCCCTGATATCCTCGATCTCGGCCCGGGTGACGGGCTGGTGATAGGCGATGATGGCCAGGGTCTCGATTGCGGCCTTGGACAGGCGCTTCTGTTCCGGCTGCTCCTTCCGCAGCAGAAAGGCCAGATCGCTGGCTGTCCGGAACTGGTATTTCCCGGAGACACAGCAAAGGTTTACGCCGCGTTTTTCATAAATTGATTGAAGCTCGGAAATCAGGGCTGAGACATCGGCCCCCTCGGGCAGCGATGTTGCCAGTGCCTTTTGGTCCAGAGGTTCCCCGGCCGCGAACAGCAGGGCCTCGACCATCCGCAGATGCTCGGGGTTCACGCTGGCGGGGGTTTCGGTAGGGGCGTCCATCTCGGTTTCGATTGTCGCTATCAACTTTGCTACGCGGTTCATGTCACGCCCCTGCTTCCGGTGCCAGTGGTGGGCGCGCCTCGGGCCGGTCGCGCACATAAATTTCCTCGAATGGTGCCCCCTGGCTGAGCTCCACCTTGCCGTCCCGGGCCAGCTCCAGGCAGGCCAGCAGGGTCGATGCCAAGGCGGATCGCCGCCGCCGCCCGCCCGCCCAGTCCGGCGGCAGGAGGCGGCTGAGGCCGCTCCAATCGCTGATCCGGCCCAGCATCCGTTCCAGGCGTTCCCGTGCCTCTTCAATTTGCAGCACCGGGGCGATGGCAGGCTGATAGGCCTTGCCGCCGAGGTGCCGGGCGCGGTCGGTGGCATAAGCGGTCAGGAGATCGTAGAGCGTATCCTTGTAGGTACGGAGCTTGACGACATTGACCGGCTCCGGGTCGCCGCGCCCGAACACATCGCGCCCCAGCCTTTCGCGGCCCATCAGCCTTGTGGCGGCATCGCGCATCGCATCCAGCCGCTGCAGGCGCCAGCGCAGCCTTGTCGCCATTTCGTCGGCGCTGGGCTCGCCGTCGGGCCCTTTTTCCTGCGGCAGCACCAGGCGTGACTTGAGATAGGCAAGCCATGCCGCCATCACCAGATAATCGGCGGCCAGCTCCAGATTGATGCGCTTGGCCGCTTCGATGAATTCCAGATATTGCTCGGCCAGCTTCATCACCGAGATTTTGGCGATATCGACCTTCTGGTTGCGGGCCAAAGTCAGCAGCAGATCGAGCGGCCCCTCGAAGCCGTCCACCGTCACCACCAGCGCATCGTCATTGGGGTTGAGGGCGGTCGACTCGAAATCGTCGAAATTTTCGGCGGTGTCGGTCATGCCGTTGCCAGCAATTGGGCCAGCCTTGCCTCGGCGGCCCGGGGATCAAAAGGATCGCGATCGAAAATATCGGGCTGAACCAGATGCGCCAGCGCGGCCTCCGCCCTTTTCAGGGGCACGCCTTCCAGAGGTTTTACTTCAGATGCCACCAGCTTCATCTCGTCCATTTTACCATTGCAGTGAAGCACCACGTCGCAACCCGCAAACAGGGCCGCGCGCGCGCGTACATCCAAGGGGCCGTCCAGCGCCTGCATCGACAGATCGTCGGACAGCAACAATCCATCAAATCCTATCTCACCGCGGATCACATCCCGAATGACTTTTGGGCTGGTGGTCGCAGGCCGCTGTGGATCAATCGAATCGTAGACCACATGGGCTGTCATCGCGATGGGGCAGAGGTCAAGACTGCGGAAGGTGACAAAATCGCTGGCGGACAATTCCTCAGCGCTTGCCATGACGCGCGGCAGCGCCAGATGGCTGTCGGTCCCGGCTCGGCCATGGCCGGGAATATGCTTCATGACCGGCAGCACCCCTCCCTCCATCAGGCCCTCGATCTGGGCCCGGCCCAGATCAATCACCGTGACGGGATCGTGGGCAAAGGCGCGGTCGCCGATAATGTCGTGGGCGCCGGTCACGGGCACGTCGAGCACCGGCAGGCAATCGACATTGATCCCCAATCCCGCCAGATCGTGCGCGATCAGCCGGGCATTGAGATAGGTGGCCTCCCGCGCGGCTTCCGGATTGCCGTCATGCAGGTTGCCGAAACGGGCAGCCGGCGGACGTTCATGCCAATGAGGCGGTCTGAGACGCGCCACCCGGCCGCCTTCCTGGTCGATCAGGATCGGCGCGGAGGCATCGCCAACGGTTTCGCGCAAAGCCCGCACCAGGGAGCGCACCTGATCGGGTGTTTGAATATTCCGTCCGAAGAGAATGAAGCCCCATGGACGGGCGTCGCGAAAGAAGGCGCGCTCCTCGGCGGACAGGATGAGCCCGCCGCAGCCATAGATCGCGCGAGATCGCATTATTTGCCCAAGAAACAGCCGCCGCCGTCCGCCTTCAGGCGGTCGCACAGCGCCGAGGCGACGTCCTTGCTGGGAAATCCCGTAATGCGCAGGCGATACCAGATCCCCTTCTCGCCCAGATCGGCCTGCCGCACGTCGGGAGAATAACCGGACAGCAGCGATGCGTGCTTGGTCTTGTAGGTCGTCCAGGCGGTATCGGCATCCGCCTGGGACTTGTAGGCACCGATCTGCAGCACAAACGATCCGCTGCCGGCAGGCGCACTCGCCGCGGGCGGCGTTGCGGCCGGTACCGGTTTTGCCGCCACGGGCGCGGCCGGGGCGGGTTTTGCTGCTGCGGGCGCAGCGGCTGGCGCCGGTGTGGGGCTGAGCGCCCTGGGAGGCGCCGTCGCGGGGCCGATGGGCGCCGCCGGCTGCGCCGGCAACTGCGACGGCTTCATGGCCGGTACGGGTTTGGCTGGGGCGGCCGCCACTTTCACGGGCGCTGCCGCCTTGACGGGGGCGACAGGAGCCGGTGTCGGCTCGGTCAGCGCGGGTTTTGTTGCGGGAGGGGGAGACGACGGATTTTGCGCCGGCGCAGCAGATTGCGCCGTGTCGTCATCCGGCGGCGCCGGTTGCTCATAGATCTTGAAACCCTTGTATGGTTCCGCCGTGCCTCCGGCATTTTGCGGCGCCACCCGCGCCGGACCAGCTTCCGCCGTGATCACCGGTGTTTCGCCGCGTCCCCGCGCCACGCCTTCGCTATATGCCAGCCAGACAAAGCCGGCGAACATCGCCAGCACCAGAAGCGCCAGCACGATCAGAAGCGGCAGACGGGAACCTTCTACATCCTCGTCTTCCTCGGCACCGTCAAACACCCGCACATCCTCACCGGGTTCGTAAAGGCCGCGCTCATGTTGGGGCATTGGCTGACTATCCGAATCTGTGCGAGGGACTTTAGCATCCGTATGGGCGCGAATCACCAATTCTCGGCATCAGCGAACCCGATTTCATGACACACTTAAGAGCGCATTCGCGAATTGGAGCAAATCCATCGCACCCCGTACGGCCTTGTGGGTTAACCCAGCGACGTATCGCTGCCGGTGACGCGCGCATGCTCGGCCAGCGCATAATTGTCGGTCATGCCGGCGATATAATCGCGCACCACCCGGCGCGTCGCCGGATCGCCTGCCCCGCCGCATTGCGCGGCCCAGTCGGCGGGCAGCAATCCGGGCGCCGCCACCAGCGCCGCAAATAGTTCCGTCACCACCGCCTGGGCCCTGATCATCGGCCCCATGACACGGGGATGCCGGTACATGCGGGCAAAAAGAAAATCCTTCAAAGCGCGCACCTGCGCCATCATGGCAACCGAGAATCCGGCAAGCGCATGGGGCACGGCGCGAATGTCGGTGCCGGTTCGCGGGTTTGCCGCCGCCAGTCGGATACGCGTTTCGACCAATACATCGTCCATCAAGGCGCTCATCAGGGTACGGATCAGTTCGCCGATGAAGCGGCTGAGCTCCAGATCGCCGCGCCGGGCCTGCACGGCGCGGACATGGCTGCCCGCCAGCGGGGCCTCGGCAAGATCGCCGACGGTGAACAGTCCTGCCCGCAGGCCGTCATCAATGTCGTGATTGACGTAAGCGATGTCGTCGGCCAAAGCGGCGATCTGCGCTTCCAGACCCGGCCAGCGCATCAGGTCCAGCGACCAGCGCGCATCAAAGCCCGCGATGGGACCGGGAATAATCCCCAGGATGGGGCCGTTATGCTTGACCAGCCCCTCGAGCGTCTCCCAGGTCAGATTGATGCCGTCGAAATCCGCGTAGCGATGCTCCAGCTTGGTGACCAGGCGCAAGGCATGGGCATTGTGATCGAACCCGCCGATATCCTCCGTCACGGCGTTCAGGGCTTCCTCGCCCGAATGGCCGAAAGGCGTGTGGCCCAGATCATGGGCCAGCGCCACGACTTCGGCGAGGTCTTCGTCCACCGCCAGGTTGCGCGCCAGGCTGCGGGCGAGCTGGGCGACCTCGACCGAATGAGTGAGCCGGGTGCGGAAATAATCACCCTCATGTTGCACAAAGACCTGTGTCTTATGCTTGAGGCGGCGGAAGGCCGAGGAGTGGATAATGCGGTCGCGGTCCCGGCTATAGCAGGTCCGAGTGGGGCTCTCGCTTTCCGGATAAAGCCGGCCCCGGCTGTCGGCGGGACGGGTGGCAAAAGGGGCCAGGGTGGCCGGGGGAACGAACAGCAGACCCAGCAAATGGCCGGGCGGGACCAAAACGGCTTGTATCGGGCCCTTTGCGGATGCCATGGCGAGGACTACATAAGGCTTGTCACCTCCCCTGACCAGAGTTCCGCCATGAATATGCCAGTCAGCAATATGCCGGTTACGGTTTCCGCCAGCGCCGCCAAGCGCATCGCCGCGATCCTGGCCAATGAAGGCGGCGAAGCGATGCTGCGGCTGGCGGTGACCGGCGGCGGCTGTTCCGGCTTTCAATATAATTTCGCGCTGGACGAGACCCGGATGGACGAAGACCTTTTTATCGAGCAGGGCGGCGCGAAAATACTCATCGATCCGGTGTCGCTCGACTTCCTGGCCGGGGCCGAGATCGATTTCACCGACGGCCTGATCGGCCAGGCGTTCAAGGTCAACAATCCCAACGCCACCGCTTCCTGCGGCTGCGGTACCAGCTTTTCGGTCTGAATGAAGATCGCGACCTGGAACGTCAATTCCATCAAGGTGCGTTTGGATGCCGCGCTCGCCTGGCTGAAAGAAGCCAAGCCGGACGTGGTGGCGCTGCAGGAAATCAAATGCCTGGACGAGAATTTCCCCGCCGAGCCGTTCGAGGCGCTGGGCTATAATTGCGCCGTACACGGACAGAAGACCTATAACGGCGTGGCGCTACTTTCCAAATACCCGCTCGAGGACGTCACGCCGCGCCTGCCCGGCGGCAACGGCGACGATCATTCGCGTTATCTGGAAGCGGTGGTGACGGGCGGCAAGGGAACCTTGCGGATCGCCTCGATCTATGCCCCCAACGGCAATCCGATCGACACCGAGAAATTTCCCTACAAACTGGCCTGGCTGGAGCGCCTTCATGCCCACGCCAAAGGCCTGCTGGCGAATGAAGAGCCGGTGGCGCTGATCGGCGATTACAACATCATCCCGGAAGACAAGGACTGCTACGATCCCAAGGCCTGGATCAACGACGCGCTGTTCCAGCCCCAGTCCAAGGCGGCGCTGCGCAGGATCGAGAATCTCGGCTACACCGATGCCTTCCGCGCCCGCAATCGGGCCGCCGGGCAATACACATTCTGGGATTATCAGGCGGGTGCCTGGCGCAAGAACCACGGTATCCGCATCGATCATATCCTGCTGTCGCCGCAAGGCCTGGACCGTCTGGGCGCCTGCGGCATCGACAAGCATGTCCGCGAAGGCGACAAGCCCTCGGATCATGTGCCGGTGTGGGCCGAACTGGATATATGACACACCCTCAAATGGCCGCATTTTCTCCCATACTGGCTGTCGAAAACGTGGATCCGTGATGCGTGGCGCCTTTTTTTTGATGGCAGTGCTTGTGGCCCTGCCTGCATACGCAGCCGCGCCGGTGGTGACCGACAAGCCGGTGGCGCGGATCGACGGGCTGATCGCAACCGCCAAGGGCGGAAGCATTCTGGTTCAGGCGCGGGGTGCGGTGACGGGCGGGGGCTGGAAACACGCGGTGCTGAAGCCGGTCAAGCCCGTTCTGCCTGGCGATGCCCATACCATCGTGCTGTCTTTCGTTGCCCAGCCGCCCCCTTCGAACCAGGCCGTCATTCCGGGCCTTCTGCCCGTGACCGCGGTGCTCCGCATCAAGACCCGAAAGGGCGTGGTATCGGTGCGCGTCACCTCCGCCGTCAACGAAATCACCACTCAAATTCTGAAATGATTTCGCCGCATTCGACATATGATGGTTTCGTTGCCCTACCGCTTCGCTATATGAGGGCGCTGTTTGTCATGCCCTATCGCTTCGCTATATGAGGGCGTTGTTTGTTATGCCCTACCGCTTCGCTATATGAGGGCACCATGCAAATAGACTTCATCTCCGACACGGTCTGCCCCTGGTGCTTCATCGGCAAACGCCGGCTGGGGCGCGCCATGGCGATGCGCCCCAATATCAGCTTCGATGTGCGCTATAGGCCTTACCGCCTGGACCCCAGCGTGCCGAAAGGCGGACTGGAACGCGCCGCCTATCTCGCCGCCAAGTTCGGCAAGAGCGGCGGCGTCGAGGAAGCCCAGCGCGTCATTGCCGCAGAGGGGGCCAAGGAGGGCATCGAGTTTGATTTCGCCGCCATCCTGCGGACGCCCAACACCCTGGATTCTCATCGCCTGATCCGCTGGGCGGAATTGACCGGCGCCCAGGACGAAGTGGTGGAGCGTCTCTTCGCGGCCTATTTCGAGAATGGCGAGGATATCGGCGATATCCGCGTGCTGTCCGACATTGCGGACGTTTGCGGCATGGACGGTTCCCAAGTGGCCGATATGCTGGAGAGCGATCAGGATGTAAATCTGGTCGAACGGGAAGATCAACTGGCCCACGAAATGGGGGTCACCGGCGTTCCGGCCTTGATCTTCAACAACAAGGTCGCGGTTTCGGGTGCGCGCGAGCCGGAAATCCTGGTCATGGCAATCGACAAGGCGCTGGAAATGGCGTCGCAGCCCGAAGTCGACTCCGAAGAGGCCTGAACGTCAGCGCGAGAGATTTTGGCCGGTGAACACGCGCGACGAACGCAACGGGCAAAAAGATCCGCGCGTCTTATTTCACGCAGCGTCGGCGACGACTTTGTTGCGGCCGGTCTTCTTGGCGCTGTAGAGCGCCTGATCGGCACGATGCAACAGGGCTTCGGCACTGTCGTTCATGCCCTCCAATCCGGCAATGCCGATGGAAATGGTCAGGTTGAGAGCGTTTGGCGGGCGGCTGATGCGGAACAGCGTGGTCTCGATGGAGTGGCGCAACCGCTCCGACACCGAATAGGCAAAGGCGACATCGGTGTCGGGCATGACCACCACGAATTCCTCGCCGCCATAACGGCAGGCCAGATCAATGCCGCGCACATTGGCGGCGATGCGGCTGGCGAATTCCTTCAGCACTTCATCGCCGATATCATGGCCATGGGTATCGTTGACCGACTTGAAATAATCGATATCCATGATCACGAAAGCCAGAGGCTTGCCGTTTTTCTTGGCATTGGCGATCAGATTGCCCAGATGTCGGCTCATGTAACGGCGATTGTGCAAGCCGGTAAGCTGGTCGGTGATCGCCATTTCGAGACTGAGCTGGACATTGTGGCGCAGCCGGTCGGCGTAGCGTTTCTTGCGCAACTGAGTACGCACCCGCGCCACCAATTCGTTCCTGTCTATCGGCCGGGTCAGGTAATCATTGACGCCCATTTCCAGGGCCTGTGTCAGCTTGCGGCGGTCGCCATCCGACACCACCACCAGAATGGGCACGTTGCGGCCTTCCGGGAGCGACCGAAGCTGCGAGCAAAGACGAAGGCCGTCGAAGCCGCGCATGCCAAGGCTGACAACAACCAGATCGGGATCGCCGCCCCGCACCCGCACCAGCGCTTCCTCGAACGTATCCACCGAGGTCACTTCATGCTGCGGCGTCAAGGCCGCGGTCAGCCACGCCACGGTTTCAAGCCGGTCCTCGATCACCAGGATACGGCCCGCGGGATTGGCATCCAGAAGATTTTCGGCCGGATCGAGCAGGCCCATGCCCTGCCCCGTGGACTCGCGCATGCGCAGTTCATCGGTCATCAGTTTGAGCCGCACCAGCGAACGCACCCGCGCGAACAGGGCCGCATCGTCAACCGGCTTGGTGAGAAAATCGTCGGCACCCGCTTCCAGGCCCGTGACACGATCGGACGGCTGGTCGAGCGCCGTCACCATCACCACTGGAACATGCGCGATCCGGGGATCGGATTTGATGCGCCGGCAGACCTCGAAGCCGTCCATGCCCGGCATCATCACGTCGAGCAGAACGATGTCGGGCACATTCTCGGCCATCCGGGCCAGGCATTCGAGCCCGTTGAAAGCGGTGACGACATCGAAATATTCCGCCGTCAGCTTCGCTTCCAGAAGCTTGACGTTGGACATGATGTCATCGACGACGAGAACGCGTGCGGTCATGAGCTTCGGCGCTTATCCGATAAAGCGGCGGACGGTTTCCAGAAAGCTGGTCACCGAGATCGGCTTGGAGATATAGGCTTCGCAACCGCCCTGCCGGATCACTTCCTCATCGCCCTTCATGGCGAAGGCGGTGACCGCGACCACGGGAATGGATTTGAGGGCATCGTCCTCCTTCAGCCATTTGGTGACTTCCAGGCCGGAAACTTCGGGGAGCTGGATATCCATCAGGATCAGGTCGGGATGATGCTCGCGCGCGATGTCGAGTGCTTCCATTCCATCCTTGGTCTGCAAAATATTGTAGCCATGGGCATCCAGAAGATCGTGGAAGAGCTTCATGTTGAGCTCGTTATCCTCCACGATCAGAACGGTTTTTGCCTTGACATCCATAGCGTCTCTCCCGGCCCGCCACCGGGGCGAAGGTGACAGAATTCTGTGTTTGCGCAGTATTAGGCAGAAGGTCTTAACGCGGTCTTGACGATGAGCGAACGCACCACCCCGGAAACTGCGGAAATCCTGGCCTTGGAGGCCCTTGGATGGCTGGCAGGCCAGCCAGACGGGATTGCCCGCTTCCTGACCGTCTCCGGATTGGAGGCGGCCGATCTGCGCCAGGCCGCAGGAGATCGGGATCTGCTGGGGTCCGTGTTGGACTTTCTGCTGACAAATGAGCCGCTTCTGCTCGAATTCTGCCAGGAGACTTTAATCCCGCCCAAACGCGTTCACGTGGCACGCCATCATCTGGCGGGGTGATGCGTCCGCTTTGACCGAAGTGAAATACGGACATGTTGATTGCCCGCCGACACCGGCGATCAAGTGGCCGACCGGAGAAAGTCCGCAACGATCGTTTGGGCCAGGGAAATAGTCTGACCGGTCAGGTGGAAATTCGACGCGGCGATCGCAACTAATAAAACCGTCGCACCGGCAGCGCGCATGGCCGGTCGCCATTTGCCGGTCATGTTGGCAAAGGCCAGCACGACGAAGAAGACTATCGGAAACAGCCAATGCTGCGAATAAAGAAACGCCACGCGTCCGTAAATGCTTTGCAGGATTACGCTGGCGCAAAGCACCGCCGCGCAAGCCCAGGCGAAAATGCGCTTGGGTTCGGGCGTCTGGCGCCTTAGCCCAACATAGAGGCCCAGCAGAACCATGACCCCGAAAGCCGCGCCCATCGCGATGTCCGAGACGGACCAGCCGTCAGCGGCAAGCGGAACAATGACGTCTGGCTGGCCCAAACTAAAGGGAGGCCGCCGATGCACGCCCAGGCCGACAACCGCTTGAACCGAATGAAGACCAACCTCGCTGGCTTTGGAGACGACGGAACGGAAATCGAAATCCGCGTAGTTCCCCGCTACCCTCACCTCGCTTATGATTCCGGGATTGGCGGCCTTCGCATCCTTGGGGCCTAGTCCGACCGTCGAGGCGGACAGGGCAACCAGATGGCTCAGCAGGGCCGCGCAAAGCACGACGCCGACCAATATGGCGCCCGATGCCCCGGCAGCGCGAACATAGCCGCCGAAATTCCCGCGCCGCCGCGCCGTCGCGGACACCAGGACTATAAAGGCGACGACGATAGTGCTGATCGTCACGCCGGTCGCGAAAACCGCAATCAGCGCCCAGGCGATATAACCGGATCGCGGGATCGGCTGAGTGCCCCTTATCCAGAACGCCAGCCATGCGAGCAGCAGAACAACCGACAATCCGCCCATGGAAAAATGGTCGGGGACAGCGCCAAAGATCAGGCTGCTATACGAGACCGCATAGAGAATCGCCGCGGCGATAGCGGTGCCGGGAGAGAAATTCAGCCACATCAATGCGAGTCCGATCGCGAAAGCGGCGAGTGCAATACAGGCAGGCGAAACAAACAGCGCCATCTCCTCGCGGATCTGCATTTCTTTCCATTGGCCGTTCGCGACGGATGCCAATTTCGCAATGACGCGAAAGGCCGGCATCGTGAAATAGTTGATAAAGGGATGCAGGTAGTTCGGGAGCTGGACCTGGCTCCGTTTGTCTTCCGACCAGCCATGCGCGCGGATCGCAATTCCCTCGCTTGAATCGGCGTCAAACAGGATATTGTAATAGTTGAACGCGCCGGTGGCGGAGAGTTTGACGGCAACAATTGCTTGTGCCGAAAAAAGAATGACGCACATCAGCGACAGAATGATCAGCCCGCGCCAAGGCAAACCCCACCTGGCGGCAATCGCGCGCAAATATCTCTCCATTGGCGGTGCAACCTCTTCAGAAGTTGCCGACCGGATTCAGCAAGATCAATCGGCGCAAATTCGGTGAGGCACAGCCACGCCTAGGCCAATTCGCCTATCGCCAAAAAGGGCCATTAATGCCCCCCAACTCCGGCTTTTGGACATTATCGGCGAGTTGGGCCAGCCTCAATGCGCTTCGCGAACCCTGCTTAACGCTGCCCGCGGGTTTGCGCGCCGCCGTCCTTGTGTAAAATCCCGTTCGGTTTTGTGACGATTTGCAATCGGCGGCTCGCCGCGCCGTACCAGGAACAATAATGAGCGATAACAACGGCCTGCGATTGGGGGTGGACCTTGGAGGCACCAAGACCGAAATCATTGCCCTGGATGCTTCTGGCGGCGAGGTTCTAAGGCGTCGCATTCTCACGGTGAGGGATTATGCCGGAACGGTGGCGGCAATCGCCGGCCTGGTGGCGGATGCGGAAAGCCGGTTGGGCCGGCGCGGAAGCGTCGGCCTTGCCATCCCGGGCAATGTCAGCCGCCAGACCGGGCTGATCAAGAATGCCAATTCCGTCTGGCTGAACGGCAAGCCCTTCCCGCGCGATCTGGAGAGCGCCTTGGGCAGGCCCGTCCGTCTGGCCAATGACGCCAACTGTTTTGCGCTTTCCGAAGCGACGGACGGCGCGGGCGCGGGACAGGCCGTCATATTCGGCGTCATCCTCGGCACCGGCACGGGCGGCGGGGTGGTGGTGAACGGCCGGGTGCTGGAGGGCGCTCACGGCATCGGCGGCGAATGGGGACACAATCCCCTGCCCGGCATGACACCCGAGGAATGGGCGCAGACGTCCATTTGTTATTGCGGCCAGCGCGGCTGCATCGAGCAATGGCTGAGCGGGCCCGCCTTCGCCGGTGATTTCAATAAAAGCCAAGGACATCTCGATTGGACCGCCGAAATGATCGCCGCATCCGAAACGCCGGCGGCCCAGGCCGCGGTGACGCGTTGGATGGAGCGGCTGGGCCGTGCCCTGGCGTCGGTGGTCAATATCCTGGATCCCGATGTGATCGTGCTGGGCGGCGGGCTTTCCAACATCGAAAGCCTTTACCGCCACCTGCCGCCCCTGGTGGAACGTCACGCCTTCTCGCCGGAAGGCCCATCGCGCATCGTCAAGAATGTTCATGGCGATTCCAGCGGCGTGCGGGGTGCCGCCTGGCTGTGGGATTTATGATGCCCTATCGCTTCGCACCATGAGGGCACGAGACTTATGATGCCCTATCATTTCGCACCATGAGGGCACGATGACCTTGAAGGATTGGCCCGCCTTCTGCCGCGATTGCCTGTCGGACATTTCGGCGGAGCCGCCTTGCACCCAATGCGGTGGAACACGCATTCTGGCGCATCCCGAACTGGAAATGCTCTCTATCGCGCATATGGATTGCGATGCTTTCTATGCCGCGATCGAGAAGCGAGACGATCCTTCCCTGGCGGGGCTGCCGGTGATTGTGGGCGGCGGCACGCGCGGCGTGGTCTCCACCGCCTGCTACATCGCGCGGCGGTATGGCGTGCGCTCGGCGATGCCCATGTTTCAGGCCCGCAAGCTCTGTCCCAATGCCATCGTCATCAAACCGCGCATGAGCCATTATGTCGAAGTGGCGCGGGAAATCCGCAACCTGATGCGGGCGCTGACGCCGCTGGTCGAACCTCTCTCATTGGATGAGGCCTATCTCGATCTCTCCGGCACGGCGCGCATCCACGGCATGGCCCCGGCCAGGACCATGGCAAGACTGGCGCTCCAGATCGAGCGGCAGCTTGGCATCACCGTTTCCGTGGGCCTGTCCGGCAACAAATTTCTTGCCAAGCTGGCGAGCGAATTGGACAAGCCCCGCGGTTTCGCCGTGATCGGCATGACGGAAGCGAAATCCTTTCTGCGTGACAAGCCCGTCGGGATCATTCGCGGCGCCGGCAAGGTTCTGGCGGCGCGGCTGGAGCGCGACGGCTTTGGCACCATCGGACAGTTGCAGGACGCCGACCCGCGCGATCTCGCCAATCGTTACGGCGCAACCGGGCTCTGGCTGGCGCGCATCGCGCAGGCTCAGGACAGCCGCGCCGTCGACCCCGGCGGCGAGATGAAGACGATTTCCTCCGAAACCACTTTCAACAGCGATCTCTCACGACTTCCCGATCTGGAAGCCGTGCTGTGGCGCCAGGCGGAGCGGGTCTCGGCGCGGGCCAAGGCCTATGCGCTTTGCGGCCGAACCGTGGTTCTGAAACTCAAGACCGCCAATTTCCGGCTTCTGACCCGCAGCGCCTCCCTGGATGCACCGACCCAACTGGCCGACAAGATCTTCCGGGTGGCGCAAGCCGCCTTGAAACGCGAAGCGGATGGGAAACGCTTTCGCTTGCTGGGCGTGGGACTTTCCAATCTCACGGCCGCAACCGAGGCCGATCCCGCCAGCCTGATCGACCCCGTCAGCGACAAGCGGGCCGCGGCGGAACGGGCGATGGACAAGATCCGCTCCAAATTCGGCGGCGAAGCGGTCGGCAAGGGACGTGGCATGCGGAAATAGACGGCCGGAAGGCATGGAAAAATCCGCCCGCATGCGGTCTTATGGCGGGCCAAAGCGAAGGTCCCCCATGTCGAAAATCGAATCCCGCCTGAAAGAGCTCGATGTCCAATTGCCCCAGCCGAATGCACCGGTGGCCAATTACGTCCCCTATGTGGTGAGCGGAAATCTGGTTTTCATCTCCGGACAGATAACCTTGACGCCGGACGGGCTCAAATATGTCGGCAAGCTGGGCGCGGAAATTTCCCTGGACGATGGAAAGGCCGCGGCCCGGCTTTGCGCGATCAACCTTCTGGCGCAATTGAAAGCGGCATGCGGCGGCGATCTGGATCGCGTGCGCCGTTGCATCAGGTTGGGCGTGTTCGTCAATGCCATGCCGGATTTCACCCAGCATCCGGAAGTGGGCAATGGCGCATCCGACCTGATCGTGGCGGTGCTGGGCGATGCCGGCAAACATTCCCGCGCCGCCACCGGCGCAGGGTCATTGCCGCGCGGCGTCGCCGTCGAAGTGGATGGCGTGTTCGAGATCGCATGACCGTTCGCCTTGCGGATGGGGTGCGCGGTATTGGGGCGGCGGCGTGGAACGCCTGCGCCAATCCGGACAATCTTGCCGACCCGCATCCTTTCACCCGATTTGAATTTTTCGAGGCGCTCGAGGCTTCCGGTTCCGCGTCGGCGCGCACCGGCTGGCAGCCCGCCCATCTGGTGCTGGAAGAAAAAGGCGCGGTCGCGGGCATTATGCCGGCTTATCTGAAAAGCCACTCCCAGGGCGAATATGTGTTCGATCATGCCTGGGCGGATGCGCTGGAACGCGCGGGCGGCGATTATTATCCCAAGCTGCAATGCTCGGTTCCCTTCACGCCGGTGACGGGACGGCGCATCCTCACCCGCGATGCGGGCAATCGGGCGCTGCTGCTCAAGGCCGGCAAGGCCGCGACGGACCAGATCGGCGCGTCGTCCCTGCACATAACATTTCTGGAAAAGGCGGAATGGGAGGCGGCCGGACGAGAAGGCTATCTCTTGCGGAATGATCGGCAATTTCATTGGCACAATCGCGGCTATAGCGATTTCGACCAGTTTCTCGGCGCGTTATCCTCCTCCAAACGCAAAAATCTGCGCAAGGAACGGGCATCGGTGGTCCAGGACGGCATCACTTTCGATTGGCTCACCGGCCGCGACATCACCGAGGCGCATTGGGATCGTTTTTTCGAATTCTACATGGACACGGGAAGCCGAAAATGGGGAAATCCCTATCTCACCCGCGACTTCTTCAGCCGGATCGGCGCCGGCATGGCCGACCAGATTTTGCTGATCATGGCCAAGCGAGGACAAAGATATATCGCGGGCGCGCTCAACCTGATGGGAGAAGGAATCCTATACGGCCGCAATTGGGGCGCGCTGGAATATATCCCCTTCCTGCATTTCGAGACCTGCTATTATCAGGCCATCGATTTCGCCATCGCGCGCGGCCTGTCCAAGGTCGAAGCCGGCGCCCAGGGCGAGCACAAATTGCTGCGCGGCTATATGCCGGAAGAGACCTATAGCGCGCATTATATCGCCCATAAGGGCCTGCGCCGGGCGGTGGATCAGTTCCTGGCCCAGGAGCGCGAAGCGGTCACGGAGCATATCGACGAACTGGCCCGGCACGGCCCGTTCAAAAAGGAGTGCTGAATGACTTACGACAACAACAATATCTTCGCAAAAATCCTGCGCGGCGAAATTCCCTGCGTGAAGGTGTTCGAGGACGAGAAGAATCTCGCCTTCATGGATGTGATGCCGCAAGCGGACGGCCATGTGCTGGTGATCCCGAAGGAACCGGCGGAAAATCTTCTCGACCTATCGCCCGAAAGTGCCGGCGCACTGATGATGACGACGCAAAGGATCGCCCAAGCCGTGAAGAAAGGGCTGAACGCGCCGGGCATCATGCTGGCGATGCTGAATGGCGCGCCGGCCGGACAAAGCGTCTTTCATGTGCATTTTCACGTCATACCGCGCAGCGCCGGCGTGGATATGGGCATGCACGCCCGCGCCATGGTGGATCCCAGAAGCCTGGAGCCCATCGCCGCCAAGATCAGGAGCGCCCTATGATCCTCGAGCACGCCCTCATCCCCATCAAATCCGGTCAGTCCAAGGAGTTCGAAGCCGCTTTCGTCAAAGCGCGCAAGTTCATCGAGGCGGCGGAAGGATTCCAGAAGTTGGAAATGCGCGCCTGCATCGAGCGGGTCGATAATTATCTGCTGCTGGTCTGGTGGACCAGCGTCGAGGCCCACATGAAGGGCTTTCGCGAATCGGATGCATTCCTGCAATGGCGCGGCTTGCTGGGGCCCTTCTTCGCCGCTCCGCCGGAAGTGCATCACTACCAGACGCCCCTGGCGCCCCGGTAATGCACGGGCAGCTCAGACGTCTTCCTTGGCGGCCGGCTTCTTGCGCTTCGAAGACTTCTGCGGCGCCCGCGGCTTGGCTTCGGCGGCAGGAATGAATTCGAAGACAAGCGCGTCTTTCTCGCGGTCCAGCAGCACTCGCACCGTACCGCCGTCTTTCAGCCGCCCGAACAGGATCTCGTCGGCCAAAGGCTTCTTGATGTTTTCCTGGATCACGCGCGCCAGCGGGCGTGCGCCAAAGGCATCGTCGTAGCCCTTCTGCCCCAGCCAGCGCGTCGCTTCCGGCGTCAGGTCGAAGGTGACGTCGCGGTCGGCAAGCTGCGCTTCCAGTTCCAGCACGAATTTCTCGACCACCTTGTCGATGGTGTCGCGCGACAGCGGCGCGAAAGTGATCGTCGCATCCAGCCGGTTGCGGAATTCCGGCGTGAACAATTTCTTGATTGCTTCCTCGTCCTCGCCTTCGCGCTTGCCGCGGCCAAAGCCGATGGCCTCTTTGGCGGCATCGGAGGCGCCCGCATTGGTGGTCATGATCAGGACCACGTTGCGGAAGTCGATCTTCTTGCCGTTATGGTCGGTAAGCTTGCCGTGGTCCATCACCTGCAACAGGATGTTGAAGAGATCGCCATGGGCCTTCTCGATCTCGTCCAGCAACAATACGCAATGGGGGTGCTGGTCGACACCGTCGGTCAGCAAGCCGCCCTGGTCGAAGCCGACATAGCCCGGCGGCGCACCGATCAGGCGGCTGACGGTATGGCGCTCCATATACTCGCTCATGTCGAAGCGCAGAAATTCGACGCCCATGATGCTGGCCAACTGCTTGGCCACTTCGGTCTTGCCGACGCCAGTGGGGCCGGAGAAGAGATAAGATCCGATGGGCTTTTCCGGCTGGCGCAGCCCCGCGCGTGCCAGCTTGATTGCGCTGGCCAGCGCATGGATGGCCTTGTCCTGGCCGTAAACGACGCGGGCCAGATCGCTTTCCAGCGACTTGAGGGCCGCGGTATCGTCCTTGGACACGGATTTGGATGGGATGCGCGCCATCTTGGCGACCACATCTTCCACTTCCTTGACCCCGATTACCTTCTTGCGGCGGTTCTCCGGCACCAGCATCTGCGACGCGCCCACTTCGTCGATCACGTCGATCGCCTTGTCGGGCAGCTTGCGGTCATTGATGTATTTGGCGGAAAGCTCCACCGCCGCCTTCACCGCGTCGGCGGTGTAGCGCACTTTGTGATATTCCTCGAAATACGACTTGATCCCCATCAGGATCTTGATCGAATCCGGCACCGTGGGCTCGGCCACATCGATCTTCTGGAAACGGCGCACCAGGGCGCGATCCTTCTCGAAATACTGACGGTATTCCTTGTAGGTGGTCGAGCCGATGCAGCGCAGGATGCCCGCCGCCAGCGCCGGCTTCAGCAGATTGGACGCATCCATCGCGCCGCCGCTGGTCGCACCCGCGCCGATCACGGTGTGGATTTCATCGATGAAGAGGATGGCGCCTTTGACGCCTTCCAGCTCCTTCACCACCGTCTTCAGCCGTTCCTCGAAATCGCCGCGATAGCGGGTGCCCGCGATCAGCGAACCCATGTCTAGGGAATAGATGATCGAGCCGCGCAGAACGTCCGGCACTTCATTGTTGACGATCTTGCGCGCCAGGCCTTCGGCGATGGCGGTCTTGCCCACGCCGGGATCGCCCACGAACAAAGGGTTGTTCTTCTGGCGGCGGCAGAGAATCTGGATGGTACGCTCGACTTCGGCGGTGCGGCCGATCAAAGGATCGACCCGGCCCGACTTGGCTTTCTCGTTCAGATTGACGCAATAGGCTTCCAGCGCGTCGGTCCCCTGCTTGTTGGGCTTCTCCGGCTCGTCGTCATCCTCGGCGCCGCGCGCCGGCTTGGGCTGGCTCATGCCGGGCCGCTTGGCGATGCCGTGGCTGATATAGCTCACCGCATCCAGCCGGTTCATGTTCTGCTCGTGCAGGAAATAAACGGCATGGCTCTCGCGCTCGGTGAACAGCGCCACCAGCACATTGGCGCCAGTGACTTCGTCGCGGCCGGAATTCTGGACATGCAGCACGGCGCGCTGGACGACGCGCTGAAAGCCGGTGGTGGGCTTTGCTTCCTCGCCGTCCTCGATCACCAGGGTGACGAGTTCCTCATCGACATATTTCTGCACCGCGCGTCGCAGCGCGTCGGTATCGACATTGCAGGCCTTCATCACCTGGCCGGCATCGGCATCGTCCATCAAGGCGAGCAGCAAATGCTCCAGCGTGGCATATTCATGATGCCGATCGCTGGCGAGCTTGATCGCATGATGCAGGGCTTGTTCCAGGCTGCGCGACAAGGATGGCATCACTCTTTCTCCATCGTACATTGTAGAGGATGTTGATGCCGGCGTGAAAATTCAATGACCTGGGCCACTTTAGTTTCCGCCACTTCGAAGGTGAAGACGCCGCAGATACCCACGCCGTGACGATGGACATGCAGCATCACCTCGACCGCATCCTCGCGGCTCTTGGCGAAGAACTTCTCCAGGATATGGACGACGAACTCCATCGGCGTGTAGTCGTCGTTGAGCAGAAGGACCTTGTAGAGGGACGGTTTCTTGGTCTTGGCGCGCGTACGAGTAACGATACCGGAACCGGTATTGTCGCCCTTGCCGTTATTGCCGTCGCCTTGATCCCGCACGAGGTTCCACAATCCCTGACCGCGCAAGAATGATGCCTTGCGTCGCTCCAGACTAAGCCAAAATTCCTTTTGGGTTAAATAAAAAGGCCCGGGACTTTCGCCCCGGGCCTTGCAATATTTGGCTACTAACCGCTGATTTCAAGCGGCGGCGTTGGTCTGCACCGTGGCCACCCAGGCCTGCGCGCAGCCCTGCAGCGGCGCGAAGCTGTCCTTCGCCGCTGCGGTGAAGAGCTGGTTGAACTTGGTGAGTTCCGCCACATAGTTTTCAAAAGCGGTCTTGGCGAACCCGGTCTGAAGTTCGATCGCCTCATGCACCGACTTGGCGCCGAGGATTGCCTTGCCGGCAGCGATCGATTCTTCCATCGACTGCTTGGTATAGGCGTAAATCTCGTTATGCAGGGTTTCGGCGCCCTTCCCGGCAACCGTGGCGGACTTGATCAGCGCTTCCGCGGTGTCCTTGCCATAGCCCATAACGCTGTCATAGCCGGCGATTGCCTTTTCGAAACCCGCCTTAAGCGCGTCCGTGCCGGCGTTGAAATTGATCTCGGCCGTCGCGAATTCCTTTTCGGCGGCCGTGCTTGCCTTGGTCATCTGTCATACCTTTCATGTTCGTATTCATGTCCGGCACGGCCCGGGTATCCGGCGGCCTGTTGCACTGCAACATGAGCTATATGCGCTTGGTAAAAGAGGTCGTCAAGGCTATTTTGTTGCGTTGCAGCAAAATTTTTGTGAACCCTTTGCCACTCGTGATTGTAACCTAAACATCGGTAAAATAACGCTGATTCGTCATTCCTCCTTGCCAGGAGTGACACAATTTGGTCTTTTGGGGGCAGGAGAGCGCCGCTTTGGGGAAAGCAACTGGGTTGGCTTGCGTGACAAGACCATTATTGCTCCTGGGAATCGCTCTGCTGGCGGCCGGGTTGGGCTTCAGTGCGCCTGCTGATGCGGCCGGGCGGCACCGCAATCATATTCTCCCATCCCGCGGCGCCCAGGCGGGTCACCGGGTCGTTCCCATGCCTGGGAGCGCCACCGATCCCGGCAAGGACGCCGCCCTGATCCTGGATGGCGTCAGCGGCAAAATTCTTTATGCGCGGAACGAAACCGCCGAGCGGCATCCCGCCTCGCTGACCAAGATGATGACGCTTTACATGCTGTTCGAAGCATTGAAGGCGGGCAAGATCACCATGCAGACGCCGATGCCGGTTTCCTCGCACGCGGCGCAGCAGAAGCCCACCAAGCTTTCACTTCGCCCCGGCGAAACCATCACGGTGGATACCGCCATTCGCGCCATCGTCATCCGCTCCGCCAACGACGTGGCGGTAGTGATCGCCGAAGCGCTGGGCGGCACCGAGCTTCATTTTGCGGAAATGATGACCGAGAAGGCCCGCGCCATCGGCATGCGCGAAACCTATTATCACAATGCTTCCGGCCTGCCCGATCCGCTCCAGATCACCACGGCGACGGATCTCTCCGTGCTGGCGCGGCACTTGGCCTATGATTTTCCGCAATTCTATCCGTACTTCGCGCTGCCGGGTTTCAATTACAAAGGCGTCTATTATCCCACGCATGACAATCTGATCGGCCGCTATCCCGGCGCCGATGGCATCAAGACCGGCTTTACCGTCGCCAGCGGTTTCAACCTCACCTCGTCGGTGGTGCGCGGCGGCGTGCATCTGATCGGCATCGTGATGGGCGGGCGTACAGCGGTGCGCCGCGACCTCGAAATGATGCATCTGCTCGACACCGCCTTCGCGCAGATCAATACCAACCCGGCGCTGGTCGCGCGCGGACCGGTGCCATGGACCGCCGTGGCCGAAGCCGCCGGACGGCAACCTGCGGTGGCGGGCTTCACCCTGCCCGTGCAGCCAGCCCAGTCCGCCAATCAATTCGCGTCGCTGTCCGCGGTGCCGCCGCCGATTCCCGATACGGATGACGAAGACGCTGCCGAGGCGCGGCGCGCGCCGGACGAAAATTTCGCCACGCTTCACTCGCAGGCACCGCA
Source organism: Pseudomonadota bacterium (assembly GCA_040389245.1). Classification (GTDB taxonomy): domain Bacteria; phylum Pseudomonadota; class Alphaproteobacteria; order Micropepsales; family Micropepsaceae; genus Rhizomicrobium. The sequence goes on along the minus strand of JAZKAH010000001.1, from coordinate 3,537 downwards.
AATGGCGTCGGTGGCCCAGCCACCCCAACCCGCGCCGGTCGCCGCGATCCCGCCGGCCGTGGCGCAGGCCGTGACGGCGCCAATTCCCGCCATGAGGCCCGAGACTCAGGAGGCACCCGCCGCAACCTCCGCTGCCGCCAAGCCGCAGGCGCGGCCGACTCGGACGAGCGATGTCCCCGCCAGACCCGTGATCGTCGCCGCGTTGCCAAAAATGCGTCCGACCCTGCGCAACGAAAACGGCGAAGGCGATGAGGACCAGGGCGGCACGACAGTGCCGGGACGCAATTGGACCATTCAGATCGGTGCCTATGCCGATCAGGCATTCGCCAAGGCGCAGCTCGACGCCTATGCGCAGAAATCCATGGATGTGCTCGGCCAAGCGGCGCGGCTGGTAGTGCCCTTCCAGGCAAGTGACGGCCATACAATGTACCGCGCCCGCTTCGGACTCTTTGCCGAGCGGCAGGCGCGCGAGGTCTGCGATCGCCTGACCCAGCGGGGCCAGACCTGCTTCGCCGCGATCGCGGCCCGCTAAAGCAGCCCCAGTACCGCCAGTTCGCGCTTCAAGGTTTCCGGCAGGCCCTTGGCGCCCTTCAGTTCCGCGATGTCCGGCGGCGCATCTTTGCCGTCGAAATATCGCCAGCCTTGAAAGGCGCGCCGGGGACGCGGTCTGACCGGCACCAGCTTCTTGTCATAAACCAGCCCGCAATGGGGCACGCCGTTCTTCTTCACCTCCCGCAGCTCAATTAGGGCTTGGCGCGCCATGATCTGACCGCGGATCACCCAGTAGAGCGAACCGCCGTCCAGCAATTCGTCCGCCCTTTTGGGGGTCTGGCGGGTGACATGGATCAGCTCCGGTTTTTGGCCTTTGGCGCGCTTCTCCTTCAGGCGCTTTTTCTGCCAATCCGCCAATTCCTGAAGAGAATCAACGCCGACACAAAGCTTGATCAAGTGCAGCATGAAGCGGATTTGACCCGAAGATGCCCCGGAAAGAAAGGAATTCCACTACCGCGCGTCAATGGCGCCAGCATGCTCGGGCCGGAAAAGATGGGGATGGAATACCGGTTTGTCCTGCCAACGTTCCCGTCAATCGGCGCACGCCTCTTCCATGCATTGCACATGAGCCGGGCCTTCCTCCGGTTTGGCCAGCGATGCCGGCGCCGGTAGCAGGACGGTGCGCACATCGGCGCCGCGCGTGAGCGTCATATGGACGGGGCAACGTTCGGCAATTTCCAGCAACCGGGCGCGCTGCGCCTCGTCCAAAGCGCCCTCCAAGGTGACATCCGCCTCGAACACATCGCGCGCTTGCAGATCGGCCCGGCTGTGCCGGACGGCGACCTGCACCCGCGCGAGCGGCCAGCCTTTCCGGTTGGCATAAAGGCGGATGGTCATTGTCTTACAGGCGCCCAATGCGGCGCTGAGCAGATCATAGGGATTGGGGCCGCTGCCCAGCCCGCCGGACGCGGCCGGTTCGTCAATCAGGAAGGCGGCGTTCCCCACGCGCGCCTCGACCTGGAAGCGGCCAAGGCCGGTTTCGGCGACCAGAATTGTTTCACCAATAGACGTATTCGAACCCACGGATCCGCTCCTTGTCACGACGGCGGCCAAGCATAGACCTTTCCACCGCCCGCAAAACGAAAAAGGGTTCGCCGGCGGCGAACCCTTCCGATGTCGAGGCGGATTTACTTGGCGTGCTTGCGCGCGGCTTTGACGCTCTTGGCGGCGACGAATTCGATTTCGACCAGCGCGCCGGATTTGACAAGATTGGCCGCCTGAATGGTGGCGCGGGCAGGCTTGTTGGGCTGTGCCGACGTGCCGAAAAATTTCATCCAGACCTCGTTCATGGCGGCTGCATTCATCTTCCCGCCATTCATGGGATCCGCCGCCAGATAGACCCGCGCCTGCACGACATCGCCAAAGGTGACGCCGAGCTGGTCCATCCTGGCTTTGAGACCTTCCAGGGTGGTGCGGGTCTGGGTGGCGGTGTCGCCAAAGCTCTCGATGGAGTCTTTGGGGGCATTGGCATTGGTGACGGTGGGGCCGCTGCCGCTGATGTAATAGGTCGTATAGCCGGGCGGCACGATCACGGCGCTGGCGAAGGGCGAATTGGCGTTTTCCTGATTATGGATGATGTCCTGCGCCATCGCAGTGCCGGCGGCGCAAAGCGCGAACATGGCAACCGCGCCCGCGACGAGAGAGTGTTTGAAACTGGTCATCCTGGACTTCCCTGTTTGGCGTGGCGTTCAGCCGCCACTGTGTTTCGATGAAAACGACATGGAGAGAATATGATGGGTAAGCAAGGCAGATTGTCGTCTGCCATCATCAATCGCAAGGCTAGCTGCGGCGCCTTCCAGAGAGAGGCGGTGCAGCCTATTTCGCGGGACCGGCAGGGTCGATAAACAGCAGTCCGGTCCGGATCGCTTCGGCCGAAATCGGGACGTCGCGGCCAACGACCTCCCTGTAGCGAATCAATTGCTTGATCGCGTCCCATGTCTTGCGATTTTTCTGGCGGAGCGCCATGGCGGCCCTCCAATCGAAACGTTCCAAGGCGGCACGAGTCCTGATGCCCCAAGCTCATCGAAGCAAAAGAGGTGCCAGTGCGAGGTGTTGGGATTAACGATTAAAAGCGCCTCCGCAGGCGCAAACCTGCAGTAGCCGACCTGTTATGATTTTGGACGAAACTTAGGCGCGTTGAATAGGCCGGCGGCGACCGTCGCGCAGCATCCACCCGATGGCGCCGAAGCCAAACAGAAACATCACCCAGGCTGAAGGTTCCGGGACGGCGCTGGCCAGCGAGACGTTGTCCAAAATGTTGCCGATGTTCTGGTTTCCGCCAGCCAGGTCTGAGAACGCAAGTTGGCCCCCCGACGTGGTGAATGTGAATGAGTGAAAACCCAATGCGTCGCCGGAGGCCAGGATAATTGAATCCGAGAAGCTGCCGAGTGAAAAGTCAGTCGTCTTAGATCCGTCTCCGCGAGCATTGCCCCCAAGATCGAAGCTGAGAGTGTATTTGCCTGCCGCAAATGTCTGAAGAGTTTGAAGCGTGCCTGGCTGTCCGTTCGAACCATCCAGATCAACATAGCCGCCATTGCCCGGATAGAAGTCGAACGAAGTGCCAGAAGTTGTCTCGCCGATGAGATCAACTGTGCCCGGACCGGGAGCAGTCCAGTTTCCCGGCGGCGCCCAATTCAGCTGGCCCGAATATGAATTGAAATTGTCCGAAAAGACGGAGGACGCCGAAGCGCTCTGGGCCCAAGCAGCGCTACTGAGCAGCACAATGGAAACTGCCGCCAATTTCAATTTTTTGTGCATTGCGGATCCTGATTCAAGGGCCACGATTCACGCTATACTCAAGTCCCGTGAAATAGTAGGGGCATTGGGTGGAAGCTGGAGGAATATCAAAGGGGGGTTAACGACCACCGGGCCTCTTCAGGCCGCCCTTTCGGTTCAACAGCTTGTCTATTGCTTGGTGCGGTCGAGAAGACTCGAACTTCCACGGGTTGCCCCACTAGCACCTCAAGCTAGCGCGTCTACCGTTCC